>JAUJPG010000019.1:12582-102643 GCA_030447245.1 Chloroflexota bacterium | reverse complement strand
GATCGCCACGTTTGGCCCGGCCGCCGACGGCGGCCCGGTCTCCGCGTATCCGTTCGCCGGCCAGGAGTTCGTCGGCCCGTTCTGGAACCTCTTCGCCCGGGCGCGGCCCGGCCCGACCGTGAAGATCTACGCCCTCGAGTGATCGCTCGATCGAGGCTCGACCCGATAGACTCGCTTGCGCCTCCTCGTTGTATTCCCGTATCAAAAAGGGGAGGATGCCGCTCCGTGCGGATGTGCTGGCGGCCGCCGGTCGGCGCGACCCTCGGACGCTGGAGCGGCCCATCACACGAAGACTGCGAGCCCACACCGTCTCATGACACACCTGACCATCATCGGCGCCGGGCCGGCTGGCCTCGCCACCGCTTACGAGCTGTTCCGACAAGATCGGCTTCAGGACTTCGACGTAGACATCTACGAGATGGACCGCGCGGTTGGCGGTATCGCGAAAACCTTGCAGCGCAACGGCTACCGCTTTGACCTTGGTGGCCACCGCTTCTATACGAAGTTCCCTGAGATCGACGCCTTCTACAGGAGCTTTCTCGGGGCCGAGATGCTCACCAGGTCGAGGTTGTCGAGGATTTACTACGAGAACAAGTTCTATGACTACCCTCTATCCGCGTCGAACGCCCTGGGCAACCTGGGCCTGCGTAGGTCCTCTCTCATCGTCCTCAGCTGGCTCGCGAGGCAATTCAAGCGCCACAAAGAGGAGAAGACGTTCGATCAATGGGTGTCCAACCGATTCGGCGACAAGCTCTTCAAGACGTTCTTCAAGTCCTATACCGAGAAGGTATGGGGCATCCCCACCTCTGAGCTTTCGGCCGACTGGGCGGCGCAGCGGATCCAGAACTTCGACTTGCTCAAGGCGATGATCAACGCGGTCTTCAAGATCAATCCCGGGTCTAGAACGATCATCACCAACTTTCACTACCCGAAGTACGGGCCTGGAATGCTGTATGAGCGCATGACCGATCTCCTGGTCGCACGAGGTGTAAGAGTCCATCTCAACTACGAAGTCATGTCATTCGAAGTAGCCGACGGCACGGTGTCGGGAGTAACCGTGAGAGACAATGCCACGAACACCCTGCATTCCAGGAAGGTTGATTGCGTTGTCTCGACAATGCCTCTCGACAAGCTGGTGCTTCGCCTTTCGCCTCCGGAGTCGGTGAAGGCGCAGGTTGAGCGATTGAAGTTCCGGAACTTCATCTCGGTGAACCTCATCGTCGAGAGCAATCCCTTTCCGGACCAGTGGATCTATGTACACGATCCGGCGGTTCGCGTGGGCAGGATCCAGAACTTCAGAAACTGGAGTCCGTACATGGTAAAGGAGGGGGAAGATGCCACGCCCATTGCCATGGAGTACTTCGCGTCTGAAGGAGACGCACTGTGGACAATGAGCGATCACGATCTCATCTCTTTGGGCAAAGATGAGATCGTGCGGATTGGCTTAGCAAAGCCCGAGCACATCCGTGAGGGATTCGTTCAGCGGGTCCCGAACGCGTATCCTGTCTACAACTTCAATTATCAGCGTTCTCTTGAAGTGGCGAAGGAGTTCGTGGGCTCCTTCAGGAATCTCCACCTTGGTGGGCGCGGCGGACTGTTCAGATACAACAATCAGGATCACTCGATATTGACCGGCTTCTACGTCGCGAGGAACATCCTGGCTGGCCATGAAGAGCATGACGTTTGGAGCGTGAACGAGCAGAAGGAGTATATCGAGGAGAAGTGAGGGGACCTGCCACAGCAGCTGCTGCATTGTGAGCTCTGGAGTGGGTCCAAGCCTTTCAATCGATCGGCGGCTTGGGCTCGTCCTCGGCGGCCCGACCGATCGCGCACGCCGAGGAATCGCTCGGCTAGCAGGCCAGTCATGGCCGGAGTAGGCCGTGTTTGTAGTGTTGTCGCCAGGCGATGTCCCTGGCCCTTGTTGCTCGTTGGGTACGCTGATCGTTACGATCCCAAGTCCCATGCAGAGGGTCGCCGCCGCTTGCGTCGGTGAGGCATGGGGCAGTGCTCGGCGCTCGGCGGCGAGCGCGCCGCGGAGGTGAGTGCAGGGGGTATGCGTGGCGCAACTGGACCAGATTCTGCTGTCGGTAGTGATGCCGGTCTTCAACGAGCGTGCGACCGTCGCCGAGATTGTCAGACGCGTGCTGGCCGTGCCGTTGCGCAAGGAGTTGATCGTCGTCGACGACGGCTCAACGGATGGGACGCGGGAGACTCTGCGCGAAGCTGGCAGCGCGCCACCGGGTCCTGAGCTCCGCGTGCTGTTCCAGCCGGTGAACCGCGGCAAGGGCGCGGTGCTGCGGGCGGGGATCAAGGCGGCTCGGGGCGACTACGTGGTCATCCAGGACGCCGACCTCGGTACGACCCGCGCGAGTACGTCCGTCTCCTGCAGCCGTGCCTGGAGCACGACGCGGACGTCGTCTATGGGTCGCGCTTCGTCGGCGGCGCGCAGCGTCGCGTGCTGTTCTTCTGGCACGCCGTGGGCAACCAGCTCCTGACGACGCTCAGCAACGCGTTCACCGACCTGAACCTCACCGATATGGAGACCTGCTACAAGCTGTTCCGCCGTGAGGTGATCGAGATCCGGCTGGAGCAGGACCGCTTCGGATTCGAGCCCGAGGTGACGGCGAAGATCGCGCACGGGGACTGCGGATCTACGAGGTGGGCATCTCCTACGACGGGCGGGATTACGCCGAGGGCAAGAAGATCGGGTGGAAAGACGGGTTCGACGCGTTGCACTGCATCGTGCGATACGGCCTGCGCCAGCAACGCGCAGTCCGGCGTGCGGCGGTCGCCCGGAGTTCGCCGGGCGGCCCCGAGCTTGCAACGCCTCAGCTCACCCGCGACGGTCGGGCATGAATGACCCTCGTCTGGCTGGGCGGGCGGCCACGGCCGTGCCCATCCGGCAACCGACCGAGCCGAACACGGCCACCTGACCGCTTGCGTTTCGCGCGGTAGCGGGAGCGGCGCGGGGATGGCGGGCGGCGTACCGCTCGCGGCCGATTTGGGATGCCGCGGTTGCGCTGGAGCGTGGCGACGGCCCTCCTGCTGCCGATGCTTCTCGGACAGGGGGCCTACACGGACATCTGGGAGGGCCACCTGTACGCGGTCGGGAAGCAGGCCAGCTACGTGCGGCAGCACCTGAGCCCCACCTTCTTCGACAACAGCGTCAAGCTGGGCTGGTTCTACCCTTGATTCGCCTTCTACGGCGGCACGCTGTACTACGTGGTGGCCCTCGCGGCGGTGGTGCTCGGCTCGGCGTGGGCGGCCTGGGTCGGCTCATATCTGCTCGCCGCGTTCGCCGCCTTTGCCGGCTGGACCTGGCTGGCGCGGCAGGCCGCCTCGGCGGTAGCACGCTTACCTGCGGCCTGGTGTTCGTCTGCGGCGCCTACTACCTCACCAACGCCTACGCCCGCGGCGCCTGGACGGAGCTGGTGGCCGTGTCCGCCTGCCGCGGCCTGGCCTGGCCGCGGCCTGGGCGGTGCTGCTACGTGTCGTGCTGGGCCTCGGCGCCAACGCCTGGTTCCTGATCCCACTCGTCAACTACCGCGAGACGATCCGATACTCCCCGAATGTCGGCCTGGCCTACACTGGGTTCACGACGGTTGACAACGTCTTCAGCTTGCTCCTGCGCATCTCCCCTTCGCCGATCGGCTCGACGGCCTGTCACAACTGTACGTCCAGTTGCCGCTCATCCGCTGGCGGCGGCGGTCGTCGTCATCGTCGTCGGCGCCCCGTTTGTCCGCCGCCGCGGTTGCTCGCCCTGACCGCGGCGGTCATCGTCGGCTTGGTGGCCGTTCTATGCTGGGTGATGGACACGCTGGGGCGATTCGCTGGTGGGACCGGGCTGCCGCAGGTGCTGCAGGTCATCCAGTTTCCCTACCGCCTGAGCAGCTACGTCCTACTGTGCGCGGCCCGGGCTGATGCTGATCGCCCGCCGCTATGCGGCCCACCTGCGCGCCGAGCGCCTCCGCGTCGGCCCGCGCGCTGCTCGGTCTGCTGGTCACGGCGACGCGGCCCAGGTCGCCTTCGGCCTTCACCAGGTCTGGACTGCCAGTATGTACGGTCCGGCCACGCGCGTGCTCGCGGACCCTCGACCATCTGCCCAGCGCCTGGTACGATCGCAACTACTTCAACAACTCGGTGCCGAAGCTCGACGTTGACGCCGTCCAGCCCGAGCGGCCGTGGATCAAGACGCTGGGGCCCAGCTTCGACGTTGATCGGTGGAGCTGTCCTACCCGCGCAGGCTCGCTCGGCGCGAGGTGAAGACGAACGTCGTCCCTTCCCGCTCATCGAGTTCGTCCCGCCGAGGTGCTCGTCGGCCAGTTTCAGGACTACGCGGTGGTGCGCGTGCCCCGATCAGGCGACCCCATCCGGATCATCGTGCGGGGTCCCGCACGCCCGGCCCGACGATCGGCACCCTGGTGACGGTGGGCTGCCTGGCGGGCGCGGTCGGACTGCTGAGCTATCTGGCTCAGGGCGTTGAACACGCGGCCTATCACGTGCCGGAAATATGGCTCGTCGATGCGCTGCGCGCCCGCCCCTCCCGCGAGGCGATGACCACCTGGTAGCTGTCGAGCTGCTCGGCCAGTCGTGTGATGTCTTCCACCGGCATCGGCAGATCGGCGTCGACAAACGCGATGCGGTCGCCACATGCCGCCAGCATCCCACTGCGGATCGCGTAGCCCTTGCCCCGATGGGGCGTCACCAACAGCCGAATGGCTGGATCTCGGCGGAGGCGTCCTTGACCACCCGGCTGGTCGCGTCGGTGCTGCCATCGTCAACCACAAGCAGTTCATAGGCCAAACCGACCGCGGCGAGATGGCGGCTTACCTCGCCAATCGTGCGAGGCAGGCGACTCTCCTCGTTGTAGGCCGGAATCACAACCGAAAGCATCGGCATTCCCGTCGGCGTGGGGCCGACCATGGCAGCTATGCGACTCCCACTGAGCGGGCTGCCGCGCCGCGGCCATTCGGCCGGAGGGCACCTAGCGACAGGCCCAACCGTGCCAGTCCGAGCACGCCGGCCGCGCTCGTCGACACGTAGTACAGGGTATGGGTGAGCAGCGCGATGCTCAGCGCCGACGCCGGAGAGTAGCGTTCGGGGAACGGCGCGACGAGCGCCTGCTGCCCGAGGAACTGGAACACGCCGACGAAGCCGGGGCTGGATGGCACGGATAACCCAATTGCGATCGCGACGACGGCAAAGGTCGGCTCGAACCACGTGGCGCCGGGGCTGACGGCCTCGATCACCGCCCAGTAGTTGGCGACGGAGCCGGCCCAGGTGAGTGCCGACCAGACCAGCGCTCGGCCGAGCGTTCGGGGGTGTCGGACCACGTCGAGGCCGGCCAGCAGGTCGCGCGAGCGCGCGACGATCATGACGCCCACACGGGCCGGCAACGGTCGAGCGCACCGCGCAATGACCTCGTCGACGCGGTCCCCGAGCAGCAAGAGGATGGCGAGGACGAACATGGTACAGCCCAGCGCCACGCCGAGCGCGAAGCCGGCCGCCGCGGCAGCCGCCGGCACCTGCATGAAGGGTAGCAGGCAGACCAGGAGCACGAGGACGGTCGTCACGTCGAGGACGCGCTCCAGCAGGACGCTGGCGCTCACCTCGACGAGCGGGATCCGGGCGCGCCGGCTCACCACCACCGCGCGGGCGGCCTCTCCGGCCCGCAGTGGGAAGATATTCGTGCCCAGGAAGCCGACCAGCTGGGCCCACAACAGCTCGACGAACCCGACCCGGTCGAGCAGCAGGATCTGCCAGCGACGGGTTCGGGCCAGGATCGAGAGGCCCTGCGCGACCAAGGCTGGCCCCAGCCACCAGTAGTTGGCCTGGGCCAGCGCGCCGCCGAGGTCATCGAGCGGGACGTTGCGAAAGGCGAGTACCAGACAGAGAGCACTGATCGCCAGACCGATCAGGACTCGGGTGCTGCTCGCGATGCGCTGGCGAGTCACGACTGCTGGCGCACCGTGCCCGCGCGACGCCTGTCCCTCAATGCCCATCGGCTCCTCGAGTTAGGGAGGGTGGCGTCAGGTCTGGCGGTGCCAGGGCGGGTTGCCCGTTCATCGGCTCGGCGGAGGACCATCCCCGAAAGTCGTTCATGAACTCGGCATCAGCCTCGTCGGTCTTTGGGTGGGCGCACAGCAGCGGCAGGAACTTCGGCGGCACGGTCACGATGTCCGCGCCGGCCTGGAACGCCTCGTTGATGTCGATCATCTGGCGGATCGAGCCGACGATGATCTCGCTCGGGTACTGCCACTCCTTGAAGGTCTGGCGCACCTGGCGGACGATCGAGCTCGAGTCGTACCCGATGTCGCGGATCCGTCCCCAGAAGAGGCTGACATAATCGGCGCCGGACTGCGCGGCGATCAGCGCCTGGTTGTACGACATGCAGCAGGTGCAGTTGACCTTGCCGCCCATCCGCTTGATCTCGCGGATCACCTGGAGCTCGTCCCAGCCGATCGGCACCTTGACGACCAGATTGTCGTAGTCGCCGAAGTCGGCGAGAAAGCGCTCTGCCTGGGCGAGCATCTCGCGCGGGCCGCTGGCGTACAGCTCGACGCTCAACGGGAGATTGCCCTCGTACCGCTGGCAGAGCGCGATGATGTCGCGGATGTGGTCAGCGAAGGCCCGCCGCTCCTCCCGGACACTATGGACGGGTTGGTCGTGATGCCGCTCGGGAAGCCGCGCTTGAGCGACTCCTCGATGTCGGCCAGGTTGGCGCTGTCGACGAAGATCTTCACCAGGCCCGCTCCTCTCGGCCGCGTAGGATGATCTCGGCCGCCGCGGCCAGGTCGGCGACCTCGACGTCGGCCTTGGCTTGGTCGCCGCCGCGGTGGTGGGCTGGCGTAGCAGGATCGTGGTGCACCCCGCTCGGCGGCCGGCCTTGGTGTTCCGCCATCGGTCGCCCACTAGAAAAGCGCGGCGCAAGTCTACGTCTAAGCGTTCGGCAGCGTCAATAAGCAAGCCGGGGCGCGGCTTGCGACACGCGCAGTCGTCCCCATCGTCGTGGTAGCAGCACAGGACGGCGTCGAGCGGCAAGCGCCGTTGAAGGTCGGCGTTGATCGCCTCGACCGCCTCGCGCGTCTGGGTTCCGCGGGCCACGTCTGGTTGGTTGGTCACCACGATCAGCGGAAGGCCGGCTGTCTTGAGCCGGGCGAGCGCCTCCGGCACGCCCGGCAGCAGCTCCAGGACATCGACGCTGTCCGGCGGGTGGGACACGCCGTCGACGACGTCGGTGCGGATCAAGGTGCCGTCGCGGTCCAAAAACACGGCCGCGCGCCGTGGCCGCGAGCTAGCGGACGGGCTCAGGCGGCCTCCAGCTGAGCGATCTTCTCGGCCAGGCAGAAGGCCACGAGGTGGTGCAGCGCCACGTGGTACGACTCGACGTGCGGCGTGGTGTCGAACGGCACGACGATCGCGTGGTCGCACAACTCCTTCATCGCCCCGCCGTCGAAGCCGGCCAGGCCGATCGCCACGCCGCCGTTCTCCCTGGCGTACTCCAACGCCCGTAGCAAATTCTGGGACCACGCGCCAGCCTTGTCGCGGCCAGCGCCGCCGTGAACGCTAATCCCGACGACCGCGTCGCCCGGGCGGTAGAACGACTTCAACTGCTCCAGGTAAACCACGTCCCAGCCGTTGTCATTGGTCAGCGCGCTGACCAGCGGGATGTTGTCGGCCAGGGCCATCGCCTTGAGCCGCGGTCTGCCAGGACGGATTGTCGCCTTGGTCAGGTCGCAGGCGAAGTGCGTCGCCGTCGAGGCCGAGCCGCCGTTGCCGCAGATCCAGATCGTCCCGTCGCGGCGGTAGACGGCAAACAGTGCCTCGATCACCTCGTCGATCGCCTGATGGGAGATCGTATCGGTGATCTGGCGCATGCCGTCAAGGTAGTCGGCGATGTAGGCGGCGTTGGTCAATCCCGTGATGTCCGCTGACATGGTCCGTCCTTGCTCAGTCGTCGGGCTCGGTCGGCGTGGTGCTCGACACGGCGGCGAGGTACGCTTCGGTCTCGCGCAGCCCCTCCGGCGATCCGACCTCATAGAAGCGCCTGGTGACCTCATAGCCGGCCAGTCCGCCTTCCGCGGCGAGATCGTGGCACAGATCCGCGAGGTCGTACGGCTCGTCGGGTGGCACCCGCGCCAGCGCCTCGGCTCGGAACAGGCTCGCGCCGTAGTCGATGCAGGCCATCGCCGGCGTCGGGCGGCGCTTATCGTAGCAGACGACTCGCCCGTTGCAGAACACGACGTTGCTCCGGTCCCACTGGCCCTCGTTGTGGACGACGGTCATTAGGGCCGGCTCGGGCCGTCCCAGAAAGTGGGCCAGCGTCGCCGGCCAGTCGAAGTCGAGATAGGCGTCGCCCCAAGTCACCCAGAACAGCGGCCCGAGCTTCGGCAGCGCCGCGCGCAACGCCCCGCCGGTGCCGAGCAGTCGCGGCCCGTCGAACTGGTACTCGACCCGTAGACCGAAGCGTGCGCCGTCGCCGACGTGCTCGACGATCTGCTCGCCGAGGTGCCCGACCAGCAGCACCACCCGCCGCGCCCCGTGCCGATGCAGCAACTCCAACTGGTGGTCCAGAAACGGCCGCCCGGCCACCGGCAGCAGCGCCTTCGGCCGCTCGGCGGTCAGCGCCGCCATCCACGTCGCCTTCCCGCCCGCCAGGATCGCGACCGCCACCTCGCCCAGCGTCGTCATCGGCCCGCTCTCGTCCGCCGCAACCGGCGTCGTCAGCACCCACGCTAGCATAGAACTGCCGAACGGTCGTGGTAGAATCACGGCGTTCCCCGGCTGGCCTCGGGAGGCGGTCGGTGCAGAGCGCGAGGGCCTCTGACAGCTGCTTCGAAGCGCGGCGAAGGTGCGCGATGGCCCTTCAGTTGACGAGACACCGCCTCGCGATCGAGGACTACCATCGCAGTGCGGAGTCGGGCGTCCTCACCGAGGACGACCGTGTCGAGCTGATCGACGGTGAGATCCTCGAGATGAGCCCGATCGGTCGCCAGCACGCCGCAGGCGTGGACCGGGCTCGCCCAGCTCTTCTTTGGCCGCATTGGGGAGCGGGCCATTGTTCGAGTCCAGAACCCGATTCAGGTGGGCGAGGATGCCGAGCCACAGACGGACCTGGCGCTCCTGCGGCCTCGCGCAGACTTCTACGCCGCCGGCCACCCGACGCCTGAGGCCATCCTCCTCGTCGTCGAGGTGGCCGACAGCGCGGTCGAGTTCGACCGCCAGGTGAAGGCGCCACTGTATGCCCGCGGCGGCATCTCCGAGCTCTGGCTGGTGGACCTGGATCGGGCCCACGTCGCGGTCTACCGAGACCGGCGAGCGGCGCCTACCGAACCACGCGCATGCTCCGCCGAGGCGACGCGATCAGCCCGCTGGCGTTCCCTGGCCTGGAGATCGCCGTCGCCGAGATCCTGGGCTGACCGACACCTCGACCGAAACCAATGCCCGCTCGCGTTGCATGACACCCGATCTGCCCACGACGTGCTGGAAAACGGTGGTGCTGCTGCTGGTCGGCGCGCCGTGGTGTAGACTAGGTTGTCGACAGATTCGTCTACGAGCGAGGTAACTGGGATGGCAGGAGCGACCGTGCGCATCAGCCCCGCTGCGCGGCATGCGCTTCGGGAGATTGCGTCGCGCACGGGCGAGCCGATGCAGACGATCGTAGGTCAGGCGATCGAGGCCTATCGACGCCAGCGCTTGCTGGATGAAGCGAACGCTGTCTACGCGGCCCTGCGCGATGACCCCGAAGCTTGGACGGCCGAGCTCGAAGAGCGGGGCGCGTGGGACGCCACCCTCGCCGATGGAGCAGACCCCGACTAGCGATCGCCGAGCCCCTCCGCGGCGACATCTGGCTGGTGGACCTGGACCCGACCCGCGGCCACGAGCAGGCGGGGAGGAGACCCGCTGTCGTCGTTTCGGTTGACCGCTTCAACCACGGGGCGGCCGGCCTGGTCGTCGCCCTCCGATCACGACCAGGGACCGGGCGCATTCCTCTCCACGTCCCGATTGACGCGCCAGAGGGCGGCGTGCGAACGCGCAGCTTCATCACGTGCGAAGACGTCCGCGCCATCAGCAAGAGCGGCTATCGCATCGCTGGGGCTCGGTTTCGTCCGCTACGCTGGCAGCCGTCGAGGACCGCATCCACATCCTGCTGGCCTCTGATCACCGCGTCGCGCAGGCCCGATACCCCCGAGATCGTCACCATCCGTCTGGAGATGGCGGCGACCATCGCGTCGGCGTCGATGACTGAGGGTCACCCCAGGCTGTGCTGAGTACGCGGTCGCCGGGCGAGGGTCCTACTGGATCACGACCTTGGTGCCCTCGAAGTCGAAGCGGAAGCGGACCTCGCGTAGGCCGCCGTCGAGATCTTTCGGCGTGCGCGAATCGACGGCTACATGCGCGACGTAGAGATCCTCTGGCTGGCCGAGCGGCTCGGCTACCGCGTCAGGGAGGTCGGGATCCGCTGGCGCGACGACGGCGATAGCCGCCTCCAGCTCGTTCAGGGCAACGTACAAAACACGCTCGACCTGCTACGGATCCGATTCGAAAGGTTCTGAGCACGCCAACGAGTCCGCGTGCTCGCGGGCCGCGAGATCGGTCGGCGACGACGCCGAGGTCGCCGCTACGCCGATAATCCCCGTATGCGCAAGCAGATCCTGATCTACGACCGCTGGCTGCACGTGCTGGGCGGCGGCGAGCGGTACGTGGGCGAGCTGGCCGCGGCGCTTGGACGGACCCACGACGTGACCCTGCTCACCCATCGCGCGGTGGACCGCGCGACGCTGGAACGAGCGCTCCAGCTCGACCTCGGCCGGGTCGGCCTGGTCACGGTGCCGTACCGCTCGGACAACCGAGCCGTAATGGCGGCGTCCGAACCGTTCGACCTCTTCGTCAATGGTTCTCATCGCGATTTCTTCGTGCCGCGCGCGCGGACGAACGCGCTGGTCGTCTACTTTCCGGCCGATCCCCTCTCCGCCGTCCCGCCCCTCGAATATCCGCGCTGGCTGCGCCCCCGTCGTCTACTCCAGCGAGTCTGGATCGAGGATGGCTTCTCGCCGATCGAGCGCGTTCAGGGCCGCGAGGCGCGGTGGATCGGCCGCACCGCGCGCCTACGGGCGGAGCTGCCAAGCCGACCCCCGCGGGCACGGTTGCGGCTGGTCCTGCGCGGAAGTCGGCTGGTCGAAGGCCAGCCGACCCGGCTGCGGATCACGGTCGACGGCCGCCCTCAGAGAGACGACATCGTGCTAACGCGCGACCGCTGGGTGAGCCGACGGGTCACCCTCCCGCTCCTCGGCAACGGTCGGCAGACGGGCGAAGTTGCGCTGGAGACCGCCGCGACGGCCCCTCTCGGGGACCACGAGCGGGAGGTCGCCATCGCCGAGCTCTGGCTCGAGAGCGGGCTCCGCCTGCCGTTCGAGCGATGGCTCCAGCGCGGCCGCGTCGCCCACGGCCCGATCGCGATGGTTCGCGAGCCGGCCAGGGAGCTTCCGCGCGTCCTCGACGCACATCAGGTGCTGCTGCCGATCTCGGAGTACGCCCGCTACTGGATGCAGCGCTTGTGGCTGCGCGATGGCGCTGTCCTGTACCCGGCCGCTGCCGTCGACGAGTTCCCACCGCTTGCTAAGCGCCCCCAGATCCTGTCGGTCGGGCGCTTCTTCCCCGGCCAACACAACAAGAAGCACCTGCCGATGATCCAGGCGTTCAAGCGGCTGATCGATGAGGGGCTGCGCGGCTGGGAGTACCACCTGGCCGGCGGGCTCAAGGCCGAGGACCCTGGCCACGCCGCGTACCTCCGCCGCCTGACGGACGAGGCGCGCGGCTACCCGATCCGCTTCCACGTCAACGCGTCGATCCGCACGCTGCGCGAGCTGTACGGTGCGTGCCGCATCTTCTGGCACGGCAGCGGCTTCGGCGAGGACCCGGCCCTGGCACCGGAGCTGTTCGAGCATTTCGGCATTACGCCGGTCGAGGCGATGGCCGCGGGCAGTGTGCCGATCGTCTTCGGCGCGGCGGGACCGGCCGAGGTCGTCCGCGACGGAGAGAGCGGGCTGCACTGGCGGACGCTCGACGAGCTCCGCGCCGCGACCTGCCGCGTGATCGACCATCCGATGCTCGAGCGCCGCCTGGTCCTTGGCGCCCGCGCGCGCTGCCGCGATTTCAGTCGGTCGGCCTTTGAGTCCCGCGTCCAGGAGCTTCTCGGACCGCTCCTCGGATGCTGACCGTCTGCGCGATCACCCCCTCGTTCAACCAGGGAGCGTACGTCGAGCGGACGGTCCGCAGCGTCCTCTCCCAGGGTGTCGCCGAGCTAGAGTACGTCGTCGTGGACGGCGGTAGCCGAGATGAGACGCTCGACGTCTTGCGGCGCTACGAGCACTGCTTGCGCTGGGCATCCGAGCCGGATCGCGGCCAGGCCCATGCCGTCAACAAGGGGCTGCGCGCGACGACCGGCGACGTGATCGGCTGGCTCAACTCGGACGACGTCTGGGAGCCAGGCGCCATCCGCTCAGCGCGTGACTTCCTGGCGGCCCACCCCGAGGTCGACGTCGTGTACGGAAACGCCCGCTACGTCGACGCGGACGATCGACCGCTGGAGCCGTACCACACCGAGCCGTGGAACCTCGAGCGCTTCTTCGACGCGTGCTACATCGCCCAACCGACGGCGTTCTTCCGCCGACGGGTTGTCGAGCGTTATGGCTTGCTGGACGAGCGGCTGCGCTACTGCTCGGACTACGAGTACTGGTTGCGGCTGGCCCTCGGCGGCGCTCGCTTTGCCTACTTGCCGCGGCTGCAGGCCAGCTACCGTCTGCATGGAGCGGCGGTTACCGTTGGGGCTCGACTGGCGCTGCACCGCGAGGTCAACGACATGCTGCGAGCCAAGCTCGGCCGCGTGCCGGACCAATGGCTGTTCAATTATGCCCACGAGCTCGCCGATGCCCGCGGCATCTCGCGCCGCCGCAGGCTGCGCTTCGCCGCCGCCCTCGCGGCCAGCGCGCTCTACGCCGCGGCCCGCTGGAATCGCCAGATCTCGCCCGGCGTGCTCCATTTCGCCGTCCGCCGCGTCGGGGGTAACGCGCGGGCGGTGCTGCGCGAGCGTGTCGAACGCTGGCCGAGCAGCCTCGCCCTGTAACGGCTACGCGCGTGTTCAGCCTGCCGCGAAGGCGCCGGCCGAGCGAATGGCCGAGCGGTCGACGTCGGCCAGGCGCGGGCGGCCGATCAAGGCGAGCGTGCGGTCGATCTCCTGCTCCAGGATGTTCACCGCCCGCTCGACGCCAGCCTGACCGTTCGCGGCCAGCCCATACAGGAACGGGCGGCCGATCATGCACGCCCGCGCCCCCATCGCCACCGCCTTGACCACGTCGCCGCCGCGACGGACGCCACCGTCCAGGATGATCTCGGCCCGCCCGTCAACCGCGTCGGCGATCTCCGGGAGGATCTCGATCGGTGCGGGTAGCCCGTCCAGTTGGCGGCCGCCGTGGTTCGAGACGACGATTGCCTCGACCCCCGCGTCGGTCGCGCGGAGGGCGTCCTCGGCGGCCATGACGCCCTTGAGCGCGAGCGGGCCCGACCAGATCGAGCGAAACCAGTCCAGATCAGCCCAGGTCACCGACGGGTCGAACTGCTTGTTGGCAAACTCGGCCAGGCGGATCAGGTCGTCGCCGCCAGTGCCTGGATGGTTGACGAAGTTCTTGAACGTGAGCCGTGGGCCGAGCAGGACGCGACGAAGCCAGCTCACTCGCCGCAGCGTGTCCACCACGTTCATCACGGTAACCCGTGGCGGGATCGTGAATCCCTGACGCAGGTCGCGCTCGCGCTGGCCAATGACTGGCACGTCGACGGTCAGGCAGAGCGCCTTGTAGCCGGCCGCCCGCGCCCGCTGGACCAGCTCGCGCGTCACTTCGCGGTCCCGCCAGACGTACAACTGGAACCAGAGCGGCCCACTAGCCGCCGCGGCGACCTCCTCGATCGTGCAGGCCGACATCGTGCTGAGCGTGAAGAGGGCGCCAGTCCGCCCGGCGGCCCGCGCGGCAGCGATCTCGCCGGACGGCCAGAGCAGGCCGGCCATCCCGGTTGGCGCCAGGATCAGCGGCGACTTGAGCGGCTCGCCGAGGACCGTGGTGGACTGGTCGCGCCCGGACACGTCGACCAGCACGCGCGGACGGAAGCTGACCTGCCCGAAGCCCGAGCGGTTTGCGCGCAGCGTCGTCTCATCCTCCGCTCCGCCGTCGACGAAGTCGAAGACGGCGCGCGGTAGGCGCCGCCGCGCCCGCGCGCGCAGGTCGTCGATGTTGATTGGCGTCGCCACGAGGTGTCCTCCCATTCCGAGCGGCACGGTCGAGGCGGCGCCGTCGTTCGCAAAGGTTCTGCCAGCGCGGGTGGGCCAAAGCGTCGCCGTCGCCGGCGAAGCTTAGCTGATCGTCAGATCCAGCGGAAGCGACCCGTAGTGTCGTGTTTGAGACGGCACGGCTCGTGATGGATCTGGCGCGGTGCGTAGGGAGGACAGCGAGGGGGGCGCGAGAGTAACGAGCCAGGCGCGGAGGCCCACGTCAGAAGTGGGACGTCCAGCGGACTGACGAGGGTCCCGAAGGGTCGCTGTTCGAGGTGGCGTGCAACCCGGGCTGCCTTGACACCTCCGGCTTCCCGCGCGGACTCGGCGCGAGCAGTCGTCCGGCCACAGGAGACAGTACACAGGCGAAAGAGCGCACCCCTTCCGGCTCGTTCAGCGCGACTTGCCGCGCGCGGCGACCGACTGGAACCCGCTGAAGGCGCCGCCGCGGTGGACGGCGAGTTCGTCGTACAGGTTGACGACCGGGCAGATGTGGTTCGGGACGACCTCGACCCGTTGGCCCACGTGGAGGTCTCCACCTCCGTCGCCCTGAACGTCTCCGCTGACCTCCTCGCGATTCCACCTATCGAGATCGTGAGTGCGTAGCAGCACCCCATGCTCCTCGCTGGCCCGCACGAATAACCAACCGGGGTGCCCCTTGATCAGCCCGAAGACGGTTGGCTCGGCCAGGATCATGTGCCGATCCGCGCCGACTGCCTTGGTGCCGGCGTCGATCACGGCTCGATTCGGAGCGGGGCGGGAGATCACCGTCGCCAGGACGGTCGCCGCGCAGTCCCGTACCTCGGCGACACCGAGCCGCACCTGGTTGTAATCCTGGAAGACGTACGTGCCGGGCCGAATCTCGGTGATCCCGTTCACCTCGGCGATGTCGTGGGCCGACGGCGTCGAGCCGACGGAGATGACCGCCGCGTCGAGTCCAGCCTGGCGCATCTCGCGGGCCGTGTCCACCATTGCGTGTCCCGCGGCAAGGCTGACGGCGCGGAGCTCGTCGCGGTTGCGCGCCGCATACGCCTGGCCCTCATGGGTCATGATCCCGCGCAGCTCCAGGCCAGGCAGGCCGGCGACGGCGCGCGCCAGCTCGACGGTCGGTCTGCCTGGCAGCACCCCGCAGCGCTGTCCGCCGGTGTCCACCTCGACCAGCACCCCGACCGTCCGCCCGGCCGCGGCCGCCGCGTCGCTCAGCTCGCGGGCAGCCACCGGATGGTCCAGCCCGACGCTGATCCGCACACGATCGGCCCGGGCGAGGAGACGGCTGAGTGGGCGAGCGCCGATAATCGGGAACGCGACGAGGACGTCTCGGAGCTCGTCGGAGAGCAGCGCTTCGAGCTCGCCGACCTTGGCCACGGTCAGGCCGACCGCGCCCGCGCCGAGCTGAAGCGCGGCGATCTCGGACGTCTTGTGAGTCTTGGCGTGCGGGCGCAGCGCAACGCCCTGGCGCTGAGCATGGGCGGCCATCCGAGCGACGTTCTGCTCGACGACGTCGAGGTCGACGGTGAGCACGGGCGTCTCCAGATCGTCCAGGTGCACGGTGCCTCCAACCTCCGAGTCCAGCGTCCAGGCCACTCTCAAGCGCACGGAGGATCAACAGCGTGGAGCATCAAGCGCGGCACTACATAGTAGCGTCCTACCTTTCCGGATCGGCGTCGGCCATGGTCGCTTACCAAGCATTCGGGTGAGACGTGTGATGGCCGAAGATCTCCGCCTTGCGCAGCAGGCCCGATACTGTCATCCTCATCTCGTCGGCTTGCGTCCTGGTCCTCTTGGTCTAGGTCTGAGCAACTCCGATGAGATTCGGGCGCTGGCCGCCCTCGTTGAGAGCCCCTCACGTACACACTCGCGGGGGGCACTCCCGAACCCGGAGGTCCTTCCGCCGCATGCTCAGACAGCATCTTCCGGAGACGCTGACGCCCTGCCTACTTACCGCTGCCGTGCCCCAGGAGCGACGTGCTTTGTCCCACAATCAACTGCGCGCGGTCTGAATGCGCCGTTATCCCACGCTTGTCCGGGCATTCGCCGTGAGGACGTTGATGCTCCTCGTGATGGGCTGCACCGCGGTGGGTACGGGGCCCGATGAAGGCTCGCAACCGGCGGCTCAACGGCCCAGGGATAGCGCCACGTCGGCCACAGCCACCATGCCACCTCGCCCGGTTGCGCCACCTGAGGTCGTCACCGATACTCGCTCGAACGTCGTCCTGATCGTTGCCGACGACATGCGGTTCGATGGCCTCTGGGTCATGTCCTCGCTGCTCGGGCTGGCCGCCGAGCGAGGCGTCACGTTCGAGCGCAACTTCGTCACGACTCCCCTCTGCTGCCCGAGTCGGGCCACGATCCTGACCGGCCTCTATGCCCATCATCACGGCGTCCTCAAGAACGATCCGCCCCAGGGTGGCGTCGAAGCGTTCGACGACCGATCGACGCTGGCGACGTGGCTGCGCGATGCTGGCATCCGCACTGGGCTCGTCGGCCGCTACCTGAACGGCTACGACCAGGAAGAGACCCCACCGGGCTGGAGCTCCTGGTTCGCGCTCTGGCAGTACTCCGAGCGGAACGGCAACTACTTCAACTTCCGTGTCTCGGACCAGGGGGAGAAGCGCTACTTCGACGGCAAGCCCGAGTCGTACTCGACGCGCGTGCTCGGCCAGGCCGCGCGTCGTTTCGTCGCCGAAGAGCCGGTCACGCCGTTCTGGCTCTACCTCGCGCCGCGTACCCCGCACTCGCCGGCGACCCCCGATCCACTCGACCTCGGCATCTTCAAGGATCGCGAACTGCCCCTCCCGCCGTCCTACGACGAGGAGGACGTCGGCGACAAGCCGGCCTGGGTTCGCGAGAACGGGCGACTGCGCAAGAACGAGCTCGACGAGATCGAGAACCTACGCCGCCGCCAGCTCGAGTCGCTCGTGGGCCTGGACCGCGAGATCGGAGCCCTCGCCGACGCGCTGCGCGCCGACGGCCGCCTGGACCGCACCTGGTTCATCTTCACCTCGGACAATGGCCTCCTACTCGGCGAGCATCGGTTGGACCCCGGCAAGTCCTGCGCATACGAAGAGTGCGCCCGCGTCCCCCTTGTCGTCATCCCGCCGCCCGGCGCCGTGCCCGGCGCGGCCCGCACCGATGAGCACCTCGTCGCCAACATCGACCTCGCCCCGACGATCGCCGACATCATGGGCGTCGGCCCGGCATGCCGGTCGACGGTCGCAGCCTGGTGCCCCTGCTCCAGATTCCCACCACGCCTTGGCGCGACGCGCTCGTGCTCGAGGCATGGAGCGGTAGGGAGGAAAGCAGTTCGTGGCCTTGCGTACGGCGGACCGAAGCTGGTCGATCTCGGCGGGGACGACGAGCTGTACCACCTGTCCTCGGACCCCTACGAGCTTCGCAACCTTGCCAGTGCCCAGGAGCACGCGGCCGAGCGATCCCGTCTCACGGCCCACCTCCACACCCTGCGCTCGACGCCGCCCGGACAGGAGCCCCCGCACCTACCGTAACGCCCGGCGCGGGCTACGGAGATCACTCCAGCGCGCGGAACCCCGGCCCCGGCGGGTCGGTCCCAAGAAGCGGCTTCACTGCGCACCAGCGGAAGGGCCGGCGGCCAGTGAACCAGGCATGCGCCGCCCGGACCAGGACAAGTAAACCCCCAAACGCCATCACGTGCACTAGTGGCTCGGTCGGCTGACGGTACCGCTCGGACAGGCCGATAGCGGCAAGGCTGGCCGCGTGCAAGAAGACGACCGCCAGCGCCGCGAGCGCGGGGCGCCAGGCCGGCGTGCGCAGCGCCGCGAGCAAGCCGACCAGGGCCAGCAGCGGGACGATCGGCCCGAGCCACGTCGACTGGTACAGGTTGGCGACGCGCTCGGTGAACGGGAATGCTTGCTCCTGGGCCGGGCTCGGCGGACCGACGAACGGGCGCAACTGCCTCGGCGGTGGGTTGTCTCGATCGCGAAGCAGGTCCTGGTGCGCCCGCCAGTGCCGGGCGAACGACTCGGGCTCGGCCAGAAAGATGCGGCCTGCGTCTCGCATCACAATCCCGACATAGCTCAGCGGTCGATCGCGGATCGCGTCCAGGGCGACCCGCTGCATGAGCCTGATTCGCCTCGCCTTCGCCGATCTCCAGCTCCTTCATCAGCCAGGCGTGGATCGTGATTCCAAGGACGTTCGCCGAGGGATTCCGCGCCTTCTCGTCGGCCTGGCGCTGGATATACTTCCGCGCCCGTTCAAGGTTGTCATCCTGATCCAGCGGTGGGCTCTCGCGGTCATAAAAGACGAATGCGCGGGTTGTGGACCAGCGTCCGATAGACCAGCGACTGACCAGCCCGCCCGGCGACCGTAAACTCTCCGTGAACCGCCTGGTTGCGGGCCATCCAGGGCAGCAACACGGCCCCGGCAACGAACGTCGCGACGAGCGTGCCGCGCAGCTCCTGCCGCCAGCCCCGACAGCAGACCAGGGTGACGACCGGCGCGACGAGAATGAGAACCTGGGCATGGACCCGGGTCAGCGTGGCCAGGGCCACGACGAGGCCGGAGCCGGCGTACCACCACCGCCCGCCACGACGCAGACCGACGACGTAGAGGAACACTCCAAGCGGCAGCAGGAAGGCAAACAGCGCCTCGCTCAAGAGGTAATGCTCGTACACCAGCATCCCACTGGCAACTGCCGATGCGAGCCCAGCGAGCACACCCACCGCGCGGCCGACCGTGAGTCGGCCGATACCGAAGGCGAGCAGTGCCGTGCCGACGCCCAGCGCATGCTGCGCCGCGACGACGTGGGCCGGGTTGCCGCCCGTGACCACCGAAACAAGAGCCATGAACGCCGGATAGAGCGGCGGTCGCTTGAGCGGCAGATCGAACGTTCCGCCGGCGACGAGGTCTGCGGCCGGGCGATAGTACTGGTAGGTATCCCCGTGGAGAAAGAGCGGTGCGCCGGGGAAAAAGGCGATACGTAATCCCGTCGCGACGACTGCGACAAGCAGCGCCGCCAGGAGGTCCGGGTGCGTGGTGACACTCCTCCACGCTGGGCGAATTGCCGCGGATGGTTGCTGTCCGGAAGTCACTGACGACGCCTCGCAGTCACCGACCATACCGAAAGGCCCAACGATGGGGCAAGCATCTGGAGTAGAGGCAGCCGGCGTGCGCGATCGGCACCGCGTTGCCCGCTCCCGACGGGATAAGATCGATCAGGCCGGGGCAACTGGTGGCGTTGTGGGTAGCTTCTCCGGGGTACTCACGGGATGCCCAGCTTGCCATGCTCGATGATGCACCAGTGTCACCACACACCGACCTGGAAGGATTGAGCAGGGAAGGGCCTGGGCAGGGAGAGTCGTGGTGAGATTCCATTGGCGCGAGTGATTGCGCGTGGCTCCGCGGGACCTCTCTCCGCGTCCGGTGCGGCAGCCGCCCGCGAGCGTACAGCGCGCCGGTGAGCAGCAGATGAGAGGCCTTCGGGGAACGATAGCCAAGCGGCCGGATTGGTCTGCCCTGGTGCTAATCGCCACGCTCGCCGTGGTGGTTCGCGTCGCATTCGCGACCAGCGCGCCGCCCCTGATCCATGCGGACAGCGAAGGATACTACGTTCCGGCGCGCGATCTGGCCGCCGGTCTCCCGCTCGACCTCGGACTGCGGCGGACGCCGAGCTATCCCCTCTTCGTCGCCGCCGTGGTGGCGCTGTTCGGCGAGGATCTTCAGGTGCTGGTCACCGTCCAGCATTTCCTTCTCGGCCCGGCGACGGGGATGCTGACCTACCTCCTCGGGCGCCTGGTCGCCACGCGAGTTGTCGCCCTCCTCGCCGCTCTACTGGTGGCCGTCTCCGGCCCGCTGCTGCTCTACGAGCACTACGTGATGAGCGAGGCGCTGTTCGGCCTACTGCTCGTGGCCACGCTGCTCGCGGTCGCAATGGCGGCGCGTGGCTCGAGCCCGCCGTGGGCGATTACCGCGGGGCTGCTCTTCGGCGCGGCCATCCTCTGCCGCCCGGTGGCCCAGGTTCTCGCCCCGCTGTTGGGCGGCGCGCTCCTGCTGGGCGCCGGCTCGACGCGGCGGAGGATCCTCTCGGTCGTCTTGCTCGGCCTGGCCGCCGCCGCCGTCGTGCTGCCCTGGATGGCATCGAACCACGAACGCCACGGCACGTTTGCGATTTCGAGTAACGGTCGCTTCCTGCTCGCACGCGTTGTCAGGAACGACCCGGGTGGATTCAGTTTCGAGACGCGGCCCGGGCTCGTCGAGGATGAGACCCGGGCAGCGGCCCGGCGGATCGTCCAGCAGGAAGCGGCGCGCCGGCCCCCGGGCTCGAGCACCCAGCGGATGCGCGAGGAGCTGGGATTGAGCGAGGCCGCAGCGTCTCGAATCATGGCCGATCTGGCGATCGAGGCGATCCGCAAGCGTCCCGCCTACTATCTGCGGGGAAGCGTCGGCTTCTTCTGGGAGGTCCTGGCGGGCCGCCCGATTGCCGTGAGGCGCGAAGGGCTGGACTGGAGGGAGGTCGACTGGGAACGCCGCGCGCAACCTGTCCTGAACAAGCCGGTCCCGCCGCTCGACGCGGGTCGCGCGCAAGCGCTCCTCAGCCTCTACGATCCGGCGCGGTACGGTCCGCTCGTCCCGACCCTGTTCCTGGTCGGCCTGCTCGCGTCGACGACAGGCCTGGCGCCACGCCGACTGCTGCTGCCGAGCCTGGCGGCGCTGGCGCTCGTGGCGGCGCCGGCCGCCCTGGTCGGCCCCGTGCTCCGGTACCGCTACCCGCTGGACCCGCTCATTACGCTGGTGGGCGTCCAGGGCGCGGCGACGGCAGTCAGCCTGTTCGTGGTTGGCCTGCAGCGGGCCCGCTCCCTGTTGCGGGCGAGAGACGCGGGCCAGCCCGTGTGAGCCACTCGGCCGCGTCATCTCCCGTGAACTTCGAGTACCTGTTCCTCCTGGCGACCCAGTTCCGGCGGGCGTACGCGACCGCGACGATCTGCTCGAGGGCTCCTTCGTGACGAGCCCAGCACGGTCCGGCAATGCCGTCCACGCTCATTGCACGCGCATCCAGAGGGAGCGGAAGATGAGGGACGTGTCCGAGTCAGGAAGGCCCGGTGGGCGTCGGACGATCGGCAGGGCCTCGCCGCTCGGCCCGTCGAGGAGTACCACGGCCACGGTGTAGCGTCCGATGCGATCCGGGGCGCGCAGCCTGTGTCGCTCGTCGAATCGCTCCGGTAGGGGCGCCTCCTGGATCAGCCCGGTCGATTGCCCGACAGGACGTCCACTCCCGTCGAGCAGGACCACGCGGGAGCGCAGGCTCCGGGTGCTGGGCGTCCGGACCCCCCAGCGCAAGTTCAGCGAAACCGCTTGACCACGGGTGACGAGGCGATCGGTCAACTCAATCCCGTCCAGCACGATCCCTTCGGCGAACTCGGGGCGCGCCAAACGGTACACCTGCGCATAGCGCACCCCGTTCAGGTGTACCTCCAGCTCCGGCAGCTGGTCGGCCAGCGCGTCCTCGAGCGGCGGCGCCGTCAGCTGGCGCTGCTCGGCGGAGACGTACAGTACCGCGAAATCGGCCACATCGTACGCGTCGAGCGGGACCGCCCGACCCGTGAACTGGGCGGCGAGTGCATCCGGGTAGAAGACGGCGGCGGTACTCGACGCCGCGTCCGGCAGCCGGTTGAGCGCCCGCGCGACGACGTCCAGACCTTCACCCGAGCCAACCAGGATCGTACGGCTGGCGACCGCCCCGCCGCCGAGCAACGGGTTGTAGTAGGCCAGAGGGTACGGCCACACCGCGAGCAGGCTCGCTGATTGGCCGACGACGATGGCGCCCAGGACCAGCACCCGTTCGGCCACACGCCGACAGCGCACCAGCTCCGCCGCCCCAACTCCGACGGCCGCTATGACGCACGGTATCAAGGGCAGCATGTAACGGTCGGCCTTCTTTGGGGCAACCGAAATCGCGGCGCCGAAGATCAGGGCGGTAGCCAGCAGCACCACGACCAACCACTGCTGGCGGACGGGGCGCCAGCGCAACAGCATCATCAACCCAATGAGCCCCACCGGGCTCAGGCGTAACAGGAACGCTACCGGGTAGAACAGTGGGCCGGGGTCGGTTACGGCCTGGCCGAAGAGGTAACTGCCGGCATCCATCGGCGAGCCGCCTTTCGCGACCGTGTACTCCGCGACCCGTTGGATCGTCCCGGCGGGACGGACCCACATGGCCGGCCAGAGCAGGACGTACAAGGCGACTGAACCGAAGAGCCAGGCGGCGAGCGATCGGAAGGGTGACCGGTCGTGGGTGTAGCGGCGTATCAGCGCGATGCCGGCGACGATCGGGAGCAGGATGAGCGCCGGCGTCTTGGTGAGCAGCGCCAGGCCCGTCGCGACGATTGCCAGCCACAGGGCCCAGCGCCCCGCGCCGCCGTGCCAGTAGGCCGTCGCTGCCAGGATGGCCACAAGCATCAAGCCCGAGAGCAATGCGTCGCCGCGGAGGAGCTGCCCATGAGCGACGAGGAATGGCTCCAACGCCAGCATCGTCCCGCCGAGCAGTCCAGCCAATGGGCCGGCTAAGCGCCAGATCAGCAGCGCGGCCGCCAGCAGTACGAGGCTGTTGGCGACCGCTACGCCGAACCGCGCCTGCGCTAGCGCGGTCATGAACTCGGGCCGCTCGACGACCACGCGCGAGTTGGGCACGCGGCTCTCCACCGAGACGCTGCCGGCGAAGTCACGGGCCCGGGTGGGCCCAAGCGCCGCGGCGGCCACCCACATCACCGTCACCTCTGGATGACCAATCTGGTAGGTGCGCTGCCAGCGGCCGTCCGCTAGGGCGTCGACAAAGTTCCCAGTGCGACCAAGTGTCAGGTCCTCGTCAACCGTGACGTACTGATCCAGGCTCTGGGTGCGTGCGAGCAATGCCAGACAGAGCAGCAGCACGCCGCCAACGGCACCGCCTACCCCGTTCGGCATCGTTCGACCGTGGCTGATCACCGCCGGCAGCCGCGGCATCGTCTTGACATTCATCGGCCGCGGCGTGGATACGCGATGCTCCAGCAACGACGCCGCGGCGACGGCGAGTCGATCGCGTCATCGTCGTCTAGTCGGATGAAGCCGCGTTGAAGCCAGGTGGCGGCGCGATGAAGATGCATCTCGATCGCCTGCCTGCCGCTGCTCGCCAGGGTGGCGTGGGGGTGTGGGCGGCGAGTTGCCAGCATCATCAGGCGACCGTGTGGATGCGGTCCGATGATACACGATCCCGCGCGCCGGAGGTCATGTGGCCCTGGATCCATCCTCGCGGAATGGGCCGCTCCGATCGGCCGCCTCCATCACCGGGGTAGGAGCGGCAGGCCATCGTTGTCCCGGCTTCACGCGGGCTTCATCGTGGATGTGGCCACGCCTCAGGACCAAGGTGATACTCTGCCCCGTGTAGGTGTCGATCGGCAGGTACAACCGGTAGCCGGGAAGCCGCCAGTTGTGGTGGCCGGAACGTTCATTCAGGAAGTGGGCGGGCTTGCCGCGGCCGCCACTACGGAGTCAGGTTGGTGCGCGCGGTGGCCGACTGCGCTACACTTGCCATGTGGGACGAGCCCCTGGTTGGGATATCGGAACGCCCCAGGATGCCCGACCCTCGCTGCGTCTTCACCCTCATCGGTGGAATCTACGCTAGGCCGCTGGACGCTGCGAGGGATGCACCGCGCCGACTACGTCGCAGTAGGGCTGGTTGCCCTGGTGGCGGTCGGCCTGCGACTGGCCTTCTTCCCGCACGCGGCGGTGTTCTTCGAGGGCGACGCGCGGGGCTACGTCGTCCGCGCGGTCGAGATCGCCTCCGGCGAGGGCCTCAACTTCACCCTCAAGCGAACGCCAGGTTACTCGCTGTTCATCGCGGGCCTGTTCCGACTTGCCGGCCCCAGTCTCGAGGCGGTCGTGGTCGCGCAGCATCTGCTCGGAGTCGCCACTGCCCTGGCCGCATACGGTCTAGCGCGCGTGCTCGCCGGGTGGCCGGCCGGCTTGCTGGCGGGACTCGCCACCGCGGCCAGCGGATCAGCGCTGGTCTACGAGCACGTCATACTGTCCGAGACACTCTTCACGCTGCTCCTCACCGTCGGCATCTGGATGATGGTCGTTGCGCTGCGGCGTCGGAACCCCGGGTGGCCCGCGGTGGCCGGCGTGTTGGCTGGCATCGCCGCGCTCGTGCGCCCGATCGGCCTGGTGCTGTTGCCGATCCTTCCCGTGCTGAGTGTCCTGGTCCTCCGCCGCCGCGCCCTCGTCGCGAGCGGCTGGTACCTGGCGGCGTTCACTGTCGCCCTGGCCCCGTGGGTCGCACGGAACGTGCTGGTCCATGGTGAGGCGGCGCCGGTGCACCCGGGCCGGTTCCTGATCGAGAGGACGGTCAAGCACAACCCCACCGGGGTGGCGATGTACGCTGGTCCGGACAGCCCGGACGATCCGAAGCTGCTGCGGGACGGTCGCCGCATCCTACGCGAGATCGCGCCGGAGGATCCCACGTCGTTCGAGATTCACGACGCGCTCAGCCGACGCCTGAAGCTGACAGACACCGAGGCGAGCGACCTGATGTGGGAGCTGTCGGTTGATGCAATCTGGCGTCATCCGGGGGCGTACGCGCTCGGAACCTGGACTGAGCTCATCCGGGTGGTCCTAGGCCAGGCAGAGTCGGTCGAGGAGCACGTGCTCGCACGGCGCTCCGCGTGGAAGGGCAGAGACCTTGAGCGGCTCCTCCGGGACGGCAAGCTCCCGCAGCTCCTTCCCGAAGCGCTCCCCGATCACCAGCAGCAGCCGCGCGTTGCTGAGCAGATCGCTCGGCTGTACCAGCCATCCGCCTGGATCGCGGCGATCCTGGCCGCCAACGCGCTCGCGCTCTACTGGGCATTGCGTGATCCCTGCCACCGTGCGGTGCTGCTGCCACTCGGCGTGACGGCCGCCCTGGTGGTTTGCACGGCCGTGATCAACGGCGGTTATCCGCGCTATCGGTACCCACTCGATCCCCTGCTGCACGTAAGCGCCGCGGCCGGCCTGGCCTGGACCGTGGGGGCGGTGCGCGATGCTCGAGCGGCCGGCAGCTACGGCAGACCGATCAGTCGCTGGACGCTCGTCCGCCCACGCGAGAGCCGAACGCTCCAGGGATAGCCATCCAAGCCCCGTCACGCCGAGGATGTCTTCAATCGGCGGCGGTGTGGCACGCGAGGTGCGACCCTGTTGGCGAGACCGTGGTGCCCTATTGGGGCCGGAGCCGCGCGGCGAGCAACAACGTACGAGGAGCATCGACATGGCAGGCCGTCGTCAATTTGAAGGCACCGAGGCCGAGGAGAACCAGCGGCCGTTCGAGCCGCAGGAGGAGCAGCAGTTCGAGCCCACGTCGGTCGACTCGCCGCTCAACCAGGGCCATCAGGACGAGATCTCAGCGGGCAAGCAGCCTTCCGGAGAGCCGCCGTCGTCAGCCGCTCCGCTGGGCGGGAGTTGAACCATGGAAGGACCGGGCGTCGTGCCCCGAGCTGACCCGTCGGAGATGCCCACGCCCGGTCCGCCCGCCCCGCCCACGCCCACCCCAGCCTCGCCCGCGTCGCTCGTCTCGATGGACGAGTTCGGGCGGGTTGACCTGCGGGTGGCCGTGGTGTTGGCCGCCGAGCGTGTGGCCGGCGCCGATCGGCTCCTCAGTCTCGAGATCGACCTGGGGGACGAGCGGCGGACGATCGTGTCAGGAATAGCCCACTTCTACGAGCCGGAAGCGCTCGTCGGGCGGCGGATCGTCGTCGTGGCGAACTTGCAACCAGCCCGCATCCGCGGGGTCGAGTCACGCGGGATGCTGCTCGCCGCCGGCGGCCGCGAGCCTGACCAGGCGTTCGGGCTGATCACTGTGGACGACGCCATCCCACCCGGCGCGCGGGTGTCATAGCACCGTCACCATCCAGGGGGTCCATCCAGGCAGGGCAAGTTCGCAAGGCGTGCGCGGGCGACTCCGCGTCCGCCGCCGTCACGGGCTCGTGGTGGGCTCGGGTGGGAGCTCGCCGCCCGCCACCTCGAGCTTATCCAGGAGTTGCTGGATTGGCTCGGCGAGGTGCTCGTGGCGGTCGGCCGTCTGGCGCAGCATCCGGAGGGCGGTGCCAAGGATTTCTAGCTCCGCGCCGCTCAGCCGGACGGGTACGCTGGGCGCGGCCATGATCGGCGACGGCGAAGGAGCGTTCGCCGCTTCATTGTCGGCGAGCGGGGCGATCCGCTGCTCATCATTGCGATCGGCCGAGTGGACCACCAGGACCGGTGCCGGCGCGCGGGTCATGACCGCCTCGGCGACGCTGCCGGTGCCGAGCCGTGCCAGGCCGCTGCGGCCGTGCGTGGCGACGGCGACCAGCGCGCAGCCGCGGTCCCGCATGCCGTTCAGGATCTCCTGCGTCGGATCGCCCGCGGCGACCTGGATATCGGCGGCTACGCCACGGGCGCTGAGCGCGTTGCTGACGTCCTCGAGGTAGCTCTCCGCCGCCGCTCGGAGCGCGGCGTGCTCGGTGACGTCGTCGCCGAGCGGACCAAGGAGTAGGCCAAGTCCGGAGCGATGGCCCTCGGCGATCACCTGGATCAGCACGAGCGAGCCTCCGAGTAGGCGGGCGAGCAAGACCGAGGCGTCGAGGGCGGATTCACCGAACGCGGAACCGTCCAGAGGGACCAGGATGCGGAGACTGGAACCTTCGGGCAGCCTGCCCGAGGCGCCCGAACGGACCAGCAGCAGCGGGATCGACGCCTGACGAAGCAGGTCCATGGCGACGCTGCCGTAGACCCAGCGTCGGAGGCCGGACCGGCCGTGGGAGGCCATCATGATCAGGTCGACACCGCGGGCCTCGGCCTCACGGGTGATCGCCTCAGCGACCTCACGGTAGACGGCGGCCAACTGCCGGAATGGTAGGCTCGCCCGGACTACCTGGCCGACCCCGACGCCGTGGTCCTCGTGGACCGGGACTGGCGTCGCGATCTGGCACCGGATCCCTTGTCGGACGAGCCTCTCGCGCTGGGCGTGGAGGTACGCTTCGGCCTCGCTGGTTGCGCTCGCCTCAGCCTCGTCGGCGTCGATGGCATCCATGCCAGCGAAGACGCGGGCCAGCGGCGCGCGTGCGAGAGTCAGCTCGCTGCCGGCCAGTTGGGCGAGCTGCTCGGCCAGCGGCAGCGCCTGCTCTGCCAGGTCGGACCCGTCCAGCGGCACGAGGATGCGCCGGAGGTCCATCCCACCTCCCTGCCGTCGGCCCATGTCGTCGAGGAGGCATGGTAGCAGGCGGCGCTGTCTCCCCTCCGCCGCACGAGGAAGGCGTCAGCGCGGCTACGTCCTACTGGAGCCGAAACGAGGCGCTGCCGACACCGACGGTGCCATCGGGCGCGGTCGCGACCACGCCGACGCCGACCTGTCCCCTCGGACCACCCGGCGTCCAGGTCACCCGAGTTCGACCCTGGCCGTCCGTCGGCGGGAGGTCCAGAGTCTCCGCGCTTCCGTCGACATAACGCACCTCGATCGTCGCGCGAGCGTTCTCGGTCGCGCGGCCATCGCGGGTCACGGTGACCTCAAGGGTCTGTGCGCCGGCGGCGAGCTCGGCGGTGGCTGGAGCGACGTCCACCGCGAGTACCGGGCCGGCCGGCCGCGACCCCGCGGCCGAGGCGGCACCTGGCGCCGCGGATGCTGTCCCGGCCGAGCCCGTGGACGGGGGAGGGTTCGTCCCGCGCGCTGCGCCGGTGGATCCAGCAGGTTGGGTCGCGGCTGCCGGTGTGGGCGTGGACGCGGCTTGACCCGCCGACGGGGTGCCGGACGGCGCAGTCGCGGTCACCGGGGTCGTGTACTCGGCGGCGACCCAGCCAGTACCGGATTGGCTGGACCGCACGTTCTTCCAGGCTCGGCCTTCGACCTGACGGTCCTCGCCGATCACCTCGAGCGTCGTGCCCTCCGGCAAGGTCGCCATGATCCGAGCCGTGGTGCTCGGCGAGGCACGGAGATTGAGCCCGGTGCCGTCGGTGTTGGACACACGAACGCTTGCCGCCGCGGGTCGGCTCGACGGAGACGGAGCCAATGGCGCAGCCGGCGCGTTTGCCGGCGGTCGCTGGCGCACGGTCCGCGGGAGATTCGTGGCCCGCCTCGCCGCGAAGGTGGGGTCGATCCGCCGCAAGATCACCGCGCTGAGCGCTTCGGCCTCCGCCATCCTGGTCTGCTTCTCCAGGCCTGACACCGTGACGCCAACAACCATGTTGGCCTGCCGGAACAGGTAGAGGTGGGCCACCGCCGGCCCATGCGCCGAGTTACCGGTTAGCGAAAGGCCGACCGCCTCGTCGCCCAGTGTGGCGACCGACGATGCGACCCAGGGCGGATTCGCCGCGGTCAGTGACTGGCGCGAGAGATTGAACTGCTCGGTCGCTTGTTGGGGGTTCGCGGCACGCGCCACCAGGCTCTTGATCTCGACCGGGCCGCTGTTCAAGTTCTGGGTGGTGCGTTCGCGCGTGAAGTCGGCCTCGTAGACGGCGAGGCCGGGACTCGGCTCACGAGCCCCCGTCTGGGTCGGGTCAGGGTTCAGTGCGAACCCGGGGCGCAGGTCGGAGACGGTGAGCGAGACCGATCGCGGGTCGATCTGCGCTGACGGCGCAGCCACCTGCCCGGCCGGCGTGGCGGCCGGCTGCTGGGCGAGCGCCGGGCTCGGCCCGCCGATGGCGGCAAACGTGAGCGGTGTCAGGAGCCCCAGGAGCGCGAACGTTCGGGAGCCTATGCGCGTCTTCATGCTGTCATGCCTCGTCGCGTGTGACCACTCGGGTGCTGCTCGTTCCATCGTCTGTCATGTCTCAGCCTTCGTCAAATACGCCGATGCCGCGATACTTGTCGAAGCGATCGGACAACAG
The DNA here is from genome assembly GCA_030447245.1 of Chloroflexota bacterium. Classification (GTDB taxonomy): domain Bacteria; phylum Chloroflexota; class UBA6077; order UBA6077; family JACCZL01; genus JAUJPG01. The sequence continues at coordinate 73,482 of JAUJPG010000019.1, read as the reverse complement.
GCGCTCGACGTCGAGCGTCGCGCCACGCCCGTACGAACCATCGAGGTCGTCCAGCGTGTCGCGAAGCGCCATGCCGAGCTCCAGCATCGCTCGGGCCGGGTCGGCGTGAGCGCCCCCGGCCGGTTCGGGGACCACCCCGTCCACGATGCCGAAACGCCAGATGTCCTCGGCGGTGATCTTCATCGACTGTGCCGCCTCGGGGGCGAGGGCGACATTCTTCCACAGGATCGAGGCGCATCCCTCGGGCGTGACGACCGAGTAGATCGCGTTCTCCAGCATCAGCACGCGGTCGGCCACGGCGACGGCCAGGGCGCCCCCGCTGCCCCCCTCGCCAATGATCGCGGCGATGGTTGGGACGCGCAAGCGGGACATTTCGAGCAAGTTTGTAGCGATGGCCAACGCCTGTCCCCGCTCCTCGGACGGGAGCGTCGGGTCGGCCCCAGGCGTATCAACCAGGCAGATCAGCGGCAAGCCGAACTTCTCAGCCTGCTTCATCAGTCGCAGCGCCTTGCGGTAGCCCTCTGGACGTGGCATGCCGAAGCGCCGTAGGGCATTCTCGCGCGCGTCGCGGCCTTTCTGGTGGCCGAGCACCATCACCGAGCGACCGGCCAGGCGGGCCGGCCCGCCGACCAGTGCCGGGTCGTCGGCGAACAGGCGGTCACCGTGAAGTTCGACGAAGTCGTCGAACAAGCAACCGATGTAGTCGAGCGTGTACGGTCGCCGCGGATGGCGCGCGAACTGGACCCGCTCCCACGGCGACAACCCGCTCGACACAGGCGTGCGGTCCGAGGGTCGGAGTCGGAGGCGCTCCTCGGTGCTAACCAGGATCAGGCCTCCTTCCCGTTGCGGCTCGGTCCGCCGGCCGCGTACGCGGTTGGCGGGCTGTAGTGGCGGAGCAGGCGACCGAGCGTTGGCCGCAGGTCGCGGCGGTGGACCACCAGGTCAATCATCCCGTGTTCCAACTGGAACTCGGACCGCTGGGCGCGCGGGGGCAGCTTCTGCTTGGTAATCTGCTCGATGACACGCGGTCCCGCGAAGCCAACCAGCGCGCCCGGCTCGGCCAGGAGCACGTCACCCAGGCCGGCGAAGCTGGCGGTCACGCCGCCGGTGGTCGGGTCCGTCAGCAGGGCGAAGAACGGCACCTGGGCCTCCGCAAGTCGGGCCAGCGTGGCGGCGGTCTTGGCCATCTGCATCAGAGAGAAGATCCCCTCGTGCATCCTGGCGCCTCCCGAGGCGCACACTGCCACGAGCGGCAGGCGGTCCTGAACCGAGCGCTCGACTCCACGAGCGACTTTCTCCCCGACGACCGAGCCCATGCTGGCGCCCATGAACCCAAAGTCGGCGACAAGCGCCCGCATCGCGACGTCCTCGATCCGGCCGGTTCCGCAGAGGACGGCCTCCTCCAAACCGGTCTTCTCGCGAGAGTCGGCGAGCTTGTCGCGGTACGGCTGGCCGTCGCTGACGAAGCCGAGCGGGTCGCCGGGCCGAAGCTCGGCGTCCTCTTCGTGGAAGCTGTTCGGGTCCAGAAGCTGGGCGATCCGCGCGCGCGCCGACAGGCGGGTGTGGTGCTCGCACTTCGAGCAGACGCGCAGGTTTTTCTCGAACTCGCGGCTGTAGATGAGATCCCTGCAGCGTTCGTTGCCGCACCTGGCCCAGAGATCATCCGGGATGTCCGGACTGCCAGCGCCACGCCGATGGAAGAAGTCGCGGATCGGCACGGCGCTCAGCAGGCAGCCCCAACCCAGCCGACCGGGCAGAGGGGCCTGGCGGGCGAAGCGCTCGGGTCTTGCGCGCTCGCGGCACGGGTGCGAGGCACCCTGCGTATGGAAAGGCCGTGCATGCAGCTCGTCCTCAGGGACCGCGGCCTTGCGGCCGGCATTCGGTGGCCACGGCGTGACGGCCGGGTGGAGTCTATCAGTGGCCGGTTGCGTGGGGCAAGGCAGCAGCGGATCTGCCGATGCCTTTGGAGATGACCCGTTTCGGTGGAGAGTCTGATCAGGCGGCGACCGCCTGGAGATGGTAGCGCGCTTCGAACTCGGCTGGAGAGATAGCCGAGGGTGGAATGTCGACGATGACGATTGTAGAAGACCTCGATGTACTCGAAGATGGCCGTCCTGGCCTGCTGTCGGGTCGCCCAGGTCTGGCGATGGAGCAGCTCGGTCTTGAGTGGGCGAAGAAGCTCTCAGCGACGGCATTGTCCCAGCACGTCCCCGGGGCCGACGCTCTGCTGGAGGCGGTGCTCGGCCAGCCGGCCGGTGTAGGCCCCGGCCAGGTACTGGGTGCCGCGGTCGGAATGGTGGATCAGGCCGGGCAGCAGGACGGCGTCCGGCCAGCGCCATGGTGAGGGCGTCCAGCGCCAGCTCGGTGCGCAGGTGATCGGCCAGCGCCCAGCCGACCACCGGCGAGGCCCGGCGTCGAGGATGGCCGCCAGGTACAGCCCAAGCCCTGGTCGGTCCGAACATCGGTGATGTCCGCGACCCAGAGCCGGTCCACGTCGCTCGAACAGCGCCGCTGCACCAGGTCAGCGGCTTGGGTCGTCGGGTCGGAGATCGTCGTGCGGCGGACCCCCCGCGGCCGACAGCCGACCAGCCCGGCCTCTCGCATCAACCGCGCAACCCGCTTGCGCGCGGCAGCCGTCCCCTGAACCCGCAGCTCGGCGTGGACGCGTGGTGCCCCGTAGATGCCGCGGCTGCGCCCGTGCACCGCCCGGATCCGGGCGGTCAGCGCCGCGTTGGCCACCGCGCGTGCCGACGGCTGCCGCGTGCTCCAGGCATAAAATCCGCTCGGCGAGACCCCGAGCACGCGACACAGCCGGACGGCCGGATGCCGGCCTGCTCCACCGCGATGAGCCAGGCCCGGCTCATCGGGTCGTCTCCTTGGCGAAGAAGGCCGCCGCTTTTACCAGGATCTCCCGCTCCTGCCGCGGCACCAGGTTCTCCCGACGTAGCCGCGCCAGTTCCTCCCGCCGTCGTCGTCCCCCCCGACCGCTGCCCGGCATCCACCTCCGCCTGCTGGACCCAGCGGCGGACCGCCGTCTCGGTCAGGTCCAGGTCCCGGCAGACTTGCCCGAGGCTCTTGCCCGACGGCCCGGATCAGCGCGACCGTCTCCCCTTGAACTCCGCCGTGAACATCCGTCTCCCCCTTGAACTCCGCCGTGAACATCCGTCTCCCCCTTGAACTCCCGCCGTGAACATCCGTCTCGCTCGTTGCGCCATGTGGACTCCTGCGAGGGTCATGCTGCCCTCCTCATTGTCGGTGTCCACCAAATCGGGTCAAGTCCACTTGCAGACTGCTGCCTGATCGGCCATCCTGTGGCATGCTCCAGGGGGCGGGTCCATGCTGAATGTGCGCGGGGGACTCATCCCAGCCGTTCCGGTGCCGTTCGGCCCGAGCGGGCGCGTCGACGCGGCGGCCCAGGCAAGCTACGTCGCGCACATGGCCGGTGAGCCGGTTGCCGGCGTTGCCGTCTGGGCCCACACCGGACGGGGATTGCTGCTGGAGCGTGCGCAACGACAGCACGTACTCGCCGCCTGGCGCGCCGGCTTTCCACGGACGATCGTCGCCGGCGTCGGTGCTCATGTCGCGCGCCACGGCGGGCTCAACGGCTTCGGCGACGCCACCCTGCAGATGGCGGAGGACGCCCTGCGTGGAGGGGCCGACGCCCTGATGGCGTACGCTCCGACCGTCTATCGCGAGCTGCCAACGGACGAGCGAGATCGCCGGATCGTCGCGCACCACCGCGCCCTGGCGGACCTTGGCGCTCCGCTGATTCTCTTCTACCTGTACGAGGCGGCCGGCGGCGTCACCTACACGCTGGACGTGCTAAGCGAGCTGTTCGGCCTCCCGAACGTCGTCGGCATCAAGATGGCCTCGCTCGACAGCGTGATGACATTTCAGGATGTCGCAGCCCTCGTTCGCAAGCGGTTCCCGGCAGCGCTGCTGATCACCGGCGAAGACCGGTTCCTGGGTTACTCGTTGATGTGCGGCGCGGAGGCAGCGCTGATCGGCATGGGCGCCGCCTGCGTCCGCCCCCAGGCCGAGCTCCTCGAGGCCTGGTTCGCTGGCGACGCGCCGCGCTTTGTGGAGCTGTCGGCCCGCGTCGACGCCTTTGCCCAGGCGACGTTCGTCGCTCCGATGGACGGCTACATCCAGCGGATGCTCTGGGCTCTCGCCGCCGAGGGCGTCATCCCCGAGGACGCGGCCCATGACCCGTTTGGCCCGTCTCTGGGAGCGGCCGACCGTGCGCACGTCCGCGCGGCCGTCGCGGCGCTCCGTCAGCCGACTGCGGTCCGCGCGTAGCCAGATGTCCTCGCCGGGACTGACCATTCGCCCGATGACCACGTCCGACATCCCGGTCGGCCAGCGCCTGCGCGAACAGGCCGGCTGGAACCAGTCAGACGACGATTGGCGACGGCTGCTCGCCTGGGAGCCGGACGGCTGCTTCGTCGGCGAGTTGGACGGCCAGACCGTCGCCACCGCGACCGTCACGACCTACGGCCCGGCGCTGGCGTGGATCGGCATGGTGCTGGTCGACGCGGCCCATCGGCGCCGCGGCATTGGCCGCGCGCTGTTCGAGCACGCGATGGCGTACCTGGACAGGCGCTGCATCGCGACGATCGCGCTGGACGCCACGCCGCTCGGCAAGGAGATGTACGATCGGCTTGGCTACGTCGATGCGTACGGCCTGGAGCGATGCGTTGGAGTGATCCCCGAGGTCGCGTCGGTTCGTGGGGAGTCGTTGGACGGCGGCGCTCGTCCGCTGCGCTCGTCGGACCTACCGGCCCTGCTTGCGCTTGACGCCCTGGCGTTTGGCGCAGACCGCGCTCGGCTGCTCCGATCCCTGGCCGGCGATCATCCGGACGGCTGCACGGTCGTCGAGCGCGGCAGCGACCTCGTCGGCTATCTGCTGAGTCGCCCCGGGGCACGCGGACACCACGTCGGCCCGTTGGTGGCGCTCGACGAGCTCGCCGCCGAGTCGTTGGTCCGCGAAACTCTACGCCCGTTGGGTGGTACTCGGGTGGTCATGGACGTCCTGTTGCCCAATGTGCATGCCGGTGCCCTGGCTTCCCGCCTCGGCCTCGAGCCAGTGCGGCCGTTCATCCGGATGACCCGCGGTGCGCCCCCGCCTCCCGCCGACCTCGACCTCCTGTACACCTCGGCCGGCCCGGAGATCGGATGAGGCAGCTCGCATGCGCTTCGGGCTGTATCTAAACCAGTATTTCCACGCGCCGGGGCAGTCGGTGCATCGGGAGCTTGCCGAGCAGGCGGTCACCCTGGAGGAGTGTGGCTGGGACTTCCTGGCGTTGGGCGAGCGGCACGCTCACGAGGAGGGCTTCCAGGAGCAGTTGACCACGCTGACCTGGCTGGCCGCCAGGACCCGGCGGCTCGGGATATGCTCGGCTGGCTTCATCCTGCCGGTCTACGATCCGGTTCTGCTGGCCGAGCAGCTGGCCAACCTGGACCAGCTCTCCGACGGCCGCCTGATCTTCGGCGTCGTCCTCGGCTACCGTCCCGAGGAATTCACCATGTTCGGCTCCGACCCGGCCGAGCGGGTGCCACGACTGCTCGCCGGACTCGACACGATCGCCCGACTCTGGGCGGGCGAGACGCTGGAGGGAAGAAACTCGTTGTATGCTCGGCCTGGCGCCTACCTCAGCGTGCTCCCGGCCCAACGGCCGCGGCCACCGATCTGGATTGGCGCCCACGTACGCCCGGCGATCGAGCGCGTCGCCCGGCTCGGCGACGGATGGATCGCCTCGGCGAACGCCGGCCCGGACGAGTTGACCAGGAAGATCGGCTGGTTCAAAGACGCCGCGCGCGCGGCAGGTACCCGAGGTGAGGTGATCCTGATGCGCGACGGATTCGTCGCCGACTCGCGCGACGAGGCTCGTCGGATCGCCGCCGGGCCGCTTCTCCGCCTGTACGCTTCATACGCCGGCTGGAAGCGCCGCTCCCCGGATGCCGACAAGTACAATTCCAGGCTTCGCTTCGAGGAGCTGGAGCCAAAGCTCGTTTTCGGTACGCCTGACGACTGCGTCATTGGCCTGCGCGCTTACCGCGACCTCGGCGTGGACACCGTGATCTTGCGGATGCAATACCCGGACCTGGCCCACACCGATCTGCTCCGCGCCGTGCGCCGCTTCGGCGCTGACGTGATCCCAGCCCTGCGCGACCACGGACGGCCGGCACCTGACGACTGACTGCCGCGTCTGTTCGTCTTTGGGCAGCCAGGAGACCCGAGCAGCTTCGGACCGTGGCGACCGTCGATGCTGGTGGGCGCGACCGGGACGTCCGGGAGAGGCCGGGGTCGTCGCAAGAACCGCCGGTGAGCCTCGGGTCGGTAGCTCGGTGCGCCGGCTGCATCCCACGCGCTGGCGCGAACCATCACCTCCGGCGTGTTGGATTTGTCGCAGCTGGCCCCGAGGGCCGCAGGGCGTACCACACCCGCTCGCGTCATCCTGGGCCACGAGCTGCCTGCACGAGCGCTCACTCCTCGATGCCACAGGACGGGCAAGGCATGGTTGTTGCCTTGGAACACTTCTGTCCAATCACAGGCCATCTTCACCGGACATTCCTAGGGGTCAACATGGAATCCGATCAGATTGCTGGGCACGTGCTCGAGCGGCTGGGTATGGAGGTCCAGGCCGCCAGCCTGGTCCGCGCACGGGCTCGCGGCGCGCCGACGCCGCGCGTCTGGGCCGTCATGACCGAGCACGGCCACTTCTGGCTCGTCGAGGACGGCGCCACGGTCGAGCTGTTCCGCGCGGTGCCGCCCCGCGCAACGTTCGGCGCATTTGCCGGGTGCACCACCGCCGCCGAGGCCGGACGGCGTTTCCTGCAGTTGCATCCGACGGCGCACACGACCGCACCGCCTGTCGAAGTTGAGGCGCACCAGCCTGCTGGCGCGGACGACCTGTCATTTGCCTGCCGGACGTGCGGCGTGTGGGTCACGCGACGGCGGCGAACCGATAGCGGCGGGCGCCAGCTCTGCAAGCGCTGTCGTCACGCCGAGCGTGAGCGCCTTCGCTACCATGATGACCCGCAATATCGGGCCCGCCGCCTTGCGTACAGCGCCTCCCGCTATCGCCACGGCAGCGACTCGGACGACGGTCAAACCGCAACCGTGAGGATCAACTCCCAGGCCTCCACCGCGCCTCCACGCTGACGGTGACCCGAGCCGCCTGACGCCACTCTGGCCCCTCCAAATCGCCTGACCGTTCTGGAGCTTGCGGGCCAAGCGGCGGCAGGTGCAGGCGCCGCTGTGCCGCGGCGCCAGGATCGTGTACTGTGGAGTCGCGGCGTGGCAGGGGAGTGCGCGAATGGCCAAGGCGAACCTGGAGCGGGTGACCCAAACCTTCCTCGACCTGGTGAGGATCGACTCGCCAACGTTCAAGGAGCAGGCGATTGCCGAGCGCCTCATGGCGGAGCTAGACGCGCTCGGGCTCGCCGTCGAGCACGATCGCAGCGGCCCGGATGGAGTCGGCAACCTGATCGGACGGCTGCCCGGCGGCACAGGGCTGCCGATCGCCCTCAGCGCCCACCTCGACACGGTGCAGCCCGGCGAGGGCATCCGTCCGATCGTGCAGGACGGGGTGGTCCGGAGCGAGGGCGAGACGATCCTCGGTGCCGACGACCAGGCGGGACTGGCCGCGATTCTCGAAACGCTTCGGGTGCTGCGGGAGTCTGAGCTGTCCCGCCCTCCGCTGGAGGTTGTGCTGACCTGGGGCGAAGAGCGAGCCCACCTCGGCGCTCGGCTGGTCGACGTCTCTAAGCTTCACGCCAAGCTCTGCTTCGTGCCGGACGCGGAAGGCGACGTTGGCACGATCATCGCGGCCGCCCCGAGCTACGAGAGCATCAGCGCCACGTTCGTCGGCGCGGCGGCCCACGCTGGCATGGAGCCGGAGCAGGGACGCAGCGCGATCCTCGCCGCGGCGCGGGCGATCGTCCGCACGCCGCTCGGCCGGCTGGACGAGGACACGACCTGTAACGTCGGCCTGGTCAGTGGCGGCTCAGTTCGCAACGCGGTGCCGGCCCGCGCCACCATCGAGGCCGAGGCGCGCTCGCTCGATGACGGCAAGCTGGACCGGGTGCTGACCGACCTCCGTGAAGGGTGGGAGGCCGCCGCTGCCGAGACTGGCTGCACCCTGGAGTACAGCTCGCGTCGAGAATACCGCGCCTACCGCCTCGCCGAGGACGATCCAGCCGTCCGCCTGGCGCGGGCCGGCGCTCAGGCGGCCGGCGTGCCGTATCGCGCGGTGGCGACCGGCGGCGGCAGCGACGCCAACACCTTCGCCGAGCTAGGCCTGCCATCGGTCTGCCTGAGCGCGGCGATGCGCCGCCCGCACACCCGCGACGAGCACATCGCCACGGCCGACCTTGGGCGGCTGGCGGACTTCTTGCTTGGCATCGTCGCGGCCGCCGCGCCGAGGGGGAGTAATGGCCGCGCGCATCGCGATCGTCCGGAGCCGGCGGTGTCGGCGCCTACCTGGGCATCTTGCTCCAGCGCCGCCGAGGAACCGAGCCGACGTTGCTGGACAAGGGCGCTCACCTCGACGCGATCAAGGCCGAGGAGTCCTGGTCGCAGCCGCGGCCACGGCGAGCTGCACGCTCGTTTGCCCGCGACCGACGACCCGACTGAGGTCGGGCCGGCCGACCTGCTCCTGTTCTGCGTCAAGACCTACGACAACGATGCCACCATTCCGGGGTTGCGGCCGATGGTCGGCCCGAACACCGCGATTCTGACCGTCCAGAACGGATTGGCAACGTCGAGCAGCTGTCCCAGGCGTACGGCGCGGACGCAGTGCTCGGCGGAGCGCTGGTTGGCGGCGGGACCCGGGTTGCTCCCGGTGTCATCGAGCACGTCCTGCCGCCCGAGTCCGAGTACCTCGAAGTGGGCGCGCTCGGGTCGGAGGCAGGTGAGCACGTTGAGCTGGCGCGCGCCGTCCTTGAGCCCACCGGGGTGGCGATCCGTGGTCGAGGACATCCAGCTGACGCTCTGGGCCAAGCTGCTGGCGATGGGGTCGCTCAGCGCGCTCGGCTGCCTGACGCGGCTCGGGACCGCCGAGTGGCGCGGGCACCCGGCCACCCGCGAGCTGTACGCGACGCTCGTGGGCGAGGCCGCGAGCGTCGCCCGCGCGGAAGAAATCGCGCTCGACGACGCGACTGTTGATCAGGCGCTGGCTCAGCCGACCGACTTGGTCCGGCGCACCGAACGTCGTTGCATGCCGATCTCGAAAGCGCGGTCAGCGTCTCGAAGTTGACGCGATCCACGGCGAGGTCGTTCGGCGCGCGGAGCGCCACGGCGTCGCCGCCCTGACGTTCCGCACCGTCTACGCCGTGCTCCGTCAGGCCGACGACCGCGCCGCGGATCGTAGCCAGGGTTCGCGGTCGACGCCGCGGATCGCCCGCTTCGGGGCGGGAGTAGGCGAGCTGCCGTCGGGGTACACTAGATCGTGCGCCGCGGACGCCACACGTCCGCGGCGCACGGTAGGTATGTCTCTCGAGAGCTGGAGGCGGGATCGAGTGCCCCGAGGATCGATCGAGCGGATCTGCGTATTTTGCGGCTCGCGGCCGGGCGCGCGTCCGGGAGTACCTGACGCAGGCCCAGCAGCTCGGCTGGCTGCTGGCCGAGCGCGGGATCGGGCTCGTCTATGGAGGGGCGAGCGTTGGGCTGATGGGGGCATTGGCCGACGGGGCGCTCGCGGCTGGCGGCATGGTGATCGGCGTCATCCCCGAGGCGCTCTGGGGCAAGGAGCTGGCCCATCCAGGGTTGACCGACCTGCGCGTCGTCAACAGCATGCACGAGCGCAAAGCGCTGATGGCCGAGCTTGCCGACGCCTTCATCGCCATGCCGGGCGGCTTCGGCACATTCGAGGAGCTGTTCGAGATGGTCACCTGGGCTCAGCTCGGGCTGCACCGCAAGGCGTTCGGCGTACTCAACGTGGCAGGGTTCTTCGATGGCCTGTTGGCCTTGATCGACGACGCCGTGCGCGAGGGCTTCGTCCCCCAGGAGCATCGCCGCCTGCTCCTCGAAGCGGAGAACCCCAGGGCGCTGCTGGACGCCGTCTTGACCTACGAGGCGCCCGCTCCCGTCGCCAAGTGGATCCGCCAAGAGCAAACCTAGCACGGCTCGGCTAGATCCGCCCACTCGCCTTCAGGCGTGTGGCCCGAGCTGGCGATGCCGCGACGGGAGTTCGGCGCCCTGTTCCTGACCGGGCTTCCTCGCGATCTTCGTCGGCCGAGAATTCGGCCGACGACGCGCTGGACTGCAGGGGCGCTCGAAGGTCGGCGCCGGACCCAGGCAACGACCCCATGGATCGATGCGAGGCGGACTTTAGAGCGCTCTGCATAGGAGTTGATGGTTAGGATGTATAGCCGCAGGGGCGAACCAGGCGGCGGCGTCCACCGAGGTGATGGTGTCGAAGGCGGCCCAGGTGGCCGCTCGGGAGAGCGTCGTCGGACCGTGGGGCCGCGCGTCGGAGGGCGTGCTTGACCTTCGAGAAGGCGTGCTCGATGGGGTCGAAGTCCGGCGAGTAGGGTGGCAGGTGGATGAGCCGGGCGCCCTGCGCTTCGATGGCAGCCCGCGCGTCGTCAGCGTAGTGGGCGCGCAGGTTGTCGGCGATGACGACCTGACCGGGCTCTCGCAGGGTCGGCGCGAGGACGTGGCGGACGTAGCCCGCGAAGCGAGCGCTGGTCATCCCGCCATCGAACCGCATCAGGGCGCCGACCCCGTCGCGCGTGAGCGCCGCGATGACGGTCTTGTTCTCGCCCGGATTGCGCGACGCCGAGCGGCTGGCCGAGCACGCTCGGGCCCCAGACGGCGCGTGCCATCCAGTGGTTGATCCCGCCCACTTCGCGCCGCTGTTCGGCCGCAAGCCGCGGGCGCGGGTGATGCTCTACCGCCAGGCCCTGCCCGACCGGGGTGAGGTGGCGGCGCGGCACGTGAGCGAATTGTCGCGGCGGCAGCGGGCCCGGCCGGGCCGGAGGTGCTGACCGTCTACGGGTTGTACGCGCGGTGCGGCGCGGCGGCGCTGCTGGCGGCGATGGAGCAGGCCCAGGCCCACGACGCGTACGGAGCGGCCTACCTGCACGCGCTGCTCCTGCCGCCCGACGCGGGGATTCCCACCGCCGACGGATCGGCAGGCGGGCACAGCGTCCGCGGAATGCCCCGAGGACTCAGGAGGAGTATATCCGTGAGCTTCCCGCGCTTGATCTCGCCGGGTCGGCGTGGTCCGTCAGAAGCGAGGGCTTTTGGAACACCCAGCTGCATACCTGCCCACCGTGCTGACGAGGTGTGGGTATAGACAGAGGCGGCATCCAGAGCCTGGATGCCGCCTCTCCAACAGACTGCGATTAGTCTGACCTTAGCGGCCGGCACCAACCAGGTTGGACGGGTGCTCGATCGCCTCATGACCATCCTGGAGTGCGTCCTCGTCGCTGGGCTGAAGGATCTTGTAGGCCAGGGCGAACAGGATGAACGTCGGCGGCCACTGGCCGACGAAGACAGCGGCATCCTTCTTCCCGAACAGGCGCAAGAGCGCCGACACTGCAATGCTACCAAGGGCGGCCCCGAGGTATGCCTGCGTTGGGACCACCTCCATCAGCTTCAGGTAGGTAGCCGTTGTCTCGGTCACGTCGTTCGATTGCATCAAGTCCCCTTGAAATCGCGGTAGTGCAGAATAGGGCGCAGGAAGCGTGCCAGGTCCGTCTCATGACCACGGACTGACCTTTTGACGCTCCAGGGTGAAGTTGAGGGTGTGGCTGCCTTCGCCAGGTCCTACGACGAGTTGATCGCGGGAGTCGAGCAGAGGCGCCGGTGGTTTCGGTAGCGTTCTGGAGGTGCCGAGATGAAAGCCTCGCCGCGAAGGGTCGGACGGCGGCGTGTCGTCCACGAGGCCGTCCAAGGCCCAGCCCAGCGCCGGCGGGAAGGTGCGCGGCGTCACCGACCCAAGCTCGTCCAGGCCGAGGACCATGGCGCCGTCGGATGGGACGGTGTGGAGCGCGACGATCTCGGTCCTCTTGAGGCAACGTCCGGGTCGGCGCTGGTCGCCCAGCAGCGCGGCTGGCGCCAGCGCGCCCCCTCGGCTGGGAAGATTCGCGGCACCTGGCCGCGGCCCATCCGAATGCCGTGAGCCTGGGCCGTGGCCCCGAGGCGCACTGGACGCTCAGCCCGCCTCGGCCTGGTCATCTTGGGCGGCCAGCTCACCATCGGCGTGACGGATCAGTCGACCGGGCTGGTCGGTCGCCGCCAAGGCAAGGACGATGCTGCGCGCGGCCTCGCTCAGTCGCCGCTTGCGGCCGGCCCCGGGCCGGTCGCCTTAGGCAGGCCGTCCCAGCTGCGCGTGATCATCCGGGCGCGCCGGATCCAGTCGTCGGGCGCAGGACGACTCGCAGCCAGCTTGCGGACCCGCCGCTCCTCGGTAGCGTCCAATGGCGGGCGGGCACGGGGCAACTTCGGCATGGCAGCCTCCTGCAGCCGATCATGCCTCTACTTGTACCTGCATTGAGGAACGGACCACTAGGTCGCCAAGCCTTGGCTCGCCCGCCTTCGTAAGCCCGCCGCGGATGCAGTTGAGCAGGTACGATACTCGAATACCCGAGTCACCACTGCCGCTGGCCGACCACGGCCAACCGCCTAGCCCTAAAGGAGTCACCCGTGCGCATAGGGACCTTTCATCTGGTGGGTGCACCGAACATGGACCCGGCCGAGCGACGGATCAACGACACGATCGAGCAGATGGTCCTGGCGGACGAGCTCGGGCTCGACTACGTCTGGGTCGCCGAGCACCACTTCTCGAACTACGGCTACTCGACCAATCCGCTGCTCCTGATCGCCAAGGCGAGCGCGCTGGCCAAGCGCATCCGTTTCGGTCAGGCGATCATCGTCACCCCCTTGTGGCAGCCCTTGCGGCTGGCTGAAGACATCGCCGTGACCGACATCCTGACTGGTGGTCGACTCGACCTGGGCGTTGGCCGCGGCTATCAGCCGATGGAATTCGCCGGCTTCGACCTCAACATCGACGAGAGCCGCGACGTCTTCAACGAGCAAATGGAGCTGATGACCCTGGCCTGGAGCCGCGACGACTTCACGTTCGAGGGGCAGCATTTCCGGGTGCCGCACCCGATCACGGTGTTGCCGAGGCCGGTTCAGACGCCGCACCCGCCGATCTGGATGGCGGCCCAGAGCGCGACGTCGGTCGACTGGGCAGCACGGCAAGGGTATTCTCTGCTGCTCTCCGGCAGTACGACCAGTCAGGACCAGATCGCGGAGTGGGTCGATCGCTATCGGGGAGCGTGGCAGGCAGCCGGCCACGCGGACCGCGAGCCGCGCATCAGCATCCAGCGCTTCGTCCACGTCACCGAGACGGAGGCGGAGGCGCGCGAGGCCGTCTGGCAGACGCGGTGGCAGCGGCGAACCGCCGACAGCCTGCGCCAGGGCATCAGTCAGATCGTGGCCGGGCAGAACCATACCGTACCGCCGGCCGAGGAACCGACCGAGGAGGCCTGGTGGGACCGCCTGGTCTATGGGACGCCTGATCGCTGCATCGCCGAGATGCATCGAACGGCGGCGATGGGGGCGACTGATTTCATCGGCTGGTTCGACGTCGGCGGCCTGCCTATCGACGACGTTCGTCGCTCGATGCGGATGTTCGCGCGTGAGGTCATGCCCGCGGTTGCCGGCGTTACCAGCTCGCGAATGCCTGCCCACAGGTGACGCACGTGCGTCGAGTCAGCGTGAGCCGTCGCTGAACGCTGATGATGTGCTCGGATTCCGCCGCGGCTCCGTTGGGTTAGGTCCTTCGTACGTCACCGTAGCTACTCGGAGCACAGGCTCACGCATGTGCGGCGATGGTCGGGTGCCGCGGGTGGGCGGGCGCGTGCTCATCACGGGCCAGGGTCGGCTGATCACGTCGGCGGCGCGAGGGTAGGCAAGGTGTCTGGTGCAGCACGCTCGCGGATGGCCCGCGGGTTCACCAGCAGGAGTGCGAACCGAGCCTCAAGCAAGTTCCGGACGGGCTGCCAGTACACGCCCGTGCTTTCCATTGCCACGTGCCTGCAGCCCGCCGGCGCCAGGCAGACGCGCAGCGCCAGCAGGTCGTCGGTCATCGTCCGGAAGGTCCGGACCTCCTTGCGCAGGCCGCGCCCGGGATCCGGCGTGAGCAGGCACGCAACGACGCTCTTCTTATGCACGTTCGGGCCACAGCAGCGCGCGTAAAGGATGTCCATCGCCCGGCCATCCCCTCGCGGCGGCCGGGCAGGGCGCCCGCTCTCAACAGCCTCTACTGCACGTGCTCCCCGCGAGAGCCACAGTCGGTGGTGCCTCCAGGTACCCGAGGTCAAACTTGATTCGGGCGCACCGCACCATTGTGTGCCGAGCTTCGATAACCCGGACCGTCCAGTCGGCATCGTAGCCAGCGCCCGCCCCAGTTTTCACACATCGATGGTGACCCGGCCCGCGAGCCCCGCTTGACGGCCGTGCCGGGCCGCCCTATGCTGGCGCCATGGACCGAGCGCTTGCCTCACCCAGGCGGTGCCAGAGCCCTCCCCTTCCCAGGAGCGCACCATGATCCAGCAGCAACCGCACGAGATCATCTGGACCTTGACCAACGCCGTCGTCCCGGCGAGATGCCTTCATCTCGCGGCCGACCTCGGAGTGGCCGACCAGATCGAGAACGAACCGGTTACCGTCAACGAGCTGGCGTCGAGGTGCGGAGCCGACCCGGACGCGCTCGATCGAGTCCTGCGTCTCCTGGCTGCGCACGGCATCTTTGAGCACCAAGCCGGCGGCTACGGGCACACGGAGGCATCTCGACTGCTGCGGAGCGATCATCCGATGTCGATGCGCGCCTTCCCCCGGATGATGGGTCTGCCCGTGTTCTGGTCCAGTCTCGCCCGCTTCGATCACTCGGTCCGCACCGGCTCGCCCGCCATTGAGTTGGTGGAACCCAAAGGGCTGTGGGCCTACTTCCAGGACCATCCCAGCGAAGCCCAGATCTTTGGTCAGGCCATGACGGCCAAGGCAGGTGCTGACATCGCTGCCGTACTCGGCGCCTACGACTTCAGCCGTTTCAGGACGATCGCGGACATCGGCGGCGGTCGCGGACACCTCCTGCGAGCCGTGCTCGATGCTACGCCGACCGCCAGCGGCATCCTGTTCGACCAGCCCAAGGTCATCGACAGCCTGGACTTCGAGCACGAGCGGCTAACGCCGCGGGCCGGGGACTTCTTCGTCGACGCGTTGCCGGCTGCTGACGCCTACATCCTGATGGAAGTCATCCACGACTGGGCTGACGCGGAGGCCCTTGCCATCCTCGGTGCGGTCCGTCGCGCGGCACCGCCCGGCGCAACCGTGCTCGTCATCGAGAGCGTCATTGCCGAAGAGCAGGCCGACCCGCGCGCCCAGACCCTGGACGTGCTCATGCTGTATGTGACTGGCGGACGCGAGCGAACTGCACGCCAGTTTCGTGAGCTCTTCGAGCGTACCGGCTTACGTTACGGCGACGTCATCGAGACGGCCGGGCCTCTGCGCATCGTTGAGGCTACTGCTGCCTAATCGGCGGCTTGTAGTTCAACTCGCTCGTGCCGGAGCAGGTCGAGTGGCGGCACGGCGCACGTGGTGGTCGGGACGTTCGCCTGAATGTCGGCCAGGCCGAAGGCGTACAAGTGCTTGGCCGTGCCACTGGCGTTTGTCTGGACCTCGAAGCGATAGAGCTCGCATACGATGAGGAGCGGCGGGTTCTCCAGGTCTTCCCGATATTGAAGGAGCCCGTCGTAGGCGACCTTGAGACTCTTGCGCTTCCCCTTGTGCTCCCAGGCGAAGAAGCTGCGCTTCCAAACGTCGGCGAACCCGTCTCTTCCGCCCGTCTTCCCGATGCCCTTCTCGAAGGTGAAGCGCTCGCACGTGGGGCGGCTGTTGGGCGTCTCGTGGCCACGCATCTCACACTGGTTGATGAAGTGCTCGTGTGACGCGGCTTTCTCGGTCCGCGCGGACGCCCGTCACCTGGCCACGAATGCGGGGACGCTCATCGACGGCATTTCAGGCTCCAGCCTGGCGATGGTGCTCGGAGCCGCAGACGCGGCCAAGCTTGGTGGAGGCGCGGAACATCTGGACTCGTCTACGTTGGTGCGGCCTCGAGCACGCTGAACGGAGTCCCGGTTCCGACGGTTCTCTCCAGGCGCAGATCAGCCGCCTCGAGCAGGGCACGGTACTCGGCCTCGGTGCGTTCGCGACCACCGGTCGAAACCAGCATCGTGATGTCCCCGAGGATGGCGTCCAGGGCAGGCTCGTTGCCGGGCGGCAGCGGGCGCTCGACGATCAGGAGCTTGCTGCCGGCGCCATCGCCCGGCGACAGCTGCGGAGGATGGCCAGGCTCCGCTCGTCGTCCCAGTCGTGAATGATCCACTTCAAGAGGTAGGCCTCCGCCCCGGCCGGGACCGATGCGAAGAAGTCACCGCCAACGAACTCGCAGCGTTTCGCCAGGCCGGCGGCCGAGAGGTGCTGAAGTGCCGTCACGAGCGTGCGGCAGGTCGAAGATGATGCCGCGCGCCTCTGGATGGGCCGCGAGGACGGCCGCCATCAGAGTGCCGTTGCCACCGCCGACGTCGACGATGGTGTGGAAAGAGCTGAAGTCGTAGGTGGCGACCACGGCGTTGGTCACCGCGGTGGTGAGGGCGGTCATTCCGGCGTTGAAAATCGCGGCCGCGTCCGGGGTGGGCGGCGAGGTACTCGATCCAGGTCATGCCGTAGATATGGTCGAAGGCGGTCTGACCGGCCCTAACCGTGTGCTGCAAGTTGAGCCACGGACGTCGGTTAGACTCGATCCCCCAGAAGCGAGCGAGCGGGTGAAGCGAGTCCGGGACGTCGCTGCGCAGGGGCTCGCCCAACGGCGTCAAGGTGAAGCGGCCGTCATCCAGCATCGCGAAGATGCCGAGCTGGGCGAGGGCCCGCAGCACGCGGTGGAGGGCATCAGGGTGCGCGCGCGCTCAGCCAGCTCGGCGCTGCTCCTGGGGCCGTCGGCGAGCAGGTCGGCGATGCCAAGTTCGACGGCAGCGCCAATCAGGTCACTGGCGCGGAAGCCATAGATGAGCTGGCGCAGAGTGTCTCGGGCCGTTGAGTCGGTGATGGTCATGGGATGTGTCCTCACGGTACCAACGGCAGGGGCCAAGTCCCGTCCATCGCAGCCGACGAGGCACTCACGATCGGGACCGCGGCGTAATCCATGTGCTACGGGTACGATACACCGTCGTAGCCAGGCACGTGGCCAGGCGGCCGCGTTCCTCGTGCCAGCATCCCCGTGTAGACAGCTCGCGCACCGACCGCCTCCCTCTCCCGCATCCAGCTAGACAGCAATGGCCTCCAAGATGTGGAAGGGGACGCCGTGGGGAGAACCGCGCGCAGCGCGAAGCCCGCCGCCCCGAGCAGGGCGCGGAATTCCCCCTCGGTGCGCTCCGCGCCCCCGGGCGTGAGCACGAGCATCTGCAGGTCCAGGCGTGTCACCCGCTGCGCCGCGGTCCCCGCTTCCAGGCGCTCGGGCAGCACCTGCTCGATGAGCAGCAGCACGGCCCCGGGTGCCGCCGCCTCGCGACAGCGCCGGAGGATGGCGCCGGCCCGCGCGTCGTCCCAGTCGTGGATGATGTATTTGAGGAGGTAGGCGTTCGCGCCAGGCGGAACGGACTCGAAGAACGTCCCGCCGACCACCGCGCAGCGGTCCGCCACTCCCGCCTCGGCGAGGACCGGCGCGGCTCCCGCGACCACGTGCGGCAGGTCGAAAAGGATCCCGCGGACGCCCGGATGCGCGCGGAGGATGGCGGCCAGCAGCGAACCGTTGCTGCCACCGACGTCGACGACGGTCCCGAAGCGGGAGAAGTCGTAGCCGGCGACGAGCGGGGCGCTCGTGGTGCGGGCCATCGCCCGGAAGTAGGCGTCGTGGATGGCCCCCGCTTCGGCGTCGTGCTCCCAGTACTCGAAGTTGCTCATGCCGAAGATACGGTCGAACGCCGGCTCGCCGGTTCGTACGCTGTGCAGGAGCCCGCCCCATGCGCGCCACGACCACTCTCCGACGAGGAACAGGACGGCGTCCCGAACCGAGCCGGGGACATCGGACCGCAGCGTAGTGCCGAGCGGTGTCAGCTCAATGCGGCCACCGTCCCCCTCGGAGACGACGCCGAGGACAGCCAGCGCGCGCACGAGCCGGGCAAGCGAGGGAGCATGCGCGTCCGTGGCGCCCGCCAGATCCTCGATGCTTCGAGGGCCGTCGGCGAGCAGGTCGGCGAGTCCGAGCTGGGCTGCGACGTGGACGACCTGCGCACTCGTGTAGCCAGTGGCCACCTGGAGCATTGCGCCGGGGTCCGCCGTGGAATCTTTGGCCATTACACCGCGTCTCCTTCCAGCCCTCCGCGTATCCAACGTCGTCCGGCCTCGTACTCGGCCCCACTCCAAGCCCGGCTCGCTATAGGGCGCCGCACGTCGCCAACACCAGGAATGGCACCGCTCGGATGCTTGGCAGTCTGACCTGCCCGAGCCGATGTGGCCGCGGCGTCCCTGCCGCGCACCTACATGCCGAATCCGCCGGTTACCTCGACGACCGTGCCCGTCACGTAGGATGCCTCCTCGCTGGCCAAGAAGGCGACCACCGCGGCGATCTCCTCGGGTCGACCAAATCTGCCGACCGGGATGTGCGAGACCAGGCCAGTGCGATACTCAGATACCAGCGCGTCGGTCATCGCGGTCTCGACCCAGCCGGGCGCGATGGCGTTGACGGTGACGCCGCGGCGGGCGACTTCGGCCGCGGTGGCCTTGGTGAGCCCGATGACGCCCGCCTTGGAAGCGGCGTAGTACGGCGTGCCGGCCACTCCGCGCTCGCCGACGATCGAGGCGATGTTGATGACGCGGCCCCAGCCGCGCTCGCGCATGCCGTTGATCACGGCCTTGGTGCAGAGGAAAACGCCGGTCAGGTTCACGCCGATGACCCGATCCCAATCGACCTGGCGGGCGTTCCTCATCAAACCATCGCTGTTGATGCCGGCGTTGTTGACCAGGATGTCGACCGGACCGAGCTCGTCGGCTGCGAGCGCAGCCATCCGCTCGACCTCGGCCTCCGACGTCACGTCGGCGGCGATGAAGGTCGCGCGTCGCTCCATGCGCTCGATCTCGTCGACGACCGCGCGTCCGGCCGCTTCATTGACGCCGATGTCGTTGACCACGACGTCGGCGCCCTTGCCCGCGAGCGCAAGGGCGTGGGCGCGGCCGAGACCGCGCGCGCTGCCGGTGACGAGAGCGACTCTGCCATCGAGACTCATCCCGACTCCTTCAGGGGACGCCCCGGTTTCGGCGGCCCGTCATGTTTCCAAGTGCACCCTGCATATACCTGCATGCTACGCATACATCATCCGTGCAAGCGCGCCGCTTGTCAACACCCGACGCGGAACGAGCGCTCAGCCGGGTGCTCGCCAAGGCTGGTGTCGAGCGATGGGGTAAGCTCGTAGGGAACTGGCGCGGTCAGCCTCGACGCGGCGGCGCAGACGACGACCGGCTGGCACAGCGGGAGGATACTATGGGCCTTCTGTCGGGACGTTCGGGGGTGGTGACGGGCGGCGGGCGCGGCATCGGCCGCGCGATCGCGCTGGAGCTGGGGCGCCACGGCGCCGACGTGGCGGTCGGCTACTCGCAGGGTCGAAAGGGGGCTGAAGAGGCCGTCTGCGAGATCGAGGGGCTGGGTGCGCGAGCCTTCGCGACGCAGGCCAACGTCTCGCAGCCCGAGGAGGTGACGGCGTCGATCGCGACCGTCGCGCAGCGGTTCGGCAAGATCGACTACTTGATCAATAACGCCGGGATCACCCGCGACCGCACGCTGGCGCGAATGAGCCACGACGACTGGAACGCGGTGATCGACGTCAACCTGCACAGCATCTTCAACGTCACGAACGAGGTGCTGCCCTACATGCTCGAACAGCGGTACGGCCGTGTCGTCAACGTCAGCTCGGTCGTCGGACAATCCGGCAACTTTGGCCAAGCCAACTACGCGGCTGCCAAGGCCGGCATCATCGGGTTCACCAAGTCCGCCGCCCGCGAGCTAGCCTCCAAGGGCATCACCGTCAACTGCATCGCGCCCGGATTCACCGAGACAGAGATGGTCGGAGCGATGCCCGAGGAGGCCAGGGAGCGGGTGCTGGCGACGATCCCGATGGGCCGGTTTGGCAGACCGGAAGAGATGGCACAGGCCGTGATCTTCCTGCTCGCCTTCGGCGACTACGTGACCGGCCAGGTCATCGCCATCAATGGCGGGTCGTATATGTAGCGCCGTCCGCGCGCTAGCGGGACGGCGGCAAGGTCGAGCTGGGGATGCGGGCCAGGCGCTCGGCCGCGGTGGCGGAGGCCTGGAAAAGCTCGGTCCACGCCTGCTGCGTCTCGCGGCTGGCGGCGGACCACTGCTCGAGCATGCCGCGGCTGCTTCGCGCGTTGGTTTCGATGAGCGAAAGCGCAGACTTGAGCAGCGTGCTCTGCAGCTCGGACGAGGCCTTGAAGGCTGACTCCGTGCCGGTCGTCCAGGCGGAGAACATCTTGCGGCCCGCCTGGGTCGAGTCGTTCAGATACGTGCTGGTGATTTCGGTGGCGGCCTTGGCGCTCTCGGTGGCACGACGCGATGCGTCAGCCATCGTCTCGGCGGCCTCGTCAACGACAGCGGCGCCATTGGACGGTGAAGCGGTGGTGCTGGGCATGTGGAATCCTCCCCGTTGCTCTGCTCTAACGCAGCTATGTGTATGATGCATATATCTGCCGCTGTTGTCAAGTGAGCCTCGCCGCTGCTACGATCCCATCGGAGCGAGTGCCCCCCGCGCGTGTGATCGTGCCCAAAGGAGGCTCCCGATGACCCAGCCGCCCGATGAATTCAAGCCGATCGACCCGTTCGGTGCCTGGCGGGGCATGCGCGATGCCGGCCTCGAAAGCTGGTCCAAGTCGATGATCGAGCTGGTCAATAGCGATGCCTTCGCCCAGCGCCAGGCCGCGGTCTTGGACGCGTACCTCACCAGCTCGGCGCCGCTCCAGCAAGCGCTCCAGCAGGCCATGACCCGAGTGCTCACCCAGTTGAACATGCCGACCCGCTCCGACGTCATCGGACTGTCCGAGCGCCTGACCAACATCGAGCTGCGCCTCGACGACCTCGAGGTCGCTCTCGAGCGGGCCGAGCGCAGCGCATCCAAACCCCAGCCGGCCGCGCCTGTCGGCCACGAGGCGGCGCCCACGGCCGCGACGCAGACCATCGCTCGGCCGGTCGATCCTGAAGACCTGGTGCCGGCCGAATCGGGAGTCGCGGCGGACGTCCCCCCGAGCCGGCCAGCCGACAAACCGCCCGCGAAGGACCAGAAGCCGTCCGCGCCTTCGGGTTCGCGGAAGTCGGGCTCAAAGAAGTCCCGCTAGCGGGTATCCTGGACTCGACTCGGTGGCGCCGACGGCTCGTCTGCACGCCACGCCAGCTTCCAGCCCTCACGCCCGCGGCCACGTCCGCAATCAAGGAGGATGCGTGATGTCCGCCTCACCGCCCACGGCCGAAAAGGTCCAGGCCGACCTCGAGCGCATCGAGCGGAACGCCCGCACGCTCCAGCACGTCTTGACCACGCCGTACCCGGTCGCTCAGACACCCAAAGAGCTCGTCTGGACGCTCAACAAGGCGAGGCTGTACCGATACGTGCCGACCCGGCCGGCCGAGCAGCTCCACCCGATACCGCTGCTGCTGGTCTTCGCCCTGATGAATCGGCCCTCGATCCTTGACCTGCGGCCTGGCAACAGCTTTGTCGAGTTTCTCGTAGGCAAGGGCTACGACGTCTACCTTCTCGATTGGGGTGTGCCCGGTCCCGAGGACAAGGACCTCAAGTTCGACGACTACGTGCTGGACTACCTGGCGCGTGCCGTCCGCAAGCTGAAGTCGGTGTCCGGCTCTGACACCTACAGTCTGCTCGGCTGGTGTCTTGGCGCCCTGGTGACCACGATCTACGCGGCGCTACGACCGGACGGGCTGCGTAACTTGATCCTGCTGACGGCGCCGCTGGATTTCTCAGACAAGCAGGCCTTGAGCTTCGCGCGTTGGACCGACGAGCGGTTCTTCGACGTCGACAAAGTGGTCGCCACCTTCGGCAACGTTCCCGGCGAATTGATCGATTACGGCGCTAAGGCGCTCAAGCCGGTCGAGAACTACGTGACCAGCTACATGCGCTTGTGGGACAATCTCGACGACCCGCGGATCGTCGAGTCGTGGCACGCCATGAACACCTGGGTGTCCGATCTCGTCCCGCTGACCGGCGCGTTCTGGCGGCAGTTGATCGTGGACTTCTACCGCGAGAATCGCCTCTTCGAGGGCACCCTCAAGATCCGCGGCGAGCAGGTTGACCTGGCCAACGTGCGCGCCAACCTGCTCAACGTGATCGCCCTTGGCGACCACATCACACCGCCCTGCCAATCGGAGAGTCTGCTGGGGCGGGTCGGCAGCCAGGACAAGCAAGCGTTCAAGGTCAAGGGTGGCCACATCGGCGTGATGGCCGGTAGCGGGGCGGCCAAGGGGACCTGGCCCCAGATCGAGGCCTGGTTGGCGGAACGGTCGGACTGAGCGTGAGCAGAGCTGACGGCGCCGACGGTTGGCTCGAGACGTCACGCGTGCTTTCGGACCTCCACGGCGTCGCGGAGTCCGCGCGCTGCCTGCTGGCCGAGCCCCCTGTGTGCGCTACACGGATACCCGCCCGCCATCCCGCGGGCGCGCGGGCGCGCGGGGCGTAGCGGTGCCGCGATCCAGGGCGTCGGACACGGGCGCGCTCGGCGACGGGCCGTGGGCGCCGCGCAACTTGCTGATCCCGTATCTCCTGCTAGCCTTGAGCTTCTACCGCGCGCACGGGTACCTGCTCCAGCAATACTTGCGGATGCTGGGCTTTTTCGGCGTCGACATCACGACGATTTATCGGACCCTCCGGCAGATGGAGAAGCAGGGGCTGGTCGACTCTGCCTGGGACACCGAGGCTCAGGGTCCGGCCCGGCGGGTGTATAGCCTGACGCCAAACGGCCACCAGCTCCTCGAAGGCTGGGCTTCCGCGCTTGGCCAGTACCGTGAAGTCCTCGATCGTTTCAGCCGCGTGTACCAGGGCTCCGAGCCGCCCCCGGTCCCGCCATCGGAACCCGAAGACTGACGTCGTCGCGCAACGGGGCGGCGTGTCTTGGGAGATCAGACCGGGCCCGGCACGCCCGGCGCGACCTCCGACTGGGAATCGGCCGCGGCGGGCGCCACCGCGGCGATGCCGGGCTCCAGCTCGAGGCGAAGCGCGTCGTTGAACTTGTTCCAGAAGGAGCAGAGCGCGGTGCGGGCGGTCAGCTCGACGATCTGTGACTCATCGAAGTGCTCACGCAACCGCGCGAACAGCGCGTCGGAGATCTTCCACGGCTCGAGTGTCACCTGGGACGCGTACTCGGCCACGACCCACTCGGCGTCGTCGAACAGCTCGCGCCGCTGCCGCCAGGTGCCGTCCTCGATGGCCTGGATCTGGATGACGGTCCCTCCCGCTTCGAGCGCCAACGGCGTGTGGTGACTGACGCAGTAGGTGCAGCGGTTCAGGTTCGAGACGACGACGATGGCCAGCTCGTGGTACTTGCGCGGGACGTTCCCCTCCGCGCCGAACCAGCGGTACACCTCAGTCAGCCCGCCCAGGATACCGGGCGTGTGGGCCAGCACCTCGATTTGGCTCATGAACAGGCTGGGGCCCGGCGGGTGCGATGGGTCGTCCCCACGTGGGGCGCGCGCGTAGATGTCGGCTAGCTCGGCCGGCGCCTGGGCGGCGCGGATCGGTGTGACTCGGGGCATGGCTTTCCTCTCCGAAGGCCGTCTTTTGGCCTGGGATGGTATAGCTCCGGCGGCCGTGCCCCGTATACTCAGCCATTCCTGCCGCGAGGAAACGAGGGGGGAGCGTGGCCGACCTGTCGACCGATCAGATCAAGGCGCTGGTCTTCGACGTGTTTGGCACCGTTGTCGACTGGCGCGGCTCTCTGATCCGCGAGGGTGTGGCGCTCGGCGAGGCCAAGGGGATCCAGGTGGACTGGCCGCATTTTGCGGATGAGTGGCGCCGAGAGGGGTATCACGGAGGCATGGCGCGAATCCGCGGCGGCAACGCGCCGTACATGAGCACCGACGGGCTGTTCCGAATCAAGCTGGACGAGCTGCTGCCGAAGTACGGCATCGGTGGTCTGAGCGAAGCCGAGGTCGCGCATTTCAGCCGCGTCTGGCGCCGGCTGACGCCGTGGCCGGATGCTGTTTCGGGGCTCACCCGTCTGCGGCGGAAGTTCATCATCGCGCCGCTCTCGAATGGCACGTTCGCGACTCTGACCGTGATGGCCAAGAGCGCCGGCTTGCCGTGGGACTGCATCATCTCCACCGAGCTGCGGGACACGTTCAAGCCGGAACCGGAAGCCTACCGCCTGCCAGGCACGCTGCTCGGCCTGGACGCCGAGCAGATCATGCTGGTCGCCGCTCACGTCAACGATCTTCGCGCCGCCCAGGAGAATGGTCTGCGCGCGGCGTTCGTGCCCCGTCCGCTCGAGTGGGGCGAAGACGGCGCGCACGAGCCTGCGCCCGACCGGTCCGTCGAGGTCGTGGCGAGCGACTTCCTGGACCTGGCCGACAAGCTGGGCGCCTGAGCCGACGTCGGCGACTTGAGCCGACGGTTGACTACGCGTACAGGCCGCGGAGGCGCCGCGATTCGACCAGGCGGCTGAGCCCGACAGTGTAGGCCGCGGTTCGCAGGTCGTAGCCGAGGTTGTACCGGTCGGCGGCCTCGCGGAGGGCGCCATACGCCGCGACCATCTTCTCTTCCAGGCGGCTGTTGACCTCGACCTCGGGCCAGAAGTAGCCATAGCGATCCTGAACCCACTCGAAGTACGACACGACGACCCCGCCGGCGTTGGCCATGATGTCCGGCACGGTCGGAATACCGCGGGCGACCAGGATCTCGTCGGCCTCGCTCGTCGTCGGCCCGTTCGCGCCCTCGACCACCAGCCGGGCTCGAATCCGGTCGGCGTTGTGCTCGGTAATCTGCGCCTCCAGGGCGCAGGGCATCAGCACGTCGCACTCCAGCGACAGCAGCTCGTCGTTCGTCAGTGGCGCGCTCCCGGGGAAGCCGAGCACGCTGCCCGTTTCCTTGTAATAGAGGAGCAGCCGTGGGACGTCAAGCCCATGCTGGTTCAAGACGCCGCCGCGAACGTCGCTCACGGCGATCACCCGCATCCCCGCCTGGGCGAGCAGTCGCGCCGCGTTCGAGCCGACGTTGCCGAACCCCTGGACGACGATGTGCGCGCCCTGGAACGTCCGTCCCAGGTGGCGGAGCGCCTCGCGCGTCGTGACCAGCAGACCACGGCCGGTGGCAGCCTCGCGCCCCTGTGAGCCGCCGAGCAGCAGCGGCTTGCCGGTGACCACGCCGGGCTCGACGTACCCCTTCTTCATACTGTACGTATCCAGCACCCAGGCCATCACCCGCGAGTCCGTGCCAACATCGGGCGCCGGAATGTCCAGCGTTGGTCCGATCAGGTCGAAGATCTCGGCGGTGTAGCGCCGGGTCAACCGCTCCAGCTCGCCCTCCGAGAAACCCTTCGGGTCGCAGGTGATGCCGCCCTTGGCGCCGCCGAAGGCGACGTCGACCAGGGCGCACTTCCAGGACATCCAGGCCGCCAGCGCCTTGACTTCGTCCAGGTCGACAGCCGGGTGGTATCGGATACCCCCCTTGCCCGGGCCGCGCGTGTTGTCGTGCAAGACGCGGTAGCCCGTGAAGATCCGAAGCTCGCCGTCGTCCATCCGTATCGGCAGCGAGACAATCACCTGCCGACGCGGCTGCTTCAAGAGCTCGACCTCGGAGGCCCTTAGGCCGAGCACCGCGGCCGCCTGGTCGACTTGCTCGTGGACGTCGTCGACCGGGTTCTCGTTGCGAGCCGGCCCTGGCCTGCCGAGGGGGCCACCTCGCCCACGCTGCTGGACTGCCATCCCGTCCCCCGGAGCGCGGAACCTCCGCTGCGTGGTCCACGATAGCACGCTCGCCGGGCCGCCGGAGGCGAGCAATCCCGGACAGTTTACCTGCTGGTCCAGCAGCAGCCGCGTCCTGGCCATCTTTCCGGGGTAGGCACGCGACTCCTGAGCAGCCTCGGCGGCGGAGCCCGTCCGCCGCGGTGGGACCTGCCTCTACGCGACCTGGTTGACTGGGCAGCGGGGCGGCTGTCCCTGGAGGATGCGGGCGACCTCCTCGGCCGCCATCGTCTTGAGCGCGCGAGACGCTTCCTCAGAGTACCAGGCGGCGTGCGGAGTCAGTACGCAATTCACCAGCCCGAGCAGCGGATCCCCCGATGGGATCGGCTCCTGCTCCGTCACGTCGAGCGCGGCGCCCGCGATCTGCCCCTCGCGCAGCGCACGGGCGAGCGCCGCGCCATCGACGAGCCCGCCGCGGGCGGTGTTGACCAGGATCGCACTCGGCTTCATCAAGCCAAGCGCCCGCTCGCCGATCAGATGACGGGTTTCGTCAGTGAGCGGGGCGTTGACCGACACGAAGTCGGACTCGGCCAGCAGGCGATCCAGGACGACCGATTCGACGTCACGCTCGGCGAAGTAGTCAGTCGAACGGTGCGGGTCAGATGCGATGACCCTGAGGCCGAACGCCTGGGCTTTGTGTGCAACCAGGCTACCAATTCGGCCGAGTCCGATCACGCCCAGCGTCCGCCCGCGCAGTCGGCCGATGGGCTTGAACTCGTTGACGTCCCAGTGGCCGGCCTGGACACTGTTGGCCATCGGCACCAGCTTGCGCGCCGACGCGAGCAGCAGTGTGACGGCGTGATCGGAGACCTCGTCGGTCCCGTAGTCGGGGACGTTGCACACCCAGATGCCCCGCCGGGTGGCCGCCGGGATGTTCACCTGGTCAACCCCAACCCCGTAGCGGACGATCGCCCGACATCCGTCGAGCGCGTCGATCACTCGGGCGGTGATCCGCCCGTACTGGACCAGCAAGGCATCCGCGCCGCGACCGACGGCAATCAGCTCGTCCTCGGCGCGCGCGTGCTCGAGGACCAGCTCGGCGCCGATCGGATCAAGCACCGTCCGCTCCTCGTCGAAGCTCACGTAGTCGTAGTCTGTCACGACGACGCGGAAACGGTGTGAGTCGGAGGCCATGCGCAGCCTTCCTTTCCGCGGGGCACACGCCGTGCGCCCCTACGTAATCCGGTTGACCGGGTTGCGCAACGACTCGCCGCGCAGGAGCCGGGCAACCTCCTCGGCAGCGAACGTCTTTAGGTCGCGGACGGACTCCTCGGTGTAGTAGGCGCCGTGCGGCGTGATCAGGCAGTTCTCCAGGCCGAGCAGCGGCTCGTCGCGGGGGATCGGTTCGCGTTCGACGACGTCCAGCGCGGCGCCAGCGATCTGCCCCTCGCGCAGCGCACGGGCAAGCGCCGCCCCGTCGACGATCCCGCCGCGGGCGGTGTTGACCAGGATCGCCGTCGGCTTCATCAGCCCCAACTCGCGCTCGCCGATCAGGTGGCGAGTCTGAGGATTGAGTGTGGCCTGAAGCGAGACAACGTCGGCCGTCCGGAGCAGCTCGTCGAGCTCGACCGGCGTCGCGCCGCGCTCGGCGAAGTACTCGGGCGGGCGGTTCGGGTGATACGCGACCGCCCGCATGCCAAACGCCCGCGCCCGCGCGGCAACGGCGCTGCCGGTCCGCCCCAGTCCGACAATCCCAACGGTCTGCCCGCGAAGGCGGAAGATCGGCTTGAATTCGTTAACGTCCCAGCGACCTGCCTGCACGCTGTTGGCCATCGGCACCAGCTTGCGCGCCGCTGCCAGGAGGAGCAGGAACGCATGGTCGGCGATGTCCTCAGAGCCGAAATCCGGGACATTGCAGACCGAGACTCCATGACGCGTTGCCGCCGCGACGTCGACGTTGTCGTAGCCGACGCCGAAACGCACGATCAGGCGCAGGCCGTCAAGCGCTCCGATCACGGCCTCCGTGATTGGCACGTACTCGACCAGCAGGGCGACCGCGCCGCGAGCCACATCGATCACCTCGGCCTCGGTGGTCGCCTGGTGCTCGGACAGCTCGACGCCGAGCGGTTCGAGCACCCGATGGATCTCGTCCAGGTGCTCGTAGTCGTAGTCGGTCACGACGACGCGGGGACGGCTGGAAGTCAGGGCGAGCTCCGGCGCTGATTTAGGGGACGCCGCGCGCGCCTACTACGATACTCGCCGTGGCCGCGTTGTTGGTAGTGGGCCGAAAGCCTACAATGAGGAAGCGGTCGGCAGACAGTCAGGCCGCGGGATCGAAGCCCACTTCTGTCTACGGTC
Source organism: Chloroflexota bacterium (assembly GCA_030447245.1). Taxonomy (GTDB): domain Bacteria; phylum Chloroflexota; class UBA6077; order UBA6077; family JACCZL01; genus JAUJPG01. The sequence continues at coordinate 45,139 of JAUJPG010000019.1, read as the reverse complement.
TCCTCGGGAGGGTGCCATGCTTGCCGCGCCAGACCTCAGTAAGCTTCGCCTGGACGTGACGCTGCCGATGATGCACCGCGCCCGCCAGCGGTTCGACGGACCGGTCCTCGAAGACATCGAGGGAGAGGTTGCCCGTCAGGTCCGCCGCTTCGGTGATCGGATCACGCCCGGCATGCGCGTCGCGATCACCGCCGGGAGCCGCGGCATCGCCAACATTCCGCGGCTGGTCAAGGCCGTGGGCGACGAGGTTCGCGAGCTGGGCGGCGCGCCGTTCGTCATGCCGGCCATGGGCAGCCACGGCAGCGCCACCGCCGCGGGCCAGATCGAGATGCTCGGCGAGCTCGGCGTGACCGAAGCGAGCGTTGGGATGGAGATTGTCTCGTCGATGGAGGTTCGCGAGATCGGGCAGCTCGACAACGGCATGCCGGTCTACGTGGGCGTGACCGCGCTCGAAGCGGACGGCGTCATCCTACTCAACCGGATCAAGCCGCACACGGACTTCAACGGCACGATCGAGAGCGGTCTGGCCAAGATCTGCACGATCGGCCTGGGCAAGCAGCATGGCGCCCAGACCATCCACTCGTACGGGGTGCCTGGCTTGGCCGAGTTCATGCCGGCCGCGGCGCGCCTGATCTGCGAGCGCACCAACATCCTGTTCGGCGTCGGCGTCGTCGAGAACGCCTACGACCAGACGGCCATCGTCGAGGCGATTCCCCCCTCTGGCGTGGCCGGGCCGGACGAGGAGCGGCTCCAGGCCCGTGCCAAGGAGCTGATGGCCTCGCTGCCATTCGACACGCTCGACGTGCTGGTCGTCGACCAGATGGGGAAGGAGATCTCCGGAGCCGGCCTGGACACCAACGTGATCGGTCGAATGATGGTTCACGGCGCCGGAGAGTATGCCCGGCCGAAGATCGTCACCATCGCCGTCCTGGACCTGACCGAAGCATCGCACGGCAACGCGTCCGGCCTCGGCCTGGCCGACTTCACGACCCAGCGCGTCGTCGAGAAAGTAGATTTCGCGGCGTTCTACATCAATGCCATCACGGCGGGGATCAGTGGCGTCCAGCGAGGCCAGGTCCCGATGATCCTGCCGAACGACCGAACCGCCGTCTCAACCGCGATCCGGATGTGCGGCAAGCCGGACCCCACCCAGGTCGGCGTCGTGCACATCAAGAACACCCTCCAGCTCGGCGAGCTTGAGATTTCGGCCTCGCTGCTCGAGGAGGCTCGCGCCATCCCGCGCCTGGACGTCGATCCGGACCCGCACCCGCTGGCGTTTGCCGAGGATGGCCGGATACTGGACGTCTGGCGTCAGGCGGTCCACGCCTAGCGCGGGCGCGGCACGGTGTGGCCAGGCACCTGGCGGGGCGTCATCCTGGGCGAGACAAGGCATGACCTTCGCGGGGCCAGCACCACAATGGTGAGACGCCCGAACCGGCGATTGTAGGATGGCGAAGCTGTTCGACCTGACCGGGCGGGTCGCGCTCGTCACCGGAGGCAGCCGCGGGATTGGCAAGGGGATCGCCCGAGGGCTGGCCGAGGCGGGCGCGTCGATCGCCCTGGCAAGCCGGGACGCCGAGTCGCTGGCGAGCGCCGCGAAGGAGCTGGCCCCGATCGGGCCGCGAGTGGAGACCTTTCCGACCGATGTCGCCCGCGTTGATGAGATCGAGCGCATGGTAACGGGGACGCTCGAAGCGTTCGGTCGGCTGGACATCCTGGTCAACAACGCCGGCACGAACCGCCGCGGACCATCGGTCGACGTTTCCGAAGAGGATTGGGACCTGATCCAGACGGTGAATCTGAAGTCGGTCTTCTTCGCCTGCCGCGCGGCCGCGCCGGCGATGATCCGTCAGGGCGGCGGCAAGATCGTCAACATCGCATCGCTGACCAGCCAGGTCGGAATCCGCGGGACCGCGGCGTATGGCGCCAGCAAGGGCGGGGTACTCCAATTGACCCGCAGCCTGGCCGTCGAGTGGGCCGAGCAGAACATCCAGGTCAACGCGATCGGTCCCGGCTTCATCGAGACTGACTTGACCGAGCCGATGTTCGCCGATCCTCAACGCGGCCCCTGGATCCAGAGCCGTATCCCGATGGGCCGGCGCGGGTATCCGGCCGACCTGGCCGGCGTCGCCGTCTTTCTCGGTTCGGCCGCCTCCGACTACCTGACTGGCCAGGTCGTCTACGTCGACGGCGGTTTCCTGAGCGGCTGAGCCCACGCACTCCACCCGCGTCGCGGTCAGGGACGTAGCCCCGGAGCAAGCGCCGGTAGGGCTTCACTGCAGGACGCCTCGTCGCAGCGGTAGACTCGGTCGATGGTAGAGGCGAACGCGGCCGATCTGGAGCTACTTGTCCTGGCGCGCGAGGCGGCCACCCGTGCCCACGCGCCATACTCGCGCTTCCGCGTCGGCGCCGTCGCCGTCGCGGACGGCCAACCGTTCCTCGGCTGCAACGTCGAGAATGCGTCCTTCGGCCTGACCGCGTGCGCCGAGCGCGTGGCCATGTGGTCGGCCGTCGCGGGCGGCCGCCGCCAAATCAGTCGCCTCGCGGTCGCCTGCGTCGATGCTCCGCCGCACGCTCCTACCACCAGCCGTATGCCGTGCGGCGCCTGTCGCCAGGTGATGGCCGAGCTATTCGCGCCGGACGCGATCATCCTGGTAGACGGCGTCGGTCAGTTCACCATCGCGGATCTGTTGCCCGGAGCGTTCGGGCGGTAGCTTCCAGGCGGCTACGGCCGTGTGAAGCGCGGGTCAATCCGACGTCAGGATTCGTTCGCGCCGTCGGGCGTCGCGACGAGACGGGCGGGGTCGGCTATGGTAGTCAGCTATGGTAACGGTGCAGTTTCTGGGTTCCGGAGACGCGTTCGGCAGCGGCGGGCGGTTCCAGCCGTGCATCTCCGTCCGATCGGACCCGCATCACTGGCTGCTGGACTGCGGCGCATCGTCGCTGATCGCCTTGCGCCGGTTCGGTCTCGACCCAATCTCCGTGGACACGGTAACCCTGAGCCATCTGCACGGCGATCACTTCGCCGGGATCCCGTTCCTGGTCCTGGACGCGCAGTTCCGACGCCGCGAACGGCCGCTCACGATCGTCGGGCCGCCGGGCGTGACCGAGCGGGTGCACCAGCTCATGGAAGTGACGTTCCCGGGCTCGTCCCGCACTGAGCGTCGGTTTGACCTGCGCTTCATCGAGTTGGCGGAGCGGACGACCACGACGCTTGGGGAGTTTGCGGTGTCCGCCTACGAAGTGCCACACCCGAGCGGCGCGCCGGCCTACGCGTTTCGGCTGGCAGTGGATGGCAAGCTCCTGGCCTACTCCGGCGATGCGGCCTGGACCGAGGCGTTGGTCGAGGTCGCCGACGGCGCCGACCTGTTTATCTGCGAGGCGTACGTCTTCGACAAGCTAGTCCCGCACCATCTCTCCTACGCGACGATCCGGCAGCACCGAGCCCGGATGGCCTGCGGTCGCCTGATCCTGACCCACATGGGTCCCGAGATGCTCGCGCGGCGCGACGAGGCGGAGGACGAGTGCGCCGAGGATGGCCTGACGCTGACGCTCTGAGGCCGTGTTTCTGCATTCGGCGAGGGCACCTACGCGGTGGCACAAGCGCACACGAGCGGCAGCAGCCGGGTGGCTCGGTGGGCTGGCTTAGCCCGTCGGCCGTTTGATCGCCGTGATCAGCGTGAGATCCTCGCCGAGCAGGAGGTCAGGCGGCAGGTCCCAGGGCTCAGCCCGCGGCTCGAAGCCGACCTCTCGCAGCGTGGATAGCACGTCGTTCAGGTCAAACAGACCCACCACATGCGTGTCAGCTTCCACCTGCAACGGCTGGCCGGCCTGGCGGATGAGGAACACCAACGTCGCCTCGAACGAGGAATCGGTCGGGTCGGGATCGAAGTCGACCTGCACGGTGGTCACCGAGCGGTCACCGCGCGTATGCGTTTCCCCCTGGACGCGATGCTGACGGAAGCGGGAGCGCAGCTCCTCAGGCGGCGTGACCAGCACGCCGCCCGGCGCCAAGTGCGTGGCAGAGGAATCCGCGGCCAGCCGATCCGCGGACGGGTTCGCAATCAGGGTGGTGATCCCGATCACCGCTCCGCGCGTGTAAAGCAGCGGCGCGACCTCAAGCACCGCCGGCTACGGGCGCCGGTGCTGGCGGTGGCGGACCGGGCCCTCGGCTTCTGGACGGCCGCCCGCGAGGTCTGGCCGGAGACGCAGGGGAAGAGTTGCTGGGTCCACCGCATCGCCAACGTGCTCGACAAGCTGCCGACGCGGCGGCAGCCGACGGCGAAGCGCGCCCTGCACGACATGAGGGACGCCGAGGACCACGCCAACTGCCAGGCCGGGATTGCCGCCTTCGGGGCCGAGTAAGCCGCCAAGTACCCCAGGGTGGTCGCGTCGCTGACCGGAAGCGCCTGCTGACCCATTTCGCCTTCCCGGCCGAGCATTGGGGCCACCTGCGGACCACCAACCCGATCGAGGCGACGTTCGGGACCGTCTAGCTCCGCCAGCGCGTCACCAGGGACGCCGGCTCGCGGATGGCCGGGCTGACGATGGTGGTCAAGCTGCTGACGATGACCCAGCAGCGGTGTCGCCGGCTCAGCGCCCCGCACCTCGTCGTCCACGCCCGGCCCGGGGTGCGGTCCCGGGACGGCCTCAGGATGAGCGCGAGACCACCACCGAGGCGATTCAGACCGCTGCCTGATCAGCCTCGACCCACAGCACTTGACAATATCTCGACTGACACTTGTCTACTGGCCTAAACAAGCCGGCCGGAGAAGAGCAGGAAGCCGAAGCAGACTACGTGGAAGGTGACGACGATTCCGGCGGCCTGCCAGAGCGGGCCATCGCCCCACAGCTTGCGCCGCGTGTTCCAGCGGCTGAACAGGTCGTGCCCGGTCAGCAGGGCGGCGTGGTACAGGCCATAGGCAATGTAGTGGGCCTCGGTGCCGTGCCAGAGCCCCATCAGCCCGAAGGAGAGGAAGAAGCCGACGTACGACGCGAGGTACTTGTCCTTGAACCAGCGGCCCCTGGTGGCCGCCATCACGAATCGCATGTACACGTGGTCGCGGAACCACCATGACAGGGTGATGTGCCAGCGGTTCCAGAAGTCCCGGATGTTGCGGGCCAGGAACGGCCGGTTGAAGTTCTCCGGTGTGTGGATCCCGAAGAGGTAGCTGAAGCCGACCGCGAACGCGCTGTACCCGGCAAAGTCGAAGAACAGGTACACGCTGTAGGCGTACATGTACGACACCGTGCTCGCCAGCCCCTCGACGCCCGCCGCCGGGTCCAGCCAGTACTGCTTAGTCAGGGCCGCGAGGACGAACTTGTAGAGGAAGCCCGTGAAGATGTGGTGCACGGCCGCGTCGAGGTCGGCGAGGAACTCTGCCCGGTTCCGCTGGTGCAGCCAGTCCGCCGCGAAGCGGCGATAGCGATCGATTGGACCGGCCGACACGGTCGGGAAGAAGAACACGTACGCGAGGAACGTCCCGACCGGCAACGACGTGATCAGCCGGTCCTGGATACTGAAGATGACGTCGAGGCCCCGGAAGGTGACGTAGGAGATGCCCAGGAAGCCGACCGGGGAGCTCGGGGTCAAGGCCGGCACGAGCTTCGCCAGCGCCAGTGGCAGGAGCGACAGGACCAGCGCGGCGTAGAACGGCCAGCGACGGCTCGTGCCAGCGCGGAGCCGGAGGAAGCCCGCCGCGATGGCGCACTGGGCCACGGCGTAGCCGGCGACGATCCAGATCTCACGGACGGCCATGCCCCTGCCCGTTCCAGTCCCTGGTCCCAGGCTGACGGTGCTGCCCCCGTACTGCACTATCAGCATGACCAGGGTTGCAAGCAGGGGCCAGATCCGTGGGAGGCGCCCGATCAGTCCCAGGACGAGTGTGGCCAGGACCGGATACAAGACCACGCCAAACCAGGTGAAGGTGGCGTACGGGATCACCCGAGCGTCTCCGCCAGCTTGCGCCGGTCGACCTTGCCGTTCGCGGTCATCGGGAAACTCTCCAGCACCGAGAACCGGCGCGGGAGCATGTAGGCGGGGAGCTGCTCGGCCAACTGGGCCCTGAGCGCGCGGGAAACCGCCGGGTCCGGGCCGGGCAACCGTTCGGCCAGGATCACGAACGCCGCGAGCGAGTCCGGCTGGCCCTGCCGCAGCACCGGCAGGACCACGGCGTCCCGGACCATCGGCAAGGCCCGCAGGTTCGCCTCGACGTCCCCAAGCTCGATGCGGTAGCCGCGGAGCTTGATCTGGTTGTCGATCCGTCCTTCGAAGAAGAGCATGCCATCGCGGAAACGGCCCCAATCGCCCGTCCGGTAGGCCTGCACACCGTCCAGGACGAAGAAGGCCCGCTCGGTCAGGTCCGGTCGGCCCAGGTAGCCGGGACTGACGTTGGGCCCGGCAATCGCGATCTCGCCGCGCTCGCCGGGTGCCACCGGCCGCCCGGTCTCGTCCAGGAGGAGGATCTGGGTACCGGGCATCGGATAGCCAAGTGGGAGCGGCGCGTACCGCGCCAGGATGTCTCGATCGATACGGACCGAGGTGGTTGCCACCGTCGCCTCGGTCGGCCCGTAGGTGTTCCAGACCTCCGTCCCAGGAAAGCGGTCCAGGAGCTGGGCCGCGACCCCGGGTGGCAGCGTCTCACCGCAGAACATGAAGCGCCGCAGCTGGGGGAGCATGCCCGCGTCCAGGCCGCGCTCGACCAGGCACATCTGGGCGAACGAGGGCGTCGAGACCCAGGTCGTCAGGCCGGAGGCGGCGAGCGAGCGGTAGAGCTGCTTCGGGTTGGCGATCTCCTCGGCGCCGATGCTGAACAAGGTCCCGCCACTCGTCAGGCTCAGGTACAAGTCCATCACCGACAGGTCGAAGGAAAACGGCGCCTGGTTCAGGAAGGTCTCCTGCTGTTCCGCCGGGGCCTGTTCCGCCAGCATCCAGGTCACGAAGCTCGTCAGGCAGTTCAGGGTGATGATGACGCCTTTCGGCTCCCCGGTGCTGCCCGAGGTGAAGATGACGTAGTACGGGTCTGCCGGTCCGACTCGCCGGGAGGGCGGGGGTTCCGGATGGTCGGCCAGCGCGGCCACCCGCTCCGGAGTCAGCGTGAGCCGAGCCCCCGCCATGGCCACGACGCGCGCGACTCGCTGCTCGGGCAAGGTGGTATCCAGCGGGATGTAGGGGTGCCCGGCTTTGACGGCGCCCAGGAAGCCGATCAGCATCTCCGGCTCTTTGTGGCCGAGCAGCGCCACTGGTGACCGGTCGTCCGGCAAGGTCCGAGCTAGCTGGGCGGCGAGGGTATCCGAGCGGCGGACCAGCTCGCCGTAGCTGAGGGCGCGGTCCCCGCTCACGTGGGCGGGCCGATCGGGGGCGGCCCGCCCCCAGCTATCGACGCGGTCGATCAAGTCCACCTCGGCCTCAGGGAAACGCCGGTAGCGGTCAGAAGCCCTGGTAGACGAAGCTGGGCGTGGAGAAGTCGCCCCGACCGTAGAGCAGGACCAGGCTGGCGATGATCGCCAGGTAATATAGAGTCAGGCCGACGCCCCGCGCGCGCGGGTTAGCGGAGAGCGTCGTGATAATAGCGGTCGAGCGCCTGAGCATAGTGGGCCCACCCTTTCGCGCTGAGATGCCCGCCGGCATCGATCGAGAAGTACTTGTCGCCGTCGTGGTCCGCGAAGTCGACCAGTGGGATCCCGTAGGATCCCGCCAACTCGCGCACCGGGCGATAGTACCCTTTGTCGCGTGCCTCGAAAGAAACCCCGGTGAACTCGAGGTACGGCCCCTGGAACGGGATGCTGAGGATCAGCGGCCGTGCGCCGAGCTCGTTCAAGATCCGCAGCGTGAGCTCCAGATCGGTCCATTCGTTGGACCGCGCGAACCCCTCGAGCCATTTCTCCTCGGCGCGCGGGTCCTTGCCCTTACGGGTCAGCTCCGCCACCTCGTCGCGGACCCGATCCAGCCAGACCTGGTTGTGGAATCCGAAGGGGTTGTTGTCGTGGTTCTGGATCGTCTCCCGCTCCGCCTGCGCCAGCACCGACGGCCAGTCCAGGCGCCCGATCGGCTGGCGCGGCACGTCGGGACTGAAGCCTCGCTGCTGCAGCTCGTGGGTGTGGGCGACCATCTCCCAGTGGTCCTGGAGCCGCAGGACCACATTCTGGAGTTTGCCCAGGGGCAGGACGGCATAGTAGAGAGCGCGGCCAGTCGGAGAGCCGTCGACCAGCTGTTCGAGGGCGAACCTGAGCAAGGGGTCGTCCTTCAAGGTCGCGGGGTACGCCAGCATCCGCCTGGCAACTGCCCCCTTCAGGTTGTAGCTGAGCTCCGTGCTGAACGCCAGCTCGCCGGCGTGCAGGCGTGAGAAGTTGCCGGCGTAGTAACGCCCGAACGCCGACGTGCGCAGGAAGAAGGTCGGCGACAGGGAGATCGCGACTTTCTTGCCCCGCAGCTCCGGCCCAATCGCCGCCAGCTTCTGCAGCATGATCAGACTGGTGACCCCGGCCTTGCCGACCGGAAACGTCGTGAAGCCGGTCGGGAAGCTTTGAAAGATCGAGCTGGAGGTGAATGGGCCAAACATCCTCAACTCCGAGCTGCCGTACAGCGGGAGCAAGTCGGGCTGTCGGAAGGCCGCCCGTTGCAGCGCACTACCCTGGATCTTCTGGTCGAACAGCCCAGCCGCGTGATGGTGGATCCACCGCTCTTCGAGCGCGACGGCGTACTGCTGTCCGGCGGCCACGGCGGCGACGCACAGCAGGATGGCCACCAGCGCGGGCGCCAGGTGGTCCGTCCTCATGGCCGGGTCGTCACCCGACACGCTCCTCGATGTAGGCCACGATCTTGCGCGGCGTGGCCCACTGCTCGCGTTCGAACTCGGCGGGGGAGATCTCGATGCCAAATGCCTCCGAGAAGGCGAGCATCAGGTGTACCGTGGCCAGCGAATCGAGGACCTGGCCGTCGTAGAGTTGGAGATCCGGATCCTGCCGGACCTCGTCGCTCTCGGCGACGTCGGCCAGCATGGCCAGGACTTTTTCGGCAGTCGACATGGAAACCGGCAGCTCCTCCGCGGTCGCTGATTGTAGGGCACCGCTGCGAGTGCCTCCAAGTGAGTTTGGTGGTGGTGATGCCCGTAACGGGACGGACGTTGCTACCGAATCCGCGGTTCCAGGCTCCACGCTCCACGTTCAAAGAGGACGTGTGAGCGTCCTCCGCTTTGACCGTTGGATGTGGAACCTGGCAGTGGATGGCAAGCTCCTGGCCTACTCCGGCGATGCGGCCTGGACCGAGGCGTTGGTCGAGGTCGCCGACGGCGCCGACCTGTTTATCTGCGAGGCGTACGTCTTCGACAAGCTAGTAGACTGTCACGTTAGTCGCGATGGGTAAAGGCGCTTGAGCTTGACGCGAGCGTCGGCGGTGGAGAAGCGCCAGTCGACGCCACGCTGGCTGGCGTTCTGGTCGGCCTGCCAGGCCGCGACCTCGTGGGTGAGCGTCGCGAGGCTGTCGATCCGGCGGTCCAGGCACTGACGCGCCAGGACGCTCAACTCGATCTCGGCGATGTTGAGCCAGCTGCCATGCTTGGGGGTGGGATGGATGTCGAGCTTGTCCGCTAGGCGCTTGGCTTCGGCCGGTTCGAAGGCCTCGTAAAGCGACGCGGGAGTGTGGGTATTGAGGTTGTCCATGACCAGCACGATCCGTTCGGCCTCCGGATACTGGACGTCGACCAGCTCCCGGATCGCTACCGCCCAGTCGGCTTTGGTTCGCCGTTCGGTGACCTTCACCTGTCGCCAGCCACGCAGCGGCTCGCAGAACAGGAAGAGGTTGGCCGTGCCGAGTCGTCGGTACTCGTTGTCGATGTGGGCGGGATGGCCCAGCACCGGCTCGGGCGGCCGAACCTCCCCAGGAGCTGCTTGTTCGTCTCGTCCATGCAGACTTGGGGAACGCGAGGATCGTATGGACGGCAGTACACATCCAGCACGTCCTCCATCCGCCAGACGAACTCGCCGCTCTGCTTGGGCGGGATGCACCATTGGGCCTTCAACCACGGCTTCAGCTCGTTTTTTTGAGCGTCCGCGGATCGTCTCGTACGAAACCCCGTCGAGCTCGTCGTACAGCGCCACCATCCGCCCGGCCAGCAACCGCAGGCTCCACCCCGCCCGACCCTTGGGCGGTGCCGAGCGGCGAGGGCGATGAGCTGCGCTTCCTGGGCACCATCGAGCTTCCGCGGCTTGTGGGCCCGCAATGCTCGACGCTGCACCGCCTCCGCAAGCCCCTCGGTCGCATACCGCTTGCGCACCCGCTCCACGGTCGGAACGCTGACGTCGAGGGCCGTCGCAATCCGCTCGTCCTTCCACCCCGGACCGTCCGCCCCCTCGTCCGCCTTGAGCAGAATCCGCGCATGCGCAAGCGCCTGCGCCGAACCACGGCCGCGATGAACCCGACCCAACAACTGCTCCCGTTCTGCAACCGAGAGCACGACTCGATGCTTCTTGGTCATGACCGATGCCTCCCCAATCACGTAGCATCATAGCCGTCAGATCGTGTGTGACAGTCTACTAGTGCACTGCCAGCCCTGAATCGACGGGTACAGCCGTTTGAGCTTCACGCGGGCGTCCTCGGTCGTGAACTGCCAGTTGACCGCACCACCGAGGGCATTCCGCTCGGCCTCCCAGGCCGCCACTTCAGCTTCGAGGGTCTTGCGCTCACCGATGGGCCGGCCCAGGCACTGCCCGCTCATCGTGCTCAGCTCGATCTCCGCGATGTTCAGCCAGCTCCCGTGATTCAGCGTGTGGCGGATCTCCAGCTCCGCAGTGATGCCCCAAGCCGCGGCGGGCGGGAATGTCTCATAGAGCGCGGCCGGCGTGTGGGTGTTCAGGTTGTCCTGCACCAAGAAGATCCGCTCGGCGCCCGCATCGTGCACGTCGACCGCGTCTTTGACGACCCGCGCCCAGTTAGCGCGACGCGCACGTTCGGCCCACCATGGCTCTGTCGGTCGCACCCGCGCCCCGTGTACGATCGGTTTGACATCAGTGGGAGAGGAACGCCCGATGGGACAGCAGGTTGAGCGACTGGCGGAGTTCGTGGCGGGGGTCACCTGGGAGTCGATTCCCGCGGCCGTGCAGGAGCAGGCAAGGCTCGTGTTCCTCGACACGCTCGGGGTTATCCTGGTGGGCTCCCAGCATCCTGAAGTTGCGAGCATCCGGGGACGGCTGCTCTGCGAGGGTGGCTCGGGCGCGTCGGTCTACGCGCGCGGCTTTTCGACCACCGATCCCCGCACCGCCGCGCTGCTCAATGGGACCGCCGCGCGCAGCGTCGAGTTGGGCGAGGTGCATCGCTTTGCCTCAGGTCAGGCCGCGATTCAGGCTCTCCCGGCCATCCTGGCGACCGCCGAGGTGCTCGGTGGTGACGGCCGCACCGTGTCAGGTCGGGAGTTGCTGACCGCCCTGGTGGTCGGTCATGAAGTCACCGGCCGTTTTGCCCGGGCGGTCACCAAGCGCCGCCTGGCACATCAGAACGGCCAGTGGCCGATGCTGGGCGCGATCGCGGCTGCCGCTCGACTCCGCAGCTTCGACGCTTCACGGCTCAGCCTGGCCATCCGTCTCGGCGCCACACTGGTCCTCACTCCGAGCTACACCAACGTAGTCGCCGGGGCGACCGTGCTCAACGTGGCGGGTGGCATGAGCGGCTTTGCCGGGCTGCTCGCGCCGGAGCTGGCGCTGGCCGGCTTCGTGGCCCAGCCTGACGCGATCGAAGAGGCCTTCGGCGAGCTGGTTGGCGACGGTTTTGATCCCGAGAACCTGAACGAAGAGCTTGGGCAGCGCTGGGAGATCACCCAGATCCACTTCCGGCTGCGGGCCTGCTGCAACCCGATCTACAGCGCGCTCGATGCCCTCGAGCAGGCTCTTGCCGAGCTGCGCCCGCAACCGGAGGAGGTGGAGCGGATCGACGTGGAGACCTTCGCCTTCGCCTCGGTAATGAAGAACGCCGATCCGCCCAACTACTTTGCTGCGAAGTACTCGCTACCCCACGCCGCCGCTGCGATGATCGTCCGCGGCGAGACAGGTTACGGCGGATTCACCGAGGAGGTCGTCCGTGACCCCCGCATCGCCGACCTTCGGCGACGGGTCCGGGTGACCGAGGACCCTGCCCTGAACGAAGCTGTCCCGCGCCTCAAGCCGGCCCGCGTGACGCTCGCCCTGCGCGACGGCCGGAGCACCACCCGCATGGTTCAGAGCTCGCGCGGCGGTGCCGAGCAACCGTACTCGCGCGACGAGTTGGTCGGCAAGTTCCGCGAGCTTGCGGCGGCGGTGCTGAGCGAGCGGGGCGTCGAGGAGGTGGAAAGCCGTGTGAGCCGGCTCGACCGGACGGGCTTCGGCGAGCTGTTGGAGACGCTTCGGTCAAACAGTCGCTGACTGCTCCGACCGGCTTACTCGAGCCGTTGGGGGAATGGTCGAGATCCTGTTGCGCCCAAAGGAGCCGCTGTGTTTTGATCACGCTTCAGCATGCTCCGCGGTCTCCGCTCCTCGACCTTCTACGCCGGCCTGGCCGGCCTGGCGCTCGGCGGGCTGATGGTTGGGTCGTCCTGGGGCACACGGTTCTTCATCCCCGGCTCCGGGCCATCTGCGATGGCCTTTCCGATGGTCGTCGGCTGGTGCGCTCTGGCAGTCGGGATCCTGCTGACCGGGCGCTCGCTGCTTGGACTCGACCGGAGTGAGCCGCCCTCCTGGCCGGGGCGTGCCGGCGGACTGCGCCTACTCGGCTTGATCGTCTCACTCCTTGCCTACGTCGCGCTGCTCGATCGCCTCGGCTTCCTCCTCGCTAACCTCTTTCTTGGTCTGGCCGTTCTCCCCCAGCTCGGACGCTATCGCTGGTGGGTGGTCGTCGGGCTGTCGGTCGCCGTCGCCGTGCTGGCAACGCTCATCTTCCGCACCTTGCTCGGGGTTAGCCTGCCGCGCGGGCCGCTCAGCGACCTACCGCTGGGAGGTCTCTAAGTGGGCGGTGACGTCTTCACTCAGCTCCTGAACGGGTTTGCTCAGGTCCTGAGCCCGACGAACCTGCTGTTCGCCGTCCTCGGCTGCCTGCTGGGGACGCTGGTCGGCGTTCTGCCCGGCATCGGGCCGACCTCGGGCATCGCGCTGCTCCTGCCGATCACGGCTCTCGTCGGTCCGACCGAGGCGATCATCATTCTCGCGGCAATCTACTACGGGGCGGCCTACGGCGGGTCAACCACGGCAATCCTGCTCAACATGCCGGGCGAGGTGTCCTCCGCGGTGACCGCCTTGGACGGCTACCCGATGGCGCGCCAGGGCCGGGCGGGCGCGGCGCTGAGTATCAGCGCCATCGGCTCCTTTGTGGGCGGCACGATCGGGCTGCTCGTCCTGACCTTTTTCGCGCCGCCGCTGGCTGAGCTGGCTCTGCTCCTCGGGCCGGCCGAGCGCCTCGGGTTGATGACCGTCTCGCTGACCTTCATCGTTTCGCTGGCCGGCCCGTCGCTGCTGCTGGGTCTGTTCGCCGCTGTGCTCGGCATCTTCACCGGATTGATCGGGCAGGACCTGGTCTTCGGCACGCCCCGCTTCACCTTCGGCCAGTTCGAGCTGCTGGCCGGCATCGAGTTCATCGCGATCGTGGTCGGACTGTTCGCGCTGGCCGAGGTCTTCGAGCAGGTCGAGCGGTCGGTCGTGGGCGAAGCCGTCCAGCGTATCGGACGGCTCCTGCCAAGCTCAGATGATCTGCGCCGCTGCGCCGCGCCGATCCTGCGGACGTCACTGGTCGGCTTCGTGCTCGGCATCTTCCCCGGCATGAGCCCGGGCGTGGTCTCCTTTCTGAGCTACGGGATGGAGCGCCGTCTGGCGCGCAACCCAGAGCAGTTCGGCAAGGGCGCGATCGAGGGCGTCGCCGCGGCCGAAACCTCGAACAACGCGGTCACAATTGGCAACTTCATCCCACTGCTGTCTTTCGGCATCCCTGCGTCGGCCGCCGTGGCGGTCCTGCTGGCGGCCTTCACGATCTATGGTCTGCAGCCCGGGCCGCTGCTCTTCTCCGACCACCCGGACGTTGCCTGGACGGTAATCGCCAGCATGTACGTCGGCAACGTCGTGCTGCTGGTGCTGAACTTGCCCCTGGTCGGTCTGTGGGCTCGGCTGATGCTGGTGCCCTCCGCGCTTATGACCTACTTGATCCTGCTGTTCAGCGTGGTCGGCGCCTACAGCGTCCGCAACAGCCTGTTCGACGTCTGGGTGGCGGTTGTCTTCGGCCTGCTCGGGTACTTGCTGCGCAAGCTCCGCATCCCGATCACGCCGGCCGTGCTCGGCGCGATCCTCGGCGGGCTCTTTGAGACGGCGCTGCGCCAGAGCCTCGCCCAGACTCGCGGCGACTTCCTCCAGGTCCTCGCCTGGCCCGGCGCGGCCGCGCTGTTCGGCCTGGCTGCCCTGCTGCTCGCGGCAGCGCTCGTGAGCCGCTATCGAGGTCGGGCCAACCGCGTGCTGGAGCTCGCGGAGACGGTAGACTGATGCCATCGGGAGGACAGAGCTGATGTACTCTTGCTTGTGGGGAAGACCAGCGCGCGCCTGGCGTGCGTCGCTCCGGCTCGGCCGGACACTGGGGCTACTCGCGACCGTGCTCCTGGTGGCCTGCGCGCCGGCCGCGGCCCCGAGCCCGACGACGGTCCCCGCGAAGGCGACAGAGGCGGCGAAGCCGGCAGCCAGCCCCGCGGCGTCGCCAGCCCCCGTGGCCAGTCCCAGTCCCGCGGCGAGCCCATCACCAGGCGCGGCCGTGGGCGCGACGAAGCCGGCCGGGCCGGCCCCGAAGACGACGTCCGGTTACCCGTCCAGGGCCATCGACCTGGTCGTCGCATTCGGGGCCGGTGGCGGCACTGACCTGACGGCCCGCATCCTGGCGACTCACCTGCAGGAGCGCTGGGGGGTGCCGATCAATGTCCTGAACCTGCCGGGCGCTTCCGGCCAGACCGGCAGCCTCAGGCTGATGCAGTCCGCGCCTGACGGTTACACGATGATGATGGACACCCACGGGAGCTCGTCCCTGATGGCGGTTGCCAACCCACAGCTCCCGTTCGACTGGAAGGCCCGCACCTGGGTGGCGCGGGTCAATCTCGACCCCGTCTTCTACGCCACACAGTCCGACTCACCCTGGAAGAACCTCGACGATGTCGTGGCGGCTGCGAAGGGCAACCCGGACCAGTTCGTCTGGGGTTCCGTGCCGTCCGGCATCGGAACCTGGAGCGTCGCTCAGCTCATGGTCGCCAGGGAGATCCCTATCGCCGAGACCAACCGCGTCTCGTTCAACAGTGGCGCCGAGGCCGCGACCGCCCTGGCTGGCGGGCAGGTGCAGCTCGCCAGCCAGCTCGGCAGCGAGGTCAAGCCGCTGGCAGCCGCCGGCCGCATCAAGGTGATCGCGGCAGTGGCCGAGCAACGCTCGACGGACTTCCCGGACGTGGCAACCGCTGCCGAGCAGGGTTACCCGCAGCTCAACATGGTCGGCTGGCACGGAGTGACTGGCCCGCCCAACTTGCCGGCCGAGATGGTCGAGTTCTGGACCAGCGAGCTGGAGCAGGTCACCCGCAGCCCGGAGTTTGTCCGACAGGCCGAGCAGGCTGCCAAGCAGGTAGGCTTCTTGCGCGGCCCCGAGTTCCAGAAGTACGTCGAGGACCAGTACCAGGCAGTCTTGCCGCTCGCCGCCCAGATGAGCAGCGAGCCGTAGCGACTAGGACGACCGGGAGATCTTCGGCGACCTGCCGCACCGCGACGGCCAACGGCACGCCGCACACGACGAGCACGCGGACGTTGAGCCGGACGAGAAGCGGATGCGGGGCACGTTCGCGCGCGGCGGCCGAGAAGGCGCGCTACGCGGTGGCGGGGGCGTGGGCTCTCGGAGTGACAGTCAGCATTGGGGGCGCGGCGCCCGCCGCGCCCCACGCCGCCGCTCTGGTTGCCGCCAACGCCGCGCTCTACTGCGCCAAGCGGGCCGGGTGGACCCGGACCTTCATCATCTGACCACGCAGCGATGCTTGCGGCTGCGCGTCTTGCTCAGCGACTACCAGTTCGAAGGGAGCAGGGATACGCACCAGTTCCAGGTGCAAGTCGTTCAGAGTACCGGCGGATACGGAGGGGCGACATCACTGGTCATCATCGAGGACGAGGGCTGCAGGGACCCGGTGACCGACTCTCCGACAGGACGGTGGGTTGGACACACCGGGGCGCCCTCATGCTATGATTCGGCCGTTGAAAGGAGGTGGTGCCCTATGAGTACCGGTTCGAGTCGAGGGGGCATCCTGGGAGGCCTTTCCTCCTAGCCCTGCTTTCGGGGGGATGCCCCCTTGCAGTGTCTGTGACATTGATCTGTCTCTGACACGAACGACGGACCCGCCGCCAGGCGGGTCCGTTTGTCGTTAAAGGCCGATCCGGTTTTTGCGGTCGCCGAAGTTCAGCGTCTATGGTCACTCTTGGGCCGCGCGAATGTGGCGGACAGGTGGGAGATTGCATGCCGGACGAGCAGGAGTATCAGCCGCGGTGCGTGATGGTGGTGGTCGCACACCCGGACGACGCCGAGTTTATGGCGGCGGGCACCGTCGCCAAGTGGGCGCGCGAGGGTAAAGAGATCGTCTACGTTCTCTGCACCAGCGGCGACAAGGGCACGTCCGACGTCGATCAGCCCGGCCCAGCTGGCCGAGTCGCGCCGCAAGGAGCAGCGGGCGGCCGAGCACCCCGGCATCCGCGACGTCGTCTTCCTCGGCTACGAGGACGGCGTCCTGCAGAACACCCTGGAGCTCCGCAAGGACGTCGTCCGCCAGATCCGCCGCTTCAAGCCCCGACGTCGTGGTCTGCCAGGATCCGACCACCCGTTGGTCGGCCCAGGGCTACTTGAACCACGCCGATCACCGCGCCGCCGGGCGATGCCACGCTTGATGCCATCTATCCGTCCGCGCGCGACCCGCACGTCTTCCCGAGCTTCTCGCCGAAGGCCTGCAGCCGCACAAGGTCCGTGAGGTCTACGTGGGCGGCACCAACCATGCCGACGTCTGGATCGACATCGGCGACACGATCGATACGAAGATCGCCGCGCTCCAGGCCCACGAGAGCCAGGTCGGCACCGACACCCGACCCGATTGGGACCTCGCGAAGGTCGTCCGCGAGCGCGCTCAGACCGTCGCCGAAGGCCACGACATGCAGTACGCCGAAGCCTTCAAGTACTTCAAGCTCAAACTAGCCGCCCCTCGAACGAGCGATGTGGTCCGCACAACCCGTTGGTTGGAGCTTCGGCTCGCGACGCAGGAAGAAGACCGTGCGGATCCAGAAGGCGATCAAGACGGCGTCAGGAGGTACTCCAGCCTGCCGCCTTGGGATGTGCACTGCCCGGGTCAACCGCCACTCGAGACCCCGCCCGCGACGAAGATCCCGCCTACGTCTGGTGCGACATCTGGGGCCTGGCCGAGCGCTGAGCGCCGCGCTCGGCGACTCGGCTCAGTACCCTCTCGCCCATGACCACGATCCGCGTGCTCGTGTTCGACTGGGGCGACACCCTGATGCGCTACCTGCCATCCTTCGGCGGCTCGCCCGGCAGGTGCGCCCGGGACGGAGCTGGTGCCCGGCGTTGCCGAGGCGCTCGCTGCCTTGCCGAGCGACCTGATCCGATGCGTGGCGACGAACGCCGCTGATCGACGTCGATGCCGAACGGCTGATCCGTCTGGCGCTGGACCACGGCGGCATCGCCCACCAGTTCTCTCATCTGTTCACGCCGCGAGAGCTGGGCGCGCTGAATGCCGGATCCGCGCTTCTTCCGCCGCATCCTGGAGACGCTCGACGTCGAGGCCGCCGCGAGCGTGATGATCGGCGATGCTTACGCGAACGACGTCTGCGCCGCCAAGGCCGTCGGCATGCGCACGATCTGCAAACGTTCTCCCATGCGCCCCTTACCCGCCCTGCCGCCTGCGCCGACCGCGTCATCCGCACCATGGCCGACCTGCCAGCGGCCGTCGCCGCCCTCGCGGAACAGGGCTCGAATGCCGGCTAGTACGGCTTCGTCAGGTCGGCAGGCAGGCCGTTGAACGAGCGTTCGGCCGCGCGGGTCGCCGCCAGTTAGTGAGCCTGGGGCGGTATGGCGGATCAACGCGCCACTACGAAGAGCACCTCCACGGGAGGGATCGGCGCATGGGCCTCACGGACCACTACGAAGAGCGGACCTGGTGCAGCGCGTCACACCCAGATGCGCTCACCGATGTTCGCCGACCAGGCGCGTGGCTGACGGCCCATGGTGCCTGGCCGATCACCTCCGATCAGCCTGCAAGCTGGACTCGCCCGCTGGGGTACGGCGCTGCTGCGCCGATCCCATTCCGGGGGCGATCGCAATGGCCAGAACACCAGGCACGACAGCAGGACAATCGCCGTCGCTGACGTGCTCGGGGTCCGCCGAGCGAGCTGCCTGGAAACCGTCGGCACGCGATGACAATCGCCGATCAGCGACGGGCGCAGGAGGCATCCACAATCGCACCGCAACGACGCTCCGGATGTTCAGGGCGGAGTCCAGCGCGAGTTCGCGCGGTTGATGCGAGAGGCCAGGCTCGGGCAAGGCCGCGGAACTCCGCCGACGATCTCCGTCCGCCGCTGGGACCAGCCGTGACCTGGTGTACCGCGGACGCGACACACAAGAGTTGGCGAACTTGACCCTCTGTGTCTACATTAGGCGCGCGTGTGTCGCCCATGAGGTCGACCCCTGCCGTCGCGGTCTCGCCAGGCAATTCAGCGGCAGACCATGAGGCCCGTCGCTGTCACCGACGAGCGTTGGCGCAGCCGCGGCAACAATGAGCGCTATGCCGCGTCGTTCGACAAGATGGCGAGCTACCGCTGCCCCCGCGCGGCCGTCAGCCAAGCACGTCGAATCGGTGGTGGCCTGCATGGATGCGGGTCGGGACATCACCGCACGTCCACGGCCTGCTCGGCCTGCGGGACGGCGACGCGCACGTGATCCGCAATTCCGCGCGGCACGGCCTGGGCAGTCACCGACGACGTCATCCCGCTCGCTGACCTTCTTCCGTGAGGCCGTGCTCAAGACCGGCCATCCATCGCTCGCGAGCGCCTGCTCGGGACGCGCGAGATCATCCCGCGAAGCGACACACAAGATCCACCACGCGCGACCGACTGCGGCGGGTACGATGATGACCTTCACCGACGACGAGCTCAAAGCCTTCGTCTGCCTGCATCCAGGCGGAGGTCGACAAGGATCCGACCCCCGTTCGACGCTGGAGAACCTTCCCCGACCTGGAGGCCGATGTCCGCCAATCGATGGCGCGGATAGTCGCGAGCTCTCCGTTCGTCCCCCATCTCTCCAGGGGACGGCGTGCGGGCCGCTTCGTCTACGACGTGAAGACTGGGCGCCTGCGCGAAGTCCACCGAGCCTGACCGCGCCAATCCCCGCAGATCCGTCTCGGCGGGAGGGCGCGCTCGTCTTCGGCGGTGGGCGCGACTGGTCCACGGCGCGGCCGCGGCCGCGGAGGCAACGCGGACGGGGCGGCCAGCGAAGGACCATCGGGGCGCGGTCATGCCCCCGCCAACGTGATCACGAGTGGCCCGCGCACTTCGACCACGGGGCGTACCGCGAACGCAATCGAGGCGAGCGGCTGATCAACCGTTCGCGGCTGAAGCAGTTCCGTCTACGCGTGAAGATCGCGATGGCGACCTGGTACGAGAAGCGCGCCGCCAACTATCTGACGATGCTCACGCTGGCGGCGATCCTCCTATGGGTGTAGCCCGACCCTATGGTAAACTCGCCATACCTGATGGCGGCGTGGAGAGCTTCGGGGTGCGCATTCCGATCCTGACCCACGCCCTCGCCGACCGCATCGAGCGCGCGTTGGCCGCTGCCTCTCTGTCCCGCCTGGCGGAGGTCTCCGGCGCTCGGGGGCAACCCGCTCGGTATCGAGCGCCGGCAGTTCGGCCGGGTCGTCGCTCACCTGGTTCGGCGGGACGTGGCCTACTATCCGTTCTACGCCGGGCCCCTGGATCTGCGCTCCGGCGATGAGGACGCCGTGCCCGACATGGTGGCGTGGTACCGAGACAACAGCCGGCGCTGCTACGTCCGCCTCTCCCCGTTCCTCACCGGCGAGCGCCTGCTTGGGCGGCTGGCCGCGTCGGGCCTGCAGCAATCGGGCTTCATGAGCGTCCTGTGCGGAGTCCCCGACCCGAATTGCCCGCCGTCGGCGCCGAATGTGACGGTTCGCGAGTTCCGGGCGCCCGATCTCGACGTGTTCGTGCGCCTCTCGAGCGCCGGTGCGCCCCGAGCCGAACGGGGCCTGCAGCAGACACTGACCCGGGCGGAGTTCGCGCAGTGGCGCTGCTACGTCGGGTTCATGGATGGGACGCCCGCGGCCCACGCCGGTTTGTACCTGGATCAGGACTCCGGCGCCGGCGTGCTCGCGGCCACTGCGACCCTCCCTGAGTTCCGGGGCCGCGGCTGCCAAACTGCGCTCCTGCACCAGCGGCTCGCCGACGCGGCGGCCGCTGGCTGTGATCTGGTCGTCAGCGAGGCACCCCCTGGCAGCACGAGCCAGCGCAACATGGAGCGCGTTGGCCTCCGCACCGCCTACACCAAGGTCACCTGGACCGCCCTCGTCTCGTAAGGAGCAACGTGAGGGGCTCCCGACCGTTTGGCAACGCACTGCTCGCCCTCCTGCCTTGGCTCTTGCTTTGGAAGCAGGCTCTAGCGAGGTGACCGACTCTCGAGCTGCGCTGCGGGTGCGCCGAGCGCCACGTCGGCCAGACGGGTTGAGACCGCGGCCCGCGCTTCGCCCGGCAGTGAGACGGCAAGGGGCAGGCCCTGCTCCAACGCTGTGAGCCGCAGCTGGTAGCGGCCTGGCGGCGTCGCTGGGGGGATGGGCAGTCGGAGCTGGTCGCGGACCTGCTCGCCGGCCGACCACAGCCAGGTCGGGTACATGCCGTCAAGCGGCTCGCTGGCGCGGACTGCTCGGGCGTGCCCGTCGGTGTCTTCGAGCGCCGCGCTGACCGTCAGGCGGCCCGGATGAGGTTGCAGCGCGCGCCAGAGAAGATCGATCTGGAGCGTCTCGCCGGCCTGCAGCTCGGCGGCGCCGGTTGTCGCGTCGACCCGGAGCGGCTCGGGGCGGGCGCGTCGGTCCGAGATGCCGGCGTGGAGGTCGAACGATCCGAGGACAACCCGGGCGTCCCAGGTTGCCCCGCTCGGCAACCGAAGCGGCAGGACCTCGCCTACGCCGCGCCGCACCTGAATTGGCCCGACGCGCACGCTGGTCTGGACCGGCAGCAGCTCAACCAGCTCGCGGCCGCGCACCGGCATCGGACGGCCATCACCGTCCAGCGCACCAAGCTCCACCTGGTACACGCCCGGCGGCAAGCCCTCGGGGACGCGCAGGCTCGCCTGACCGCGCAGCATACCGTCAGCCGTGCCACCCAGCAGCGAGCCACCGATGTCCATCGCCCAGTGCTGGTCGTCGATGTTCGACAGGCGCGCGTAGGGCCGGACCGCCACGCCAGGAGTGTCGGAGCCGATGCTTCGCCAGTGCGTTGTCACGTCGAGCGTCGTGCCCGGGGGAACGCTCTCGGTGCGCCCGAGGGGCGGCCCACCAACTCGTAGGTCGTAGCCGAGCAGCAGCAGGGTCCCGTTCAGGTCGATCTTCAAGGGACGTTGAACGCCTGGAGGCGACCCGTACGGGGCGGTCTGGGCGGCAGCGGCGATCGGCACGAGCGCCAGGACAGCCAGCAGCAACGCGACGCGGGCGAGCGCGGCGCGGCGTGAGTGGGGACGGACCGAGGCAATCCGTTCGATGTCACGGGCTAAGGCCGGGGGGCGGCCCTGGACTCGCGGAAAGCGCCTGTCGGCCGCCACAAGCAGGAGGACACACACGCCCAACGACGCCAGCGACACCCAGTGCCCGACCCGGCGGACCTCGGTATCCTCGAACCGCAGCTCCAGTCGATGCTCGCCTGGCGGGACGCGGACGGCGATCAGCCCCTCGGGCTCGACAACCTCGGTCTGGATCGGCGTCCCGTCGACCGTCGCGCGCCAGCCTGGAAAGTAGGAGATGTTCAAGACGACGCGTCCCTCAGCCGGGCCGGCCACCCGAAACGTCTGGTGGTGGGCTCCCTTCTCCATCCGCTCGACGCAGATGCGCGGGTCTGACGTTGGTGCGTGCACGCTTGGCGGCTCGTGGCCGAGGACGGCGGCCAGCGCCTCGGGCGAGACGAACGGCTTCTCCTTGACCCAGACCGGGATGTACTCGCCGGCCAACCGTCGTGCCGAGCAGGTGGTAGACGAGCTCGAAGCGGACGCTCTCGAACAGGTCGATCTCGCCCTCGACGGTGTTCGACATCAGCGGGCGCAGTCCAACCGTGGCCGATACGATCGTGCACGCCACCAGCGCCGCCGTGAGCGGCGTGCGCCAACGTTCGGCGATCCCCTCGATCAGGAACCCCGGCCAGCACGGCCGTCGGCAGGGCCATCAAGATCAGGAACCGCCAGGGGAATTGGGCATACGCGAGCAGCAGGACCTGGTCCCAGGCCCACAGCGAGGCGGCCGAGTGAACCAGAACGCCGCGGCCCAGATAGACGCGGCGAAGAGGGCCTCGCCGCGGGCACGGACTGACAAGCGTCGGTAGCACAGAAGCGCCACCGCCGCCCCGAGCCCTCCGAGCGCCACCTGCACGAACCCCATCCGGTAGCCGTACTCAGTCGCCTCGCGAAAGATGAACCCGTACGTATGAAAAGGCCGATTCGGAAGGATCTGCCGCAGCCATGGGAAGTGATCGGCATGGGAGACGTACAGCAGCCCGTCGAGCTGGATCAGATGTTTTTCGAGGAGTGCCCGGCAGCGAGAGGTAGGCGGACAGCCCGTAGGCCAGCAGCGTCGAGCCGAGCAGCAGCGCGGCCCTGGCCTGGCCAGGCCGAGGAGGGTGCGATGGTGGCGCTCGACGCGGCCGCGGAGCAGCAGGAAGGCGCAGTACAGGGCGAGGACGGCGGTGTAGATGAAGGCCGACAGGTTGTGGGTCAGGACCAGGCCGGCGTAGCTCAGGGCAGCGGCCACCGCGTACGGCAGGCGGGTGCGGAGCGGTCCAGGGTGGGCGGTGCGGCCGAAGGCCCAGAGGATGGCCGGGAACCAGGCCATGGCGAAGAACTCCGGCAGGTCGCCGCGGTAGTACGCGTTGACCAGGTGATAGGGGACGTAGACGTAGACGACGGCGGCCAGCAGGGCGGCGCGCCGCGAGAGGAAGTCGGCCGCGTAGCCGAAGGCGGCGATGCCCGAGAGGAGCAGGCCGGCGGCGATCGAGAGCTTGGTGGCGGCGACCCAGCCGAGGCCGAGCAGGTGGAAAGCGGCGATGAGGTAGTAGGTCAGGGGCGAGTACAGGTTGAGCAGCGGGGTGCCGAAGCCGAGGAACTGGTCTGGCATCCAGCGGCAGATGAGCACGCCGTCCTGGAGGCAGCGGTCGACCTCGATGGCGCGGAAGACGTGGTACAGGCCGTCGGACGAAGCGAAGAAGTGTGGGCTGGCCAGGGGGATGAGGGCGAAGGTGGACAGCGCCGCCAGCAGCAGCAGGGGGAAGGCCACGCGGGATCCTTTGAGCGTCGGGCCGGCTGGTTATATCGGTCGTGTCCGGACCGAGCAAGGCCCGCCCGTGGTCTGGGTTGCACGGAGCCGGGGGTTGGCATCGGCCGGCGGGTGTGGCAGCTCTGCTGCAGGGACGACGCCGCGTGTCGGGCGCCCCGGCCGGCGGCTGGCATCGGCGTGAGGGGTGTGGCAGAGTGAGGCGACGCCGCGTCTGGGGCGTCGCGGGAGCACGGATGGCCGGCGTGGCACGCGTGGGTCGGTGAGCTTGACGATCGCGTTCGACGAGCGACTGTTCCGCGATCCGGGGACGCGCGAGCGACGGCGGGTGGCGGCACGGGTCATGGCGGCCGCCCTCCAGGCCGTTGAACCGGGTGAGGCGGTGCGCCGGGCCTTGCGACGCGAGGGGGATCGCCTGCTGGTCGGCGACGGGGCGTATGACCTTGGGCGCTATCAGCGTGTCGTCGTGGTTGGCGCCGGCAAGGCGAGCGCACCGATGGTCGCCGCGGTTGAGGAGATCCTCGGGGAGCGCGTCGCGGCCGGGCTGGTCGTGGTCAAGTACGGCCACGTCGGACCGACCCGAACCGTCGCGCTGCGTGAGGCGGGCCACCCCATTCCCGACCAGGCCGGGGTGGATGGCACGGCCGAGCTCGCACGGCTGATCCAGGCCAGCGGCCCCGACGACCTGGTGATCGTCGTCCTGTCGGGCGGCGGCTCGGCGCTGATGATGCTGCCGGTCGAGGGTGTCTCGCTCGGCGACCTTCAACAGATGACCGATCTGCTGCTGCGGGCTGGCGCGACGATCAACGAGCTGAATACCGTGCGCAAGCACCTGGACCGCGTCAAGGGCGGCGGCCTCGCGCGCCTGGCCCAACCCTCGGACGTGCTGACCCTGGCCCTCTCGGACGTCGTCGGCAACCCGCTCGACGTTATCGCCTCGGGGCCAACCGTTCCCGACGAGAGCACCTTCGCGGACGCGTGCGCGATCGTCGACCGCTTCGAGCTCTGGGCCGATCTACCGGCGAGCGTGGTCGAGCGGCTACGCTCCGGCCGCGAGGGTCGCACCGAGGAGACGCCGAAGCGGGGCGACCCACTGTTCGCGTCGACCCGGACGATCGTCGTGGCCAGCAACGAGCTGGCCGCCGCCAGCGCGGTCCACCAGGCCGAGGCTGAGGGGCTCGAGGCGCTGCTGCTGTCGACGTATGTCGAGGGCGAGGCGCGCGTCGTGGGCATCGTCGCCGCCGCGCTGGCTCGCGAGGAGGCCCATCGCAATGGCCCGCTGCCGCGGCCGTGCTGCCTGGTCCTCGGGGGCGAGACGACCGTGCGGGTTCGCGGCACCGGACTGGGCGGCCGCAACCAGGAGCTAGCGCTGGCCGCGGCCGAGAAGATCGCCGGCCTGGATGACGTGATCGTCGCCTCGCTGGCGACCGATGGCAACGACGGTCCGACGGATGCCGCCGGCGCCCTGGCCGACGGCACCACCCTGGCTCGCGCCCGCGCGCTCGGCCTTGACTCGGCCCGCGCCCTGGCCGACAACGACGCCTACCGCTTCTTCGAGCAGCTCGGCGACCTCCTGCTGACCGGCCCGACGAACACGAACGTCAACGACCTGATCTTCGTCTTCGCCTGGTAGGCATGGCCGTTGGCGTGCCGGGGGCGCACGCCCGGTGTTCAGCGCGGTGCCGGGCGGCCGCACGCCGTGCGCCCCACACATGGAATGACGGACGCGGTATACTCCTGAGTGATCGTTTTAGCATCTGCTAATTCGAGCAGAGGAGTGTCGAACATGGCTGCCGCCGCTGCGCCGATCGCGCGCGCCGAGGCATGCGAGGTCCGCACGGTGGATGCGGGGCGAGTCGTCCGCGGCCGCGAGCTGCTCCTTGGCGACGAGATCTACTTCGAGCTGGCCGAGACGTTTCGGGCTCTGGCCGACTCCAGCCGCGCCAAGATCGTCTACAGTCTGCTTCGGCAGGAGCTCTGCGTCTGCGACCTGGCGGCCGTCGTCGGGCTGAGCGAGTCGGCCGTCTCCCAGCACCTGCGGGTGCTCCGCAACCTGCGGCTGGTCACGCCTCGACGCGAAGGCAAGCTGGTCTACTACTCGCTCGACGACGCCCACGTCCGCGCCCTGCTTGACGTCTCGCTCACCCACCTGGCTGACCGCGCCCTGATTCCCGCCGCGCTCCTGGCTTCTCTCACGCTAGAGCTGGGACGCCCCTCGTCGCCATGACCCACCAGCACGCCCACACCGGCCAGAACCGCCGCCGGCTGGCGCTCGTCCTGGCGCTGACAGCCACCTTCGCCATCGTGGAGCTCGGAGCCGGGCTGCTCAGCGGTAGCCTCGCGCTCCTGGCGGACGCGGCGCACATGGCGACCGACGTGATCGGCCTCGGGCTGGCGCTCGGCGCCATCTGGCTGGCGGCGCGGCCGGCCGGCCGGCGGGCGACCTACGGCTACTATCGCCTTGAAGTGCTCGCGGCCCTCGGGAACGCCCTCCTGCTCTTTGCCGTCGCCGGCTACATCCTGTACGAGGCCTGGGAGCGGTTGGACAGCCCTCCCGCGGTGGCCGCCCTGCCGATGTTCCTGGTAGGTCTGGCCGGCCTCGGGGTCAACCTGGTCGGATTGCTCTTGCTGCGCGCCGGGTCACGCGAGAGCCTGAACGTGCGCGCGGCCTTCCTGGAGGTCGCGAGCGACGCACTCGCCTCGGTCGCGGTGCTGGTCGCCGCCGTGCTGACCGGCCTGTTCAGCTGGACCTGGGCCGATTCGCTGTTCGCTGTGCTGATCGGGCTCTTCGTCGTCCCGCGCACCTTGCATCTCGTGCGTGCCGCGCTGGACGTGCTCCTGGAGGCGACCCCCCGCCGCATCGACGTCGACGAGCTGGAGCGCGGTCTGCTCGACGTTCCGGGCGTGCGCCGCGTCCATGACGTCCACGTCTGGACCATCACCTCGGGCTGGGATGCGATGAGCGGCCACGTCGAAGTGAGCGCCGACCGAAGCTGCGGCCCGGTTCTCCGCGAGATGCGCCAGGTGCTGCGCGATCGCTTCGGGATCGAGCACGCCACGATTCAGGTTGAGGAGCCCTCGGCCGAAGTGAGCTGTTCCGCCGACGCCTGTCGCTCCGGGTAGGCTGACCCACCCAGACTCTTCAGGCGCGCTCCACCGGCTCCCGCTCGTCGGCCGCGACCATCGTGGGGGGCGGACTGCTTGTCGATGCCGCCACTGGAGTTGGCGACGCGTCGTCGTTCGTGGCAGCTGGCCGTCGGCGGCTGCTCGAGGCAAGGTAGACCAGGATCCAGACCGCGATGGCGCCGACGGCGAACGACAGCAGCTGGGCCTGGCTGAGCCCCCACAGGAACGGCGTGTCCAGGCGGAAGAACTGGACGAAGAAGCGGCCGAGCGAGTAGAGCGCGATCATCGCCCAGAACACCATCCCGTCACGCGGGAAGGCGCGCCGGTAGAGCAACCACGTGCAGACGGCCAGGACCAGCACGTCCATGATCAGCTCGTAGCCGACCGCCAGGTGGACCGGCACGTTCAGGTCACCCAGCGTGTTCGGGTGGGTGTAGCGGACGGACCAGGGGACGCCCGCATCAGAGCCGTGGTGCTCCCCGTTGATGACGTCGCCCAGGCGGCCAATCGCCATCCCCAGGATCAGGCCGAGCCCGCCGAAATCCAGCATCTTCGGGATCGATAGTCCACGCCGCCAGGCGTAGATCGCGCCGCCCAGCGGCCCGCCGATGATGCTGCCCCAGATAGCAAGACCGCCTTCGTTGACGCGCAGGATCGCGAGTGGGTCGCGCGCGTAGTAGGCCCACTGGTCGACAACGTGCATCAGGCGGGCGCCGACGATGCCGCCGACGACGCCCCACAGCGCGACCGACATGATGTCGTCCTCGCTGAAGCCGCGCTCGATCCCAAGGCGTGTCGCCAGCCAGATGCCGCCGAGGACGCCCAGGGCGGTAAACAAGCCATGCCATGTGATGACCAGCGGGCCGAGCTGAATCAGGATCGGATCGATGTGGATGTCGATCATAGGGCGCCTACTGTTCTTCCGCGCCGCGCTCGGCGTCGATGCCGGCCATCACCGGCTCGGCGGGGCCGTTCGGCACGTGCAGGCTGATCCGGTCGCCGGCGCGGCTGGAAAGGCGCAGCCCGTTGGCCTTGGCCGAGACTTGCCCATCGCCCTTCCATTCCAGCTTGAACCACGTTGGCCAGATCGAGCGGCCGTCCAGCCGCACGTCGGCGATCTGGCCGTGGCGGTCAACCTGGACGTCCAGCTCGTGGCGCTCGGGTCCTTCGTGCATCGCAAGGGCATCGCCCGGGCGCTCGGTGGGCCATGACGCGGGCATGGGCCAAGTATAACTCCCGCGCGAACGTCGGCCCGGAGCTTTCGGGGGCTGTTCGATCGGCCGTCGTGAGGTCGGCCGTTGCCCCCGCGTCGGGAGCGTGGTTGTCGGTGTTGGTGCTGCACGGGGCCTGGGGTGTCGAGCGAACGACCGGCGACGCCGCGTTCCTCTTCTGGGCCGAGGATCCCGGCGGGGCAGGGAATCCGGGAGTCAGCGTGCCGCCAGAGCCAGCAGCTGAGGGCGCGGCCCGACCGCGAGCTCACCCCTGCCAGGCGGCCCCCGCGGACGTGCGCGCCGCCCTCGGGGCGCTCGCCACGCTGACGCGCGGAGTGTCGACCGAGCTGCACTCGTCGGCTGCCGCGTGGTCGGTCCGCCTGCCGACGCGCGACGACCTCCCGCTGCCATCGGCGACCACCGAGCCGATTGTCGACGACGTCCGACTGGAGACCTGGCACGTGCGTGGCCGCGCGGTTCATTCGGGGCAGGCGGTCTGGCTGCTCGCACTCCTACCGGCCACCGCGGGGCGGCTGGACGGTGAGGCGGCGCCCGAGCTGGCCCTGGGCGAGTACGCCCCATCGTCTGGCGAGGGCGGCACCCCGCGGTCCGAAGACGATCCGGTGCCATCCCTTGGCAAGCCGATCGCGTCCAAGACCGCGGCGGCGCCCGGCGCTTCCCTCGTTTGACAGCCGCCCCACGGCGAGGGTACGACTCGGGCCACCCGATGCAGATGCCGTCAAGTCCCGGTGCTCCGCCGCGCGCGCCGGCCGCCCGGCTGGCGGTCGGCCTCGGCGTCGGCACTGATGGATCCGCCACGCGGCCCGCGGAGAGGATCGCGTGGTCCTGGCCCGATGCCCTGCTGGCAGGTGGCCTGGCGCTGTTCGCGCTCGCGATCCGCTGGCCGCACCTGTGGACGGTCCCACGTTTCACCGACGAGACGCTCGAAGTGCTCCACAGCCTGGCGATCGTCCGCGACGGCGCGCGACCACTGGTCAACTACGACAGCTACTACGGCGCCCTGTACAACTACCTGGTCGCGGGCGCTCTCTGGCTCGGCGGGGAGAGCCCCTTCGTGCCGCGTGTGGTGGTCCTGGTCGCCGGAGCCCTGACCGTCGCCGCCGCCTTCGGGCTGGGCCGAGAGCTGGCACTCTCAACGGCCCGTGGCTCTCCGCTTCCTGCCGCGGCAGGGGCTGTGACAGGGGGCCGGGGCATGTCGCGCGCGGCCGGCGTGCTGGCCGCCCTGCTGCTCGCGACGAACGGCGCGCACGTCGTCGTCAACAGCCACATCGCCTGGTCCAACTGCCTGACGCCGCTGTTCACGACGCTCACCTTCTGGGCGCTGCTGCGGGCGAGGCGGCCTCTGACTGACCCGAGCCTGGCGGCCTCCGAGGAGCCCGCACGGCGCCCAGCGCGGCCTGAACGCGGAGCCGCCGGCCCGGCACTCGCGCTGGCGGGCCTGCTGTTCGGCCTGGCGCTCCAGACGCACCCGCTGGTCGCCGCGCTCCTGCCGGGCGTGGGAGGCTACGTCCTGTGGCACGCGCGGGGACTGCTGAGAACCCCCTGGCCATACCTTGGTGTGCTCCTGTTCCTCGTCGGGTACTTCAATGTCCTGCTGTACAACGCGCAATCTGGTTGGGACTCGCTGAGCAGCGCGCGCCGAATCCAGGCCGAGTACGCCGTCGATCAGCAGGCCTCGAGCGGCTACCTGGCGAGCGCCGGCGCGATGCTCCTGCTGTTGGCGCGCATTCTTGGCGGGGCGGTCGATCAGCGGCCCGGTCCGGCGGCTTACCTGGGCGATCCGCTGGTGCTGCTCGGCTGCGGGCTGGCCGCGGTCGGTCTGGTCTGGTCGGCTCGTCGCGGCCAGCCGCTGCCGTTGCTCATCACGCTCGGATTTCTGCTGCTGCTCCCGGCGCTCAATCCGAAGTTTCGCACGCTGTTGACTGTGCGCTACCTGATGCCAATCGTCCCGCTGCTGTTCGCCGCGGCGGCCGCCTGGGTCGCCCACGCCGCTGCCCCAGCGCTGGCCCAACGCGCCGCTCTGGCGACGCTCCTGCCCTGGAGAGCTGCGCTAGTCTTCGCGGCGCCGGTCGCAGCGGGGCTGCTGGTCATCGGATCGATCGCCCCGCTGGGCCGCTACTACGCCCGCGCGTTCGAGCGCAGCGACACGAACGAGCGCATCGTGCGCTTGAGCGCCGAGATCGCCCAGGCGCGTCAGGCCGACGAGCCGGTGCTGGTGGACGAGGCGATTGGGGCCGAGCTGCCGGACACCGGTCTGACCGAGCTGCGCGGTCTGGAGTACTTGCTCCAGTTCGGCAGGATTCCGTATTCGACGGTGCGGCCGACTCCGGCCCGACTCCAGGAGGAGCTGGACGGCCGGAGCGCCCTCGCGATCCTCAATGCCCGCGACGCGGCGGCCGCGGCTGCGAGATTGGTCGTTGCCCCGCTCGATGCGCGACCGCCGGCCGAAACCGGGCGCGGCTCCGACTACCGCCTGTACCGCCTGAGCCGTGGGCCGGGCCAGCCTGGTGCGTAGCGTCGCCGTCGCTGCGCTGGTGATCGGGCTCGGGAACGTCGTCAGCCGCCTGCTCGGGTTGGGCCGCGAGCTCGTCATGGCGTACCTGTTCGGCGCGACCGGGGCAACC
The DNA here is from genome assembly GCA_030447245.1 of Chloroflexota bacterium. Classification (GTDB taxonomy): domain Bacteria; phylum Chloroflexota; class UBA6077; order UBA6077; family JACCZL01; genus JAUJPG01. Next base: position 14,599 of record JAUJPG010000019.1, on the reverse strand, counting down.
GACGCATTCGTGGCCGCCTCGGCCGTCCCGACGGTCGTCTACGACCTGCTCGTCGGTGGGGCGATCAGCGCCGCGCTGGTGCCGGTCTTCGTCGACGCCCGCGACGACGACCGTCTCTGGTCCCTGCTGAGCGCGATCCTCTCGTTGGCCGGGGTGCTACTCGTCGCGGTCGCGCTCGTGCTCGGGGCGTTTGCGCCGGCGGTGATCGACCTGGTTGCGCCAGGGTTGGCCGAGGCGTCGCGCTCAGAGGCGGTTCCGATGGTCCGCACGATGCTGGCGGCGGTGGTGCTCCAGGGCCTGGCGGGCGTGCTGATGGCCGCGCTGTACGCCCGACGCCGCGTGGGGCTGCCGGCGTTCGCCGTCGCCGTCTACAACGGCGCGATCATCGTGGCCGCGCTGCTGTTCCACCAGGCGCTCGGGATCTACGCGCTCGTGGTGGGCGTCCTGCTGGGGGCGCTCGGTCAACTCGCTCTCCAGCTACTCGGCCTCGGCCGGCCGCGCTACCGGCCGTCGTTCGACCTCAACCGACCTGAGGTCCGGACGATTCTCCGGCTGTACGGCCCGGTCGCCCTCGGGATGCTGGTGACGATCGTCGGGATCGTGATCGACCGCAATCTGGCCTCGCGACTTGCAGAGGGCAGTCTATCGGTGATGAACTACGCGACGCGCCTGATCCAGTTCCCGCTCGGACTGGTGGCCACAGCTACGTCCTTCGCGGTCTTGCCGCTGCTCACGCGTCACGCGAACGCCATCGCCGTCACCGGCGACTGGCGTCGCGCGGACGAGGTTGACCGTCACGGCTACCGCGACACGCTCCGTTTCGGCGTCAAGATCGTCCTGCTGCTGATGGTGCCGGCGACGGTCGGCCTGGTCGTCCTGCGCGAGCCGTTGGTTCAGCTCCTGTTCGAGCGCGGCCGCTTCGGTGCGCTCGATACTGCCCGCACGGCGCTGGTGTTCCTCGCGTACGCCCCGCAGCTCCCATTCACCGCGCTCGACCAGCTGCTGATCGTCGCCTTCTACGCCCGCAAAGACACTCGCACGCCGGTTCTCATCGGCGTCGTCGGCGTTGGCCTGTATCTCGCGTCGGCCTTGCTGCTGATCGGGCCGCTCGACGTGGCCGGGCTTGCCCTCGCCAACGCGATCCAGAACAGCGCCCACGGCCTGATCCTGCTGGTGCTTCTCGAGCGCGCCGGCGTCGGCCTGCTCGGCCGCGACCTCGTCCGCTTCGGCCTCAAAGTCACCGCCGCCGCGCTCGGCATGGGCCTGGTGCTTTGGCTGTATGTCGCTCTTGCCCTGCCGCGTGTCGTCGGCCCGTGGTCCCTGGCCATCCTGCTCGGACTGGCCGCGCCGCTCGCCGCTCTAACCTACCTGGGCCTCCTCGAAGCCCTGGGCGAGCGCGACGCCCGCCAGGTCTGGTCTGTGGTGCGGGCGCGGCTGGGGCGCTAAACTGGCGGCGACCGTGAATCGACGCAAGCAGCGGCTCCGCATCCTCCACGGGCGCGAAACGGCGCATGTCGCGAGGACGACCCTAGCATCCCTCTCCCGGATCGAGGGGGCGACTTGCGCATCGTGCCGCGTCGCGGATAGGTCCATGCGGGAGGGATGATGACCAACCAAGAGCTGCCGATCCTGGGGATCACGATGGGCGACGCGGCCGGCGTGGGGCCGGAGGTCACCGTCATGGCGCTGGCTCGGCCAAAGACTCGAGAGCTGGCACGATCGGTCGTGATCGGCGACGCGAGCGTCATGGCCGAGGCGGTCAAGGTCTGCGGGGTCGATCTGCCGGTCCGCTCGGTGGACCGGCTCGACGGGGCCGCGCTGGGGCCGGACGCGCTCTGGGTGCTGGACCTCGCCAATCGACCGGTAGCAAGCCTGACGTTGGGACAGGTGGACCCGGCCAACGGCAAGGCAGCGTTCGAGTACATCGAGCGGGCGGTCACGCTAGCGCTGGATGGCGAGATCGACGCGATCGTCACCGCGCCGCTCAACAAGGAGTCGCTCAACCGTGCCGGCTACG
>JAUJPG010000019.1:5639-12482 GCA_030447245.1 Chloroflexota bacterium | reverse complement strand
GACGAGCGCGAGATCCGTCCGGCCGCCGAGACGCTCCAGGCCGAGGGTATCGACGCCCACGGGCCGGTCCCGCCGGACAGCGTGTTCCTGCGTGCCGTCAACGGCGACTTCGACGCCGTTGTCGCGATGTATCACGACCAGGGCCACATCCCGTCGAAGCTGACTGGCTTCGACGACACGGTCAACATCACGCTCGGCCTGCCGATCATCCGCACGTCGGTCGACCACGGGACCGCGTTCGACATCGCCGGCACTGGCCGGGCTCGGCCGGACAACATGATTGTCGCTGTCGAGCTGGCGGCGGGGATGGGCCGCGCGAGGCATGCCTTGCGCGCCTGACCGCGCCCCTGAATCGCGAACCGCCCGCGACGCGGTCCCACCGGTCTCGTCTTCACGCTGCGCGTCGTGACCGCGGGCGCTGACGGGAGCGAGTATAGTTGTCGCCCGGACCGCCGGTTGACCCCGAATCGAGGCGCTGCCTTCGAGCGCGCCTCTGCCCCGGTCCGCCTCGCAAGGAGATGTTCTCTATGCCGCTACCGCGTTTGTCCCCGCGCGCGACCCGGGCCCGCCGCGCTGGTGGCCTCCTCGCCATCACCGCCGCGGCCACCCTCGTCGCCTGCACCTCCGGCCAGCCACCGGCCAACACCCCCCTGCCAACGCCAGCGGTCAAAGGCAGTCCGGCCGCCCCGGGCAGTGCCGCCAAGCCGTCTCCCTCGCCCTCCCCGTCCCCGTCCCCGTCACCGTCACCTAGCCCCGCCCCGCGTTAGAGTACCCTGGGTCCACCTCGGTCGGTCGCCTGGCGTGGGCGCATGCGGTCGTCGGCTACCATCGGGTGATGCGCGCGGCGGACGCACCGGCTGACGATTCGGGCCGCCAACGCCGGCGGATGCTGGTGGCGCTCTGCTTCGCCACCTTCCTGGCAACCGGTAACGACACGATCCTCGCGCCGTTCCTCTTCCAAATCGCCGAGGATCTGGGGACCGACCTCGCCGCGGCCGGCAACCTGGTCGCCATCCTCAGCGTCACCTGGGGCATTGCGTCGGTCACGGCCGGAACGCTGTCGGACCGGTTTGGACGCCGTCCGCTGCTGCTCTTTGGCCTAATCGTCTCGGTCGCATCGTTCTTCGGAGTCGGACTGGCCGGCAGCTACGCGCAGGCTGTCGCCTGGCGGTTCGTCGGCGGTATCGGCGGCGGTGCGTACATGGGGACTGTGTTCGCGGCCGTCGCGGATCGATTCCCACCCGCCGAGCGTGGGCGGGCGCTTGGCTGGATCATCACCGGCATGTCGCTCTCCCTCGCCCTTGGAGTCCCGACCGTGACGTTGGTTGGGGGGATCGCCGGCTGGCGGGGCGCGCTCTTCGCCCAGGGCACCGCCACGCTGCTGGCTGTCGCGGCCGTCTGGCTCGCTGTCCCACGAATGGCCTCGCGGCGAGTCGAGCGTACCGAGCCGCGCCCGTCGACGCTCGCGCTCCTACGCCCGTGGGTCGTGGCCTTGCTCGCGGCCGGAACCATGGAGCGCCTGTGTTACGCCGGCGTGGTGGTGTTCCTGCCATCGTTCCTGCTGGCCAGCTACGGCGTCTCGCTGCAGGTGCTGGCCCTGGCACTCTTCGTGGTCGCGCTCGGCAACCTCGTCGGCAATATCGCCGGCGGTCAGTTGACCGACCGGCTGCCGTCGCGATCGCTGCTGTTCGCCGCGTCGCTCGCGGTGACCGGCGGGCTCGCCTTGCCGCTTCTGCTCTGGCAGCCCGGGGCGCAGTTCTCGGTTGCGCTAGGACTCCTGTACAGCCTGGCCAACGCGATCGGGCGGCCCGCCTTGCTGGCCTCGCTCAGCGAGGTTTCGGGCGAGGCCCGCGGCGCGGTGCTCGGACTGAACATCACGTTCTCGAGCTTCGGCTGGCTTGGCGCAACCGGCGTCGGCGGCTGGTTGATCGCGCGCCACGGCTTCGAGGGACTCGGCCTGCTGACCGCTGGGACCGGCCTGGCTGGCGCGCTGCTCGCTGTCGTCGCGTGGCTGTGCGGCCCACGCCGTGCTCAGCGTATCACCTGACCGCCCAGTTGACCGCCGGCCGTGCGGTTCGGGGCGCTCCCGGTCCCTGCTACAATTCGGTCCCAGGACGACGGCGCGCACCAGATGCGCGGCTGTCGCGAGGAGTCAACGTTGAACAAGCGCAAGAAGGTTGCCTGGCGCAAGCATCGGATCCGCCGCAAGAAGCTCGAGGAGAAGCGCCAGATCGGCTCGCTGGCCCGCCGCAAATAGAAGTCACCCTCACCTGCCGACCCCGCCGGTGCGTTCGAGTCCTCCATGAACGAACCTCCTGCCCCGGTCCTGGTTCTGGTCGACGACCTGTTCGTCAGTTCGAGGATCGACGCGGCCGCGAAGGCGACGGGGCGCGCGGTCCGCTATGTCCGTTCGGCAGAAGATTTCCGCGCCGCCTTGCGTGCGGGACAACCGAGCGCGGTGCTCGTCGGCATGGCGGCAACGCGGCTGTCCTGGGCCGAGCTGATTCGCGAGGCTAAGGCGGATCCGGCGACCGCCGACACCTACGTCCTGGCGTTCGGTCCGCACAAGGACCTGGCGCTCCGCGAGCGTGCGCTCGCGGCCGGGGCGGACCGAGTGATCGCCAACTCAGCCTTCGTCAAGGCGCTGCCAATGCTGCTCGCCACTCCAGCCGGGGCCGTCGAAGAGGACGAACCGTAGGGGCGCACGGCGTGCGCCCCTGAGCCGGACCTGGCGTAACGGCGTCAGCCGTAGTATCGGAATCCAGTCTCGGCCATGGACAGCGGCTGGTCCTCGCGCAGGACGCCCGCCTCGACGACCTCCGCCACGAAGACGGTGTGGTCGCCGGCCGGCAGGCTACCTCGGACGGAGCATTCGAGCCAGCCTAGCGCCTCGTCCAGGATCGGCAGGCCCACCGGCGACAGGTGCCAGGCGGCAATGGCGAGCTTGTCCGGGGTGCGCGCTGACGGCCGGCCGAAGTGGCCGGCCAGCTCGCGCTGGCCGGTGCCGAAAACGCTGACCGCGAAGCGCCCGCTCTCCCGCAACGGATCGATCGACGCGCCCGCGTTCTGGACCGCCAGGGCAATCATCGGCGGTTCAAACGCGACCTGGGTGATCCAGTTCGCGGTGAAGGCGTTGACGCGATCGCCATCGCGCACGGAGATCGCGTGCAGCCCGTAGGTGAACATCCGGAGGACCGTCTTTTTTGCCGCCAGATCCATCGTTCTGCTCCACCCCGCCGTTGCTCTGCTGTACCGCCGTCTGGTGTCGTCCTGCCCCCCCGTGGTCCTGACCCCCGGGCCATCCCGAGCGCAGCGAGGAACCACCTGCGAGGTCAGGGCATCGCCGGTTGCTCCTGAACACCATGCCGGCTACAAGATACGTCATCACCACCGCGCGGCGACGGGAGGCTTAGATGGCCAAGATCCGACACATCGCAATCGCAACCGAGGATCCAGAGGCGACGGCTCGGTTCTACCAGGACGTGTTCGGGCTGGAGCGGATTGGCGATCTCCAGTCCGAGGAGGTCGACGGCATCTACCTGAGCGACGGCGATCTCAACGTCGCGTTCCCTGCGGTTCAAGGCCGGGGCGATCCGTGAAGAGATGGACCGCGGCGACGCCCCCGCGCGCGGCCTGCACCACATCGGCTTCCTCGTCGAGAACACTGATGCCGTGCGCCGCAAGCTCCAGGATCGCGGCGCCCCGGCGCGCAATCAGCGGCCGCTGAACGCCAACATGTTCTTCGAGGAGAAGTTCACCGCGGCTGGCGACGTGATCGTCGACATAAGCGAGAATCCCTGGCTGGGGGTGGCGCCGCTGACTGCATCCCAGTCGCCCGGCGACCCGGAGCTTGCTGCCGCGAACGTCGAAGGAGCCTAGCGTCCGGTACGCCGGATTGCTCCCTGGCTGATCCCGGTCGTCGCTCTGGCGGTTCTGGTCTGGCTGCTCCATGAGCTGAGCCGCTTCCTCGGCGATCCGACGAGACATTTCGAGATCGGCGCTCTCGGCAGCGTCCAGTTCGTCCTGAACACCAACGCGGCATCGTTCACCTCCGCGATGAGCGTGCTGATCGCCCTGGTTCTGCTCACCGTCCAGCTCACGGCCCAGCGTTACTCGTTCAACATCATCTTCATCTTCATCCGCGGCCGGGTCAATGCCGCGCTGATCGGCTTCTTTCTTCTGACGATTACCTTCAACCTGTGGCTCGGGCTTGTCCTCAGGGAAGACTACATTCCGGTCCACGGGGTCCTACTGGCGATGGCTATGACCACGGTCGGCTTCGCTCTGCTGCCGCCGTAGGTCCTCCACCTCTTCGAAATCCTGCGACCCGACCGCATTCTGGACCACCTCCAGGGGCAATTCCTCAGGGCGGTCTGGAGGGCGGAGCGCACGCGCGACATTGCTGCCTGCCGGTCAGCCGCCGCGGCGCGGATCAGCCGCATCGGAGACATCGCGCGCACCGCGGTCAACCTCTCCGACAGCGCGGTCGCTCGGCACAGCGTCTGGGTGCTCTTCTGGAGCCTGGAGCGCTACTCCGAGGTGAAGCCACGGCTGCCTTCGGAGTGGTTCGCGGTCCGCGACGAGCAGTTCCGCGGCCGCCATCGCCTGGTCATCCAGGAGATCGAGGAGACCGGGACCTGGATGGAGCGGGCCATGCTCGACGAGGCCCAGGACGTCTTCTACGCAACGCTGAACAAGCTGCATGACGTCAACAACACGGTCGCACTGGTCGTCCGGCTGCTTGGCGAGCAAGCCATCGAGCGAGGCGACGTGGGGCTGTTACGAGCCGTCATGAAGTTCTTCAACACGTTGTTGCGGGCGGCGATCAACCAGGGCGACACCCGCGCCGGCTACCACGTGCTGTATCAGGATCGGCTGCTCGCGGACGCGGCGCTCGAGCCGTACCCGCGGGTGACGCTGGAGATCGCCGGCCGACTCGGCTACTAGGGTGACGCCGCGACCGGCGGGCCGCTGCTGTGGATGGCGGCGGCGGCAGCCTACGACCTCCGCGTTCTTGCCGAGCAGGCCCACGAGCGCGGCGCCGACCGCGCGACCACTGCCGCCATCGTCGACGACCTGCTCGACACTGTCCACCGCGCGCTGGCGAAGCACTCGCCGGCTCACACCCAGCTCTACAAGACGGTCGCCGCACTTGGCAGCTTCTTCTTCGTCCGTGGCGACCGCGGGCTCGCTGGCCGCCTGCGCGACGAGCTAAACGGTCTGACGCCCGAGAGACACTGGATCAGGTTCGTCGCGAGCTAACCTCGGTCGAGGAGCATGCCTTCTGGGAGCTGACCGACCGCGTCGTCAACGTCGACTACTTGCAGGATGACGTCCGCGTCGCGCTACCCGATTTCCTGGAGGCGCAGGATCGCTGGCCGGCGTCAGAGGACCAGCCCGCCGATGGGGCGGCGCTCCCCATGGCCGGGCGTGCCGTTGTGGCGAGCAACTCGGGTTCGGGTCTGAGTTAGGGGACCGGCTCACACGGCACCGCCACCGGCGCTGGGACGTGGGGCGCCCGCGCGATGCGCGGAACGCCCCCGCGTGCTGGTCGCGCCGGCGGATCAGCGGGAGCCGTCGGCCGATGACGTCCCCGCTTCAATCACCGCCAGCCGTGCTCGAAGCCCGAGCACCAGGTCGGCCGGCAGCGCCGCCGCGTTGGCGCTGAGAAACGTCGCAGCCCGGCCGCCAGACGGGCGTCGATCAGGTCGAGCAGGGCGGCCACGTCGTCCGCGGCGCGGACCGCCGCGTCGGCGTCCTGCAGGAAGCAGGCGGCCTCGCGCTCGAGGCTCCGCCGCGCCGTGGCATCTCGCAAGGCGTCCGGCGCCGCGACACCTGGCAGGTAGCAGAGCTTCTTCCGGGCGGTGCTGAGATCGCCGCCGCGCTCACGGAGGCGGATGTTCTCATCACGCAAGGCCGCGCCGACCTGCCGGGCGAGGACCATCAGCACCGCCCGCGTGCCGACCTGTGGCGGGCCCAGGATCGCTAGACTTTCGGATGCCTCCCGCGTGCGCGCCAGGTACGCCTCGAAGCCGGCCAGCAGCCGTGGATCGACGCCGAGCTCCGGCAGGCGTTCCCGCTCGACGTGGAGCAGATCGACCGGCATCTGGACCAGCTTCACCGAGCAGTCCTCGTCAGGGCGCGCGCTGGCGGCGGTAGCGGCCCTGGTAGTGAGCACTGCCGACGCACTCTTCGAAGATGAACTGGCACACGGCGATGCCGGGGCGCAGGGCCAACGGCATCGGGCCGGCATTGTTGATCTCCAGCGCCTGCCTGTTGTCGATCCCCGGCTGCATGAAGCTCGCCGTGATGTGGACCATCAATCCGAGGCGCGCGAAGCGGCTCCGTCCCTGCAGCCAGCCGCACAGCGTACCTGGCAGGCGGATCCGCTCGCGGGTGATTCCGTGGGCTACCTCGCCGGGCATCAGGACGAAGTAGTCGTCGTCGCGGACCTCGATCACTTCGGTCACGTCCTCGTAGGCTGTCGCCTCGGTGACGTGGAAGATGTCGCGCACGCGCCGGAAGACGCGGAACTGGCTGTCCAGGTGGAGATCGATCGAGGCCGGGCCGACGAACCGCTCGTCGAATGGGTCGATCTCAATCTCGCCCGCGCGCACCCGACGAATGATCTCGTCGTGGGTCAGGATCCCCACCATGCCCTCCCAAGCGTCGTCCGGCGCGCTAGCGTCCGCACGAAGAGCGTAGCCGTTCGGCGGTCTCGACGGCAGCATCTCCGTTCCCGTGGTGTCGACCAGCCTCGACAGGTCGCGATCGCCTTCTCCTGAATCATCGGCCGGCGGGGGCCGATCACCAGGAGTTGGGTGCACCTGCTTGGAGCCGCCC
>JAUJPG010000019.1:0-5539 GCA_030447245.1 Chloroflexota bacterium | reverse complement strand
GGCCGGTTTTCCGTTGCCCGGCTGACCTGCTGGGCCGTACCATCGGACTCGTGGCGCGCTTGCCACGTCGCTCGAATCGCCCGAGCACGCCGATGCCGATCGACCACCACCACGATCACACCCATCCCCACCCGCGCCCGGCCGCGCTGAGCCCCGAAGATCGGCTGCGCCTGGTCGGCGACGTTGGCCGCACGCTGAGCACGATCCTCGATCCCCAGCACTTGCTGGAGCGAGTGACCGAGCTGATCACCCACCGCTTCGACTACTTCTACTCGTTCATCCTGATCTGCGAAGATCGCGATCTCGTCGTCCGCTCGGGCCACGGCCGCGATCACGCGATCGACGCGCGCCTGATCGGTCAGCGCCTCAGAATCGGCGAGCGCGGGGTCACCGGCTGGGCCGCCGAAGAGGAGCGGACGATCGTCGTGCCCGACGTACGGCAAGAGCCGCGCTACGTCGAGTTCGACGACACGGTCCGCTCCAGCATCGTCGTCCCGCTGCTCGGGCGCGACCGGCTCATCGGCGTGCTAGGCGCCGAGAGCGATCGGCTGGACGACTTCGGTCGGGAAGACGCCGTCATGCTGGAGACGCTCGCCTCCCAGCTCGCGATCGTCATCGAGAACGCTGAGCTGTTGCACGCCGAGCGCAAACGTGCCCGCCGCCTGGCGACTGTCACCGAGATCGCCCGCAACGTCACCTCGATCCTGGACCTCCAGTTGCTACTCGAGCAGACCACCGCCTTGATCGCCGAGCGTTTCGAGTACCACAACGTGGCGATCATGCTTCGCGACGAGGCCGACGAGGATTGGCTGGTCGTCGCAGCCGTCAATCCCGGTGGCCAGTTCACTCCGCCAGGGTTCCGCCAGCAGGTCGGCATCGGCATGGTCGGGTGGGCCGTCACGTCTGGCCAGAGCCAGCTTGCGAACGACACCTCGGCCGACCCGCACTTCGTCAAGTGCGTGGACCACGACACGCGATCCGAACTGGACGTCCCGCTCAAAGTCGGTGAGCGAGTGCTCGGAGTGTTGAGTGTCGAGAGCGAGCAGCCAGACGCGTTTGCCGAGGACGATGTCCCGTTCGTCGAGACGCTGGCCGACCAGATCGCCGTGGCGATCGAGAACGCACGGCTGGTCACGCGCGCCCGCGAGTTGGCCGCCAGCGAGGAGCGCAACCGCGTGGCCCGCGAAATCCACGACACCCTGGCCCAGAGCTTGACCGCGGTCTCGCTAGAACTGGACGCGGCCCACAGACTCGCCCTGAATGCTCCATCTGACGACCCAGCGCGGGTGTCCGGCATGCTCGCTCGAGCCCGCGAACTGACGCACCGCGCGCTCGAAGAGGCGCGCCACGCGATCTGGAGCCTCATGCCGGCCCCACTCACGCGGCTCCCGCTGGCCGCGGCGATCACCGAAGAGCTGGCGACGCTCGAAGGCACCGAGGGCGTCGAAAGCACGGCCATCACGGTTCGTGGGGAGCCACGGCCCCTCCCGGTCGAGGTCGAAGCGGCGCTGTTCCGAATCGCCCAGGAGGCCCTGTCGAATGTCCGCAAGCATGCCCGCGCGCGACGCGCTCGCGTGATTCTGACCTTCGGGGCTCAGGGTGTCACGCTTGCGATCGAGGACGACGGTGTCGGCTTTGACGCGACGGCGATGCCTCCGCCCGGCGATGGCGACTTCGGGCTGGCCGGTATGCGCGACCGCGCCGCGCTGGTCGGCGGCGAGATCGACGTCGACACCAGCCCCGGCTGGGGCACGCGCGTGCGGGCGTCCCTGCCGAACGCCCGCGGCGCTGCCGTTGCCAAGCCGCGAGCGCCAATCCGCGTGCTCCTGGCCGACGACCACGTCCTGGTTCGAGAAGGCGTCCGCCGGATGCTGGAAGCGGCGCCCGGCGTCCGATTGATCGCCGAGGTTGGCAGCGGCGAGGAAGCCGTCGAGCGGGCGGCTGAGCTGCGGCCCGACGTCATTTTGATGGACGTCCACCTGCCCGGCATCGACGGCATCGAGGCTACGCGGCGCATCCGAGCCGATCTCCCGGACGTTCCCGTGGTGATGCTCTCCACGACCGCGCCCGACGACGTCGTCCTCGAGTCGGTGCGGGCCGGCGCTCGCGGCTACCGGCTCAAGGAGATCGGCCCCGACGAGCTGCGCGAGGCGGTCTGCACCGCCACGGCCGGTGGCTCGCCCTTCTCTCCGGATGCCCAGGCCAAGCTTGCTGGTGGCGTCCGCCGCGGGGGCCCTGCCGTCGAGCGGCTGTCCGTCCGCGAGCTGGCCGTGTTGCGCCACCTGGCGACCGGCGCGGCCAACAAGGAGATCGCCGCCGCGCTGCGCATCACCGAGAACACCGTCGAGTCACACTTGCGAAACGTTTACGCCAAGCTCGACGTCCGGAGTCGTACTGAAGCCCTTCGTCGCGCCACCGACTGGGGCATCCTGGCGGTGTAGATGTACGATCGTCAAGGTGGAAGACCGGAGGGCGCGCCGATTGGCCTGTGGGCACAAGGACGGGCACGTGCCAGGGTACCCGTGAAACGCTGCCTTACGGCCGCGGCAGCGCTCCTCCTCCTGATCGCCCCGTCCGTCCGGGTAGAGCAGGCGACGGCCGCGCCTCGGAACGTACGCGGCATCCACACGCTGGCCGACTCGCCGAGCACTGCCGATGCCCAGCTAACCTGGGCGAGAAGTCTGGTCGGCGCCGACGGCCACGTGACCCAACCCTTCTCCGGCATCGACAGCACCACGCTAGGGCCAACGCCGACCGCCGCGTACTTCGTGGAGCAGGCATACGCCCGCGGCCTCGACCCGATTCTGGTGCTCCAGGGCCACTTCACCAGCCGCTCCGGCTGCGATCCCTCAGGGCCCGAGGGGTGGCGGCAGCCGACGCCAGATGTGTCCGGCGGGTCGTACACCGCGGTCGCCGAAGGGTACCGGCGCTTCGTGGCGGAGCTGCCGCGGGTTGACGGCAGGACACTGTATATCCAGGTCGGCAACGAGCCGAACCTCCACTACATGTGGGGCGCGGCCAACCCAGCCGAGTACGCTCGCTTCTTCGCCGACGTGTCCACAGCGATCCGATCCCTCGGGGACGGCCGGATCAAGATTCTGAACGCCGCGCTCGCGCCCGGCGGTGACGTCGACAACCTTGACTTCATCGCCGAGGCGATCGCCGCCGAGCCCCGATTCGCTGGCAGCTTCGACTACTGGGCTTCCCATCCGTACCCACGGAACCAGCCGCCAGAAAACAATCTGCACGACCGGACGGCCCTCCCGGGCAGCCGCGACACCATCGACTCCTACCTCCTCGAGCTGGAGGTCCTGGCGGAACACGGAGTAGACACGGCTGGCCTGCAGGTCTTCCTCACCGAGACCGGCTACGAGCTCGGGGACGCCACCTTCGGCGAGTACCCGCGAATCTCGGAAGAAGTCCGCGCCGACTACATCCGGCGAGCGTTCGAGCAGTATTGGGCCAACTGGCCGGAAGTGCGCGCCGTGACACCCTTCGAGCTTGCCGGCTGGCACGGCTCGTGGGCAGAGTTCGACTGGGTCTGGCCGTCGAGCACGACGTCCGCACCCGGGTTTCCCACCCAGCCACGCCTGCAATACGCCAGGTTGGTGCCGGGCACGGGCGTCGTCGTCGGGACCGTGCGCGACAACGCGGGCTTCCCGCTCAAGGATGCGGCGGTGTCGTCGGAGCGCGGTGAACATCAAGCCGTCACGCTGTCTGACGGGACGTTCGTCATGCTCGCGCACCCGGGCGTCTACGCTTTGACCGCGGCGAAGCCGGGCTACGGCTCGTCGACCGTTGGCGGGGTGGTCGTGACTGGAGGTCAGGACACCATTGTCCACGTCGCCGTACCAGCGCAGCTGTCCTCCACGCTCCAGAACGCTAGCTTCGAGGCTGGGGACCTGTCGAGCTGGACGCGTTGGGGCACGGTAGACGGGACACAGGAGGGCCCCTGGTACGGTGATGTCGCGCCACGCAATGGTGGGCGCTTCCTGGGGACTGCCGTGAACTGTGGTGCCAAGGACGGCGGCGTCCAGCAAGCCGTCGCCGCCCGGCTGGGCAGCCACGTCGATCTCCGAGCCTGGACTCTGACCATCAAGGAGGGGACGGCCGGGATCCGGAACCGCGTCGGCATCGACCCTCACGGTGGCACCGATCCTGCCGCTGGCCGTGTGGTCTGGTCGCCCTGGGTCGAAACGGACGGGCAGTGGGAGCAGGTCGGTGTGTCCGCGCTGGCGCAGGCGGACCGCGTTACCGTCTTCCTCGAGCACGACCAGGACGCGGCCAATGCCTGGAACATCAGCGCCTTCGACGAAGTGGAGCTGGTCCACCGCCGGTAGGCCGATATCCTCGGGAGGAGGCCCTAGGCCCCCGGGCCGTGGTCCGCTTGACGCCACACGATAGAACGGCGTGTAATGGAATACCCAGACAGGAGGACGACGATGCTCCAGCTCGACAACGTGGACGTGCGCGCGCCGATCCAGGGGCGGGCAGCCGAGGTCTTGACCTCCGAGGCGCTGGTGTTCGTGGCCAGGCTCCAGCGTCAGTTCGGGCCGGCTCGCAAGGCCGTACTCCAGCGGCGCACCGAGCGGCAGGCTGAGCTGGACCGCGGCGCCCTACCGGACTTCCTGCCCCAGACGGACGAGGTGCGCAAGGGGGATTGGAAGGTCGCGCCGGTGCCGAAAGATCTCCAGAAGCGGTGGGTTGAGATCACCGGGCCGACCGACCGCAAGATGGTCATCAACGCCCTCAACTGCGGCGCGAACGTCTTCATGGCCGACTTCGAGGACGCCAATACCCCCACCTGGAACAACATGGTTGAGGGCCAGGCCAATCTCGTCGACGCCATCGAGCGGACGATCGAGCTGGAGAACCCGGACGGGCGGGTCTACCGACTGAACGAGCAGGTCGCCACGCTGCTGGTCCGCCCGCGCGGCTGGCACCTTCCGGAGAAGCACGTTCATGTCGATGGTGAGGAGGTCTCCGCCAGCCTCTTCGACTTCGGGCTGTACATGTTCCACAACGCCCGGCGCCTGCTCGACAAAGGCAGTGGCCCGTACTTCTACCTGCCCAAGCTCGAGAGCCACCTCGAAGCGCGGCTCTGGAACGACGTCTTCAACGTTGCCCAGGACGAGCTCGGCATCCCGCGCGGGTCGATCAAGGCCACCGTCTTGATCGAGACGATCCTGGCCGCGTTCGAGATGGAGGAGATCCTCTACGAGCTGCGCGAGCACTCCTCGGGCCTGAACGCCGGCCGCTGGGACTACATCTTCTCCATGATCAAGAAGTTCCGGACGCGCGGCGCGGAGTTCCAGCTGCCGGACCGCTCCGAGGTCAAGATGACCGTCCCGTTCATGCGCGCCTACACCGAGCTGCTCGTGAAGACCTGCCACCGGCGCGGCGCGCACGCGATCGGCGGGATGGCCGCGGTGATCCCGTAGTCGCCGAGACCGAAGGTGAACTGGTCGCCTGCCCAAGGTGCGGGAGGACAAGCTCCGCGAGTCGTCCGACGGCTTTGACGGGACCTGGGTGGCCCACC
>JAUJPG010000065.1 GCA_030447245.1 Chloroflexota bacterium | reverse complement strand
GCTCTAGGCAACGTCTTCGGGACACATCAATCGACACGAAGATGCTGGCCCGTCAGTACGTCGAGAGCCATCGACGCACCATTCGCTCTCAGATTGGTCGCTAGATCGGAGACCTTTGCGAGCGATTCCTGAGAAACGTTGCCCATGCTAAAAAAAAGTAGTAGTGGTGGATTCCTAAACTCGCTGCCGTTCACGCTGCCCGGATGTCCTTCTCTCGCCGGAACAGCATCCATGGGCTCGGCCCCTCGGCGTTCAGGCCGACGAGGCGCCAGCCGACTGACCCAGGATCGTTCAGCAGCCTCCGGGCTGCATCGTACTGCTGAAGGCGCGTCAGCATTCTCTGGTCCAGGAAGGCGAGCGTGATCTTGCGATCGGCCAGGAAGCTATCGAAGGGCACTTGTCCATCGTAGGCCTCGATGATTTCCTCGTACCGATAGACGGTGCCCCAGCTTGCCAGCGGACGACCGAAATACGCGGCGAGACCAGCGGCGAAGTCCCCCATGAGGAACACCGAATTCGGGTCGCGGATTAGCGCGGTGTACGGGCGCAGAGTCTCGTAGCGGACCAAGGTAGACCGAGGACGAACGTGGGCCGGATCAGCATAGAAGCCCGGCACTGCTACTAGAGCGGCCACGATTGCCACGACGCCGAGTCCGGGCGTGAGCCAATGTCGCCACGGCAGCAGCGACGCAACGAGCGCGAGGCTGCCGCCGGCCGCCGCCATCACGAGCAGCGTCAGCGGATAGATGTACTCCGGGCGGGGCCGTACCGCGGCGATCACCAGCCCGGTCGTGCCTGCCGACACCAGCAGCACCACCCAGCCCATCTTGGATCCTCGAGCTACTGGTGCGCACCGTCCGCGGCTCGAGGCGAACAGCCCCGCGCCCACCAGCAGCAGTCCGATCAGCGCCGCGGTCAGGATCGGTACGACCATCATGTCCTGCTTCACCGGAGTGAAGTCCGGCGAGGTGGTCCCGCTCATGGCGCCGAACAGCCCGACCTGGAGACCATTGCCGGCTATGCTCAGATTCCAGAGCATGTGCTCGAGGATCGCACCGGGATTAGCCATCGTCGCCTGCACGAACGTGGGCGAATGCACGAGCGTCGGATCGGAAAAGCCGAAGTCGCGTTCCATCAGGGTGTGGCATCCTACGATGACGTTGCCCGACCAGTCGGTGTGGCGTTGGACATAGGAGGCGGCGTAGGCCTGGCAGACGTTGGCGGTATGCTTCCAGGACAAGTACGAGGGCGGCCTGAGCAACTGCGAGAGCGGCACCTCGGCGCGACTATCGAACCAGGCGAAGATTAGCCCCACGACGAGCATCGGTGCCAGGTAGACGGCCGGTCTAGCTACGCCCCGCCTCCATTCGTGCACCTCGGACCAGGCGCAAAACGCGCCGAATAGCAGGGCAGTCGCGGTGTACTCGTTGCGCACCAGCATGGCAGCAGCTAGCAGCACAGCCAGCGCGAGCGATCGTCCCCACCGGCCAGGCAGGCGGGTTACGAGGACGATCGCCAGCAGCAGCGGGAGCATCGCGAACAGGTGCACTTCCACGGTCACATTGAACGTTGACTCGAGTAGAGCCCACCAGGCCGCCACGAGCCAGGCGATAGAGGCCGGAAGCAGCGCGCGCAGCGCGGCCAGCACCAGCAGCGTCACCGCGAACGTGACGAGCGCCCGCTGCAGCCAGGTCGCGCTCGCCATGTCACCGACGACCATGAAGATGGTCCCGTAGAACACGCCGTAGAGCGGCGACCAGACTAGGTCGACGGTGCCGTGCTCCGCCCAGCGATAAGCGCCCGCGACGTAGACGAGATTGTCCCCCGTCACCAGGTCTCGGTGCTGCCAATCTCCCCAGAGCACTTTTAACTGGAACAGGGCCAGCAACGTGTAGGCGACGGCCGGCCGGGAGATCAATGCGGATATGCGCGCCAGGGTGGACATGACGTGCACCCGATGGGACGCCGTGGCCGCCCATCGAGCTAAGCGAAGGTGGGGAAGGATCGCGATCACCGCCACGGACGCGGATTGTACCGATCGACTATACGGACAGACAACCGGCTCTCGCCGTAGCCGGAACAGCCGCCAATTTGGAGGAGTAGCTCAAGGCTCCAGTGACGACGGCGATGAACACGGTGGCCGGGCCCTCGACAGTCCAGCCGGCGGTGGCGTCGATGCCCCACATCGCATCCGGTCGATCCGGGATGATCGTGCCGTCGTGCGCGGCCCGTCCGGGGGGCGCCCCGTCCGCGTCGGGGCCAGCAGGCCGGCCGCCCGCATCAGCCGGAGTACGCGCGCCTTGCTGGTCCGGACACCGGCCAGGCGCAGCCGCGCCCAGGCCTTGTGGTAGCCCTCGCCGACGAAGGGCGACGCGGCCAGGACGCCGCGGATTCGCTCGGTCAGCTCGGCGTCCGTCCAGGCCGTCTTCGGCCCGCGCTTCCGGGGCGCACCGGGCACCAGCCGTGGGGCACGCTCGGCGTAGACGGTCGAGCGCGGGATCTCCAACGCCCGGCAGACGCGGGCCAGGCCGTAGCGGCGCCCCACGGAGGGCGAGGCGGCCCGGCCCATCACCGCGACCTCCGCCGCCCGAAAGGCGCGTCCCCCTCCGCCCGGCGCGCCCGCTCCAGGAGCACCTCGTTCTCCATCGTCAGCGCGCCGATCTTCGCCCGTAGCCGCCCCAGCTCGTCGTCGCGCTCGTCTGCCGGTCGACTCTTCACGGCGGCCTGGCCGCCGACCAGGAACTGCTCGCGCCACTGGGCGATCGTCCCGGCCGTCACCCCAAGCTCGCGGCCCAGCGCGTCCAGATCCTCCCCACGCAACACCCGCAGCACCACCTCGGCCTTCCGGCGGGACGACCACCGTCCCCGCTCAGCACCGGACCCTCGCTCCACGCTCATGGACCCTCCCTCCTCGGGGCATCATGCCCCAGTCAGGTGTCCAATCAAACCCCGGGGGGAGGACTCCTCTCATAACGACGATCTCGAAGGCCATGTGCGAAATGCAAGCCTAGCCCCACGGCTGAAGCCGATCTAGCAAGGCGATCCCGAGGGCGGAGGGCGGCTCCACAAGCATCAGCGGCGCGAGTCGCTGAGCATCAGCTACAGTGTCGACAACAGCGAGCCCCCAGTGGCCAATCCGCCGGCTATTCGACACTGAGAGGAGAACGCCGAACCGGTGCAGTATGGCAGTAGGGAACGACGCTCGCAGTATGCGAGGCGGTGATGTGCGAGTGACCAGCGACTTTGGCGCATTCTTCGATGAACCAAGTTATCGACTCTTCAAGAACCAGCTCTTCAACTACCGCCTGAGAAGAGCCCGGGTCGCGCCGCTCCTCAGGCATGCGCGGAGGCCGATTCTCGACATCGGATGCGGCATCTCGCCGATGGCCTCTGTCGACCCCCGCACCGTGCTGGCTGATAGCTCATTAGCGGCCATGCGTGTGATGTACGGCGACGGCTACCGGGCGACGGTTGTCGACATCGGTAACTTGGGTTTTGGCTCGAACAGCTTTTCGACCATCGTCTGCTCAGAGGTTCTCGAGCACATCCCTGACGATCGGAAGGCGCTGGCCGAACTCCGCCGTGTGCTCCAACCGGGTGGGGAGCTCATTATTACAGTGCCCTTGCACCGCCATTACTGGCACCTGGACGACGAGCTCGCCGGTCATCGTCGTCGGTACGACCTCGGTCTTCTGCTTTCGGAATTGCGAACCCAAGGATTCGAAATAATCAGCTCCAGCAAGGTAGGGAGCGTGTTCGAACGCTACTTGACGGTCGCGGCGGTAGTCGCCTTCATGAAAGTTGGTGCGTCCGGGACGAGGATCGGTGGTACTGCGCTGCGCGCCGTGTCGCTAGCAAACCTGCTGCTCGCGCGTTTCCTCGAGCTGGCGGCCGCCCTGTCACCGCAGGCACTCGTTAGTATCCAGTTGATTCACTGTCGGAAGGTCGTGACGCCGGTCCACGTGACGGGCGGCGCCAGTCAGGGCCGCGCGCACGGGGTGATGGTGGGGTAATCACGGCTGTGGCAATGCGCGTGGCCGTGCCCGACGCTCATGAGGTCATTCGGCCAGAGCATCCACATCATCAGGGCCACGACGAGCGAATCTCCACCGCGCTGCCGTCCTAGCGCCGGATCTTCGCGCGCCTTCCGACCGCGCGATAGGTTCCGGGCGGCAACGGGCTGCCGTCCGAGCCCCGCCAGTCCCAGCGCTCCCACCCACGCAAGGTTCCACATGGAGGGATTGGAGAGTGACGGGGGAGAAGCGGGACGAAGAGACGCTTCGAGGTATGAGCGATGGTGGGGCGGCCGTCGCGAGCTAGGGATGGTCGTCGCAAGTTGAAATCTGGTGAGATTCAGCAAGCGGCGCTCGCCTGGCAGACTGCAGACGAACCCTTGAGCCTTAGCAATCGTGACCTGCTCCCCGAAAACTGGCCCACGTATTCTGAGAGTCCTCCAACTGGATCAGGTCTCAGGAGGACAGGATGCGCAGAAGTCGATTCAGCGAGGAGCAGATCGTCGGGGTGCTCAAGGAGCAGGAGGCCGGGCGCCGCGACCGCCGAGCTGTGCTGCCGTCACGGGATCAGCGAGCAGACCTTCTACCGCTGGAAACAGAAGTACGGCGGCCTGGAGGGGAGCGAGGCGAAACGACTGAAGGCTCTGGAGGAGGAGAACGCTCGGCTCAAGCGGCTGGTGGCGGAGCAGGCCCTGGACCATCAGATGCTCAAGGACCTGCTCGAAAACACTGGTGAGGCCCGCGGCACGGCGGCAGGCCGTGGGCTATCTCCAGGAACAGTTTGCGGTGTCCGAGCGTCGCGCTTGCGGGGTGGTCGGGATCGGCCGCCTGAGTCTGCGCTACCGCGCCGTCGACCCAGTGACGCGGGCCTCCGCCGCCCGGCTGTGCGAGTTGGCCGCCGAGCGGCGCCGCTTCGGCTATCGGCGCCTGCACGTGCTGTTGCGGCGAGCAGGGGGTGCAGGTCAACCACAAGCGCGTGTATCGGCTCTACCGCGCCGAAGGCCTGCTGGTTCGCCAGCGCACGCGCAAGCGGGTCACCCACCACGAGCGAGCTACCCCGACGGCCGTCTCCGGCCCGAACCAGCAGTGGAGCCTGGATTTCCTGAGCGATGCGCTGGCCTGGGGGCGTCGGCTCCGCCTGTTGGCGATCATCGACAGCTACACCCGGGAAGCCGTGGCCATCGAGGTGGACACATCGATCCCCGGCCGCCGGGGTGGTTGCAGTGCTGAATCGGGTGATCGCCGAGCGAGCAACGCCACGCGAGATCCTCCTGGACAACGGCCCCGGAGCTGACGAGCAAGGTGCTGGACCAATGGGCCTATGGCCGCCGTACAACTCACGGTTCATCGACCCGCAAGCCGGTCCAGAATGCCTGGATCGAGAGTTTCAACGGCCGCCTCCGGGACGAGTGCCTGAACGAGCACTGGTTCCTCAGCCTGGCCGACGCCCGGCGGATCATCGAAGCCTGGAGGATTGACTACAATCGCTCCCGCCCGCACAGCTCGCTCGGTTACCACACCCCCGAAGAATTCCGCCTGGCGATCACCACTCGCCAGGCTCAGCGCCCTCACCTGGCAGGACTCTCATAATGCCTGGACCAAACCCTGGGGCAGGTCAATCGGGTACAACATGCTCTGCTGCTTGGGCGTACAACCCACAACCGCTCGATCAAGTGTGAAGACGGGGTGCACTTCTTCAGCACTCTGCCAGACGTGGGCCGAACGACGAAAACGGCTGCAGGCAAAGAAGGCGATGCTTGGAAGGACGATGATGGGTGTGCCGCCGGCGTACAATGCCATCCGGCCACTCGAGCCGACCCACGCAGACCTGCAGGTGGATGTGCTCGGTGAAATGCCCTGAGCCGATGAGGCTGACTACGCCCGCCTCGCGCGTGTTGTGCCGGCGCGAGGCGGGCGGGTGAGCCGTCATGGTGGCAATCAGGATGCCGTCCGTTGGGCAAGCCTGAACCTCCCCTTTCTTGCCCAGTTTGCGACCGGAGGATCGTCGCTGATGGCCTTGCAGACCACCTCAGCAGCTAGTGCCCCAATCATCAGCCCCGAGCCTGGTCCACGCAACGATACGGGAGTCTCGCCGGTGCGCACGGCGTGGGTTGGTGGTATTGCCACGCTGATGAGCCGCTGGTGGTTCGCCTACCCTACCCTGTGGCTGCTCCAGCTGAAGGTGATATGGGGCGATTGGAACTACCGCGACCTCAGCTTCGGCGACACCACCTCCTACTTCATCAATGCCGCCAAGTGGTACTACGACTTCAGCGTCGACATCATGTGGTCGCCCTTGTACACGGCGTTTTACGGTAGTCTGCTGTACCTCTCGCCTGACGCCTATGTCGTGACGGAGCTACATCGCCTGATCATCGTGTTCGCCGGCGTCACGCTGTTCCTCGCGGTCATGCGCCGGCTCCTGCCGCACGGCGTGGCCTGGCTGGTTGCGGCGTGGTGGGCCGTGCTCCGCACGAACTACGACGTTATGTACGAGGTGCACCTCTTCAGCGTGCTGCCGGTTTTGGCTGCCTTCGCGGTGATCCTGACCGGCACGGGTCCGTGGTCGCGCGGCGCGGCCCTGGCCATCCTGCTCGTCGCCGCGCTGCTCGCGCGAAACGAGCTGACCGTCGCCTTCGGAGCCCTCGCCTTGGCGTGCGCCGCCTGGGAGCTCTGGAGCGCGGTTCGGCGCGGTTCCAAGGGTCAGGGCACCAGGTGGTCCGGCCTTCGCCGTGCCATCCCGGCCTATGGACTGCCGTTGCTGCTCGCATCCACGACGTTCCTCGTGTTCTACTCGCGGTCTTTCGTCGATCCTCCGAGGATGCGTGAGCGGTCCGTCGAGAAGCACACGATCAACCTCTGCCAGCTCTATGCCCACGGGTATCAGGAGCGTTACCCGGGAGCCTGGACGAACAGTCCCTGGACCCAGTGCTACGACTTGATGAATGAGCACTTCGGCAAGCGGGAGCCAACGTTCGGCGAGACGTTATGGCGGAACCCAGGGGCTGCCCTGGAGCACGTCGCCTGGAATCTTACCCTCGCCCCGGCGGGGGTCCAGGCGTCACTGTTCAACGCCATCGCTAGCACGAACTCGCCTGACTTCGTCTCGATCCCGCACGAGCCGGTGCTCGTCACGGTGCTCAGCGTGGCCGCCATCCTCTTGATCCTCGTTGGCGGCGTGCTTCTCTTCCGCGAGCGATCGTTCTGGTGGAACTCCTGGCTCCGCGCGCGGGTGTGGGGATGGCTGGCGCTCGGCGCGGTGGCGAGCGTCAGCTTACTGATCATCCCGGTCGTGCGCCCGCGGCCGGAGTACCTGTACGGCTTTACGATCTTCTCGATGGCCGCGGTCGGGATGGGCTTCACCATCGCCGTGCAGCGGTGGTTCGGGCTCGCGCGATTCCAAGCCTTGATGCCGGCGGTCGTCATCGCGACGCTGGTGCTCGTGCCGGGCCACTACGCGAACCTCGAGCACGTCAAGGAGCGGACGTTCCTCACAGACTACCAGCGTTTGAGGCCCTTCTTTCCGCTCATCGCCAGGCCGGACACCCTCTTTCTCAAGGGTGGATTCACCGAGTTGGAAAACTACGTCGCCGGCCTGCAGCTTATCACCCCCGGCAGCGAACTGCCTATCCCGCAGGGCGAGCCGGGTCGATCCTTGCCGTACAACATCTTGAGCGAACGCCGCCCGGGAGAGCCGCTCGAAGCGTTCCTGGAGCGGCGCGGCATCACCCTCGTCTACATGGATCACACCCTCCTCGGCACGCTCGAGCGGGACCTCATGGCGCGGACGTTGCTGACCACACCGGACTCGGTCGGATGGAAGGTAATCGGTGCCCAGGAGGCCCCCGCGACTCGGTGGCGCCTCTTCCACAAGATCGGGTCTTCGGACGTTAGCGAACGATCGGGGCAAGAGGCAGGCACGGGGGCCGCGCTCTCCCCGCCCACACCGCCACCGACCAGGATCGAGGCGTTTCCGGCGGACCTCCGACTGCCGGGACTGCTGTATTCGGGTGTGTACGACGATGGTTGGGTCGGGGAGTTTGCGTCCGTCGAGCTTAGCGCACCGAATTCGGCCACCGCCCTCGTCATCCGCGGCATGGTGCCGCAAGTTGGCGATGCGCCGTTCTCGTCCGAGCTGCGGGTGCTCCTGGATGGGCAGGAGGTCGCGCGGCGGGCGCTGACGCTTGGCGAGTTCGACGTACAAGTGCCCATCGCCGAGGGCCCGGACCGCCGCGGGATCGAGCTGCGGTTCTCCAATGTCCAGCAGCTTCCCGGCTTTGAACGGCAGGTCGCCGCGCTCTTGCGATCGGTTGGGTTCGAAACCGTCGCGTTGCAACCGACCGAACCGCCACCGACCAGGATCGAGGCGTTTCCGGCGGACCTCCGACTGCCGGGACTGCTGTATTCGGGTGTGTACGACGATGGTTGGGTCGGGGAGTTTGCGTCCGTCGAGCTTAGCGCACCGAATTCGGCCACCGCCCTCGTCATCCGCGGCATGGTGCCGCAAGTTGGCGATGCGCCGTTCTCGTCCGAGCTGCGGGTGCTCCTGGATGGGCAGGAGGTCGCGCGGCGGGCGCTGACGCTTGGCGAGTTCGACGTACAAGTGCCCATCGCCGAGGGCCCGGACCGCCGCGGGATCGAGCTGCGGTTCTCCAATGTCCAGCAGCTTCCCGGCTTTGAACGGCAGGTCGCCGCGCTCTTGCGATCGGTTGGGTTCGAAACCGTCGCGTCGCAACCGACCGATCCATTGGGGCCAGGCGATCAGGCCGCGGCGGACATCGCGGCGGACGGGGCAGGGCTTCGGCTCGGCGCGGGATGGTTCCCGCTGGAGACCTACGCTGGTGAGACCTTCCGCTGGGTGGGTAATGACGCCGAGGTCGTGGTGGAACGCACCGACGCTCGGGCGCTCACGTTCGAGGTCGAGCCCGGGCCGGGCGTGGGATCGAAGCCGTTCACCCTGCGCGTCCTGGACGGCGCCGGGGCGGAGATCATGGCGGCCGAAGTCCGCGGCCGACAGCGGATCGAGATACCCCTGCCCGCGGGACTGGGCGGCTCGGCGATCTTCCGCCTCCACGCCGACGGTGGCGGCCTACCCACGCCAAGCGATCCGCGGACGCTCAATTTCCGCGTGTTCAAGCTCGAGTTGACCGGCAGTGCCGCGTCCTATGACGCGGCCGCGCTGGCAACGCTCAACGCCATCCCGGACATTGCCCCGACGGAGTTCCGGCAGGCCCTGGACCGCGGCGAAATCCCGACTGACGGGCTGTTCGTCGGTGAGGGATGGTATCCGTTCGAGTCGCTCAACGGCGAGACGTTTCGCTGGGTGGCTAATGACGCGGAGATCGTCGTCACGGCGCCGTCGGCGGCACGGGAGATTGACCTGGAGATCGAGCCAGGGCCGGGTCTCGGCCTGCAGCCGTTCGAGTTGCAGCTGTTGGACCAGCAGGGTCACGTTGTGGCCAGGGCGCAGGTCCGCGGGCGTGAGGCGGTGAAGGTCGCACTCCCAACAACCGCCGGCCAGCAAGCTGTCTTCCGGCTGCACGCCGACGGCGGCGGGCTGCCCACGCCGAACGATTCGCGGACCCTCAACTTCCGCGTCTTCCGGCTCGACTGGGCCGCGGAGTGATCGCGCCGTGGGTGTGGCGTGGGAGAGCCCCTGCTGCGCATGGGCTGCCGTGAGTGGGCCGGCCTTGGCGACCAGGTGCCCGCCCCGGGAACTGGGCGCCTGGGCGGCGCAGCCATACAGCGTCCGCCGGACAGCCCCCGCCGTCGTCGCAGGCGCACCCCCCCATCGCAGAAGACGCCCCGCGTCCCCTCAGAGCCCACCACCCGCCGATCGGGACTTGGGCCCGCCCCCGAGCCCGGCACGCGGCCCGAGGACCAGGGGCCGACGGCTTCGACGACGAGGAGCGCCTCGACGACGTCGTCGATCGACGTCAACCGCGTCGCGTAGTGGCCGCT
>JAUJPG010000018.1 GCA_030447245.1 Chloroflexota bacterium | reverse complement strand
GGGTTGGCATTTGGGTGCCGGGGCTCGGACATGTCGCTGGTGTCCTGGCTGACACGACGCTGTCCGACGATGACCGCGCCGTGTTCCGCTTGTTGATCCGCATCGGGGCTTGTGGCTGGGTTGCCTGTGGATGACTTGCGGCGATCTCGACTCATGGGCCGCGAGGTCGGCGCGGCCGAACGGCAGCGGCTTGCGCCAGCTACGCTGGCGCAAGAGAGTTGTGCTTGAGACTCGAACTCGGAATAATGGAGCAGCGCCTGTGCGCGCGCCGTCCATTTGGCGCAGCGTCACTCTCAGAGGCAGCGTTGAGGAGAACGACGTGGCCCATCTGCTCGGACGTATTGAACGGCTGCTCGAGGACGCCGTGGAGGGTACCTCGCGCCGACTGTTCCGAGCAGAACTTCAGCCGGTCGAATTGGCGAAGGCCGCCAGCCGGACAATGCAGCAGCAACAGGTGATCGGACCGGAAGGGCCGTCGGTTCCGAATCGTTACCGTATACGGCTGCATCCTGGCGACTACGACCGGTTCGCGCCGTATCGCCAGAGCCTTGAACGTAAGATCGTTGCGTACCTTGAGCAGTTCGCGGCCGACCGCAATCTGCAGCCGATTGCGCCATGGCGCGTTGACCTGACGCCCGACGAGGACGTCAGATCGGGCCGCGTCTCGGTTACAGCCACGATGGCCGACGAGATCGCGAGCGTGGCCCTCGCTGAGCATGCCGACCAGGGCCCGCAGGACAGCACCGCAGCAGTCGACTTAAGCCAATCTTTCGCGGGCGTCGTCACGCTCGTCGGCGAAGACGGGCGCCGCTTTCCTCTTCGGAATGGCGCCACTCGGGTCGGACGCGCCCTTGACAATGACGTCGTGATCGCCGACTCGCGGGTTTCCCGGTACCACGCCGAAGTGATGCGTACGCAGGATGGTCGTGGGTACATCCTGCATGACCTCGGCAGCACGAACGGTACCAGTGTCGGCGGAAGGCCGGCCAAGAAGCACCGCCTCGAGCATGGCGACAAGGTCTCGCTCGGCGGCTACACACTGGCCGTGCGCCTCGGAAGCGCGGGTGACTGACATCGAGGTACGCCGATCCACGTACTGCGCCGCACATTGAGGGGGCCACCATACTCGAGGTCACGACCGACGTCCTTCTTTTCGGGCTGCGGCTCCTCCTGCTCGGTGTCCTCTACCTGTTTCTCCTCGCCGTCCTCGGGGCGATCCGGGGCGACGTCCGCCGCACCGCCCAAGCGGCTGCCACGCCTGGCCCCAACACGATTGGACGCTTGGTCGTTCTGGACGCCGGCAGCACCTCGCTCAGGGCAGGTGCTGTGTTCCCCCTCGAGCCGTCGACCCGACTCGGTCGATCAAGCCGCAACACTGTGGTCCTCGACGACAGCTTCGCCTCCAGCGACCACGCGGTCATCACGCGGCGGGACGGAGCCTGGTGGCTGTCGGATCAGGGGAGCACCAACGGGACATACGTCAACGATACGCCGGTCCGTGATGAGGTCCGCTTGGCGCCGAGTGACGTGATCCGCATCGGCGAGATCCGATTGCAGGTGTCGCGATGAGGCGCGCTGAGGTCCGCGTCTGGCGCGGTACCGAGCTCTGGCTCTTGCTGTTCCCGACGGCGATTCTGTTGATCGGCATCACCACCTTAGTCTTGGCCAGCGGCGGAGAGCTCGCGCCGCGCAGCTTCACGGCAGGATTCGCCTTCGCTCTCTTCCTGATCGTCGCCCATGGGTGGCTGACGTATCGCTACCCGGCGGGTGACCAAATCCTGTTGCCGATCGCCGCCACGTTGTGCGCCGTCGGCCAGCTGATGATCACCCGCCTCGAACCAGAGTTGGCGGTGAGGCAAAGTCTCTGGGTGGGAGTGGGGTTCGCAGCCATGATCGGCACCCTGGTCCTGCTGCCGAGCGTTGCATGGCTGCGCCGCTACCGTTACCTGTGGGCCGGCGTTGGGCTCACACTCGTGCTGTCGACTTTCGTCCTCGGCGTCGATCCGAACGGCAGTGGCGCGCGGCTCTGGCTCGGGTTCGGTGGCGTCCTTTTTCAGCCCTCCGAGGTGCTGAAGATTCTGCTCGTCATCTTCTTCGCCTCCTACCTGGACGACCATCGTGAGCTGCTGACTTTCGCCGGCCCGAGGATTGGTCCGCTCAGGCTCCCGCCGCTCCCTTATCTGGCGCCGCTCGGCGCCATGTTCCTGCTCTCGGTCCTCGTGCTGCTGCTCCAGCGTGACCTTGGCGCGGCACTGCTGTTCTTCAGCGTCTTCCTGGCAATGTTGTATGTGGCCAGTGGGCGAGCGCTGTACGTAGTCGCGGGCCTGAGCTTGTTCGTGCTCGGCGCTCTGCTCATGTATCAGGTGTTCGGCCACGTCAAGATACGCGTAGACACCTGGCTGGATCCGTGGGCAACGTCGGAGACGACCGGCTACCAACTGGTTCAGGCGCTTACTGCGCTCGCCTCGGGCGGTCTGATCGGCGAAGGACTTACGTTCGGGTTTCCCGAGTACGTCCCCGCTGTTCACACCGACTTCATTATCGCCGCGATCGGCGAAGAGCTCGGGCTGACCGGCGCGTTGGCGGTCGTCGCGCTTTACGCGCTGCTCGTCTCCCGAGGGTGCAAGATCGCCATCGAGAGCCGCGACACGTTCGCAGCGCTGCTCGCCGCGGGCCTGACCGCTGTCGTCGGCATTCAGGCTCTGGTCATCCTGGGCGGCACGCTGAAGCTGATGCCCCTGACTGGCGTGACCTTGCCGCTGCTAAGCTACGGTGGCAGCTCGGTGCTCGCCAATTTCATCATCGTCGGCTTGCTGCTCGCTATCTCGGCGCAAGCAAAGGAGTTCCGAAATCCAGTCCACGATTAGTCGCCTGCACGGCGTCCTGATGACCGGATTCGCCATCGTAGCGCTGGCGCTCGGATATTGGCAGTTCTTTCGGCAGGACGAGGTCACGACGCGTCCGACCAATCCGCGCCTGGCTGAGGAGGAGGCGCGCAGTGTACGAGGGAGGATCCTCGACCGCCACGGTGCGGTGCTCGCCGCCTCAGAGCCCGGACCACAGGGATCAGTCCGTACCTACCCCTTGCCCGGCGCTGCGCACGTGACCGGCTACCACAGCAAGCGATACGGGGACATCAACGTCGAGGCCCGCTACGGCGACTACCTGCGCGGGACGCGCTCCGCCGATGTGGTGGAACGCTTGACGGCCGACCTTTTCCACAGGCCACGTGTAGGCTCAGACGTCGTCCTCACGGTTGATGCTCGCCTCCAGCAGACCGCGGTAGACGCGATCGGTGATCAGGCTGGGGCGATCGTGGCGCTGGATCCGAGGACGGGCGCAGTGCTGGCGCTGGCAAGCGCACCGTTCTTCAACCCAGCTACCGTGGACGAAGCCTGGGAAACACTCACCCGCAACCCTGGCCAGCCGCTGTTCAACCGCGCAACCCAGGCGGCCTACACGCCGGGCAGCACATTCAAGCTTGTGACTGCCGCGGCGGCGATCGACCTTGGCCTGGTCGACGTCGACGCCAAGTATCGCTGCACGACGCAGATGGACCTCGGCGGCTTGAAGGTGGATTGCCGGAATCACCCGCACCTCGCGGTCGTCAACTATCGCGAGGCGTTCGCCTGGTCGTGTAACCGCACGTTCGCGCTAACCGGCCTGGAGCTCGGGTTCGGGCCCTTGCTGCTCGCGGACGACCTGAGACGTCCCGTTGCCTGGGAGAGTCGCGGCGTCCAGCCAAGCGTCGAGCGCTTTCAGGAGTACGCCGAACGTTTCGGCTTTGGCAAGGAGATCTCCTTCGAGCTTCCAACGACAGTGAGTCGCCTTAAAGGTAGGGGTGAGTGGTACCCCTCGCTGCTGGCGCAGACGGCCTTCGGCCAGGGTGAGCTCGAGGCAACGCCGCTGCTAATGGCCCTGGACGCGGCCGCGATCGCGAATGGTGGTGTAATGCCCGCTCCGTACCTTGCTAGCGAAGCCCGAGCCGCGAGCGGCGCCGTGTCGACACTTAACCACGGCGGGGCATCGCTGGGACGGGTGGTCAAGCCGGAAACCGCGAAGGTTCTCAACGAGATGATGGTGCTCGGGGTTGAGGTCGCATATGCCCAGCGGGCGAAGATCCCGGGGATTCAGGTGGCGGGCAAAACCGGAACTGCCGAGGCGGGGCCGGCTGGTGCCATCCCGCATTCGTGGTTCATCGGCTATGCTCCCGCGGACAACCCGCGGGTGGCCGTCGCGGCGATCGTTGAACACCGCGGCTCCGGCTCGGACTTCGCCACACCCGCCGCGCAGCGCGTGATCCAGACGGCTCTAGACTTGTACAAGCCCGAACGTCGCTAGCCGGTAGGTACGGGCATCACGAGACGGTACGGCACGCCGCTTGCAGCAGCCTGCACAAAGCACCGCAGGAGGAGACCGCGATGGCCACATGGGCAGGCCACGAGGGCGGGACTGGGACCAGCGGCGGTTCCCTGTCCTCTTTGGGCGCCGACGGGACGGACGACGAGGCTGGAAACTTCTCGGCGTTCGGATCGGCGGGTCAACTCGCGTCGGGAGTGTTGTCGGCACTTTCAGCGCGGCCGTCGCTGACAGCGGGCGTTGTCACGGTCCTGCTCGCAGCAATTCTCGGCAACTGGCTGGCAAGTCGATTCCCGCCGCGGTCGGCGGCTCGGGACCTCGCGGACCTGGCCAGGAATGCCAGCGGGGGCAAGAAGGCCGACCTGACGATGCAACGCGTTGGACGGAGGCTGAGCGACGCGGTTGGAGAGGCGCGGAGCGGAGGTTCGCCGATGGGACGCGCCACTGAGGGAGTACAGGCCGGCCTGAGCCTTGTTCCTCTAGGATTGAAGCTGCTGTCCAACCCGATCGCCCAGTACTACCTACGCCGCACGCTTGCCCGCCAACTGGCGCGAGCGTTCGGACGGTAGACGTCGCGCCGATGCCCGGCCGGACGTGGGCGCTCAACGGGACGGACCGCGGGTGATCGAGCTTCCACTTGTCTCTCTGGATCTGGAGTTGCTGGATGCGGAGAATGGCGCCGAGATCATCGAGGTGGGGGCCGTCAAGTTCCGTGGCCGCGAGACGCTTGGCACCTTCAGCACGCTCGTCCGACCAGTTGGGACGCTTTCCTTCCGAATTGCAGACCTGACTGGGCTCACGGGCAGCCAGCTTCAGCAGGCTGAAGAGCTTTCCGAGGTCCTGCCGCGCTTGTCGACCTTTGTCGGGTCGGCTCCATTGGTCGGGCAGTCGATCGGCATCGATGTCGAGCACCTCAAACGCGCGGGACTGACGCTCAAAAACCCACGCCTGGATACGTTCGAGCTCGCCACGCTGATGCGACCCGGTTTGCCCGCGTACGATCTGGCTGCAATCGCCCGAGAGCTGGGCATCAAAGTTACCAATGCACATCGGGCGCTCTCAGATGCGTTAGTGGCGCGCGATGTGCTGCTGGCGCTCGCGTCTCGGGCTGACGAGCTCGGGCTTGACCTCTTGAGCCAGGTCGTCCGCCTGGCCGGTCCGCTCGACTGGCCGCTCAAGCTCGTCTTCGCCGAGGCACAGCGAACCAAGGTTCGGGCGATGATCGAGCGCGGCGATCCAGTGCGGGCCGGGGCTGGTCAAGACCTGTCGGCCGGCCTATCACCTCCAGCAGACATTCCCGCGTTGGTGCCCCGGGAACGTCGCGAGCCGCTCGACGTGCAAGCACTTACGCGCGCGCTCGGACCTGGTGGCTCGGTTGCCTCCCACATGCCCGAGTTTGAGGATCGCCCCGAACAGCGAGAGATGCTCGCCGCGGTCGCCGAGGCTTTCAACGAAGGTGGTGTCCTACTCGTGGAGGCGGGCACTGGAACTGGAAAGTCGCTCGCCTACCTGCTGCCAGCGCTACAGTTCGCGCTGCTGAATGACGAGCAAGTCGTCGTCTCCACCAACACAATCAACCTCCAGGATCAGCTGCGCGCCCACGACATTCCATTCTTGCTGCGCGCCACCGGGCTCAGCGCCGATGTGGCCGTACTCAAAGGACGGGCAAACTACCTCTGCTTGCGCCGCTGGCAGAGTCTGTTAGCAAGCGATAACCCGTCGCCTGCTGAGCGGATGTTGCTGATCAAGACGCTCCTGTGGGTGCCGACGACCTCCACCGGCGATCGCACCGAACTGCGCCTCACGAATGGTGAAGAAGAAGCATGGGGGAAACTGGCGGCGATCCAGGAATCCTGTAACCCTCGCCGCTGCACCTTCCACCGCGAAGGCGTGTGCTTCGTGGCCCGCGCCAGGCACGCGGCCGAAACTGCCCATCTGGTCGTCGTCAACCACTCCCTGCTCCTCGCCGACATGGTCGCCGGCAATCAGGTTCTTCCTGAACACCGCTATCTGGTGATCGACGAGGCCCACCATCTGGAAGACGAGGCCACCAGCCAGCTCGGGCGTCGAGTCACCGAGCGAGAGATTGCGCGTCGTCTCGATGAACTCGCGACGACGACCTCTGGCGAGACCGTTGGCCTACTCGCCGAAGCCGCTAACCACGTGCGCGCGCGGTGCGGCACGCCGGCCCGCGATTCTGCGCTCCATGTCGCCGCGCGGGCCGAGCGCGAGGTGCAGAATGTGCGAGTCCACATTCAGCACGTCTTCTCGTTGCTCCGTCCGTTCATAGACGGGCAGGCACTCCGCGGCGAGGGAGGGCGGCCGAGCGTCCGTGTCACAAGCGGAATGCGAGCCCAGCCGGCCTGGTCAGACGTCGACATCGCCTGGGGGGAAGCCGCACGAGCTTTTCTCGGTCTGCAACGCACGACGGCCGAATTGATCAGTCTGCTCGAGGAAGTCGAGTTCGGCGACGTCGCCGATGAAGCGTTCGCGGCAGTCGGCGGCGAGTTGGCCGCGCAGGGGCAGTTCTGGGATGAAACTCGGCGGCATCTGATCGAGGTGATCGGTGCGCCGTGCCCCGAGACCATCGCGTGGCTCAGTATGGGCACCTCGGAGGAGCTGGCAGTTAACAGCGCTCCGCTCCACGTGGGCCCGATCATCCGCGATCGCCTGATGGACACAAAGGAGTCAGCGGTCTTGACGTCGGCCACCCTGACCAGTGAAGGCAGCTTCCGCTACATCCGCGAGCGGCTCGGGCTGGTCGACGCTCACGAGCTGATCGTCGGCTCGCCATTCGATTACCGCGCTTCGACGCTCGTCTACGTGCCTGCCGACGGCTTAGAGCCTGGAACCTCCGGTTACCAGCGCTCGGTGGAAGCCACGGTTTTCGACGTCGCGACCGAGTTGGGCGGACGCACACTCGTCCTCTTTACCTCCAACAGTCAGCTTCGAGTCACCTACCAGGCCTTGCGGGATTCCCTCGACACGCGCCACGTGGTCGTGCTCGGCCAGCGCATGGACGGGAGCTCGCGGATGCGCCTACTGGAAGCGTTCAAGAGTGGGAAGCGCTGCGTACTCATGGGCACAAACAGTTTCTGGGAGGGTGTTGACGTCGTGGGTGACGCGCTCAGCTGCGTCATCATCACGCGGCTGCCCTTCGCAGCCCCAACGGATCCGATCGTGGCGGCGAGGGCGGAGCAATTCGACGATCCCTTCTCCGAGTACACACTGCCTCAAGCGATTCTGCGGCTTCGGCAGGGGTTCGGTCGCCTCATTCGCAGCCGAACTGATCGCGGCGTGATGCTCGTCCTGGATGGCCGCTTGCGGACGCGCGGCTATGGCCGCGCATTTCTCCGCTCGCTCCCGGCTTGCAACGTGCGAAGTGGACCGCTTTCGGAAGCAGGACGAGCGTCAGCCGAATGGGTGGGCTTAGTTCCAACGAAGCGCGGTGAGCGAGCACAAGGTACCGCGATCCGCTGACCACGCTTGTCTCGTCGTCGGCGCTAGTGAGATCCAATCACCATTGCCGCCGTACCGGCGTCATCACGCAAGCTCCCCCACCAGATCTTCCCGCCGCGTTGATAGCGGCGGGGCACTCGAACGCCTATTCTGCAGAGAGCCTCGTGGCCGATCGTGTCGGACCAGGACGCATATTCGTCGAGGCCGATCTCGCCGTCGTCGTCGCGCCCAAAGAGGGTGGCAACCCCGCCCGGCTGGACCCCCGGCACGGCCTCGACATCCACGACGCACTGGTCCATCGAGACCCGCCCGATCAGTGGGACTCTGGCGGCATGTATGAGCGCCTGGCCCCTCGGAACGTGGGCCCGCGGAACTCCGTCTGCGTAGCCTGCCGCCAGGAGCGCGACGCGCATCCGCCGCCCAGCCTGGAAGGTGCGCCCGTAGCCAATCGTCGTGCCCGCCGGGATGTCCTGGACCCTCAAGACACGGGCGCGGAACGCAACGGCGGGGCGGAGGTGAATCGGGCGCGGGACGTGCTCCGACGGATAGTGGCCAGAAAGCGTGAGTCCAACCCGCACGAGGTCTCTTCGGGCCTTCGGTGCGGCGAGTACACCAGCGCTATTGGCTGCGTGGACCACCTCGGGTCGAAGGCCCTCAAGCGCGAGCGCGTCCTCAAAGAGACGTAGCCGTTCCAGCTGCTCTCGAGTGAATTCGAGGCTGGCGTCGTCGGCCGCGGCAAAGTGCGTGTACACGCCTTCAAGGCGCAGGCTGGGCAAGCTGCCAATGAACCGTGCGAGCTGGTGTGCCTCGGGCGCCGTCGCGCCGTAGCGGGTCAGCCCCGTATCCACTTCGACGTGCACTGGCAGTACGGTACCTCTGCGCCCGGCCGCTCTCCCGAGTGTGAGCGCGTCTTCTAGCTGTACCACCGTCGGTGTCAGTCGACACCGCACGATCTCGTCAGCCTCGGCGGCAGCGAATCCGGCGATGAGCAAGATAGGCGCAGTCACGTCGGCCGAGCGCAGCCGTGCACCCTCTTCCACCCGCGCGACGGCCAACCGCCGGGCGCCCCCGTCCAGCGCAGCTCGAGCGACTTCGACGAGGCCGAGGCCATACGCGTCGGCCTTAACGACGGCACACACGTCGGTGCCCGGCCCGAGCAGCGACCCAATCGCCCGCGCGTTCTCCGACACGGCGTCCAGGTCGACGTCAAGCCAGCATGGTGTTCCGCTCAACCTGGCCTGATAACGCTCATCGAGGTCGGCTGACATGCCCGCCTTGGTGTCCCCCAGGAACGGTCCGGTCGGGCATCCGCGGCCGACGCGCCGCGCGCCAGTATACCAGTGCCCCAGGTCAGTTGCTAGCCGTCCGGCACGCTCGATAGAATTCCGTGACGCGTGGGGTCACGCAGTAGCGGACCGCGCCACAGCCGCCGTGCCGCCCCTCCAATGTGGAGGGGCGCTTTGCTACACGGTGTGCAGGGGGAGAGTCGGTGACAGCTCGGGGCAAAGATTTCGTGGAAGAGTTGCCGGGTCGACACGAAGAAGGCTGGTATGCCGCGCTCATAGCCAAGGCAGAGCTGGCCGACTACTCGCCGGTCCGCGGGTGCATGGTGATCCGCCCGTACGGTTTCGCCCTCTGGGAGAATATGCAAGCGCTGCTTGACAAGCGATTCAAGGCCACGGGTCACCGCAACGCGTACTTCCCAATCTTCGTGCCAGAGAGCCTCCTTCTCCGCGAGGCCGAGCACGTCGAGGGGTTCTCGCCCCAGGTCGCCTGGGTCACCGAGGCCGGTGGCGAGAAGCTCGACGAGCGGCTCGCGATCCGGCCAACGTCCGAGGCCATCATTGGGACGATGTACAGCAAGTGGGTTCAATCCTGGCGCGACCTGCCAATCCTGATCAACCAGTGGGCAAATGTTGTTCGCTGGGAGAAGCGGACAATGCCGTTCCTGCGGACCACCGAGTTCTTGTGGCAGGAGGGCCATACGGCCCACCGTGCGGCCGATGAGGCTCAAGAAGAGACGATGCGTATGCTGGAGGTGTACCGCGACTTCGTCGAAACCGAGCTTGCGCTGCCCGTCATCAAGGGCCGCAAGTCGGAGGCGGAAAAGTTTCCTGGCGCTGACGCGACCTACACCATCGAAGCGCTGATGCCGGGCGGCCGCGCGTTACAGAGCGGTACATCGCACTTCCTCGGGCAGAACTTTGCGAGGGCCTTCGACATCAGCTTCCAGGACCTTGATGGCGAGCGGCGCCTGGCATGGACCACAAGCTGGGGTCTGAGCACGCGCGTTATCGGGGCGACCATTCTCGAGCACGGCGACGATGGTGGACTCGTCCTGCCGCCACGCGTTGCTCCGGTCCAGGTTGCCATCCTGCCGATCTGGGGCGGGAAGGGGGCCGACCGCGGCGCGGTGCGGGATGCGGCCGAACGTCTCCAGCGCGAGCTTTCCAACACGACGCGCGTCGAGGTTGATTGGTCCGAAGAAAAGCAGATTGGGTGGAAGCACAACGAATGGACTTTGCGCGGCGTGCCGATCCGACTGGAGCTCGGCCCCCGCGACATCGCCAGCGAACAAGCAATCCTTGTCCGCCGGGATGACCCAAATATCGGTCGCCCCGAGAAGCGGGCCGTCCCCTGGACTTCGCTCGCGGGGACCATTGGCCGAACGCTCGAAGATGCGCAAAGCGGGCTGTTCAAGCGCGCTCTCGCGGCGCGGGAAGCGCAAACTCGAATATCGAACACACTGGACGAGTTCACCCAGATCATGGATGGCCCGCGTGGCTTTATTCGCGCGCACTGGTGTGGCGCAGCGGTGTGCGAGGCACGCATCAAGGAGAAAACTGGTGCGACAATCCGTTGCCTTCCGCTGGACGAGCCGGCTGAAGAGGGCACCTGTATCGTCGACGGTCGGTCAAGCTACGCGCGCGCCCTATTTGCCCGCGCCTACTAGCGACGGGGGCATCATCGGCGAAGCTGTTCCGTTCGCAGAAAGCTGAGCCATGTCTCTCGACCCGGAACACACCACTCCAGAAGAAGCGCTTGCGTCGGCCCGCCGCGGCGAGATGCTCAGCACGGATCAACTTACGGCGTTGTCGCATCTTGATGCCCGCGCAATCTCAGCGTTCGAGCCTGGTTGGCACGAGCTCGGCCCAACCGAGCGGATCCGCCTTCTCATCGAGCTGCACGCGGTGGAGACCAATTCCGCGCGGTTCGAGTTCAATGCCGTGTACGGACTGGCTCTTCATGACCCTGAGCCCACCGTCCGCCGAACCGCTATAGAGGCAATCGTTGAGGATTGCGGAGCGGTACTTCTCGGTGATCTCTTGCCGCTGGCGGCGAGCGATTCCGACGCGAGTGTGCGGGTCGCCAGCTCCAGGGCGCTCGCCCCTTACGCCCTCAGAGCTGAGTTGGGCGACCTCGAGCCTGACCAAGTCGCCGCACTGATCGAGAACTTGCTCGCCATCTTGAACCGTGCTGACGAGGCGCTTGACGTTCGGCAGGAGGCGCTCGCGGCCCTGGGCTACATCAGCGATGACCGGGTCGACGACGTGATCCGCCACGCACTCGATGACCCGGAGCTGCAATGTAGCGCCATCCGGGCGATTGGGAGGACGGCAGATGTGGCCTGGCGCGGCGTTCTCGCCGAACAATCCATCAACGTCGATGCCCGGGCGCGGGAAGAGGTGGCCCGCGCATGTGGAGAGATGGCGGATCAGCGCTTCGTGCCGATGGCCATCCGTCTCCTCGAAGATCCGTCCGTGGACGTCCAGTTGGCAGCAATCTCGGCTCTCGGAGAAATCGGGGGCGACGAGGCACGAGATGCCCTGATCTATGCTCTCGATGACAAACGCACCGCCGTCCGGGACGCGGTCACCAAGGCTCTTAGCCAGATCGCTGTGGAGGACGACCCGCTTGCGCTCTAAGTGTGGGTGGTCGCCCCGTTCGTCCCGCCCACAACGCCGACCTGCCCCGAGACCTCCGGCGTGGCGCTGACTTCGCCAGTCTTGCCGATCTCGGCCTGGCCCGTGAGACGCTTGCTGCCGCGCTCGATCTCATCCCAGTAGTGGCAGGCCGCCCAGTGACCAGGCTTGACCTGAGTCAGCAACGGTTCGTCCGTGCGGCAGTTCTCCTCGGCGTACGGGCAGCGCGTGTTGAAGCGGCAGGCTGGCGGTGGATTGACCGGGCTCGGGACGTCACCCGTCAAGATGATGCGAGTCCGCTGCTTCTCGAGCACGGGATCTGGGACCGGGACAGCCGAGAGTAGGGCGCGGGTGTAGGGGTGCAGCGGATTCTCGAAAACCGAATTGCGGTCGGTCAATTCGACAATCTTGCCCAAGTACATCACCGCTACCCGGTCGCTAATGTGCCGGACCACGGCCAGGTCGTGGGCGATGAACAAATAGGTCAGTCCTAGCCTGCCCTGGAGCTCTTCGAGCAGATTGATAATTTGCGCCTGGATCGAGACGTCGAGCGCGCTGATCGGCTCGTCACAGACGATGAATTTCGGCTCGACCGCGAGCGCCCGCGCAATGCCGATCCGCTGCCGCTGACCCCCGCTGAACTCGTGTGGGTAGCGGTTCGCGAAGTAGGGATTCAGGCCGACAATTCGTAGCAGCTCTTGTACTCGCTCCTGCTTGGCGTTGCCCTTCGCGAGATTATGAATCTCCAGCGGCTCGCCGATGATGCTCCCAACCGTCATTCGCGGGTTGAGCGATGCATACGGGTCCTGGAAGATCATCTGAACTTCGCGCCGCATCCGGCGCATCTCGCCACCCTTGAGCTTCACCAGATCCCGTCCCCCGAAGATCACTCGTCCCTCGGTAGGCTTATACAGTTGGAGGATGGCCCGGCCCGTCGTCGACTTACCGCAGCCCGATTCCCCCACGAGACCAAGCGTCTCACCATCTTTGATCGTGAAGCTGATGTCGTCGACCGCCTTCACCGCGCCAACCTGGCGCTGCAAGATGATCCCCTGAGTGATTGGGAAATACATCTTCAGGTTCTCGACGCTCAGCAGCGTCTCGCCCCCGCCGTTCGTCGCCGGACTGGCCGTCGACCGCGCTACGTCTTCCGTCGCCATTAGGACTTACCTCCGGTTACGTCAACCCAGCAGGCGATCGTATGACCCGGCTCGACGGGCTCGAGGGATGGGTTCTCGTCGACACAGCGATCAACCTTGTACGTGCAGCGCGGTACGAACGGGCAGCCCTTGGGGGCATCCACCAGGTCCGGCGGCAGTCCCTCAATCGGAATCAACTTTTCGCGGCTCGGCTCATCGATGCGAGGGATCGAGCGCAGCAGGCCCAACGTGTACGGCATTCGAGGCTTGGCGAAGAGCTCCTCTACGGGAGCAGACTCCACGATGTAGCCCGCATACATGACGTTGATCTTGTCGGCCACGCCGGCGACCACGCCCAGGTCGTGGGTGATCAGAATCACCGCCATGCCCAACTCGGTTCGTAGGCGCTTGATCAATTCGAGAATTTGGGCCTGGATCGTGACGTCCAGCGCCGTGGTGGGCTCGTCGGCGATCAGCAGCTTCGGATCGCAGGACAGCGCCATCGAGATCATCACGCGCTGGCGCATGCCGCCCGAGAACTGGTGGGGATAATCGTCGATCCGGCTCCTGGCCGAGGGAATGCCGACCAGCTCCAGCAGCTCTACCGTACGCTTTCTGGCCTGGTCGCGGCTCATGCCCTTGTGGAGTTCGACCGCCTCGCCGATCTGTCGGCCAATGGTCAAGACCGGATTCAGTGAGGTCATCGGGTCCTGGAAGATCATTGCGATCTCGTTGCCGCGGACCCGCCGGATGCCCTCGTCGTTCAGCTTGAGCAAGTCCTTGCCATCGAACCAGACCTCGCCTTCGACAATCCGACCGGGCGGCGTCGGAATCAGACGCATGATCGACATCGCCGTCACGCTCTTGCCGCAGCCGCTTTCGCCGACTAGGCCCAGCGCTTCCCCCTCGTTGAGCGTATACGATACGCCGTTGACGGCCTTGACGATCCCATCCGGCGTGTAGAACCACGTCTTGAGGTTCTTGATCTCTAGGAGCGGTTTCTTCTCGACGACCACGTCATACCCTCCTCACCACGTGCGTGTTGCACCAGCCCCCGTCGCCATCAGGCGCGCGCCTCCAGGTGTTCCCCGTCGGACCGCGGCCACCGAAGCATCGGCTTGCGCGCCGCCGCCACCTCGTCCAGTCGGCCCACAGTGCGCGCGTGAGGCGCGGCACGGATCATCTCTGGCGCTTCCTCCGCCTCGCGCGCTATCTGAAGCATGACGTCCGCGAATCGGTCCAGAGTGTCCTTGTTCTCCGCTTCGGTGGGCTCGATCATGATCGCCTCTTCAACGATCAAGGGAAAGTACACCGTGGGCGGATGAATGTCGAAGTCAATCAAGCGCTTGGCGATGTCCAGCGTGCGGACGCCGTGCTGGCGTTGTCGGCGCCCCGAGGCCACAAACTCGTGCATACAGGTCCGGTCGAAGGGAATATCGTACACGTCGGCCAGCCGCGCTCGCAGGTAGTTGGCATTTAGCACAGCCGCCCCACTGATGTCGCGGATGCCCTGGTCGCCCTGGAGTGCGAGGTAGGTGAGCGCCCGCGCCATCACACCGAAATGCCCCCAGAACCCCTTCAGCTCGCCGATCGACTGGGGCCGATCCCAGTCCAGGAACAGTTCGCCCGTCGGCCGCCGTGCCACGACGGGTCTGGGCAGGAAGGGCTCCAGGAAGTCGCGCGCCACGACTGGCCCGCAGCCGGGCCCTCCGCCACCGTGGGGCGTCGAGAAGGTCTTGTGAGTATTGATGTGCAGCACGTCGAAGCCGAGTTGGCCGGGCTTCACCGCTCCGATGATTGCGTTCAGATTGGCGCCGTCTCCGTAGACCAGCCCGCCAGCCTTGTGGATCGTCTCGGCCACCTCGAAAATCTCCTGCTCGAATAGGCCCAGCGTGTTCGGGTTTGTCAGCATCAGGCCGACGGTTTCGTCGTCCGCCTCGTCCCTGAGTCTCGCGAGGTCGACGTTGCCGCGCCGATCGGTCGGGATCGAAACGGTGCTGTAGCCGCACATCGCGGCCGTCGCAGGGTTGGTGCCGTGCGCCGAGTCCGGGATTAGCACCTTGGTGCGCCGTTTGTCGCCGCGTGCTCGATGGAAGGCGCGGATCAGCAGCATCCCGCACAACTCTGCCTGAGCACCCGCGGCAGGTTGCAACGTGACCGCTTCAAAACCGGTGATTGCTGCCAGCAGGTCGCCAAGTTCGGCCATCACCTGCAGCGCTCCCTGGACACTCTCGTCCGGCTGGTAGGGGTGAAGCTGAGCGAATCCAGGCAGGCGCGCCACGTCCTCGTTGACTTTCGGGTTGTACTTCATCGTGCACGACCCGAGTGGGTAGAAGCCCGCGTCGATCGAATGATTCATCGTCGAGAGATGAGTGAAGTGACGAACCACGTCCAGCTCGCCGAGCTCAGGCAGCGGGAGCGTGTCGCGGAGAAGCCCGGCGGGCAAGTCGCCAGTCGCGTCGAGACAGCCTTCGGGAGCGGCGAAGCGCTGCCCGACACGCCCCGCTCGACTCAGCTCGGAGAGGAGCGGCTCGACCACTGTGCAGCTCCGATCTCCCCGAGCGCGGTCACCAACTGCTCGATCTCGGCAGCCGTCGTGCGCTCCGTGCAGCAGAACACGAGCGCATCGTCCAGACCAGGATAGTCACGCGCGAGCGGGTACCCGCCCAATATGCTCCGCTCGAGCAGCGCGGCGCGCATCGCAGGACCGTCCATCGGACACCGAACGGTAAACTCGTTGAAGAACGGCCCGTCACTCAAGATGTCGTATCCAGGCAGCTTGCCGATGGCGTCGCGCGCAGCCCGGGCGTTCTTGTGCGACAGGCCGGCCACCTGGCGCAAACCCTCCGGTCCGAGTGTCGCGAGGTACACCGTCACGCCCAGCGCCAGAAGGGTCTGGCTCGTGCAGATGTTTGATGTAGCCTTCTCCCGCCGGATGTGCTGCTCGCGGGCTTGCAGTGTGAGGACGAATCCGCGTCGCCCGTCGTGATCGTTCGTCGCCCCGACGATCCGTCCGGGGAGATGACGCAGATGCTCTTGCTTGCACGCCATCAGGCCCACGTAAGGGCCGCCGAAGTTCAGGGGCAGCCCAAGACCCTGCCCTTCACCCACGGCAATGTCGGCCCCCCAGCTTCCCGGCGGCTTTAGCATTCCGAGTGATGCAGGCTCCGCTACGGCGACGATCAGCAGTGCTCCGGCCTCTCGGCATCGGCGACTGAGGTCATCTAGATCGTGCACGGTGCCGAAGAAGTCCGGCTGCTGCACCACGCAGCAGGCCGTTCGCTCGTCGACCAGCTCAGCCGGCGAGCGGACCCTGAGACCTTGCCCATCCAGGCCGACGTCGCTCGTCGCCAGGTCGATGCCGCGCCCGTCGAGGTAGCTCGCCACCACGGCTCGATACTCAGGGTGTACCGAGCCGGCCAGGACCACGCGGTCTCGACGCGTGATCCGGAGGGCCATCAGCACGCCCTCCGCGGCAGCCGACGGTCCATCGTAGACCGACCCGTTCGCGACGTCCATCTCCAGCAGATCGCACACGAGGCTCTGGAACTCGAACATGTACTGGAGCGTTCCCTGGGCCATCTCGGGTTGGTACGGTGTGTAGGACGTGTAGAACTCGGAGCGTCCCATCATGTGGCCGACAACGCTTGGGACGTAGTGGTTGTACGCGCCCGCTCCGATGAAGCAAGCAAGTTGGCCCACGTGCCGGTTCTGCTCCGCCAGCTCGGTCATCTTGCGAACGGTCTCGATCTCGGTCAGCGGCGACGGCACGTCTAGCTGAGGGAAGCGGACGTGGGCGGGGACATCCGCAAAGAGATCGGCGACATCAGCGACGCCGATCTCCTGGAGCATGCTCTGCCGCTCGTCGGAGGTGAGGGGGACGAACGCCATGGGCAGTGACTACTCGCTTTCTAGGACTCGCCGACATTCTCGGCGTACTGCTCCGCGGTCATCAACTCCTCAACCTGGGCGGCATCGTCCGGCTTGACCTTGATCAGCCATCCGCGCTCGTACGGGGCGTCGTTTACGACTTGCGGCTCGTCGACCAGCGAGCGGTTCACCTCGATAACCTCGCCGCTCACCGGCGCGTACAGGTCGGAGGCCGTCTTGACAGACTCGATGACGCCGAATGGCTTCATCATCTCGACCCGATCGCCAACGTTGGGGAGTTCGACGTAGACTACGTCGCCGAGCTGATCCTGAGCAAAGTCGGTGATCCCGATCAGTGCAAGCTCTTGCTCGATCTTCACCCACTCGTGCTCTTTGGTGTAACGGCGATCGGTGGGATCCAATGGCTAACCTCCAGGCTCAGGCGGGCCGCGGCGAACTCGCTGTGTCCGATGCTCGTAGAAGGGCAGCGCGACGACGCGCGCCGGCACGTCGCGACCGCGTATCTGGACCGCGATCTCTTGCCCGACCTCCCCGAGCGCCACCGGCACATAGCCCATGCCAATCGGACGGCCGAGCGTCGGGGACACGTTGCCACTGGTGACACGACCGACCGGCTGCCCGTTGGCGATGATTGAATAGTCCTGCCGAGGCACGCCCTGCTCGACCAGCTCGAAGCCAACCAGACGCCGCTCCGCACCCCGCTCAGCGACCTCCCAGAGCGCCTCATGGCTCACGAACTTGCCCTTGTCAAGTTTGACCACACGTCCCAATCCCGCCTCGTAGGGATTCGTCTGCTCATCGATCTCGTGCCCATACAACGCCATGCCCGCTTCGAGGCGCAGCGTGTCGCGAGCCCCCAGCCCACACGCCGTCGGCGTAACACCATGCCGCGTTTGATGCAGCACATCCCACAGTCCAGGTCCGTCAGTGGAAGCGGCGATCACCTCGAAGCCATCTTCGCCGGTGTAGCCCGTCCGGGCGACCAAGGCGTCGACGCCCGCGATCTTAGCAGCCATGATCGCGTAGTAGCGGAGCTCAGCCAGTGGCCCTTCCACCAGCGGCTGGAGGATGTGCAACGCCTCGGGCCCCTGCACGCCGATCATGACCGTGTTGGCGGTGGCATCGACGATCGTCGCGTCGCTCGCCTCTTGGATCCCTTGCTGTGCGGCCATCCAGGCGAGCAGCTTCTTCCGATTCGAGGCGTTGACGACGAGCAGGATCTCGTCCCCGAGGTTGTAGACCACAACGTCGTCGAGGATCCTGCCCTGCGCGTCGCACAGGAGCGAATACTGGGCACGTCCAGCAGCGAGGCGGTTCACATCGTTGGTTGTCAGCCACTGGACAAGCGCGTCAGCCCGCGAGCCGCGGACGTGCAGTCGGCCCATGTGCGACAGGTCGAACATACCGACGGACGACCGGACGGCCTGGTGCTCGGCGACGATGCCGCGATACTGGATCGGCATGCTCCATCCGCCGAACTCCACCATCCGCGCTTTGGACGCGATGTGTCGGTCGTACAGCGCGGTTTGTAACGGTCGGCCGTCCGTCTTGACCTGGGTCGTCATGTCCGCGGCATCGTAGAGGACGGCGCGGAGGGTGTCAAGAATCGAGGTGCCGACGAATGCGCGCGCGGATCACCCGGCCCTGCTCCCGAGCTTCGATCAGCCCCCGCAGCAGGACTCGTCTCGTGAGTGCGAGGCGCACCTGGTCCCAGGCGCGCGCTGCTCCTGCCAACTGCTCTGGCCCTGGCGAGCGGCCGCTGTAGGTCCCTTCCACGTAGCAGTCAGCGATGGGATCGACCAGAATCTTCGAGCCACGGAACCGCTGGCCCAGCCAACTCGCGTACTCGTACGGCGTTTGCGACGGCTGCCCGCTCAGGCCACTCCAGCCAGCCAGCCGCCGCAACTGCGCGTACCACCGAACGTGCCACGGCAGCCCGCGCAGCCCCCTCCGGAACATGGCCATCGCCGCGAGGTATCCAAGCCCAGCGAGCATCCCGAGTGTGGCAAGTACGCCGAGAGCGGCGATCCATGCAATGTCACGCCGCGCAGGTAGCGACGGAGTGTACGAGCCACCGTCTTCGCCGAAGAACTCGTCCGGGAACAACGCGAATGGGTCGTCAATCGCGCCACCGCCCAGCAAGTCCGCGTCCCCGAGCGAGCTCGCCTCGTCTGCCGGCCTGTTCGGAAGCGCGCGGAGCGAACTAGGCTCGAAAGTAATCCAACCATAGCGTGGGAAGAACACCTCGACCCATGCGTGCGCCTCGCTTTCGTAGACGATGAACGCGCCTTCGTTCTCGTCATACGGACCGGGCGCAAAGCCACTCACCACGCGCGCCGGCACGCCGGCCGAGCGAAGCAGGACCATCATCGCCGTTGCGTAGTAATCCGAGTAGCCGGCACGCTGCTCGAAGAGCGTGTAGTCCACCCAGTCTCGGCCATCTGGCGGGGGCGGGACTCGGGTTTCGTACGGCATGGATCGCAAGAAGCCTTCGATGGCCCGTGCCTTGTCGTAGGGCGACGGCGCCGCCGAGGTCAGCTCGATGGCCGCGCTCCGAACCCGTTGAGGAAGCTCCGGCGGCAGTTGCAGGTAGCGCTGGATCGTCGGCGGGTATCCCTCCCCGGCGCCGCGCAGCTCCGCCTCGCTGGCGATCGACACGGCCGAGGTGACCGTGTACTGTTGACCCTTGCGGAGCATGCCGGTCAGGCGTAGCGCCGCGAGATCGTCCTGCCCTTGCCTCCACTCGAACAGCGTCGGTATCGAGACTCGCACCGGTGTGTCCGCGGCGAAGACGAGGTTGGACTGGGATGCGAGCACGGTCACCGACTGCTCCAACTCCTCACGCTGCTCGACCGCGCCGAACGGAATTGGGACCGACTGATCCCCTTCCAGGCGCTCGCTATACAGCTCGCCAGTCACCACGCCCTGGCCGGTGTAGACCTCGTACGTGGTCGTTCGCCAATACTGCGAGCGTGGCGCAGCGATCTTCAGGACCGGCTCGGTGCCAAGCGCGAAACCTTCTCGCGGCTGCATCGTGCTACCGAACGCCAGGCCGACCGCCACGACGGGCGGTCCCTGGACGCCGCCAAACAATCGGTCGAACTGGGCCTGTCCCCGCTGCCAGTTATCGACAAAGCGCGCCCAGGCAGGCTCGAAGAGGTCAGTCGGCTGCTCGGCCGGGCCGCGCCCGGCCAGGTTCATCACCAGTAGAATCGCAGCCGCGCTCGTCGCCAGCACGTTGCCGCGCACGCGACCCTGGACCTCGAGTCCCGCCGACGACCAGAAGAGCTCACGGCGACTCAGCTCTAGTCGGACTAGCAGCATCAGCGCCGCGAAAAGCAGCACGTAGAAATGATAGTTCAGCGTGGCGTAACTCGACGACAGATGAAACAGCAGTACCGTCGCGTTCAGCGCCAGTGCAGCCCAGCCCATGCCGCGTCGAAAGACGAGCCACGCGCTAACATAGCCCAGCGTCCAGGAGATCAGCCCCATCACCAATGCGAACATCAGGTTGTCGCGACTGTTGCCTTCGCCGAGCGCCGTCGCGACCCATGCCCCCACGTGCCCGAGCAGCTCGGCTAGCTTGTCCGGCCAGGTCGGTCCACTCATACGATTGCC
Source organism: Chloroflexota bacterium (assembly GCA_030447245.1). Lineage (GTDB taxonomy): Bacteria > Chloroflexota > UBA6077 > UBA6077 > JACCZL01 > JAUJPG01. The sequence goes on along the minus strand of JAUJPG010000018.1, from coordinate 67,012 downwards.
GTAGACCAGCACCAGGATCTCGAGGCCGAGTAACGCGCTCGCCAGGTGCGCGACCGACGGGCGCAGTGCTCCTTTGGCCGCGACTAGACCGACCAGGAGCGCGGCCAGAGCGAGCGGAACCAACAGGTCCAGGTCGTTGACCCACGCAGCCTCTTCGACGGAGTGGACGACCGACCAGAGAACGACGCCGAGCAACGCGACGGTCGTCCAGCCCTCCCGCGGACCGCCCCACTTAGCCCCGATCACGACCACCTCGGTTCGTTCCGCTACAGCCTGGAGCCGTCCGAGAAGCTGTCATCCAGTGTGGAGCGTCTCCAGGCGTCAGCGTCATACGGCCGCCGGACGGGCTCCGGCCGTCGGGGCAGCAAGCGCGTGCTCCAGCGGCAGCCCCTGCTTCACGATGTAGGTAGGTACCCGCGCGCCGGCCAGGGCACCCAGCACCGGAAGCGGACTTGCCCCGTCGCCAAACGATTCGCCGTCGATGAGCACCGCTGACGTGCGCACGCCGCGAGAGTCCAGCGTGCGCACGATCCTGGCCCATCCCTCCTCAGCCGTGGAGGTAATCACGACGAGGTGATCGGTCCTTCTGAAGCGCTGCTGCTCGGCAATCAACAGCTCCGCGAGGCTGCGCGTCGAATCCGACCGCACGTAGGCGAGCATCTCGAGCGTCCGCAGCAACTGCCGAGTGCCGCGGTCCGCGGTTAGGACACGCGCCTGCGTGATGATTCCGACCGATCGATCCTCCCCGAGGAGGTACTTGGCAAGGGACGCGCACGCGGTCACGGCGTACTCCTCGGTCGATTCGGGCCCCTGCCCAACCACGTGGCGAGCGTCCAGATCCAGGATGAGCCAGACGTCGGCGGACGGGTCACGCTCGAACTCTTTGACCATCAGCCGCCCCTGCCGAGCCGTCGTCGGCCAGTGAATGCGGTTGACCGTGTCGCCGGCGCGGTACTCACGCACGCCGGATACGTTGGGCGTGGTGAACTGGACCCGCTCGCCCTGCAGCGGTCCGCCCGACAGCTCACCGGGAAGCTGTCCAAAGCGGGGCAGGTCCCGTGCAACGGGGTAGACCAACAGGGTGCTACTCTCGCCGATCTGGCGGCGGCGGCGGAATAGCCCGAACGGGTCGGCGCTCTCCGCGAACATCGGTCCAAGCTGGAAGGCGCCGCGCTGGCGGCATAGGGTGTGAACCGGCCTGACAAACCGCCCGTAGGGACCCAAGGAGACAACAAAGCTTGCGGCGTGCTCCGGATGCTCGCCCTCATCCTGAATCTCAAGCCAAAGCTTTGGGATCCACGACGTGTTCTCCACCAGGATCCGCTCGTCGAAATAGCTCGCGACCTCGGCCCGCAGTGCTCGTGTGTCGCGGCTAAAGTGGAGCGAGCCAACGCCGAGAATGGCGAGCAGGTAGCATACACCGAGAAGCAGAAGCAGGACCCACGATGCGTAGAACATCAAGGACCAGCCGCCTGCCAGCGCGAACACCGTAACCAGAAGCCACAGCAGCAGCACGCCCAGGCGGGGCGGGAGGTCCGCGAGTGCGCGGCGCACGCGTGCCGCCCGTCTACTCCACTCCGAAATCATCGGGGCGTCCGCCGGGTTCAGGCCGGCACGCGACTTCCAGGCACGGCCAGCGTCTTGGCGATCTCCTCGACGATCGTGCGGCCGGTGATGTCTTTGACCCGGGCGAACGGCTGAACGATCACGCGGTGCGCCAACACGGCCGAAGCGAGCACCTTGACGTCATCGGGAATGACGTAGTCACGCCCCCGGAGCACGGCCTCCGCCTGGGCCGCGCGGAGCAGCGCCAGCGAAGCTCGGGGACTGGCACCAACGTAGACGTCGGAATGCTTTCTCGTGGCCGAAGCAAGATCGACGACGTAGCGTCTGATCAAGTCCTCGACAAACACGCCTCGAACAGAGGCTTGCACCTCGAGCAGTTCGGTCGCGGACGTGACCGGCTCGATGTCGTCAATCGGGTGGGTTTGCTGCTGCTGCTCCAGGATCTCCATTTCCTCCTCGCGTCGCGGGTAGCCTAGTCGGACGCGCAGCATAAACCGATCAAGTTGCGACTCCGGGAGCGGGAACGTCCCCTCGTACTCGATCGGGTTCTGAGTAGCCAGGACCATGAAGGGGCGCGGCAGCTCGTGGCTGATCCCGTCGACGGTGATCTGCTGCTCTTCCATCGCTTCAAGCAGCGCAGCCTGTGTCTTGGGCGTGGCCCGGTTGATCTCGTCCGCCAACACTACTTGCGCCACGACCGGCCCGGGGCGGAACTCGAAGGTGGCCGACTGCTGGTTGTAGATCGACACGCCAGTGACGTCGCTCGGAAGAAGATCGGGCGTGAACTGGATACGCTTGAATTCACAGCCAATTGAACGAGCAAGCGACTTAGCGAGCATCGTCTTGCCAACGCCAGGAACGTCCTCGATGAGCAAGTGACCCTGGCCAGCCAGGGCGACCAGCGTCAGCTCTATCTCGGCCCGCTTGCCGACGACGACCGTTGCAACGTTACGAGCGACGCCGTTCAGGACGTCGGCGGCGCGGCCGACCGCGCTCAACGGCCGTGGCACTTCTTGTACTTACGTCCACTCCCGCAAGGACAGGCGTCGTTCCGACCCACCTTTCGCTCGACCCGTGCTGGCTGTGGGCTCAGCGCATCGTTCCGGTTGGTCATCATCCGTTGAACTGGCGCCGGCGGCACGGGGTCCTGCTGCGACGGAGCGATGTGGTAGATCGCGTACACGACATCGTGGTGGAGCTCGGACAGCAGCGTGTCAAACATGTCAGCCGCTTCGACTTTGTACTCGATGAGTGGATCGCGTTGGCCATAGGCACGCAGGCTGATGCCCTCCCGGAGGTCGTCGATCGCGGTCAGGTGCTGAATCCACAAACCGTCAATAACCTTGAGCAACCAGGCGCGCTCCATGAAGCGCATGAACTCCGGAGTAAAGCGGCGTTCGCGCTCGTCGTACGCCTCCTCCGCCAGGGTATCCAATGCCTCCAACAGGTCCTCGCGGGAGTAGCTCTTGAGCTCCTCAGCAGTCAGCGATTCGGGCAAAGGGAGCAGTTGTCTGAGCCTCGTGTGCAGACCGTCGTAATCCCACGAGTCCGGCTGCTCTCCGTCAAGATGCGCGGCGACGAGCGCCGCCAATTCCTCACCGACCCACTCCTGGATCATCGGCCGCAGATTCGCCTCGGCCAGAACCGTGCGGCGGTCCGCGTAGATCACCTCGCGCTGCCGGTTCATCACGTCGTCGTATTCGACAACATGCTTCCGAATGTCGAAGTTGTAGGCCTCGACCTTCGTCTGGGCGTTCTCGATGGCCTTGTTGACCCATGAGTGTTCCAGCGGAACGTCCTCTTCCAGTCCGAGCTTGTCCATCAGCCCGGCGATTGACGAGCCGCCAAAGCGCTTCATGAGATCGTCTTCCAGCGACACGAAGAATCTCGACGACCCCGGGTCTCCTTGCCGACCGGCGCGTCCTCGAAGCTGATTGTCGATCCGGCGTGCCTCGTGTCGCTCCGTACCAAGAATGTGAAGTCCGCCCAGCTCTAGTACCGCCGGCCGGCCCTCGGAGACGACCATCTCGGCTTCGCGCAGCGCATGGCTCAACTGCTCTGGCGTCGCCGATGATTGATCTACCTTCTGTCGACGCAGGATCTCGTCGAGGAGGCCCTCCGCGTTGCCGCCGAGGAGGATATCGACACCGCGCCCGGCCATGTTGGTGGCGATCGTTACGGCCTTAGGCCGACCAGCCTGCGCGATCACGGCCGCCTCTCGCTCGTGCTGCTTGGCGTTGAGCACCTGGTGCGGAACGCCGAGTCGCTGAAGCATTCCGGAAAGCCGCTCGGACTTCTCGATCGACACAGTGCCGACCAGCACAGGCTGCCCGCGCTCGTGCATCGAAGCGATCTCATCGACTACCGCTTGGAACTTCGCCTTCTCGGTCTTGAACACCAGGTCGGACGTGTCTTCTCGAATCATCGGACGATGCGTCGGAATCGGAACCACGTCCAGGTTGTAGATGCGGCGGAACTCGTCAGCCTCGGTCATCGCCGTGCCGGTCATCCCGCCGATCTTGTCATACAGGCGGAAGTAGTTCTGGAAAGTGATCCGCGCCAAGGTGACGTTCTCGCGCTGGACTCGTAGGCCCTCCTTGGCTTCGATAGCCTGATGAAGGCCCTCGCTGTACCGCCGACCCGGCATCAGTCGGCCGGTGAACTCGTCGACGATGATGATCTCGCCATCCTTGACAACGTACTGGTCGTCGCGGGTGTAGGTAAATTGCGCCCTCAGGGCATTGTCCAGATAGTGCGTCAGACGGAAATTGTCAGCGTCATACAGGTTCTGGATCCCCAGGAGCTTTTCGACGTGCTCGATTCCTTCTTCGGTCAACGCGATCGAGCGTGTCCGATCGTCGATCGTAAAGTCCACGCCTTCAGACAGTCGGGGACTGATTCGGGCAAACTGGGCATACTGGTTGGTCGCGTCCTCAGCCGGACCCGAGATGATCAATGGGGTCCGCGCCTCGTCGATCAGGATGTTGTCGACTTCGTCGACGATCGCAAACTGCAGGTCGCGCTGGACCATGTCTTCGAGCTGCCAGACCATGTTGTCGCGCAAGTAGTCGAAGCCGAACTCATTGTTCGTGCCGTAGGTGATGTCGGCCGCGTACGCCTCACGCCGGTGGCCGGCCGGACGGAGCGAGCGCATCGACGCGTCTTCGGCCGGGTACTCAGGATCGTAGATGTAGGCGGCCTCGTGCTGGATGATGCCAACACTCATCCCGAGAGCGTGGTAGACCGCGCCCATCCACTGTGCGTCGCGCTTGGCGAGGTAGTCGTTCACCGTGACAACATGGACGCCTTTGCCGGACAGCGCATTGAGGTAGACGGGCAGCGTTGCGACCAGCGTCTTACCCTCGCCGGTCCGCATCTCGGCAATCTTGCCGGAGTGGAGAATGGCCCCACCGATCAGCTGAACGTCATAGTGGCGCAAGCCAATAGCGCGCCGAGCCGCCTCACGGACAGCGGCAAAAGCCTCCGGGAGTAGGCTGTTCATATCCTCGCCAGCGAGTAGGCGGCCGCGAAACTCCGTCGTCTTGTCTCGAAGCTCGGCTTCTGTGAGTTCCTGAAACTCGCCTTCGAGCTCGTTCACCTCGTCCACCAGGGGCGCGATCCGCTTGAGATCGCGCTCCCACGGCTTGCCACCCATGATTTTGCTCATCCACGTCAGCATAGCCACGCCCCGGGGGAGGATTCCCAGGAGAAGTATAGCAACGGCCGAATGCTGAAGCGGCTAGCGGTGTTGCATGCCAGGACACGGACTGCAGGTACTCCGAAACCGCGGGGCTCCTGAGCCCCATGCCCTGGATTCGAGAACCCGCTCCTACGAGCAGGTCGCGGCGCTCACGAGCTACTGGCCGACCCCGAGAGCCGCCCCGTCAACGACGCTCTACGTCATGCCCGGGCGCCGAACAGCGCCCCGATTGACCCGCCGGTGTTAATGCGGCTGATCGCCTCGCCCAGTAACAACGACACGGGTAGGACCCGCAGTTTGCCGATGCGTTTGTGCGGATCGAGCCCACACGTGTCCGTGGTGATGATCAGGCTAACGGGGCTGGCTTCAAGCCGCTGGACCGCCGGCCCAGAGAGCACGGCGTGCGTGCAAGCGGCTATCACGTCGCGAGCGCCTTCCTGACGGACGACGGAGACAGCGTTGACGATCGAGCCAGCCGTGTCAATCTCGTCGTCGACGACGATCGCGGTCCGGCCCCGTACGTCGCCGATCACGCCCAGCGACTCGCTCGTGCTGTCGTTGCCGAGCCGCCGCTTCTCGACGAACGCCACGGAGCCGCCGATCAGATTCGCGAAGTTGCGGGCACGCTTCGCGAATCCCAGGTCGGCCGCCACAACGACCGGATCAATCAACTCCATGCCACGGACGTAGTCCGCCAGAAGGTACATCGCCGTGAGCTCGTCCACCGGAACCCGAAAGAAGCCCTGGACCTGACCCGCGTGAAGATCGACCGTGAGGATCCGATCGGCCCCCGCGACCTGAATCATGTCGGCGAGCAGCCGCGCGGTGATCGGAACGCGGGGCTGATCTTTCTTGTCCGAGCGAGCGTATGCGAAGTACGGCATGACGGCGGTCACCCGGCTTGCCGACGCGCGCTTGAACGCGTCGAGCATGATCACCAGCTCCATGATGCTCGTACTGACGGGCGAGCAGAGCGGCTGGATGACGAAGACGTCGTGCTCGCGGACGTTCTGGTTTATCTTGACGAAGACGTTCTCGTTACTGAACTCAAAGACCTCGGCCCTGCCCGGCTCGACACCAAGGTAGGCGCAGATGTCCCGGGTGAGTTGCGGATGCGCATTTCCGGTGAAGATTGAGAGCTCTCCGGCCAAGTCACCCTCCGGCTGCGCGGTCGATCCGACCCTGGCCCATTCTAGCGCCACGTCCGATAGCGACTCAATCAGTGACACGAGAATGTAATGCCCGATGGTCGTTGATGTGCGGAGAGGGCACCGATCGACACGGGGGCCCGTCGCATTCGACGGGCCCCCGCTTCAGTATCGTGGTCGCGCGAGACCGTTCTACCCTCCGGTCGCCGCCCCCGGAACCAGCCGCGGAGCCGGGTGCGGCGTGCGGCCAGTCTCAGCCGACATCGGCTCGGGCGCCGAGGGCGGCGTGTCGATCGGCTGGGCACCTTCTTCGGTCTCGCCCCTAAAGACTCTTTCGAGGCGCTCGCCTTCCAGCGTCTCTTCCTGGACCAGCACCTCAGCCAGACGGTCCAAGATCTCTCGCTTGTCCTGCAGGATGCGGATCGCCTGAGCATAGCCCTCGTCGATCAGCCGGCGGATCTCCTCGTCTATGGCCTCAGCCACCTTCTCACTGTAGTTTTTCTGCGCTCCGATGTCCCGCCCGAGGAAGACCAACTCCTCCTTGTGACCCAGCGCCACGGGACCGAGCCGGTCGCTCATCCCGTACTCCTTGACCATCTTGCGGGCCAGTTTGGTCGCTACGTCGATGTCGTTCTCGGCGCCGGTACTCATCTCGCCAAACACCAGCTTCTCAGCGGCGTGCCCCCCGAGCGTCGCCGCCAGCCGGTCCTCAAACTGGGACATAGTCCAAAGATAGCGGTCTTCCGTCGGCAAGTAACGGGTGTACCCGCCCATCATGCCCCGCGCAATGATCGAGATCTTGTGAACAGGGTCGTGATTCTTGAGGAAGCGCCCAACGACCGCGTGTCCACCCTCGTGGTACGCCGTCACTCGCTTCTCCTGCTCCGAAATGATGCGGCTGCGGCGCTCCGGGCCGGCGATCACACGGTCGATCGCCTCTTCCATCTCACTCATGCCGATGGTCTTCTTGTTGCGGCGTGCCGCGAGGATCGCCGCTTCATTAATGAGGTTCGCAAGGTCCGCCCCCGAAAATCCGGCGGTCTGCTTGGCGAGCGTCTCGAGCCGGACCGACTTGTCGAGCGGCTTGCCCTTGGCATGGACGTCGAGGATCGCCCGCCGACCGCTCATATCAGGCTGGGGAAGAACCACCTGACGGTCGAAGCGCCCCGGGCGCAGAAGCGCCGGGTCTAGCACGTCAGGTCGGTTGGTGGCCGCGACCACGATCACGTTCGTGTTCGTGTCAAACCCATCCATCTCGACCAGGATCTGGTTGAGCGTCTGCTCGCGCTCGTCGTGGCTGCCGCCCAATCCGGCGCCGCGCTGCCGCCCGACCGCGTCGATCTCGTCAACGAAGACGATGCACGGCGCGTTGCGCTTGGCCTGGTCGAAGAGGTCACGCACCCGCGAAGCGCCCACACCTACGAACATCTCGACGAACTCCGAGCCCGAGATGCTGAAAAATGGGACTCCCGCCTCGCCGGCAACGGCGCGCGAAAGCAACGTTTTCCCGGTCCCCGGGGGGCCTACCAGCAACACGCCCTTCGGAATTCTGGCTCCCAACGCCGAGAACTTTTCGGGGTACTTGAGGAACTCCACGACCTCAGATAGTTCTTGCTTGGCCTCTTCGACTCCGGCGACATCCGAGAACGTGATCGAGGGCTTGTTGCCCATGAACATTCGCGCGCGACTCTTGCCAAAAGAAAGGGCCTGGTTATTGCTACCTTGCGCCTGGCGCATCATGAATAGCAGGATTGCGCCGAAAAAGACCAGCGGTAACAGGTTGACGAGCAGCCCCAACCAATTGCTGAACTGTGGAGGATCGCTGACGCGGTACTCGACGCGCGAGAGCTCGTCGGGTGTCACCCCATAGATCGACAGGACCTGCGGGACCGTGTCCTGCCGCTCTTTGCGAGCGGTGAATTTACCCCTGCCTGGGATCTCAACGGTGAGCTTGTCTTCGGCGACATCGATGCGTTTGACTTCGCCTCGCTTCACTGAGGCCGCTAGCTGGTCCATGCTGATCTGGGTACCGTCGCGATCCATCCCGCCTGGCTGAAAGACCGTAAAGAAGAGCGCAATGATCGCGACGAGAATGATCAGGTAGACAAAGCTGTTCCGCAGCCACTTGGTATCCATGAGTACCTCCAAACGCTGCGTCACGGCCGCCCGGACGCTCCCCGCGCCAGGGCTACAGCTGCGGGGCGATTATAGCAGAGCTTTTCGGAGACCCACGCTTTTCGCTTGCCTATCCACCTTCGAGTCGCCGCGGCTTGGTGGCTTGAGCAAGCCCACCTACGGAAGCGTACGGCATGCCGTGGCAAAGTCGAGACCGCGATAAACGACAAAGCGGCGCTGAACTTGCAACCCAGGGGTCATCGATCTGAGGCCCGTCAACGTCAGCAGTCATCCTCTCCCAAGCGCGGCGACCCGCCCGGTGAGCACTCAGTCGTCGATCAAGACCTTGTCAACGTCGTGGTTGGGGCGCCAGGCGTTCTGCTTTGCTCTCCCGATCCGTTTTCTCGGTGCAGACGCAGTCGATCCGCGGTCCGTTCGAGACTGACCCCGCCTCCCAGCCACATCGGCCCGCGATGCCCGGCGATGATGTAGTCCATTGCTCGCTCTGCCGCGTCAAAATCGAGCCCCTCGCCATCTCCCGCTACCCAGGTTTGGGCCATCCGCAAAAGCCGTCGCCGAGCAGCGATCGGCTGGCGCCGCCAGGTTGTCAGGTCGATCTCAGCCGATCCCGGGGCCCGTTGGACCATCTTCCACCGGCGAGTGATCAGGGTCTCGAGCCATGCGGCATCGTCGCGCACCAGCGCCGCCGTCCGCTGCAGGGCGGCGTCGACGGCCGGATTGTAGGTGCGGAGCACCGGCACCAAATGGTGGCGTACCCGATTCCTGAGAAACGATGGGTCGTCGTTCGTCGGATCATCCCGCCACGGAAGGTCCCGTTCGCGACAATACGCCACAGTTTCCGTGCGGCGCACGCGGAGGAGCGGTCGGGCCACCGTCGCTGCACTCGGATTGTTGGGCAGAGCAGGACCGAGTCGTCGGACCTCGAGCTTTTCTTCCGGCGAGATCCCTCGCAGTCCCTCGGTTCCTGCCCCGCGCAGCAGGTGCATCAGCAGACTTTCGACCGAGTCGTCCGCCGTGTGGCCGGTCGCGATTGCCCGGGCACGGTGGCGAGCAGCAGCCACAGCGAGCTCCCGATATCGCAGCGCACGCGCAGCCTGCTCGAGGCCGATCCGATGCGCCCGAGCGTACCCGGGACCATCTACACGCACCACCTCACACGGCACATTGAGCCGGTCGGCCGTAGCGCGGACCACCTCGGCGTCCAAGGAGGAATCGGAGCGGAAGCCGTGGTCGATGTGGAGTACCCTGAGCCCGCGGCCTGAAGGCGCGAAGCGACTCAACACATCAAGCAAGCACATTGAATCGGCCCCACCCGAGACCGCCACAACCAGCGTTTGCCGCGCACCGGCCAGGCGATGCTCGACGAGAAAATGCCTGACGCGACGCGCGACACTGTCGCCAGCGCTTGTCTTGCCCCTTGACCTACCGGCCAAGGATCGTTTCCAGAAACCTCCGCCACGGCGGCTTCTCGGGACGCGCCGCCGGCAACGCGTATGGGTCCGAAGGCCGCTGCGGGGCTGGCGGGGGACCAACAAGTGCAAACGCGCGATCGCCGGGCCTCACCAGCCCAAGTTGCTCGCGCGCGACACTCTCGATAGCCTGGTCGCTCTTGGCACGAACGAGGGTGGCCTGAAGTTGGAGGTTTTCAAGGCGAAGCTCGTTGATTTCAACCCGTAGCTCCGCCTCCTCCTGGGCCAGCAGGTAGCTCTGGTACCAGCGATCGGCGACGGTGATCCCAGCATACGCCAGCGTGGGCAGCAGGAAGAGGACCCAGAGACCTGGGTGGGCCCACCACACGGTACCCGCTCTATTCATCAGCGATCGCTCCGGGCGGGGTTAGTGCGCCCATGACAGGCCGGACGCCGCGTCAATCCCACCATCCCGCGTGACCTGGCGGAACTCCCCGATCTGGACCGCGCCACCCTCACGGGAGACGGGGGCTGCCCACACATCGAAGCTGCCCCCTTGGGCCGACAGGACCGCCAGGTTTCTTCCGTCCGGCGACCACACCGGGCTCCGCACGTACGCGAGGCGATTGGAGCGTGCTTGCTCAGGCCCCTCCGAATGTCGCACCACGAGCTCGCCCCGGCCACCTTCCCGGGCAACGTAGGCGATCGAATCGTCAATCGGAGACCAGGCCGGGTCGAACGCACCCTGGGAGTGGTTGGATAGCCGCTCGACGGTGCTCCGTGCCACGTCCAATAAGAAAATCTGGCTCGCTTCCTGCGTAGACATGGCCGTGACCGCGAGTCGTTTACCGTCGGGCGCCCAGGACAACGCATCTGCGATCTCTACGATCTCGACGCGCATCACCTGACGTCTCGCCCCACCGTCTTTGTTCATCAGCCACACGACCGGAAAAGCAGAATTCTCATCGCTGATGTACGCGATTTGCGAGCCGTCGGGCGACCACGTCGGCCGGAGCGCCCAGTCATTCTGGCCGATAACGGGCGCCTGGCCGTTGGTCAGACGCCGATTGGCGCTGCCGTCGGCCGCCATCGCAAACACGTCCGAGAAGTTCTGCTCGCGGAATACGTAGACAATCTCCGTCCCATTCGGCGAAAGGGCCGGCTGCCTCCAGGTGCCGCCGGTGGTCAGCTGCCGAGCCTCACCCCCCTGCCAGATCCAAAGGTTGCCCTCTCGCACATAGGCCAACTTGCCCGCGAGCTGGTCGCGTGCCTGCATGACGGATGTGGACACTGGCTGGACGCTCGCCGGGGTGCAGGCCACTGTTAGGCCAATGATGGCCGCGAATTGGATGACGCGAGCGAGCAGGGCGTGGAGCACCATCGCAGCCCGACCATACCATAGGCGCGCGGCGGCACGGAAGCGATCCCGCCGCCCGATGAGAGGCTCCTGTGCAGGTCGTCGAACGTCAACAGACGCCGGAGGTCGGGACGGCCCGGCGACTCGGCAGAGCGATCCCTACGACCTCAGAAACATGAGCGTATCCGTGGGCATCCAGGTACGCGTCCAATCCGTCAACGATCTCTAGGGCAACGCGCGGGTTGACGAAGTTCGCCGTGCCCACCTGGACGGCAGTTGCCCCGGCCATGAGGTACTGGAGGGCGTCTTCAGTGCAGGTCACCCCCCCGACACCAACGATTGGGACGCTGATGGCAGCCGCCACCTGGTACACCATCCGCACGATGATTGGCCGTATGGCTGGCCCACTCAGCCCGGCAGACACATTGGCTATCCCCGGACGGCCTGTCCTGACGTCGATGGTCATTCCAAGCAGCGTGTTCGCCAGCGAGATGCAATCGGCGCCCTGCTCCTCCACGGCGACAGCGATCGAGACGATGTCCCCTACGTTCGGCGACAGCTTGACCATCAACGGTAGGCTGGTCACGTCGCGCGTTGCCCGGGTCACCGCGGCCGCCGACTCGGTGCAATCTGCGAACAGGCGCCCACCCGCGCGGATGTTGGGACACGAAATGTTGACTTCCAGTCCCGCCACGCCCGGCACGCCTTCCAGCGACGCCGCAAGCTCCTCAAACTCCTGGATCGACTCACCCGAGATGTTGACAATTACGGGTACGCGCCAGCGGTCCCAGATCGGCGCCTTTTCGGAGATGACTCGACGAAGCCCGACGTTCTGTAGTCCGATGGCGTTCAGCATTCCCGATGGCGTCTCGGCAATCCGCGGCGTCGGGTTGCCGTCGCGCGGGCGAACCGTGACTCCCTTAGAGCAGATCCCGCCCAGCCGCTGAATGTCGACCAGGGATTGATACTCGACTCCGTAGCCGAACGTACCAGATGCGACCATCACCGGATTGATCAAGGAAAGCCCGTGCATGTTCCGGGGTGCAAGATCCACCCCCATTCTGCTCACGCGGAGCTCTCCCAGACCAGCTCTTCTGCTCGGAAGACCGGCCCGTCCCGACACACCCGCTGGAGACCCCGCCGGGTCTTGACGACGCATGCAAGACACACGCCCATCGCGCAGCCCATGTCTTGCTCCATCGCAAGCTCGACCCGCTTGGTCGATGGCACCGCCCCGCCCCCGGCTCGAGCCAGGGGCCGCGCCGCCAAGGCCACGGCACGCAGCATCGGCGTCGGGCCGCACGCGTAGATGGCATCCGACCACTCGAGGTAGCGCGCCGCCAGTTCCGTGACCAGGCCGTGATGACCGAGCGTGCCGTCAACGGTCGCGACCTCGTACTCCACGTCGGTCGGAAGCAGCGCGGACGGGAAGACGTACTGCGCACTCGCGGCACCCACAAGTAGCACGACCTCACAATCGCGCGGAAGCGCGAGCTCGGCGAGTGCAACCAGTGGCGCAACGCCGTAGCCCCCCCCGACCATCAGTAGCCGTCGGCTATCGGGACCGAGCTCAAACGGCGTGCCGAGCGGACCGAGACAGTCGAGCCAGCCGCCGGGCACGCTCGCAGCGATCATCGTGCTCCCCGCTCCAATCGCCCTCACCATGATCGAGACGCCGTCCGGCCGAATTTTGTAGATGCTCATCGGCCTGCGGAGGAGGGGATCCCAGGTCGGGCCTGAGCGGATGTGGACGAACTGTCCGGGTGCCGCTGTCCGCCCCAATTCCGGGGAAGCAAGGGCCAGCACGTGTGTGCTCGGCATGATCTCCTCGTTCGAAAGCACTTTGGCCCTGAGGAGATCCATCAGGCGCCTTCCCTCCTGGCAGTTACCAGATGGCGCGCGCCCGCCTGCACATCTCCGGCGAGGTAGACCGCGATTGGCCTCGCGGTCAAGGCGCCCCGGCGACGGGTCGCAACCTCGATGGCGACCCTTGCGGTGTCAAGCGATGTGAAGCACGGAATCCGACGCTCCACTGCTGCTCGCCGAATATGGAAGCCGTCCTTGAGCGGCCCGCGGCGGCCGGTGACAGTGTTAATCACGGCGCCGACCCAACCTGCCTCGAGTGCGTCCACTACGTTCGGATGTCCTTCGTCAAGCCGCTTAGTGATTTGACGCACCGGCAGACTCAGCTCCTGGATCATGCGGCCCGTCCCCTCCGTCGCGAGCAGCGGATGACCGGACTCAACCAGCACCCGAATGAGTCCAATAGCGGCCGACTTGTCGGCATCGGCGATCGACAGGAGGACGGCGGCGCTGTCGGGGATCATGCTGCCGGATGCCACAAGGGCCTTGGCGAGCGCATCGTCGTACTCCCAATCAACACCCATCACCTCCCCCGTCGACTTCATCTCGGGGCCAAGGTAGGAATCGACCATCGGGAGCTTCGACATCGAAAAGACTGGCGCCTTGACGGCAACTAACCCGCTCCATGGCTGAAGGCCGCCCGCGTAGCCCTGCTCCGCCAACGATCGTCCGAGTAGCACCTGCGTGGCAAGGTCCACCATCGGCACGCCAGTAACCTTGCTGATGAAGGGAATCGTACGACTGGAGCGTGGATTCGCTTCAATCACGTAAACGCTGCCTTCAAAGATCACGTACTGGACGTTGAATAACCCTCGCACGCCGAGGCCCACGCCTAGCCGCTCGGTGTACGCGACGATCTGCTCGGCATGCTCGTCGCTCAAACCACGGGGCGGATACACCGCGATGCTGTCGCCGGAATGGACGCCGGCCCGCTCGACATGCTCCATGATCCCGGGGATCAGCACCCGCTCGCCGTCGCAGATCGCGTCGACCTCGACCTCGCGGCCGGCAAGGTACTTGTCCACCAGGATTGGGCCCCGCTGTCTCAGGTCGGCCGCTGCTTGGACGTAGCTTGTTAGGTCGGCATCGTTGTGCACAATCTCCATGGCCCAGCCACCGAGTACGAACGATGGGCGCACCAGGACTGGGTAGCCGATGACCTCGGCCGTCTGGAGCCCCTCTTCCACGGTCCGGATGGCGGCGCCCGGCGGCTGGGGGATCCCGAGTCGCGAGACCAGATCTTCGAACAGGCGACGATCTTCGGCCAGGTCGACGCTCGCCGAGCCGCCCGCAAGCGGGATGCCGGCGTCGAACAAAGGCTGGGCCAGGTTAATGGCAGTCTGCCCCCCGAACTGGTAGAGCACGGGCGTCAGGGATCCGTGGCTATCGACGTCCGAGCTCCACCGGCACCTCTCGTTGTCGAGCACGTCAAGCACGCTCTCGGCGTCGAGCGGCTCGAAATACAGGCGTGAGGACGCGTCGAAGTCAGTACTGACCGTTTCGGGATTGCTGTTGATGAGGATGCTCTTGTGGCCAGCCGCTTGGAGCGCACCCGCTGCACGCACGGAGCAATAGTCGAACTCGACGCCTTGACCGATCCGAATTGGCCCTGAACCCAGGATGATCGCTTTCGAGTCGCGTATCGGGTCAGCCTCGTTTTCGGTCTCGTAGGTGCCGTAAAAGTAGGGCGTGACTGCCTCGAACTCGGCTGCGCACGTATCAACCATCTTGTACACGGGACGGAGACCCCACTCGTGGCGTCGGCGACGAATACGCTCTGGAAGCTCGTCCGCCAACGTCCCGATGTGCTCGTCCGAAAAGCCGAGACGTTTCGCCGTACGGAGCAGCCGTGGCGACAGTGGCTCCGTCAGCAGCCGTCGCTCGACCCCTACGATGTTGGCAAGCTTGTCGAGGAAGAACACGTCGATACCAGTACGCTCGGCGAGCGCACCAGGGGTCAGGTCACGCCGGAGGGCTGCTGCCAATGCCCAGAGCCGCAGGTCGGAGGGTGTGTCAACCAGCTGGTCAATTGACTCCTGGCCGCCGCGACGACTCCACGCTGGATCCTCCCACAGGAGGCTGCGGCCGCGGAACTCGAGCGATCGGACGGCCTTTTGGAGTGCCGCCTCGAACGAGCGGTCGATTGCCATGACCTCGCCCGTCGCCTTCATCTGAGTCCCAATGGTTCGGTCGCCGGTGCCGAACTTGTCGAATGGCCAGCGCGGAATCTTGACCACCAGGTAGTCGAGGCTCGGCTCGAACGCGGCCGTCGTGCGCCGCGTCACCGCATTCGGGATCTCGTCCAGACGCCGGCCGAGAGCCACTTTGGTGGACACTCGAGCGATCGGGTAGCCGGTCGCCTTGGAGGCGAGCGCCGACGACCGGCTGACTCGCGGGTTCACCTCGATCACGTAGTACTGCCGCGAGTGGGGATCCAGCGCAAACTGCACGTTGCAGCCGCCGTGGATCTCGAGCGCTCGGATAATCTTGATCGCCGCCGAGCGGAGCATCTGGTACTCGACATCGGAGAGGGTTTGGCTCGGCGCTACGACAATCGAATCGCCAGTGTGAACCCCCATCGGGTCGACGTTTTCCATGTTGCAGACGACGATGCACGTATCCGCGCCGTCGCGCAGTACCTCGTACTCCAGCTCTTTCCAGCCGACCAGTGAGCGCTCCACAAGCACCTGGCGCACGGGGCTGGCTGCCAGGCCTGACGCGGCGACCCGTTCCAACTCGGCACGGTCGCGCGCCTGGCCTCCGCCAGTTCCCCCAAGGGTGAATGCCGGGCGCACGATCAGCGGGAAGCCCTGCTCTTCCGCGAAGGCAAGCGCCTCCTGCACCGACGTTGCCGTCGCGCTCGCCGGGACAGGCTCGTCGATGCGGACGAGCAGATTCTTGAACCGCTCTCGATCCTCCGCCATCTCGATCGAGTCGAGGCGCGTCCCGATCAATTCGGCACCATAACGATCGAATAGCCCCGCTCGCGCCGCCTCAACCGCCAGGTTTAGTCCGGTCTGGCCGCCAAGGGTCGCCAGGATGCCATCCGGGCGTTCCCTTCGTAGGACGTCCTCGATCGTTTCCACCGAGAGCGGCTCGAGGTAGGTTATGTCGGCCACTCCGACGTCGGTCATGATGGTCGCTGGATTGGAGTTGACCAGAATCGTAGTCACACCCTCCTCACGCAGCGCGCGGCAGGCCTGGGTGCCAGCGTAGTCAAACTCCGCTGCCTGGCCAATGACGATCGGCCCCGACCCGAGGACGAGCACCTTACGCGGTGTACCGTTCACGTGTCGCCGTCTCGGCCGATCTGGCGATGCTTGACCAGATCCATGAACCGATCAAATTGTGGCTGACTATCTTGCGGCCCAGGACATCCCTCAGGGTGGAACTGGACAGAAAAGACCGGCAGATCGCGGTGACACAGCCCTTCGACCGATTCGTCATTCAGGCTCACGTGGCTCACCTCGAATCCGTTCGCCTGCAAGGCTGGGCCGGGCTCGACCTGGAACTCGTGGTTCTGGGTCGTGATCGCCACCTGGCCAGTTGCCAGCTCTTTGACCGGGTGATTGCCGCCATGGTGGCCAAACGGAAGTCGGCTGGTCGAGGCGCCAGCCGCCTGGCCGAGGATCTGGTGGCCCAGACAGATCCCCATAATCGGCACGCCGCTCGGAATCAGACGCCGCGCGGTCGATACTGCGTCAGCCAAGCGGGCCGGATCGCCGGGCCCATTCGAGAGGACGATCCCGTCCGGCTGGCCAGCCAGGATGCGAGCCGCGCCGGCATCCCAGGAGACCAGTTCGAGGGTTGCCCCACGACGCCGGAGCGAGCGTGCGATGTTGGCCTTGTAGCCATAATCCACGAGAGCGATTCGGGCCTGGCCGGCGGCGCGTTCGACACCGGCGCGACCGCGTCGAGACACATCGGCGACCAATTGCTTGTCCGATAGCGGCGTAACTCGCGTAGCCGCCGACGCCAGCCGAGCGAGTTCGTCCGCGGTGAAGCCCCGCGGTCCGCTCTGACGTAGGACGGCGCGGAGTGCGCCACGGCGGCGCAGCCGCCGAGTGAGGGCGCGTGTGTCGACGCCTTGGAGCCCCGGCACTTGCCAGCGCTCAAGATACTGGTGCAGCGTCTCGTAACTTTCCCAGTGCGACGTCAGAGTCGCAAGCTCGCGGACAATCAGTGCCGACAACCACGGCCGCTCGGCCTCCTGCGCCGAACGCGACACGCCGTAGTTCCCTACTTGCGGATGAGTCAACGTGACCAATTGGCCGTGGTACGACGCATCGGTGCAGATCTCCTGATAACCGGTCATCGCGGTGTTGAAGACCACCTCGCCGTCGACGTCGGTCCGCGCTCCGAACGGCTGGCCGACGAAGACGCCGCCATCCTCGAGCACCAGGGCCGTTTCGCGGTCGGTCAACGCGGCACCTCATGCACGATCTTGCCTCCAACCATCGTGAGTCGCACTATTCCGCGCAAGTCTTGTCCGTCCAGCGGCGAGTTCTTGCCCTTGGAATGGAAGCGCTGGACGTCGACGGTCCAATGGGCGTCCGGATCGAGGAGGACTAGATCCGCGAGTGCGCCTACCCTCAACGTGCCGAGATCGAGGTTGAATGCTCGGGACGCACCCATAGTCAATGCTCGAACAATCGTTGCAAGTGGCAACGCGGGGTCACCGTTCGTCGGCGCGACTAGCCGCATTAGCAGGCCGAATGCGGTCTCCAGGCCCGAGATCCCCGGCGCGGCCCGGTCGAACTCACAATTCTTGTCAACCACGTCGTGAGGTGCGTGGTCCGTGGCGATGGCGTCGATGGTTCCATCGGCGACCCCGCGGATGAGGGCCACTCGGTCCTCCTCCGTCCGAAGTGGTGGATTGACCCGGCAGTTGGTGTCGTAGCGCGTCACCCCCTCCTCGAAGCCGGCGACCCAGGCGTGGGTGAGGACCAGGTGGTGCGGAGTGACTTCGGCGGTCACCCGGGTACCGCGCGCTTTGGCGTCACGGACGAGTTCAATGGAGTGAGCGGTGCTCACGTGCGCGAGGTGCAACCGTCCCCCAACAGCCTGCGCGAGCGCAAGGTCGCGGGCGATCGCCGCCTCCTCCGACTCCGCTGGTGCCCCCCGCAGGCCCAAACGACTCGATACGGACCCCTCGTGCATCACCCCGCCATCCACCAGGTCATGGTCTTCGCAATGGTCGACGACCGGCCGCCCGGTGATCCGCGCGTAGGAAAGGGCATTGCGCAAGAGCTTACCGCTGCGCACAGGATTGCCATCATCCGAGAAAGCAACGGCGCCAGCTCGCCCCATGTCGGCCAGCTCCGCCAGCTCAATCCCCAGCCGACCCTTGGTGATTGCTCCAATCGGGTACACCCGCACAACCGCGTCACGGTGTGCCACGGCGTGGATCCACTCGATGTCCGACGCGGTGTCCAGGGTGGGCTCGGTATTCGGCATGCAGCAGACGGTGGTGAAACCTCCGGCGGCCGCGGCTCGAGTCCCGGTTGCTATGGTCTCCTTGTACTCCAAGCCCGGCTCGCGCAGATGACAATGGAGGTCTACAAAGCCCGGCGCGACCACCAGGCTTTCCGCGTCGACCACGCGCTCGGCCGGGCTCGAAGCAGGCGCGTGTCCCGAGGCCCAGTGGACCCCGACGATGCGATCATTCTCGATCACGACGTCGCCTCGTTCGTCAAGCTCTTGTGACGGATCAAGGATCCGACCGTTCGCGATGCGGATGCGCGCGGCTTGCATCGCCTAGTCCGACCGTTCCAGGGCAGCCTCACCACCAAAGAGCAAATAGAGCAGGGACATCCGCACTGCCACGCCGTTTGTCACTTGCGCCTCGATCACCGACCGGGGACCGTGGGCGACGTCAGGCGCAATCTCGACGCCTTCGTTCATCGGGCCAGGGTGCATGACGATGGCCGATGAATCCGCCTGTCGCAGGCGCTCGGTTGTAAGGCCATACAGGTGGGAGTACTCGCGGACGCTCGGGATCAAGCCGCCATGCTGGCGCTCTCGCTGGAGACGTAGCGCCATTACAACGTCCGCGCCGTCAAGCGCCTCGTCGAGCCGTTCGCACACCCGGACCGCCCAGGGAAGCCTAGATGGCTCCAGGAGCCAGTCGCGCGGGAGTAGCGTAGGTGGGCCGCACACGGTGACCTCAGCCCCGAGCTTGGTGAGCGCCCAGATGTTTGAACGCGCCACGCGGCTGTGCAAGACATCTCCGACGATGGTGACTCGGACACCCCGCACCCGGCCAAGGTGCTCGTGAATCGTGAAGACGTCGAGGAGAGCCTGGGTCGGATGGGCGTGCCAACCGTCGCCAGCGTTGATCACCGCCGCATGCACGCGCGGCGCGACAAGCCACGGTGCACCGCTCTGCGGATGGCGCATGACGACGATATCGGCGCCGATGGCCTGAAGCGTTTGTACGGTGTTGATCAGCGACTCACCCTTCGTGGCACTGCTCGTCGGCGCCGCTACGTTGACCGCGTCGGCACCTAGCACCTTCGCGGCAACCTCGAACGACACGCGAGTGCGAGTGCTCGACTCGTAGAACATGGTGACGATGGTCTTGCCACGCAGGGTCGGTACCTTCTTGATCGGCCGTTGAAGAATCTCCTTCATCGTCGCCGCCGTACCGAGCACCTGGACAATCTCCCCTGGTGCGAAATCGTCCAGGTCGAGCACGTGCCGACGCCCGGGCCAGCATGGAGCGAGGCCATCAAAGCCTTGCACCGAGTCCGTTTCGGCGCGTGCCCGCCCGATCATCGTGGGTGCCTGCACCTGCATGAGCTACTCACTCGGCTTTCGAAGCACAACTTCGTCGCGGCCATCCACTTCTTGAAGGTGGACCTCGACCTTCTCGACCCGAGCGGTTGGCACGTTCCTGCCGACGAAGTCGGCGCGGATCGGCAGCTCGCGGTGGCCGCGGTCGACGAGTACCAGGAGCTGGATCGCGCGCGGGCGGCCAAAGTCGACCAGCGCATCCATCGCCGCCCGGATCGTTCGGCCAGTGTAGAGCACGTCGTCAACCAGCACCACGACTCGCCGCGACACGTCCATCGGCAGGGCGGTTGGCCCGCTGGGCGGTTTGACCCGTGCAGCGAGGTCGTCGCGGTAGAGGGTGACGTCCAACTCACCCACCGGGCGGGGCTGCCGCCTCAAACGATCCAATCTGCTCGGCAACCCGCCGCGCAAGGGGAACGCCGCGCGTCCTGATTCCAACGAGCACTACGTCTCCCACGCCACCGTTCCGTTCGACGATCTCATGGGCCATGCGCCCGACTGCCCGACGCACGTCGTCAGCGCTCATCAGACTCCGAGGCTGCATTGCAGCGTCGGTGCCATTCATCACGACCCAGCTCGGCGACTTTGGGGACACAAAGACGCCTCCGCTTGACGGAGGCGATGTATCGAACGCACCGATGCAGTTCGCTGCTTCATGCAACCGGGAACCTTCTCGGCCTCACAGGACCGAATTAAAGGTGCCCAACAAGCGATGGCCTGTCGACTCTCCTCACTATATCAACGGACGAGGCGCGTGGCAACACACCAGCCCGCCCTCCCGGGGAGCGACCGAGTCCCTCACAGAACCTCTCGCGACTCGCGCACCGCGGGAGCTCTAGATGCCCCGCCGGGTTCAGGCGAAATCGCATTGCAACCCGGATTGTACAGACTGCACAATAGGGCGGCATGCGGGCCCAGGTTACGCGCGGTGACCTCCATTTACGGGGGCGGTATTCCGTAAGCGTCTCGGACATCCTGCGTCTAGCGTTGCCTCCTGGCTCATCGGTGCTCGCCGGACACGCCAGTCTCGGCAGGCCCATCTTCTGGGCGCGGCTTCTCGGGCCGCGTCAAGCCGCGCCCGCGCGAGGGACGCCGGGCGAGTTGGTACTGCTGCCAGCCGGGGCCACCCAGGGGCGGGGATTTGGACGACTGTTGCACGACCTTGCCGATGCTGGCGTCGAAGCATTGGTCATCGGTGAGAAGCCTGCTCCCGTTCAGATCGCAGTCGCGGATGAGCTAGCGATGCCCGTCCTCCACATCGCCGAGGGCACGCCGCTGGCTGAGGCGGAGCGATCGATCGTTAGCCTGATCGTCGACCGCGATGCGCAGCTTCGCCGCCGCGTGGAACACATCTACGAGCGCCTGCTCACCACGCTGGTCGACGATGCGGGGATCGGGCCGCTTGCAACGGAAGTAGGCCACGTGACGGCACGCCCGACCATCGTACTCGACGAATACTTCCGCGTGCAGGTCACCCATCCCGCTGACGGCGCGACCCAGGCGCTCGGAGACGCGCTTGGGCTAGCGCTTGCCGCACGCGAACCGCAACCTTCATCGGGTTGGGCCGCTCCGTTGCCTTCAAGCCGCGGACTTCGCCGTACGCGTTCCAGGGACTCGGGGAGCGAGGCTTGGAGCTCCTCGCCGAGGCGCGGCAGGAGACCGGGCTCCCCATTATCACCGAAGTTCTCGAGCCGGCGGACGTCCCGCTCGTTGCACGCCACGCGGACATCCTGCAGATCGGCGCGCGCAACATGCAGAATTTCCCGCTCCTTAAAGAGGTCGGGAAAACCGGCCGCCCGGTGATGCTGAAGCGTGGGTTGGCCGGGACGATCGACGAGTGGCTCCACGCGGCCGAGTACGTCATGTCGGCGGGCAACTTCCGAGTCATCCTGTGTGAGCGTGGCATTCGGACCTTCGAAACCGCCGTGCGCAACACACTGGACCTCAGCGCAATACCGGTCGTTCGGCGCTTGAGTCATCTCCCGATCATCGCAGACCCGAGCCACGGGACAGGCAAGTGGTACCTCGTGAAGCCAATGGCGCTGGCTTCAATGGCAGTCGGCGCTGACGGACTGCTCGTCGAGGTTCATCCGTCGCCAGACCACGCACTCTCGGACGGCCCGCAGTCGCTCAATCTCGAGAACTTCTCCGCGATGATGGATGCTCTCAGGCAATTGGCCCTGCCACTTGGACGCGTCGTGGCAGGCCACCAACGCGAGGCCTTGCCGGCGTGACGTCTGCACTCACAGCGGTCGATTCCGTCGTTCGCCTACGCAGCGCCGCGTCGCTACGCGGCACAGTGGTCGTGCCAGGCGACAAATCGATCTCGCACCGTGCCGCGATCATGAACGCCATGAGCGAGGGCATCGCCACGATCGAAAACTATGCGACCGGTGCCGATTTCGAATCAACTCTCGGATGCCTGGAATCGCTCGGCGTTCAGGTCCGCCGGTCAGGTTGTGATGGCGACTCGCCCACAGTGCAAATTGATGCCAGCGCCGGACTGGTGGATCCAGAGCGGCCACTCGACGCAGGTAACTCCGGGACGACTATGCGGCTGCTGGCCGGAGCCCTCGCCGGAGCCCCATTGTTCTCCGTCCTGACCGGCGATCGGTCCCTGAGCGCGCGTCCCATGGACCGGGTCGTCGATCCGCTTCGGCGCATGGGCGCCCGGATCGTGGGCCGCGCGGGCGGGAGGCTCGCACCGCTGGCGATCGAGGGCAGCAGCCTGAAGGGCATCGACTACGCCGCCCCTGTGGCCAGCGCCCAGGTCAAGTCGTGCCTCCTGCTGGCCGGCGTCCGTGCTCTGGGAACGACGACAATCCGAGCGCCAAGTACTTCGAGGGACCACACCGAGCGGCTGCTCCGTGCGCAGGGCGTCGACGTCACGAGTGAGGGGGTGACGGTGGCTGTGCGCGGTCCGGCGTCGCTCGGCGCCGTCGACGTGCCAGTCCCGGGTGACTTCTCCTCCGCGGCATACTGGCTCGCACTCGCCTGCATCCACCCGGATGCCGAGATTACAGTGCGGGAGGTGGGGGTCAACCCGGGTCGCACCGGTCTGCTGGACGTCCTGCGGGAAATGGGGGGCGAGGTGGAGATCCTGGACCAGCGGACCATTGCCGGCGAGCCGCGAGCCAACATTGTGGCGCGCAGTAGCCGCCTGCGCGGCGTCACGGTATCAGGCGATGCTGTGCCGCGAGGGATCGACGAGTTGCCTCTGGTCGCCGTGCTCGGAATGTTCGCCGAAGGCGTGACCGAGATCCGGGGGGCGTCCGAGTTACGAGTCAAGGAGAGTGACCGAATCGCCGGGCTGACACGCGAGCTGACACGACTCGGCGCCCTTGTCAACGAATATCCGGATGGGCTCAGCGTTCAGCCAGGCGCAGGGTTCCGCGAGGCGACCTGCGAGACGGACGGCGATCACCGACTGGCGATGAGTCTTTCCGTTGCGGGGCTGGCCAAGGGCGGCGTCACGCTGCGCAATGCGGCCTGCGTCCGCGTGTCCTACCCGCGGTTCTGGGCGCACGCCGCCGCTCTGGGCGGCCTCGTCCAAGCATCGGAGCCGACGGGATGTCCTTGAAGGCTCTGCCATTTCTGACTGCTGGCGAGAGCCACGGACAGCAGCTGACGATCGTCATGCAAAACGTACCGGCGGGCCTCGAGCTGTCCGCCGCCGCCGTCGACGAGCAGCTTAGGCGGCGGCAGCGTGGTTACGGGCGCGGTGGACGTCAGAAGATCGAAAAGGATCGTGTCCAGTTTGTGGCCGGCGTTCGGCACGGCTGCACGCTCGGCAGCCCGATCGCAATGGTTATTCCGAACCTGGACTGGACCAACTGGGTGGGGCGCATGGACGTCGCCCGACCCGCAGAGGCGACCCCCAAGGTGACCAAGCTGCGCCCTGGGCATGCCGATCTCGCCGGCGTCGTCAAGTACGGACACGACGATGTGCGAAACGTCCTGGAGCGGGCGAGCGCACGCGAGACGGCCGCGCGAGTCGCGGCCGGGGCAGTGGCCCGGGTGTTGCTGGAGCAATTTGGCCTCGAACTCCGAAGCCACACGGTCAGCATCGGCCCGATCCATGCCATCACACCAGATTGGCTGCGGAGTGAGTCACGTGGCTCTGCTAATCCGGACATCGCGGACTTCTGGGCAAGAGTCGAGAGCTCGGAGGTCCGTTGCGGCGATGGAGAAGCGGCAGGACGGATGATGGCCGAGATCCAGCTGACGCGGAAGGCCGGGGACACACTTGGGGGCGTCTTCGAGGTGATCGCCTACAACGCCCCGATCGGCCTCGGCAGCTACAGTCACTGGGATGCCAAGCTTGATGGACGACTTGGAGCTGCGCTCCTCAGCGTCCCGTCGATTAAGGGCGTCGAGGTGGGCGATGGGTTCGCGGAGGCGAGCCGCCGCGGCTCACAGGTACACGACGTCATCGAGTATGACGAGGCCCTGGGCTGGTCGCGCCGGACCAACAATGCGGGTGGAACGGAAGGCGGGGTGACCAACGGCGCACCACTCGTGGTCCGTTGCGCAACGAAACCGATCTCAACTCTGATCAACCCGCTCCCGTCTGTAGACCTGGCCACCAAGGAGCCCGCGCCGGCGCACGTCGAGCGCAGCGACGTCTGCGTAGTGCCGGCGGCCGGGGTAGTCGGCGAGGCGATGGTCGCGCTCGTCCTCGCGGACGCCTTCCGCGAGAAGTTCGGCGGTGACAGCGTGGCCGAGATCCGCCGTAATTACGAAGCATATGTCGACACGTACCGGCCAGGCTGAGTCGCCGACTCGCAATACGCGCCAGGTTGGCCGCCGACCGGCCAACGTGATCCTGGTCGGCCTGAGCGGATCGGGCAAGAGCACCGTAGCGCGCGTCCTCGCACGTCAGCTAGCCTGGCGCGCGTTCGACACTGATCAGGAGATTCGCCGGCGGACCGGGAAAGCGATCTGGCAGATCTTCAGCGAAGATGGCGAACCAGCCTTTCGCGAGCTTGAGGCCGGGGTCCTGCAGGCAGCCTGCGCACGCGCCGACCAGGTGATCGCCACGGGCGGCGGCGCCGTGATCGACCCGCGGAATCGCCGATTGATGTTGGCCGGCAACCTGGTGATCTTTCTGGAGACCAAGCCCGAGATGCTCGCCCTTCGATTGACCGGCAGTTTGAGCCGACAGCCGCGACCGCTGCTCGCCGGCCCTGATCTCGTCGGAAGACTGGCAGAGCTTGCGCGGGAGCGCGTGCAGATGTATCGCTGCGCTCACCACGTAGTCAGCACCGACGGGCGTAGACCAGCTCAAGTAGCCGCGCAGATCGCGCAACTGCTCCATGCCCGAGCCTAGCCTCGCTCCAGTCGAGGTTCGGACCGCGACCGGGCGGTACCGCGCCATCGCCGGGCCAGGTGCTCTGGCCGACCTGCCCAACTGGCTGCGGGCGGCGGGCGTCAGCGGACGAGCGCGGATCGTCGCCGACGAGGGCGCCTGGTCGGCGCACGCAGCGACAATCGAGGCTGCGTTTGGCACCGCTGATCCCAAGTTCCAGGTGACCTCTGTCGGCGGTGGAGAAGCTCAGAAATCGTTGGGCAGCGCTGAACGACTGTACGAGTGGCTGATTCGGTCTGGCACCCAGCGCGGGGACTATGTCGTTGCCGTTGGCGGCGGCGTGGTCGGCGACCTGGCCGGCTTCGTGGCGGCCACCTACTTGCGTGGTCTGCCGCTCGTGCAGGTGCCCACAACGCTGCTAGCGATGGTCGATTCGAGCATAGGTGGCAAGGTCGCGGTCAACCACGCACTCGGCAAGAACCTGATCGGCGCCTTCCACCAGCCCAGGCTTGTCGTCGCGGACACCCGCACGCTGCAGACTCTACCAGCCCGAGAGTACCGGTCTGGTTGGGCGGAGATCGTCAAGATCGCGATGATTGCGGACCGAGACCTATTCACCGAGCTTCGGGCGTGCAGCGGGCGCCTACTCACGTTCGCGGACGAGGCTTTACTCGGACGCGTGGTACGCCGGGCCATCGAGCTGAAAGGCGCGATCGTAAGCGAAGACGAACGCGAGTCCGGGCGCCGGATCATCCTCAACTACGGCCACACGATCGGCCACGCACTCGAGGCCGCAACCGACTACGACCGCTACCTGCACGGTGAAGCGGTCGCCATCGGAATGCGCGGCGCGGCCGTGATCGCGCATGGACGTGGGCTGCTGAGCGACCAGGCGCTGGATGCACAGACCGAACTGCTGGCCGCCCTCGGCCTGCCCGATCACGCCGACGGCGTCAAGAGCGAATCATTGCTTGGCCCGCTCTCGCGCGACAAGAAGGCCCGAGGCTCGGCCATTCGGTGGGTGTTCGCCACCGATATCGGCAGCGTCACAACCGCCGACGACGTCACCGCATCGGAGGTTGCTCGGGCTCTCGACGCGGTGGGCTGCACCTGACCGCCGGTCGCCCGGCTCCAAGGAAGCCTGTCGGAACACCGTCCGTGGTCATCAACTCAGACGCCGACCCTCGCAGAGGCATCACGAACTGGAACCCCGGCGGTCCTTCCACCGTTTTCTGGTGAGTAGGCTATGTTCATATAATCCGCCCGCCGCATAGGCGGAACTTCTCGCCCGCGAGCACGCATGCAGGATCCCTTCGGAGACTTCGGCCCGCCGCCGCCGCCCCGCCACGGGGCGGGGTTCAATCCGCGCCAGGCCGCGCTTAGCTTTGCCTTCACGAGCTTCGTGCTTGGTGGATTCGCCTTCGGCTGGCTCTTCCTCACGAACTGGCACTTGCTCGTTCAACTCCAATCGGCCCGGGTGCAGCTGCCAAGTGGTCCCAGCATCTCGCTCCCGACGGGTGCCGACTCGGCGCTTGTACCCCAGTCGCCAAGCGGGCTCGTGCCCGGTCCGAGCGTGCCACAGTCAGAGGCTGGTCCCACCTTGCCTGAGTGGACCGGGAACGATCGCGTAAACGTGCTTCTGCTCGGAATCGACCACCGCGACGATGAGCCAGTTGACGGCAGTCGCAGCGATACGGTCATGGTTGTCAGCATAGATCCACCAAGCAAGTCCGTCGTGATGGTTTCGTTCCCGCGCGACCTCTGGGTCAACATTCCTGGGTATTACAACCAGCGGATCAACGTCGCTCACGCGGTCGGTGGGCCCAGCCTGGTGGCTCGGACAATCGAAACGAACTTCGGCATCCGAATCAATAACTACGCCAGGATCGACTTTCGGGGGTTCGAGCAGATCGTCGATAGTCTCGGTGGGGTGATCATCGACGTCGAGGAGACGATCAAGGACGACGAGTATCCGACCGAAGACTACGGGGTGATGCGTCTGTACATCGCGCCCGGCCCTCAGATGATGGACGGCAAGCTTGCTCTCCAGTATGCCCGGTCTCGGCATGGTCGGGGCGACTTCTCGCGGGCCCGCCGACAGCAGCGAGTGTTGGTCGCCCTCCGCGAACGCGGGCTGCAGCTCAACATTCTCCCAAAGGTCCCCTCGCTAGTGGGGCTGGTTCAACGTGCGCTCCAGACAGACGTTGGGGTCACAGAAATGCTACGGTTCGCGCGGCTCGGGTCGGAGATCGAGCGCGATCGGATCCGCTCGATCATCGTCGACTCGACCCTGGCTGACCCGTTCGTCGGGCCGTCGGGCGAGGACCTGCTGATGCCCAGGCGGGCAGACATCCAGCGCGCGATCGCCAGAGCGTTCGCGGAGGCATCCGGCCAGTCGGCGCGCGTTGAAGTCCTGAACGGCACCCCGCGCGACGGGATAGCGCTCCGACTTGCGGATCAGCTTGCGGCCGCGGGCTACGACGTGGTGCGTGTGGACACCGCCGACCGTCGGGACTATGCCGAGACTTCAGTGGTGTCGCTGTCAGGCGACCAGCGCGCCGCGGCGACGCTCGCTACGCGGCTTCGGCTGCCGACGAGCGCCGTCCAAGTGGCACCCAACCCCAACAGCCTGGTCGAGGTCAGGGTGATCGTCGGAGGCAACTTCCAGCCCTAGCTTGGGCTATCAGCCGTCAAAGCAGCTGTCCACGCGCGAGTGGGTGACGCCGATTGACGCGAAACACGTCGACTTCCTCAAACGTGACGTCCTTGCGCCGGAAAAACGTGCGCCGATCGGTGAGCAACAACTGCTCCGCGACCGATGCGACGATCAGCTCGTCCAATCCCGCCACGGGCAAGCTACTTCTCGGTCGGCACGCGACTGCTCGTTGGATGTCGGTCAAGGTCACAAACGCGGAACGGAGCTCTAGCCGCGCGACTAGGCGGACTAACGCCTGCCGCGGGTCGCGCGCGAGCCGACTCACCCAGCGTCGCCAGTCAGTGCAGGATGCGGGCGGTTGCCACCAGCATCAGGAGTTGGACGGCGACCGAGCACGCCCAGAGCAGGCGGGCAGCAACCCTCTCGCGAGCGTAGACCGCGAGCCCGAGACCGAGGTTGGCGATCAAAATTGCCGCACCAATCGCCGGTACCTTGAACACGTCCTCGCGCGGCCCGATCAAGTCTGGCGACCCATCAGCGGCGAAGTGCAAGGGGATCGATTCCGGCAGCCCATCCCACTTGAGCCACACATACGCCACACTCATGGCGATCAGGACCAGTGACATGACCAGCAACAGCGGGAGTAACGGATCGCGCCAGACTGCAGGACGTCCTTGGCGCAGGGTCGTGGGCTGCGCGGCGGCGGGACTGCTTTCGCTTTCCTGCACCTTGCGGATCAGCTCACGGCGGAAACCGGCCGCATCGGCTGGCGAGACGGCGTAGGTGGCACCCGGTGTGACGATCAGGGCAATGTTCGCCAGGTCGGCAGTTGTGGTGTAATAGCGGACCGAGCCCATCGAACGGCTGCGGCCAGAGCCGATGTGGTAGCCGGGCCAGTTTAGGCCCCGGACGCGAATCGCCTGACCGAGGCGGGACCCGGCGAAAATCCCGTCCACCTTGTCGAAGGGGATGTACTCCTCGCGTCCTAGCCAGCGAATGACGAGCGCGTCGTCGCCGAGCCGATATCGGAGCGCGAAGTACCCGTACGTGAACACGAGAACGACCAGAGCGAGCGCTCCGCAAATCAGAGCGACGAGCAGCGCCAGGAACATGCCGAAGCCGACTGGCTGGCGGATGGCGAACACTATGCTAGCGAGCGCGGCCAAGCCCAACACGAGCGTCACGCCAACGCCGAGCAGCCCAGCCGTAGAACCACGGGCCCGCCAGGCGGAGGGTGCGGACGGCACAGATGCAACGTGGTTCGTGAGCCCGCTCCGCCGCGCCACACGCGGGGTCTGGCGCCAGATCCTTGGGACGCGGATTATCGCCCCACGCCTCTAGGTTGGTCAAGATGGTTCGACGACAAGCTCAGGTGCGAATCGCCCTAAACGCTCAGCTCCTGTCCACTCGACCCACCTATCGCAGCGCGGGCATCAATCGCGTCATTCACGAGTTGATCTCGCATTTGCCGAATCGTCGGCCGTCTCTAGAGTTCGCCGTATTTGCTCCAGACAGCCCGGACAATCGGCGCTTGCTGACACGGCCGGGGCTGACCCCGCGACTCACACGGCTACCCACGGACCGGCCGCTCGTGAGGATTGCCTGGGAACAGCTCGCGCTGCCGATCGAGCTCTCGCGTGGGCGCATAGATTTGCTGCATGCGCTTGGCTTCGTCTCCCCACTCGCCTGGCGAGGACCAACCATTGTGACCGCCTACGACCTTAGCTTCCTGCGCTACCCAAAGCTCTTCAACCGCGGCAACCGCCTGTACCTGACACGTTTCGCGCCACGATCGATGCGTCGGGCGGCGAAGGTCATCGCCATTTCCGAGCACACCCGTCAGGACGTCATCCAACTGTGCGGCGTGGCCCCAGAGCGCGTGACCACCATCCTGCTGGCGGCCGACCCGCGTTACCGCCCCGCAACTGCTGAAGCAGTCGCCAGGTTCAAGTTCGAGCGCAAGTTGCCGAAGCGGTTCATCCTCTATCTCGGGACCCTAGAGCCGCGCAAGAACGTCTCGGCGCTCGTCCAGGCATATGCTGAACTGCGGCGGGCCGGCGACATCGACCACAGCCTAGTCCTGGCGGGTGCACGTGGCTGGCATTATGAGCCGACATTTTCTCTGGTCCGGCGACTCGGCCTGGAGCAGCACGTGCTCTTTCCCGGATACGTGGCCGCGAACGATCAGGCCCTGTGGTATAGTGCCGCCGATCTCTTTGCCTACCCTAGTCTGTACGAAGGGTTCGGGCTCCCATTGCTGGAGGCGATGGCCTGCGGCACCCCCGTCGTGGCCTCAAACAGCTCTTCCCTGCCCGAGGTCGTCGGCCAGGCAGGACTGCTGGTCGAGCCAAGCGATGTCGGCGGACTCGCCTCTGCCTTGAGGAACGTCCTCCAGGACGGCGCCCTCCGACAGCGCCTCCGCGAAGCCGGCCTTGCGCGCGCTGGCACCTTCTCGTGGGGCAAGATGGCGGACGAAACCGTTCGAGTGTACGAATCCGTCCTTGGATCTGAAGCCGGTTGAGCCCAATGCAGGGCGGCAGAGCGCTGTCGTACGCGCCTGAGAGGCTGACGCGATGAGCATCGCCGAACGGCCAGTCAGGCCGGTCACCGACCCGAGCCCCGACGAGAGGGCTCGCCGCAAGCGTGGCGCACTGGTACTGCCGGCTATTCTCGTCCTGAGCGATGCGCTCTGCGTCAGCGCAGGGTTGTACCTCAGCTGGTATACCCGGTACGTTCTCGAGTTCGGGCCGGAAATCGAGGAATTCAACTTCCAGCCCTACTCCACGTATTTCCCACTACAGCTCTGGCTGGTCGGGATTACGATTGCTACCTTCCAGCTTGCCGATCTGTATCGGACGCAACGCGGTCTGGAGTGGTTCGACGACATTCCTTCGATTGTGCGGGGCACAGCCGTAGGCGTCATGATCGTCTTCACCGGCGTTGCCCTGTCCCGCTACCCGGCCTCGTCCCGGCTGACGTTCATCCTGGCCTGGATGTATTCGTCGATCCTGGTGGTGCTTGGACGGGCCTTGGTCCAGTGGTTGCTCGCGTTCCTGTACCGGCGAGGCATCGGCATCGACCGAGTCCTGGTGGTCGGGGGCAACAATTTCGGACGCATGATCATGCAGAGCCTGGCGGCACGCGGTCATCTTGGGTACGAGGTGGCAGGCTTTGTGGACGACGACCGGCTGGGCGACTTCGGTCCGTTCCACCACCTGGGCGGAATTGCTGACGTCGAGCGGGTCGCCCTCGCCGAGCGGATCGACCAGGTGATCGTGGCCCTGCCGGCCGCGTCGCATGGCGCCATCCTGGGGATTGTGGACCTCTGCCAGCGCGCGAAGGTCCGCTTCAAGATCGTGCCTGATCTTTATGAGTTGAGCCTGAGCCGTGTTGATGTCGACACGGTGAGCGGCATCCCCCTGATCGGCCTGAAGGCGATGGCCATCCAGGGAGGCAACGCCATGACGAAGCGCGCCGTCGACATCGTCTTTGCCGTTGGCGCACTCCTGGTGTGCGCACCGGTGATGCTCGTAGTCGCCGCTCTCATCTGGCTCGAATCGGGCGGGCCTGTGCTGTACCGCCAGATCCGGATCGGGAAGGATCAGCAGCCATTCGGAATGTACAAGTTTCGCTCAATGCGCCAGGACGCCGAGCGGCTGCGCCGTAACCTGGTACTGAAGAAGCGCCAGGACGGGAGATTGTTCAAGGATCCCAACGATCCACGGCGGACACGCGTTGGCGCTGTTCTTCGACGCTGGAGCCTGGACGAGCTCCCGCAGTTCTGGAACGTACTGATCGGGGACATGAGCGTCGTGGGGCCGCGCCCGCAGATCCCGGAGGAGGTGGCCGGCTACGAAGAGTGGCACCGCAAGCGGCTGGCAGTGTCGCCCGGCGTGACCGGGCTGTGGCAGGTCAGCGGACGGAGCGAGCTAAGCTTTGACGAGATGGTCCACTACGACATCTATTACATCCAGAATTGGTCCTTGGGCCTGGACATCAGGATCTTGCTCCGTACGATCCCGACGGTGTTGCGCGCCCGCGGTGCATTTTAGGGACACCCCATGCGAATTGCCCTGGTTCACGATTTCTTGAACCAGTACGGCGGTGCCGAGCGCGTGCTCGAGCAGCTTCACCACCTGTATCCAGACGCGCCGGTTTACACGTCGATGTACGAGCCTTCCACCATGCCCCATGGCTACCGCGGATGGGACATCCGCACCTCGTTCATGCAGCGGTTGCCAATGGTGACCAAACGCCATCAAGCGTACCTCATGGCCTATCCAATGGCGTTCGAGAGCTTTGACTTGTCAAACTATGACCTCGTGATCTCGAACAGCAGCGCGTTCTGCAAAGGCGTCGTGACGGGCCCTGAGACGCTCCATCTCTCATATTGCCTGACACCGATGCGGTGGGCCTGGCGGTACCGCGATTACGTCGGCCACGAGCGGCTCGGGCCATTCGCGCGCTTTGCCCTGCCCCCGTTCATCCACTACCTCCGATTGTGGGACGTGACCTCAGCCCAGCGCGTGGATCGCTTTGTCGGTATCTCTCGGGCAGTTGCAGCACGGGTCCGCAAGTACTATGGTCGCGAAGCAGACATCATCTTCCCGCCGGTCGACACCGCCCGCTTCGCCCCCGGCGTCGGGTCTGGCGACTACTACCTGACGGTCGGACGACTCGTTCCATACCGCCGCATTGACCTTGTCGTGGACGCGTTCAAC
The DNA here is from genome assembly GCA_030447245.1 of Chloroflexota bacterium. Lineage (GTDB taxonomy): Bacteria > Chloroflexota > UBA6077 > UBA6077 > JACCZL01 > JAUJPG01. The sequence goes on along the minus strand of JAUJPG010000018.1, from coordinate 34,353 downwards.
GAGCTCGGGCGGCCAGTGAAGATCGTTGGGGACGGGCGGGATCGATCGCGCCTGGAGGCGCGGGCGAGCGCAAACGTGACGTTCCTGGGCAAAGTCGACGACGATATGTTGACGGAGCTCTACGCCAACTGTCGAGCCTACCTGTTCCCGGGCGAGGAGGATTTCGGAATCGCACCGGTTGAAGCTCAGGCTGCCGGGCGGCCCGTGGTTGCTTATGCCGCCGGCGGAGCGCTCGACACCGTACAGGAGGGCGAGACCGGCGTGCTGTTCCACGAGCAAACCGCGCCGGCACTCGTCGAGGCAGTCGGCAGGCTGGAGCGTACGTCGTTCGACGTCCGTCGAATCCGCGCCAATGCGGAGCGATTCAGTGTGTCAGTCTTCCGCGAACAGTTCGGCGCGTACGTTGCCCAGTCATACCGCGAGTGGCGTCTTCGCGGCTCGCCCGAGCAATCAGATTTTCGACGTGGGACTGTGTCCGTGCAGTCCACCGGGGAGCGTTCATGGAGTTGAAGGCATACGGAGACGTGATTCGCCGCCGCTCGCGACTCGTGTCACTGATTACATTGGCCACACTTGCGATCGCCACGCTGCTGGCTCTACGCGGCCCGACCGCTTACACGGCGTCGATGCAGCTTGCGATCAGCGTAATACCTGACCCACGGGTCGGGGAGTTCTTCAAGTTCGATTCTTACTATTCGGTCCTTACTTCGGAGTACCTCGCCGACGACCTGAGTGAAGTGCTCAAGAGCGAGGCGTTCGCCAATGACGTTAGCCAGGAGCTCGGGTTCACGTTGGACCCAGCGCAAATCAAGGATCTGACCCGGACGAAGAAGACCCATCGGCTGCTGGAAGTCACCGTTACGTCCTCGGACCCGGAGAGGGCGCTGGCCATCTCTGAATCGTTCGAGCGCGTGCTTCAGACCAAGTTGCCGGAGTACTTCGCGTTCCTCAACGTCAACAACGGCTACGTCCGGATCATCAATCGTCCAAAGGTGAAGCGTACCAACTCACTCCCGCTCGCAGCAGCGGAGATCGGCGTGAGAACGCTGGCTGGGTTGTTCGCCGCGGTGGGGCTGGCATTCTTGCTCGACTACTTCGACGATCGCGTCCGGGACCGCCGCGGAGCCGAAACTATCTTCGGCGCCCCAGTTCTCGGCGAGATCCCGGCCACCTGACACGCGGAATTTTCCGACCTTCGCAGTAGCCCCGGCCGGTGAGCACGCCGCGGGCGATCAGCCCGGGCCCCGTCGAGGGGGTGGCGCTGGGGATTCACACCTACCGGCTCATCGCTTTTCCGCTCGTGAGTTGGAGGTCGATCGACGCGGTCGCCGCGCCTGGTACCCGGATTGGGAGGGTCGTCGCTGCGGTGGAGGGACTTGCCGAAGCGACGTTGGCGCTGATGTCCACCTTTGCATGGCCGAGCCATCCGCCATGGTCCTGGCCAAGGGCCGAAGCGTTCTCGGCATGACTTTGCTCATCATCGGCGGCGAGTGTCATGTGAGCAGCCGGCCTGAACCTCAGGCTGGTCTCGCCATGTCGGTGCTCGGCCCGACGGCAAGCCAGGCGCCGCCCGGGCCGATCTGGCTGATGCGCGGAAAAGCGGCCTTGCTCCCGGCCCAGCTCGTGGCCGCGCTGGACTACGTGAGCTCCATAGACTTGCTGCTGGACTCGATCCAGATGTCACTGCCCCCGCCTCTGGAGGGAGACGGGCGCTCCGCGCGCAGGTGTAGCTGAGCGCCGGCAGTATGGGGCGAACGGAGACGGCAACCGAGGCTTTGCGCCAGATCGTGGTTTGTGGCTTCGTGACGCCGGGCGCGTGGCAAGCGCACTAGGCGAGCTCGCTCCGCGGCCTCGAGCTTGCGTCAGTTTACTTGAATCTGATCCGGTTGGTGGAGAAGCACCGCGGTCGCACCGGGATCGAGCCGGGGCGAACATGTCGCCGTTCCGTGATGTGACCGACGGGGGAGGAAGTCCGAGCGTGGAGATCTTCGACATCAAGCTGGTCGGCGTGACCGCCGAGAATGGGCAGAAGCTGCTGCTGACGGTGGCATTCGTCACGATAATCTTCCTCATCCGGCGCGTACTCCACGGCCTGACCGGTTTCGTACTCCGCGGAGTGGACCGCGAACGGATTCGGTTCTGGACGCGCCAGGGGCTCAACCTAGGCACGACCGTCATCCTGCTGCTGGCCCTGCTGTCAATCTGGTTCGACGATCCGATCCGCCTGGCGACGGCCCTGGGCCTGGTCACTGCTGGCCTGGCTTTCGCACTGCAGAAGGTCGTCGCCGCGATCGCTGGCTACTTCGTGATCTTGCGCGGTGACAACTTCACGGTCGGTGACCGGATCACGATGGGGGGTGTCCGTGGCGACGTGATCGGGCTCGGTTTCATCCAGACCACGATCATGGAGATGGGCCAGCCGCCCACTGTCCAGGGCGCGGATCCGGCGATGTGGGTCCGTAGCCGGCAGTACACCGGGCGCATCGTGACCGTGAGCAACGCCAAGATTTTCGACGAGCCGGTGTACAACTACAGCCGAGATTTCCCGTACATCTGGGAAGAGCTCAGCGTCCCAATCACCTATACTGCTAATCGGTCCCGCGCCGAGCAGATCTTGCTGGCGGCGGCCGAACGCCATACCGTCAAGACGGAGGAAATGGGACGTGACGCGCTCGCGTCGATGCAGAAGCGATACTTCATCAGGATGGTCGACCTGCGACCGAAGGTCTATTACCGAATCACCGACAACTGGCTTGAGCTTACGCTCCGCTTCATGGCTGCTGGGCACGGCGTCCGAGACCTGAAGGACGCGCTGAGCCGCGACATCCTAGACGGGCTCGACGCCGCCGGCATCGGCGTCGCCTCGGCCACCATCCACATCGTCGGCTTTCCCCCGCTCCGCGTCGAGAATGGGGCGGAGGCCAGGCCCGAGACCTATCCCGCGGCCAGCGCCCACGCGGCTGAAGGAGCGTAGTGGAGGATGACCCGGCTACCGCCTTGCGGTCGGGCGAATGGTGTGCGAATGGCAGGACTCGGGCGGCGAAGCGCGGGCCCACGAGTCGACAGGTAGGCGAGATCAGGCCGATGCAGACGGGGCTCAGTGCGACCAAGCTCGGGACATGGTGGGAGACTGTTCGGACGAGCCTCTGGTTCGTGCCGACCGCGATGACGGCGTTCGCGATCGTGTTGGCGGCCGTGATGGTCGACCTGGACCGACGCCTGATGACGGATGCTCCGCTCGCTGGCTTCTTCCTGACGTTCACTACCAGCGTCGAAGGAGCTCGAGCCGTCCTGAGCACCATCGCTGGCTCGCTGATCACCGTCACCGCCACCCTCTTCTCGATCACGATCATCGCCCTCCAGCTCGCTTCGAGCCAGTTCACCCCGCGCGTCCTCCGCAACTTTACCGGGGACCGTTCCAATCAGGTCGTTCTGGGCATCTTCATCGGGACCTTCACCTACACGTTGCTCATCCTGCGCACGGTCCGCTCGGCTCGCGACGACGGGACTTCGTTCGTCCCGTCGCTCGGGGTCGCGGTCGCAATCGGGCTAGCCCTGGTTACGGTCGGGTTCCTGATCTTCTTCATCCACCACACCGCCGAGTCAATCCGGGCGGCGGTCATCGTCGACCGCGCGGCGAGCGACACCCTTCAGCTGGTCGAGGCGCTCTTCCCGGAGCCGGTCGGGGAGCCGGCCGACGAGGCTACCACGTGGTCGATTCCGGCGGGTGAACCGGCCGCGGTGATCGCCAAGCGAGGTGGGTACCTGCAGGCGGTCGATGCCGACGAGCTGTTCGAGCTGGCCGCGAAGGGACAGCTGACGGTCCGAATGGAGCCGATGATCGGCGAATTCGTCTTGCCCGGCGCGACGTTGGCGAGCGTCTGGCCACTGTCGGCAGCCGACGAGGAAGTTACCGGCACGGTGCGTTCGGCCTTCGTGACCGGGCCGGAGCGCACGCTGCAGCACGACGTCGAATTTGGTATTCGCCAGCTCGCCGACATCGCCGTCCGTGCCCTGTCGCCCGGGGTCAACGACCCGACGACAGCGACGACCTGCGTCGACCGCCTGACCGAGATTCTGGTTTGCCTTGGGGGCCGCCGGCTGCCCGAGCGCGCGCGCAGCGGCGCGGACGGGCGAGTCTGCTTCTTAGCCCGCGAGACGAGCTTCGAACGCGCGGTCGACCTCGCGTTCACCCAGATCCGGCACTTCGGCTCCCACGATCCGATCTTCGCCGCGCACCTGGTCGAAGCGCTCGGGCGCGCTGCCGCGCTCGTGCCCCGCAATCGACGCGAGCCAATCGTCCGGCAAGTCGCGGCGGCGCTCAGCGCGGCGCGCGATAAGATTGACGAACCGACCGACCTGGAAATGATTGAACGGGCCAGTCGGCGCGTCGTCGGCCTAGGTGAGTCACGCGGCGACGGGTCGACTGACCTCGCCTCTACGCTCGGCGGGTGAGTCGCCGTAACGCCGGCTGAACGTGAGGGCGTCCCGCGCAACATGCGGGTGGAAGGTGACGCTTAGCTGCCTTCGACGAGGATGCCGTGCGGAGCGCAAGACCGGGATCTACCAGCGCACAACGCGTCCGCTCGTCAGCCGCGGCAGTGCCGCGAGCCTCGCCCAATACTATCGGGCTCCCTGGCTGAGACTACACGAGACTAGCCAGTGAGCTCCTCGAGCGTGCGTCCGGCCGTCTCCTCAGCAAACAGCATCACGAAGATGAAGGCGGCAAGCAGCAGCACCGCGAATGGAAGCACCGCCGCGGCTCGGTTGTCACCGGCCGGTCCGAGCAGTGCGCCGGTCACTGCCGGAGCACCGATCGCTCCCAGCCGCGCCGAACCTGAGGCCCAACCGACCGCACTCGCTCGGATGCGGGTCGGGTACTGTTCGGAGGCCCAGGCAAGCACGACCGGCCAGGCGGCTAGAACGCCGGCAGCGACTGCCGCCGCGCCGACGCCCACCCACAGCGGTTGGTCGGCGATCATGAACGGCAGCGTGCCGACGCTCGCCGTGCCGAGCGACAACAGCATCAACGGGCGCCGGCCAATTCGGTCGATGAGCACGACGGACAGCAGCGTCCCAGGGAGCATCGATACACCGACCATGGCACTGGTCTGAAATGCCACCTCGGTCCCGCGGCTTGCGAGTAGTACTGGCAGCCAGTAGATCGGGCCCGCCAGGATAGCATTCATGCTGATCCAGGTCGTCCAGAGTGCAAAGGTGCGCCGGCGTAGCGCCCGGCCCCAGAGCTCCGCAAGCTGCCGGCCCGCGGATGAGGGCGGAACGGAACGCGCCAAACCGCTGAATGGCACGTGGATGCCGTAGCGGCGGCTCAGGTCGCCCGACAACGCGGCGGCCGCTTCGGGGAGGCCCCGCGCGAGTAGGAGTCTCGGTGACTCGGGCACGAGAAGCCAGCCCACTACTCCAATGACGAGCGTCACGCTCCCTAGCGCGAGGAGCCCACGCCAGCCGAGCTGCTGAGCGAAGAGACCACCGGCCAGCGAAGCCGCGCACCAGCCAGCCACCCAGAAGACCTGGGTCCAGGCGATCATACGGCCGCGATGTTGGGCTGGCGCGAACTCGCTGACGAGCGACGCAGCTACCGGCGCTACCCCTCCGAAGCCGAGCCCGGCAAGGAGCAGAAACAGTCCCAGCAGGGTGGGGTGCGTAGCCAGGGCAGCCAGTCCCATGGCGACTCCGGCGGTAGTCGCGGTAATGCAGAACCCGCCCCGCCGGCCCAGCCGGTCGGCCACGATCCCGCCCAGCACGGCACCCAACAACTGGCCAACCCCGAAGGCGGGGATGATGAGACCAAGCTCGGCTGGCGTGAGTTGCCACTCTGTACGGATGCCGGGCAACGCAAAGCTGACCACGCCGGCGTCAATGCCGTTGCCGGCGAATGCGAGACCGGCCAACGCCGTGATACGCCAGTGAAACGGCCGGATCGCCTCCTCGGCTGGAACGCTTACCATCCAGCGCCCGCAGTCTGGTGTGCGAATCTTCCCTCACCGTGAAGTCCTGGCCCGACGCTATGCGGCGGCATCAGAGACACCGTCCTCCGACAGATCACGGAATTGCCTCAGCGTCCAGGATTTGTTCGATCGCAAGGAGATAGTCATCCACCACGAACATGGGATCGTCCAGGTACCTCTGGGTGTTCAGGAATGCCGCCAGGACACGCCCGACCCAGCGAAGATGCCAGGGTTCGAACGCGTAGCCGCTGCGGGCCTCACCCTGACGGGTATACGGAAGGACAAATCCGTACTCCCACGCATGTAGCGCGACCCAGCGGCCGGCCGCGGTGTCAGCGAGGTGAGGCTGGATCGAGTAGCCGATTTCGACGGTGGAGACGTCGATCGCGGTCCCGAGCTGATGCTGCGAGTGGCCCGGCGGCGCCACGAACCGTGATGCCCGAGCCTCCGCCTCCGCACGATCGATCGGACTCTCGGCACGCGCCAGGCTTCGCCTGACCGAAGCCTCGAACGCGGCCGCCTGCTCGGCGGGCGACCGGTAGCCAGAGACGATTGCGAGGTCAACAAATTCGGCGGCAGCGTCCACGGTCATCATCCGGTAATCGCCCAGCACCACCGAGCGTATCGGACGACCGGCAGAGTAGACCAAATCGGGCGGCTGAAAGCCCACTGGAGCCGCGCGCCACCGAGATATTGGGAACAGCAACATCCTCGCGTCGGTCGCGTTCAGGCCGAACGCCGCGAGTGGTCGGCCCTCTGCGTCGCGGACAATCGCGTCAGGGGCATGCGCGAGCCGAAGGACGAGCTCTGCCTCTTCCGCCAGCGCATCGTGGCGCAGGGAGCCGCCCACCAGCCCAATCAGGAGTCCTATGAATGACACCAACGCGGCGCGGCGCGGCACGAAACCCCCTTTCCACGGCCGGGTTGACGCGCGACCGGTGCCCGCAATCGCCCAACTTTCCTGGTGCGCATCGATCGCAGCGTGGTACGGTGGACGCGGTCGCGGGCTCAGACCGTGCGACCAGCAGCATTGTATCTTGGTGGTCCCATGGTGCAGCAGTTGAGTCGACGGACATTCCTCCAATCCGCGGCCGCGGCGACCGCGCTGCTGACACCAGGCACGCATCGCGTACGAGCGGCGTTTGCTCAGACAGAACTGCCCGAATCCGTGTTGGGATTTTCGCAAGGCGGTCTCCCCATGTCCGTGTACCACCTGGGCCAGGGTAGTACGCGCGTGTTGGTCCTGGGCGGTCAGCACGGGGGTCCCGAGGCGAACACGACTTACCTCGTCCGCCAGCTCATGGCGCACTTTTCGGATGCCCCGGATGAGGTCCCCGCCGGCGTCGGTCTCGACTTTATGCCGGTCGGTAACCCGGATGGCGCGGCGATAGGAAGTCGTCAGTACCTGAGCGGAGTCGACCCGAACCGGAACTGGGGTGGGACGGACTGGCGGTCGGACGCCTACGACTCGAACGCCGTGTACCGCGCGGGACTTGGGGGACCCGAGCCCTTTTCGGAGCAGGAGACTCGCACGCAGGGCATCTGGCTGCTCGAGCAGCGACCGGCGCTCGTCATCAACCTTCACAGCGCCGGTGGGTTCATGTTCGGCGGCCGCGACGGGCTCGCTGGCGAACTAGCCGGCGCCTACTCGGACGCTAGCGGATATCCGCTCCCGGCGGCAGGGCGCGGGACGAACCCGCTTCCGTACCGCGCCACGGGAAGCATGAACGTCTGGATGCGCGAGATCGGTGTGCTTGGCCTGTTCGTTGAGCTGACAACCCCCTCCGATCCCGAATTCCGGCGGAATCTCGCGGGCATGAGAGCCGTGCTCGAACGGCTGCCAGCTGCCTGAGGTCAGCTCGTTCATTGTTGGTTCGACTCAGTGCTGCGCTCGTCGTCGCCAGTGCGGACCATTAGCCAACCGGCCACTGCGCACCCGCCATACGCCGTGGCCCCAACCGCGAGAGCTGCCCCGACTCCGAGCGGCGCAGCCGCGGCAGCGAGCAGGGGCAGGAGGAACGCGGCTACGTTGCGCGGCATCGGCGTGAGTGCCATGACGGAGGTCTGGCGCTCCGCCGGGAGCACGCGCGCCAGATGGCCATACAGCAACGTGCTGGCGGCTGCGAATGGCAAGGCACGGCACCAGGCCAGAACCGCCAGCGCTCGAAGATCCGTTGCAAGTGCAAGGCCGAGTGTGGCAAGCGTCGCGGCGATCATCGTCGGCGCTAGCCACCGCACCCCGCCCCTGTCGTCGACGAGCCGGCCTGAGAGCCAGGTCGCGGCTGTAGTCAGTAGTCCATAGACGCCTAGCACGAGCCCAATCGCCGGAGCCGGATCGGGGACGAGCTGGGCGATCCGGAGTGGAAGATACGCATCCACAATTGTCCTGGCTCCCTGACTGAAGAACCAGGCGGCGAAGTTCCAGCGGATTGCTCGCCGCTTCCAGACGAACACTGCTGCCTGGCCAGCTCTGGCCAGCACAGACGCGCGGCCTGTAGCAACCACCGGTTCGGGCATCAGGAAGGTCACAAGCAGCCCGGCGAGTAGCGCCGCGAACGCGTCCAGCATAAACAGGCCGCGCAGCCCAATCCAGCCGATCAGGGCGGCTCCGATCGGCGGGCCGAAGCTCGCGGCGATCGGCGCGGCGATCTGCACGGTTGCAATCGCCGTTCCGACATGGCGGCGCGGAGTGATCAGCGTCTGTGTGGCAATGATCACCGCGATGTTGCCAAACGTCAGTCCCAGCACCAGGCGGGACCCGAGCAGCCACCAGATGTCGGGCGCCAGCGCCATCGTTGCGTAGCCGACTGCTTCGAGGTACTGGCTGCGGACGATGATCAGGCGACGGGAGTAGCGCTCGGCAAGCGCTCCCCAGAAAGGTGCAAGCGGGAATGCGATGGCCATCATGGCAGCAAAAAGAAGGCCCGTCCAGAGGCCAACGTCGTCGTCGGGCAGGCCGAGCTCGCCGAGAAACAGCGGCGTAAACGCGGTCAAGTGCCCCATGGCGAGCGATTCGAGCGTCGTGGTCACCAGGAACAGGAGGTTGACTGCTCGCCAGCTCGTCACGTGGACTGGGCCGGGGATGGCTCCAATCCCCCCTCGCCTGCCGACGCAGCACCGCCCGGTCGGTGCTCTCGCCACCAGCTACGGGCAGCGCGACGGCGCGTCTCGAGCCAGCGCAGTGCCCGCGCAGGCCCAGGTCGAAGCCGCAGCTGGGCCGGCACACACACGACGTCGAGCGGTCCGACCGCAAGAATCGGCCGCGCCCAATCCCGCAAGCCTGGCACCGAGCGATCGCGACCCGGGGGAGGTGCCCGGAACCGGTCGAATTGGTGCCAGGCGCCCCGGCGCCACGTCAGCACGTCCCCGCCCGTCTCGCGAACAAGCAGCGCGCCCGCCGCCACATCCCAGATCCTGGGGCGCAACTTCCTCAGCAACGGCCCCGGTTTCGTACTCCGCAACGTTCGGTTCTGGACGAGGGGCTCAACCTGGGGTCATCCTGCTGCTGGCCCTGCTGTCATCGAGATCGAGCCTGACCGGCCCTGGGCAGCGCAGACCACTTCCACTGCAGAAGGTCGTCGCCGCGATCCGCTGGCTACTTCGTGGCGCGGTGACAACTTCACGCGGTGGCGCCGGGCCGTGGCGACGTGATCGGGCTCGCATCCATCATGGAGATGGGCCAGCCGCCCACTGTCCAGGGCGCGGGATCGAGCCAGCGCGCAGTCAGGGTCATCGTGACCGTGAGCAACGCCAAGATTTTCGACGAGCCGGGTACAACTACAGCCGAGATTTCCGTACATCTGGGAAAGGCTCCCAGCGTCCCAATCACCTATACTGCTAATCGGTCCCGCGCCGAGCAGATCTTGCTGGCGGCGGCCGAACGCCATACCGTCAAGGCGGAGGAAATGGGACGTGAGCGGGTCGATGCAGAAGCGATACTTCATCAGGATGGTCGACCTGGTCTATTACCGGAATCACCGACAACTGGCTTGAGCTTACGCTCCGCTTCATGGCTGCTGGGCACGGCGTCCGAGACCTGAAGGACGCGCGAGCGCGACATCCTAGACGTCGACGCCGCCCGGCATCGGCGTCCTCACCATCCACATCGCGGCTTTCGCCGCTCGCGTCGAGAATGGGGCAGGCATATCCCGCGGCCAGCGCCCACGCGGCTGAAGGAGCGTAGTGGAGGATGACCCGCCGGCCGCCTTGCGGTCGGGCAGAGCGAATGGCAGGACTCGGGCGGCGAAGCGCGGGCCCACGAGTCGACAGGTGGAGGAGCCGATGCAGACGGGGCTCAGTGCGACCAAGCTCGGGACATGGTGGGAGACTCGGACGAGCCTCTGGTTCGTGCCGACCGCGATGACGGCGTTCGCGATCGTGTTGGCGGCCGTGATGGTCGACCTGGACCGACGCCTGATGACAGATGCTCCGCTCGCTGGCTTCCCTGACGTTCACTACCAGCGTCGAAGGAGCCTCCTGAGGCCCGCTGATCACCGTCGCCGCCACCCTCTTCTCGATCACGATCATCGCCCTCCAGCTCGCTTCGGCCAGTTCACCCCGCGCGTCCTCCGCAACTTTGCCGGGGACCGTTCAATCAGGTCGTTCTGGGCATCTTCATCGGGACCTTCACCTACACGTTGCTCATCCTGCGCACGGTCCCTCGGCTCGCGACGACGGGACTTCGTTCGTCCCGTCGCTCGGGGTCGCGGTCGCAATCGGGCTAGCCCTGGTTACGGTCGGGTTCCTGATCTTCTTCATCCACCACACCGCCGAGTCGGGCGGCGGTCATCGTCGACCGCGCGGCGAGCGACACCCTTCAGCTGGTCGCGCTCTTCCCGCGCGGGGAGCGACGAGGCTACCGTGGTCGATTACAGATCGCCAAGCGAGGTGGGTACCTGCAGGCGGTCGATGCCGACGAGCTGTTCGAGCTGGCCGCGAAGGGACAGCTGACGGTCCGAATGGAGCCGATGATCGGCGAATTCGTCTCGCCGACGTGGCGAGCGACTGTCGGCAGCCGACGAGGAAGTTACCAGCACGGTGCGTTCGGCCTTCGTGGCCAGGCCGGAGCAGCACGCTGCAGCACGACGTCGAGGTATTCAGCTCGCCGACATCGCCGTCCGTGCCCTGTCGGCAACGACCCGACGACAGCGACGACCTGCGTCGACCGCCTGACCGATTCTGACGGGGGCCGCCCCGGCTGCCGAGCGCGCGCAGCGGCGCGGACGGCGAGTCCCAGCCCGCGAGACGGGCTCGAACGCGCGGTCGACACCGTTCACCCAGATGGCACTTCGGCTCTCCGATCTTCGCCGCGCACCTGGTCGAAGCGCTCGGGCGCGCTGCCGCGCTCGTGCCCCGCAATCGACGCGAGCCAATCGTCCGTCGCGGCGGCGCTCAGCGCGGCGCGCGATAAGATTGACGAACCGACCGACCTGGAAATGATTGAACGGGCCAGTCGGCGCGTCGTCGGCCTAGGTGACACGCGGCGACGGGTCGACTGACCTCGCTCTACGCTCGGCGGGTGAGTCGCCGTAACGCCAGAACGTGAGGGCGTCCCGCGCAAGGTGCGGGTGGAAGGTGACGCTTAGCTGCATTCGACGAGGATGCCGTGCGGAGCGCAGACCAGGATCTACCAGCGCACAACGCGTCCGCTCGTCAGCCGCGGCAGGGCCGCGAGCCCGCCCAATACTATCGGGCTCCTGGCTGAGACTACACGAGACTAGCCAGTGAGCTCCTCGAGCGTGCGTCGGCCGTCTCCTCAGCGCATCACGAAGATGAAGGCGGCAAGCAGCAGCACCGCGAACGCCGCGGCTCGGTTGTCGCCCCGCCCGGTCCGAGCAGTACGCCGGTCACTGCTGGAGCACCGATCGCTCCCAGCCGCGCCGAACCTGAGGCCCAACCGACCGCACTCGCTCGGATGCGGGTCGGGTACTGCGGCCCAGGCAAGCACGACTGACGGAGCGGCTTGCCGCCGCGCCGACGCCCACCCACAGCGGTTGGTCGGCGATCATGAACGGCAACGCTCGCCGTGCCGAGCGACAACAGCATCAACGGGCGGCCAATCGGGGAGGACGGACAGCAGCGTCCCAGCGATACCACCATGGCACTGGTCTGAAATGCGGTCCCGATTCGGGTACTGGCAGCCAGTAGATCAGGGGCCCGCCAGGATAGCCAGCTGATCCAGGTCGTCCACAAGGTGCGCCAGCGCCCGGCCCCAGAGCTCCGCAAGCGCTGACCGCGGATGAGGGCGTGAATGGCACGTGGATGCCGTAGCGGCGGCTCAGGTCGCCCGACAACGCGGCGGCCGCTTCGGGAGGCCCCGCGCGAGCCGGTGACTCGGGCACGAGAAGCCAGCCCACTACTCAATGACGAGCGTCACGCTCCCTAGCGCGAAAGCCCACGCCAGCCGAGCTGCTGAGCGAAGAGACCACCGCCAGCGAAGCCGCGCACCAGCCAGCCACCCAGAAGACCTGGGTCCAGGCGATCATACGGCCGCGATGTTGGGCTGGCGCGAACTCGCTGACGAGCGACGCAGCTACGCGCTACCCCTCCGAAGCCGAGCCCGGCAAGGAGCAGAAACAGTCCCAGCAGGGTGGGGTGCGTAGCCAGGGCAGCCAGTCCCATGGCGACTCCAGCGGTAGTCGCGGTAATGCAGAACCCGCCCCCGTCGGCCCAGCCGGTCGGCCACGATCCCGCCCAGCACGGCACCCAACAACTGGCCAACCCCGAAGGCGGGGATGATGAGACCAAGCTCGGCTGGCGTGAGTTGCCACTCTGTACGGATGCCGGGCAACGCAAAGCTGACCACGCCGCGTCAATGCCGTTGCCGGGCGAATGCGAGACCCGGCCAACGCCGTGATACGCCAGTGAAACGGCCGATCGCCTCCTCGGCTGGAACGCTTACCATCCAGCGCCCGCAGTCTGGTGTGCGAAGGTTCCCTCACCGTGAAGTCCTGGCCCGACGCTATGCGGCGGCATCAGAGACACCGTCCTCCGACAGATCACGGAATTGCCTCAGCGTCCAGGATTTGTTCGATCGCAAGGAGATAGTCATCCACCACGAACATGGGATCGTCCAGGTACCTCTGGGTGTTCAGGAATGCCGCCAGGACACGCCCGACCCAGCGAAGATGCCAGGGTTCGAACGCGTAGCCGCTGCGGGCCTCACCCTGACGGGTATACGGAAGGACAAATCCGTACTCCCACGCATGTAGCGCGACCCAGCGGCCGGCCGCGGTGTCAGCGAGGTGAGGCTGATCGAGTAGCCGATTTCGACGGTGGAGACGTCGATCGCGGTCCCGAGCTGATGCTGCGAGTGGCCCGGCGGCGCCACGAACCGTGATGCCCGAGCCTCCGCCTCCGCACGATCGATCGGACTCGGCACGCGCCAGGCTTCGCCTGACCGAAGCCTCGAACGCGGCCGCCTGCTCGGCGGGCGACCAGTAGCCAGAGACGATTGCGAGGTCAACAAATTCGGCGGCAGCGTCCACGGTCATCATCCCGGTAATCGCCCAGCACCACCGAGCGTATCGGACGACCGGCAGAGTAGACCAAATCGGGCGGCTGAAAGCCCACTGGAGCCGCGCGCCACCGAGATATTGGGAACAGCAACATCCTCGCGTCGGTCGCGTTCAGGCCGAACGCCGCGAGTGGTCGGCCCTCTGCGTCGCGGACAATCGCGTCAGGGCATGCGCGAGCCGAACGACGAGCTCTGCCTCTTCCGCCAGCGCATCGTGGCGCAGGAGCCGCCCACCAGCCCAATCAGGAGTCCTATGAATGACACCAACGCGGCGCGGCGCGGCACAAACCCCTTCCACGGCTCGGTTGACGCGCGCGACCGCGCCCGCAATCGCCCAACTTTCCTGGTGCGCATCGATCGCAGCGTGGTACGGTGGACGCGGTCGCGGGCTCAGACGATGCGACCAGCAGCATTGTATCTTGGTGGTCCCATGGTGCAGCAGTTGAGTCGACGGACATTCCTCCAATCCGCGGCCGCGGCGACCGCGCTGCTGACACCAGGCGCATCGCGTACGAGCGGCGTTTGCTCAGACAGAACTGCCCGAATCCGTGTTGGGATTTTCGCAAGGCGGTCTCCCCATGTCCGTGTACCACCTGGGCCAGGGTAGTACGCGCGTGTTGGTCCTGGGCGGTCAGCACGGGGGGTCCCGAGGCGAACACGACTTACCTCGTCCGCCAGCTCATGGCGCACTTTTCGGATGCCCTGGATGAGGTCCCCGCCCGGCGTCGGTCTCGAATTTATGCCGGTCCGGTAACCCGGATGGCGCGGCGATAGGAAGTCGTCGGTACCTGAGCGGAGTCGACCCGAAACCCCGAACTGGGGTGGGACGGACTGGCGGTCGGACGCCTACGACTCGAACGCCGTGTACCGCGCGGGACTTGGGGGACCCGAGCCCTTTCGGAGCAGGAGACTCGCACGCAGGGCATCTGGCTGCTTTCGAGCAGCGACCCGGCGCTCGTCATCAACCTTCACAGCGCCGCGGTTCATGTTCGGCGGCCGCGACGGGCTCGCTGGCGAACTAGTCGGCGCCTACTCGGACGCTAGCGGATATCCGCTCCCGGCGGCAGGGCGCGGAACGAGCCCGCTTCCGTACCGCGCCACGGGAAGCATGAACGTCTGGATGCGCGAGATCGGTGTGCTTGGCCTGTTCGTTGAGCTGACAACCCCTCCGATCCCGAATTCCGGCGGAATCTCGCGGGCATGAGAGCCGTGCTCGAACGGCTGCCAGCTGCCTGAGGTCAGCTCGTTCATTGTTGGTTCGACTCAGTGCTGCGCTCGTCGTCGCCAGTGCGGACCATTAGCCAACCGCCACTGCGCACCCGCCATACGCCGTGGCCCCAACCGCGAGAGCAGCCCCGACTCCGAGCGGCGCAGCCGCGGCAGCGAGCAGGGGCAGGAGGAACGCGGCTACGTTGCGCGGCATCGGCGTGAGTGCCATGACGGAGGTCTGGCGCTCCGCCCGGGAGCACGCGCGCCAGATGGCCATACAGCAACGTGCTGGCGGCTGCGAATGGCAAGGCACGGCACCAGGCCAGAACCGCCAGCGCTCGAAGATCCGTTGCAAGCGCAAGGCCGAGTGTGGCAAGCGTCGCGGCGATCATCGTCGGCGCTAGCCACCGCACCCCGCCCCTGTCGTCGACGAGCCGCCTGAGAGCCAGGTCGCGGCTGTAGTCAGTAGTCCATAGACGCCTAGCACGAGCCCAATCGCCGAGCCGGATCGGGGACGAGAGCTGGGCGATCCGAGTGGAAGATACGCATCCACAATTGTCCTGGCTCCCTGACTGAAGAACCAGGCGGCGAAGTTCCAGCGGATTGCTCGCCGCTTCCAGACGAACACTGCTGCCTGGCCAGCTCTGGCCAGCACAGACGCGCGGCCTGTAGCAACCGCCGGGGGCATCAGGAAGGTCACAAGCAGCCCGGCGAGTAGCGCCGCGAAGGCGTCCAGCATAAACAGGCCGCGCAGCCCAATCCAGCCGATCAGGGCGGCTCCGATCGGCGGGCCGAAGCTCGCGGCGATCGGCGCGGCGATCTGCACGGTTGCAATCGCCGTTCCGACATGGCGGCGCGGAGGATCAGCGTCTGTGTGGCAATGATCACCGCGATGTTGCCAAACGTCAGTCCCAGCACCAGGCGGGACCCGAGCAGCCACCAGATGTCGGGCGCCAGCGCCATCGTTGCGTAGCCGACTGCTTCGAGGTACTGGCTGCGGACGATGATCAGGCGACGGGAGTAGCGCTCGGCAAGCGCTCCCCAGAAAGGTGCAAGCGGGAATGCGATGGCCATCATGGCAGCAAAAAGAAGGCCCGTCCAGAGGCCAACGTCGTCATCGGGCAGGCCGAGCTCGCCGAGAAACAGCGGCGTGAACGCGGTCAAGTGCCCCATGGCGAGCGATTCGAGCGTCGTGGTCACCAGGAACAGGAGGTTGACTGCTCGCCAGCTCGTCACGTGGACTGGGCCGGGGATGGCTCCAATCCCCCTCGCCTGCCGACGCAGCACCGCCCGGCCGCGCTCTCGCCACCAGCCACGGGCAGCGCGACGGCGCGTCTCGAGCCAGCGCAGTGCCCACGCAGGCCCAGGTCGAAGCCGCAGCTGGGCCGGCACACACACGACGTCGAGCGGTCCGACCGCAAGAATCGGCCGCGCCCAATCCC
Source organism: Chloroflexota bacterium (assembly GCA_030447245.1). Taxonomy (GTDB): domain Bacteria; phylum Chloroflexota; class UBA6077; order UBA6077; family JACCZL01; genus JAUJPG01. The sequence continues at coordinate 18,217 of JAUJPG010000018.1, read as the reverse complement.
GCAAGCCTGGCACCTTGCGATCGCGACCCGGGAGGTGCCCGAACCGGTCGAATTGGTGCCAGGCGCCCGGCGCCACGTCAGCACGTCCCCGCCCGTCTCGCGAACAAGCAGCGCGCCCGCCGCCACATCCCAGATCCTGGGGCGCAAGAAAGCGGCGTATTGGAACCCGCCACCTGCCACCATCGCCAGCTCGAAGCAGATGCTTCCCAGGTTACGCACCTCGCCCGACGTTTAGCAAGGTCGCCGCTCAACGTGAACATCCAACCGAAACCGGGCGGCAGCGCCACCGGGCCAGTCGGTCGAAAGGGATGCCGCGCTGGGCGAAGCGGTTCGCCGTCCAGCGATGCACCGTTGCCGTAAGAGCATCGGAGCACGGCGCTGCCAAGATTTGGCCCAAAGGGGATGAAGAGGCAGCCGACGACGGGAACGCCGTTGCGCAGCAACGCCAGAGACACACCGAAGAAGGGTAGGCGTCCCGCGAAGTTTGCTGTCCCGTCGAGCGGGTCCAAGACCCAGACACACTCCGCGCCGAGGTCTTGCTCGGTGCCCTCTTCGCCAAGGAAGCCGTGGCTTGGGAACTGGGCGCGCAGCTCGGCTCTAACCTGCTGCTCGACCGCGCGATCCGCCGCCGTTACCGGATCGGTCCTGGCCTCGTTCTTGAATTCTACGACCAAGGTGCGGGTGTAATGTTCGAGCAACAAAGCGCCGGCTCGTCCGACAATTCCTGCCGCCCGCTCTTCAAACTCGGCGAGCTGGATACGGTCGCGCCGCAACCCCTGCATGCGGTGACAGGGTAGCATACGACCTGAGGAGCAGGACGTGCGGAGCCCTCTTGCGGCCGACGTCGGTTTGGCACCGCGGCCTCGGCAAGCGCTGTTCGTCTAAGATGTATGGGACGACCGCCAAGCATCGCCGAGGTTGACCTGTAGAGGTACACAGTGAACGGCTCGGAATCGCCTTCCTCGCAGAGCGAGGATCTGACTGCGCAGCCATTGTCCTCCCACGATCGGGATGTGGGCGGCAATCGGATCGATTCCGCGGACGATCAACCGCTGCGGTTGTCGGACTTGTCCGGTTCGGCCGCGGACCGCATCCGCCGCTTCCTCGCCGACACGACCGTCAAGGGCGGGTCGAGTCCGGCCGACGTTGCGGACCTGTACACGGCGGTCGAGATCGTCGCAGACGACGCCGCCACCGCGTATCTCGACGGGCGTTATGTGCACGGAGAGGTTCCGACCGACTGGCGAAACTTGCAGGATGATCTGACCGGGGTCTTTCTCGAGGCGCCACGCGGCATCTCGGGCGAGGACCTGCTCGGGCGCCTAGGTCACGCGGAGTCCGCCAGCCGCCCGCGCTCGATCTTTGACGATCCCGACGATCTGGATGGTGATCTCGGCGACGCCTCGGAACGGATGTCGGACGTTGATCCGCGCCTTGCGGACTTGACTGCCGACGGCCGCAGAGCGGTGGAGCGTCACGTGATCACTGAGACGCTGGGCTATGGCATTGCGCCAGCGCGCACGATGGAGCTTCGTGAGAGCCTCGACGCCGTGGGCGACCAGCGCGCGTTGCAGTACCTCGATCTGCCGTTCGATCGAGGTGAGCGACCGCAAGACTGGGAGGACTTGCGCGACCGCGCGCTCCGCCTGCGCGCGGCGATGGAACGTCGCGGCTGGGACTCCGCCGAGCTCTTCGCAGAAGCGGAGGGCGCCCACGGCGTGCTGGAGGCAGGGGAGCTGCTCGCGATCCTTGAAGAGCGCGTGGAGCAGGGCCGCTAGCTCCCGACCGCTGGGCTCCCGCGGGTTACGCCAGCAGCTCCTCGACCATCCCCACCCGGCGCGACCGAAGAGGCTCGCAGTCGACTCGGGACTTGACCACGCCAGGGACGACGGCAGGCTCTCGCGCCACGCAGAACTCCGGAAACGGTGAGGTCGCGGGATCGCGCAAGTTCACCCTCGCTTCTTCGCGGTAACGGCGACCTATCTTGTCCGAGTCGTCTGCAAGCTCGACTTGGATGAGCACGAGGTCTCCATCCACCGGTTCGGAGGCAAACCCGACAGCCGCGGCCTCCCCGGGCGCAAGCCTGATCTCGACGACAGCGTCGTCCCTAATCCAGTAGGGCGTCCACCCGCGCGGGAGTCCCGCACTGTGTGCAAACCCGCTCTCGGACGTGCCATCAACTGCCCACGTTGCGCTCAATCTAGCAGGCGCGAATACCCTGCACGCGGCGCTCCCCGCGCGCTATAGTCCACCGGCTGCGAGAGGGCAGCAGGAGAGCAGATGGTGGATGATCAGCCCGGAGTTCCAGCCCCGGAAGGCGTCGAAGGGTCATCCGACAGCAACGTCGCTAGCGGGACACCATTGCCGACCGAGAACCAGCGTATCGGCGTGGGGAGCGGCGATGAGCAAGTGGCCAAGATTCAACTCGCCGCCCGGTGGGCCGAAGGGTACTCGCTCGACGGGCGCGACTCACTTGAAGCAATGCTCCAACGTTTCTACCGGGCGTACGCCTACATCGACGCGGTGACGCACAACGTGACGCCCGACGACGCGTATATCGATCGGCGTTAGCCTTCCCCAGAGGCGCTGAACGACGCCTGGACGGCGGCCAAGGTTTGCTCGATCTCGGCGTCCCCGTGGGCCAGTGAGACGAACGAGGCTTCGAACTGGGATGGCGGCAGATAGACTCCGCAGCGGATCATCGACCAGAACAAGCGTGCATAGTTGGCCGTGTCCGACCGCTTGGCCGATTCGTAATCCTCGACGGGCTCGCGCGAGAAAAACGGCGTCAGCATCGAGCCGACACGAGTCACGCTGATCGGGGCGCCAGATCGCTCGGCAGCATCGCCGATCCCTTCGGCCAGAACCGATGCCCGGCGCTCGAGCGCGGGGTAGGCCGCGCGGTCCTCGAGCGCGGACAGCGTGGCCAAACCTGCCGCCGTGGCAAGTGGATTACCCGAAAGCGTCCCCGCCTGATAAACCGTGCCCACCGGCGAAACGAGCTCCATGATCTCGCGCCGACCGCCGTAGGCCGCCAGCGGCAATCCACCACCGACGATCTTGCCGAGCGTGGTCATGTCAGGATGGATGCCATACAGCTCCTGCGCACCACCGTAGGCGACCCGAAAGCCACTCATCACCTCGTCGAAGATCAACACCGCGCCGTGTTCACGGGTCAGCCGCCGCAGGCCTTCGAGGAAGCCCGGCCGCGGTGGGACGACGCCCATGTTCGCGGCAATCGGTTCGACGATCACGGCGGCGATCTCCGCGCCGAACTGGCCAAAGGCGCTCTCAACACTGGCCAGGTCGTTGTACTGAGCGCTTACCGTCTCGCGAGCATACGCTGCTGGAACGCCGGGGCTGTCCGGCGCGCCGAGGGTAAGCGCGCCCGAGCCAGCCCTCACGAGGAGGCCGTCGGCGTGGCCGTGGTAGCATCCATCGAACTTCACGATCTTGTCGCGGCCGGTGAAAGCGCGCGCGACCCGTAGGGCGCTCATGCAGGCCTCGGTGCCGGAGCTGACTAGCCGTACCATCTCGATGGACGGCACGGCCTGCACGATCTTCTCGGTCAGCCGGACCTCGCGTTCGGTCGGCGCGCCGAAGCTCGTTCCATCTTCTGCGGCCTGTCGGATTGCCTCGACCACGCTCTCGACGGCGTGACCGAGAATCAGCGGTCCCCAGGAGCCGAGATAGTCGATATAGTGATTGCCATCGACGTCTTCAACGCGGCAGCCACTGCCGCGTTGGATGAAGATAGGCGTCCCCCCGACGCCCTTGAACGCCCGCACCGGGCTGTTCACCCCTCCAGGGATGAGACGCCGCGCGCGCTCGAACAGCTTCGCCGATCCCCCGGTTCGCGGCTCGCCGGAGGCCATCTCGCCTATGCGTCCAGCCACCGGCTGACCTCCCGAGCGTGATAGCTGATGATCAGGTCTGCTCCCGCGCGCTTGATGCCGGTCAGGATCTCCATAGTGACCCGGCGCTCGTCCAGCCAGCCATTACGAGCGGCAGCTTTGACCATCGAATACTCGCCGCTTACGTTGTAGGCGACCAGCGGGTGGTCGAACTGTTCGCGGGCACGACTGATCAGGTCCAGGTACGCCAGAGCGGGCTTGACCATGATGAGATCAGCGCCCTCTGCTACGTCCTGGGCGATCTCGCGCATCGCCTCGCGGGCATTCGCCGGGTCCATCTGGTAGGCACGACGGTCGCCGAATGCCGGCGTCGAGTCTGCCGCCTCACGGAACGGGCCGTAAAAGCCCGAGGCGAACTTAGCGGAGTACGCCATGATCGCCACCTCGGGCTGGCCGCGCTCATCAAGACCGCGGCGGATCGCGCCCACCCGCCCATCCATCATGTCCGAAGGTGCCACGATGTCGGCCCCCGCCTCCGCCTGAGCGATGGCCGTAGCAGCAATCAGTTCGAGCGTCGGGTCGTTACGCACCTGCCCGTCCTCCACCACTCCGCAGTGGCCATGGCTGGTGTACTCGCACAGGCAGACGTCACCGACCACGACAAGCTCGGGCGTAGCATCCTTGATCGTTCGAATAGCCTGCTGAACGATCCCGTCCGGGGCGTACGCCTCGTGGCCAAGGGGATCCTTTTCAGCCGGCAGGCCGAATAAGAGCACGGCCGGTATACCAAGCGCCCGTGTCGCGCGCGCTTCGCCCGCCAGCTGGTCAAGGGAAAGCTGATAGACCTCCGGCATCGACCCGACCTCGGTGCGCACGCCTGAGCCATGACACACGAACAACGGATAGATGAAGTCTTGAGGCGAAAGCGTGGTCTCGCGAACCATCGAGCGGACGGTCTCCGACCGGCGCAAGCGCCTCAGACGAACCTGTGGAAACACGCTCACGACCGCGCCTCCGCGGTGATCGGTTCCGCCGCTTTGTCGGAGCGCGCTTGGACGGCCCAGCCCTCAAGGGCGCGAATCAACCCGGGCACCGTATGCTCCTGGGCAATAACGTCCGGCGTCAGACCCAGCTCCTCCGCGGTGGCCGCGGTGACCGGACCGATGCAGGCGATGTTGACGCCGCGCAGCAGGTCGCGACGCGCACCAATCGCACTCATCAAATTGCGAACCGTGGAGGAGCTAGTCAGAGTGATGATGTCCACCTCGCCCGCCTCCAGCGCCTCAATCAACCGCGTGCGGCTCTCCTCAGCGGGTGCCGTACGATACGCGGCAACATCGGCCACTTCGGCGCCCTGTTCTCGCAGCGCATCGGCCAATTTCGCCGGTGCGATGTCCGCCCGTGCCAGCAGCACGTGGGCGCCGCGCAGGTCATGTGCACGAAATCCCTGAAGAATGGCGCTGCTGATGAACTCTTCGGGTATCCAATCGGCGATGATCCCCCGCGTTAGGAGAGACGCTGCCGTGCTCGGCCCAATGGCGCACACCTGTGCGCTGCCAAACGCGCGCGCGTCCGCCCCGCGGGTCGCCAAGCGATCAAAGACCGCGTCAACGCCGTTCGCGCTCGTGAAGACCACCCACGCGAACTCTGACAGCCGAGCCAGGGCCGCCTCGAACGCACCGCCGTCGTCGGCGGCGCGGATCTCAATGGTCGGATACTCGATGGCGACTGCGCCGAGCTCAGCCAATCGCGCGGCAAGCTGACTGGATTGATCCCGGGCGCGGGTAACCAACACCCGCAGTCCCGAGAGCGGCAGCTTCGCGCGCCAGTCGAGCTGCTCGTGGAGCCGGACCACGTCCCCCACCACGACCAACGCCGGGGGGCCCAGCTCGGCCTCGCGGACGCGCTCGACGATGTCGCCAAGGCTCCCAAAGACTGCCTCCTGGCGCGAAGTTGTGGCCCAACGGACGGCCGCCGCCGGCTGTCGTGCGGGACGCCCCGACGCCCGCAGATGGCCGACGATCTCGTTCAGGTGCTCAATTCCCATCAGGAACACCAGGGTGTCCGCGCCCCGGGCGAGCCGTGCCCAGTCGATCGCGCTGTCGGGCTTGGCCGGATCTTCGTGACCGGTGATGACCGCGAACGAGGTTGCGATGCCGCGGTGCGTCACCGGGATCCCGGCGTAGCTCAGGCCGGCGATGGCGGACGTGATCCCAGGCACCACTTCAAACGCCACGCACGCCTGGGCGAGAAAGAGCGCCTCCTCGCCCCCCCGGCCGAACACGTACGGATCGCCGCCCTTGAGCCGAACCACCATGCGGCCGGCTTGTGCCCGGTCAACCAGAAGCTCATTGATCTGCTCCTGAGACATGGTGTGCTGACCCGCGCCCTTGCCGACGAAGATTCGTTCGGCACTGGCAGGCGCATGCTCGAGAAGCTCTGGGGCAGCCAGACGGTCATAGATGACCACCTCGGCCTGCCGCAGACACTCTACCCCACGCAGCGTCAACAGCTTCGGATCCCCCGGCCCGGCGCCGACCAGGAACACACGACCGGACATCTCAGGCTCCCGCGAGTGCCAGGAGTCCGCGCGCGCGTGGAAGCATCCGCTCGGCGAGACCGCGCCCCAGGTCGGAGGGCGCGCTCGTCCTCCCACAGTGCTGCTCGCGTGTCAGCTCGCGCCCGTCCGGTGAAGCCGCCACGCCGATGAGCTTCAGCGCAGCACCTGACGCTCGAGCGACCGCTCCGGCGGGTAGCTGGCAGCCGCCACCCAGCGAGGCCAGAAACGCTCGCTCCGCCTGGACTTCGGCGCGGCAATCCGGATCGTCGATCGCCGTGACCAACGCCCGAGTTGCCGAATCATTAGCCCGTGCTTGCACAACCAACGCCCCCTGACCGGCGGCCGGCGTGCACTCTTCAAAGGAGAAGGCGTGGTGCAGCTCTGATAGCCGGCCGAGTCGCGCAAGCCCCGCGACGGCGACCACCAGAGCCTCGAACTCGCCGTCATGGAGCCTGCGGAGTCGAGTGTCGAGGTTGCCGCGGATCGGCGCGACCCGCACGTCAGACCGCACTGCTAGCAGCTGGGCAGCACGGCGCGGGCTGCCGGTGCCGACCCGTGCGCCCGGCGGGAGCTCCGCCAGGCAGCGACCAATCCGACACACCAGACCGTCCCTGGGATCCGCCCGCTTGGGGAACGCAGCCAGCTCCAGTGTCGGCGTCCCCAACGTCGGCACGTCCTTGACGCTATGCACGGCAATGTCCGCGCGGTCGCTCAACAGCTCCTCTTCGATGCCCTTGACGAACACCCCCTCGCCGAGTGAGGTCAGCGGCGTTCGCTTGTCGCGATCGCCCGGCGTACTGGCTGGTACAAGTTCGATCTCGAGTGTTGGCCATGCGGCGTGGAGCAAGGCGATCACCGAGTGGGTCTGGGTCAGCGCCAGGACACACGCGCGGGTCGCCACCCGGAGGAGTCCTCGCGCCGGTAGGTTGGCTTCACCCCGCGGATCGATGGACCGGACGGTGGTCAACTTAGTAGTCCTCGCGGAGGGCGAAAAGCTCGCGAACGGCATGGTTGTACAGCCGCGCATCGTGGCGGCCACCGCGTTCCTTGAGGCGCACGATGGGGTCGTGCAGAAGTTTGTTGACGATAGCCTGTGTCATCGCGTTCACAAGGTTTCGATCGCGATCCGACAGCGTCTCCATTCGAGCGAGCACTCGATCCATCTCCCGCTGCCGAATCTGCTCCGCCCTAGCGACCAGCCGCGCAATCGTCGGACCGAACTCCCGCCCTACATACCACGCTTCGAACTTGGCCATCCCCTCCGCGATCATCGCCTCGACCTTCAGTCCCTCAAGTCGCCGGGTGGCCAAGTTTGCTTGCCGCAAGGCCGCAAGGTCATCGACGTTGTAGACCGTGCACCCCGCGAGCTGGGACACGCTTGGGTCCACATCCCGAGGGACGGCCACGTCGATCAGGATCAGCGGCCGGTCGGGACGGGTTGCGAGCGCGTCGCGGGCGAGACTGGTGTCGATGACGCTACCCCTCGCCGCGGTGGCCGTGATGACGACATCAGCCTCGGCCAGCGCCACACCCAGGTCCGAGAAGCTGCTCCACTCGCCACCCACGCGGGCGGCCAGTGCTTCGGCCCGAGCCGACTGGCGGCTAACCACGACCATGCGGCCAACGCGCTTGGCCGCCAGGCTTCGGGCAGCGATGCCGCTCATTCTGCCCGCGCCGATAACAAGCACCGTGCGTTCCTCGAGCGTGGCAAGCGCTCTATGCGCGAGCTCGACCGCCGCGGTGGCGATCGACACCGAGTTGCGAGCAATGCCACTTTCGACCCTCGCCCGCTTGCCCACAGCCAGCGCGTCGTGGAACAGTCGTGTCATGATTGGGCCGGCCGACTTCGTCTCTGCCGCTAGCTCCGCGGCAGCTCGAAGCTGCCCCATGATCTGATGCTCGCCGACGACGATTGACTCGAGTCCTACGGCCACCCTGAACAGGTGTCGAACTGCCTCCTGCCGTCGATACTGGATCACGTGTGCGCTGAACTCGGTGGCCGAGATGCCGCGGTTCTCGCAGAGGGCTTGCGCCGCCGCGTCACAGTCCGCGATGGTGTCGCTGACCAGTGCATACAGCTCGGTGCGATTGCACGTAGAGACCACGATAGCCTCAAGCAGGTGGGCCCTCAGGCGACTATGGAGCTCGCGCAGCTCGTCTGGACCGAACGCCAACTTTTCCCGAAGGGCCACACCCGCGTGCTGATGGTCGATGCCGAGCGCCAGGATCTCCACGCGGACTCCTCAGCCGCCTGCTGCCGCGGCGGGCGCGCCGAGCCGCGCGAGAAGTAGGGCTTTGGCGCGCGAGCGGTCGCCAGTTCGAAGCGCGTCAAGCACCTGTTCATCAACCGCGCCGCGCCACTGCTCCGGCTCGAGAGCGCGGCCCGACTCCTGGAACTCGCGGCGTGCCTCGGCGAGGAGGTCCGATAGCTCCACGCGCTCCTCGGTCAACCAGGACGCTAACTCCAGGCGCAGATACCGCGCGAAGGTCGGACTGCGGCCACCCGTCGAGAGCGCGGCAACCACGTCGCCCCGGCGGACGGTGGCAGGGACGTGGAAATCGCCCGCCGGTGGGTCGTCGGCCGCGTTCACCAGCGCCCCAGCGGCGTGAGCCTCACGGAGAACATTCGCGTTGACTTCGCGAGAGTCGGTGGCCGCGAACACGAACAACGCTCCCACCACGTCACGTGGCTCGAACGCACGCCGTAGCAGCGTGATCTTGCCATCCTCGTCCGCATCGACGATCGCCCGTGTCACGCGTGAAGCCACGACTACCACCGACGCTCGGCAGCCGAGCAACGCCTGCATCTTGCGCTCGGCGACGGCGCCGCCCCCGACGACGACACAGCGGCGCCCCTCGAGGTTGAAGAACGCCGGATACAACTCCGCGGTCACGCCGGGCTCTCGCGGTGCCCGGAAGTAGCTGGTGCCCCACTTGCCCCCTCGTGTGCGCTGACCAGATGCACTAGGATATGGTCTAGGAAGTGGTCCACCCGATCGAGTGTGCCGCTGACCCGCGCCATCCCATTCGGCTGATCGGCAAGCCAGTCGTGTACGAGGTTCAGGATCGGCTTCCTGAAGACGACGAACGCTTCGGTGGCTTCAGCGGCACTGAGCCCGGCCGCTGCCGCCCCCTCACCATACTGGGCGGCGAGCGTGCCAGCCTGGCTGAGGCACGTTTCCCGCTCCGAATTCGTGTCGGCCTCTACGTACGCGTTCAACATGCTCAGGAGTGCGTTGCCAAGGGATCGAAAGCGACCGCGCGCTGCTTCGTCAAACTGGTGTGACCAGCTGCTGGAAGGCAGGACCCGCTCGGCCAGTGCGCCGTACCTTTCGCGGCTGCCCAGCAATGCAGCTGCCAGGGGCGTCGACGTACTCGCTCCGCCGGACGGTCGAGCCAACGCCAGGAGATCGGCCTCGCGGTACCGACGGTGCCGTCCCGGTGTGAGGAACACCGGCACACGCCCCCTGTCGGTCCATTCGCGGAGTGTCGACTGGTTCACACCGAGGATCTCACAGGCACCCCGCATACCGACCCAGCGGCTGCCCGCGGGGGTTGTGAAGAGAGTTGCCGATGCAGCCTGGGCCAAACGGGTGCCTCCGAAATTCTCGGGAAATCTAAGAAATGCTGCGGGTGTCTATGTACGAGCAAGCGTACTTGTAGCGGCGCGCGGCTGTCAACGACGCCCTTCACCGCAGAAGCTTGGTTACCCGGTGATGGATCGGTGCCGCAGCGGTCCAGTTGCCGACGTGCGGGAGGTCGCTGTGACCGAGAGAGCATCCGCGAGTATGCCGCGGCCCAACGCGCGCGCTATCGGCGCGCCTCGCGGACGGAGGGGAGCCGCATCCTGGACGAGGTGGTGGCGGTGACCGGCTATCACCGCAAGGCCGCAATCCGGCTGCAGCGGCGGTGGCCTCGGCCGCCCGCCTCCCAGCCGCGCGTGGGCCGGCCGCGCGTGTACGATTCGGCGGTGGCCGCGGCGGCGCGGGTGGTGTGGGAAGCGGCCGAGTAGATCGGCGCCAAGCGCCTGCAGCCCTTCGTGCCGGAGCTCATAGACTGGCTGGTGCCCTACCGCGAGCTGACACTCGAACCCGCGACCGACGGACTGCCGCGGGCGGGCAGCGCGGCCACGCGCGGCGGGCTGCAGGCCCCGGCCCGAACCACCGTGCCACCCCGAGGACGGGCCACCACGCGGGTCGGGTCGCTGCTGCAGGGGCAGATCTCGATCCGGACCTTCCCCGACTGGGACGGGGACCGGGCCGTCGTCCTGGAAGTCGACCTGGTGGCCCATTGCGGGGCGAGCACCGCGGGCTTCTGCCGGTGCACTCTGACGGCGGTCGACGTCGCGACCGGTTGGGCCGAGCTCGAGGCGGTCTGGGTCAAGACCAAGGAGTGGGCCGGCGGGGGCGTGCAGCGGGTGCGCCAGCGGCTGCCGGTGCCGCTGCTCGGGCTGGCCTGCGACAGCGGCGCGGAGTTCATCAACGACGGGCTGTTCGACTACTGCCAGCGGCACGCAATCACCTTCACCCGCTCGCGGGCGTACAAGAAGAACGACAGTGCCCACGTCGAGCAGACAAACGGCGCGATCGTCCGCCACGTGGTCGGGCACGACCGCTACAGCTCCAAGCTGGCCTACCCGCAGCTCGCCCGAGTCTACCGACTCGTGCGGCTGCACACCAACGTCTTCCGGTAGGTCCAGAAGCTCGTCCGCAAGTCGCGGGCCGCGGCCAGGCTCCACCACGCGCATGCTAGGGCCCGAACGCCTTACCAGCCGCTCCGGGCGGTCGCTGTGCTCGACGCGGCCACCCAGCAGCAGTGGGAGGCGCTTGACCGGAGCCTCCGCCCACTGCGACTGCGACGGCAGATCCATACCCAACTTGAGCGCCTCTGGACTCTGGCGGCGCATCCAGCCGCACCTGCCACGCAGGAGGACGACCCAAACCCGGCCGCCGTGAATTCTGAGGCTCGAATACGGTCGGGTCACAGTCACGTATGGGGTTCTTCGCACGCACGCCGCCTGGGGGTGTGGCTCACTTTTGTAGTCCTGGTCAGGTTCTCGAGGGCCAGTAGAGCAATGGTTCGGCGGCGAGCGCTGGATCGGACACGCCGCCAGGTGAACACGCGCCAACCACCCGCGGTCTGCCGCTCGTGCGTGGCCCTGGGGTCTGATCCACGCTCCCAGCAGCGTCCATGGCACCGTCCGACCACAACTACAGAAACGGGGCACACCCCCGCCTGGATGTCAATTGACAGGGCTGCGGGGGCCGTGTAGACTCCCACTATCCGATGGTCATGGACGACCGCGGCGGGGATGAACGTATTTGAATACGGCATCTTACGAAGATTACCCGCCGACGCCGAACGCCAGTATGCACCTGCATACTGGCGTTCGTTCTTTCTCGCTGCAGCCCAGGGCAGTCCAGCGCAGGAGGTAGGGAGTGGCAAGATGCAGTCGAGCCTGATCGGCAAGATCCAGAAGGCGAACATGTACGCGCGCGAGCCTGAGCGCGTGGCGCTTAGCGAGATCGGCGCCACCTTTCGCGGAGAGCACGGCTCCTATGACCTTTCGTACAGCGACGGGGCGTGGGGGTGCTCCTGCAACTCCTTCCCCGCCTCCGGCATTTGCAGCCACGTCATGGCCATGCAGAAGCTTGTCGGGACGATGCTGCCGGCTGAGGCGCGCTATTGGCCGGTGACCGATCCCGCCGTCGCGACCAACGGCACAAGCAGTCCCTAGCGTCGCGTCTAGCTCCGCGCCAAGATCGTCGGATCATGCCGATGTCCGGGCGCTCCAGCCGATGTCACGGCGATTCGGGACGCTCATCCTTGCGCTGGGACTTGACCTCGCCCTGGGCGAGCCGCCCGCGAGCGTGCACCCCGTGGTCTGGATCGGCAAGGCAATCGATGCATTTGGCACGTGGGTAGACACGCCTTGGGTTCGCTCTGCGAAAGGGCAGTGCGCATTCGGTGTGGCACAGACGCTGGCGATCGTCGGGGGCGCGGCTCTCCTCGGCCGCCTGGCCGAGCGACAGCTTCAGCGCCTGCCCGAGTCGATTGGCACGATCGCGGCGGCAGGGCTCCTGAGTTCCGTCATCAGCGTGCGGGCGCTTGTCATTGCTATCCATGAGCTGGAACAGGCGCTGGACGCACGCGAGCTTGTCGCTGCACGAGAGGCCGCGCGCGCGCTGGTGAGCCGGCCGACGGACACGCTCAACGCGGAGCTTCTGACAAGCGCGGGCATCGAGTCACTTGCCGAGAACGCCGCCGACAGCATCGTCGCGCCGATCCTGTACTACGTGGTCGGCGGCCTGCCGGGTGCGATCGTCTACCGTGCGGCGAACACGCTCGATGCGATGATCGGCTACCACGGGCGGCTCGAGTACCTCGGCAAGGCGGCCGCGCGCTTGGACGACCTCCTCAATCTGCTTCCGGCGCGAATTACGGCAGGTCTCCTGATCCTGGGCGCGCCGTTCGTTGGCGGGGATGCAATGGGAGCGCTGCGCGCCGTCTGGCGTGATGCGGGGGCGACCGAGAGCCCCAATGCCGGATGGCCGATGAGCGCCATGGCAGGTGCGCTCGGTATCCAGTTGGAGAAACCTGGCCACTATATCTTGGGGGCGCCGCTGCCCAGTCCTGACACTGCCGCGCTCGACCACGCCGTCCAGATAATGCTCTCGGCAGTGGTCATGGTCATACCGGTCGCCTATGTCATCATTCGCCTTGGCGAGCGCCGCGCGCGGTGCGTGCGGGACGCATGAAACCGCCCGCGCGGATCGTGTCGCTCGTCGCCAGCAACACCGAGCTGCTCTACGCACTCGGCGCTGGCGACCGGGTGGTGGGCGTGGACGACTACTCAGACTTCCCGCCGGCGGTCGAAGCCTTGCCGCGCGTAGGCCGCGACCTCGACATTGACGTGGACCGCGTCGCGGCACTCGAGCCTGACCTCGTCCTGGCTTCGCTGTCAGTACCCGGCATGGAGCGCAATGTCGATCGCCTGGCGGCGCGAGGACTTCCATTGCTGGTCGTCCGGTCCCGCGGACTGGTGGGGGTGCTCGACGACGCGATCAAGGTCGCCGCGGCCGTCGGGGCCGGGCCTAACGGCGAGAATCTGGCGAACACCTTGTCCGAGCGCGTTCGGCGTGTCGAGCAGTGCACACGCGATGTCAGCGAACGTCCGCGGGTGTACTGGGAGTGGTGGCCAAGGCCATACATCGCCGCCGGTGGGCCGAGTTGGATGACGGATCTCTGCCGAATCGCCGGAGGGGAGAACGCCCTCGCCGACTTGCCCGGCGAAAGCGAGACCGTGACCACGGAGCAGGTACGGGCGCGAGCACCAGACGTCGTCGTGGCCTGCTGGTGCGGGGCCAAGAAGCTGCCCGACCGCCGACTGCTCGCTGAGCGACGAGGGTGGGAGAACGTACCCGCCGTGCGGAATAGTCGCATCCACGCCGTGCTTGAGCCGCTGTACGGACGACCCGGACCGCGCCTCGTTGACGGCCTGGAGGCCCTGACCGCTTTGCTCCACCCCGGCATCCTCCAGCTCGAACCGTGCTGACCGCTGGCCCGTCACGCACGTTCCCGCGAGCGTCGGACTGGCCAATCTGGCTCGTTCACGCCCCCCGCCGTGGCCAGCAACTGCTACGCCAGCTCGCAGGGCGAAGGCCGCTGTTTGTCTGTACCATCGCACACACCGAGACCGCCGAGATCGACGGACTTTCCGCCGCGGGCGCCACGCCCGAGCTACGACGCTTGACCGCCGCGGCGGACGCTGAGGCGCTCTGTTACGGCCGACCGCTCTGCATGGCGGGAGTACCCTCCAACCCGCTCGGCGCACCAGGACCGGTGGTCATTACGCTAGCCGCGCTTCGCCTGGCGAACGTCCCGATCGAGATTGTGGACGGGGGAACGCGCGTCAAGCCCCGGTCACCGAGTCGCGTGCTCTCCGACCGGTGGGGGCAGTCGATCCTGACCGGACGTGCCGTGCCACATGCAGCCGAATTGTTTGACGCCGGCCGAGAGCTCGGCGCCGACCTTGCCGGTCGCGCCGAGTATCTGATCCTGGCCGAGAGCGTCCCGGCGGGCACTACTACGGCCCTGTCCGTACTCTGTGGACTCGGCATCGATGCGCTTGACAAGACCTCCAGCAGCATGCCGGATAATGCCCACGCTCTGAAGAACGCGGTCGTCGCGGAGGCGTTGGCGACCGCGCGGGAGTCCGGAGCGCTGCACTGCGACGCTCCCTGGAACACGGTGAACCCACTGCGCATCGTTGCCGCTGTCGGTGACCCAATGCAGCCAATCGTGGCTGGACTTGTGCTCGGGGCACTCCCGACGGTTCCAGTGCTGCTCGCCGGAGGGAGCCAGATGGTCGCCGTCCTGGCCCTCGCATCAGCGCTGGCCCGTCGCGCCGGCGGCGAGGTCAACGCCGATCGACTGGGCATAGCGACCACGTCCTGGGTGGCCCACGACCCAACCGCCGACCTGGCGGACCTCGCCGCGCAGATTGGCGAGACACCCGTCCTGGCGAGCGCGCTCGACTTCGCTCAATCGCGCCACGCGCCGCTGCGCCGCTACGAGCAGTTCCTGGTCAAGGAAGGAGTTGGCGCCGGGGGCGCCGCCATCGCGGCGTCCCTCGTCGGTGGGATCACGCAGGATCGACTGCTTACGGAGATCGAAGCGGTCTACGACGAGATCAAAGGGGAGTAGACGCTAAGGCCTCGTGCGGACTCCCAGGTCGCTGTGTCCTGTGGAGACGGGCGCGTTCGCCACGTAGGGAGACCTACGTTCGCTGCTGGTAGAATCCTCCGCGAGGTCGTGCGCCCGGAGGAGAGATGGCGGTCCGTCCGATCATGGTCCTAGGCAACCCCGTCCTGCGCAACAAGGCCAAGAAGGTTTCCCGTATCGACCAATCAATTCAGAGGTTGGTCGAGGACATGATCGAGACGATGCGAGCCGCTCCCGGCGTCGGTCTGGCTGCCCCGCAGATCGGCGTGCCCCTGCAGATCGCCGTGATCGAGACAGAGAAGGACGAGGTTCACGTGCTCGTCAACCCTGAGATCGTTCGCTTGGAAGGAGAGCACGAGCCGGACGAGGGCTGCTTATCCGTGCCCGGGTATTGGGCAACGGTGAAGCGCGCCGAGCGGGTGTGGGTGAAGGCCAGGGACGCTCGAAACAAACTGATCAAGGTCCGGGGCGAAGGACTACTCGGCCAAGCCCTGCAACACGAGATTGACCACCTGCAGGGCATGCTCTACCTGGATCGGTTGGACGACCTGGACAACATGCGTCGGACGGAGCCGTCCCGGCGGAGCGAGCACGACGCCAACCGCGATCCGTCCGAAGAGTCCGAAGTTCGCGGCGAGGCCCAGTCCGAGGCTCGCGCGTGACGTTCCTATCTACTCGCTCAGCCGGCTACTTCGCCATCGTCTGTCTTCTCACCACTGCCTGTGTGGGAGTAACGCCGCGCGCTGACACGCCGGCTCGCACTTCCGCCGCGGAGGAGCCCGGCGGAGAGCTTGCCCGTGCGGCCACACCGGTTGCGGCGTCGACGGCGACGCCCGTTCCCCGCCCACAACACCTCCGGCTGCCGTTGACCGAGCCGCCGACGCTCGACCCCAGCCTGGCCACCGACAACGCCTCGATCGACATCGTCGTTCAGCTCTTCGAGGGACTGGTAGCTTTCGATGCCCAAGGCGCGGCGGTGGGGCTCGGGGCCGAGTCGTGGGACGTGTCAGACGACGGCCTGACCTACACGTTCGGCCTGCGGCACGACGCGCGCTGGTCCGATGGCAAGCCAGTCGTGGCCGAGCACTATGTCTGGTCGTGGCAGCGCGCTCTAGACCCATCCACGGCCGCTGACTACGCTACGACCCTCTACCCGGTCAAGAACGCGCAGAGGATTCACCGGCAGGGCCTCGACCCGCGACAGCTCGGCGTCGAGGCGCCAGGAGAGCGTACGCTGGTTGTCACCCTGGAGCAGCCGAACGCTGCGTTCTTGCGGCTGGCGAGCACGTGGACGATGGTTCCCCTCCGCCAGGATGTGATTGCCCTCCACGGTGATCGCTGGACCGACCCCGCGAACATCGTCACCAATGGACCGTTTCGGCTAGTCGCATGGCGGCACGACAGCCAGGTCGCGCTCCAATCGCGACGCGACTACTGGGCCGGTCCTCCGCGCCTGGAACAGGTCACCTATCGGATCTTCCCGGAAGGGGCACATGAGCAAGTGTTGGCGGCCTATGAAGCGGGCGAGCTGGACACGCTTGGCCCCGGCACGGCCTTCGAGATTCCGAGCGCGCAGATGGAGCGACTCCTCGCCGACTCGAAGCTGAGGGATGAGCTTCGAACGTTCCCGCAATCAGCAACGATGTTCATCACGATCAACCACCGTCGGCCGCACTTCCAGGACCCACGCGTTCGGCAGGCTCTCGGGCAGGTGATCGATCGTCAGCGGCTGCTGGATCAAGTGTTGAGGAGGACTGGAGTGCCGGCGACGGGCCTTCAGCCCGAGGGGATCCCCGGCCGGGAACCGAGCGCCTGGCCGTGGGAGAGCGTGGAGGAGGCGCGGAGGAAACTGGCTGAGGCCGGCTTCCCCGAAGGGGAGGGTTTCCCGGAGATCACCTTCACCTACAACGCCAGTCCGCAGTGGAAGCTGCTGGCGGAGTACCTCCAGCAGCGCTACAAGGACGCGCTCGGGATCACACTGAAGCTCGAGCCGATGGAGTGGGCGGCGTTCATGCGTTGGCGTCGAGGCGATGACTGGCAGCGCGCCGGCGATCTCTATCGCGGCGGCTGGTTCTCTGATTATGAGGACCCTAGCAACTGGTACAACCTGCTCTGGGATAGCCGCGAAGATCGCGGAGTGTTCAACAGCGGCTGGAGACATGACGAGTTCGATCGTCAGGTCCGCGAGGCGCGCGGTGCGTCGGACCCCGCCAGGCGCGAAGATCTGTACCGTGAAGCGGAGCAGATCCTGGCTGACGAGTATCCCAGCATCCCCGTGTTCCACTACAGCGTGCGTACGCTCGTCAAGCCGTATGTCGAAAACTTCGCGCCCCAGCGTGTGCTCGGACTGACTCCGCTGAGGGACACGTATCTGAACGACAGCCGCTGAGATTGGTGCCGCTGCGCTGACGGGGCCTTGGCCGGGACGAACGCACACGGCGATCACGGGCGCACGCGTACGGGCGCGGGCGCGGGAAAACTCGGGGTGGCGCCCGAATGGTTCGGTATACTTCGCGGCACACACATCCGAGTCTAGATCGAGGTTGGAATGCGCAAATGGTGGCGCCTGATCGTAATCGCCGCGCTTACGCTCGCCGCGCTAGCGGTGGTGTGGCCGCAGAACCCGGGCAATTACATTCCCGGGGGTGACGCGCTGCCGGGTAGCCAGGGCGTCCACCTGCAGCTCGGCAACTTCCGATTCGACCGTCAGGGGACCACGCTCGGCCTCGACTTGCAGGGGGGGACCCACCTCGTCCTCCAGGCTGATCTGAGCAAGGCGCCGGGCCAGGACCCGGAACAGGTCGTCCGAGGCGTCATCCAGGTGCTAGAACGCCGAGTCAATGCGTACGGCGTGGCCGAACCTCTGATCCAGGCCCAGGGCTCAGACCGGGTCATTGTCGAGTTGCCGGGCGTCAAGGACATCGAGGACGCCAAGACGCTGATCGGGCCGACCGCCCCGCGCGACGTTCGCGAGCGCGACCCGCAAACCGGCGAGTGGCGGCTTGCCACGGCGACCGGATCGGGTCGGCAGGCGCAGGAGCTGGCGCTTGCGCGTCCGATCGAGCGGAACGTCTCCCTT
>JAUJPG010000017.1:70992-92986 GCA_030447245.1 Chloroflexota bacterium | reverse complement strand
GGCGCAAGTCGTTTGCGTCATGGCACAAATGATAGCCGCGTTTGCCTGAAGATGCAAAGGGCGCACTCGCCTAGGTGCCGAGAAGGGGGGTTATCGGAACCAACAGGGGAGAGCCAAGCTATCTTCGGCTGACTGCGCCACGACCCAACCAGATGATCAGCTCCGCCGTGGCGGCAACGCCAAGACCGAAGGCCAGCTGGGCAACGAAGCCGCGCAGGTGTGTAACCAGCGGGTAGGCCCGATTGGGAGCGCTGAGGCCAAGCGCGGGGGTCAGCCCTTCATCGACCAGGAGCGACATCGCCCCACCTGTCAGCAAGCCCGCCCAGAGCGGGTGAAGATTCATCGCTCGGCGCACGAGTAGGTAGACAGGCCCCCAGCTCATCCCAAGCCCGTAGTGGAAGGCCACTCCCGCCGTCTGCAGCTGCGGTTCCGAGCGCTGCACTCCCAGAAGCTGCGCCGTGTTCTGGGCCGCGAGTTGGTAGGGAGGACCAGGACGAACCGCATCCTCGCGCGGCCGATCCTCCTCCGACTCCCGCTCGTAGAGCTTGCTCGAAACAGGCTCCATCACCTTGGTCCCGACATACCCACTGATCAACCCAAATCGATGTCCGCGACTAACTCGCGCAATTGCATAGAGTCCTTTCTGTTCAGCGCGATATGGAGACCAACTGTTTCCTCGATCTCGATTCTGACAGGTTGCTGCCAGGTGAGTCGTTCGATCCAGGCTCTCCTTGTCCTCAGGGGCGTGGGAGCCTCAGTTCCGACTGACCAGTTGGCTGATCTGATCGCGCATCGCCCTGAGATCCGTCGAGACCCCGAGCGAATCGAGCACGCCGACCGCGACACCCTCGCCCACACGCAGCAGGCCCAGTAGCAGGTGCTCGCTGCCGACGTCGTTGTGTTTGAGCCGCCGCGCCTCGTCTCGCGAGAGTTGGATCACCCGCTTGGCCCGCGGGGTCAGGCCGAGAGACCCGCTGGTCGGGCGATCGCCGCGGCCGACGATATGCTCAACGGCGGAGCGAGCTGCCCCCAGGTCAACGCCGCGATCGCTCAGCACCTTGGCAGCAACCCCCTGGTCTTCACCGATCAGCCCCAGCAGCAGGTGCTCGGTGCCGATGTAGTGGTGGCTGAAGTCTTCGGCCTCTTGCTGGGCCCGCTGGAGTACCCCGTGTGCTCGATCGGTGAACTGGTCGAATCGCTCAACGCTCTGAGACCGCCTGGTGTACGTACCCCACAGCTTCTCTGGGAGGCGGCCCAACAGCAGCCAGCCTGCCAGCATGGTGATCCCAAGCTGGGCCCAGGTCACTGGCACCACTCCCAGGCCGCGCAGCAGTGAGGCGAGGGCACCGAGCAGGAACAACGGTCCTGTGAAGTAGCAGTGCAGACGACCGCAGCGGGAGACGTTTACCAGACAGGCCAGCCCCATCTGGGTCAGTGCCGCCGTCCAGATTCCCGCCTTCAGTGGCGTACTGCTCAGGAAGAAGCTGGCGACGATCGCGGCCGAGGGTAACTGCCACAGCAGCACCCGAGTCTGCTTGTTGCTCACCAGGTCGGCGCGGTTGGGTGCGCAGGTCTCAGCCATGGTGTCCGCTCCGACTGATCGTAGGTCCCTTGCTACTCCGCTCCCAGAAAGATGACCAGGACGGGGACCGAAATACGGCTGAGGCTGAACGCGGCACAGGGCGGCGATGAGCGTGCCGAGCAAGCCAACGGGAAACAACCACCTCAGCGCTGCGTCTCCTTGCCTGCGCCGATCGGCTCGCGCTCCGCTGGCGCTGCGAGCTGAGCGGCTTCGATCGCGGGTGAATGGATGGTCGGCTCGACCACCCTGGTGGTGCAAGTCTCGGAAGCGCGTGGACCTGAGTGCCGCCGCCAGAGGACGATCCCAACGATCGCCAGCCCTACCGCCGCCGCCGCAGCGATGAGCAGCGGCTGCCCAGTAGCGAGCGCCAGAATCGGTAGCCCAAAGCCCAGAAGCAGCAGATGGCTGCCACAACAGATCGCCATGGCGGCGATCAGGCCCAAGCCGATCCGCGTGTCGTTCTTGTTCATCGGCATCCTCGTCTTTCTCTTAGTCCGCGCAGCAGGACAGCTTGTGCGGGTCCTTGTAGCGAGAGATGGCCACGATCTTGAGCGCCTCGGCCATGGTCGGGTAGACGTGCAACAGCTCGATGAAGTCGCGGATCTTGGCGCCGAAGCGAAGTCCCATCGCTGCCTCGTGGATCACCTCCCCAGCATCGGCCATCACCAGTGAGACCCCTAAGACCTGCTCGGTGTCCGCATCAGCCACCATCTTGGCGATCCCCTGCTGAGCGCGGGTCGCTCCAGCTCTTGGGACCAGCTCCATCGGGATGGTGTTGCACCAGCAGCGGTGACCACGCTCGATCGCCTCAGTCTCGGTCATTCCGACGACCGCGACCTGGGGATCGGTGAAGATGGTCCGCGGGATCACCGCGTGATCGACCGTGCGGCCGCGGTTGCCCAAAGCGTTCTCAGCCGCGATCCCGCCGTCACGGGCACCGACTGGGGTGGCCAGCTGGCTCTCGGTGTGCCTACCGATCACATCGCCAGCCGCCCAGATAGAAGGAACGCTGGTCCGAAGCTCGGCATCAACCCGAACAAAGCCGCGCCCGTCCAGTGCCACGCCAGCCTTCTCGATGGTGATCTGATCGGTGTTCGGCCTGCGACCAGTGGCAACCAGCAGTCGTTCGGCGCGGAAGCGTTGCTCAAGCCCCTTGTTGTGCGCCAGAACGACGGTCTGGTCTCCCTCCTGGAAGACCCGCCGCACCGAAACGCCTGTCACCAGGGTGACCCCCTCTGAGCAGAGGGCCTCGGTCACCGCTCGCGACACCTCAGGCTCATAGTCCTTGAGGATCTTATCGCCTCGCTCGAGGATGGTGACCTGGCTGCCGAAGCGGTGGAACATCTGGCCCAGCTCGAGGGCGATGTAGCCACCGCCGATGATCACCAGGGAGCGGGGAAGGTCAAACAGCTCCTGTGATTCATCCGAGGTCAGAAGGTCGGAGGTGAGGTAGGGGACCGTCTCGAGCCCCTCGATCGGCGGGATAGTCGGTCGGGTGCCCGTGGCGATCAGGATCTGGTCGCCCTCGAGCGTTCGCCCATCAACCGAGACGGCGTGGTCGCCGGCGAGGGTCGCCTGGCAGTCGTAGACCTTGATCAGATCAGCGCCCCCGACGATCGAGCTGTACTTGCGGTCGCGGTAGTCGTGGATGAGTTGATCCTTCTGGCGGATCAGCTCCTTGAAGTCGAAGGCCATCCTGGTGGGCTGCAGGCCTGGGTAGCGGGGATGCTCGGCCTCCCAGACGATCCGTGCGGCCTCGATCAGGTTCTTGCTGGGCAAACAGCCGCGGTTGACACAAGGTCCACCGAGCGTGCGGGCCTCGGTCATCACCGCCGTTTTGCCAAGCTCGGCCGCCCTCAGCGCTGCCCCGAACGCTGTTGAGCCAGATCCGAGGATCACCAGGTCAATGCGCTCAGCCATTGGCCGCTACCTCCTGGCTTGGGTCGGCCTGACCGACGAGGGTTCCTTGATCCTCGGCCTGATGGAGGGTGGCCCCAGCTAGATCAGGGCTGACCACGGCGCACGAGAGCAGCTCCTGGGCGTGATCTGCCATCAGCTCCTGGGCAATGCGAAGCAGGGCGCGGACGCGATCGTCTGCTAGGCGGTAGTAGACCCAGCGGCCGTCTCGCCTGGTGGTGACGTACCCGCAGTGCCGAAGACAGCCAAGGTGGCTCGAGACGCGGCCCTGGGGACTACCCGTCAGCTCGACCAGCTCGGAGACACTCTTCTCGCCGCTCAGGAGCAGTTCCAGGATCAGCACGCGCGTGGGCTCGTCCAGGCCGCGGAAGAAGCGGGCCAGCATGGTGGCGCGAGGACGGACTGCTGCCGCGACTCCTGGTGAGGGGATGCTCATGAGACACTACACATATACGTATAGGACGATATTATCTAGAACTGCAGGCAGCGTCAAGCATTAGTCGCCAGTCAAGCGGGGGAGAAGGAGGGGTGGGCCCGAGAAGGCTGGTTACCGGAACCAAGCAACGGCTCGCCGCCCTGCCGCTGCTATACTCTCCCTGAGCCCCTCGGGGCATTCTGCGGATGCTGTGCCCGCCTGCCGATCCGTCGGCGGCGGGCGCTCTTGTTTAAGGGGGAGCCGACCGGAGTCGAGGATGGCGTACAAGGACCCTGAGCGACAACGCGCGTACAAGCGCGAGTGGGCCAGGGGACAGCGGGCGGGCGAGAGTGGAACCCCCGGTGGAACCCCGATCCCCATCCCCTTCCGCCTCAAGACCGCGGCCGACGTGCCCGCGGGCTGACGAGCACCTTCGGCGTACCCACTGCGCCGCGCGGGGCCGACGGGGCAGCAACGTGCAGCTGAGCGCACCACCGTCGTAGCCGCAATCGGTGTTCGAGCACGCGCGAGTGCGAGGATCATGTCGGAGCGGCGTTCCGCCGGGCCACTGCTGACCGCCCCCAATGTTTGTGAAATTTTCGGCCTCAGGAACCTACCCCGAGAAATGCGCTGCGCGCAGCACAAGCGTGCAAGCTCAGGCCAAGAATAAGCGCGCAACCTTCGGGAGGAATGATGGACCGTGCAGGCTGGGCCGCCTCGACAGATTCGGTCGAGGCGGCGGCACAGGCGGGTGGCCCGGCGGCGGTACAACCGCCTTCGCCAGGACCGCGCAGCGTTTCGGCGTATCGAGGTGCTCCGCCTCGCTCGTTACCACACGACGGGCTGGCTGTTAGGCCGCGGCTTCCAGGCCAAGGCCGCTCGACAGCTCGGCGTGTCTCCCGCGACCCTCAGTCGCGACGTCCGAGTGATCCTGCAGAAGTTGCACGAGCGGGACGTCTGCCCCGGGGTGTGGGGCCAGGCGGCTGCCATTCGGCTGTCGAATATGATCGCGTCGGACCGATGGCCAGCGTATGGCGCGGACGAGCGGGGTGTGAAATGCATCTGCACTCCACCCGCCCCGTGCGCGTTTTTTCGCCCGGTTGGCCTGCCACCCATCGGCCCCCACGCCTTCTTCCCCTTCATCAGGGCAACGGGAAAAAGGCTGACCCGTGCCCTACAAGGATCCCCGCAAGCAGCAGGACTACCAGCGCGAGTACGGCCGTCTGCGCCGGGCCGGCGGAACGCAAACGCCCGGTCAAACCCTCGTGCCGATCCCCTTCGGCTGAAGACGGCGGTCGACGCGCTGACCCTCCTGGAGGAACAGGCCGCGGCCGTCCGCGACGACCCGAGGCCGGGACGCTGGAACGGGCGGGGTGCGTCGGCTACCTCGTGGGCGTGGCGCTCAAGGCGATCGAGGCGGGCGACTTGGCGGCGCGCCTCGAAGCGGTCGAGAGCGTCCTGAAGGCGCGGCGGGCATCGTGACAGGTGGTTGAGAAGACCTGAGTCGGTGAGGGCGCTTGCTCGCTCTCGCTGGCGTCTGACCTGGCGGGCCAGGCGCGGACGCCGCGCGACGCCCTGGCGGCATTTGTCGAGGACGAGCTGGGGGTAAGGCTCGACGACCTGATGGGCGCTTGGGCGAGTCGGCCGTGGAGGTGCTCGCCGAGCACGCCGAGGCCCTGGACGCGGCCGAGGCGGACTCCGAGGGACTGGAGCTGCTCCGAGACGTGCTGCGGGTCGCGTGGCGCATGCATGAATTGGATGACACCAACGCCAACATGGAGGAGCTCCGGCTCGGTACGAGGTTCTCCAACGGAGGGCGCATGACGCAGTGGACGCTTGACTTCGCGATGCTTCGCGACGCCTGGCGTTGGGTCCCCGACGGCCCGGCTCTGCGGCGCCAGGACGCGCGCCCGGCTACCCGTGCCGCGGCGTGCCCGTCTTTCGACCCTCAATCAGGCCGGGAAGGCGCGGTGCCGATGCACTGCGGACGATCGACGGGGCCGAGGACGGACGCGGGAAGTCCATAGCCGAACTGGAACTGTTCCGGCTGTGCGCTGACACCGCCGTGCCCCAGGAGGTCGAGCGGGTGGCGCAGCAAAGCCAGCGGTGCCCCGATCCTAAGGCTCGTACGTCTCGGATCAATCGCCTGCGCGCAAAATCGGCGACCGGCAATACAACTCGCACGTGTGTCGTGCCTTCGTGAACAAAACCACCGTGACGCGAACCTGACCCGTGCTATTGCTCGTTCATTCGACGCGAAGTCGGTACCCAACGCCTGGCTCTGTGATCAGGAGCGTCGGCTGCGAGGGATCGGCCTCCAGCTTCTTTCGGAGGCTGACGATGTGGACCCGCAGGCTGCCGGTGGCATCGTCATAGCCGACCCCCAAGACCGAACGGAGGAGGTGGCCGTGGGTGATCACGCGCCCGGCGTGCTGAGCGAGGAAGCGCAGCAGCCCGTACTCCGTCGGCGTCAGGTGCACCTCGCGCCCGCCCCGCCGCACGATGCGCCGCGCGAGGTCGATCTCGACATCGCCGACGCGGACGACCTGGTTGCCGGTCTCGGCGACCGCGGCCGCATGGCGCAGCGCGACGCGCATCCGCGCGAGAAGCTCAGGTACGCTGAACGGCTTGGTCAGATAGTCGTCCGCGCCCTCGTCGAGGGCGCGGACCTTCGCCTCATCCTCGTCGTGCGCCGAGAGGACGATGATGGGGATGCGGCTCCACTCCCGAACCCGGCGGCAGACCTCCACGCCGTCGATGTCCGGGAGAGCCAAGTCCAGGATGATCAACTCGGGCGGGCGAACCGCGACCGCCTCGAGTGCCGGCTCGCCGGCCATGGCCTCCTCGACGTCATAGCCGTTGGCTCGCAGCGCCACGCGCAGGGCGCGCAGGATCTGCGGCTCGTCGTCCACGAGCAGCACACGTGGGGCACTCACGGCGTGGCCCTCCGCAGCGGCAGGGTGAAGATGAATCGCGTGCCGCCGGTCGGGGCGTCCTCGGCCCACAGGCGCCCGCCATGTGCTTCGACGAGGCCACGGGCGATGGCAAGGCCGAGCCCGGAGCCTCGGGCGTGGCTCTCGCCCCGTTCGAACGGCCGGAAGAGGCGCTCGCGCTCGCTCGCGGGGAGGCCGAGCCCCTGATCGACGACTTCGCTGCGCACC
Organism: Chloroflexota bacterium; assembly: GCA_030447245.1. Classification (GTDB taxonomy): domain Bacteria; phylum Chloroflexota; class UBA6077; order UBA6077; family JACCZL01; genus JAUJPG01. Next base: position 85,911 of record JAUJPG010000017.1, on the reverse strand, counting down.
TCATCCCCCTCCACGGTCGCCCGGATCGTGACCGGCGTGCCGGGTGGGGTATGGACGGCGGCGTTTTCCACGAGGTTGGTCACGATCTGATCGATCTGGGCATAGTCGCAGGGGACGGGCGGCATATCCTCCGGGATGTCGATGCGGACCTGGCGGCCGGTCAGGAGGGGCTGGAGCCTTCCGACCACCGTCGCAACCAGCTCCCTGAGATCCTGGGGCCGCTCGTGCGGAGTCAGCACCCCCGCCTCCAGCCGCGAGGCGTCGAGCAGGTTGGTTACCAGCCGGGCCAACCGGTCGGCCTCCTCCTCGATCGCCGCCAGCAGCTCCGCCCGATCCTCATCCGAGTAGCTTCCGCCGGCTTGCCGCAGCCCCGAGACGCTCGCCTTGATCGACGCGAGGGGAGTCCGCAGGTCGTGTGACACGGCCCGCAGCAAGGCCGTCTTCAGTTCATCCGAGCGGCGTGCGAGTGCCGCCTCGTTCTCCCCCTCCGCGCCACGGCGGGCCGAATCGGCGAGCTGCGACGTGACGAGGGCGGTGAAGAGCAGGATGACTAGGCCGAGGGCGTCTTCAGCCCGAGCGATGACGAGGGTACCGGCCGGCTGAACCAGGAACACGTCATGCCCGAGCACGGCGGCGAGCGCGGCAGTGATGGACGGGCCACGGCCCCATGTGCTGGCCACGAGAATGATCGGCACGAGGTAGAGCAGGACCGTCGTCTGCAGCTCGGGGGCTTTCGCGTGGATCAGCCACACGAGCACGAGCGTGACGGCAACCGAGAGGAGCGCCAGGAGATGTCGGGCGAGCGGCCGTACGCCCCGCAATGGTCTCCCACTCCGTGTGGAGGATCGCAGGGGCGATCCTAACAAGATCTGAACGCCGATGGCCCGCCCCCTAACGCCGCCTGAACGCCCGGCGAGGCAACGTTCAAATATCGCCGGACCGGCCGCCTGGGTTCCTCCACCGGACCTGCGCGGCGCCGCCGACTCCTGGCTCTCGATCGTGCACCTCGAACAACCGCTGGATGATCGCCCGAGGTCTCGCGTCCTCGTCATCGATGACGACGCCCGCCTTCGCCGCATCATTGCGATGAGTTTCACCGTCCGCGGTCACGCCGTCCGGGAGGCAGGCGACGTCGGGCACGGACTGAAAGCCTTGGCGGACGCCCTGCCCGACTTGCTAATCGTCGACATGAACTTGCCCGACGGCACCGGCTGGGATGTGCTCCGCGGCGCCGCTCTCCCCGCTGCCGTCCGCATCGTGGTCGTCACGGCCGGCTCCGTGGACCCCCGTACCGTGGCCGAATTCCACGGAGTCACGTACCTGCCGAAGCCGTTCGCCCTCGGGACGTTGCTGCGTCTCGTGGACGACGCGAGTGGCGGGACGATGACCAGTAGGTCGCCGAGTCAGCATGACGTGCGCTGAGGCGGCCTCCCCACATCGTCTGGGGCCGACGGGCACCTCTGGGATGGCATCGGCGCGGCCGCGGTCGTGAGCCGCAACACGGGCACAACAACCGTGGCACTCCCCTCCCCCTTGAGTACGGGGAATGCGCTACTCGTCGCAGGCACGCTCCGCCTCGCACCGACGGATGCCACGTCGACGATCGTGAGCCCGGCCACTCTGACAAGGAGGACGCCATCGTGACGGACGAGCCGCCGCGGGTGGCCCCGCACGGCAATCCACCCCCGCCCGAGAAGAGCGCAGGACGCCGGGGTCGCCTCCACGAGACGCGAGTACGCCGCGCCGCGGCATGTCTCGAGGACGATTCGCAGCACGGCGCCTGGCAGGTCGCTGCGCGCCGCTCTGCCCGTCGATGGGCGCGATCCGGGCGACAGCGGCGGAGTCGGGACTCGCCTCAGGCGCTGGCTGCTGAAGGGACACCCGCAGGAGCCTAAGGGCTTCTACGAGCGGGAGGAGACCGCGCACCGGGCGCATCCGTGGTACACGGTGATGTGCCTGACCGGGCGTTGACTACTTCTCGACGCTCGGGTACCAGCCGGGCATCGCGGCGCTGGCCGCTGGCGCGCTGTCGCCGATCGCCACCCTGGTCCTGGTGTTGATTACCCTCTTCGGCGCGCTGCCGATGTATCGGCGGGTCGCCCAGGAGAGCCCGCACGGCGACGGCTCGATCTCGATGCTCGAGCGGCTGCTGAGCCGGTGGAAGGGCAAGCTGTTCGTGCTCTGCCTGATCGGGTTCGTGGCGACCGGCTTCGTCATCACCATCACGCTCTCGGCCGCCGACGCCACGGCCCACCTCGCCGAGAACCCGTTCACGCGCTTCGTCCACGGCCACGAGGTCGTCGCGACCCTGGTCCTGATCGGCCTGCTCGGCGCCGTGTTCTTGAAGGGGTTCGGCGAGGCGATCGGCGTGGCGGTCGTGCTGGTGGCGTGCTACATCCTGCTCAACCTGGCCGTCGTCGGCGTCGGGTTCTACGAGATCGCCCAGCGACCGGCGGTCCTCACTCAGTGGACCGGCTCGCTGGTCGGTGCCCACGGCAGCCCGCTGGCCATGATCGGCGCGGCCCTGCTGGTGTTCCCGCGACTCGCGCTCGGCCTCTCGGGGTTCGAGACAGGCGTGGTCGTTATGCCACTCGTCCAGGGCGACGCCGACGACCGTCCGGAGCGACCGGCCGGGCGTATCCGCAACACCCACAAGCTGCTGACGGCCGCGGCGCTCATCATGAGCGTCATGCTGATCTCGAGCTCCGTCGTCACGACGGTGCTCATCCCGCATGCCGAGTTCGAGGAGGGCGGCGCGGCGAACGGGCGCGCGCTCGCCTACCTGGCCCACGAGTACCTGGGGGAGGCGTTCGGCACGGTCTACGACATCAGCACGATCCTGATCCTCTGGTTCGCCGGGGCGTCGGCGATGGCCGGGCTGCTGAACATCGTGCCGCGCTACCTGCCGCGCTACGGAATGGCCCCGGACTGGGCACGGGCGACGCGACCGCTGGTGCTGATCTTCACGGCAATTTGCGTCGTCGTCACGATCCTGTTCGGCGCCGATGTCGAGGCCCAGGCGGGCGCCTACGCCACCGGCGTGCTGGCGCTGATGACCTCGGCGACGATCGCGGTAACTCTGTCGGCCCACCGCCACGGCCGGCGGCTGGCCACACTGGCGTTCGGCGCGATCAGCGCGATCTTCGTGTATACGACGGCCGTGACAGTGTTCGGCGACCCCCAGGGGCTCAAGATCGCCGGCCTGTTCATCCTGGCGATCGTCGTCACCTCCGTCGCCTCGCGGCTCTGGCGCCAGACCGAGCTGCGCGTCGGCAAGGTGGTCCTCGATGGGGCGGCGCAACGCTTCATGCAGGAGGCGGCCCGCGGAGAGATCCGGATCATCGCCCACGACACGGATGAACTCGCCACGGAAGAGTACGCCGAGAAAGAGGCGAGGCAGCGCCGCTGCAATCACATCCCGGCCGAGGACCCGGTCCTCTTCCTGGAGGTCACCGTCACGGACGCCTCGGAGTTCGCGCCCGACTTGATCATCACGGGCCATACAGTAGGCCCGCACCGGGTCCTGCGCGCCCAGAGTGCCGCCGTCCCGAACGCGATCGCCGCCATCCTGCTCTACGTCCGCAACAGGACCGGCAAGGTTCCGCATGTCTACTTCGAGTGGAGCGAGGGCAACCCGCTCGGTCACCTGGCGCGCTACGTCCTCTTCGGCCAGGGCGACATCGCGCCCGTCACGCATGAGGTCCTGCGCGAGGCTGAGCCGGTGCCGGAGCGCCGGCCCACCTGCCATGTCGCCTAGCACGTTCCGGCCGTTGGATGTCGGCACGTCGACCATCGCGGCTCCGCGCCACGGATCGGGGCGGACTCGACGACGACACCGGGCCGACCTGGCAGCCCCGACGAGCGCGGCGGGAGCACCGTGGACCTTGTCATCATCCTGACCCTCCTGCTCGTCCTCCTCGCCGCAGGCGGCCTCTACGTCCGCGGACCGGGGTACAGCCGCGGCCCCGCCGGCCTCGGGACCATCCTGTACGCGCTGGCCGCCGTCGTCCTCATCATCATCATGGTCCTGCGGCTGCTATACGTCTAGCCGGCACGCCGACCGCCCCGGAGTCGTCCTGCGGGCTCCGGGGCCGTGGCATCGCGCTCAGGCGCGCGGCGCGTCCGTGCACAGATCGATGAGGATGTCCGCCACTAGCGGGGCGACGTACTCGCGCTCGGCCGCGTCCAGCTCGCGGACGGCCTCGGCGAGCCGGATGGCGTGGACCACGGCCAGGCCGCGCGGGGTCAGTCCGGGGCGCTGGTAGGCCGTGACGATGGTAAGAGTGCCGGGTGTGGGTCGGCGGGCCATCGCTACGCCTCCACCGGGAACAGCGCGTCGTAGCGGATCGGGCCGTCGGTCCGGACGACGGCGCCGGCTTCGGCGGTGTCGATGGACACGGCGGCGACTCCTGATGAAGATACGCTAAGTTTACACTGACTGTAGTATCAGTGTGAAGTTGTAGCATCGTTGTGGTATAGTATCAGCATCTTAGTTCCGGAGGTGGCAGGTGGTGCCGACGCTGGGCAAGCTCAAGGCTGTCCGGGAGTCGCAATTCCTGACGCAGCAGGATCTGGCCGACAAGTCGGGCGTATCGCGCGTGACGATCAACCGCCTGGAGCGCGGCAACGTGGACGCGCGGTTTTCGACGGTCCGCAAGCTAGCCGCTGCGCTCGAGGTAGAGCCGGCCCAGCTGGTCGGGTGAACGGCAGTGTGTGCGGCTGGACCTGTGAGGGCGCTAGGGTATCGCCGAGGACACTCTCATGGCGCACCCGGTCTGGACCAGGCCATGGCACTACCCTTCGGGTGGCGGGAACAAGTTTGCAGTGACCGAACGCGAATAGCCGGCCGCCGATTGGCTGACGAGCGAGTGAGGAGGGGACATGGCTGAGGCGAAGCGTCGCAAGCGCGGCCACGGCGAGGGGACCATCAGCCAGCGGCCGGACGGGCGCTGGATCGCCCAGGTGATGGTCGGCTACAAGCCGGACGGCAAGGTCGACCGTCGCACCGTCTACGGCAGGACGCGCGCCGAGTGTCAGGCGAAGCTCGACAACCTCCGCACGCGGGCGAGCGGCGGGCTGCTGGGCGACGCCGACAAGGAGCGCGACACAGTGGCCGCCTACCTGGACCGGTGGGTCGAGACGACCAAGACGAGCGTTCGCCCGAAGACCTACGAGCGGTATGCGGAGATCGTTCGCTTGCACCTGACGCCCGGGCTGGGTCGCCACAAGCTGATCGCTTTGAAGCCCGATCACGTCCAGCGGTTCTATGCCGACGCGCTGAACACGCCCCGTTCGAGGGGTGGCAAGAGGCCCCCCAGACCCCTTGCGCCGCGCACCGTCCACCACTGCCACCGGGTGCTTCACCGAGCACTGAGGATGGCCGTCCGCTGGGGTTACGTCGCCACGAACGTCTGCGACCGTCTGGACTCCCCGCGTGTGCCCCACCGCGAAATGACGCCCTCCACGCCCGAGCAGGTGGAGTGCCTACTCGCGGACGCCGAGGCGCGCGGCGACCGGTTGGCTGCCCTCTGGGCGACAGCGGCCTACACCGGGTGCCGCCAGGGGGAGCTGCTGGCGCTCAAGTGGCATGACCTCGACCTGGACCGTGGGACGCTGACCGTGCGGCGGTCGCTGGAGAAGGCGACGCGCGGCGTGCCGACCTACGACGACGCGAAATCGGCCACTTCGCATCGCACCCTGAGTCTCCCAGCCGACGCCGTGGTGGCGCTTCGGGAGCACCGCGACCGGCAGGAGTTCGAGCGGCAACGGCTGGGCGACGCATGGGGCGACTACGGCCTCGTCTTCCCCACGACACTCGGGACGGCATACACCGCGAGCGAGTGCTGGCGGCGCTTCAAGGCGGCGCTTGAGCGTGCCGGCCTGCCTGCTTCGCTGCGGTTCCACGACCTTCGGCATGGCAACGCGACCGCAATGTTTCGCGCCGGCGTACACCCAAAGGCGGCGTCGGTGCGGCTGGGGCACAGCACGGTGCAGATCACGCTGGACCTCTACACGCACGCCCAGCAGGAGATGGACATCGATGCCGCCGACAAGCTCGGCGCCGTGTTCCGGCGGGCGCGAGCCGCTATCTCGGGCTGATTGCAGTACGGATTGCAGTACAGACGCCGAGAGGCTCCCGCGCCTGCGCGCCACGGTGGCCACTCCTTATCTGGTGCCGAAGGGGGGATTCGAACCCCCACGAGGTCGCCCTCAACGGTTTTTGAGACCGTCGCGTCTGCCATTCCGCCACTTCGGCCAGCCACACCATTGTACCGGACGACAGCAGACCTGCTTGATTGGCGCACGCTCCGCACCTTCGGCCCATTTGCTATGGCCCCACGGCGGAAGCGTCGTCTCGTGCCGACGTGCCTCTCGGGACGAGGCGGCCCCTGGCTAGCGTGCCCAGTCAATTCCGCCGTAGCCGCCACGATCAATCGCCAAGGCGGCGCGCCCCTCGCGATCGACGACGTACAGCCCTCGGCTGCCGTAGATCGCCACCTTGTCCCCTTCGGGAGACCATGCCACTGAGATCTCATCCTCGACGAGGTTGGTCAGGCGGCGCGGTTCACCCCCTTCGACAGGGAGGAGGTACACCTCCCACGGCTCGCCGTGCGCGTGAGCCAGGCCGCTCCCCAGTACGCTCCATGGTAGCGAGGACGCTGCCTGGCGGACCTCGCCCGCTGTCCCGCTGATCGGCACCGCCAGCGTTCTTCCGTCTGGAGAGAACCTCGCCCCGCCGAGTGCGCTGTACCGCCCGGACGGAATCAACGTGCGCGGCTCGCTTCCGTCCGGGCGGACGATCACGAGACTATCGCCGTAGCGGTCTGCCTGCACCACGGCTAGCTGCTGACCGTCCGGCGACCCGTCGGGCAGCATACCGTTCAGTAATTGCCGCCGGCCACCATCGACGACGTCAACCTGCTCGACTCGACGGACCACCGACTGGTTCTCCAGCGTGATGGAGCCGAAGTACAGTATGCGGCCGTCCGGTCCCCACGCCGGGCCCTCCATGACCGATCCCGGTTTATCGCGGCCAACCAGCAGGCGCGGCTCCGCATCGGGTTCGGTCAGGTAGATCTCAGAGCTCGCTGACGAATCGCCCGTTCGAACGTGGTACAGGGCGTAGGCCACGCCGCGGCCCGCCGGCGACCAGCGCGCGCCGCTCACCGCTCCGGTGGGCTCCGAGGGCACCAGGTCGGCCACGTCGCCACTCGGCAGCCCGACCACACTCAGGCCGCCGTCCAGCGGGATCAGGAGACGGCCGCTCGCCTCGACCGATGTGCTTGGCACTTCCCCGAACCGTGGCACTCGCTCGGCCGTGCCATTGCGCTGGCCGGCACTGCTGCTCGTCGCTACCGGCCCTCGACCGACCACCAGGCTGCCGAGCGCCAACACCACGAACGCGCTCGCGACAGCAGTCGCCAGCAAGATCGGGTGCAGGCGCCGTCTACGCCCACCTGGCCTTCGGCTCATCCGCGCTGCTCACCCACCTCGGTCTGCTCACCGGGCGCGCTTCCAGGACCATCCTCCGGCGGCCGCCGACGATTGCTCACTGTGAGGATAACGTAGGCGATGGCCAGGCCGACTGCCACCATCAGAATCTCGTCCCAGCCCCCGGCGTGGAGCAGCAACGCGAAGGGCGCTTGATCGCTCACCGTGCCTCCCGGCCGTCGTTGAGCTGCCAGCCACGCCCGTGTTCGGACACTCTCCCCTCGTGTGCAAGCTTGAAGAGATGGGCGCGCACGTTCCGCTCCGCCATCGCGTGCAGGACGCGGGGCGTGTCGGCGTATAAGCGCTCAACGAGCGCGCGGGCCGTCGCGGGACCATCACTTAGCGCTGACACGACCTGGCCCTCACGTAGTGCGCGGTGATCTAGATACTCCCGGATCTTGCTGGCGGCATTCGCAACCACTGGACCGTGGCCTGGCAGCAGCAAACGCGCGTGGAGGGAGGCGACTCGCCGCAGCGAGTCCATGTAGTCCGCCAGGTCCCCCGGCCCGTCGCCGACAATCACCGTACCCTGGCCAGCAATCAGGTCACCGGTAAAGAGGGCCTTCTCCTCCTCCAGAAAGAAGCACATGTGATCGGAAGTATGGCCAGGCGTTGCCACCGCCCGAAGGGTAGTCTGGCCAGCGGTGACGGTATTCCCATCGGCACACGGACGATCGACGCCGGGCAGCGTCGGGTGGCCGACGATTGGAGCGCCCAGACGATCGCGGAGCCGCAGTGCCGCTGGCAGATGGTCGCCGTGGTGATGCGTCACCACCGAGTAAGCCAGGCGACCTAGCGTCTGGGCAAGTGCCACGATCGCCTCGATGTGCTCGGGCAGGTCTGGTCCGGGGTCTACCACCAGCAGATTGGCCTCGCCCACCAGATAGGTGTTGGTTCCGGTCAGCGTCATGGGCGACGGGTTCGGGGCTAACAGGCGCGAGACTCCAGGCATGATCTGCTCCGCGCTCACCAGCCATCACCCTCCAGGTCGCTCCGCCACCCGCCGGCGCCGTCCGGAACCGGGCACACCGTCCGGATACGTTTGGCGCGCGCAAACTCCAGCACGTCATCAACCGATGCAAGGTCGACTAGACGTCGTAGGTGCTCAATCGTCACGTGCACCAGCTTGAGCTCGCCTCGCGCGCAACGCTCCAGCGCCACACGCGGCGTCATCCACACACCCTCCGTGGTCTCCACGTCGCAATGGACTGCTGTCTGGTCCGACGGCATGGCCGCGACAAAGAATCGCGTGTCAAACCTCTTGGGAGAGGTCCGCGGAGTAATCCAATGAGAGAAGGGGATCAGGCGGTCGCCCGACAGTCGTAAGCCCTCGTCCTCCAGCAGGTCACCGAGCGCGAGACTTCCTGACTGCAGGGCTGCGCGGGCGTCTGCTAGCCGGCGTCGCCTTTCGCCATCCGTGATACCGAGCGCCTGCCCGTGGTCATCGAGCGCCAGCAGGACGCCTGCCTCTTCAAACAACTCACGGAGGGTAGCGATATACAGCCCGATCGCGAGTTCCGGCGTCGCCGCTGGCGTACCTCCACGCTCCGCGAGGGTGGCGTGCGCCGACTCGGCCGTGAGTCCGCCACATCGAGATAGCACCCGCGCGTTGGTATCGCCGTCCCGGATGGTGCCGCCGGGAAAGACGAAGACGTCAGCCGCGAACCGGCTCGAGGCGCTGCGTCGGACCATAAACAGCTCCACTGGAGCGCCTCCGCCGCCGCGCAGCAGGAGCACCGAGGCCGCCATCCGTGGGTGGGCCGGCGTTGCCGGGTCGCGGCCGGGTCCACTCCAGCTCAGGCGCTCGCCTGCATACCGCGGATGCGCACGCACGATCAGGCGACCCTTACCAGTACGTCGCCGTCCTGGACGACCACAGGGTACCGAGCGGCTCTCCAGTCGACGGCAGGCCAGATCGCCCGCCCGGTCCTGGCATCCCACTTCCACGCATGCCAGGGGCACACCACCGCGCCGCCCTCGAGCCGTCCGCGCCCGAGGGGCCCGCCCTGATGCGGACAACGGCCGTCCAACGCAAACAACTCGCCATCGACATTCACGACGACGATGTCGCGGTCCTCGACTTGCACCGCCTTGAGCCCACCGGCCGGGAGCTCGTCAGCGGCGCCGACTCGTACATAGCGCATCCGCGTCCGTGCCTCTTCCCAGTATACGGCGCGCGCGCCGCGTCTGCCGTCCACCCCGTTGGTCCGGCTCAAGCCTCGACCCTGGTATCATCGGGCACGCCAACCGGCGTGCTAGCAGGCGAGGAGGATCGATGATCCACGAATTGCGCATCTATGAGGGGGCGGCGGGTAAGTTGCCTGCGCTGAACAAGCGCTTCGAGACGATCACGCTCAAGCTGTGGGAGAAGCACGGCATCCGGCAGGCAGGTTTCTGGACGGCGGAAATCGGGACGAGCAACGAGCTGATCTATCTGCTTGAATGGGAGAGTCTGGCCGAGCGCGACGAGAAGTGGACAGCGTTCCAGGCCGACCCAGAGTGGATCCAGAAGCGTGCCGAAACCGAGGTGGAAGGCCCACTCGTGGCCCGCCTCCACAACAGCATCCTGCGCCCAACCAGCTATTCGAGCGTTAAGTAGCGCCAGGACGCGCGAGTATGCTGTAAGGCTGTTACCCCTCGCGTGGGAAGATCTGGACGTGGCGCTGCGGCTCACGGCCCAAGCTACGCGAGCCCAGGTTGTACTGCTCCGCCAATTGGTGCTGAAGCCGACGCACGTAGGCACTCTGGGGTGAAAGCTCAAACGGCCGAGCATCGTCGAGCACGCGGGAGATGGCGTCCTCGGTTTCCTGCAGGGCGGAGGTGGTCGGTGAGGTCGGACCAGCGTCCATCTGGACGATCCGAGACAATCCCTCCTCAATCTGCCCACCACCGTTGCTGCGCAGCACGTAGATTGGCGTGCCGTTTCCCTCGGCGTCGCGCAACGCTTGCGGCTTGCGTCGATAGTAGCTCTTGAGTGTCAGCACCACGTCGGCCTCGGATAGGTCCATTGTCACCTGCAGCGGCAGGCGCAGCGATCGGACGGTCTGCTCGATTCGCGAACGGTTGACGCCGTAGGGGTATACCCGCGTTGTCCGGCTGCCGTTCGGCTCGCGGCCGGTCGTCGGCTCCACGACGCCCCGCCGCTCCCAGCCGAACGACGTCGGCGTGGTCACGCCATTATCCTCAGCGGCCGCCAGAGCCGAGGCACTCCGCCGCGGACCGCGTGGGGGCAAGGGCCGCTCGACCTGCACGTTTCCCTCGTCGTCCCGATACCGCACCGTGGCGGCCGGCGCTTGATCGCGCAGAATGGCGTCGACAACGGCGGTGACGTCCTCGTGGACGGCGACTCGGCTCCAACTCTGGATCTCAACCACCACGTCGAAGGTCGGCGGCCCCTTGCGCTCGAGCACGGACTTCTGAGTGCCGCGTCGGCGCGCCTCCTCGTCCCCGAGAGTGACTGTCTGAATGCCACCAATCAGGTCGGCGAGAGTTGGGTTCTGCATCAGGTTCTCGAGCGTGTTGCCGTGAGCCGTGGCGATCAATTGGACGCCGCGTTCCGCGATGGTTCGCGACGCACTCGCCTCCAACTCAGTGCCAATCTCGTCGATGACGATGACCTCGGGCATGTGATTCTCGACGGCCTCGATCATCACCGCGTGCTGCATCGTTGGCGTCGGCACCTGCATTCGGCGCGAACGGCCGATCGCCGGGTGCGGGATGTCGCCATCGCCGCCAATCTCATTCGAGGTGTCGACGATGATCACGCGCTTGCGCAAATCATCCGCGAGCACCCTAGCCGCCTCTCGAAGCAGCGTCGTTTTGCCCACGCCTGGCTTACCCATCATCAGGACGCTGCTGCCCGATTCGATAAGGTCGCGCAGGATTGCGATCGTACCGTAAACTGCCCGACCAACACGGCAGGTCAGGCCAACGACGCGGCCTTCCCGGTTGCGAATCGCCGAGATGCGGTGCAGCGTGCGCTCTATTCCGGCCCGATTGTCATCGCCAAAGCTGCCGATGCGCTGGATCACGTAGTCGAGATCCTCTTCGGTGACCACATGACTACTCAAGAGGTGCTCGCGTCCCGGAAGCCGCGCCTCAGGCTCGCGGCCCAGGTCCATGACCACCTCGAGCAGCTCGAACCGGTCGGGCATGTGGTCGAGAGGGTCGCACACGTGCGGAGGGAGGACCCGAAGCAACAGGTCAAGATCGTCAGTGACCCGCTGCTCGAAAGAACGTCGTGGAAGCTCGCCTGGTTGCGCCATCATCCTCCTAGTATCTTGGCCGCCGCTAACTCGCGCTCGGCGATCCGGGCGGCAAGTTGCCGAACGTAGATGTCGTTGTGACCCACGAGCTCGAAGCCGCGACGCTCGAGCCCAGAGCCAAGCCTAGCCTGATATTCACGAACCGTGGAATAGACTGACGCCTTTACACTGACGTGCTTCAAACCGTACCCAATAAAACGGTCAACCATCGACTCGTACCTGGGATCGATCAGGAGTTCGAGTAGCTGACTCTTCTGGCCGTACACCACCTGCAACCAGCCGGCGAGCCCCATGCCAAGCTCACACACGTACTGGTGCCGGTCGCCCACCAGGCTCGGCGACCAACGCTTGCGGCCACGGTGTAGCGCCGACCATTCCTCGTAGGTCATCGCCTCTGCCGAGCGGATCACGGCCGGTACGGCCGCGTTGTAGAGCTGGAACAATGCCTGTTCGTCTGCCCGAAGCCGCGGACGGCCATCAAGATGCTCATGCTGACCGACACTGAACGGCGGCGCGAGTCGATAAACTGTCGAGGAAGTGTACTGTTCAAACCCTGCGTGGCGCGCTACATCCAGGCCGGGCGCACCTGCTGGCGCCTCCATGAAGACTCGCCGCGCCCCGCCAGACGCGGCGTCCTGACACAACCGATCCAGTAAGCCTTCGGCATGCTTCGGTGCTGCGTCGAGCACGTGGAGGTGCTCGACATCCCAGACGAGTCCGTGACACCGCGCCCTTCCTGCCACGATCCCGACAATCGCGCCGTCGATCTCGGCCAGCCAGGCGCGACCATGAGCCGGACCTTGGCCGAGGCTGTGCCATAGCATTTGCTGCACGGGCAGGTGGCCGCTCTCAGGTTCCACCTTCGGCCACGTGTGAGCAGTGATCTCGGCAGCCGACGGCCGCCGCAAGAAGCGCGCAAGCCGGGGCAAGTCAGTGGGGCGCAGCGCGCGAATCATCAAGACCGTCCAGAAAAGGCGGCGTACCAAAATTCTACTACATTTTGGACAACCGAGGGTCGGCGGGATGCCGAGTCGCGACCGACCGGGGGCTCGCCGGCCCGACTAGGCCTCGGGGTACAGCAGATATAATCCGCGGGATGCGTGGAGAACCCCGCTTCACACGGCACGCGCCGGCACGCGCGTGCTAGCCGGCGCTCGCACTGGCAACAGCGTGCGCGCCTTGCCTACCGGCTCTCTGTTCGCCATCCAATTTTTGACGATTCTCCCGCCGCTGGTTCGGCGGACGCCGACGAGCCAAGAGCTCGGCGCGGCTGGGGCGTTTTTCCCGCTCGTCGGCCTGCTCCTCGGGCTCGCGCTGGTCGGTCTGGACCTCCTGCTCGGGTCGCAGTTCCAGTCCAACGTCCGCGCTGCGCTGCTCGTGGTGGCCCTTGCGGTCGCGACTGGCGCGCTCCACCTCGACGGAGTTGTCGACACGTTTGACGGGGCGTTTGGCGGAGGCGATGCGGCAACCCGGTTGGAAGTCATGCGGGACCCGCGAGCCGGGGCTTTCGGCGTCGTCGGCCTGGTCTGTCTTATGCTGGTGAAGGTCGCTGCACTTGAGGCGTTGCCCGAGCATCTCCGGTCGACGGCAATTATCATCGGCCCGTGCCTGGGACGGTGGGCGATCGTTCAGGCTATGTGGAGCTTCCCGTACGCCCGTCGGGATGGCCTTGGCCGGGCGTTCAATGAGGGCCTGGGCTGGACCCACGTCGCGGTAGCAGGGCTTACAGTGGTCGCCGCGGCCTCGTTTCTGCTGGGCGTCGCAGGGCTAGGCCTGCTCCTCGCTGGCGTCGGCGGCGGATGGCTTGCCAGTCGTTTGCTGGCGAGCCGCCTCGGCGGACTAACCGGCGACACTTACGGAAGCCTCTGCGAACTGGTCGAGACCGGAGCCTGGCTGGTGCTGGGATCGAGGCTCCTGGCCGGGTACCCGTGACGCGCACGTCTGACCTGATTCACTCCGTTCGGCCGATTGACTCCCAGGCCGCCGAAGCAGCCCGCGCCCGTCAACGCGCCCTCACCAAGCCGGCCGGCAGCCTCGGAACGCTCGAACGGCTGCACGCACAGCTCGCGGGCATCCGTGGCGATGTTCTGCCGACGATCGAGGGGCCCTGGGTGGTGGTGATGGCCGCGGATCATGGCGTGGCTAGCGAAGGTGTGAGCGCCTACCCGCAGCGGGCAACGGCCGAGATGGTCCGCAATTTCATGCGCGGCGGCGCCGCCATCAACGCCCTCGCCCGTGAGGCCGGCGCCCGCCTGGTGGTGGTCGACCTTGGCGTAGCCTGGGACGACGGGGATACGCTCCCGGATGGAATCATCCACCGCTCGCTAGGCCGGGGGAGCGCCAACTTCTCACGCGAGCCTGCAATGGATCCATCACTGGCATTCCGCGGTTTGGAAGCGGGGGCCGAGATCGCGGGCGACGTCGCCGCCGCGGGTGCCGACCTACTGGCACTTGGCGACATGGGGATCGGCAACACGACGGCCGCAGCTGCGCTCATCGCCGCCGCCACGGGCCAGCCGGCGCGCGCGGTAACGGGCATCGGCACCGGCGTCAGCTCAGCCGTCTGGGAGCACAAGGTCGCCATGGTCGAGCGGGCCTTGGCGCGCAATCGCGCTACCCGCGACGATCCGCTGGGCCTTTTAGCGTCCGTTGGCGGCTTCGAGATCGCTGGCCTCGTTGGCGCGATCATCGGCGGCGCGGCAGCAGGCCTGCCGATTGTCCTGGATGGTGTGGTCGTCGGCGCGGCGGCCCTCGTGGCCATCGCCCTATGCCCGCCCAGCCGCTCGTACCTGATTGCGTCCCATCGGTCAGCCGAGCCAGGCCACCGCGTTGCGTTGGAATACCTCGAGTTGGAGCCGATCATGGACCTTGGGATGCGCCTCGGCGAAGGTAGCGGCGCGGCGCTGTCCGTTCCCCTGCTCCGCGCTGCATGCCGCCTGGCTTGCGAAATGGCTACATTCGACGAAGCCGGGGTTCCCCAACAACATGGATCGCGGGAGCGGGATATCGACGGGGACCCGCTCCACCACGCGCCTCTTTCGCGAGGCTGTTCGTTCGTGTGCTCGGGGTGACCTCTCGGTGACCGCGTCCGTGCTCATGGTCCAGGGGACGGCCTCCCACGTGGGGAAGAGCACCCTGGTGACAGCGCTTTGCCGTATCTTCC
>JAUJPG010000017.1:0-70892 GCA_030447245.1 Chloroflexota bacterium | reverse complement strand
ACGGCCTCCCACGTGGGGAAGAGCACCCTGGTGACAGCGCTTTGCCGTATCTTCCGCCAGAATGGGCTCCGGGTCGCTCCGTTCAAGGCGCAGAACATGGCACTGAACTCGTATGTCGCGGCCGAAGGTGGTGAGATCGGCCGCGCTCAGGCCGTGCAGGCCGAAGCGGCCCGGGTCGATCCCTCGATCGACATGAACCCCATTCTGTTGAAGCCCGAGGGCGACGCCCGCTCGCAGGTCGTCGTCAACGGCCGCTCAATAGGATCCCTCGCCGCCGCCGACTATCAGCGCGCCAAGCCCGCATTATGGCCGCACGTGACCGAGGCGCTGGCTCGGCTCCGCGCCCGCTACGAACTGATCGTCGTCGAGGGTGCAGGCAGCCCGGCAGAGATCAACCTCCGCGCGGCGGACCTGGCCAACATGCGAGTCGCGCTCCACGCTGGGGCACCGGTTCTGCTCGTCGGCGACATTGACCGCGGCGGGGTATTCGCTTCGTTGCTCGGGACGCTTGAGTTGCTCGCGCCGGACGAGCGCCGACTGGTGTGCGGCATGGCGATTAACAAATTTCGCGGCGATCCAGCAATCCTGGCGCCAGGCCTCGGCTTCCTGGAGGAGCGCACGGGCGTGCCCGTCCTGGGCGTGCTGCCGTATCTGCGCGACCTCGCCCTTCCAGAAGAAGACTCCCTCGGGCTCGAGCGCCCCCACGGTGCTGGTTCGTCTGGTTGCCTCGACGTCGCGGTCGCACGGCTCCCGCGGATTGCAAACTTCGATGACTTCGACCCACTCGCGGCCGAACCGTCGATTCGGCTGCGTTATGTCGAGGTGCCATCGGGGCTGGGTTCGCCCGATTTGATCGTCCTGCCAGGCACAAAGATGACCATCGCCGATCTCGCCTGGATGCGCAGCAATGGCCTGGCGCGAGCCATCGAGATGCTCGCCGCCACTGGCACTCCAGTGATGGGGATTTGCGGCGGCTTCCAGATGCTCGGTCGTCGCATTCTTGACCCGGCCCGCGTGGAATCGGACGAGCCGGAAGCGGCTGGACTCGGGCTGCTGCCCATCGCGACGACATTCGGTCTGACCAAGCACGCCGTCCGGGTTCGAGCGACCGTACTGCCCACCATCGGGCCACTCGCGGCCGCTCGTGGAGCTGAGGTTGCCGGCTACGAGATCCACATGGGAACGACGGACCATCATGCTGCGCTGCGGCCGTTGTTCGCCCTTAGCGAGCGGTCCGGTGAGTCAGCCGAGGGCACCGACGGCGTGGTATCCACCGACGGGTTGGTGCTCGGCACGTACTTGCATGGACTATTCGAAAGCGATGCGATTAGATCGGCCTTGATCGGATGGCTGCTGGCCCGGAGGGGCAGCACCGAGTCTCCCGTGCTCGCCAGCCTCGATCGGGAGCAACAATACGACGCGCTCGCCGCTGCCGTCCGCGGCTCGCTCGACGTCGAGCGCCTGGCGATCGCCTGCGCTCTTCACTAACCGGGGTCCATCGCCCGGCCCTACAATACGCCTGCCGAAGTGGTGGGGGCATGGTGGCCAGTAGTACCGGGGTGAAGCGTGGGGAGCTTTCGGGTCATGTGCCGGCAGGCGCGCCAATCCGAGTTCTCGGCGTCGATCCCGGTCTCAGCCGAACCGGCTGGGCTTTGCTCGCCCCATCAGGATCACGGTACCACTTACTCGCAGCGGGCGTGCTGTCTCCGCGGCCCGACGGTGAGCTAGCCCTTCGACTGGCCGACGCCTACCGCCAATTCGCCAGCCTCCTTGCCGAGGCTCGTCCTGACGTGTTCGTCATCGAGGACGTCTTCAGCACGCCACGCTACCCGAAGTCGGCGCTCAAGCTGGCGCACCTGCGCGGTGTCCTCTGCCTTGCCGCGGCGCTGGTCGGGCTGGAGGTGGTCACGTTGACGGCGACGACGGTGAAACAGCGTCTGACCGGCAATGGCCACGCGTCGAAAGAGCAGGTCCAGCGCATGGTGTTCGGCCTGTGCGACGTCGGAGCCGTGAAGACCGCCAGCGACCTGAGCGATGCGATCGCACTGGCGATCGCTGGACTCCACCAGGCGCGGCTCGCCCCGATGCGAACCGGGGCCGGCCGATGATTGCCGCGCTGCGCGGCGCTTACCGCGGACGTTCAGGCGACATGGTCGTCCTGGACGTCAACGGAGTCGGCTACGAGGTCCTGCTGCCGCCAATTGTCGAGCAGGCGCTGGGAACGCTCGTCGATGGTACGCCGCTCGACCTGAAGATCGCGTACGTTGCCAGCCGTGACCAGCCGACACCGGTGCTCTACGGCTTCCTGCGCGACGAGGAGAAGCAATTCTGGACCCTTCTGAAGTCGGTCGCCAAGATCGGGCCTCGCGGCGCCGCTCGGGCCATGGTCCTGCCCATCAATCGGATCGCGGAGGCCATTTCCGACCAGAACACCCGCCTTGTCGACAGCCTGCCTGGCATCAGCGCCGCCGGTGCCGAGAAGATCGTGGCAACGCTCCGTCAGAAAGTGACAGCCTTTGCGCAGCTGGAAGAGACGGCGTCCGCTCCGCGACCCAGCGACGACCGCGAGCTCAAGCGGCTGGCCGTCGAACTGCTTGTTGACATGGGCATCAAGCGCCCGGACGCCACCCGGGACGTGACCCGCTTGCTCGAAGCGCGGCCGGAGCTGCGGGTCGTCGAAGATGTTGTGATGGAGTACTTCAGGACGTGAGCGTCTTCCGATGATGGGCCAGGATCGATTACTGTCCCCGATCATGACTCCGGACGATGAGGATGTTAGTCTCGATCTGCGCCCGAGCTCGCTCGACAGCTTTGTCGGGCAGGCACAGCTCAAGGAGCGTCTTGGCATCGCGCTCCGAGCGGCCCAGGAGCGTGGTGAGCCGCTCGACCACATCCTGTTCCACGGCCCGCCCGGTCTCGGCAAGACCAGCCTGGCCCACATCATCGCAACCGAGATGCAGGGCAGCCTCAAGACGACGTCCGGGCCGGCGCTTGAGAAGACCGCGGACCTGATGGGCATTCTCACGAACGTTGAAGTGGGCGACGTCCTGTTCATCGACGAGATCCACCGTATCCCCAGGTCGGTCGAGGAATACCTCTACCCCGCGATGGAAGATTTCGCGGTTGACTTCGTGCTCGACAAGGGGCCGTTCGCAAAGGCGATTCGCCTGCCGGTCAAGCGTTTCACGCTTGTCGGCGCGACGACGCGGGCCGGGCTGCTCGCGTCACCGCTGCGCGACCGGTTCGGCCTCGCGTTCGCGCTCGACTTCTACACACCGGCCGAGCTTGAAGCAATCGTGAGGCGGACGGCCGGGGTGCTGGCCGTCGAGGTCGACCCAGACGCGGCGGCCGAGATCGCGCGCCGCTCGCGTGGGACGCCGCGGATCGCCAACCGTCTGCTGAAGCGAGTCCGCGACTACGGCCAGGTCAAGGGATTCTCCCTCGTCACGGTCGAAGTCGCCCGCGCGTCGCTCCTCCTTGAGGGCGTCGACGAGCAGGGACTTGACGAGTTGGACCGCAAGGTTCTGCGCGCGATCACGAGCCGTTACGACGGCGGGCCGGTAGGCATCGAAGCACTCGCCGCCACGCTTCAGCAGGAAACTGACACCCTGACTGACGTCGTCGAACCCTACCTGCTGCAAGAAGGCTTCTTGATCCGCACTTCTCTCGGTCGCAAGGCGACGCCCCGCGCCTATCAACACCTAGGAATCGATCCACCCCGGCAGACAGCCCAGCAGTCGCTGTTCTGACCCGAGAGCACGATCTCCTCGCGGCCGCTCGTGACTGCGCGGTGGCGGCGGGGCGGCATTTGCTTCGAACCGCCTCAGCCGCTATCCTTTCGTCTCTCCTAGGATGATCCGACAACTTAATACGTGCTCCTCGGGTGGCCCTGGTTCGACACCCTCGTCGGCCGGGGCAGAATAGGGAAGGCGGTGCAACTCCGCCGCGGTCGCGCCACTGTGAGCGGGGAGCCGTCCGACAAGCAGCCACTGTCCGATCAGGATGGGAAGGCGTCGGCGGCAGAGATCCGCGAGCCAGGAGACCTGCCCGAGCGAGTCCGGGTCGCCGCTCTCCGCCGTAGAGGGCCCGCCCGAAGCGGGATTCTGGCCGGTCAGTCCGGCGGCCCGCTTTGGCCTGAGCCTCCAAACGCGTCGCGCGGCGTTTGGGGGCTGTTTCATGTCCGGAGGAGTTGATTGGCCGACGCGTCGCTGCCAACTAGGTCGACCGCGCGGCCAGCGGCCGCCCATTCGATGAAGAAGGGCGAGCGCCGTGGCCTGATCATCGTCAATACCGGCAACGGCAAGGGCAAGACGACCGCGGCTCTTGGACTGGCAATGCGCGCCGCCGGCAACAACATGCGCGTCCTGGTCATCCAGTTCATCAAGGGCCAGTGGAAGACCGGCGAGTCGCAATCATTCAAGCTGCTGGAACCAACGATCGAAGTGGTCCGGATGGGCCAGGGATTCACGATTGAGCGTCTCCGCGATAAGCGCATTCCGATGGAGCGGCATGAGCTGGCCGCGAGCGAGGCCTTCGCCCGGGCCGCGGCCGTCATCCGAGCCGGCGAGTATGACATGGTCATCCTTGACGAGCTGCTCGGCTCGATCACGGCTGGTCTCGTCCCGCTCGCCGACGTGCTCCAGGTCATCCGGGACAAGCCTGCCGCCTTGCACCTGGTCATGACGGGCCGGGGCGCCCCTCCAGAGTTGATCGACGCGGCAGACTTGGTGACCGAGATGCAGCCCGTCAAGCACCCGTACCAGCAAGGCATCAAGGCGCAACGGGGCATCGAGTTTTGATCCTCATCGTGAGTACCGCCGACACCGACCTACTGACCTTGAGCCACGCCCTGGAACAGCTGCCGTCCGACTTCCCAATCGTCCGCGCTACGAACCCGGCCGCGCTTGGCACGCCGGACCTCGCGAATCGCTTCCTCGATCGCGAGCTGCCCCGAGCACGCGTCGTTGTCATGCGGCTGCTCGGCGGCAATCGCGCCTTCGACGCTGGCTTCGAGCGAGCGGTCGCCGAGTGCGCCGCCCGCGGCGTGCCGGTAATCGCGGTGCCCGGCGATCAGGCGCCCGACGTCGACCTACAGGCTGCCTGCACCGCCGAGTCAGACGTGGTGCAGACCGTGTTCGACTACCTGCTCCATGGCGGTGTGGGAAACGCGGCGAACCTGTTGCGATCACTCTCCGACCGGTACCTGGGCACCGCCTACGGAGCCGAGCCGCCACGGGCATTGTCGTGGGAGGGGGTCTACCACCCCGGATACGAGGATGGGCTCTCGCCCGACGAGTACCTCGCACATCGGGGAGGAGGCGACCGCCCCGTCGTCGGCGTCCTGTTCTACCGCGCCCATTGGATGAGCCGAAATTTGGACTTCGTCGACGCGCTGATCGAGCAGATCGACGCTGCCGGCTGCACGCCGCTGCCGGTGTTCTGCTACAGCCTTAAGGGGGCAAGTGATGGCGTCCCGGCCGTGTTCCGCGACTACCTGATCCAGCCGAACGGGCGGGCCAGAGTCGACGCGGTGGTGAACACACTCAGCTTCGCGATGAGCCAGGTTGAAGTCAAGGGGGTTTCCGTCGCGACTGGCTGGTCAGTCGAGGCGCTAGATGAGCTGGACGTCCCGGTGCTCCAGGCGATCACCTCGACCAGTACCCGTGAGCAGTGGGCCGCCAGTGACGCCGGTCTCAGTCCGATCGATACGGCGATGAACGTGGCTATGCCGGAGTTCGATGGTCGGATCGTGGGCGTTCCGATCTCATTCAAGCAGGAGACTGCCCAGCACAGTCGGCTCGGCTGCCACCTGATGCGTTACGCGGCCGAGCCGGATCGGGTCCGGTTCCTCGCGCGGCTGGCCGCCAACTGGGCGCGCCTGCGGCGGTCGCCAAACCTCGAGAAGCGCATTGCGCTGGTTCTGAGCAACTACCCGACCAAGAACGCGCGCATCGGGAACGCTGTCGGCCTCGACACCCCCGCTTCGGTCCTGAAGATCCTTCGAGCCCTCCGCGACGATGGCTACACCGTTGGCGATTTGCCAGGTACCGGAGACGAGCTAATCCACGCGCTGATCGACCGCTGCACCTATGACCGTGAGTTCCTGACCGAGTCCCAGATGGCCTCGGCGCCCGGCCGAGTCGGCGGCGATTCCTACGCCCAGCGGTTCGAACGGTTCACGCCGAAGGTCCGAAACGAGCTCCGCGCGACCTGGGGTGAACCGCCGGGGGCTGTCTATCGTGACGGCGACGACCTGATCATACCCGGGCTTCAGTTCGGCAATGTTTTCGTCGGCGTCCAGCCGCCGCGAGGCTTCGGCGAAAACCCGATCGCAATCTACCACAGCCCGGATCTGACGCCGACGCACCACTACCTCGCCTACTATGGCTGGCTGCGCGATGACTTCGGCGCCCAGGCCATCGTCCACGTCGGCAAGCACGGCACGCTCGAGTGGCTGCCCGGCAAGTCACTCGGGTTGTCCGACTCGTGCTACCCCGAGGTGGCGCTCGGAGAGGCTCCGCATTTCTACCCCTTCATCGTCAACAACCCTGGTGAGGGTGCCCAGGCGAAGCGGCGGTCCCACGCGACGGTCGTCGATCACCTCATCCCGGCGATGACTCGCGCCGATGGTTACAACGAGATCGTTCGCCTGGAACAGCTCATGGACGAGTACTACCAGGTCCAAACACTGGACCCGAAGAAGGCACCGCTCGTCCGCGAGCAGATCTGGCAGACCATCCTCGACGCGAAACTGGACCGCGATCTCGACCTGGAAGACCGTCCGCGCGACACCGAGTTCGACGGCTTCCTGCTCCACGTCGACGGCTATATCTGCGAGTTGAAGGACGCCCAGATCCGTGACGGCCTCCACACACTCGGGCAGGCGCCCGCCGGCGAGCAGGAAATCGGGTTGCTGTTGGCCCTGACACGGCTCGACAATGTGGACGCGCCGAGCCTGCGTGGCGCGCTCGCCCAAACGCTCGGACTGCGGTATGAGGTCCTGCTGGCGGATGTAGGTGCATCGTTCGCGGACGCCATTCCGCCGGTCCTTGGGCGGGTTGGCGATGGCTCGCCGATCCGCTCCAACGGAGACGTCGTGGAGCGCCTGGACCAGCTGGGGCACGCCCTGCTCTCACAGCTTCAATCGGAGCAATTCACCTCAGACGCGGTCGACCGGGCAGTCGCCGACTGGTTCCCGGGCGACGGCGTCGTCGCGCGCGAAGCACTCGACTACGTGGCGGAAACGCTGGTTCCGAACCTGGCGCGTACCAGCGACGAGATCACGAATCTGCTGCGAGGGCTGCGCGGAGGCTATGTGCCGGCCGGGCCAAGTGGCGCGCCGACGCGAGGCCAGGCCAACGTCCTCCCGACGGGCCGCAACTTCTACTCAGTCGATCCGAACACAATTCCGTCGCCGAACGCCTGGGACGTTGGCCGCGCACTCGGCGACGCGCTGCTCGCAAAGTACCTGGACGATGAAGGACGCTACCCCGAGTCGGTCGGGATCGTCGTCTGGGGGACCTCGGCAATGCGAACCCACGGCGACGACGTGGCCGAGATCCTCTATCTGCTGGGCGTTCGGCCGGTGTGGCAGCACGAGAACCGCCGAATCCGTGGCCTGGAGGTCATCCCGCTTGAGGAGCTTGGACGCCCCCGCATCGATGTGACTGTGCGCATCAGCGGCTTCTTCCGGGACGCGTTCCCGAACCTGATCCACCTGATCGACGATGCCGTGCAGATGGTTGCCGAGCTGGAGGAGTCGCCTGACGACAACTTCGTCGCGACCCGCGTCCGAAAGGACGCCGCTCACAAAGAGCGAGAGGGGCTGCCGGCCGATGCGGCGCGCCGCGCGGCGAGCTATCGCGTTTTTGGGTCAAAACTAGGAACCTACGGCGCCGGCATCCTTCCTCTGCTGGACGAGCGGAACTGGAAAACAGAGCAGGACATCGCCTCGGTGTACGCGGCGTGGGGTGCCTTTGCGTATGGGCGCGGCGTGTTCGGGGCCGACGCACCGGACGAGTTTCGCGATCGATTCGCCGCGATCACGATCGCGGCCAAGAACCAGGACAATCGTGAGCACGACATCTTCGACAGCGACGACTACCTGCAGTACCACGGCGGGATGATCGCAACCGCCCGGGTGCTCTCGGGCAAAAACCCCAAGCAGTATTTCGGCGACAGTTCGAACCCGTGGTCCCCCAAGCAGCGCGACCTGGCCGACGAAGCCCGGCGCGTCTTCCGTACGCGGGTCGTCAACCCCAAGTGGATCGATGGTATCAAGCGCCACGGCTACAAGGGCGCCTTCGAGCTTGCGGCGACCGTCGACTACCTGTACGGCTACGACGCCACGGCTCAGGTGGTTGAGGACTGGATGTACGAGCGGGTGACCGACGCCTACGTTCTGGATCCCGAAATGCAACAATTCTTCCGCGAGAAGAATCCCTGGGCGCTCCGCGGCATCGTCGAGAAGTTGGTCGAGGCGATGGACCGCGGACTTTGGCAGGCACCTCCTGAACACACGCGGCGGGAGCTCCAACGATTGTATCTCGATACCGAGGCCCAGCTCGAAGCACGGGACGAGCGTTGACGACCGACGGCCGAGTTCGACAGCTTTGATGCCCTGGTTGGGCACGCAGACCGCCCGCGCTCGGACCCGAACGTGAACGCACCTCGGACGCGAGACACAGGTCGCGACTCGTCCCGTCCAGTATTTCCGTTCACAGCGCTAGTCGGCCAGGAGCGGATGAAGCGGGCTCTGGTACTCAACGCCATCAACCCGCGCATTGGAGGCGTGCTGATCCGTGGCGAGAAGGGCACCGCCAAGTCAACGGCGGTCCGCGCCCTTGGCCACCTGCTGCCACAGATCGCGGTCGTCCCCGGATGTCGCTACGGCTGCGATCCCAGCCTCCCCGACGAGCTGTGCGTGGAATGCCTCGAGCGCATGGCAAGCGGCGCAGCCTGCCGAACGCTCGCCGCCGCGTGCCGATCGTGAACCTGCCGGGTCAGTGCCACCGAAGACCGTGTAACCGGCACGATCGACATCGAGGAGGCCATTACGCGCGGCGAGCGGCACTTTGGAGCCGGGCTATTGGCGGCCGCGAACCGCGGTATTCTCTACGTCGACGAAGTCAACCTGCTCAACGATCATCTGGTCGACGTACTCCTTGACGCGGCCGGGATGGGCATGAACTACGTCGAGCGGGAGGGCATTTCGCTGTCCCACCCTGCCCAATTCATCCTGGTCGGCACGATGAACCCCGAAGAGGGCGACCTTCGCCCGCAGCTGCTCGACCGCTTCGCGCTGGCAGTCGAGATCCACGGGCTAGCCGACCAACCGAGCCGAGCCGAGGTCGTCAGGCGCAGAATCGAGTACGAGGCCGAGCCAGCAGCGTTCGCCGCCCGCTGGGAGGCAGCCCAGGACGCCGAGCGGGATCGGATCGAGGCAGCCCGTACGCTCCTTCCCGAGGTCGTTGTCGACGACCAGATGCTTAACTTGATCACGCACCTCTGCGCGGACTTTGGAGTCGACGGGCTACGCGGCGACATCGTCATGTACAAGACGGCCGCCACGCTCGCCGCCTACGCGGGGCGGACCCGCGTGACCGAAGAAAACGTGCGGGATGCCGCCGAGCTGGCGTTGCTTCACCGGCGGCGGCGTCAACCCTTCGAGCAACCCGGCCTCGACTCCGAGGATTTAGATCGTGCGATTCAGAACCATCGGGAGCACGAGCTGCCGTCGGGCGGCACTGCAAACCCGCCGCCGTCCGAGCACAACGATTCCGAGAGCGCCCCGGACGAGAAGCCGGCGCAACAGACCGACGATCAACTCTTCGCGGCCAGCGATCCCTACGCCGTGCGGACGCTCGCACCACCCCGAACGCGCGACCAAAAGCCCAGGCGTTCAGGTCGCCGCGGCCGGTCGCGCTCGGGCAGCGGAACCGGGCAGTACGTCGCGGCCGCCAGGCCCGAGGAAGGCGCCGGGACCGCGGACATTGCATTCGATGCCACCGTGCGCGCGGCAGCCCCTCATCAAACGGCGCGGCGCATGAGCGATCCTGTTGGGCCGGCTGTCCTGGTTCGGGCTGGAGACCTGCGCATGAAAGTGCGCGAGAGCCGGGCCGGCAATCTTATTCTCTTCGCAGTCGACGCCAGTGGGTCAATGGCCGCGCGCCAGCGGATGACGGCTGCCAAGCAAGCCGTGCTGTCCCTCCTGCTGGACGCCTACCAGAAGCGCGACACGGTTGGATTGATCGCCTTCCGAGGGACCAGTGCCGAACTGTTACTCGCCCCGACAACCTCCATCGAGTTGGCCGAGCGGCGCTTGCAGACCCTCCCGACTGGTGGCCGAACGCCCCTTGCCCACGCACTACAGATGGGGCTCCAGACGTTCCAGCGACACGGGGCAAGCCATCCGGGAGACGTGCCACTGCTTCTGGTCGTCTCAGATGGGCGTGCCAACGTCGCTCTCTCGGGTAGCGACCCGGTCGTCGAGGCCTGGCAGATCGCCGCTCGACTGCGAGTGCGCGGAGTCAAGGGCATCGTCGTGGACACTGAGGGCGGGCACATGCGCACGGGTCTCTGCCGCGCGTTGAGCGACGCACTGGGCGGGCGTTACCTGCCGATCGGCGAACTTCGAGCCGGTGACCTCGTCGCGGCCGTGCAGGACTCCGTCGGCCGAGCCTGACCAGGAGCGATGAGGATGGTCAGCCGACGAACATCGCGGCAGCAGCGCTTCGCTGGTTGCTCGTGCGTCGTTCGTGACTCGCGGCACCGAAGCCGCCCAGCCGTTCGGTGAAGTCGCTCATAGTTGCCGGCACGGCGAGTGGCGTCGGCAAGACGACAGTCGCCCTTGGGATGATCGCGGCGCTGAGCCGTCGCGGACTACGTGTTCAACCGTTCAAGGTCGGCCCGGACTACATCGACCCGACGTATCACACCGCCGTGGCGGGTCGAACCTGCCGCAACCTGGACTCGTGGATGCTGCCGCACGAGGTGCTCGTGGCGTTGTATGCACGGGCAACCACGGACTGCGACGTCGCGATCGTCGAAGGTGTGATGGGGCTGCACGACGGCCGAACTGGTCACGGCGAAGCGGGCAGCACCGCTGAGATCGCCAGGCTGATTGGCGCGCCGGTGATCCTGGTGGTCGACGCTGCCAAGTCGGCGCGCAGCGTCGCGGCAGTCGCGTTCGGCTTTCAGCAGCTCGATCCAGCCGTCCACGTCGCGGGCGTGATCCTGAACAACGTCGCGTCGGCATGCCACGAAGAGGCGATCGCCGAGCCGCTGCTCCGGGAAGTCGGGCTACCGGTCCTCGGCAGCCTGCCCAGGAACGGCAGCTGGCGATTCGATGAGCGCCACCTCGGCCTGGTTCCCACGCCGGAACGGGCCCTCAAAGGTGAGGCGATCGATCGTCTGGTCGAAGCGGTACAGGATCGCTTCGGACTGGACCGACTCCTCGCCATCGGCGCCCAGGGCTGCCCCGTTGCACCCGCTCCGGACCCCTTGTTCCCTGAGCGGCAGGGTGGGCGCGTGGTCCGCATCGCCGTCGCCCGAGACGCCGCCTTCAACTTCTACTACCAGGACAACCTCGACCTGCTGAGCGCGCACGGCGCCGAGCTGCTCGAGTTCAGTCCGCTCGTGGACGAACGTCTGCCGCCAGGCACGGCCGGGGTGTACCTTGGAGGCGGCTTTCCCGAGCTGTTCGCTCGCGACCTGGCGCGCAACCTGCCGTTGATCGCCGAGCTGCGCTGCGCTGCGGCGGCAGGTATGCCGATCTACGCGGAGTGTGGCGGTCTGATGTACCTGGGTCAAGGACTGATCGATGCGGACAATGAGTACCACGACATGGTGGGCGCAATCCCGGATTGGAGCTCCTTGCGCATGCCGCGCCTAACGCTGGGCTACCGTAAGGTCCGCGCGCGCCAGGATACGCCTCTTCTGCGGCGCGGGGAAGTGGTCCGCGGTCACGAGTTCCATTATTCGGTGCTCGATCGACAGCCCCCCCGGGACAATGCGGCCTATGACGTGCTTGGGAAGCAGTCACGACGCGAGGGCTACTCTAGTGGCAATCTGCTGGCTTCGTACGTTCATCTACACTGTGGCAGCAGCCCGTCGCTTGCCCCGCGATTGGTCGACCGATGCGCCGCCGGGGAAACGGCGCAGCGGCCCCAGTTCGAGGCAAGTGCTAGCCGCTCCGACTGGACCGGCGGCGCCGGAATGGACGAGCGTACGTTTCGCGTGGACAGGTCGTCTGTTGCCGAATCGAGAGGCTCCCCCCCGATCCGATTGGCCCGGCAGTCAGACCGAGACGACGCTCGCCTGATGTAACCGAGAGCGCGGCCAACCGTGGGTCCGCTCCTGCGCACCCACGGCCTCGCACCAGAAGAGATCGAGCCTTTGAGCGACCGGCGCATCCGGGTGGCCGTTGGCCACCATCTACTCGGAAGCGAGCACCAGCGAGCGCTGACTGCGCGGCTGGTCTATGCGGCCGGCGACCCAAGCATTGCTGGCAGCATCCTGATCTCCGAAGACTTCCTCGAGATTGCGAGGCGCGCGCTACGGAGCGGCGCTCCGGTACTGGTCGACGTGAAGATGGTCGCGGCCGGCGTCAACGCGGCATCACTCGGTCGACTGGGCTGCGACGTACTGGT
Organism: Chloroflexota bacterium; assembly: GCA_030447245.1. Classification (GTDB taxonomy): domain Bacteria; phylum Chloroflexota; class UBA6077; order UBA6077; family JACCZL01; genus JAUJPG01. The sequence goes on along the minus strand of JAUJPG010000017.1, from coordinate 58,242 downwards.
CGCGGTCGAGCAACCCGATGCGATCGGCCTTGCGCGGGAATTGGGTATCACTCGTTCGGCAGCAGGCGTCCTGGGGCTTGCCGACCGCCTGGAGGGCGCGATCGTCGCCATCGGCAATGCTCCCACCGCTTTGCTCGCCCTGCTCGACCTCGCCGAATCGGGTCGCGCGCGACCGGCAGCGGTGATCGGTCTCCCGGTAGGCTTCGTCGCCGCGGGGGAGGCCAAGCAGGCGCTGCTTGGGGCGGACCTGCCATACCTGACGCTTCCAGGAACGCGTGGCGGGTCGCCGCTGGCGGCCGCGGCCCTCAACCACCTCTTGCGCCTGGCCGAGTCGCCCGAACTACTTCCGATCGACGGCGCACCAGTTGGTGCCATCACCGGCTGACGCGATGCTGACGGGTGACGGCGCGGAGACCCTTGGGCCAACCAGACGGCGTGGTATGCGGACCGGCTTCACGACCGGCGCCTGCGCCACCGCTGCGGTCATGGCTGCTGCCGATTGGTTGCTTCGCGGTCGCACCGACGCTAGCGCAACGATCCACCTGCCGATCGGCCAGGACGCGACGTTCGCCATTACCGACCGAGCACGCGAAGAAGACTGGGTCCGCTGCTCCGTGGTCAAGGATGCCGGCGACGACCCAGATGTGACCCACCGCGCGGAGATCCGGGCGCGTGTCTGGCGACGCGGGGAGAGCGGCCTACTGCTTGCCGCGGGGCCAGGGGTCGGAACGGTCACCCGTCCAGGACTCGGGCTCGACGTCGGTGCACCGGCGATCAACTCTGTGCCACGGCAGATGATCGGGGAACATCTGGACAAGGTGGCCCGGGAGGTCATCCGGGCAGACGGGCTGGTTGTCGAAATCTCGGTCGTGAATGGCGAGGCCCTGGCGCGCAAGACGCTGAACGGGCGGCTCGGAATCGTCGGCGGACTCTCGATCCTCGGGACCACCGGGATCGTCCAGCCCTACTCGACCGCGGCCTGGCGCGCGAGCGTGGAACAATCGATCGACGTTGCCGCGGCGAACGGTCAACAGCACCTCGTGATCAGTACCGGCGGTCGCAGCGAGCAGTACGCTCAACGATTGATCGAACTGCCAGAGGTCGCGTTCGTCGAAATGGGCGAGTTCACCGGCCATGCGCTCAAGCGCTGCGTGGAGCGCGGCGTGCGGGCGGTCACGCTCGCCGGAATGATCGGCAAGATGTCGAAAATCGCCCTGGGTCATTTCATGACGCACGTCGCGGGGAACCAGGTCGACATGCTGTTCCTGGCCGAAATCGCGCGTGAGTGTGGCGCCTCGCCCAACGTCATCGACGAAGTTCGGGCGGCCAATACTGCCCGCCATGTGCAAGAGATTGCCCTCCGAGAGGATCTGCGAGGGCTCTTCCGACGACTGTGCGAGATGGTCTGCGAGCGAAGCGACGCGCTCGTTGGCGGTGCGCTCGCGGTCGAGTGCATCATTTTCGACTTCGATGGCTCCGTCCTCGGCCGAGCCGCGTCGGCGATCCCGGCATGACCCGAAGCTCAGGATGAATGAGCACCGCCGCGCAGTCGTCGTGGGTATTGGCGACAACGGCCCGTCCGGCCTAACCGCGCGTGCCCTGGACGTCGTGCGAGAGGCGGAGGTGCTCTGCGGTGGCCAGCGTCACCTGGCCATGTTCCCGGAACACACGGCCGAGCGCCTGCCGATCACTGGCGACCTTGACGCCGTCCTGTCCCGGCTCGATCGTCTCGTGGAGAGTCGGCGGGTAGCAGTCCTCGCCTCAGGAGATCCCTGCTACTACGGTATCGGTCCGCTCGTCGTGCGCCGACTCGGGCAGGAGCGCGTCGAGATCATTCCGAGCGTCGGCGCGATTCCCCTCGCATTCGCCCGGATGGGCGAGGCCTGGCACGATGCGACGATCGTATCGGCCCACGGTCGCCCGCTAAGTGCCGCGGTGCGCCGCGCGCGGGGTTCCCGTAAGCTCGCCTTCCTCACCGATGAGGTCAACACCCCTGCCGTGATCGCACAGGCCCTCCTCGACGCCGGCGCGTTGGGCACGGCCTGGGTCTTCGAGCACCTCGGTGGCCCCCGGGAGCGCGCCTTCTCCGGCCGACTCGCCGACGTGGCTGCGCGAAGCTTCGCGCCGCTGAACGTCCTGGCACTTCCGTCGCTGGTCTGGCCGCGTCGGCAGCCTGGATTCGGGCGGAACGAATCCGAATTCTTGCACCGCGAAGGATTGGTCACGAAGGCTGAAGTGCGGGCTGTGAGCTTGAGTAAGTTGCGCCTGCCCCCCGACGGGATGCTCTGGGACGTCGGCGCCGGCTGTGGGTCGGTCACGATCGAGGCAGCCGCGCTGATGCCGCGCGGCACAGTGATCGCCGTCGAGCGCTCCGCGGATCAGCTTGCGCTCTTGCGGCAGAACGTGGCGGCAGCCGGGCTGCAGGACGTCGTGGAGCTAGTGCACGGTGAGGCTCCTTCTGCGCTACACGATCTTGGGTCGCCCACGGCCGTGTTCGTCGGCGGCAGTGGTGGCGCACTCGAACCAATCCTCGACGTCTCGTACGAGCGACTTATGCCTGGAGGCCGACTCGTCGTCAACGTGGCGACGCTCGAACACCTTGGTGCATGCGCGCGCTGGGCCGCCGCGGGAGGCACCCGCCCCGAGATCGTTCAAGTCTCCGTCTCGCGGGGTACCGAGATCCTGGGCCTGACTCGACTCGAGGCACTGAATCCCATCTTCGTCGTGACGATCGAGCGAGCAGGGTGATCGAGCGCCGAGGAGTCCAGTCGTCCGCGGCGGCCGGAACGTTGACGGGCATCGGAGTCGGACCTGGTGACCCCGACCTGATCACGGTCAAGGGACTCGAGGTGCTCCAATCGGCCGAGGTCGTGTTCGTGCCCGTTCGACGCCAGGGAGACCAGAGTTATGCGCTGACGATCGCTGCCGACCTGATCGACTCGACTCGTCAGCAAGTTGTGACGCTCGCATTCCCGGATGCAGCCAGCGGCTCGTGGCACCCTCAGTGCAGCACGATCGTGGCGGCGCTCGCCGGCGGCCTTCGGGGCGTCTTTCTGACCGAGGGCGATCCATCACTTTTCAGCACCTTCGGCCACGTCGCCGCGACCGTCCGAGAGATCGAGCCAGCGCTGCACGTCGACGTCATTCCGGGGGTGTCGTCGGTAACGGCGGCCGCTGCCGTCGCGGGCGTTCCCCTTGCCGTTTATGGCGAGCGTGTAGCGATCGTTCCGGCGATGTACCGTCGAGAGCAGCTCGAAGAGACACTTCGAACATTCGAGACGGTGGTCTTGATCAAGGTTAGTGGCGTGCTCCACGAGACGATTGCGCTGCTTGACCGCGTCGGACGCCTCGATGGTGCCGTCTATGTGCGGCGGTGCGGCCGTCCCGATCAGGAAGTGGTGCGCGACGTGCGCGCGCTCGCGGCCGACCCGCGGTGCGACTACTTCTCCCTGATCATTGTCCACGGGGTTGGAGCAAGCGCGTGAGCACCGTTAAGACGTTCTGCCGCGGCATAGTCGTATTTGTTGGAGCCGGGCCGGGCGACCCCGAACTGCTCACGCTGCGCGGCAAAGCGGCCATCGAGCAGGCCGACCTGGTGGTCTACGCGGACTCTCTCGTCCATCCAGATATTGGTCTGTTCGCTCGGCCGGGCGCCGAGATCGTTGGAAGCTCGTCACGGACGCTCGAGGAAACGACCGATCTGATGATCGCGGCCGCCCGGGCTGATAAGCTGGTGACTCGGGTTCATAGCGGCGATCCCGCACTCTATGGCGCCATGCACGAGCAGATGGTCCGGCTCGACGAGGCCGGAGTAGCGTACGCTGTCGTGCCGGGCGTGAGCTCGGCATTCGCGGCAGCCGCGGCGTTGAACGCCGAGCTGACCGTACCGGGCATTTCGCAGACCGTGATCTTTACGCGCGTTGCCGCGCGCACCACGATCCCGGAGCGTGAGCGTCTGCGAGAGATGGCCGCGCACGGCGGGACACTGGCGATCTTCCTCAGCGTCAATTCCATCGAGCGGGTCGTGGCCGAGCTCAAAGCGGGCGGCTGCGGGCCAGACACACCGGCGGCGATCCTACATCGCGTCTCCTGGGAAGACGAGGCGATCGTCCGCGGTACCCTCGCCGACATCGCCAGCCGCTCACGCGCCCAGGGATGGACCAAGCAAGCGATCATCCTTGTCGGGAGGGTCCTGGACCCCGCAATTCGCGAGGTAGTCGCCTCGGGCCGATCCAACCTGTACCACCCGCGCTATAGCCACAGTTTCCGCATCGCCGAAGGCCGCCCGATCAACGGTACAACTGCGCGGCGTCAGCGGGAGCGATGACGACGGGGCTACAACAACGTTCGGGCATTGCCGTAATAGCCGTCACCCGCGGCGGCGCGTCGCTGGGCGCGGAGCTAGTCGCCGCGCTCGGCCCGTCGGCCGAGCTGTACGTCCAGGAGCGGCGAGCGAATGACCTCCCGACCAGGGCCCAGATCTTCCGAGGCGGCGTCGCGAGCCTGCTCGGCGAGCTGTTCCCAAGGGTGGAAGGACTCGTACTGATCCTGGCGCTGGGGGCAACGGTTCGTCTGATCGCGCCGCTGCTCTCGAACAAAGAGGATGACCCGGGCGTAGTTGCCACGGACGAGGTGGGGCGCTTCGCCATCAGCGTGGTCGGAGGCCACCGTGGCGGCGCCAACGAATTGGCCGAGCGCGTAGGCGCGGCGCTCGACGCAACCCCGGTGGTCACCACCGCCAGTGAGAATCATGGACTGCCAGCGATTGACACGCTCGGCCGCGAGCACGGCTGGGTCCTGGACGCGAGCCGCGAGGCACTTCTTCAGGTAAGCGCCGCCGCGGTAAACGGCGAGCCCGTAGCGCTGTTTCAAGACGCTGGCGATCGCGGCTGGCAGGCCGCCGTCCCACCCGCATGGCCCAGATGCAAGTGCCTGGCGGAAGTCGCGGCCTGGAGTGGGCCCGCCATACTCGTGACCGACGCGCTGCTCGATGACCAGGCGCCGGTCCGCCGAGCCGGTTGGGTCGTGTATCGGCCTAAGTCACTGGTGCTTGGGATCGGCTGCAGTACGGGCGCGCCCGCCGAGGAGATGGAGCTCCTCTCGCGCCGCGTCATGCGCGACGCGGGCCTGAGTTGGGATAGTGTCCGCTCGATCGCGACGATCGACCGTCGCGTTGGAGAGCCGGGCGTGCGCCGCTTCGCCGAGGCGTTGGGCGTCCCGCTCCACTTCTACACGGCAGCCGAACTGTCCCAGGTTCCAGGCCTTCCAACCCCATCCGACGAGGTCGCCCGCCACGTGGGCACGGCCGGCGTCTGCGAGCCCGCGGCTCTTCTCGGGAGCGAGGGCGGAATGCTCGTCGTCCCCAAGCAGAAGTCGAAGTCCGCCACGGTTGCTATCGCTCGACTTCCAGATACCCAGGCTCGGCCGTCCGGCTGCTTGGTACTCGTCAGTCTCGGACCAGGACCACTTGAGCTGATGACGTCGCGGGCTCGCCGAGCACTCCGGACTGCTGACGTGATCGTCGGCTACCGCGGCTATTTGGAACCGCTTGCCTCCGCATTGCCCGGACGAGACTTCCACTCCTACGAGCTGGGCCAGGAAGCCGAACGCGCCCAGGATTCAATTGACATGGCGCGGGGCGGGCACCGCGTCGCGCTCGTATCGAGCGGCGACGTGGGCGTGTACGCAATGGCTGGGCTCGCCCTCGAGTTGCTCGGAGACGAAGACGAGGCGACCCGCCCAGGGATCGAGGTGATCCCGGGCGTGACCGCCGCGACGGCTGCCGCGGCGTTGCTGGGCGCACCGCTGATGCTCGACTTCGCCGCGATCAGTCTGAGCGACCTTCTCGTGCCATGGCATCAGATCGAGCGACGACTATTCGGCGCCGCGAGCGGAGACCTGGTCGTCGTGCTCTACAATCCCGCAAGCACGCGCCGCCGCTCGCAACTGTCGCGTGCCGCGGAGATCCTGCTTGCCCACCGTCCAGCGTCCACCCCAATCGGCGTCGTTCGCGACGCGTACCGCCCCGAACAATCAGTGCGCGTCATTCCCCTCGGCGAGCTCTCGGAAGCCCGGATCGACATGAAGACGATCGTAATCGTGGGCAACTCGATGACCGTGCGACTGGGCAACCGCCTCGTCACTCGGCGCGGCTATCGCGCTGACGACACAGCATCGGCGGAGACTCCGCGCCGTGTCTGACATGTCAGATACCCCGGGGCCCGTCTCACGGACCACAACTCCCGAGCCGCCGCCCGAGTCGGCCGTGAGACCCTACATTACCATGGCGGCATTCGCCCTCATCGTAGGCGTCGTGCTGGCCGCCTACCTGTGGGCACACCGCGTCGAGATCATGGCGATCCTGACTCAGACACCGATCTAGCAGACCACGAATCTGGGACCGTGGGCGCGCAGCTCGCGTCATCGACCTGATCCCGGCGCCCCGCCATCGCTTGACGCTGCCCTGGCTTGGACTCCCCGCCGCCACTGCAGGGAAGCCCCAGCCTAGCTACGGCAGCTCCGCGATCTGCTCCAGAATTTCCGCGTAGTGCCCGGGGTCGCGGGCATTGAAGGCCGTATTCTTGAAGCGGATGATCCCTTCGCGGTCGATGACGAACGCCGACCGCGTTGGAGTGTCGCGGTCGGGGTTGTAGACACCATACAGTCTGACCACCCGCATGCCCCAGTCAGCCAGGAGCGGGAACGGCAATCCGGCGAGCGCGTCGGCGTAGGCCTTGTGCGCCCACAGGTGGTCGCCGCTGATACCCAGCAGTTGCGCGTCGTTTTCCAGGACCTTGTCATATACCTCCCTAAAGGAGGTCAACTCGTGGGTTCAACCGGGCGAAAAGTCGAACACGTAGAACAGTAGGACGACCTTCTTACCACGAAGATCAGCAAGTCGAACGTCCTCATCGGTGTGCGCAGGAAGGCTGAAGTCGGGCGCGCCCGCTCCCACGTTCGGGACTGTCGTTTGTTCCATCGATCCTCTCCAGCGTGTGCCGCTGTCTATTGTGCGCCATTGGCATGCTAGGATTCCCCGACCACACGTCACTTCTGCACGCATGGCGTTGACTCGAGAGTGTCGCCGGGTTGTTCTACACACCCTGGGGCGGTCCGGGCATCCATGTCGGCCCGTTGCTCGCATCCGGAAACAGGTTGGGGAGTGCTCATGGAAGCGCTGGAAGTTCAACGCATCCGCGGGACCAACGATCTGGTTCCGCCCGAGGATGCCCAGCTTCGCGCGCTCGGGTCGGCGCTGCGCAACCACTTCGAGCTGTATGGCTATCGGGGCGCGGACACACCAGTGCTCGAGACTCTGGATCTGTTCCTCCGAAAGTCGGGCGAGGAGATCGCCGCGCGCATGTACACGTTCACCCACTGGAATCGGACGCTGTGCCTTCGTCCTGAGTTCACGGCCTCATTGATGCGAGCGTACGTCAACCATCTGCAGGACCGTCCACTACCAGTCCGCCTCCACTATGCGGGCGCCACGTTCCGGTATGAAAAGCCGCAGCGGGGCCGCTACCGGCAGTTTACCGAGGTCGGCCTGGAGTGCATCGGAGGCCAGGGACCGTCGGCCGACGCCGAGGTGCTCGCGTCGGCCTGCGGCGCACTCGACGCGGTTGGCCTCCGCCACTATCGCGTTGTCGTCGGCCATCTCGGGGTAGTTCTGGAGCTCCTGCGGCAGCTCGGGATCGACGAGCACGGCCAGGCGCTGATCCTCGCCAATATGGAGACGCTCACACGGCGGCGCGCTGATCCAACCGCGGTCCTCACACGGATGCTCAGTCAGATGGGTGTCAACCCTGATCTGAATGACGATGCCCCTGACCTGGATGCGTCGATCGACAACTCATCAAGTCCACTCCCGTCGCTGCTAGCCGAGTTCGGCTCCGCTGGGGCGGCGCGAGTCGCCGAAGACCTCCTGAGCCGTGCTGACCTTGCCCTCGAGGGCGGGAGCCGCACACCGAACGAGATCGTTGCCCGGCTGCTCGCCAAGGCCGGCCGAAACGACCCGACCGAGCAGGTGCGCCAGGCGACCGACTTCATGATTCGGCTACGTGCTCTGGCCGGGCGTCCGGACGAGGCGTTCACCCGCCTGGAAGGCTTGCTTGCCGAGTACCATTTGGATTGCGCCCCGCTCCGCGAAGTCGAGCGAGCCTTGACACTGTTCGAGTCGTACGTCGCGGGTACCACCGACCTGACCGTCGACCTCAGCCTCGGGCGCGGGCTGCGCTACTACACCGGCCTCGTTTTCGAAATCTATCATGACGGCGCCAACCGTATTGCCGAATCGAACGTTGGGCGGTCGACGAACGGCGCACGCCCTGACGGAGGGACAGCGATGGCCGGCGCCGGCATTAGCCAGATCTGCGGCGGCGGCCGCTATGACGATCTGGTTCGGGCGCTTGGCGGGCGACAGTCGGTTCCGGCATGCGGCTTCAGCTTCGGTCTGGAGCGAGTCGCACTCGCCCTCCAGGCGGAAGGAGCGCAGGGCTTTCCAGCGCGTCCTGTGGACGTGCTGGTCGTGCCGGTAACTGACGCCGACGAACCGGAGGCGATTGGCCTGGCCCAACAACTGCGCGCGGCCGAGCTAAGCGTCGAATATGACGTGCGGCTACGCGGAGTGAAGTCGGCCTTGCGACACGCCGATCGGCAGACGATTCCGTTCGTGGTGATCTGTGGCGAGCGCGAGCGCTCCGAGTCGAGAGCGATTGTCCGGAACATGCGTAGCCGGACGGAGCATCAAGTCGAGCGGGCCGATCTCATCGCGTTGCTCCGCGGCGGCCCGTGACACGTCGCTGATGACGCGTCGGAGCGAGCCGATCCTTCGCATGGCACTTCCCTCGAAGGGTATGGAAGAGCAGACTCTCGACTTCCTGCGATCCTGTGGGCTGCGCGTCAGCCGCACGAACCCGCGTCAGTACCGAGCGACCATCCCGGCTCTCGAGGGCGTCGAGGTGCTGTTTCAGCGGGCAAACGACATCTTCTCGAAGGTCGACGAGGGCAGCGTTGACCTCGGCATCACTGGCTACGACATCGTCCGCGAACACCGCCGCGAGGAGGACGGGACCATCATGCTCCTGCCGGCGCTTGGCTACGGCGCCTGCGCGCTGGTCCTGGCCGTCCCCGAGGGCTGGATCGACGTGACTGGCGTGATCGACATCGCCGAGATCTCGGCCGAGCTGCGCAGCCATGGCCGCGACCTGCGCGTCGCGACCAAGTACCCGAACCTCACCCGTCAGTTCCTGTTCGATCACGGCATCAACTACTTCACCCTGGTAGAATCGAGCGGGGCACTCGAGGCTGCACCCGCGCTGAACGCCGCGGACGTCATCTGCGACCTGGTGAGTAGCGGCGTGACGCTTCGGGAAAACCGCCTGAAGCGGATCGCGGGCGGCACCATTCTCGATTCTCAGGCGTGCCTCATCGGCAACCGCGCAGCCCTGGCACGCTGCGCAGACAAGCTGGAAATCACGCGCCACCTGCTCGAGCTGGTCGAAGCTGAAATGCGTTCCCGCGAGTACCTTTCACTCACGGGCAACATGAGAGGGGACTCGGCCGCTGAAGTCGCACGGCGGGTGACCAGCCGAGCCGACGTGGCCGGCCTGCGCGGACCGACGATCTCGCAGGTGTACCCGAAGATCGGCGACGAGGAAGGGTGGTTCGCGGCAACTGTGATCGTCAGGAGTACACTGCTACTCAAGGCGGTCGACGCTTTGCGCCGAGCCGGCGCTGGTGAGGTCAGCGCGACCCCGTTGCGGTACATGTTCGAACAAAAATCGTGGAGCTTCGAAGCCTTGCGGCGCCACCTGAACGTTCGGGCGGAGGACGAGTGAGCCCGGAGCCGGCGGTGCGATCGCTAGACATTGCGCGCTTTGACAGCACCGAAGACGCACGTCGGGTCCTGCTTGCCCGACGGTCCCTCGAAGAGATGGCGTTGCCGGCCGAAATCGGGATCAAGATCCGCGAGGTGTTCGGCGAAGCTTTGACGGCCGCCCAGGTCGTGGAGCGAATCCTGGCCGACGTGCGCGCGAACGGGGACGACGCGGTCCACCGCTACACTCGTGCAATCGACGGCCACGACGTGGCCGAGAGCAGAGTGCCGGACGCCGCGATTGCGCACGCCGTTCGGACTCTCGATCCGGCTACCTACTCCGGCCTCGAGGTCGCCGCGGCCCGCGTCCGTGCGTTCCACGAGCGCGCTCGCCGGAACTCCTGGATCGACTTCGACGGTGACGGCGCGGTCGGGCAGATCCTGCGCCCGCTGGAGCGCGTCGGCATCTACGCACCCGGGGGCCGAGTCCCTTACCCGAGCTCGGTCCTGATGGCCGCCGTGCCTGCCCGAGTCGCCGGTGTTCGCGACGTGGTCCTGGCTTCGCCGTCCGGGCCGGACGGCGAGGTTGCACCGGCGCTGCTGGCGGCGGCCCACATCGCCGGCGTTGATGCGGTGTACCGGATCGGCGGCGCCCAGGCGATCGGGGCGCTGGCCTATGGCACCAACACCATTCCACGCGTCGACAAAATCCTCGGTCCAGGCAATCTGTTCGTCGCCCTCGCCAAGCGGATGGTCTTCGGCCAGGTCTCAATCGAGGGCCTGGCCGGACCGACCGAGTGCATCCTGGTCGCCGACGAGACTGCCAACCCCCGCTACCTTGCCGCGGACCTGATCGCCCAGGCCGAGCACGACCCGCTAGCGCAACCCATCCTGCTCTGCACGTCCGGCGACCAGATCGAGGCCACCTTGCGCGCGGCCGCCGCCATGCTCGACTCCGCGCCGCGCGCAGACGTCATCCGCCAGTCGATGGCGGCGCGAGGGGCGGTCGTGCTCGTCCCAAGTGTCGAGGACGGGATCGAGCTGGCGAATGCTTACGCGCCCGAGCACCTCTGCCTCTGCGTACGCGACGCCTGGACGAAGCTCGGCCTGGTCAAGAACGCCGGCGGGGTGTTCGTCGGCGACTTGTCGGCGGAAAGCATCGGCGACTACACGGCCGGCCCGAGCCACATCATGCCCACGGGTGGCACGGCTCGCTTCAGCTCGCCGCTGAACCTGGACGATTTCGTCAAGATCACCTCAGTGTTTGCCTTCGGTCCTGCCGAGCTCCGCCGACTTGGACCGCCTGCGATGGCCGTCGCTCGCTCCGAAGGGCTCCACGCACACGCCGAGTCGATCGAGCTGCGCCTGCGCGATCTGGACGGCGAGCAGCCCGGATGAGCACTCGGCCTGAAATCACCCGATCAGCGGTTCGCGCCAACGTGGCCGGACTTTCCGCGTACTCGGGCCCGGAGGACCCTGGACAGCTCGCACGTCGGCTGGGCCGCCCGACGGAGAGCATCATCAAACTTGACGCGAATGAAAATCCATTCGGACCATCGCCGCTGGTCTCCGAGGCGCTCAGCCAGTACGGCACCTATCACGTCTACCCAGACATGTCGCAGAGGCTGGCCCGTGAGGCTTTGTCGGAGTACGTCGGGCTTCCCCCCGAGCACCTGATGCTCGGCAACGGCGCGGATGAGCTGATCGACCTCCTGATGCGCGCGTACCTGGACCCAGGTGACGAGGTTGTCGACTTCCCGCCGTCTTTCGGCATGTACGCGTTCAACGCTCATACCCAGAACGCGCGCGTTGTGGAGGTCCAGCGAGATGGACGCTTCAACATATCGATCGAGGAGACGTTGGCTTCCCTGACACCGCGCACGAAGCTTGTCCTGCTGACGTCGCCGAACAATCCCACGGGCAACGTTCAGCCGACCTCCGACATCCGCCGACTGCTCGAAACTGGTCACCTCGTGGTCCTGGACGAGGCGTACGCCGAGTTCGCCGCTGCTGATGGTCAGGGCTTCGAGTCGATGATGACCGACGTCGCGAACTACCCGAATCTCGTCGTGCTGCGAACCTTCAGCAAGTGGGCCGGCCTGGCCGGCCTCCGGGCTGGCTACGCCGTTCTTCCGCTCGGCGTGGCCGAACACCTCTGGAAGCTGAAGCCTCCGTTCAACACGAACGTTGCCGCTCTAGTCGCGGTCCGCGAGTCGCTCGCTGGACCGGGACGTATCTGATGGCGAGCGTGCGCCGCGTGGTCGGAGAGCGCGACCGCTTATTCGTCGAACTGGCCAGCATTCCCATGTTGCGACCGTATCCGTCACGATCAACTTCATCTTGTGCGATGTCGTAGGACTCGATGCCCGCGCGGTGCGCGACGGTCTGGTGGACCGCGGCATCCTCTATCCGCCGCCATTACAATTCCCCGCGCCTCCGGAACTCGATCCGCATATCCGTTGGCCGGCCCGAGCAGGACGACATACTTCTCGAGGCCCTACGCGCTATCGCGGCGCCGCGATCTTGGACTTCCGTAGCTGGCAGGGCGATTGCTTGCAGACCAGCGCTGAGCACAAGTCGGTCTTATAGTGCAAGGCTGTAGCACTCCTCGACCAGGAGTAGCGCCCAGAGCTCCGACGCCGCTTTCTCCTCGGTCTTGAAACAGGCCGTCGCGTACAAGTGCGCGGCAGTCGTGAACGGGTGTACTGTCCAGAAATACCGAGCGGTAGCCGCGCTCGCGGCAGAACGCTATTGCATCCTGCAGAGACGCCCGCCCAGACCGCGCCCGCGCGCCTCAGGGGCAACGAGAAACCACCGAAGCTGCGCGACGTCGTCCTCTCGCCCCACGATCGCGATGGCTCCCACGGAGTCCACCCTGCACCTCGGCGAGCCAGAGGCGGTCCCGGTATGGCTGCGCCGCCCGACCGTACTCGGCGACGGTCCCCGCCACGTACGCCTCGAACGTGTGGTCAAAACACTCCACCGCGTAGAGGACTCCATGCAGTTCGATCAGCGGCCCAGATCGCTGGGCCGCCGATCGTGGCGAATCATCACGTCTCGGTCTTCGCGACTGATCATCGGAGCCTCCGTCCAGATCGGGCAGGGTCCCCCAGGCATCGGCGGGCGGCTCAAGCGAGGCGCGAGTAGCCAGTACAGCGCCATCCGCTCAGAATGCACGCCCACATCCGTCTTGTTCGGCGCGCGACAAGCCCAGCGCCGATCGAAGCAGCGATTCAGGCCGCGCCGCCGTCAGCCCGATCAGCCAGATCTGAGACGATCAGCGAGGTCAGCAAAGCAAGCAGGACGAAGCCCAACGCCCGCTCCCAGGCCGCCCGGCAACGCCACATCCCGGAGGACCAGACCGCCCAGGCGCAGCGCGTACACCCCGGCGCCTAAGCAGAGAATCAGCCACACGGCGCTCAACCATCGGCCTCGGCAATCCAATCCCTGGCTGGTGGCGAACGCCTCGTCGTGCCGTCCACCAGAGCCGCGGCGCTACCCGAACACGCTGGCACCAAGAACCGCGGCGCCTCGGTGCAAGCCGCGTCGGCGCAGCGTCGCTATCCCGGCCACCAGCGCGACCACTGAGCAGGACGTGTACGCACCAGCGGGACCAGCACGGCCAGGAACGTGAGCAGCGCCACGAGATCCACACCGAGGTGCGGGAGATCGAGTTGACTGGCCGGTGGCAGTTCCAGAGCCGTCCCTACGTTCCAGGCCACGTACATGCTGACCCCTGCACCCAGCAGGCCTGGCAGCGTCAGCCCGGCGGCTACCGCGACGCCGTATGCGCCGTCCGTAAGGAACCAGGCCGCCAGGAGACGTTCGCACCAGCCCATCCTGATCTGCCTGCCAACCGCGAGCCCGAAGCAGCACCTGTGCATTGAGCGCCATGGCGGTCGCGATGATGATCCTTGCGGAGCGCTGGCGCCGATCAACGAGACCGTGCTCAACTGCGCCGCGGCCGAGAAGACGATCAGGCTCATGAGCTGCGTCTCGCGGCCGCTCAGGCCCGCTGCATGGGCAGCCAGGCCGTAGGCGATGCCGGCAGGGATCGCGCCTGCCCAGAGGGGCAGCATTGCAAGGAATCCGCGTCTGAATCGGACTAGCAGAGCACGGTCGCCCCACGCTCCGGGCTCGGCGGAGTCGCCCTGAGATTCGCGCATTGCCGAGCCTGCCCGCCTCCTGTTCGCCGTTCCGCGGCCGGAATCATTCGCGGCCCCGCGGGCTGCTGCGCTTCGTGCCGGACACCTACTATCCTATGGGTTACGGGGCCCGGCGTCATCGTCATCGAAGTCGAATTGCGTCGGCGTATGGGACGGATGGGAGAGGGTGGATTAGACCGGTCGGGCGGGGCAAAATTGCGGTCACTGCGCCAGCCGGCCGCCAGGACACAACTGTGGGTCGAGATAGAGGCCGAGTTAGGAAGCGGTTACCTGCAGAGGGTCGAGTCGGGCCGGGTCGCCCAGCCCGCGCGCGCGACCGTCGAACGCATCCTGGCCGCCCTCGGCGCGGACTACAGCGAGAGACGGGAGGCGCTGGAACTGTTCGGGTATACCGTGGCGACCCCGCCGCCCTCAGAGGAAGAGATTGCCTGGGCACGCCGTGTATGCCGGCGCGAGCTGCACGATGTCGCGTTCCCGGCCTACGTGCTGGACTGCACACATCGCCTTCTGGCCTGGAACGACTACTTCCCGCGCCTGCTCGGGGTCGCGCCCAATGACCCGCTGCTCCGATGCCTTGCGGGGCGGTCGATGTTGGCGCCATGGTTCGATCCTACATCGCCCCTCGCGCGGCTCATCGCAGAGCCTGACGTCTTCTTACCCGCCCTCATTCGCGCCCTGCGCTACGAAATGCAGCAATTCCACACTGAGCCATGGGACGCGGTGTTGCTGGCCGAACTCATGAAGGACCTGCCGAGATTCCGAACGGCGTGGGCGACAGTGCAGAACGAGCCGCCCCCGGCCAGCGCGGCGCGTGCGCTCGTGCCTGTGCGGCTTCTGGTTCCAGGGTCAGGCGCCCTCCAGTTCCGGCTCTCGACCGAGACGTTCGTGGGAGATGCTCGCTTCCGCCTGGTCTACTACTTTCCTGCAGACACACGGACGATGCGCCGCTGTGCCGACTGGGCTGACCTCGCTGACCCCGCTCAGATCACCTGACGTTCGACCGTGAGCGAAACCCCGCCGGACTACCGCTTGCTTCGGGCGAACTCAACGCTCGTGCGCGACGACCAGTCCGAAGGCGCGGGACACGCCGGCCGCCTTAAGCGGTTCAGCGCATGCTGCCAGCGTGGACCCGGTGGTGGCCACGTCGTCAATCAGGGCGACTCGCTTGCCGTTGATCTCACCCGCGCGGCGGACGGCGAATGCGCCACTCACGTTGGCGCGACGCTCGGCGGCGGAACGGCCGACCTGGGGCGGGGTGTCACGCAGGCGTTCAAGGGCGTCGGCGAGCAAGGGGACTCCAAGCTGCTCCGACAGGTGGCGGGCGATCAGTTCGGACTGGTTGTAGCCACGCTCGCGCCGACGAGCTGCGGACAGCGGGACCGGGATCAGGAGCTCCACCCGCAATGGCCGCGCCACTAGGGTTTGGACCAACAGCCCGGCCGCGAGCTCGGCCAGGAACCTGGCTTGGCGGTACTTGAGGTCATGAAGGGCTCGGCGCACGAGACCTTCCAGCGTGCACGCGGCACGTAGGCCGTCGAGTGCGCCCGGATTGTTTCGGCAGCGACCACACAGGCGCCCAAGCTGGCTGACGCGCGCACAGCGCGGGCAGCACTCCCGGCCGATCCACGGGATCAGCTCTTCGCACGACCCGCAAACCGACATGCCCCGTCGTCCGCAGCCCAAGCAGCGAGCCGGGAATAGCAGCGCCCAGAAGGTTGCGAAGCTGCTCGGTCGACGCCCGACGGGCCTCACGTTTCTCGCGGCCAATCGCGCCACGGAATGGCGGCCAGGGCTGACCAGACGGCGGTCAGGACGTTGATGGCGGCCTCGATGATCCGAGCCACGAGCGGCGGGATAAAGGGCCAGAAGATGAACCACGCTCCCAGCAGAAGCAGCCCGATCAGGACCCATCCAAGACGCCGCTGTAGCGGATCATCAGCGCCCGGATTGAAGAGCAGTCGATCGAGCTTGCGCGCGCCCTTCACAGGAACTCTCCGAGGTCACGAGCGAGCCAGCCGACCATCCTCGACCTCGAGCCGTCCTTCACGGAACACCCAGCGGACCCTCCGCACTGCGGCCAGGTCACGTGTTGGGTCGCCGTCTAGGACGAGCAAGTCGGCGCGCTTGCCGGGCTCAATGGTGCCGATTTCATCCGCTCGGTTGCACGCCCGAGCTGCCGTCTGGGTCGCCGCGCGTAAGGCAGCGATTGGCTCGACGCCGAGACGGTGTAAGGCTTCAATTTCCACTGGAATGCTGTCCATCGGGACGTTCGCGACACCTGCGTCGGTGCCGGTAATGGGTTCGACTCCCGCTTCGAGCATCGCCCGGTGCGCCTCGGCAACGGCCGGCGCCATCCGGCGCGTCTCCTTCCGGGACGGTGTGAGCTCATCCTCCGGCAACATTTCAACGGCCGCGCGCGTCGACAGGGTAGGCGTGAAAAACGTACCCTGCCGGGCCATTTGAGCCGCAACGTGGGGCTCGTAAGCGACCTCGCCACTGTCGTCCTCGGACACCCAGGTGCAGTGCTCGACTGTCGTCACTCGAGCGGCAACGGCGTTGCGGATGCCCGCCGCGCCATGCCCGTGGGCGGCAACGGTCCGAGACAGCCGACCTGCCTCGGTGGTGAGGGCACCTAGCTCTTCGGCGCTGTACTGTGCCGCGGTGACATTCGTGCCGGGCGTCATCCGTCCGCCAGTCGACATCACCTTGAAGAAATCGACGCCTTGCTTAGCGAGTCCACGAGCCATCCGCCGAAGATCCTCAGCCGTGTCGGCTTCACCATTCAGGAAGTAGCAGTGACCGCCGGTGATTGTGATAGCGGGCCCCGCAGCCAGGATCCTCGGTCCTGGCACGATCCCCGCGGCGATGCCGTCGCGCAGCGCGAGCGTCACGGCCCCGCGACCCCCACAATCTCGAACCGTCGTCACGCCGGCCCGAAGCGCGATCTGCGCGTTGTGAACCGCGCGCACCAGCAGGCGCTGATCATCCTCGCCAAGGATGTCCTGGAGGGCAGTCTCGGCCGCGCTGAAGACCAGGTGAACATGACAGTCGATCAGCCCCGGCAGGAGCGTGTACCCGCTGGCATCGACCTCATCAGCGTCGCCAGTGAGCGCCACTCCGCGACCGTCCACGGCAACCTCGCGGATCAACCCGTTTTCGACGACCACCGTGGCGTCATCGGCTGGCGTATTGGCCACGCCATCAATCAGGCGCCCTGCGCGGATCACTGTCAGCATCGTTCCCTTGCCGCCGTGTCTACGGGCGCTAGCCCTGGCGTTGCACGACCACCGGAGTCCCATCCGAAAGGACGTCGAGCGCGGAGACGGCGACTTCTTCGTTCAGGTTTACCCCCTGCACGATTTCGATCTGTCGCCCGTCGTTGATTCCGGTGGTGACGTCGCGCGCCTGGACTCGGCTGTCTGGCGTCACCGCGAAGACGATGTTGCGCCCCGAGCGATTGACAACGGCCTGGACTGGCACGAGCAGTCCTTGGCGGGCCGCGGTCTGGAGTGAAACCTGCGCGAACATCCCGTCACGCAGCCGTCCCGGGGGATCATCCGGGAACACGCGCACGGAGAACGTCCGGCTCCGGGGGTCGGCCGTCGGGGCGACGCTGGCAACGGTGCCGGGAAAGAGCTCGCCGGGATACGCCGCGACGGCGATCTGGGCGGCCTGTTCTCGCTCGACCTGGCCGATCCGCGCCTCCTCGACCTGCAGGAGGATTTCGGTTTCCCTCGAGACGAGACTGACGATCGGCGTCTGGGCACCTACCGTCGCGCCGGCGCTTACGAGCCGCTGAGAGACGATGGCATTGAACGGCGAACGGATCGTCGTCTCAGCCTGGTTCACCCTAGCGGCTTCGAGCTGTGCTGCCGCCTGGTCAAGCTGGGCGGCGGCAATCTGGATCTCCTCCGTCGTCGGCCGCTGCCGCGCTGCGAGCTGCGCCTGAGCCTGTTCGACGGCCGCCTGAGCGGTGCGAACGTCGAACTGGTTCGGGTTCACCAGCCGAGCCAGGTTGGCCGCCGCCTGATTGACCACTTCCTGAGCGTTGCGAATGTCAAACTCGCTCGGATTGCGAGAAGCGTCCACACGCACCTGCGCAGCATCTAGCGAGGCCTGGGTCTGCTCGATCTGAGCCTCCAGCCGCGCGACGTCCGTCTGTGCCTGGCCATAACGCAGCTCCAGCGTCGCCAGATCCGTCGTTCCGCCGAAGCGAGTCCGCTGCAACGTCGCCTCGGACTGCCGGACCGCCTCCTCAGCCTGGTTGATCTCGAAGGGTGTCGCGCCGTTTCGCGTGCGCTCCAGGGTGTTCTCGGCCTCCCGAACGGCAATCCGCGCCGAGTTCCGTTGGGCCGTGAGCTGATCACGCTGCGCTTCGCTGCACGACTGGCGCGAACGCGACGTGCTCTCCGTCGTTCCCTGTGCGGTCCGCTGGCGGCTGCGCGTCTCGGTCACCGTCCGCCCGCAATTTTCGAGCGCTTCCTCCGCGGCGATCAGGTTGGAGCGAGCGCGGTCAATCGCCAGCTCGGCGGCTCGGAGATCCTCCGGGCGTGGACCCGCCCGAAGCTGATCGAGCCGACTTCGGCTAGCGTTCAATCCGGCCTGGGCCGCGGCGATGTCCTCTGCCCGCGTATTCGGGCCGCCTAGTCCTGCTTTCGCCTGCTCAAGCCGGAAACGAGCCTCCGTCATTGCCGCGTTGGACGAGGCGAGTTGAGCGCGGATCTGCTCCTGCTGGGCGCGCACTTGGTCCACGCCCGCGTCGAGGCCGGCAAGATCCTCGGCCTTCGGGCCGGCGATGAGTGCGTCCAGACGCGTCTGAGCCTGTCCCACTTGGGCGCGCGCCGCGGATATCTCCTCGCCACGAGCGCCCGAACGGGCCTGGTCGAGTCGCGCCTGGGCCGAGCGCACGGCGGCAGCCGCGGCTTCAAGATCCTCGGCCCTTGCGCCTGCTTGCACCTGGGCAAGCCTCGCCTGCGCCACACTCACGGCCGCTTCCTGCTGCTGGATCTGGACGTCAAGTGAGGCACGGTCCAGTTCAGCGATGACCTGGCCCTGCTGAACCTCGTCGCCAATGTCGACAAACAAGCGCTCAACGCGCCCTGTAACTCGGGGCAGGACGTTGACCTGCGCCCGGGATTGAACGTTCCCTGAATACACCAATGTGGCGGCAATCGTCCCCTGGGTGACCTGCGCCACGGTAATCGGGATCGAGGCCGGCGTGAACTCCTTGCCGGACGGCTTTGCCGGCGGTTGACCACCCGGGGCGGTGCAACTGGCCAGAGCCACCGCGAGCGTCAGTGCGGCACCGACCGACCGCCGTGTCACCTGCCGTCCGATCATCGTTCCCCCGGCCCGCTCTTGAGCCTTGGTCACCAGGCCAGGACACCCGTGGCCGCCTACACGGCACTCGTGTCGTCGCAAGCGCCAACATTCTGAATTCCGCATCGTATTCGGGTCGCGCGAAGCAGTCTACGCGCGCCCCTCGCGCATGTCAACATGAATGTAGTACGCGAGTGCCCGTCAGTCTAGTGCGGAGTGCGGTGTGAAGCGGGAGGAAGCGGCGCTTCCAGGGGTGAGTGGCGGTGGGCGGCGGTCGACGATTGTCGGCGTGTGGGCCGGGGCAGGGGTGGGTGATGGGGCGGGCGGAGGGGCTGCAGGCCTTGGACTTGACCCGATTTGGTGGACACCGACAATGAGGAGGGCAGCATGACCCTCGCAGGAGTCCACATGGCGCAACGAGCGAGACGGATGTTCACGGCGGAGTTCAAGGGGAGACGGTCGCGCTGATCCCGGTCGTCGGGCAAGAGCCTCGGGCAAGTCTGCCGGGGACCTGGACCTGACCGAGACGGCGGTCCGCCGCTGGGTCCAGCAGGCGGAGGTGGATGCCGCAGCGGTCGGGGGTTGACGACGGCGGAGCGGGAGGAACTGGCGCGGCTACGTCGGGAGAACCTGGTGCCGCGGCAGGAGCGGGAGATCCTGGTAAAAGCGGCGGCCTTCTTCGCCAAGGAGACGACCCGATGAGCCCGGTTCGGTTCATCGCGGTGGAGCAGGCCCGCATCCGGTCGTCGGCTGTGTCGCGTGCTCGGGGTCTCGCCGAGCGGATTTTATGCCTGGAGCACGCGGCAGCCGTCGGCACGCGCGGTGGCCAACGCGGCGCTGACCGCCCGGATCCGGGCGGTGCACGGGCGCAGCCGCGGCATCTACAGGGCACCACGCGTCCACGCCGAGCCGCGGGTTCAGGGGACGGCTGCCGCGCGCAAGCGGGTTGCGCGGTTGATGCGAGAGGGCCGGGCTGGTCGGCTGTCGGCCGCGGGGGGTCCGCCGCACGACGATCTCCGACCCGACGACCCAAGCCGCTGACCTGGTGCAGCGGCGCTTTCGTTCGAGCGACGTGGACCCGGCCTGGTCGCGGACATCACCGATGTTCGGACCGACCAGGGCTGGCTGTACCTGGCGGCCATCCTCGACGCCCGGCTCCCGCCGGGTGGTCGGCTGGGCGCTGGCCGATCACCTGCGCACCGAGCTGGCGCTGGACGCCCTCACCATGGCGCTGGCCGGACGCCGTCCTGCTGCCGGCCTGATCCACCATTCCGACCGCGGCACCCAGTACCTGGCCGGGGCCTACGCCCGGCCGGCTGGCCGAGCACCGCCTCCTTCGCCACCCTCAAGACCAGCAGAGCGTCGGCCGCGGGCCTGGGACCGCGACGTGCTGGGACAATGCCGTCGCTGAGAGCTTCTTCGCCACTCTCAAGACCAAGCTGCTCCATCGCCAGACCTGGGCGACCCGCGGGCACAGCAGGCCAGGACGGCCATCTTCGAGTACATCGAGGTCTTCTACAATCGTCATCGTCGACATTCCACCCTCGGCTATCTCTCTCCAGCCGAGTTCGAAGCGCGCTACCATCTCCAGGCGGTCGCCGCCTGATCAGACTCTCCACCGAAACGGGTCATCTCCACCGACTGGCAGTGCGACGACGGGGGTGGCGTTGGTCTCGAAAGCGGCCTTAGGGCGTGAGGCTGGACGCTCGCGCGAGCTGTGTTCGGCGCGCGGAGGCGCGCGGCGATCTGGGGCTGTCGGCGGGCCTGCCTCGTGCCACCGATCCGCACACGCGATGGTCCGCAGGGCGAGCAGCGGATTGACGTGGGTGGGCGCCCAGTGCATGCGGCTGCACTTGAGGCGGACCTCGACTACCGAGGTCTTCTTGCTGGCGCTCTCTCTCAACCGCGCCTCCACTACCGCCTGATCAAGGAAACGGGTCATCTCCACCTTGGCAGTGCGACGACGGGGTGGCGTTGATTGTCGGCGTGTGGGCCGGGGCAGGGGTGGGTGATGGGGCGGGCGGAGGGGCCCGGGCAGGCCTTGGCACTGCGACGACGGGGCTGGCGTTGGTCTCGAAAGCGGCCTTGGGGGTGAGGCTGGACGCTCGCGTGTGTACGCACGGAGGCGCGCGGCGATCTGGGGCCAGGCCTCGTGCCACCGATCCGCACAGGCGATGGTCCGCAGGGCGGGCAGCGGATTGACGTGGGTGGGCGCCCCGTGCATGCGGCTGCCCTCGAGGCGGACCTCGACTACCACCTTGCTGTGCTCTCAACCGCCCCACCGCCGATCGGCTAGGCGGCCGGGCGGAAGTTCGGGTAGCGAAGCTGCTCGAGCCGTGCCTCCAGGTAGCCGAGCGCCGTGTCATGCGCGGATCCCGGCGGCAGGAGGCGCAGCGCCGCCAGGCTCTCCTCGGGCGCCCGCTGTTGCAGCCCATGGCGGTGCCCCGCCATCCACTCTCTCGTCGCGGCCATGCGGGCCCTGAACCGCTCCTGGGCCGCGGCGCTCAGGTACTCGACCGCGTGGCCGAAGTCCAGCACACGCACGGCATCCGACCGATGGAAGTCGAGGAAGCCTTGCAGCCGCCGGGCGCCGTCCAGCACGCCCACCACCGTCCCGGCCGTCTCGGTCCCGCGGCGGTGGGTCTCGACCAGCGCCAGCCGCCGGCATGTCTCGCGGTCCGTCATCCACGAGAAGTACGTCGGATCGATTCCCCTCGGCTCTGGAGCATCCCCCCCGCCCACAGCCGGCTCAACCGTGCCGATCATCAGCGTCTCGGCGCTGGACTACGCCCCGCCGACCAGCGGGACCGTCGCCCCATCGTCCCGCCGCGTCTCGTCCTCGGACGCTGACGGACCTCGATCCTACCCCTGCACCTCAAAATGCTGCTGGCCACCCCGATGGCTTAGAGCGGCAGGTCCTTGACAGGCTGGCACCGCGGCGACACCCCGCGGTCCTCTCTCAGGAGCTGAGACCCATCCAGCGATGGACCAGGCCGCCGGGCGATGCAGCGCCATCCTGGACCTTCGTTGTCCCGGCGACCCCCGTGACGAGCCGGAGGTAGCCGCCATGTGCGGCCTCTGGGTCAACGACGCGCCGCCGCTTGGGCAGGCCGTGCCGGCCGCGAGTCGATTGCGGCTCTGGCCCAGCAACCCGATCGCGCACGCGCCTCGAGATCTCGTCGATTTCCTCGCTCCTACTCTGATCGAAGTGCATCCTGGGACCGGCCCAGCACCTCGTTGACCTCACCCTCGGGATAGCGGGGCGGGGAAAGCGCTTTCGGGCACAGAGACGCAGTTTGTGCGTGGCTGCATCAGACAACGCGGCAGGGGTATTCGACCATCTCGACCCAACCTGCTACTGGCGTCCCTGCGTTCGTCGCCGGGCGCCGTGGCCAGCGATCCCGAGGCGCGCGCCGCCGTGCACGGCATCCGCTGCCGCGCCACCCTTGTTCGCGCCCACTATCCCACGGCCGTCCGCGCGGCCGCCCCCGACCGCCGCCTCCCCGCGCACTGCGACCATCGCCAATGGGCGCCCCGGCGCACAGGTGCCGAGACGGGCCCTGGTGCCGCGGCACGCTCAGCAGGAAAGACCTGCCGGCGCCCACCGGACCACGGCCGCCAATCGGCGGTATACTCGGCCCGGGAGAGACTACGTGCGCGTATTGCTCGCCGGAGGAGGCTCCGGCGGCTCGGCGACTCCGCTCCTCGCGGTTGCTGACGAGCTTCGTCGACGCGAGCCCAACATGGTGTTCCTGTACGTCGGTACGCGGGACGGTCCGGAGGTGCGCCTCGTCGCGGACGAGGGAATCCCGTACGTCGGAGTCTCAGCTGGCAAGCTCCGCCGATACTGGAGCACCCGCAACTTGACCGACGTGTGGCGGGTAGCTTCCGGTTTTGTCGAATCGCTCCGGTATGTCCGCCGATTCCGCCCCGACATCGGGTTCGGCGCTGGTGGGTTCGCCAGCGTTGCGCCACTTGCCGCCGCGAGGTGGACCGGCGTGCCGATCCTCATCCATCAGCAGGACGTCGTCCCGGGGCTCGCCAATCGTCTCCTCGTCCCGCTCGCCCACCGAATCACTGTCAGCATGCCGGAGACGCTCGGCCACTCTCCGGCCTGCCGGACTCGGCTGCGCGGCAATCCGGTACGATCGCGCGTCCTCCGGGGCAACGCTCGAGAGGTCGCCGCGCTCGGCTTCAATCCAGAACGGCGCGATCGTCTGCCACGAATACGGTCTCACCCCGACTTGCCTGGTGGCGGTGGTCCGCGACCTACTCACCCGGGAGGATCGGCGCCACGCGCTTGCTGCCGCGATCTCGGAGATCATGCCGAGAGATGCCGCAGCACGCCTGGCGGATGAGGTGGCGACCCTCGGGCGCCGACAGCCTCGACCAGCCTGACTTCCAAGCCGCCGCCGGCGGTCTACTATGAGCCCGCTCGCAGCAATCCTCGGGCCCCGACCACTACCTCGAGAGGTGCGCCGTCGGGCACGTCCACCACCGCGCGTCCGTTCTCACGACGCACGTCAAAGCTGACACGGTGCTGGCCAACGCGGAGATTCTTCACCGACAACCGGCCGAAGCGGTCAAGCAACGTCGGGCGCACGACAAGGCGATCCGCCGTGGCGTCCGCCTCCAGCCCGAGCAGCGCTTGGACGATAAGGAATACTGATCCTGCCGCCCACGCCTGCGGGCTGCACGAAACCGGATATTGTGCCGGCATGGAAAAGTAGCGCCAATCTCGCGCGAAGCCGCAGTACAGCTCCGGCAGCCGGTGCGATGGAAAGCGCACCGCTGCGTCGAAGACTTCATCGGCAACCCGGGCCGCCCGTGCGTCCATCCCATACCGCGCCAGGCCCGCGACGATAAGCGAATTGTCGTGTGGCCATACCGAGCCGTTGTGATAGCTCATCGGATTGAACGTTGGCTCGGCGGCGCTAAGCGTGCGAATTCCCCAGCCGCAGAGCAGATCGTCACTCACCAGGCGGTCCGCCAGTCGTCCGGCGTGATGTTCGTCGACCAGCCCGGACCACAGGCAATGCCCCGGGTTCGAGCTGACCGAAACGAGCGGTTCCTTGTCTCGGTCGAGCGCCAACGCGAAACAGTCCTCGCGCTCTATCCACCATTCATCGTTGAAGCGGCGGCGTAGCTCCGCCGCCTGACCGAGCAGCGACTCCGCCGACGCGGACTCGCCCAGCGCGGCGAAGTAGCCTGCCATGGCCACCTTAGCGGCATACACGTAGCCCTGGATCTCCGCCAGCGCGATCGGCCCCTCGGCGGCGCGCCCGTCGCGATGACGGATCGCATCACCCGAGTCTTTCCAACCCTGATTCCTGATGCCGTTCTCCGACCGGCAGAGGTACTCGACGTAGCCGTCGCCATCCACATCACCGTACTCGTCGATCCAGCGCAGCGCGGCCACCGCGTTGGGCCGCAACTGGCGACCCAAGTCCCAATCCCCGGTCCAACGCAGGTACTCGCCAAGTGCGATCAGAAAAAGCGGAGTCGCATCGACGCTGCCATAGTAGGGCGTGTGCGGCACCTGGCCGAGTGTCGCTAACTCGCCCATCCGGATCTCGTGGAGGATCCGGCCTGGCTGCTCGTCGCGCCAATCGTTGACCTCGGTACCCTGGTGTTCGGCCAGGAAGCGAAGCGTTGCACAGGCGATGTCAGGCTGCAGGCTCAGGGTTTGGAGGGCGGTGATCAGGCTGTCCCGCCCGAACGGTACGCTGAACCACGGGATGCCGGCCGATGGCAGGTAGCCGCCCGCCACCTGGTCGCTGAGCAGTCTAAGGTCGTAGAGCGAGCGCGACAGGACGGCATTAAAGATCTCATGGTCGGTCGCAATCTTCGTGCAGCTGGCTTCCCAGCGCTCATAGGATGCACGGATCATCAGGAACTCGGCGTCCAGCGATGGCTCCGCGGGTCCAGCGAGCGGCACGTTCGCGATACTCGGCACAACCCGGAACGTGAGCGCGACGTACCGCCCAGGTGCGAGGTCCAGGTCGAAAACGACCGTGGCGCTCGGGGGTACGATCGGGATCTCCCCGCGAGGGTCTCCCGCTCCACTGATGCCTGGCAGTGTGACCAGATCGTGGGGGGGCGGAGTTAATGGCACGTGCGTCACGACGTTGTCAGGCTGCTGATCGAAAGCGACGGTGGTCTCGCGGCGGATGCCATCGAGGCCGGTGTACCCGAGCAAGACCGACGTAGCATCCCAGCGTGGCGGATCGATTGCGCCATGCTTCGAGCGACGCATGTAGCCGCGCACGTCGAACATGTCCCGGAAGTCCGATCCGAATGCCAGACTCACTCGTAGCCGCACCGCGAATGGGTTGTAGTTGAGCACTCCAATCCGCTCGTGCAGGGCGCCGCGGAGGAAGCGGTTGCGACGAATGCTGATGCTTCGCGCCGGCACGGGTACGCCGTCTGCCGTACGGAACGCGGCGTTCGCGAACTGCAACGTGGTCATGAAGCTGTATTCGCCGGTGGCCGATAGGAGTTGGGGACGTCCGCCGTCCAAGGTCAGCTCATAGAGGCTGAGGAAGCGGGTGTCGCGCCAGTAGAGCCCCTGGCCGTCGATGTTGTGGGAGCCGATGTCCCCGGTCGTGTCACTCACCAGAAACATCTGGTGCTCCTTGAGCACCGTTCGCTCGATCACGGCACCGATGTTTCAGTCGGAAGGCTCGTCAAGCCACGCTCTGATCGAGCGGCACGCTCAATCACGGAAGCGCACCGGTGAACAGCGTCTTTTCGCGCTCGCGACCCACGCCGATCAAGCCCGCCCGAACACCCACCGCGTCTTCAAGGAATCGAACGTAGTCCCGAGCGGCTGTTGGCAGCTCCCTCCAATCCTGAACATTCCCAGTCGGCGACGACCAGCCTTTGAGCCCTTCCCACACCGGCCGACACCGTTCGACCTCCTCGGCCTGACTCGGCAAGTGGTCAATCCTCTGGCCATGCAGCTCGTACGCAATACAGACCTTGAGCTCGTCCAGCGCATCCAGGATGTCGAGGCGCGTCACGGCCAGGGCATGAAAGCCATTGACAAGCACCGAGTGCCGCGCCGCGACGGCATCAAACCAGCCGCAACGCCGCGGACGGCCGGTCCTGGTGCCGTACTCCTGCCCCCGCTCGCGGATATGCGCGCCGACTTCATCGTCTAACTCCGTCGGCATGGGCCCGGCGCCTACCCGCGTCGCGTATGCCTTGAACACGCCCAAGGCCGTGGTCAAGTGACGCGGCCCGATGCCGGCACCGTTAAGGAGGCCGCCGACGGTGCACGACGAGGTGGTCACGAACGGGTATGAGCCGTGGTCGAGGTCCAGCAAGGTGCCGTGGGCTCCCTCTAACAGGATCGTGCGGCCGTCGCGCAGCGCCCGCTCTAGGATCGGCTCGGTATCGGCGATATGCGGCCGAATGCGCTCAGCAAACTGGTCGTAGCGGGAAGCCGTTTCCCGTGGGTCAATTGGCTCAGCGTTGAAGTCCCGAGCCAGCTGCAGGTTACGACGCTCGACCGCGGCGCTGACCCGCTCTCGCAGGCGCACTGGGTCTTGTAGATCGCCGACGACCAAACCGATCCGGCGCACCTTATCGACGTACATCGGGCCGATCCCGCGTCTGGTGGTGCCGATCGCCCGCGGTCCACGGGCTTCCTCCTCCAACCGGTCAAGGACAAGGTGGTACGGCATGACCAGGTGTGCCCGGGGGCTAATCACCAGCTTGTCGGCAGCCACCCCACGCTCACGGAGAGCATCGATCTCTGCAAGCAGCACTTCGGGGTTGAGGGCCACCCCCGGTCCGATCAGGCAATCAGTGGCGGGATTGAAGATGCCGGCCGGGACCAGGTGCAGAGCGAAGGTCCCGCGCGGGTTGACGACGGTGTGGCCCGCGTTGTCGCCGCCCTGGGAGCGCACCACGACGTGGGCACGGCCGGCGAGCAGATCGATGATCTTGCCCTTGCCCTCGTCGCCCCACTGGCCACCGACGACCGCGATGACGGGCACTTGCAATCTCCGATCGGCTTACATTGCCAGACCAGCTCGCACCACGGGCAGAATCGGCGGCAGTATACCAACCGCGCACTCGGTGGATACGGACGCTCTGGCGCTCCCATGACCCCGACCGCGTGAGGACGGGACTAGGTGCCGCTCGACGAAGCTGCGGCCATCCGCTAACCGCGTGCGCCGTAGTTGCGGTGGTAGTAGTCGAAATACTCGCCAGACTTCAATGGGCGCCACCACCACTCGTTCTCCAGGTACCAGTCGACCGTAGACGCCAGCGCGGATTCAAAACTGTGCTCCGGGCGCCAACCGAGCCCCGCCAGCTTCTCGCAGTCAAGGCTGTAACGGCGGTCATGACCTGGCCGGTCTGGCACGAGCTGGATCAGGCTGTCCGGCTTGCCGAGCCGGCCCAGAATCGCCCGCGCAAGCTGGAGCGTGTTGACCTGGTTGCCACCGCCGATGTTGTAGATCTCCCCTTTCCGCCCTCGGTGGAGGACCGTGTCAATCCCACTGCAATGATCGGTGACGTAGACGTAGTCGCGGAGGGCGCCGCCGTCGCCGTAGACTGGTAGCGGCAGGTCGTCCAGGGCGTTCGTCACGAACACGGGAACGACCTTCTCTGGATACTGATGCGGACCGATCGTGTTTGAGCCTCGCGTGATGCAGATTGGAAGGCCATACGTGGCTCGATATGCACCGATCATCAGGTCCCCGGCTGCCTTGCTCGCAGAGTACGGCGAGCGCGGCGCCAGTGGGTCAGTCTCACGCGACGAGCCCGTCTCAACCTCGCCGTACACTTCGTCGGTACTCACCTGGACGAAGCGGCCAAGGCCGTGTCGCCGGGCTGCCTCCAGCAAAACCCAGGTTCCACGGACATCCGTTTCGATGAAGGCCCCCGCGTCCATGATCGAGCGGTCGACGTGGGTCTCCGCGGCGAAGTTCACCAGGACGTCTGCGTCAGCTACCAGCCGGTCAGCGAGCGACGCGTCGGCGATGTCGCCCTGGACAAACTCGAACCGCTGATCATCCCACACGTCACGCAGGTTGGCGGTATTGCCGGCATAGGTCAACTTGTCGAGCACCGTCACGCGGTATTCGGGGTATCGTGCCAGCATGTAGCGCGCAAACGTACTGCCGATGAACCCTGCGCCGCCGGTGACGAGTAGCTTCACCGGCCCGCCATCGCCGGGGCCTTGTTGACTCCGTGCGCCCGAACAAAGTCGATCACTTCGTAGTACACGTCGATCGACTCGCCAGCGTCGCCCCAGAAGCCGTCAATGACGTCGAACTCCATCTCCTCGCGGTCGATGTAGGCGTTGTTGACGTCGGTGATCTCGAGCTCGCCGCGTCCCGAGGGTCGAAGGGCACGGACGATCTCGAACACGGACGGATCGTACATATACACGCCGATGACCGCGTAGGGCGAAGGTGGGGTTTGCGGCTTCTCCCGGATGAAGCGAAGGCGGCCGTTCTCGATGATCGGAACACCCAGGTGACGGAGGTGCTCGGGATCGTCCATGTTCTTCAGGAGGAGCCGGCCGCCCCGCTGCTGCGCCCGGAAGTTGTCGACGTACGGAGCGATCGATTGTTCGACGATGTTGTCGCCCAACATCACCAAGAAGCGGTCACCGTCCACGAAGTGCTCGGCCAGGCCGAGCGCCTCCGCGATGCCGCCTGCCTTCTCCTGGTAGCTGTAGCTCAGGTGCTTCAGGCCAAATTCGGCCCCATCGCCAAGGAGCCGCAGGAACTCGCCCGCGTGGTTGCCACCGGTCACGACCATGATGTCCCGGATTCCGGCGTTGACCAGCGTCTCGATTGGGTAGTAGATCATCGGCTTGTCGTAGACGGGCAGGAGATGCTTGTTGGTGATTCGGGTCATGGGGTGGAGGCGTGTGCCGCTCCCGCCTGCAAGGATAACGCCCTTCATGCTGCGCGCCTTCCAGTCCGCCGCTCAGCGGCTATTGTCATAGTCATACAAGCCGCGCCCCCGACTGACGTTGTTCAAGACAACGCCAAGCAGCCGCGCACCTACCCGCGCCAACTGCTCCTTGGCCTGGCGCGCAGTCTCCCGCCGCGTTCGACCCGCGTCGACTACAAGGAGCACGCCGTCCACCCGGGCCGCGAGTGCTGCCGCGTCGGACAACTGAGAAATAAGTCCGACCATTGGCTCCGAGGCCAGAATTTCGGCCGGATTCGGCGGCAGCGGCCCGCTTGCGAGTACTTCCAGATTCGGCACGGAGGTTGCTTGCAGTGGAAGTTCGGCGTTCGGGTCGAGAATCATAGTCGTGAGGCCCGGCGCCTCCGCCACGCCAAACAGCCGGTGTAGTCCGGGCCGGCGGAGGTCACAATCCACCGCGGTGACGCGCTTGCCGCTTTCCGCAAAGGTCGTCGCGAGATTTGCCAGCACCGTAGACTTGCCTTAGATCGGCGCGGCACTCGTCACCAGAAGAGTGCGGAGTGGCAGATCCAGGCTTGCGAACTGGATGTTTGTTCGCAACATACGGTACAACTCGGCCTCTTGGGAGCGGGGTGAGCGCGCAGCGACCAGGCCGTTACTCCCGTTGCCATGCTCGCCGCCGCGCCTCAACCACGCGCCTCCCTGGCAGCCGACGCCGGTTCGGCGGCTGACGTGTGCAGTAACGCGGCGCCCGCGGGCAACCATCCGAGCGTGTGCAGCGCTAAGGTCCGCTCAACGTCCTCGGCACTCTTGAGGGTGTCATCGGCGTATTCCAAGCCCAGCGCTAGCAGAACGCCCGCCATCGCGCCAAGCAGCACCGCCACGCTAACGAGCGTCCGGGTCTGGGGCCAAACTAGCCGCGCCGGCGTGGGCCGATCGAGGATCGTCACAAGCGCGCGATCCTGATAGGGGATGCCCTGGTTCCTCGCCGCGTGCTGCTCCTCGAAGACGCGGGCAGTGGCAGACACAATCGCCTCAACCCGCGCGGGGTCCACGTCGTCAGCTTCGATCAGGATCTGGCCATTCTGCGCGAATGACTCCGCCCGCAACCTGGCGAGGATCGCATCGGTTCCAAGATCGAGTTGCAGCCGTCCATCCACTTCGCGCGCTACATCGGTGGTTCGCACCCGGGCGGCGAGCTGCGGCAGGAGCCGCTCCAGAGCCAGCTGCTGCCCATTGTCAAAGCGCGCGCTGACTTCTAACCGCACTGACGAACGGAACACTGCCGCTTGCAGCCTGGTGTAGAGGTACGCCCCGGCAGCCGCGCTGCAAGCGACCAGGATCACCACCCACCAGCGTCTGCGCAGGATCCCGAGCGCTTCTCGAAGCTCCAGTGCCCACCTCAGTGTCGCGACGACGGGTCTCCGGCGCGGGATTATGCGGGCCCCGCCATAACGCCGTCAAGACGCATCAGCTGGCCCGACAGGCCGGCGCTCTCCGATGGTCTCGATTGACCAATGGCGCATCCCGCAAACCAGAGCGCCACGGCACGAAATGTGCTTCGCGCTTGGAAGCGGCGCCGCCGGGTGAGCGATTCGACACGTGACGGCCATCATGACCGGCCGATCGGACGAGATGAAGGGCGCGTTGAAGAAAAGCGTGGGCAGGCTCGCCGGCGACGATGCGCTTGAGACTGAGGGTGCAACCCGGCAGAAGGCCACCGAAACCGCGCGAAAAGTAGTCGGCGCAGTGAAGGAATCGAAGGGCACGATCAAGGGTGCTGTCGGCAATGCAATCAACTCGCCGACAATCCAGGCGGAGAGGACGGCTGATCGCCTGCGGGACGAAGCGGAACGCAGGTAAACCATAGCCTGGCCGGGGTCCGGATGGCCCGGGAATTGACCACGTGAGTCTCACTTGAACCTTGGAATCAACGTGGAGTAGGGGCGAGCGCCGTCGCGCGGATCCAGCCCCCAGCTACTGCCCGTCGTTCTTGGGGGCTCGGTGCCGCGGGGTGCGGCGTGTGTGCCCAGCCGCGGTCCAGCGATGACTGGGTCACTGGCTACGCGGGACGGCGTTGGGAGTATCGGCGGTGTTGGCATGTCCTGGATGATGCTAGCCGCAGCGGTCGGACTGGTGATCTCCGTCATCGACACAGTGGCTCTCGTCGCGGCGAGGGGCATCGGGGCGGATAGCGAGGCAGCCCAGTACGTCAGCGCAGCGGACCAGATTGCAAACATCGTGCTCTTCTCTATCCTGGGATTTCGCGTGGGAAGAGGAACTGGCCTCGCCCGCAGCGCCGCGGAAGCCGGAGTATTGGCCGGCAGCATCGCGGGGCTGGTGGCAGTTGCGGTCGGCTTTGCCGTCCCATCTACGGATGGCGAGAGGGCGACCACCAGAGAGATCATAAGCGTACTCGCGCTCAACGTAGCGATGGGCGGCCTTGTCAGCCTCGCCAACGGCTGGATCGGAAGCCGCGCTGAGGCGACACGCCGCGATCGGCGGGGCTGACGCGTAAGCAGTGCCCGCTCTGTTACGGAACCAGGCGCACGAGCAGTCTCGGACCGAGTACCAGCAATCCGACCATGGCCGCCGCGAATGCCACGAGGAGTACGGCCGCCGCCGCGGTGTCCTTCGCGATCTTCGCAAGCGGGTCGTAGTCTGGGCTCGCCAGATCTACCACGGCCTCGATCGCGCTGTTGAAGGCTTCACAGGCCAGCACTAGTCCGATCGCCAAGATCAATACTCCCGCTTCCGCAGCCGGCGCCCCGAGCGCCATGGCGAACACTATCACCACCGCCGCGGCCAGACAGTGCACCCAGAAGTTCGGCTGCGTGCGCAATAGGTAGGTGACGCCCTCGCCCGCGAAACGGAAGCTTCGCACGATTCGAGTGAGGGGCCGCACGTTCATGTTCGGGCGAGCCCAACCTGTGCCAGGGCCGCCTCCTCGCGTTCGCGCATCAGCGCCCTTCCGTCGTCGGTCTCGTGATCGTGTCCGAGAATATGCAACAGCCCGTGGCTAATCAAGTAGGCGATCTCACGCTCGGGCGCGTGGCCATACTCTTTAGCTTGGGCCACCGCCCGAGGGTACGACACCACCACGTCACCCAACTCTCGGGGGCATCCTGGAGGCGAGACGAACACCTGAATCGGTGATCCACCGTCACGCTCCGTACCTGTGCTCGGGGGGTGGAGCGGAAATGAGAGAACGTCGGTAGGTCCGTCAATTCCCCGATGTCGCGCGTTCAGGCGGGCGATCTCGGCGTCGCCCACGAGCGTGACGTTTAGCGCACATGGTTCTTCGACACCCTCGCCCCGGACGAGCGCCGTGCAGAGGCGGCGCAGCACTTTGCGGTCGAGCCGGGCCGCTGGCACCCGGCGAGTGTCGACCCGCACCCTCGGCGGCGACGCGCGGTCGCTGCTGCACACCACGTCAGTGAGCGACCTCACCAGCCGGGGCCGGCAGCTCTTGCGGCCTCCGCGGAGCGGCTGATTGCGCCCGCTCGGGATATTCGATCCGCGGATGGTACATGCCGATGAGGATGGCACGGAATGCGTCCTTGATCCGGTGCACGTCACGCAGAGTCAGATCGCAGTCGTCGAGCTCTCCTTCGGACACTCGCTGCATCACCAGACGGTCGACGAGCCCGCCAATGGCTTCAGCCGAGTGATCCCGGCTCGCCCGCGACGCGGCCTCGACCGTGTCCGCGAGCATAAGGATTGCCCCTTCCTTCGACCGCGGTCGTGGGCCAGGGTAGGTGAAGCGGGCCGCGTCCGGCTCCGGCTCCCCCCGCTGCGTAGCGGCGTCCTGGGCCTGGTGGTAGAAGAAGCTCACGAGCCGCGTGCCATGGTGCTGGGGCAGGAGGTCCCGCACCAGAGTCGGGACGCCGTATTGCTCACACAGCGCGACGCCGTCGGTGACGTGGGCGCGGATGATCTCAGCGCTTACGTCGGGCTCCAGAGTCTCGTGCACGTTCTCCCCCCCCGCCTGATTCTCCACGAAGAAGTACGGACGTCGGAGCTTGCCGATGTCGTGGTAATACGCGCCGACCCGCACGAGCAACGGATCGGCGCCGACCTCCTCGGCGGCCCGCTCGGCCAGGTTCCCGACCATGATGCTGTGGTGGTAGGTCCCCGGTGCCTCCATGAGCAGCCGGCGCAGAAGCGGCTGGGTGGGATTCGCCAGCTCGAGGAGCTGCATGGTCGTGGTGATGCCGAACAGGCGACCAAGGAGGATCGTGGCGCCCGCGGCCAGAAACGCCGAGATGAGCCCATTGAACAGGCTTTCCGCCAGGACGACCATGAGGAGCTGCCAGTCGTCAGCTCGCTGGGCTAGATGGAACGCCAGCACCACCGCCGCTTGCACGAGCGCTACGGCGGCGCCCGCCACATAGAACGCGCCCAATCGCTCGCGACGCCATACCGCCATCGATGCCACCACGCTCGTTGCTAGACCGAGCGTGGCAACTTCGAACGAGCCGCCGGCGATGAAGGCGACCAGGATGGCCAGTGACGCGGTCATGACGATGGCTAGCCGACCATCGAGCAGGCTCGCGACCAGCATCGCCACCGCGGGGAGTGGAAAGACGTAAACCCACAGCGGGCGCGCCGGAATCACCAGCTTCGCCGCGAGCACGGTCGCCACGATCAGCACGCCCAACAACGCCAGGGGTCGATCTCGCGCCAGGAGCGCCGGCTGGAAGGCGAGCAGGTACAACGAGACCAGGCCAACGGCAATCGCCGCGAAGAGCGCGGCGGCCCCGATCTGCCGCCAATCGGCACTCGGGTTGCGAAGTCCGAGCAGCTCCAGTTTCTCCAGATCCGACTCGGTAATTACCTGACCCTCGCGGAGAACGATCTCGCCCTTCTCGACGGTCACCTGGACCGGCGCGGCGCTCGCCTCCGCATCACGCCGCAAGCGCGCGGTGGACTCCTCGTTGGCGATCAAGTTCCCGACGATAAAGCGGCCGGCCAACTCTACTGCCAGTGCGCGCTCGGCCTCGGTGAGCTGCTCGCTCGCTCGGAACGGAAGGTCACGAACCACTTCGGGAATCCGGGTATCGGGTAGCCGATCCTTCAGGGCGTCCCAGAGTAACCGCTGACTCTCGCTGGAGACCAGGTACCAGCGGGCGTCGTCGATCGCGGCCAGACGCACCGCGGCGGACTCTGCAAGCCCGAGTTGGCCCAGCTCGGCCTTGCGCTGATCAGGGGTGAACCCGTTTGCATTGCGAGCCGCCGAGATGCCCTGGAGGAGATTGTTGAGCGCGGTCCGCTGTCGCTGGACCGTGTCCCGGTCGATCTCAAGGGCAGGCAGGGCGGCGCTGGCCGCTCGCTCCCGCTCTTCCCTCGTTCGCACCTGGCTGGTGTAGGTCAGTCGACGTGGAGAGCGGATGTTGGCCTCGTTAACTTCGCCCTCTCGAGCTTCGTACGCTCGCGGCAACAGGTTCACGCACAGCAACGCCCAGACCACCACCGACGTCAGTAACCAGAAGGCGGTCACTCGCACGAGGTCACGGGAGGTGAGCGGTGCGGGCCGCGTCCGCCCACTAGTCACACGCGCCATGGCTTTACGGCGCACCTCGCTTCGACGGCTCACTACGCCTGTGACGATGCCGAGTCATCGGCGCCGCGCCGAATTCCTCGCGAGAAGTCAGCATCGCTCAGCCGCTTGTTGGCTGGCCGGCCATGACTCTTCGGACCACGTCGTTGACGTCCTTGAGGTCGGCTCGACCCCGGAGCCGCTGCGCAAGGGCTGCCATAACCTGTCCCTGCCCTCGTGGTCCCGCGGCACCCGTGTCAGCGATCACCGCGCGAACCTCAGCCTCGACGTCGGCTTCGGACATGAGGTGAGGCAGATACGCAGCCAGCGCAGCCAGTTGCGCCTCTTCGCGCGCCACAAGATCGTCTCGGCCAGCATTCCGGAAGTGATCGATTGACTCCCGATGTCGCTTGGCAATGCGACCGACGACGGCGGCTGCTTCGGACTCTTTCAGGGGGCGACGGCGCGCAATCTCCTCGTTCTTCAAGGCCGCCAGAAGCATGCGGATTGCATCACGTCGATCATAGTCGCCCGCCCGCATCGCCTGCTTAAGGTCAGCCATACATTGCTGCTGAACGTCCATGTCGTCCTCGGCAGGTCGGTGGGCGAGCCGCGCCACACGCGCCAGGCTCGACTGTTCGTCCTCGCCGTCGTCGCACAGTATACCACGCGTGGTCCCTCATTCTCTCCTGGTCAGCGCCGGGATACTCGGCACCCAATGAGTGGCATTGGACGCTCCGTTGCTCGTGTCGCGCGGCCGTGCCAACGACTAGCGCACGCTATGATAGGCGCATGGATCTGTCCGACTGGCTTCGGCTTGGTCCAGGTCACTGGTTCGCCGATGCAACGGAGCCGATCGACCACCCGCTGTATGTCTTCCTTGCCGCTGCCCTCGCTGGTACGCTGGTCGGCTCGCTGTACGTGCGCCTAGCCGTACATACGATGTTCGGCGGGCATCGTTTCAAGCAGCGGCTGGCCGCGCGGGCAGCCATCTACGCGGCGTGGTTGGCCGTCGTGGGATTGGTGATCATGCTGTTCCGCTGGCAGCCGGTTCCGTTTCTCTCCAAGCGCATCTGGTTGTACTTGTGGTTCCTCTTTGCACTTGGCCTGCTCGGCTACGCCGCGTACTATTCGCGGCGTGTCTACCCTGAGCGCCTGTCCGCGCACGACGAGCGCGGGCGCCGGCGGCGGTATCTTCCGCGCGGCTCGCCTGGAGGCGCGCGCGCTCGGCGGCGGGCTCGGCGCGGCTAGGCCGCGGCAGGGAGTCGATTCTTACATGATCCGCTTCCGAGCCTCGCGCGTACCCCTCTTCGGATCCCGACCGTGACCGATCTCCCGGAATCCAGCGACGAACAGTTGCTGGTACTGCTGCAAGGGGGAGACACCACGGCTCTGGAACAGCTGTACGAACGCCACCACCGCTTGGCGCTCGCGGTTGCCTTTCGGGTCCTCAGCGATTGGGGCGGCGCTGAGGAGGTGGTCCAGGAGACCTTCCTGGCCGTCTGGAGCCGCGCCGCGTCATTCCGCGCAGACCGCGGCGGCGCGCGCGGGTGGATGCTGAGCATCGTGCGACATCGAGCGATCGATCGGATGCGGCGGGCACGCGGCCTCGGGCCGACCGCGACACTCGATGACACGCTTGCGGATCGGGGTGAGGCCGACGTGTTCCAGGCTGCAAACCGTGAGGTCGAGCGCGAGCGCATCGTCGAAGCGCTGGCAGAGCTGCCGCGCGAGCAGCGCGAGACGCTGGAGCTCGCCTACTACGCTGGACTGACTCAACAGGAGATCTCGGACAGCGCCGGGATCCCGCTGGGAACTGTCAAAGGACGGATGCGGCTGGCCATGGACAAGCTACGCATCGCCCTCTCTGACCTGACCCCGGACGTGGGCGGCACGGCATGAACTCAACACCTGGCTCTCCCGGACCTGAGCACGGTGAAGAGCTCAAGGAGCTTGCCGCGGGGTTCGCGCTGGGGGCCCTCGATGCGCGCGACCGCGAGCGGTTCCTCGCGCATCTCCCTGGCTGCGCGACATGCCAGGAGCTACTCCGCGGCTATCGCCAGGTGACGGCCAGCCTCCCGTGGGCCCTCGATCCGCGGGAGGCTTCCCCCGGCCTGCGCGAACGCATTTTGACCATAGCCGCCGACAATCCGCCCAGCGCGGCGGGACCCGCCGCCACCGCGCCAGTCCAGGACGGGCAATTCAGGCAGGCTCCGAGCAGTCCGTTGTCCCGCCTTGCGCCTCGGTGGGCACTCTCCCTGGCCGCCCTGTTCGCAGTCACGCTCGGACTGGGTTACTGGAATTTCCGATTACAGGAACAGGTTCGACAGCAAGCCGCGATTCTCCGCACCCAACAG
This sequence comes from Chloroflexota bacterium, assembly GCA_030447245.1. Lineage (GTDB taxonomy): Bacteria > Chloroflexota > UBA6077 > UBA6077 > JACCZL01 > JAUJPG01. Next base: position 21,147 of record JAUJPG010000017.1, on the reverse strand, counting down.
CAAGCGTTGAGCGCGGTCGCGCGCAGCGAGGAACGTTGGACCCTCGCCGGCACGCCTGAGGCGCCAGGGGCCGCCGCGACGCTGGTACGGCCTCCGGATGGCTCGCCGCCCTACCTCCTCACCGCGAATCTTCCGAGCCTACCGCCGGACAGAACGGTCCAGGCATGGGTGATCGCCGGGGGTCCTCCCACCCCGGCCGGGCTACTCGATCCCGCCGCCCAGGGAACGGCGCTGGGTCACCTTGAGAGCCAGTTCAGCCCAGGCGACATCGTGGCGATCACGATCGAGCCGCGTGGCGGGAGCCCGTCACCCACCGGCCCGATCGTGGTGTCCGGCCAGGTCTGACCAACGACCGAGTCTGTGCGCGGATTCGAATAGCGTGTCCGCCCGTGGGCGCGGACTGACATCCATCGGTCACGGCGACGGGGCCGGTGGAGCAACCTCTCCGCGCGCGGCAAGCCGGTCGTAGCATTTGGCAGTCAGGTTTGGGCGCTCGGACTTGAGTACCTGCTTCTGGACCTTCTCGGTCGGCGTGCGTGGAAAGTCGTCGCGGTACTCCAGGTAGCGCGGCACCTTGAAGTACGCCAGCCGCTCGTCGCACCAGCCGAGCAGCGATTCGGGGGGATCGCTCTCCGGAGTGTGCCCCGCGCGCAAAATCACGTACGCTTTGGCTTCCTCCTCGCGGATCGCGTCCGGCACCGGAATGACTGCCGCATTCAGGACCGCTGGGTGAGCGCGAAGTACGGCCTCGACCTCAGACGAAGAAATGTTCTCACCGCTCCGCCGCACTACATCTTTCAGACGATCGGCAAAGTAGAAGCGACCCTCCGAATCGGCCCATACCTGGTCGCCAGTGTGGAACCAGCCGTTGCGCCAGGCCGCCGCGGTCGCCTCCGGATTCTTCAGGTACTCGCGCATGAACCCCAGGCGGCGTCGAGCGGGGTCAGAGCCGCGCAGGACTAACTCGCCCGGGACACCCGCCGCCACCTCGCGATCCAGATGGTCGAAGACTCGCGCCTCGTATTCAGGAAAGACGCCGCAGAAGCAGCGCGTTCCGACCCGCCGCTCCGTGTCGGGCGAGCAGCAGAAGTTCAGGCCAACTTCCGTCATGCCGAACACCTCGAGCATTTGGCAATTGAAGCGGCGCTCGAAGGCCTCGTGCAGGTCCGGCGGGATGCCTGCGCCCACCCCAACCCTGCTTGGCTGGTCTCGATCGTCGGATCGTTCAGGGAGGCCCATCAACATCGAGGGCATGACGCCCAGGTAATGGAACACTGTCGGACGCGTGCGCCGCACAACGTCCCACCACGTTGTCGGGTGAAATCGATCGACCAGGACCAGACTGCCGCCGACGAGCAACGTGCCCATCACCGAGAGAATCTGGGGATTCATGTGGAACAGCGGGAGGGGCGTTAGCACCCGGTCGTCCGCGCCCAGGCCAAGCGCTCGCACATACACGCGCGCCGCGAGGACGTAGTAGCTGTGCTCTTCCACACAGCCCTTCGGATTGCCAGTCGTACCCGAGGTGTAGAGAACCGAGGCCTCATCATCCTCCTTCAGCATCACGGCCGGCGGCGCTGAGCTCGCTCCGCTGACCAGCTCTTCGTAGGACCGCCTCTCGAACTCGTTTGGCACGAGAGGCAGGACACCGAGATCCAGCCACGGGCATTCGGCGGCGGCTTGGCGCGCTACGTCGATGTAACGTGCGTCGGCGATCAGCAGACGCGACTCCGAATGATCAACGACATAGCGGGCCTCGCGCGCGCGGAACGCTATGTTGACCGGAACTATCGAGGCACCAAGCGAGTTCAGGCCGAGCCAGCACTCCAGGAAGACCGGAGCGTTTGGCAACAGCAGAGCCACTCGATCGCCGCGCCCGATCCCCATATCGCGAAAGCCGTTCGCCGCGCGATCGATCCGTGTTCGTAGGTCGCGATAGCTGATTGTGTGATCTTCGAAGATCATGTACGTCTTGTCGGGCGAGCGCTCAACCGCCAGATCGAGCACGTCCCGGATGGTCATGGGCATCTGTGGCATGGTCACCCTGTCGCAGCACCCGCGCGGTTCACTGGAAGCCGAAGATTGCCGCCCCGTTGCGGTAGAAGATTTTGTCCTGATCCTCGGCCGACATCCCTATGGCATCGAAAGCATCCATCCAGGCGGTCACCTCGCGGCTCATGTGCGCGACGTCGCAGTCCGATCCGAATAGCAGCTTGTGGGGGCGAACCTCGCGGTAGATCATGCGACGGTCCAGAATGTGCCCCCGCACCACTTTGCCGCCCGAAATGTCGAAGCTGACGTTGCGTCGCCACCTCGCGACCGCGGCCGCGCTGTCGTACAACCCGTAGCCCAGGTGGGCCCCGATAATCCGCAGTCTGGGGAATGCCATCGCGATGGTGTCCAGGAAAATCGGCTGCATCCGTGCCGCGCCCTGGGTCGTCCCGCGGCTCAACTCCTCGTGCTCGCGACTGACGTGTTCGCCCGTCAGAGCGTCGCGCGGCGGGAACAACAGATAGTCAATCGGCCCGCCGCGAATGCCGGTGTGAAACAGGATCGGCATTCCTAGTGCTTCGGCCTGGCCGTAGACTGGGTAGTAGACCTCGGCGTCGTAGTTCTGGCGAGGCATCGTGATCTTCAGCCCACGGAAGCCGCGATCGTGGAGCCGCGCGACCCGGTCGGCATCGTGTTCGTCGAGCATCACCTGGGCGAGCGGGATTATCAGTTCCGGGAGCGCGCGCCAGGCCTCAAGCGTAGCGTGCCACGATTCCTCGTCGGGACGGCCTAGCAGCGCCACTTTGCGAATGTTGAGACGGCTACAGGTGTACGCGAGCATTTCGACCTGGCGGGCCGCCGGGACCGGGCCCGCCACGTCACGTCGCCACGGGTAGTGGACGTGAACGTCGAATACTCGCGGTGGTGCGTCTTTCAGATACTCGACGTTGTCGGCGGGCAGCGCACTAGTCATCCCATGCCTGCTCAGACCACCCCACCACCGGGAACTTGTGCGAGCGTGTCGAGCTCGTCCGCTGCCTCCACCTTTGCCCGGCTCGCCTCGAGTGCCGCTCGCAAGGTGGCCATCTCAACCTCCAGCATAATCAGGCTCACCGTGCCGACGACGTCGCCCCCCTGGATGGTGAGTCGGTAGCCGACCTCGGGGTCATCCTGCCGCTCCACGACCGCAAAGCCACTGCTCAGCGTCGGCTCTTCGGCGCTGACCTCCGGCGCCACGGTGTCGACGTCGAGCCAGGCCGGCGTATCGAGCACCAACGACACGCCGCGGGTCGGCAGCTCCAGGCGCACGCTATGACTTCCGTCTGCGAAGTGGATCAAGAAAACCGAGAGCTCGGCCGCCTCGAACATCAGCTCGTCCGCATAGTCGCCATTCGTGAGCGCTTGCTGGTGCACGGCGTCGTTATGAGGCATCTGGTCCCCGCTCCTGGCTCGCGACTGCCACGCCAAACCGGTCGAAAGATGAATCATGCCCTCCCGGCGCGAACCTTACAAGCCGGCCCCAGCGTGGCCCCGAGGAGATGCCGTAGCGGGTTCTGCCGTGTGCCCGGGGCGTGCTCGCCGACGGCCCCATGCCGCTAGCGCCCCGAGCGCTCGCACAGCGCGCGCTGGATCGTCAAAGACCGGGACACCGCGCGCTTCAAGACTGCTTCGCGCCTCCGGAGGAGCGGCCAACCAATTGGCCACCACCGCCGCGTCTTCTGTCGCCGCGACGTCCCCGATCGCGCCCGCCAGCGTCTCGGCATACTCGGCGAGCGGCCCGTGGAAGGGGATCACCGTGTCCACCCCGGGGTCGGCAGCAAGCGTGGCGAGACAGCCGCGAAGAATATCCGGCTCGTTGAGCGCCTGCGCCGTCGTGTCAACCGGATTCGCGGTCGAGCCGAAGACGGGCACGTACGCGCCCAGCGCGCCACGCGTCTGCGATTGCAGCTCGGTCAGCCGCAATCCGGCGCGCTCGATCTCGTCTGCGAGGATCACCCCCGCCCCGCCCGAGATGGTAGAAACGGCGACACCGTCGCCGCGCGGGACACCGCCCACTGTTGCCAGGTAGGCGATGTCCAGCATGCCTTCGATCGTCTCTGCGCGAATCACGTTGTGCTGGCGGAAGGCCGCGTCGTACACGCGGTCACTACCAGCCAGTGAGCCGGTGTGTGAGTGGGCCGCGCGCGCCCCGTGGCTGGACCGGCCCACCTTGAGCAAGATGAGCGGCTTGCCAACTTGGCTGGCGTGGTCGGCCGCCCGGAGCAGGGCCGGCCCGTCCCGCGCCGCTTCAAGATAGCCGAGGATCACCGAGGTGTGTGCATCGTCGACGAGGTACTCCAGGTAGCGCGAGAAGTCGGTCGTGGCCTCGTTGCCGGAGCTGACGTAGTAGCTAAACCCAAGACCACGCTGCCGCGCTAGGGCGTAGATGTACACCCCCAGGGCCCCGCTCTGGCTGACGAACGCGATCTTGCCGGGCTGGACGTCAACGGTGTCGAAGGTCGCGGTGAAGGTACAGACGGCGGCACTCCTGAAGTTCACGAGGCCCAGGCAGTTTGGCCCACACAGCGCCATCCCGAATCGGCGCGCGGTCGCGACAAGTCGCTCCTGCAGAGCGGCGCCCTCGGGTCCGATCTCGGCGAACCCCCCGCTGAACACCACCGCTGCCCGAGCGCCCCGTCGTCCGCACGCTTCCAGCGCCTCGGGCGCGGCTTCGGCTGGCAGGCCGATCAACGCAAGGTCGGGCGCGATCGGCAGCGCGTCCGCCGACGGGAAGCACGGCACCCCGCCGATCTCCTGGTAGCGCGGGTTGATCGGCAGCAGTCTGCCCTGGTAGCCGTAGTGCAGCAAGAAGCGTAGCGGCCGTCCGTTGATCCTCCGGAAGTCGGCCGAAGCCCCGACGATGGCGATCGACGTCGGATCGAGCAGTGCTCCGAGGGCAGGATCGTTCACGGTGGCTCCAAGGCAGCCGGGTCCGCCGCCGCGCCCATCGTAGCCGCCGGACTCCGGGCGCGGCTAGGCGGCTCTGGTATCCTGCCGCGGGCCACGTCGCCGCCGGGAGGCTTCAGCATGACCGACCACCAACGCCGCCGCGTCCTGATGACGGGGGCTACCGGCTACATCGCCTCGCAGCTCCTGCCAACTTTCCGCGAGCGTTACGACCTTCGGCTAGTGGACATGCGGGCGACCGACGGGCGCGGGAACCCGGTCGAAGGGGTGCAGGTGCTCGATCTGGCAGGCGCGCCACTCGCGGAAGTTCGTCCCGTGTTTCGGGACTGCGACTCCGTCGTCCACCTCGCCTACCACCGGGCGGCAAGCGCCGACCCCAATAGCTGGAGGGGCCGCGGCTACGAGGACGAGCGACGGAATGTAGACATGGCCCAGCGCGTCTTCCAGCTCGCGCTCGACGAGGGTGTCCGCCGCGTCGTCGTCGCAAGCTCGAACCACGCCGCCGACTGGTACGAGCACCTGATCCACACCGGCAAGATGGACGTGGTCGACCCGGAGCGGACGCCGCCCAAGAGCGACAATTTCTACGGCTGGGCCAAACTTGCCTATGAGGCACTCGGATTCCTGTACGCCAGCGGCGCTCAGGGGCGAAAGCTAGAGAACGTTCAAGTCCGGATCGGGGCGCCCCGCGAGATCGATGCCCGGACGTACTTTCCAGACGGGCCCGACACGCCCGGCGATGCCGTCCGCTACAAGCGCGACCTCGGAGCCTACATCAGCCCTCGCGACCTGAGCCAGCTCTTCGTCAAATCGATCGACACGCCGAGCATTGAGGACGAGCATGGCATTCCGTTCCAGGTCTTCTACGGCATCTCCGGCAACGCTCGCGCCTTCTGGAGCATCGTCAACGCCCGCCGAGTGATCGGCTACGCTCCCGAGGACGATGCCGAGCTGGAATTCGCGGACGGGATCCAGGCGTACCTTGGGCGACCCGCTCGAAGGTAGACTGCCTTCGAGGCTATGTCACCGTGGACGCCATTACCCGCCTCAACGAGAGCAAGCATGCCATTGTAGGCGTGACCTGCTAATCGAGAGTCGTCTCAGAGCTTGCGCAGCCTGACGCGCTCGACGGCATGGTCGGCGCCTTTTTCCAGGATCAGGTGGGCCCGTTCGCGAGTCGGCTCGATGTTCTCGCGGAGATTGATGCCGTTGATCTCGCGCCAGATTTGGTGGGCCGTCTCCTCCGCCTCGTCCGTCGTGAGCGCCGCGTACCGATGGAAGTACGATGCTTTGTCGCGGAAGACGGTTTCGCGGAGCGTTAGGAACCGCTCGACGTACCAACGCTCGATGTGCTCGGGGTCCGCGTCGACGTAGATCGTGAAGTCGAAGAAATCGGACACGAACAGGCGCGGCGGAGTGCGGCTTCGACCGTCGCTCGTCTGCAACACGTTGAGTCCTTCGACGATCACGATGTCCGGGCGCCGGACGACCTGCTTCTCGCCGGCCAGGACGTCGTAGGCCAGGTGCGAGTACATCGGCGCGGCCACCTCGGTCGCACCACCCTTGACGGCCGCGACGAACTGGACGAGCGCGCGCACGTCGTAGCTCTGAGGAAACCCCTTGCGCTGCATCAACCCGCGTGCCTCGAGCACGCTGTTCGGATAGAGGAAGCCGTCGGTCGTGATCAAATCCACTCTGGGATGATTGGGCCAGCGGCCGAGCAGCGCCCGTAGGATCCTGGCGGTCGTGCTCTTGCCGACGGCCACACTGCCGGCGATGCCGATCATGTATGGCACCTTGGCCGCCGGCTGTCCGAGGAACGTGTCGGTGACCCGGTACAAGTCCTGAGTTGCCGCCACATACAGGTTCAGCAGGCGCGACAGCGGCAGGTACACGGCCGCGACCTCGTCGAGCGAAACGATTTCGTTCCTGCCGACCAGTCGGCGCAGCTGCGCCTCGGTCAGCGTCAGCGGGGTTGCTGCGCGCAGCCGTCGCCATTCGTCGCGCCCGAAGCACACGTAGCGCGAGATGCCGTCGCAGGCCCCGCGAGGATCCATGGCCCGCGGGCCTGGCAAGACCGCGTCGTACTTACCCGGGGCCAAGCTCGCGCACCACGCTCCCAAGCTCAGCGGCGATACTGTTGGAATCCCCGTTGGGGGACATCCGCGCCGCCGTCCGGACACTCACCAAGGTCGGTCCACACGGCGGCCCCTGAGCACCTGTCGGCAAAACGCCGTGTGCCCCGTTAATCTGCAGGGGCACGACAGGGACACCCCGGCCACGAACCAGAAGGTCGATACCCGCCTCGCAGGGCTGAAGGCCGCGATCCGACGAGCAGGACCCTTCGGAGACCTTGAGGATCGACCACCCAGGGTCGAGTAGCCCGCCGGGGTACTGGAGGCTCGCAGCAACGGCCCCTTGTCGGCTAAGTCGGAAGCTGTGGAGCACGCGCGAGGTGCGCACGGCCGGCAGGCGCTTCGCGTACAAAGAGCTTCGGCCTGAGTCGACCCCTGGCTGCGTCGTACTGCTCTCCTGGACGAGCGGTGTTCTCGTGCTGTGCACTCGCGAGTCTAACCCAGGACGTCCCCGACCGCGGCGTGAAGCATGGGAGCGACGACGGCCAGGCGAGCGTGTCGCTCGACCACTTCTCGCAGCAAGTCGGAATGTTCCGAAACCTGCCGTAGCAAGTCGACGTCGCGTGGATGTTCGCCCAGCTGGCCGAGGACGTCTTGCAGCGCGCTCAGCCGATCGGCGTAGGTGCTGGATGCCACCTCCTCCAGCACGGCGAGAGCCTGGAGCAACGAGGCGCGCCCAGCGCCCTGAGTCACGCGATTGAGGCGATCCAAATCCGGCGCGGCGTCGTCGACTGATGATTCCAGTGCGTCGGCACGCTCGAGGACCCCGTCGAGCCGAGCCCGGGCCTCGGCCACCTCCCGTCGCAACTCACCGAGCTCGCGCCTCATGCCGTCCATTCGACTGCCAGCATGCGCATCGACCACGTCGGCCGATGCGAACGAATCCATGATCGAATGCGGGTCAACCATTTGATCGTCTGGAAAGGGAACCGGGTCGGATGTGGCCGCGCTTCCAGGCTGATCGGTCCACTGCCGCTCAGGCAGAGCATTCGGCTCCGCTGATGGCAGCTGATCGGCAGGTGGAGCGAACCCGTGCACCGTGCCACCCTCGCCCGGCCAGTCCGACGCATCATTCGGATGAGGGTACGCATCGTCCAGGTCGACGCGGCCTCGCGGCTCCAGCTCGAATACGAACCGAGCATCGCCGATCTCGATGCGGTCACCGTCGCGAAGCTCACGCGAATTGACGATTACCTGGCCGTTCACACGCGTGCCGTTCGCGCTGTCGGTATCCTCGATGACGTAACAGTCGCCTTGCCTGACGATCCTCGCGTGCTGACGAGACACGTTGGTGTCGTGGATCACCACGTCGTTGCCGGCGCGCCGACCGATCCTCAGGCTGGGGCCGTCGAGGCGGATTTCGGGTTGATCGACTGAGGCTTCCTCAACCCGCAATCTAGCGCCAGCCGGCACGATCGCCCCGAACGGCATCGTGCGCGACCAAGGCCCCGCACCCACGCCGCCGTCTCCAGCATCGCCCGGCGGGCCGGCGCTCGGCTGATCGTCGAATTGGGAGCTCGCGCTTGCGCTCGTTCGGCGGGACGGCTGGTCGTCTTGGTGGCCAGATCCGCTTGGCGAGATGTCCATCGATCAGGGCCTCCGAGTGTCTGTCGCGACGTGACCAGACAGCCGACGGTGCTGATTGTCGATTGTACCGACCCTGCCGACAGGTTGCAGTCCGGTGTGCCTGGAGGTAATGCTACACTCCCCGACGTCATGCTTGGCTTCGGCACGCGGCTGTTCGGCTCTGCGCAATTTTTCTGGCAGGCGCTGCGAGAGATCGACCCCTCTGAGGTCAAGGCCGAGCTTGAGCAGCCCTTTCTGATCAGCGTCGTCGGGCGCGAGGGCAGCGGCCGCAAGACGCTCGTTCGCGCGCTGTTCGGCTCCGAACCCGCCCGGCACACCGGGCAGGACGTGATGATCGCCGACGTCGCAGCCGGCGCGGCCGGCGCCGTCGCGCGACCAGACCTGGTTCTGCTTGTGCTCGACGCGACACAGCCAGACTGGTCCGATGAACGGCGCACCGCCCATGATTCTGGATTGGCTGGCTGCGCGGCGTTCCTCGTCCTGACGCACGTGGATCGACTACCGGTCCCCGGCCAGGCGATGCAGGCCGTCCGGAGCCAGTTTGCAAGCCACCCTCGGGAGCTGATCAGCGCGGTAGACCCGCGCGACGAGGCTGCCACTCGGATGCGCCTGGTGCAACCAATCCTGGTGACCGTCCCAGCGCTCCGTCTCGCTCTCGCCCACCGCTTCCCACTCCTGCGCCGAGCCGTGGCTGAGGATGTCATTCGCGAGACTAGCCGCGCCAACGCGCAGTTCGCCCTGATGTCGAGCTTGCCGGCGATGATCCCGATCCTGGGGAGTATCGCAGGCGGCCTGGCTGACCTCCTGGTGTTGACAAAGAACCAGGCCATGCTGGTGTTCAAGCTGGCCGGGATCTACGGGCGGAACATCGACGATCGGATGGGCATCATCCGGGAGATCGCGCCAGTGGTGGGTGGCGCCTTTGTCTGGCGTACACTTGCGCGAACCGCTGTCGGCGCGTTCCCACCAATATTGTCGGCGCTCCCCAAGGCGGCCATTGCCTTTGCCGGCACCTACGTGGTCGGCGAAGCGGCCCGCTACTACTACGAACACGGTGAAAGGCCACCTAGAGAGGCCATTCGAGTCTTTGGCCAGCGGGCGCTCCAACGGTACCGTGAGGTCAACGACGGGCTCAAGGGGCGTCCAGCCACTAGTGCGTGAGACGCCAGGTGCCGTGTCGACTCCGTCTTCGGCGAGATCCGCTCTCGCGTCCACTCGATTGGGTATACGAATGAGTGCGGATCGCGCCGTGGATTCCAGAAACCGGGAGGCCTTCGTGGCGAAAAAGTCGATCGAGTTGACCTGCCCACATTGCCGCCAGACCTTCAGCAGCGCAGAGTACGGCACGCCGCGGCCGTGCCCGCATTGCGGCGACCGAGTCGGACTACTAAGCCAACTCGACAATCTGCTGGAGCAATGGTTCTACCCGCGGCGCTGGCGCGCCGACCTGCACCAGCCGAACCCGTACTATTTGCTCGAGAAGCTCTGGACTGCCAACGGCCAGGGTGTCACACTCTACGAGGGCATCGCTCCGCAACACGCCAACTATGACGTGTTTCGCAACCTGGTGACGCGCCTGGTGGCGCGCGGAGTCGACGAAGGCTGGATCGAGCTGGAGTTCCCTGACGACCCACTGGAGGAGAACCCCGTCTATCAGCTCAAGTTCACCGACCCGGACCGGTTCGCCAAGGGCGTCGAAGCACTATTCCCAGAGGTGGACTGGGACGAACAAATTGAAGTGCCGACCGGCGCGGCTGCCAAGGGCGAGGGTTCCGAACCGAGGGAGGCACGCGCCTCGGCCAAGGAGCCAACGCCCATCGGTACCGGTCGCCGGGCCCGTCGCCGCCGCTAGCGTGCCCCGACCGCGGCGCTGAGCTTTTCCGAGACGGCGTGGCCCACCTCCCAGGTAGTCGCAGTGCCACCGAGGTCCGGCGTCAGAGTGTGACCCTCGGCGGTCACGGCCTCAATCGCAGCGACGATTTGGGCCGCCGCCTCGCGCTCGCCCAGGTGGTCGAGCATCATCGACCCCGCCCAGATCGCCGCGATTGGATTGGCGATCCCTTTGCCGTGGATGTCCGGCGCGGAGCCATGGACCGGCTCGAAAAAGCCCGGCACTTTGCGCTGTGGATTCAGGTTCGCGCTTGGTGCCACGCCCAGGCTGCCCTGGAGCGCGCCGGCGAGGTCGGTCAGGATGTCGCCGAACAAGTTCGAGGCGACCACAACGTCGAGCGTCTCGGGGTTGCGGACCATCCGCGCCGCCATGGCGTCGACGTGGACCTGGTCACTTTCGATCTCAGGAAAGTCGGCCGAAACCTGCCGGAACACTTCATCCCAGAACACCTGGCTGTGCTGCATCGAATTGGACTTAGTAACGCTGGTGACTTTCTTGCGCCCCTCGCGGCGAGCCAGGTCGAAGCCGTACCGCATGATCCGTTCGACCGAGTGCCTGGTGAAGACGATGCTCTGGATCGCCACTTCACTCGGCTCGCCGACGTGCACTCGGCCACCCACGCCAGCATAGGCGCCCTCAGTATTCTCACGCAGTACGACGAAGTCGATGTCGCCGACCCCCTTGTCCCGTAGGATGCCTGCCATGCCCGGCAAGAGCTTGCAGGGGCGCATGTTGACGAATAGGTCGAATTCCTTGCGCAGCGGGAGCAGCAGCCCCCAGAGCGACACATGGTCCGGCACGAGGGCCGGAAAGCCGACCGCTCCCAGGTAGATCGCGTCAAAGGCCGCCAGGCGCTGAATGCCGTCCTCGGGCATCATTCGTCCGTGCTCGAGGTAGTAGCCGCAACTCCAGGGGAACGTTTCAAACTCGAGACGGAGGTCGCCCCGTAGTTCCTGGAGTACCTCCAGGACTTTCGTCCCAACGTCGATCACGTCGTTGCCGATACCGTCCCCGGGAATCCGAGCAATCTGGTACGTCCTCACGGTGCGCACTCCCCTCTGTCGGACGTCTGTCGAGTCGGCCTCGATTGGCGGCCAGGCCCCCGTGAGCTAACGCGCGCGCCGGCGCAGGTGCGAGCGCCATGCGCTGCTCGCCGCCACAAGGCAGCCGATCCCAACCACTACGAGGGCGACCAGAATGGCGGGTGAGACGCTGACCATCGGGTCGCTCAGTATGGCTCGAGCGATCCCGTATGCGATCACGATGTTGATGGCACTCACCCCGAAGGCGATGCTGACCATCACCCACCACAGCCGTCCTGAACGCACCGGCCCTCCTACCGCCGCGCCCCCGAAGTCCTAGCGAGGCTCAGTCGAGATGATACAATGCCAGCCCCAGGTCGGGAGCTGCTCCCGATGGACCGCACGCTGTTCCTGCCAGGAGGCATTTCTTTGACCGGTGGTCTGTGGCTCTCGTATGTCATCGTCTTTGTCGCTAGCTTCTGCACGCTCGTGCTCGAGCTCGTCGCGGGGCGCATATTGGCCCCGTTCATCGGCGTCTCGCTCTACACCTGGACAAGCATCATCGGCGTCTGCCTTGCGGGGATCTCCGCGGGCAACTATCTGGGGGGCGTCATCGCTGACCGCCTCGGCTCACGCCGCACGCTCGGACTGATCCTTCTGGGGGGAGGCTTTTTCAGTCTGCTGGTCCTGCCGCTCGCGGCGGGGGACCTGACGACTTTCGTGCCACGTACCATCCCGCTGATGCTCCGAATCGTGATCCTAACCTCGCTGCTGTTCCTGCCGCCTACGCTCGTGCTCGGCATGGTCTCCCCAGTCGTGATCAAGCTCACGCTGACCGACCTCAAACAGACCGGCAACATCGTCGGTAAGATCTACGCCTTTTCAACCTTGGGGAGCATCTTCGGGACGTTCGCAACCGGCTTCGTCTTGATCTCTGCGTTTGGTACGCGCTGGATTGTGTTCGGGGTCGGATTGACCCTGATCGCCATGGCGATCCTGTTCGGCGATTTTTTCAAACGGCGCAAGGAGGACCTCGCCGTCCTGGCGGGCGCCGGGCTCCTGATAGCCGCCTTGTTATTCCAGATCAACACCAAGGATGCGCTGGCAACCAGTTGCTACAAGGAGACCAACTACTACTGCATCAAGGTCACCGACCATGTCGTGTCGAGCGACCGCCTGGTCCAACTACTACTGCATCAAGGTCACCGACCATGTCGTGTCGAGCGACCGCCTGGTCAAGACTCTGGTGCTGGACCACCTGATCCACAGCTACAACTCCATCGAAGACCCGACCTACCTGGTGTACGGCTACATCAAGGTATACGCTGACATGGTCGAGTACGTTGCGCAGCGCACGCCGGACTACCGGGCGTTCTTCGTCGGTGGGGGCGGCTACACCCTGCCGCGCCACATGGAAGTCCGTCATCCGCGCGCAACGATCGAGGTAACCGAGATCGACCCCGGTGTGACCGAGACGAACTTCGAGCAAATGGGGCTCGATCCCAACACGCGGATCGTCACCTACAACGCCGATGCCAGGGAGATTGTCGAGCAGAAGCAAGGCGGCCCAAGATACGACCTGGTCTTTGGCGACGCGTTCAACGACCTTCAGATTCCCTACCACCTGACCACTCGCGAATTTGATCAAAGGATTCGCGACATGCTCAAGGACGACGGGATCTACCTGGCACTGGTCATCGACAAACTCCAAGGTGGACTGTTCATCCCGTCGTACGTTCGCACGGTGCAGTCGGTGTTCCCGTACGTCTACATCACCGCGGACGGGACGTACTGGAACAGCCCATTCCCAAATACGTACGTCGTCGCGGCGAGTGCCACCCCAATCGACTTTGACCGGCTCAAGACGATTCGCGGCCAGGGCGCCAATGGTCAGACGGTGGTCAACGTCATGCCACAAGCGGAGATGGAGGCGTGGCTGCAGTCCACCCAGGCGGTGCTCCTCACCGACGACTACGCACCAGCCGACAACCTCGTGGCCCCGTTGTTCGTGGAGCGCGGCTTCTAGCCTCGGTCGGTTGTGTCGTGCGCTCCCCCGAGACGGATTTCCCCGACTGGTGGCAGGACCTTCACATAGCGACCAGCACGTCGAGGTTGAGTTCAAACTGGCAGTCGTGGGACCGGACCCCTCGGCCGTACTGGCGATCGTCGCCGCCACTGACGAGGTAGCTGGATTCGACCTCGGGGTAGGACAACGACAGTCGATCCGGGATACGTATTGGGACACGCGAGATGGGACGCTCGCCCGACGACACGTCGCGCTCAGGACTCGTCGGCTCGGGTCTGCGGACCGGTTTACATTGAAGAGCGGAGGCCGTTCTAGCGGGGGGTTGTTCACGCGCCGCGAGCTCGAGGTGTCGGCGGACGCGGAGGGCTGGCGTACCATTCGCACCGAGCTGGCTGGGAGGGGGGTCGTGTTGCCCGAGCGGCCGCCAGTGCACAGCGCGCCAGATGCATGGCCATTGGCGGCGGGTCTGAATGTGACCCAGAAGCGCACCACCAAACGGATTGCGCGGCAAGTCTTCCGCGACGGAGTGGCGGTCGCGGAGCTCGCATTGGACACGACCACGTATCACCTTCGCGGACAGCAGGTGGTCCATCGCGAGATCGAGATTGAAGAGCTCGAGCCGACCCCTGAGACCGAACAGGGCGTTGCTCGAGCGATCGGTGAAGCCCTCCTCGCGGGCATGCCGGGGTCGTTCGAACCGGCAACTATGAGCAAGTATGGACGCGGTCTCCGTCTTTCTCGGCAGCTTGGCAGCGCCGATCCCGAGCCATGATCGGGCCAAACCAGTCGGGCAAGCCCGGGCCGCTCACGGCCGCCATCCGCAAAGGCACTTCCGCGTACGCCTCTGGGTAAACGACCCTTGGAGCGCCCCCGATGAGCTGTGAAACCGGCACGATCGCGCCCCGGTTGCGGCCAGCGGCGTCCCAGACAAGCCGGCCCCAAAAGGTCGGAGCATCCAGGGTCGCAAGCGCCTTCCTGACCGCGACCGGCTCGGTTTCGCCCGCACGCTCCAGGCCAAGATGGAGCGCCAGTCCTGCCGCGGCCGCTGCCGCCGCCCGCGCATCGGGGGGGTAGCCATGGTCGCGTTGGAACCGCTCCGCAAAGTCCCGTGCCGAGCCAAGGACCGGGCCCGAGGCAGTCAAGCCGGACGACCACCAATCCACTGTCAGCAACCCGTCCGGTCCGGTTCGCGGGACACTCGGCTGATCCCGCAGCGGAGGCCCTGACACAGCAGCCCGCAGTCGAATCGACGGGTCCAGGTCGCGTAGCTCAGGCGCAAAGCGCGCGAGCTGCTCGGGCTCGCCAGCTAGGGCCAGCAGCGTGGGCCGCTGTGCCGCGGCTCGCGCGAGTCGCGAGGACAGGTCGGTTGCTTCGGCGGGAAAGCGCTCTGCTGTCACCGCCACCTGACCCCCCGCCAACCCGCGCTGGGTGGCGCCCCGGGCGGCAGCGGCGAAGAAGGGCTCGTCCGGGACGATCAGCGCCATGCTTCGCGGGGAAGGTCCGACCCGCTCCGCCAGCGCGACCAGTCCCTCGAAGTAACGTTCGTCCGTCGGAAGGACGGAGACGATCATCTGCAGGCCTCGGGCGAAGATAGCCGGCGCACTCGCGTCGGGTGCCACGGTAAGGGCGCCGAGCCGTTCCGCCGCGGCGGCGACGGCAATCGTCATCGGCATCGAGTATGGGCCGAGGACAAGTTCGACGCCATCCTCGCGGACGAGCTTTTCGACGGCCCGCGTGGCTTGCAGCGGTTCGCTCTCGTCGTCTGCGATGACCAGCTGTACTCGACGCCGCTCGCTCGGCACATTGATGCCTCCGAGGTCGTTCGCGGCGCGCGCCCACGTCTCGTATCCAGCACGCAGGATCAGTCCCTCGCGGGAGAATCGGCCGGTCAAGCTGACGACGGCGCCAACCTTGAGGCTGTTCCAGTGTTCAACTCGCGGCACGGGGGAGGACGCTGCGGGGGGCGACGAGGTGGGCCCTGGTCCGCCCGACTGCATGGCACATCCGGCGACGAGAAGCGCGGCGACCAGCGACGCTGAGGCGCGGGCCCGACACCTGCAGAAACCGCGGCGCGGCGCCCCGGTGTACCGACGAGCCGCTTCCCGGGCGCCTTCAAACGTCACTCGCCACCAGCGCACAACCATCATCCTAGCAAGCCGCAGCACGCCTGTGAGCGGATCGTGACGAGTGAGGTCTTGCCGGACTCGTCCCGCTAGCCTTAATCTGCGGGACGCTAGCTCCGACTGATGCCTTGGGTCGACAGCAGCGCGTCCGAGCAGCTTTATCGCGAACTTGAGTGAGGTCGAACCCCCATCATGAGCTTCGCTGTCCCCCAAACTGGCACGCTGGCATCGCACGACGTTCCCGCATCAGATGTGCCAATCCATTGGCCCTCCGCTATTGCCGGTCTGGTAATCGCCACCACGTTGGTGGTCGCCGTGTCCTCATTTGCCGCCGCTCGCCGTTCAGCCCAGCCGGCCACGAGGACGGCGCAGGTCTCAGCGCCTCCGACGGCGGAAACACAGGCTGACACGTCTCGGGCCGACCCGGCGGTGCAGCGGGCGGATGCGAGTCAGCCCGCCCAGGTCTCTGTGACCGAACCCGCCCCTCCAGCGCCTCATCAGGGCGAGCGCCTGCGGGTGGCCCAGACGGGAGGGTCGGGCGCGAATCTCAGGAGCGCGGCTGGGGAGCGCGGGCCACGAATTAAGACCCTGGGCGAAGGCGCCATACTGGAAACTGTCGGACCGGACCAGCGCATCAACGGTACGGTCTGGCGAAACGTTCGCGACACCAACGGTGCAGTCGGCTGGATCTCAGGTAGTCTCGTCGTCGGCGCGCCGCGCGCACCGTAATACGGGCGAGCGACGCCACTCCAATCATCGCCCCCGCACGCCGCGCCCGCCAGAGCGGCAGTGGCTAGTGCCATCGGCAGCCGACCGGCGTCGGACAAGATCTCGAATTCGCAGGCTCGCCGAGTAGCTCGTGCAGGAAAAACGCGTCCGAAGAGCACTCAAACGCGGTTGTTTGGTCTGAGGTGGCCACCGGCCACCTCCAAAGCCCGTGGCGCTCGTCCAAGCGGGTTGTTAGACTTTCGACACCATGGGCTTGCTGCCCCTAGTCGCGCGGGGACTGCCTGGGATCGGAGCCAACGCTTGGACATCACCTGGCT
Source organism: Chloroflexota bacterium (assembly GCA_030447245.1). Taxonomy (GTDB): domain Bacteria; phylum Chloroflexota; class UBA6077; order UBA6077; family JACCZL01; genus JAUJPG01. The sequence goes on along the minus strand of JAUJPG010000017.1, from coordinate 4,379 downwards.
CGGGCATTCGTGCTTCCGCCTACGCGCGCGGGACGCGTCCGTTGTGACGGACCCCTACGGGCGAGGTACCGGCTATCCTGCCCTCCGCCTCACCGCCGACGCAGTGACCGTGTCGCACCAGCATCCACACCACAACTTCGTGGACGCTGTCCAGCTTGCCGATCGGCGTCTGCGTTGCCTCGAAGGCCCCGGCGAGTACGAGATCGCCGGAGCGATGATCAACGGCGTGGCGACGTACCGCGACAAGCAGAAGGGCGCGCAGCACGGCAAGAACACCGCATACCTCGTGACCCTGGATGACGTGAGGGTCTGTCACCTCGGCGATCTCGGCCATGCCCTTTCTGCCGAGCAGATTGACGCTTTGAAAGACGCCGACGTCCTTCTCGTGCCGGTCGGAGGCGTCTGCACCATCAGCCCAGTCGAAGCGGTCGAAGTCGTCAGCCAACTCGAGCCGAAGCTCGTGATCCCGATGCACTACGGCACACCCAATGTGCAGCTGGAATCGGCCGAGCGCTTCTGCCGCGAGCTGGGCGTCGCCGAAGTTGTTCCCCAGGCTCGTTTGACGGTGACGCGCGGGTCGCTCCCGGACGACACTCAGGTGGTTCTCCTGACTCCACCCGAGGCTCGCCGCTGAACCACGGCTCTCGGCGTCGACCGACGGCTGCTGACCTGCCCGGGGTGAAATCATGCCGGGCCTGGAGCCGAGTCGGTACCCTTCTTGTGTCATGTCGCCGTCCCAAGTTCGCAATGCACTTCTCGCGTTGTCCTTGCTGGGACTCACCCTTGGGGTGGGGTTGGCAATCGCCGGGGGCACGGCCGAGATGGTCCAGCCCCGTCCGCGCCCGCTTACCTACGTTGCTATCGGAGCGTCGGACAGCGTGGGTGTGGGTGCCGACCGACCCGAGGCCGATAGCTGGGTGTCCATCCTCCACCGTCGGCTACCCGAGGGCAGCCAGCTCGTCAACCTCGGTGTCAGCGGCTCGTTGCTGCACCAGGCGGTCGATCAGCAGCTTCCCGTGGCCGTGGACAGCGACCCTGATCTGGTCACGGTTTGGCTCGCGGTCAACGATCTGAATGCTCGCGTGCCATTAGAGCGCTACGGTGCTGACCTGAACACCCTGCTCGGCACCCTGCGACAGCAGACCCGCGCCACCATTCTGGTGGGTAATGTCCCGGACGTCGCGCGACTTCCGGTGTACCAGCGGTTCGATGCGGAGCAGGTTCGGGCAGAGGTCTTCAGATGGAATGAGCTGATTGGTCGAACCAGCGAGCGTCACGGCGCCCTGCTGGTCGACTTGCACGCCGGCTGGCAGGAGCTCGCCGGACATCCGGAGTACGTGGGCCGGGACGGCTTCCATCCCAGCACCGAGGGCTACCGCAGGTTGGCCGAGGTCTTCTTCGGCGTGCTCGCGGAGCGGACGGACGTCGTGTGAACCGGCCATCGTGAAAGGGGATAAATCGTCCGACAACGGCGCCGTTTCCACCACAATCGTCCAGGCGATCGGCCTACGGAAGCAGTATCGCCTTGGCAGCGTCATCGTCCACGCGCTGCGGGACGTCGACGTGACGGTGCATCGCGGTGAGATCGTCGCGATCATGGGACCGAGCGGCTGCGGTAAGACGACCCTGTTGCAATGCCTCTCGGGCCTGGACGACGTCGACGCAGGCGACATCCTCCTGGCGGGCGCGTCGTTGCACGGGATGAGCGACGATCGCAAGTCGGAATTTCGCGCCCGCAAGACAGGGTTCGTGTTCCAGTCGTACAACCTGCTCCCGGTGCTGTCGGCGGTCGAGAACGTCGAACTGCCGTTGCTGCTTGCGGGTGTGCGGGGGCAGGAAGCTCGCCGGCGGGCGCTGAACGTCCTGGGCGCCGTTGGCGTCCAGGACCGCGCGAACCATCGCCCGAGCGAGCTCTCCGGTGGCCAACAGCAGCGCGTGGCGGTCGCGCGCGCGTTGGTCAACGATCCGGCGGTCGTCTGGGCTGATGAACCAACCGGTAACCTCGACTCTGGCTCGGCAGAGGACGTTATGGACCTGATCCAGGGGCTCAACACTGACCACGGCCAGACATTCGTCATCGTCACACACGCTCGCCAAGTCGCCGAGCGGGCGCATCGTGTGCTCTGGATGCGGGATGGCTCGATCGTCCGCGAGGAGCGCCCCGCCGCCCGGGTAATCTTCGATGCCTCAGCCCTGGCCGACGCCACAGGCCGTTGACGAGTCATCAACGTGGAACATCTCCTGGGCATTCCGATGAACGCGCTCGTGACGAGCGTCGTCAGCGTCTTCGTGCTCGGGGTCGGTGGGCTTCTATCGACTGCGCTCCGCAATCGGCTGCTGCTTGCACTGGCGCTCCGAAACATCCCGCGACGACGGGCGCAGTCGGCCTTGATCGCGCTCGGCCTGGCGCTGGGGACGGTCATCATCACGACGGCGCTCAACACCGGCGACACGATGAGCTACACCATTCGCTCACTCGTAGCGGGAACGATCGGCAGAACAGACGAGATCATCGTCCAGCCGCGTCGCGATGCACGCCGGACTGGATTCGACAATCTCCAGGCCCTGGCCAACGGAACGTTCCTGACCGGCACGCTGAGCTTCTTCGATGAAGCCCACTACGACCATCTGGCGCTTGCACTCTCCGACGAGGAGCGCATCGCCGGACTGTCGCCGGCGATTGTCGACCAAGTCGTCGCCGTCAACACGACGACCCAAGAGCTCCAAAATCAGGTTCAGCTATTCGCGTTGCCCAGCGACTACCTTGAAGTGTTCGGCCGACTGGCAACGCGCGATGGACGCGCCGTATCCCTGGCCGATGCCCCCCCCAGGAGCGTTATCGCCAACGCGGACGCGGCGGCGGCGCTGCAGGCCGAGGTGGGCCATCAGCTTCGGATCTACTATCGGGAGCGCCCGATTGAGCTGACCGTGTCCGAGGTCGTCAACAATGGCGACCTGGGCGGAGTCCAGGCCACCCTGCTCCTGCCGCTCCGGGAGCTCCAAGCCCTGGCGCACCAGCCGCGTCAGATCAATCAGATCCTGGTCGCCAACCGCGGCGACGCGACATCATCGGTTCGGCTCAGCGAGGCGGTCGCTGGCGCGATCAGACCGCTGCTCGTCGACGCGCAGGCTGCCGAGCGCCTGCACCGTATTCTGCGAAGTGACGTAGCGCGGGCGGAGCTGACCGCGGTCCTGCCAAGCCTGGATGACCGGGTGCGACCAAGAATGGAGCGCCTCCTGCGTGAGTCGGAGGCCGAGGGTCCGACCACCGAGTTCAAGAGTCTGATCACCGACCCTGTCCTTGAGCGCCGCGTCTTCACGCTGGGCTCGCGGCTCTCGGGACTTGACCCGGGAACTGGAGGCGCTACGCCCGGGAACGTCAGTCCGCTCCGGGTCGTGGAAGTCAAACGGCTAAGTCAGGAGCTCGCCGATCGTTGGGGCGGTGCGTTGACCAGCCTGTTTGTGGTGCTTGGGCTCTTCTCGATTGCAACCGGCATCCTGCTCGTCGTGCTGATTTTCGTCCTGTTGGCAGCGGAACGCCGCTCCGAAATGGGCGTGACTCGGGCATTGGGGGCGAAGCGCCGCCACTTGATCGCTATGTTTCTCTACGAGGGCCTGGCCTACGACCTGGCCGCGTCGGCGGTCGGCCTACTCGTCGGCCTGGTAGTCGCAGTCGCCTTGGTCCTGGCGAGCGCGAGCGTCCTTCGCGGCTACGACATCGAGCTGCGACCACACGTGGAGGCGCGGAGCCTCCTGCTGGCCTACTGCCTCGGCGCGGTGCTGACCATGTTCAGCATTGGCTTCAGCGCCTACCGAGCCAGCCGCCTGACGGTCGTGTCGGCGATCAACAACCTGGCGGATCCTCCGAGCACCCCAGGACGGCTACGCGGTCACCTGCTCGGCCCCGGAATCCTGTTGCTGGGCCTGGGCGCTGCATGGTGGGGAGCCGGGATCGGCTGGGCGCTGGCGATGGGCGTCGGGATCGCGCTCGTGGTCCTCGGGGCGATCTTCGTAACTCGGCAGTTCTTGTCGCGGTTGGGCCTGGGGCCAGAGCTGCGGGATCGACTCTCCTTTAGCGCCGGCGGGCTGTTCTTGATGCTGTACTGGCTGCTCCCCAGCGAGTTCCTCCGGGTCGGCGGCAATCGCCCGCTACCGCGGAGCATGGACCTGTTCTTTCTGGCCGGGCTGACGTTGATGCTTGGGGCTATCTGGCTGATGGTCTTTAACCTGGACATCGTTCTCGCGGCCGTACGGGCGGGCACCATGCGCCTGCGCGGAGGCGCGGTCGCCGTCACGACGGCGCTGGCGTCCCCGGCTCGCTCTCACTTCCAGACGGGAATGGACATTGCGATGTTCGGACTGCTGAGGTTCAGCATGGT
>JAUJPG010000064.1:6590-9905 GCA_030447245.1 Chloroflexota bacterium | reverse complement strand
TTGAGCAGGCCGTTCCAGCCGCCTCCGCCCGCGAAGAACGGGTACAGCACCCCGGCGGCTACCGGGATAAGCAGCACGTTGTACGCGAATGCCCAGAACAGGTTCTGCCGTATCGCCCGTATCGTCGCCTTTGAGAGGCCGATCGCGGTGGAGATGCCGTTGAGGTCGCCCGAGATCAGCGTGATATCCGAGGCCTCGATGGCGACATCGGTGCCGGTGCCTATGGCGATGCCCACGTTCGCCTGGGTCAAGGCGGGCGCGTCGTTTATCCCATCCCCGACCATCGCGACTATCCGGCCCTCCTGCTGGAGCCTCGCAACCTCGGCGGCCTTGTCCTCAGGGCGTACTTCCGCGAGCACCCGATCTATGCCCGCCTGTCGGGCTATGGCCTGCGCCGTAGCCTTGTTGTCGCCCGTCATCATCACCACCTGCAACCCCAGCTTCCTCAGCCGGTCCACCGCGTGGCGGCTCTCGGGCTTGATCGTGTCGGCCACAGCGATGACTCCCGCCGGCCTGCCGTCCACGGCGACGAACATCGGCGTCTTGCCGTCCGCCGCGAGTCCGGTCGCGACAGCCGTGGTCCCGTCCAGATCGATCCCCGCGCCGGTAAGCAACCTGGCGTTCCCTATGGCCACCTCCCTGCCGCCGATCCGCGCCCGGACCCCACCGCCCGTTATGGAGGCGAACTCACGGGGTTCGTCGAGGGGGAGCGCACGCTCCTGGGCCTGCCGGACGATCGCCTCGCCCAACGGGTGCTCGCTCCGGCGCTCCGCCGAGGCCGCCAGCGCCAGCAGCTCTTCCTGGCCGAGCCCGTCCGTGGGGATCACGTCCGTCACGACCGGCTTGCCCGCCGTCAGCGTGCCCGTCTTGTCGAGCACAACCGTGTTGACCTTGTACGCGTTCTCCAGCGCCTCGGCGTCGCGGATCAGGATGCCTCTCTCCGCCGCCTTGCCCGTCCCGACCATTATGGCGGTCGGCGTCGCCAGCCCCAGCGCGCACGGGCAAGCGATGATAAGCACGGCGACGAGGTTGAGGATCGCGAACGTGAGTGCCGGCTCGGGGCCGAAGATGAACCATACCGCGAACGTCAGGAGGGCGATACCGATCACCGCCGGCACGAAGTAGGAGGCGATCACGTCCACGAGTCTCTGGATAGGTGGCTTGGAGGCCTGCGCGTTCTCAACCAGGCGGATGATCTGCGAGAGCACTGTGTCGCGCCCCACCTTCGTTGCTCGGAAGGTGAACGAGCCGGTCTTGTTGACGGTTGCGCCGACCACCTCGTCGCCGACCTGCTTGTCCACGGGCAGGCTCTCGCCGGTGATCATCGACTCGTCGATGGAGGAGCTACCCGACAGCACCACGCCGTCCACGGGCACTCGCTCTCCCGGACGCACGATCACCACATCGCCCGCGACGACCTCCTCGACCGGGATGTCCTGCTCAGCTCCCGCCCGGACCACCCGGGCGGTGCGGGGCTGTAGGCCCACGAGCCTGCGTATGGCCTCCGAGGTCTGCCCCTTGGCACGCGCCTCAAGCCAGCGCCCGAGCAGTATGAGGCCGATAATTATGACAGCCGTCTCGAAGTAAACCTCTTCCGGCATGACGCCCGCGGCCGCGAACAGGCCGGGTGCGACCGTTATCGCGACGCTGTACAGATATGCAGCGGTGGTGCCGATGGCTATCAGCGTGTTCATGTTCGTTGTGCGGTGCTTCGCCGCCGCCCACGCACCCTTGTAGAAGCTCCATCCGGCCCAGAACTGGATGGGCGTTGCCACTATCAGGCTGATCCAGTTAGCGAGCGTGTGATCTATGCTTCCCAGGCCCGGGATGAAGGCGCGCCAGGCGATCAGCATCAGGAAAGCGCCCGCCGCGAGGCTGAGGAAAGCCTTGTCGCGCAGCCGCTTCGCCTCCTTCCTGCTCGCCTCGCCCATGTCGAGCTCGTGAGGGTAGGACACGCCGTCCCCGGCGTTGGGCTCGTAGGCCTGCACCTGCCTCACCCCGTAGCCGGCTCCCTCAACCGCCTGCTTGAGATCGAGCATCGACACCTGGCCGGGCACGTACTCCACGCTCGCCTGCGATGTCGCGAAGTTCACGGAGGCGCTGGCCACGCCCGGCACGCGCCCGAGCGCCTTCTCTAGGGTCCGGACACAGGACGCGCACGTGATTCCCTCCACGTCGAACGTGGCCTCTTGCAGCGCCGACTCATAGCCCGCCCCGTTGATAGCTTCCACCATCTCGGCGGGATTGGCTGTCTTGGGATCGTAGCTGACCGTGGCCTTCCGGGTTGCCAGGTTGACGGCCACCTCCTGGACGCCTGGCACTCTACGCAGGGCCTTCTCCACGTGCCGTACGCAGGACGCGCAGGTCATGCCCTCGACGGGTAGGGCGATCTCCGCATCCTTGCCGCCGCCTCGCGTCCGCACCTGCTCTTCTGTTCCTCTAGCCATTAGTCTCCTCCAGACGCGGCCGATAAGTCGCCGCCTTTACCCTTGCCACAATGGCATACCCTGCCGCACGCGCAGGAGTCCTGCTCCTTGGCGGCGCCGGCTTGGTTCCCTCTCCACCTGCTCACCTTTGCCCGGTTCCCGCACGTCTCCATCGAGCACCACACCCTCATGCCGTTCCGGGACGTATCGTAGAAGGCACAATCACAGCCCGAGCACTGCTTCAGCTTGTGCCACTCGCCGGCCTGGATAGTGTCGGCGATCACGAGCGCAAGCTTGAGATACAGCAGCTTGCGCTCGTCGCCGTCCCTGGCCGGAGCGATGTCGAGACTTCCCTCACTCAGCTCGTACACCACCGGGCACCCCGCGAAAGTCGAGTTGAGTCCAGCGAGCAACCCGCTCTCGGCCACCTCACCACGCAACCACGCTCTCACGAGCCGTCCCAGGCGGCCGAGCTCCTTCAAGTCGTCGTGGGTTCCCTGCAGTGGGCGCCCGCGAGCAGCCGCAGGGCCGGGCAATATGTCAGCCAGTTCGTCCGGCCTGGGGTCCAGGCCAACCCGGACAGTGGCGAGGTTTAGAAACGGGGCCAGCACGCGCTCGGCTGACAGTCCTATGTTCGCTCGAGGTGTGTCCGTTATCGTTCGCATCATGTAACTAGTATAGGTCCTAAAGCGGTTACAGTCAAACGCGCTGTCTCTTGGGCGCAGCCGGTAGTCTCTCTCGCCATACCCGTAGCCCCGATCCTCAATCCTCTCCGGTCGGTCCGGAAACCAACACGGCACCCTCGCTGACGGGTGTGGAGCCGCGAGGTGGGACGATCCTGGCGCCGCCTACGGCTGGAGGTCGCGGACGTCGCGCACCACCCGGTCTA
>JAUJPG010000064.1:0-6490 GCA_030447245.1 Chloroflexota bacterium | reverse complement strand
TCGCCGCAGTTGGTGTAGACGAAGCTGGCCAGGACCACCTTGCCCCGGAACTGCTCCGAGCTGACCTGACGCCCCATGTGGTCGGTGAGGGTCCAGTTGGGGGTCTCCCCATAGTCGCCCAGCCCCTCGTCCTGGCTGGCACCGCTGGCGGGCATCAGGACCAGCCCCGCGTCCTCCAGGCTCCCCGGTTGTCCCCGCGTCATGCCCCAGTAGGCGGCCAGCGCCAACCCTAACATGAGGAGGTCCAGTCCGAGTAGAATCACGAGCACGCGTCGCGTGCGTGGGTTCAGTAGCCAGTTCATCGTTCGGCTTCCGCCTTTCATCAATAGAAGAGGGTGTAGTACAGCCGCTGCGCGGCGATGCTCAGCCAGAAGAAACGCTCGGTGACGAAGAGGAGTCCTACCGCGACGAGCAGCCCCCCGCTTCCCACGTTGATCGCCCGGTAATGTCGCCTGGCCCAGCCGAAGAGGCCCAGCATGCGGGTGAAGCCCACCCCCGTCAGGACGAACGGCACGCCGAGCCCAAGCGAGTAGACCAGGAGTAGGAGCGCGCCGCGCCCCACGGTCTCGGCCGCGCCTGCATAGAAGAGTATGGAGGCGAGGATCGGCCCGACGCACGGCGTCCAGCCGAAGCCGAACGCCATCCCGAGCAGCACGGTCCCCGGTCCTCGGAAGGAATTGGCCTTCGGGTGGAAGCGATGTTCTCGGAGGAAGACGGGCGCGCGCAGTAGCCCCGCCACGACCAGCCCCATCACGATCATTATCACGCCTGACGCCCTGCCGAGCGGTCTCCGGTGCTCGTCGAGCAGCCCACCCAGCAGCGAGGCCGATGCGCCCAAGAGCACGAAGACGAGCGAGAAGCCGAGCACGAAGAGAAGCGTGGACGCGAATACACGCCGGGTCTGTCCGGGCCGGCCGCTGCCGAGGTCGCGCACCGAGACGCCGGAGACGAACGAGACGTAGCCGGGCACGAGCGGGGCGACGCAGGGTGAGAAGAAGGAGATGAGCCCGGCCCCGAACGCGACCAGCAGGCTCACCTCAGGCGCCAGACCGTTCAGGGCGCTATCTCCTCAACGAACGCCACCAGCTGTGCCTCACTCAGGGCCCCCTGCCAGTTGCGAGCCACCTTGCCGTCGGGTGCGATGAAGACGGTCGTCGGCAGGCCTGCCACCCCGTAGCGGACGGAGATGTCCCCCCCGTCGTCAGGCCCGTTCGGATAGGTGATACGGAGCTCTTCGAGGAACGCCTGCGAGTCCTCTGGCCTGTCCTGCATCGCGAGCCCTACGAAAACTACGCCCTGGTCCTTGTAAGCCTGGTACGTGGTCTCGAAGTAGGGCATCTCCTCGCGGCAGGGCACGCACCAGGAGGCCCAGAAGTTGAGCACTACCCCTTTGCCCTCCAACTGCGAGAGCGCGAGCTTCTGCCCTTCGTAGGTAGTGAACTCGAAGTCGGGGGCACTCCCGCGGGGCGCCGCCCCGCCGGTGGTCGGTGTGCCAAGACTCAAGACAAGCAGCAACCCGACGGCTAGCACGAGCAGAAAGGGTAACAGCGCGAGCCCGAGACGCAGTCGCCTGTGGCCGAGGCCCGATCCGGCGTCCGCCTCCACACGTCCCGTGCCGACTACTCCTCCGTCCACGCCCGCGCCGAGGCCGGGCGCGTATTGCTGCTCAGGCTCGGGCATCGGCGCGCTCGTCCACCGTGAGGCGGGATCGGCCGGCCTCTCCGGATGTCTCCAATCGGGAGACCTCCTCGGCGATCGCGCTCTGCTGAGCCCGGATGTCGGTCAGCTGAGTCCTCAGCTCGGCGAGCTGCTCGTCGCGCGTAAGCCCCGCGCGGGCGGCATTCCCGGCCTGCTGCGGTCGGGGGGCGCACTGTCCGCCCTGCATCCCGCGCATCATCAGCAGCATAGAGAGCGGGCACGCCGCCACGATGAGCAGCGGCAGCGCGGCCACGGCGAGGCCCGGCGCGGCGGCCCAGATCCCAACTCCTACAACCGCCAGCCCGGCGATGACCTTCCAGTTGAAACACATTCCCTTCATCTCATCATCTCCCGATACAGACTATCTGCGCGTTGTACTCCGCGCTTAACTACTAGGGATTCACATCCGCTCCCGCGGGCCGCCCGATCGGCAGGGGCTGGGGTCCGGACATCGCTGGCGCCCCAAGCGCCTGAGGCGCGGTCGCCTGCTCCTCGGCCGCGAGCCGCTCGATCTGCCCGGCGACCTCCGCCTGCCGCGCTTGGAGCTCGCCGAGCCGGGCGCGTAGCTGAGGCAGGCGATCTCCGTCCGGCATGTTCGTCGTCGCTGCGTGCGGTGTCCGGGTCGGGCTCATAGCCTCGCCCTTATTAGCGCGCATCATCAGCCACATCATGAGTCCCATGATGACGGGGCAAGCTAGCAGGGGCAGCAGGGATAACACGTACTCCATAACAGATCTTCCTTTTTCGACAGCTATACGTTTATCTCCACGTCGGCGTCGCGATCTAGGTCATACGCTCCCTCCCAGTGCGCTGTCCAGCAAAGTCCAACGAACGGCGGCAGCGCCGGCGAGCACGCCAAGCGCGAGGAGCAGTGCTACCCCGCCAGGCGCCAGGAGCTGGCGCCACCGCGTGACCCGCCCGTCGAGGCCGCCGACCGGCAGGACGAGCAGCAGCGCGGCGCTCGTCGCCAATCCTACGACGCCCGCTATGCTGATCAGGGCCACCGGATAGTAGGACAGGGGGTGCCCGCTCATCACGAGCGCGGCGAACAGTGCGCTCACGCCCACCGGGACGATCAGCTCCCATGGTGAGCGCACCACTGAGAGCTCGGCTGCGTCCGTCCCGGGCACGGCCACCGTACTCAGCAGCCAGAGAAGTACTGGCGCAAGCGCGGTGCCGGACAGGAGCCCGGTCGCGAGCCGCAATGCGTTCGTCGGGGTGTAGAGGTGAGGCAGGCTGGCCTCGACCAGTGTGGAGTTGATCCCGTCGAAGACCATAGCGGCGAACCCGAGCCCGAGTACGGCGATCACGGGCTTGCTCGCGAGTCGGCGAGCTCCCACGCGCCGGAAGATCAGGAGCAGAACCGTGGCGAGCCTAAACCCACCGTAGATACCGGTCATCCGTGCCTCCAGGGGCAGCTGGCTCTCGCCGGCGAAGTAGGAATGCGAGGGTCGCAGCGCGCAGACCCCGCCCATCGCCACCATCAGCTTCTCGCGCAGGGGCAAGGTGGCCAGAGGAAAGCGGCTAGCACGGCCAGCACCAGCGCGCCCGGCAGCCGGGGCCATACGCCTCCCCACCGCCGCTGCACGCGTTCCGACACCTCCATCCGGGCGCGGGCGATCACCTGTTCCTCCGGAACAACGGTATCAGGGGGAAGCGGGGTAGTGCGCTGCCGCACCACTAGCGCTCGATATCTCGCCGCCGGGCGATCTCGTCCAGGAGCCTGTGTACGCGCTCAGCAACCGCCTGGTCCTTTGTCGTTTCACCGCGCTCCACGGGGCCCGTGAAACGGACGAGGAGGTCGTCGAGGACGCGGCCGACGAAGCGCGCCGTGAACTCTTGCTCCGTGAAGTTCGGGTAGTAGACGTACGCCTGGTTCCGGGTCTCTGCCCGGAGCAGGTTCTTCTTCGCGAGGCGGGCCATGGTCGCCATGACCGTGGTGTAGGCGAGCCGTCGCCGGTCGTGGAGGATCTCGAAGATGTCCCGACGGTCGTGCCATGGTCGGCCGGGCGCTCCCAGATGAGTTCCATGATCTCGGCCTCGAGGTCGCCCAGCACCTTGCGGATGCCCGGCCTATCCGGTCGAAAGACGCTTATGTGTGCTCCGGCGTCAAAGTTCGCTCCTTGCTCCAGGACGTTGGGCGATTAACTGCGCTCCCGCGAAGGCCCGACCCATACCGAATTATACACGCGACATAGTACAATGGGCAATAGTAGTTATGCGGGCGGTGTATGGGTCGACGCTTGCCGGACCCGTGTGCCGATCGGTACACTCTGGGTCGTGCGGATAATGTCCTGCCCTGTGGCAGGCGACAAGGGCGGAGGGTGGATCTTGTTCGTGGCACTTGTGATTGGATACGCACTCACGATCGCGGCCGTAACAACGTGGAGGGCGGAGCGGTACGGTGCTAGCGGCATGACCGCGGGCATGGCCTCCATGATGGCTGCGATGGGGACCGGCCTCTCGTCGGCTACGCCGCTGGGGATGCCTCTGGCACCTCGGCTGGGCTAACTTGCTAGGCGTGCTGGCCGGGGGGCTGCACGGCCTGTGGATGGGCCGCCGCTGGGGGCGATGGCTGCGCTCGACGGTGCCGGCGGCGGCGTGATGGGAGGGCTTATGGGCCCGATGCTCGCGGTGATGCTGCTCTATCTCAAGACCAGCCTGGTGCTCACGGCCGCGCCCATGCTGGTCCTGCAGCTCTTTTCAGCGCCGGCGGCTGTACCTGGTTGCGGCGGCGGCCGGGGGCGCCGTCGGCGTGGGTTGGCTCGGTCTGCTGGGCCGAGTGCTGGGCGCGCAGGACTCCCGGATAGACGCCGCCGAGGACCACTACGGCCTGCTCGGGGTACCTCTGGACGCCACGACCAGCGAGATAGCTGAGGCGTTCCTGGTACAGTCCCGCCGTGTCGCCCAGGACCGCAGCGCGCCGCGCGGGCTACCGCCGCGCTCGGAGTGCTCTCCGATCCGGTTCGCCGGGCGCGGTACGACGCCGCGCGGCCCGAGGAGATGGCCTGCTGCGACCCGCAGCCGTCGGGGTCGACCTCGGCGGGAACAGGGAACGGAGCGCGCGGCAAGCGGGCGCGCAGGAAGGAGAGGCAACAGGCCGCCGCTACTGCGGCCCATACTGTCCGACGGGAGACCGGCCTGCTCGGCGGTCATCGGTCATCGGGCGCTCGCCGCCGCCCGCGGGGCACAGGCCGCCGCTAGTGTCTCCTGGGCAACGTCCCTGTGCCACGCCCGCGGGGCGGACCGCGAACGTCCCTGTGCCCTCCTCGGGCGCCTTGGGGGCGCCGCCTCCACTGATGGTGCCGCCGATGCAACGCCTGAGGCGTCGAGCGTCCAGGTGCAGGAGGTGGCGATGTCCCTGCGCTATCCCAGCTACGAGCCGTCGCTCGTAGAGGTGCGGCGGGGCGTGCCGGTGCGGCTGACGATGGAGGCTATAGGGGAGCCTGGCTGAGGGCAGTTTCACGTTGGTCCGAGGTCTCGGACAGAGCATCGTCTTGAGGGCGAACGAGAGCAGCACGGTCGAGTTCACGCCGGAGGAAGCGGGAGACTACGAGGTCAACTGCTCAATGAATATGCTCCAGGCGGCGACGTTGCGCGTAAGGTAGGCTTCAGATGGGCTTCGACGGAATCGAGCTGGCTGTGGCGGCAGGCGGCCTTTGCCGCGGTGTGGGTGTCGTCGCCGGCATATTCGTCGGCCCGACCCTGGGGCTTACCTGACCGGCCCAGCCGTGCTTGGATACCTCAATGTGAACGCCGGGAACCGGAGGGTGGTGTTGTTGCGCCGTGCGACTGCATACGTGATTGGCGCCGCCATCCCGATGGCTGCGTTCGACTGCTGGTGGGCTTCTTCGGGGACGTGGTGCTTGCGGGTAGTGGGCGCTCGGGTCGCGCTCTGGTACCTGCTGGTCGCCCTGGTGCTGGTGTAAACGGCCTGCTACTCACCGGCCTGATCGTCGCGCGCTTGCCTGCGTACCTGCCCAGGCCGCATAAGGTCGCCTCCGCCCGCGGCGCCTTCCTGCTTGGGCTGCTGCTCGGGTTGGCGCATGCCCTGCCTGCACGCCGATGCTGTCTATCGATGCCCGCGGGCGCGAGCGGGGACCGCTGTACGGCGCCGCTCTCCTCTTCCTGTTCGGGCTTGCGAGGGGCGTACCTGTCCTTGCCGCAGCGGTCTCACTTGGAGCGCTCAGTCGGCTGCGCAGGCTGATCCCACTCGGTCTGTCGGCTCAACGCGTCGCTGGCTGGCTCCTGCTTGCTACCGCCGTGCTCTACCTGGTCCAGGTGCTCCTCATCACCGCCGGCAGGCCTGCGCTCTTCGCCTAACGCGGTCCTCGCTCACCCCCTGGTGGTGCGCCCGTGATCTGACCACCGAGCAGCCCAGCACGGCGACCCGCCAGCCCCCGACAATCCGGGCAGCTGTCCATCACGTTTGTATTTGCAACCGTGGAAATGCTTGTGGTACACGCGGCGATAGTAGGTTCTGGGAGCCCCGCCGGGGGCATCCACGGGTCGGTCCGCGATCCGGGCGCACGAGCGCATTCGTCACCGGGCCGGCGCCGTGATGCCGATCTCCGCGCGGACGAATCGGTGGGAGGAGCCTCCAGGTGAGCCCGGACGGCGGCGAGTTTGCTGCGGGGAGCCGAAGACTACCCGGAGCGGGCCGACCTGTACATACTCGAGGACGGCCGCCGATGAGGTCGACTCGTATGAGCTCGAACACTCGATGTCCTCCTACTTGCGGGACATCCGGACGATCCCACTGCTTACCCGCATAGGAGAAGGACCCTGGGAG
>JAUJPG010000063.1 GCA_030447245.1 Chloroflexota bacterium | reverse complement strand
GACTGGAGAAGACCCCGGTGCCCCGCTCCCAGACCCATCGCTCCTCCCCGTCGGCTGTCCGGATCCGGTAGGTCAGCTCGAAGGGTCGCTGCTCGCCCAGTCCAGCTTGCACCGCGTCCCAGACCGGCGTTCGGTCATCTGGATGGATCAACTGCCCGTAGGAGATGGTTCCGTTGTCGAGCAGGACTGCGGGCTCGTAGCCGGTCACGGCCATGCAACCCTGGCTGATGAACTCCAGGGTCCAGTCCGGGTCGTTGCGGCAGCGGTAGGCCATCCCGGGCAGGTTGGCCATCAACGTCGATAGCGCCCGCTCGCGTTCGCGGTCAGGGCCTGCGTCGACCGCTTGCGCTCGGTGATGTCGGTGGAACGATGTGACCGCTGCGTGCAGCTTCGACTCGCCGTCCCGAAACAGGGCCGAGCGTTGACCGCGATCCAGCGGAGTTGTCCCTCCGAGGTGTGGGACACCCATGACGACACCGTTTTGAGCCCGGCCGTCCGCAACGTGACCGTGACCAGATGATCTCGGGCTGGAACGGCGACCCGTCTTCATGGATCGTGCCCCAGCGCGGGTCCCGCATAGGGTCCGTCCGGCGATCTGGTCAGCCATGACGCCGAGGATGCGGCTCCGCGCTGGCGTTGCAGGCGCGGATGGCACCCTCGGCGTCATGGACCGTAATCGCTTCCTCGAGGGCGGCGATGACAGAGCGGTAGCGCACTTCATCCTCGCGCAACGCCGCTTCGGCCTGCCTGCGCTCGACGCCCTGGGCGATGTCGTCCGCCACGGAGGCCAGCATCTCCAGCGTCCTCGGCAGCGGCTCGCGGGCGAACATCGCCATGACGCCCACCTGCCGGTCTTCGACCATCAGGGGGTACCTGGCGAAGGCAACGATCCCCTCCCGCCTGGCCCAGTCTCGGTCGCCGATCTCGGGGTCATTCGGCATGTCGTTGGTGAGGTACGCCGCTCCGCCGCGATCCCGCCGATCTTGAGCTTGGCGACCGGCACCCAGTGTGCGGGCCATCAAGGTCGGTGGACAGCCCGCTGGACTGCAGCTCCAGCGCCTGCTCCGCGTCGTTGAGCGTCCAGATGCGGGCGAGCGCCACGCCGGATGGCGGACCATGGCCTCGAGCACCGCTGCAAGATGCTCGACAGCGTGCCGCGCTCGGTGAGGACGACGCTGACGTCGGCACGAAGCGCCGCCTGGCGGACCTGCCTGTCCCGCGCCTCCTCGGCCGCCGGCCGCTCGGTGATGTCGCGCACGATGCCCTCGATCGCGACCAGCTTGCCCTCGGTCGTCGTAGACGGGCACGCGGCGCATCTCGGTCCAGACGATGTGTCCGTCCTTGTGCCGCACGCGCAAGGTGACGTCCTGGACATCGGGCCGCCCACCCCGCAGCGTCCTGAGGACCGGGCCGATCGTCGGGGTGGACGATCCGGGAAAGCAGGCTGGGATCGGCGTAGTGCTCTTCTGGCGTGTAGCCGGGCGAGTTGCGCGGGCAGCCGCTCACGTACGCATAGCGGGCTGGTGGCCCGAGCTCGTACCGGAAAATGAGGTCGCGAGCGTTTTCGGTCAGTCGGCGGTAACGCTCCTCGCTGCGACGGAGCGTCTCCTCGGCCCGCTTGCGCTCGGTGATGTCGCGAACGATGGCGAGTACGAAGGAGCCGTTCCCCGTCCCCTTCGGTCCGGCTGAGCATCACCTCGACCGCGATCTCCTCGCCCGTCTTCCGCACCCCGACGAGCTGCAGCGGTAGGGGCGAATCGCTGGTCGAGCTCGGCCAGCGCGTGCCCCTGAGGTGCTCAGGAAATCGAGCGCATCGAGCGGCAGGCCAACCGCCTCGGCTGAGGAGTAGCCGAAGAGCGCCTCGGCAGCGGGGTTGCAGAGCGCGATCCGGCCGCTGTCTGCATCGGCCACGATCACGGCGTCGAGGACGGCCCAGAATAAACCAAGGCCGAAACCGCTCACCTGTGCCGTGGCGGCGTCGTGCGTCCCAGCGTCGTTGACCATGGTCCTAACCTGGTCGTCACTGGTAGCGTTGAACACGGCGGGCCCGGAGGTTTCGGTTCTGCCGTTGATCCAGCCGTATATACACGCTCTATGTCCGCCTTGTAGACGCCACGCGTGGAACGAAGAACTGGCCAACCCGGGCCCAGCGTCGACGGACCGCCATCTCCGTTGCGGCGCCGTGCTTCGCGCTCGTGCCGCGTTGACTTCTTCTTCGAAGGTGCAACGTGCGCGTCTCACCCGTTCACGGCGGACAGAAAGCGCCTCGTCCCAGGTGTCGGGCCGCTACCGTTGCCTTGCCTGCAGCGCGCCGAGGCTCCACCCGGCCGCTCGGCTCGTTCGCCCCGCGCTCGAACAGCTCCAGCAGCGAGCGTCCATCACCCCAGATGGCGCCTCGGTCCAGCGGGGAGCGTCCGTCCCCGCAAGACGTCGCCGCGGCGCCAGAGGTTGGTCGGATGCGCGTCGCCGGGCGGGTGCAGCACTCGCCTGCTGTCCCACGGTTGCCCCTCAGGCCCAGGAGGGTAAGGCGGGCGGTGTGTCGCGGCGCACGTCACGGGTTGCGCGCCACCAGGCCTACGCTCAGCGCATCGCCGCCGTTAACCAGCGTCGGTCCGAGAGATCCTGGCCGATGAGCTCGATCTCCTCGATGTTCGTCGCGGCGGCGCTCCGCGATCGCGACGTCGCGATCGCCAGGCGGGCGCCTCGCCTCGCGAGGTCGAGGTCCAGGAGCCGGGCAGGCGCCGCCGACGGGATTGCCCTGGCTGTCCAGGACCGAGCGGGCGACCATTCTCCAGCAGCCGCAGCGAGAGCTGGTACCGGGCCAGGGGTGGCGCCTCCGGGCGGGATCGGAAGGCAGTTGATCACGGATCATCTCGTCGGCCGACCACATCCGCGATGGATACATTCGGTCGACCGGGCCGCTGTCGCGAGCGGCCCCTGGAATCGTTGCTGGTCTTCGATCGAGGCGCTGACAGTGAAGCGGCCGGGATGAGTACGGAGCGACCGCCACAGCAGGTCGTGCAGGGTCTCGCCGCTCCTCGTCGGGCGACTCCCCGCTTCCCAGATCGACCTGGACGAGCAAGGGCACCGAGCGGCGATCGGAGAGGCCCACTTGTACGTCGAGCGATTCGAGCCGAACTCTCGGCTGTCGTAGGTGGCTCCCACTTGCCACGCGCGGCGGAGCCACCGCCACCACGCTGGGCCACCTGGATCGGGCCGACGCGGATCGAGCCCTGGGTCGGCAGCAGTTCGACCAGCTCCATGTTGCGGATAAGCGGCCGCCCCTCGCGGGAGAAGGCGCCGAGGTCAATCTGGTACGCGGCGGCAGAGCGCCCGGGGATCTCCAGCGCCAGGTCACTTCGGAACGTCAGCCCATGCTCCGCGAGGCCTCGCGCGGGAAGTCTCGACGCCGAAGTCCCAGTTTTGCTCGTCGATGTTTGTGAGGCGCGTACGGCTGGGTCCGTCCGACGCGCTCCGCGTCGCGCGAGATGCCTTGCCAGTACGTCGCGAGCTCGAGCTTCAGCCCGGGCGGCACCCTCTCGGTGCGTCCGAGCAGCCTCGTCCACCCGAACGTCGTAGCCGAGCAGCATCACCGTGTCGCCCAGGTTGATCTTGAGCGGGTGCTGGGCCAGCGGCGGCAGGCTGGTACGCCGCCCAGTAGTAGCCGACACCGAACGGAAGCAGCGCAAAAATGGCGGCGATCAGCCCGCGCGCGCGCGACCGCCGAGGATGCGAGCCTCGGCCTGGCAGGGCGCCCCACGCCACGCGCGCGCGGGGAGGGGCTGCTCGGGTGCGCCGTCCGCTGGTCTCCGCCCCAGCCCACGGACGCCCAGCCCAGGCTACCGCGATAACCCAAGACACGCCAACAACGACGCGAGCGACACCACTCGCCGCTTCGACGGATTGGCGTGTCCTCGAACACCAGGCGGACGCGATGTTCGGCAGGGCGACTCGAACCGAAATCAGCCCCTCGGGGTCGGTGATCTCGATATCGGCGCGGCGCCGTCGATGGTGGCGCGCCAGCCCGGGAAGTACGCCGTGTTCAGGACAACCGTTCTTCCGCCACAGCGGTCTGGTATTCCTGGTGGTTGGACGCTTTTCGAGCCGTTCGACGCGGATTCGCGGATCAGACGTCGGCACGTGGACGGCCTGCGACTCGCCGCCGAGGACGATCGCCAGGGCCTCGGGCGAGACGAACGGCTTCTCCTTGACCCAGACCGGGATGTACTCCGGCGACCGTCGTCCCGAGCAGGTGGTACATCAGCTCAGCGGGTGCTCTCGGCCTGGTCGATCTCCACCTCCACGGTGTTCGCCATGATCGGCCGCAGTCCGAGCGTGTTCGTCAACAGCGTGAACGCGACAGCGCGGCCGTAACCGGCGTGCGCCACCTCTCGGCGAAGACGTCGACCAGGAATCCCGTGAGCACACACTCGTCGGCAGCGCCATCGGCAGCAGGAATCGCCACGGAATTCGGGCGAACGGCAACAGTGGGATCGCGTCCCATGCCCAGAGTGGTCCCCGGGCGCGTGAACCGAAGGCGAGGGCAAAGACGAAGACGCTGATCATCGCCTCGCCGCGCGCGCGGAACGGAAATCGGCGGTAGAACACCAGGGCGGCAAATGCTCAAGGCCGCCGAAGGCAACCTGGACGGGCCCCCATCTTGTACGCGTACTCGGCGATTCCGGGAAGATGATCCGGCGTAAAGGTGGACCATCTTGTTCGGCAGGATCTGTTCGAGCGTCGGGAAGTGATCGGCATGGAGACGTACAGCAGCCCGTCGAGCTGGATCAGATGTTTTTCAGGAGTGCCGGCAGCGAGAGGTAGGCGGACAGCCCGTAGGCCAGCAGCGTCGAGCCGAGCAGCAGCGCGGCCGGCCTGGCCAGGCCGAGGAGGGTGCGATGGTGGCGCTCGACGCGGCCGCGGAGCAGCAGGAAGGCGCAGTACAGGGCGAGGACGCCGTGTAGATGAAGGCCGACAGGTTGTGGGTCAGGACCCAGGCGGCGTAGCTCAGGGCAGCGGCCACCGCGTACGGCAGGCGGGTGCGGAGCGGTCCAGGGTGGGCGGTGCGGGCCGAAGGCCCAGAGGATGGCCGGGAACCAGGCCATGGCGAAGAACTCCGGCGGCAGGTCGCCGCGGTAGTACGCGTTGACCAGGTGATAGGGGACGTAGACGTGAACGACGGCGGCCAGCAGGGCGCGCCGCGAGAGGAAGTCGGCCGCGTAGCCGAAGGCGGCGATGCCCGAGAGGACAGGCCGGGCGGCGATCGAGAGCTTGGTGGCGGCGACCCAGCCGAGGCCGAGCAGGTGGAAAGCGGCGATGAGGTAGTAGGTCAGGGGCGAGTACAGGTTGAGCAGCGGGGTGCCGAAGCCGAGGAACTGGTCTGGCATCCAGCGGCAGATGAGCACGCCGTCCTGGAGGCAGCGGTCGACCTCGATGGCGCAGAAGACGTGGTACAGGCCGTCGGACGAAGCGAAGAAGTGTGGGCTGGCCAGGGGATGAGGGCGAAGGTGGACAGCGCCGCCAGCAGCAGCAGGGGGAAGGCCACGCGGGATCCTTTGAGCGTCGGGCCGGGCTAGGCTAGAATCCGGGCCGAGCGGAGCCGGGGTGGCGAAATCGGCAGACGCGGCCGACTTAAAATCGGCTCCCCGTGAGGGGGTAGGGGTTCGAGTCCCCTCCTCGGCACCGATGTCCCGCGCCGGCGCGGGGCAGGTTATACCGCTCCCGTCCGGGGCGGTCAAGGCTTACACGTGGTCGGTCAGGCTCCGCGCCGTGGGCTGAGCTGACGGATGATCCAGGCGCGCTTGTCGGGCGTGAGCTGAATCTCGACGTCGAACGACCCCTTCAGCCCAGCGTACCAGCCCTGGTACGCTTGCTCGGCGCGTTGCTTCAGTTGATCCGCCGCAAGTGGCCGGGCTGGATCGCGCTCCAGCACCTGGAGGATGTGCGTGCCGTTCGGGGCCTGGAAGGGCTCGCTGATCTCGCCGACCGGCTGGCTGAACGCCGCCTGCTCGAACACCGCGTTCATCGTTCCGCGCCCGAACCAGCCCAGGTCGCCGCCTTTGTCCCGCGTCCCGGTGTCGGTTGACAGCTCCCTCGCGACCTGCTCGAACGGCGTGCCCTCGGCAAGCTGCTGGCGCGCCCTGGCGGCGTTCTCATCGCTGTCGAGGAGGATGTGCCGAGCGCGGACCTGCTCTTCGGTGCGCGGGATCGTCGCCTCGAACGATTCCTTGAGACGGTCCTTGAACACCTCCGAGCGAACCACGTCGCGGTAGTATTGGTCGGTGATGCTGGCGCGCGCGAGGAACGTCTCGTACGCGGGGTCGAACGCCGAAGCGGTCAATGTTGGTACTGCCGTTGGTGCCGGTGTCGCCTCGGGGGCGGCTCCCGGGCCGGGCGTGGCTACGGCGTCGGGAGTGGGCGTCGGGGTCGGCTGAGGTCGGCTCAGCGCTGCCTGCTCGGCAATCTCCTTGCGGATCCTGGCCTCGACGTCTTCGTCGGTGACGACGATTCCGCGTTCGTCGGCTCCGCGGCGCACGATGCGATCCTCGATGAGGCCGTCGAGCACCTGGTCGGGTAGTCGTGAGCGCTGGAGGTTCAGCTGCGTCGCCACCTGGGCACTCCCCTGGGCCTCGTAGAAGCGTGCCTGCGCGTCGAGCGCCTGCGCGCGCGGCTTGACTCGCTCGAGCAGTTCGGCAACGGTGATCGTATCGCCGTAGACCACCGCGGCCGGCTCGGCGGCCCGAGCCACGTTCTCGCGCCAGTAACCGAAGCCAAGAATCGCCGCAAGCACGCCGAGAAAGCCGCCGAAGGCCAGTAGGATGCCGCCTCGAATCCGCCCCTCACGCCGCCAACGGATGACTTCCCGCTTCGAAGGACGAAGCATCGCCATCCGCACGGCGGCGCTCTTGCTGCGAGAGGGGTGACGCTCCTTGACCGGTGCCATCCGCTACGCCGAACAATCGAGTGAGGCCGCACCCTTGAGGCGCCCGGCCCCCTTGATTGTCTGCCCGATCGTGCTACTCCCCAGCAGTGACCGGCCGGGGGGCCTCTCCGGCCTCCGACGCGGCCTCGCCGGGGGGTGGCGGTTCGGACGTGTTCGCGGGAGCAGCGATGATCGCATCGCCCTCGGTCAACGCCGTGGCCGGCGCGGGGGCACCGGGGGACGGCGAGACGGTGCCGTCGGCGGCCCCCTCGGATGACGCTGTGCCAGGAGCAGCCGCGCCGTTCGTCTCGGGTGGGCTGGGCGCGCTGCCATCCGCCGGAGCGACGCCATCTGGGGCAGCCGCTGGCGCAGGAGCCGGTCGCCCGAACCCGCCGCGCGGGCCGCGGTCATCGCGGCGCCGATCGTCGTGCGAGCGCATCACCATGCCGCTCAGCCGGATGTGCTCGGCCGTGTACGGCATCAAGGCGACGTGGCGGGCTCGCTTGAGGGAGACTGCCAGCGCCCGCTGGTGCTTGGCGCAGGTTCCAGTCTTGCGGCGGGGCTCGATCTTCCCGCGCTCAGAGAGATAGCGGCGCAACCGCGGGACATCCTTGTAGTCGATGTAGCTGATCTTGTCGACACAGAAGGCACAGACCTTCCGCCTCGGGGTGTACTTTCGAGCGTACTCGCCGCGGCCGCCGCGGCGGGCACCGCCGCTGCCGCTGGGCTTGCGCTGTGGACTCACTGATGCGTACTCCTGCGGTGGGCGCGACTGACCCGATCAGGCCGGCCGCGTGGTGGATGGTGTGGTTAGAAGGGGAGGTCTTCCAGGTCGGCGTCGTCGGCAGAGCCCTGTCGCTGACCGCTACCGCGCCCACTGGACACTGGTTCGGCGGCTGCCGGGGCTTCTCGCTGGGGGGCCGCGCCGGAGCGTGGAGCAGGGGTGTCGAAGCCCTCGTCGTCGGCCCGCGAGCTCATGAACTCGACCTCGCTGGCAACGATCTCAAGCCCAGCCCGCGGCTGTTGCTGGTTGTCCAACCACGGTCGGGCCTCGAGACGTCCTTCGACGTAGACCTTGCTGCCCTTTCGGAGGTACTGCGAGAGAAACTCAGCGCGCGGACCGAAGACCGTCACTCGGACCCACTCCGTCTTTTTCTGCCATTCGCCGCCCGGGTCGCGGGCGCGATAATTGCCGGCGACGCTGAAACGCAGGAAGGCGCGGCCATCGGCCGAGTAGCGAAGCTCCTCGGGGTCATTGCCGAGGTTCCCGACTAGACTCAGCTTGAGCATCTCGTTCTCCCTCCTGCCAACTACGATTCGTCCAGGCGGACGAGCAGGTGGCGCAGCACGGGATCGGCAAGTCGAAGGCCGCGTTCAATCGGCTCGGTGGTTTCCGGCGCCAGCTTCAGCCGGGCGACGGAGTAGTGCCCATCCCGGAAATTGCGGATCGGGTACGCCAGGCGACGCTTCCCCCACGGCTGGAGATCGACAATCTCACCGCCTCGCGACGTCACCAGCGACGTGACCCGCTCGGTCGCCGCGGTGACGCCCTCATCGTCTAGCTCGGGCGTCAACACCACCATCAGCTCGTAGTCGCGCACCATGAACTCCTCCCTCTGGGTTCGCCCCCAGTCGGTACCCGAACCTGGTGCAAGGTCCGGCGACGCGGCGGCAGAAAGGACGCGGCGCCGAGCGCCGCGCGTCGCGGGCCATGGGCCCGCTGGCGAAACACCGCGACTAGTATAGCTGACCGACTACTGCCAGTCGTAGCGCTCCTCCTGAAATGGGTCTCCGCGCATGTGGTAGCCATACCCTTCCCAGAAGCCTGGGCGGTCCTCGGACGTGAACTCGATGCCGCGGACCCACTTGGCGCTCTTCCAGAAATACAGGTGCGGCACCATGAGCCGTAGCGGCCAGCCGTGCTCCGGCGAGATCGGCTCGCCATTGCGAGTGTCGATGAACAGGACGTTGTCCCGGGCCACGTCGTCAAGTGGCAGGTTGGCGGTAAAGTTCTGTGCCGCGTGGACGATGACGAACTTCGCCTCTGGCTTGACCATCGCGAGCCGCATGACCTCGAGGAAAGGGACCCCTTCCCACTCACTATCGAACATGCTCCAGCGCGTGACGCAGTGGACATCCGCGGTGACCGTCTTGCGCGGGAGCGCCACAAATTGGTCGTATCCGAGGCGGATCTCCTGGTCGACCAGACCGAATACCCGGAACTCCCAGGTGGCCAGGTCGATTCTGGGGACCGATCCGTAATGGAGCACTTGCCACTTCTCGGTGACGTACTGGCCGGGCGGCAGGCGATCGCCGAGCGCCTTGGCTCGCTCGCTCTTGCCGCGGCTGAAGAAGTTGAACGCCATGCTGGACACCTCGGCCATGGGCTAGTCTCCTGAGAGCAGTGTACCAGCGTCGGGAGTGCTACGATTCGGTCCAGGGGCATAGCCAGTGGACCGCCCTGGGAACGAGGGTGGCGCCGCCTCCGCGAGCGGTGACCGGCCGCTTGGTCCGGTTCGGCGATCTCGGCTCAACGCCGACATCAGCGACCAGATTCAGTACCTGATCGCCGACGCGAGACCCAGGGACGGCGACCGATTGCCTCCTGAGCCTGCCCTTGCCGACACGTTCCGGGTGAGTCGCACCCCGGTCCGCGCGGCAATGCGCGGGCTCGGGCTGCGCGACCACATCGCGAGCGTAGCGCGCGAAATCCTGGCGGAGGAGCGCGCACCGCGAGCCCACACGCCTCGCGCAGGACCATGGGCGCAGGCCGTGCCAGATGCGCTGTTACGAGTATGCGGCGAGACCGGTGAGGTCCTGTCCGATCACCAGGCTGTGGATCTCGTGGGTTCCCTCGTAAGTGATCACCGTTTCGAGGTTGACCATGTGGCGGAAGATCGGATGCTCCAGGCTGATGCCATTGCCGCCGAGGATCGTCCGCGCCGTCCGCGCCACTTCGAGTGCCATCATCGAGTTGGCGCGTTTGGCGACGGATACCTGGACTGGGCGTAGACGGCCACTATCCTTGAGCCGGCCAAGCTGGAGCGCGAGCAATTGCCCCTGGGTGATGGCCGTCAGCATGTCGGCGAGTTTCAGCTGGGTGAGCTGGAAGCCGGCGATCGGCTTGCCGAACTGCGGCCGAATTTTGGAGTACTCGAGAGCGCTCTCGAAGCAGGCCATTGCCGCGCCGACCGTCCCCCACGCGATCCCGAAGCGGGCTTCGTTCAGGCATTTCAGGGCCGATCCCAGCCCAGTGGTGCCAGGCAAGATCGCGCTGCCTGGGAGGCGGACGTCCTGGAAATGGAGCTCCGCGGTCACCGACGCCCGCAGGGACAGTTTGTGGTGAACCTCGCGCGCCGAGAACCCGGGCGTGTCGGTCTCCACGGCGAAGCCCCGGATCCCGTCTGGCGAGCGTGCCCAGATGATCGCCAGGTCGGCGATGGTGCCATTGGTGATCCACATCTTGGTCCCATTGAGCACCCAGCCGTCGCCGTCGGGCTCGACGCGGGTCTCCATCGAGCTCGGGTCCGAACCATGGTCTGGCTCGGTCAGGCCAAAGCAGGCGATCAGCTCACCCCGGACCATCTTCGGCAGGTAGCGCTCCTTCTGCTCCTCGGTTCCGAAGGTGTAGATCGGATACATGCACAAGCTGCTCTGGACCGAGACGAAGCTACGCAGCCCGGTGTCGCAGCGCTCGAGCTCCTGACAGATTAGTCCGTAACAGCTATACGGTAGCCCGGCCCCGTACTTTGGCAGGCTGGCTCCGAGCAGTCCCAGCTCCGCGAGCCGCGGAATCAACTGCGCAGGAAACTGCCCTGCTTCGAAACACTCGGCGATGAGCGGCATCGCCTCGGCGTCGATCCAATCCCTTGTCGTCCGCTGTACCAGGCGCTCCTCGTCGCTAAGCTCCACATCGAAGTAATTCAGCATCATGCTGCTCCTTGGCTTGCCTCGCGGGTGAGCGTTAACCCGCGCTGCCGAGTTCGACTATTAGCCACACAGTACCCGACCGATGTCCAGCCCACAACGCAAGGCAGGGGTATCGACAGGCTGGGATGCCCGGCGGCCGCTCCTGCTCGGCGGCCGTGCCTGGCGCGCTTCGTCCCGCGCGACGTCTGCGGCTGACGGCGGATCATCGACCCATCGTGCAACGACGGAGACGACTCCCACTCGCCCGCAACCTCCGTGGATGCATCGGGGAGAACCCTGGCGTTTTTGGAGAAGCCACTAAACCGCGCGGCGGAGAACGCGGCCCCGCGCGGGGTTCTCCCCATCAGCGCACCGATGTCTCCGCGCCAGGGACCGGCGCCACCCGGTCGCCAGCCGCGATCCTGATCCCGCCGACCACGCTTGCTCTCCGCCCGACCAGCACGATCTCGGCCGCGCTAGGGGCCTCCGTCCCTTTGGCGCGCGGCTCTCCGAGCTGCGCGCCGGCGCCGATCCGTGCCCCCTCGTCCAGTACCGCGCAGTCGACGGTTGCGCCGGCCTCGATCACGCAGTCGTGGAGGACGATCGCGTCGCGCACCACCGCCCCCTCCTCGACGCGGACGCCCGGCGCCAGCACCGAACGCTCGACCCGGCCGCGCACGCTGCAGCCGGGCGAGATCAAGGCATCCTCGATTCGCGCCGAAGGGTGGACCCGGGCCGGCCGGCGCTGGACGCCAAACGTAACGATCGGCCACCGCGGGTCGTCGAGGACGTACGGTGGCTCTGGGGCGAGCAGGTCCATGTGTGCGGTCCAGTAGCTGTCGACGGTGCCCACGTCCCGCCAGTAGCCATCGAGTCGGTGCTCGTAGGCCCGACCACGATCGACCAGACTCGGGACTAGCGCCTCGCCATAGTCTCCGAGCGACTGCTCCTCGTCGCCCGAGGCAGTCAGCTCGTCGAGCGTCCGGAGCAGCGCCCGAGCGTCGTAGACGAACACTTCGGCCGTCACGATGTCGCTGCGCGGCGAGGGCGGTTTGTACTCGAACTCGGCAATCCGACCCTCGGCATCTACCCTGACAGTGCCGTAGCGACCAGCCTCCCCGATTTCCACCTTGGTGGTGACCATCGTGACTTCGGCCCTTCGCTCAAGGTGATCGTCGATCACGTCGCGGTAGTCGAGCGTGTAGACGTGGTCGGCGCTCAGCACCACCACCACGTCGGGGTTGAAACCGCGAATCAACGACGCGTTGCGGTACAGCGCGTCGGCATTGCCCCGGTGCCAGCCGCCCTCTTCCCCGCCCTGGAACGGCTGGAGGAGCCGTAGCCCGCCGTAGGTGCGATCGAGGTCCCACGGGCGCCCGTTCGACAGGTGGTCGTTCAGCGAGTGGGGCAGGTACTGCTCGACCACCCAGACGTCCGGGATGCCGCTATGCATGCAGTTGCTCAGCGGAAAGTCAATCAGGCGGTAGACACCCGCGTACGGCATCACCGGCTTCGCCCGATGCTCGGTCAGGAGCCCGAGCCGCCCGCCGCTGCCCCCGGCCATGATTAGCGCCAAGACCTTCGTACGCGTCATCCACTTCTCCTCGACCTTGAGCCGCCCAGACGGCACGCGCCCTGGCCGCCTGGCGGGGGTGGGTTAGGGCCGCGCCGGGGGGTGCGGTGCCGTGGGCTGTGGGGGTGCGGGGGTTTCCGTTGCAGGGCATCGGGTTCGCTATCTCCGCGGGGGGGGGGCTCGTGCTGGGTGGGCTCGCCTGGGCCTTGTTGGGGTACGCCCTCTGGCCG
>JAUJPG010000016.1:75260-117030 GCA_030447245.1 Chloroflexota bacterium | reverse complement strand
CGTTGGAGGGGAGGACGTACCAGGTGCCGTTGCTCGGGCGGTAGATCGCGATGTCAGCCCTGCCGTCGCCGTCGTAGTCGGCCGCGACCGGCGTGTCGCCGGTGGCGCCGCCCCAGGCCACCGCGTAGGAGCCGCCCCCGTTGGAGGGGAGGACGTACCAGGTGCCGTTGCTCGGGCGGTAGATCGCGATGTCGGCCCGCTTGTCGCCGTCGAAGTCGGCGATCCGGCGTTGGACGGGCGCTGGCGCGCTGGGCGGCGGGGTAGTTGGCGACGACGGCTTGGCTGGCGGGGGCGGTAGCGCCGGCAACTGACAGTATGCGCTGTAGTCGGTACTGAAAATCGCGCTCGAGTCAACCACGACGTTGACCTGATTCCCCCCCCCATTGTCAGTCACCGTGTTGTTGACGTAGATGTTCTTGTTGCCGTTGAAGTCATAGATCCCAGCACTGCTGTTGTACCTGGCCGTATTCGTGCAGACCGCATTGTTCCCCTGGATGGCTTGGCTGCGGTCGAATGAATAGAGCTGGATACCGACGTTCTGGCTGCTGGAGTTGTTGCTGACGACTTTGTTGTTCGAGACGTTCAGCCCGTGGTCGGGCTCCAGGTCGATCCCTGCGACCAGCTCACTGCGATTGTTGTTCTCTACCCGACAGTTGTCGACGATGTTGCCGCTGCCGTGGGTCAAGGCGATGCCGTTGCGGCCGTTGTTGGTCGCCCGGCATCCGCTCACGCGGACGTTGTTCACGCCGAGATCGTTGTAGTAGCCGAGATAGAACCCGTCCAGGCCGTGTTTGTCACTGGCGACGTTGATGACCGTCGAGTCGTAGACGTTGATCAGACGGAGGCCGAAGTACTTGGCCGTCGACGGTCCCGGCCCAGAGAGGGTCAGGTCTCGGATCACAATGTTCCTGTCCCGCGTGCTGATGCTGTCGTTCGACATCATGTGGTCGAGCACGGCACCGTCGCGGAACTTCAGGATGGTCAGGTCCATTCCGTCGCCGAACAGCGTGATGTTCGAATACAGTCGGACCTTCTGGTCGAGCAGATGGACCCCGCCCGGGACGTAGACCGCGCCGCCGCCCGTGCCATTGACGTCGTTGATGGCAGCCTGGATCGCCGAGGAGCCATGCGACGCAACGTAGTCGTTCGAGCTCACGACACGAGTGCCCGACTGAGCCGACGCGGTGGTTGGGCCGAAGGTCGCCACGCCCAGGCTCGAGACGATGACAACGGAGATGGCCGCCAGCAGGATGGCCGCCGGAGCTGTCCAGGATCTAACGGAACGCCCAGTCAAGCTACGCTCGTCCTTCTTGATGATAGATCGTCAACGGTGGTTACTATGGCGCCGGATGAACGGCCGTCGCAAGTTACCTGCCGGCGCCACCCTCATGTGGCAGATTGTCCAACCGTACGCTGCCGGAGGCGCCCGCATGCGCGCGCGGACCAGCTGTTTCGGCCCTCCTGACCGAAATGTGACATTGTCAAGCTACTCACCTACCCGTGACAACGGCGGCTGCCCGCTCGAATGGATGGAGCTCAGGCCGTACCGCCAATGTCGTGGTGTCGAGCCCTGGATCATTGGCGCGGTGCCGGGGCTTCTGGATGGTACGAGGGAGGTGAGAGGTGGCTATTCGCGGTGGTTGTGCTAGCTCTCCTCGGTCGGCGAGCACCGGCGCCTACTCCTACAGCAAGGGGTGGCTACCCTCTCGTAGAGGGTGGGCGGCTCGGTGCGTACCAAGTAGCGGTGGTGATGCTGGTGAGCAAGGTGCCGGTACGCTGGAGTGCAGTGGCCTGGATGCTGGTACCAGGCGGCTGGGGGTGGGGTGGGTACCCCTGTATGGAGCACGCTTCTCAAAACGGGGGGCCTCGTCAGCATGGAGGAGAGGTCTCAGAGCCTTCCTTCCCCCTCCCCGAGTCAGGTTGGTCCTGCCCCACTATCCGGTGTACGTGGCACGCTGGATTCTCTCAGGGCATGATGACAACCCCCATGCGCTAGGAAATTTCCGCCCAAATTTTCCCTCCGTTTTTCCCCTTGGCCCGAAAGGACGGCGGAGATCGAGCCGCTAACCGCCTCTCTCTGGAGTCAACTCCAAGCGAGAGCCGCCTGACCCTCAGAAGGCCGAAACCCCCGGATGCTGCAGATTCCAACACGGTGCCGGTGAGGCCTGCTAGACGCGTTCGTGACCCCTGACGATGTCCTCGTCGCGCGGGCCTGGCGGCAGTTCTCCTTGTCGTCAGACAGGAACCAGGGCCCGTGCAGCAGGAGCGCTGCCATCCTTTGAGCCGCGTGATGTGGGTGCAGGGCCCAGACCAGGCCAAGCCGGATGAGGATGTGGGCGAGGATAGTGGCGACCGCTCAGGTGAGCGGGCCCCAGAAAGTCCTGGCGTGGTGATGGCCCAGGCCGAGGTGCTCGGTGCGTTCACCGACGGCGACCTCGATGCGGTTGCGCAGCCGCCCCGTCGCTCGGCTGCGCCGTCGACACTGATGCGCCTGCACCAATGGCGGGGAGCTCGCGGCGACAGTGGCGGTTCGCGGTCGATCGACCGAGTGAATGGCCCCGCTTCGGCTTGCCACAGCCGGCCTCGTTGACGTCACAGCCGACCCCCCTCCAGGACCACGGTGGGACATCCAGCTCCACGATCAGGTCTCGCCTCTGGTCGGCCGCTGAGTCCCACCGGACTGCCCCGCGCCACGGCTTGCAGCAGGCGTGTCGATGCATGTCGCGCAAAATCCACAGGGTGGCATAGTCCTTGCGCTGGGGCGACCTCCGACGTCCGCATGGCGTGTCAGCGCAGCGGCAGTGTCAGCCCGGGTGCGATGAGCAGCGCGCCCACGAAACGAGGGAGCCACCATGGATCAGGACCCCGAGGGGTCAACCCCAGCCAGACTGCTGGACGATGCTGGCCAGCCGAGCCTGGCCGCCCTGGAAGACCTGTATGACACCTACAGCGGGATCGCTCTCGGGGTCGCGTATCGAGTCTTCGGCAACCTCTCGGACGCGGAAGCGGTCCTCCAGGACGTGTTCCTGGAGGTCTGGCGTTCGGGGTCTTCCTACAACCCGAGCAGCGGCTCAGCGCGTACCTGGTTGCTCGCGATCGTGCGTCACCGCGCGATCGACGTCTTGCGCCGTCGTCCGCGTGTCCCGCTCGACGCGCTCGACGAGCACTTCCAGGCCGCAGGCCAGACCGACGTGCCGGCGCAGGTGACTAGTCATATCGATGGTCAGCGGATGCGCCACGCGCTCCAGCTTCTGCCGCCCGAACACCTGCAGGTCATCCAGTTGGCCTACTATGCTGGCCTCACCCATCAGGAGATGGCCGAGCAGCTCGGGGTGCCCCTGGGGACCATCAAAGGTCGCGTGCGGCTGGCTATGGATCGGCTGCGGCGGGCACTTCGCGACGCCGACGAGCCGCTGGGGACGTCGGAAGCCGTCCTGGCGCGTGCGCCCTAGGCGCATTGCTCCACCAC
This sequence comes from Chloroflexota bacterium, assembly GCA_030447245.1. Classification (GTDB taxonomy): domain Bacteria; phylum Chloroflexota; class UBA6077; order UBA6077; family JACCZL01; genus JAUJPG01. The sequence continues at coordinate 113,561 of JAUJPG010000016.1, read as the reverse complement.
GCTGAGCAAGACCTCGACGTCGAAGGGATTGGCCAGAAACCACTCGGCTCGGAGTTCCTCGACCGCAGGCGCGTTCTTGGCCGCGCTCATCACCACCACGGGGACATCCCGACAGAGTGCCTCGGCGCGACAGGCCCGCAAAGACGCCCGCCGATCCATCACCGGCATCATCAGGTCCAGCGAGATCAGACGCGGCGGCGTCCGCCGCACGAGGTCGACGGCGACGGCTCCGTTCGGCGCGACCAACGGCACGTAGCCCTCGTCAGTCAACAGCATCGCGAGAAGGTCGCGGATAGCCTGCTCGTGGTCAATGACCAGGACTCGCGATGGTGTGTCCTGAGGCGCGACATGGGGGTCCTTCGCGCATCGAGTTGATCGTGATCATCCGTGGATCGGGCATGGCGCGACATCCCCGGTAGCGCGTCGGAGCTGACGCACCTGCTCAACACAGGCGTACCACAAGTCGCGTTTGCGGAGTCGCTCGCACCCATTGGCGATACTTCCCGATGCCCAAGGCCGCGACCTCGCACCCCACAGTACACGCCTGAGGAGGCACGCACACGAGCACGGGCGCGGGCGATACTCCGCCTGCACCGCGCCCAGTCCACCCCGACCCCGGCAACCGGCGACGAGCTCTCCTACGAGACCGACCGGTTCGAGATCTGGACCAGCCAGGCCCGAGCGTCCTGACCTCTGTACATGGGAGCAGATATCTATGCTCCCATGTGGGTCGAACCGACGTCGGCTATGAGCGTGCCGAAGACCTGGGGCAACAAGAACACTCAAGAAAACACCCCAACATCTCACGGGCTCTCACTCGGAGTAAAACGGCCGAAGAACTTCATAGCGTGAGAGGCGGTCCGGCATCACCATGAAGCTAACAGCAAAGCCGAGCAAGTCAGCCGCTAAACTGAGCGCCATGATGTCTTGGAGGCTTCAACCAGCGTCGGCGACCCCGCCGACCGCTGAAGAAACCCCGTTGGCGGCCGAATAACCTGTCACTGGACAACATCAGTGTTGCGATGATGCGCACACCGTAGTCCATCATCCGCTAGCCGCAGGACATTGCGAGCCCGATGTGTCCCAGAGCTTGGAGTCAACTCCCCGTGCGCCAAGACGTCTCTGTCGGTCGACCACGCGGTGAGGGGCGCAGAACCGCACATGGTCGATGAACCCTGCTGGGCCGATGTGGTGCCCAGGCCGACAGTCGAAGTGGAGTGGGAGCCGAGGTAGCCTTCACCTCGGCTGCACCTACCGCGAGCAGATCGACTCACTGCCGATAGTGACGGCGGGACGTCGGACATGTCCCGGACTGTCCGTCCATCGGACGGACACTGCCCCCCTCTAGGGGGCAGTGTCCGATAGGGTGTCCGTCCATCGGACACGTCCAACCGGGGTGGATCAGAGGGGTCGATCAGAACGGGAGATCATCGAGGTCGTCACAAACACTTACTACCGCCCGACCCCATTGCGTTAGTCGATTCGGCGCCATTCCGACCTCGCGGACGAGGCCCTTTTCCTTCAAGCGCCACACGGCCTTGCGGACGCTGTCTTCCTTCACCTTGGGGTCTGACTGCTGCAGCATCGTGGTCATCTCCTCGACCGTGGCGGGCGCGCCATCGAGGAGTTTCAGGACGCGCGAGCCCAGGCTAATGTCCTGGGCGAAGTCCGGTTCTGATCGGACGTCTGTCCGCTGGATGCGGCAGCGGTCGTCGGTCCAAGTGAACTTCAGGCCGAGCGGCAATGCCGGCATCCCAAGGTTCGTCTTCTTCTGGAACAACCCGATCGTCGCCTCGTTCTCGCCTGCCTGCTGGCCCTTCTTGACGAACCAGGTTGAGCGGGCGAGGTTGTGGAACATCACCGAGCCGAACGGCATCTCCTCGCTGCCGTCCTTGGTGATGTGCGCCACGCAGAGCGTGCCCAGGCCAAGTTGGCGGATGGCCCCGAAGAAAGCCAGCGCCACCTCGGCCGAGAGCGGGTCCCCGCCGAGTGCTGGCAGGATCGAGTCGATGATGAGGAAGCCGATGTCGTGCTCGCGGGACGACGCCTGGCAATGCTGGTGCTGCCCACCACGAGCTGGCCGACAATTCAGGCTCACCAGGCGCACGTCGCCGGCGCGGTCAACGTGCTCCGGCCCGGCGATGTCGCCGAGCTGACCTTTTCGTAGAGGCGACACGAAGGCCCTCGCCGTCAGGCGCACGAGGATCGGGAGATCCCTTCCGCCTCCCGGCTCCGCTCGTGGCAGACGCGACGTGGCTCCGGCGGCGGGGAGCTTGCACTGCCTTGGCGAACGCCCGTACCATCGATCCGTTCGCCGGTCCACGAGTGATCCGAGCTTCGACGGCTGACGGGCATGGACGCCAGCCGGGGATACCACTCGAGGGGATGTTCGCCATGCGTACGCTTGCCGCTCACCGCGTACTCGCCGTGCTGCTCGGCCTCGCGGTGCTCCTGCCCTGGGCGCTGCCAATCGGTGCCCAGGTCCAGGACGGGGCCACGTTGACCGTCCTGCGCGGGCAGGTTGCCGTCGTCCGCCCGGACGGCTCGGCAGTCCAGCCGGCGCCCAGCGGGACGGTCGTCCGCGCTGGCGATGAGATCCGGACGCTGACCGAGACCGGGGCGCTGATCACCTTCTTCGTCGGCACCGAGATCGAGCTGGGGGCCGAGACGGTCCTGGTTGTCGAGCGAGTCACCCGCCAGGGCGAGCGGGTCGACGTCTCGCTGCGGCAAGTGTTGGGGGTCAGTCTCAATCGGGTCCAGACGTTCTCCGACCCCGGCTCCGCCTACCGCATCGACGCCGGCGGCGCGGTCGCCCTGGTCCGTGGGACGACGTTCCTGCTCCTCGGTCCGACGCCCGAGGGCATCGTGGTGATCGTCTGCCTGGAGGACTGTGACGGTCGGACGACCTTCGCCGGTGTCCCGCTGGCGCCCTTCATCGGCTACTACGCCGAGGTCGAGGGCGGGCGCGTCGTCGGCCGACCAGTCGCCTTCCGCCCGAACCGCGAGGCCGGCTACTGGAACGCCGCGTTCGAGGCGGTCACCACCGCGCTGCAGGAGATCCAGGGCGACACCCGCGACCGGCCGGCCGGCCAGGTCCCGAGCGGCCAGCGGCAGGAGATCCGCGCCGACATCGTCCGCCAGGAGCGCGACGACGACGACGACAAACAAACGACCACGACGACGACCACGGGTACGACGACCACGACGACGACCACGACGACGACGACGACCACGACGCCGGGCGCGTCGGCGTGCGGCGCGAGCACCGAGAGCGGCGGTGAGGGCATCACCGAGACGAAGCACGAGCTAGGCAGGACGGGCGGCACGTTCAGCTTCACATACAATGCGTTCTCCGTGCCCGACCAGTTCGACATCCTCTACGAAGGCAAGGTTATCTTCAGCACCGGCGAGCCGGTGTCCGGGTCCGACGACGTGCAGGTGTCGTACGGCCCTGGCACGGCGACGACCGTCACCGTGCGAGTGACCGGCCCAACGGGAACGGCCTGGACCTACACGCTCGGCTGCCCTGAATGACCTGCCGAGGCCGCCGACGGCCAGCGGCGATGTGCGATCTCTGACCCGGACGGAGCGGGCCATCGGCGCGGATGGCTCGCTCCGTCTCCGCCTCGCCCGGATCCACCGGACTCACGCCGCGCTGTCACGTAGTCCAGGGCTTCTATAATTGGGGTTTGACCGGGACGCGCCCGAGCCGTCCGAGGGAGCCCGCGTGTGATGCCCCGCCGTAAGAAGCTACCGATCGTGGTCGCGGTGCCGGCTTCCTAGCCCGCAAGACCCTCGACGGCTTCGACTTCGCCTACCAGGCTAGCGTCCAGAAGGCGGTCGTGCTGCACCTCGGCCAGCTCGACTTCCTGGCCGCCCGGCAGAACGTGATCTTCCTCGGGCCGCCCGGGACCGGCAAGACCCACCTGGCGATCGCGCTCGGCATCCGCGCCTGCCTGGCCGGCCACCGCACCCTGTTCGCCTCGGCCACCACCTGGGTGACGCGGCTGGCCGCCGCCCAGCGCGAGCACCGGGCTGACCGCTACCTGGCGATCCTCGACCGCTGGCCGCTGCTGGTGGTCGACGAGGTGGGCTACCTGCCGTTCGACGCCGAGGCCGCCAGCCTCTTCTTCCAACTGGTCAACGCTCGGTACGAGCGCGGCTCGCTGATCGTGACGTCCAACAAGCCATTCACCGCCTGGGGCGAGATCTTCGGCGACGCCACCGTGGCCGCCGCCATGCTCGACCGGCCTGGTCCACCACGCCGAGATCCTCAGCCTGAAAGGAGACAGCTACCGCCTCAAGGACAAGCGGCTCGGCCCCACGCCAGAGCCGCGACCGACCCCCGCCTGAGCCACTCCGGTGGCCTGGTTTTCGGTCGGCGGAAATGGCCTACTTTTCGGTCGTTGACAACACACGAGCGAAGGGCGAGCCTGGAGATTCAAGAAAGCTCGTCCTCGATGAGTGCCCCAGGACCAAGCCACACCGCGATTGATCCTCTGGCGAGTGGCGTGGCGCAGGAGTTAGCTGCCCTCGAGCGCCGCCAGTCGTGCTTCGAGAGCCGCGTTCTGCGGCTCTAGCGTCGCGATCTGCTGCTGCTGACTCTCGGACCCTGGGAGCCTTGTCACCTCCCGCTGGCTCATCGCTCAGGTAGCTCCAGGCCTGGATCGGCAGCCCCGCTAACCGCTCCAGGACCTCCCGCCCCTGTTGACCGGGTACCCGATCAGAAACTCGACGCCCTCGCGCTTCAGGATCTCAGCGACCGTGTCGGCGACTTTCATCTACTTTGCCCCGCCAAGCGTCCTTTGGACCTGCTCTATTGGTTGGCCTCGGGGTGAAGACTCAGGCGCCAGAGGCCCCGGTCGGTCGCCGCGTAAAGGTTCAGGCGATCGGGGTCCAACGCCAGGTCGCGGATCGGCCCCAAGTCCGTTCCCCCGAGGTCGGACCAGGTCAGACCGCCGTCCGGGCTGGTCCTCACCAGCCCGCTCGAGAGGCCGACGTACACCCGATCCGGTCCGAGCGGGTCGTACGCCAGGCCACCGATCCGAACTGCCGCTGGACCGGTCGGTGAAGACTGGCGCCCACCACCCCGATACTCCAGCACCTCAGTCCACGTAACGGCATCGTCGTCGCTACGCAACAACCGTGACCCGCCGGCCGAGCGCGAGTCGTCGCGGTTGGCTGCGAAGTAAAAGCGGCCCGGTGCGACGCCTCCTCCCCCGACGACACGAACGGGGTACCCATCGACGGAATGTGACAACTCGGACCACGTTGCGCCCCGATCGGTAGTCTGCTGAAGCTTATCGCCAAATTGGGTGCTTATGTAGCAGCCAGCTGTCCGAAAGGCCCGGTCGGGGTCCGTGGGATGGGGCTCGATCAGCCCGATTGGACCGCAAGCACCTCTGAGTACCTCCAGGTCCTCCCACGTCGCGGCTCCATCCTGACTACGCCACAGCGGGAACGCGGTCGGGCTCCGCCTTAGCGCCACGTACACGACCTGGGGATCGGCAGAGCTTACCGCAACAGTCGTGAGCGTTTCCGTCGCCCTGAACACTGGCGCCCACGTCGCGCCGGCATCCTGGGTGCGGTAGAGCCCTTCAGGACCCACAGCATAGGCGACGCGGTCATCCGTCGGGTCCACCACCAGGCGGGTCCATCTAGAATCGGGGTCCGCCGCCGGCGGCGGCAACGGCACAGTCGTCCAGCTTCTCGCGGCATCGTCGCTCCGAAGTAGACCATCGCTGGTCTGTGCGAACAGAGCGCCCGTCGCCGGAACGAAGAGCTTTACGACGGGGCCCGTCAGTTCGGCGGGTTGCCAGTCTGCGGCGGCCACTTCCCACGCCGCCAGGCCACCTCCGGCCCGGTGCGCCAGGAGCGCTGTCAGCAACAGGGCCAGCGGCGCGAGAGCTCTACATCGTGCCAGCACTTTCTTGCCCTTCATGCTCCAACCTCCGTCGGGATGCTTCAATGAGCGCTATAGAAGCACGGCAGTGTACTCGTTCACGGCCTGGGTGGCAGCAGGCCCTTTCGCGTCAAGTTCGGTCCACGATTACGCGGTCGCAAGGACCCTGCTGGACGAGGACGGCAATACGCCCGGCCACGCCCCGCCACTCCATGACGACGCTTTGCCATGGGCCCCTTCGGCGACATTCTTGGTTTGAGGCGACTGTAGGGCACCGGTCACATTGTGAGTGAGGAAAAACGCGCTGTTCAAGGAGACCCTCTCGCGTATACCATGCATGGAGAACACTGCTCGCTAGGAGCGACAGCGATGGCACGCCTGGCGTGAAGGTCCTCGGTTCACCAGGCTAGACGCGGCCCTTCGCAGGAAACGCAAAGCGGAGGTCGTCACGCTGGGGGGCGGCAGACCGTCATCCGGGGGCCTTGGAGGCAGAACGGACGCTGGTTTAGGATGACGTCCGCCAGACGTGAGGCTGACAAGGGAGGGACGCGATGATCCGACAGCGGATCGGCGCCTTTTTCGTCATTACGCTTACCGTGGGGACCAGTCTGCTGCCGAGCAGTGAAGTGCTGGCTCAGGAGTCCTGCCATTGGATTGGCAGAGCGACTGGGGGGCCGTCGGGCACGAGCCCGACAACGGGCCGGTTTGCGATACGGATCGAGCAGGACCTGGCGAGTCCGGGCGCTGAGCACCCTGAAGCTAGAGTGGTGGTGCACAACATACCCAGCCTGTCGCAGATCACCTACACCCCGAGCTCCGTTCAAGCGGGGAGGGAGCTTGAAGTGTACGGATCCATCATGCAGGACGGGATGTGCGTGGCTGACGTACTCGGCAATCCCTACAGGAAGAAGCCCGGCTACGAAGGCTACATCACACCGACGGACGTTTGCCCGACGGCGGGAGTTGAGACGATGGAGGCGCACGCTGCAGCCTCTTCGGCGGTTGGCTGCGCCGTCACCGCCGTGATCAGGGCAGACACTCCATTGCAGCGGTTTGAGCGGGGACGCATGCTGTACCTCAGTGGAGCGATTTACGTCCTCCATGACTCGTACAGCTGGTCCGGGGTTCAGGACACGTTCCACGCTTCCGATCCTGAGCGGGCCGGCCTCACCCCGCCGAACGAGGCCCTGGTGGAGCCTGCACAGGGCTTCGGCAAGGCCTGGCGCGAACACTACGGCGGAGCAATGGGACCACTGGGCTGGGCTACTGAACAGGAGCACACAGAGGTGGCGAGCTGGCAGCAATTCCACAACGGCATCGTGGTCGTGACTAGCTCCGACGATGGCTTCGTGCTCCACCGTGGAGGCGCTTGGGAGCAGACGAGTCGCGCTAATCATTGCTCATCGCCGGCTACGCATTGTTGAGCACGGTCGACCTGACTAGGATATGTGGGCAAGACCCGGAAAACGGGAGAAACCTACACGGGCGCGTTCATCATCTCTGACCAGCTCGATAGCCACCAAGAGGGTCGCCAGACTTTCACCAGCGGTGAACGACACCGTTTTGGCTCGGCTGCCTGTTATGCTGCGCCGAGGAGGCGGCGGGAAGGCGGTTAGCGTACAGCAGACTACCGCACCCGTAGACGTGGCCGTTTCAACAGGCAGGACGGGCCGTCGATGCGGACGACCTGCCAGCCATCCTGCCGCATCGCCTGGGACAGCCGGTCGTACCAGTCGACCGAGCCGAGCGAGATGCTCATGTGACGGTAGAGCACCCGACGGAGGCTGAGCGCCACCCACGTCCGCCATCCTGTAGCCTGCCAGTCCATTTGCTCGCTGCTCTCCACTCGATCAAGAACGAGTGACAGCCGGTTGAGGCTCGACAGCAGTGCGGACGGACCTCTGAGACATGGAAGGATGAGGGAAGAGGGGCCTGAACGCGGCGATGGGGCTGTCGTTTGTGTTCGCACCCCTGGTGGTGGTTGGTCTGGTGCTGAGTACCCCGCCGCCTCACGGAGTTGACTCCAGATCATGTCTGACCTTCGATGCACCTTCTCCGGTCGCGGGTGGAAGCCTTAGGCTCGCGATCTGGCGTGCTAGGCGCGGAGCTACGGCTCGTCGTCAGCCCAATCCTTGTCTTCGGCGGACAGATCGCCAGCGATTCGCCGCGCATACTGGACGACCGCGCGCCCGATGATCTCGTCTGCCAACGCCGCCGCACCCTGTTCGCTGGGCTTGACCTGCACGAGGGTGGTGATCATGCTCGCGCTTGCGCCCTTGTGCGAACCCATTACACTCGGCCCCTTCGCGACCACCAACGTCATGGTGCCGAGCCCTGGACCATGAGCGCGGTGCCAGGGCTCCTGGGTTGCTGGTACCAGGTGGCGGTGGGTACCCGCCGCAAGTACCACGCTTTCCAAACTGGGGGACCTCTTCAGCATGGGGGCACTGTCTCAGAGCCTTCCTTCCCCCTCCCGTACCCGGTGTGCTGACCCTTGTTGCTAGTCCCCGCACGCTCAATCTGGTGAGGCTCTGTTCGCCCTCCCATACGCAGGAAAACTTTCGTGCAAAATTTTGGTTCTACTTCTCTCGAGCCCGAGGACGTCGCTATGTTCGCGCTCGCCAGGGGCGAACTCACCCAGTAGGCGATGGCCGCGCACGTCGGCGCCGCCTCGTACGACGTCACCACACGCGGACACTGCGGGTGGACCGATTCACTGCTGAGAGCCTGGCGAAAGCGACGCGGCGCCGCCTGTTCGACCGCAGGCGTCGCTGCGGTGCGCGCGCCGCACGGACGATCGCGTCCCTTGCGAACCTCAGCTCACACACACACCGACGATTGGAGTTGACTCCAGGCACGGTGCAGGAGTGGAGCTAGCTCGGACGACGAACTGGTGATCCCGGGGAGGAACATCCGTGACTTGCAAGGACTCGATGATGGTTTCGAGCGGGGGCTGCTAGCCGTTCATGGAGGTACGGAGGCGTGGTTCTGGAGATCCGCGACAACCGTCTCTCCATGAAGCCACGCACAAGCTTCAACGATGACTGCCGGCAATCTTGGGGCTTCCAGCCGAGTCCACGCCCAGTGACTGAGTGCCGCCGCTGAGACAGTAGGCGTGGCATCCATACATACCTCACCGTCCGAGGTGCGCCAGGCCCGAGCGTCCTGACCTCTGTACATGGGAGCAAACATTCTTGCCCCATGTGGGTCGAACCGACGTCGGCTATGAGCGTGTCGTGGCGCGAGGTCGTCCAGGGCCGAACCACCATGCGCGCCGAAGACCTAGTAGACTGTCACACACGATCTGACGGCTATGATGCTACGTGATTGGGGAGGCATCGGTCATGACCAAGAAGCATCGAGTCGTGCTCTCGGTTGCAGAACGGGAGCAGTTGTTGGGTCGGGTTCATCGCGGCCGTGGTTCGGCGCAGGCGCTTGCGCATGCGCGGATTCTGCTCAAGGCGGACGAGGGGGCGGACGGTCCGGGGTGGAAGGACGAGCGGATTGCGACGGCGCTCGACGTCAGCGTTCCGACCGTGGAGCGGGTGCGCAAGCGGTATGCGACCGAGGGCTTGCGGAGGCGGTGCAGCGTCGAGCATTGCGGGCCCACAAGCCGCGGAAGCTCGATGGTGCCCAGGAAGCGCAGCTCATCGCCCTCGCCTGCTCGGCACCGCCGAAGGGTCGGGCGGGGTGGAGCCTGCGGTTGCTGGCCGGGCGGATGGTGGCGCTGTACGACGAGCTCGACGGGGTTTCGTACGAGACGATCCGCCGGACGCTCAAAAAAACGAGCTGAAGCCGTGGTTGAAGGCCCAATGGTGCATCCCGCCCAAGCAGAGCGGCGAGTTCGTCTGGCGGATGGAGGACGTGCTGGATGTGTACTGCCGTCCATACGATCCTCGCGTTCCCCAAGTCTGCATGGACGAGACGAACAAGCAGCTCCTGGGGAGGTTCGGCCGCCCGAGCGGTGCTGCTGCGGGCCATCCCGCCCACATCGACAACGAGTACCGACGACTCGGCACGGCCAACCTCTTCCTGTTCTGCGAGCCGCTGCGTGGCTGGCGACAGGTGAAGGTCACCGAACGGCGAACCAAAGCCGACTGGGCGGTAGCGATCCGGGAGCTGGTCGACGTCCAGTATCCGAGGCCGAACGGATCGTGCTGGTCATGGACAACCTCAATACCCACACTCCCGCGTCGCTTTACGAGGCCTTCGAACCGGCCGAAGCCAAGCGCCTGGCGGACAAGCTCGACATCCATCCCACCCCCAAGCATGGCAGCTGGCTCAACATCGCCGAGATCGAGTTGAGCGTCCTGGCGCGTCAGTGCCTGGACCGCCGGATCGACAGCCTCGCGACGCTCACCCACGAGGTCGCGGCCTGGCAGGCCGACCAGAACGCCAGCCAGCGTGGCGTCGACTGGCGCTTCTCCACCGCCGACGCTCGCGTCAAGCTCAAGCGCCTTTACCCATCGCGACTAACGTGACAGTCTACTAGCAGGCTGCGGAAGAACAGGCATCTGAGCGCGGACCGGACGCGGGCTGCCGTTTGCGGGCTGGACGGAGCCGCTTGCGGGGTCTGTTATCGCCGGACGCCGGTGGCCGTGAGGCCGTCCTCGGGCTGGTTTCGGTGTCGATTGACGTCTTTGGGGGCAATTCGTCCGGTGGATGTTAGGCTGCCGCCGGCATCGCAGCTGATCTCGCCCTCAACCGGCTCAGTCGCACGAGATTGTAGGCGGTTGCCACGAGATACCCGGCCAGCCCGGTGCGGTCGAGCCCACGATAGCGCGTTCGCCGGAAGCCGCCGATGGTTTTCATCCAGCCGAACACCTCTTCCACTCGTTTCCTGATCCGCTGGCTCGCGGCGTAGCCGGGGTGGCGAGTGGTCCGCCCGTCGATGGCGCTGCGCCGGCCGCTGGTGTTCTGGGCGACGTGCGGGGTGACCCGTCGCTCGCGGATGTCGGCCACGCAGTCTTGGGTGTCGTAGTTCTTGTCGCCGCCGAGCGCCTTGGGATGGAAGTGCCGCTCCTTGGCCTGGTCGAGCAGCTTCGGGACCATGTCCCGCTCCGCCGTCCCGGTCGCGTGCGTCACCTGGAAGTCGACCAGCAGCCCGTGGCGGTTCTCCATCAGGGCGTGGCCCATGAAGACCAGCCTGGCCTCCTTCCCCTTGCCCTTCCGCATCAGCTGCGCGTCCGGGTCGGTGGTGCTCTGGTGGGTCTTGTTCGACCGCTTCTCGCCGTGGAACTCGACCGACGGATTGCCGGGATCCTCCAGCGCGGTGCTCGCCTGGGCGATGGCCTCGCCAATCGCCGCGGGCCAGGTCGCCCGCCAGGTCGGCTCGGGGTCGGTCGGGTCGGTGACGTGCCAGCCGCCACTGGCAGCCGGCGCGACGGTCACGACGAACGCCTCCCGGCCGCCAACGGCCCGCACCTCCACCCGGGCGGCGCGCTCCTGGGGCCTAACGAACAGGGTCAGCGAGCGGGGGTAGTCGGCTCGAACATGGCGTCCTCCATGTTCCGGTCTACCCGCGAGATCGAACATGCGTTCCACAACCATCAGTACAGGGCCGAGTCTCGGCCTCGCTGATGCAACCGCGACCGCCGGCTGGTCGTCGACCTGGTTGGCGAGCGGCTGCCGCGACGATACGGCATCGGGTCGGGCGAGGTGTAGGTGCTGTCGCCGATGCACCGTGGCGTGCTCAGACTCAGCGGCGCGAGCATACTGTCTGAATTCGGAGCTATTGTGCTGGCTAACACAGAGGCTACCTTGGCGCCGGTCGGCCTTCAAGGGAGACAGGGTGACCACCTCAGGCGCGCTCAACGGCCAGGTTGCCGCGTCCCGGCTCGGCGGCTCAGGCGGTCGGGCGCTGGACGGCGCACCTTGCCGGGATCGATGGCGGGCCGGGCGGCCGTCGCCGCGTCGGCCCTTGTCGTCGGGCAGTGGGATGGTGATGACGAGTTCCCGGCTGACGTGATTCGGCACGATGGTATTTGCCGACGCATGGGCACCGTGTGCTCGCTAATTCCAGCATTAACTTCGCCGGAAACGGCGGCAGGAACCTCGACGAGGCCGTCTCGAAGTAAGTAAACGAGAGGAGAGCCGGCGCGCTGAGAAGTCTCGGCGTCGCCCTCGGCGGCTCAGCGGATGCGCTACTCAGAGGCATCTGCCTTCGGCAGCCGGCCGCTAGGGGACGTGCTTTCCACGGGGATCGGCGCCCTTGATCGAGACCATGAGGCCGCGACTTTCGGTCCGGCCGGCGCTCGCTGCCGCCATCGTTACGAACCGATCCTGCCGCCCGGCATGAGGACGGATGCGAGCACCGCAACACCCGCAAGCACCAGCCCGATGCCGGCGATCCACGCGACGAGCCCCGGGTAGACGATGACCAAGATGCCGAGGATGATCAGCAACACGGCCGCCACCGTGGCCACCACAGGGCCGGTAGCACGCGTAAGCTCGCTAAGTTTCAGCACGGAAGCTTGCTCCTTGCTCTTGTCTACCGCACGCGGCGCCCGGCCCGTCGGTCGCTCACGAGCGGCGCCACCTGAGCGTCCACAGACACCTCCGCCACGCGCCGCCCCAGGTGCTGCTCGACGACCACTTTGAGGCGCTCCTGCAGCTCCTGTGTCATTTCTGGCATGCTCCCGGTTGGATCAACGGAGAGGCGACACAGGATCCGTAGCCCCGCGGGGTCCTCCTCGACGCGTGAGCGGACCTCCATCACCCCGGCCACCCGGCCGGCTTCGCGGTCCACCAGTTCCCGCACCCCATCGCGCGCCACCGTGACTCGTCCAAGCCCGTCCTGCTTCAACGTTATCCGCGGCGACTCGCGCGGCCTCGGGCGCAGCTCGAGGAACAGCAGGAGCAGCCCCACGAGGAGGAGCACAATACTGACACCCAGCGCCCAACTCCAGCTCGTCGGGTCGAGCTGTGTGAACGGGACCAGACGATCCACAAACCACGGGGTTGGTGCAAGCTGCTCCGGTTGGGTCACGCCAACCGCAGTCAGGAGCACCGCGCCGGCCGCCACGAGCAGGAGCAGGTCGAGCAGGATGATCAGCAGTCGATTGAAGACGCTCACCCGCTCATCCCTCCTCGACGCGAAGGTCGTCGAAGGCCACATCGATGCGCCGGAGCAGTCCGGGCCCCGAGCCCTCGACCGACTGGCGGACTGCGCTCCGCACCCGAGCCGCCAGCTCGGGCAAGACGAGCGAGTCCGCGTACAGCGCGCATAGATGCACCTCTATGTCGAGATCGCCTGCTGCCCGACCCACCGCGACGCCGCGTACTCTCTCACCCGGGGCCATATGTCGCCGCCTCGGCAAACCGCCCGGGGCTCACGTCGGCCACGCCGGGTACCCTCCGGGACGGCGGCGACAATCGCTCGGGCGATGCTCACCTCGCTCACCCGCAAACCGCCGCTGTCCATCGACCCCTCGACCACGCCTACCCGACGCGCGGCTCAATCTGCTGCGTCTGAGCCTCTTCGGGGAAGTAAAGATCGGTGACGTCGATGTTGACCTCTTTGACGATGAGGCCGGTCATGGCCTCCAGGCGGCTCATGATGTTGCGGCGCACCGCCTCCGCCACCTGCGGGATGCTGACCCCGTAGTCCACCGTCAGCCTGAGGTCGATCGCGGCCTCGCGTTCCCCGACCTCGACGTTGACTCCTTGTGAGCGTGTGTCGGCGCCAGTCACGCGCTGGGCCAGTCCGGCCACGGCGCCTCCGACCCCTGCGTCACCAGTTCGTGTACGCCGGGCCTCTCTCGCGGCAATGCTGGCGATCTTCGACACCACCACGTCGGCGATCGTCGTCTTGCCCTGCTCGGTGACGAGCTCCGTTGCGCGCGGCTGCATCGCCGTCGTGTCGCCGCGCGGGCCTTGAGCGCGTGCTCGTATCTCCTCAGTCGCCATGCCATCCTCCACAACTGCTCAGCGCCCCTGGAATAGCCATTCCGGGGCATTCCTCAGCGAAGGGCTAACATGCCCCCGTAGCGCCTCACGGCAGCAGTGCGTGCCACGATGTTCTCAGCACGGTCCTCGACGGCGACCACGCCTGCGCTCTGAGCACGACAACCGGCAACTCGGGGCAGACGGGCGGGACAGCGGGCGTGACTTGATGGAGGCTATGCAGCAGCCCACGGTCAGGCCACCATCGCGCCAGCGCTGGCACCGGGCGTGCGGAACCAACGCGCCAAGAACAGTCAATGATCGCGCAATCAACTGCGCGGTGCCTGCGTGGTCCTCACCGCGCCCGGTCCGAGCTCTCCGAAAGCGTCCACGCCGACGAGCCCTGCGCCCTCGGCCACCGGGTCAGGCCCATCGCGGCGCCGTCCCCGGACCCGCGGGTGCCCGGGACGCGGCGCCTATCCGCGCTCGGCCCGGAGCCGCACCGCGACCGCGTGCGGCACCACCATGACCCCGCCCTCGCCCAGGCGGAGCACCTCGTCAGCCTTGACCGACTCGGTGTCATGGCCCAGCACCCGGCCCCTGAACGAGGACGACAGCACATACGCCGTGACCTTGCGCGCGTCGTCGTCGATCTCCAGGTGCGCGATCGTCCCCAGCACCTCGCCGCTCTCGGTGACCACCTGGGTCCGCTCCACCTGGCTCAACGTGGACGCGTGGGCCAGATCGGCGAAGCGCTCCTCGTCGTTGATCACGTCCGGCTCTGCACCGTCAAGGCGGCGGCACCGATGGAGGTTACGCTGTCGCGCAGGAGCGCCTGCGCCTCCTGCTCGCCACGGCGGTGCTCTTGGGGCTGGCGCTGCTCTTGCCCTGACCGAGCTGAGCCGATCCCGGACACTGGCCGGTGTGGGCTGCGGCGGGGCGCCGGGTACATTTGTGCCCAGCCCATCCAACGGCGCAGCCCGTCTCGCCGGGGCGGGGTGCGACAGCGGGAAGTTGTTACGCCGGGCGTAACGGTTCAACCCTGCGCGAAACGTGTGCACGCGCCCTCAGTACGCCCGCCAGCGCGTCAGGTCCGGCGGCACGCCCAGGCCGAGCGGAGCTTCCAAGCGCCGAGGCCGCCCAGCGCCCCGCCCACGAAGCCGAGCGGGCATCGGCCTGTCAGCACACGGCGCCGATGGTAGAGCGTCCTGCACATAGCTCGACGATCATGGCATCAAAGGGGCTTCACCGCGCCGCCAGTGTGTGGGCTTGCACCCGGATATCATCGACCGATCACCGGGTGCCCACCTTCGCCGGCACCGGCCGGATGGGGGAGATCATGGCAGCCATCGTCAGGCGATCGCGAGTAGAGAGACTATGCCCGCTGGAAGTCGGTGTACCAAGCGGGCGAGGCCGCGCGACAGGCCGCGGGTTGGCGAGACCAGCAAGTCTTCCGCAACCCGGACGACCCGAACGACATCGTGTTCCTCACGGAGGTTGACGACATCGAACGGGCGCGCGCCTACGCCGAGTCCGAGGAAGTGCGCCGACGCCAGCGGGCCTCCGGGGCTGCTGGAGACGACGTACTACTACCCCGAGACCTGAGCGCAGAGCGCCGGCCAGCCTCCTTGAGGACGCACCAGCACCGACGGACCGGAGTCCGTTCGCCGGCACGTCAGAGCCAACTTGATACACCACCGAGCCGCAGCACCTTCGCAGCACTCAGCAGCGAACGCGTCCATCCGCAGTGTCCGCGTATGGTGACCGCGTACGAGCCGGCCCCGACGTGCGCGGCCATCGCCTCCCCGACGAGCTCGTCCCGGGCGAGCGCGACACGGACGATCATGTTGCGCGGAAATTTTCCTGGGCATGGGATGGCCGAACATGACCTCGGCAGATCGAGCGTGCGGGGACTAGAAACAAGGGCCAGCACACCGGGTACGGGAGGGTGAGGGAGGTCATGAGGAAGCTCCCCCATCTGAAGAGGCCCCCCAGTTTGGAAAGCGTGGCACTTGGGGGTAGCGACCCCCACCGCCCTCATCGCTGCTGCCCGGCGACCACCCGCTGGAGCTCCACCGGGCGGGGTCCAGCGTTGGTGGCAGCGCCGACAGGTCCGCGCGATGTAGACGTGCTCGACGACCGCGACCAGGCTCGGCGCCACCTCCAGCACCTGCCGGGCTCCGCTTCGGTGTCCCTCCCTCCAGCCCCGCCCCGCACGCCGGGCACCGCTCCAGCGCGTGGATCACCACGTCGGTTGGCCTCCCTCGCGCCCGCCCGAACCCCCGCGCCCGCCGCTTCAGCGCCCGCTCAGGCGCGGCCAGGACTTGGGTCGCCTTCAAGCCGGGCATCCCGCGCGGCCCGCCCCCGCCGCCGGGCCTCGAGGTCCCGCACCCGGCCTCCAGCCGCGGGATCGTCGCCCGCTGCTCGGCCACCGTGGCCGTCAGCCGGACGATCTCGGCCCGCTACTCGGCCGCCTGCTGCTGGAGGGCAACGATCTCGCCCTGCTGCCGCGCAATCACCGCCAGCAACGCGTCCCGACTCGCCGTCCTCACGTCGACCATGCCAGCAGCCTACCCGTACCCACCGCCGCTGCCACGTCACGAACCATCACACCTGCCACCAATCTCTGAACACGTACCGTGATCCAGAGGTTATGGCGTCTCCGAGACAACGCCCGTATACTCGCCAGCGCGCTCACCCTGATCACGGGGGGCTGGACCCATTGGTCAGCCCATCACCGGCAACGCGCCGGCCAACATGATCCATTTTGCCAAGCCCTGCGTATGGGACTGGTGCTTGACCCACATCGACCGAGCAGCTTTGGGAGGCGATCCTGGATGACATGACGCGCCGCGCGGTCACACAGACAGATCGACTCTGGTCGCGTATCGACCCCGCGACCATCTTCCGCGATCACGATCACCCGCGCGACCACTCCCTCCCGCGAAAGGGGTACGGCCCGATGAACAAGCGCCTCGCGTCGCTCTCGGCGGCGCTGGTTTTCCTGGGTGCAGCGACCGGCACATGGTTCCTGGCGCCCGGCGTGGGCGCCTCCAGCCACCGTGAGGCGCCACTCATCTCCCAGGATCCGACCGCTGACAACACCGACGTCTACGCGTTCCGCAGCCCGGACGCCCCGTCGACGGTCACCCTGATCTCGAACTGGATTCCTTTTGAGGAGCCGGCGGGCGGGCCGAACTTCTACCACTTCGACGACACCGCCAGATACCTGATCAACGTCGACCGCGATGGCGACGCCATCCCCGACGTCATGTACGAATGGACGTTCCGGACTGACATTCGGAACCGGGGCACGTTCCTGTACAACACTGGCCCGATCACCGCGCTGGATGACCCGGACTTCAACTACCGTCAGTTCTACACCGTCCGCGAGATCACTGCCGGCGGGTCGCGAGTGCTTGGAGAGAGCCTGCTCCAGCCGCCGGACAACATCGGCCCGCGCTCCACCCCGGACTACGAGGACCTGGCCCGTCGAGCAGTGTACGACGCCGGCGGCGGGATCAAGATTTTCACAGGTCAGCGCGACGAGGCCTTCTTCGTCGACGTTCAGTCGATCTTCGATCTGCTGGGTCTGCGCCCGTTCAACCCTGTCCACTCGATCCCGCGTGGCGCCGAGCCCGGCCAGGACTCCACGGGCGGGTTCAACGTCCACACCGTCGCGATCCAGGTTCCAATCGCCCAATTGTCGCCGGAATGTCCGGTGGACGGCGCCGGCCAACCAACGACGCCGAGCGACCAGCGTTGCGTCATCGGCGTCTGGTCGAGTACCGAGCGGCGCACCACGACGACGCTGCGCCCGGGGGTCGAGGAGCCCTCTGGTCCCTTCGTCCAGGTCTCGCGCCTCGGCAACCCACTGATCAACGAGGTAGTGATTAACCTGGGCCTCAAGGACACGTTCAACTCCGTGCCGCCGTCGGTCGATCGCACGGTCCCGGCGGTCGTCGCGCGGGTCACCGATCCAGAAGTCCCACGCCTGTACTGCATCCTGTACGGGATTGACTCGCCTGGCCTGCCGTGCGCCGGCCGATCGCCCGGCGCACGCTCCGCCCCGCGGGATGACCTGGTCGCCATCTTCCTGACTGGCATTGCCGGCCTCAATCAACAGGTCAACTCGGCAACGGCTCCGGCTGAGCAGCTCCGCCTGAACACCGCCATTGCGCCAACGGCGGGTATCTGCGCCGGCAACGTCCTCGGAGTCATTGGCGGTGACAACGCCGGCTTCCCGAATGGCCGCCGGATCGAGGACGACGTGACCGACATCGAGCTGCGGGCCCTGGCCGGCGGCACTCCCCTCACGCCGGAGTTCAACCGCGCACCGAATAACCGCCTCGGCGACGGGGTCAACGGCAACGACCGGCGCTGCCTTTCGAGCTTCCCCTACATGCCAACCCCGCACCAGGGCTACGACCATGGCGTTCACCACCCGACCGGCAGCACGAGCACGCCGTGATGAGCAGCCGACGAAAGGAGTCTGATTGCATGCGCACGCCGCTCATCACTCACCGCCGACTCGCCGCGTCAGCCGCGACCGCGCTTGTCCTGCTGGGGACGGCTACGGGTATCTGGTCGATCACGCCCGGCGTTGGAGCATCCAGCCACCGCGAGGCGCCGCTAACCTCGAAGGACCCCACGATCGACAACGTCGACGTCTTCGCATTCCGCAGCCCGGACGCTCCAGACACGATCACGCTGGCCGCAACCTGGATCCCATTTGAGGAGCCGGGCGGGGGGCCGAACTTCTACCACTTCGACGACAACGCACGGTACCTGATCAAAGTCGACCGCGACGGCGACGGCCGCGAGGACGTCACCTACGAGTGGACCTTCCGGCAAGAGATCCGCGATCCGTCGACGTTCCTGTACAACACCGGGCCAATCACCTCGCTGGACGATCCGGACTTCAACTACCGTCAGTACTACACCGTCCGCGAGATCACCGCCGACGGGTCTAGAGTGCTTGGAGAGAACCTGGTCCAACCGCCGGACAACATCGGCCCGCGCTCCACCCCCGACTACGAGGGGCTGGCACGCCAGGCGGTCCGCGATCTGGGTGGTGGGATCCGTGAGTTCACCGGGCAGCGCGACGACCCGTTCTTCGTCGACGTCGCCTCCATCTTCGATCTCCTCGGGCTGCGCCCGTTCAACAGCGCTCACCTGATCCGCCGCGGCACCGAGCGCGGGCTGGACACCACTGGTGGCTACAACGTTCACACGACGTCGATCCAGATCCCGCGAGCCCGGCTCGTGCCGGACTGCTCGGGCGACGCCAACGACAAGCGTTGTGTCATTGGCGTCTGGTCGACGGCCGAGCGGCGCTCCCAGATTGTCCGTGGCGTCGGAACGCGGACCGGCTCGGGCGATTTCGTCCAGGTCTCGCGTCTCGGCAACCCCCTGGTCAACGAAGTCGTTGTGGACCTTGCCCGCAAAGACGCCTTCAACGCCACCCCGCCGACCGGCGATGCAGTCGTCCTCGATCGCATTCTCGACCCGGAGCTGGCGCGACTCATCGCGGCTCTTTATCCGAACGCCTCGGCAGGGCCAGCCCAGACGGCCGACACCTTGTTCTTCTCAATGTTGAGTGCCCCGGCCGCCGCGATCTCGGTACCAGCGCCCCCGCGCAACGACTTGGTGCAGGTGTTCCTGACGGGCATCCCGGGTCTGAACCAGCAGGTCAACTCGGAGCGAACTCCCTCAGAACAGCTCCGGCTGAACACGGCGGTCGCGCCCGCGGCCGGGGCCTGCCAGGGCAACTCGCTCGGCGTGCTCGCTGGTGACAACGCGGGTTACCCGAACGGCCGCCGACTCGAGGACGACGTGACCGACATCGCCTTACGGGTGGTCGCCGGTGTCCTGGTTGACGGCTTCAACCACTCGCCGAACAACGCGCTCGGCGACGGGGTCAACGAGAACGACCTACCCTGTCTGAGCAGCTTTCCGTACATGGCAACTCCCCACCAGGGCTATGACCACATCGATCACCATCGAGCGGGCGGCAACCCGCCTGGCCTGGCCGATGCCGCCGGAGGCACGACGGGCGGAGCGGCCCAGGACCCGGACCCCAAGAAGGACGACGATGATGACGACGACGAGCGCAAGCTGACCGAGGAGGAGAAGCTCCAGCGCGAGCGGACCAACACGGGCGGCTTCGACGACATCCGCACCCAGGGCAACGTCGTCGGCGTGCGCTGCGACCTGGGCGCCGCGATACCCGCCCAGGCTCAGGGCGTGGTGCCGTTCAACCGCGATGACGTACCGTACGCGCTGATCGCGACCGGCGACGGCATCCAGCAGGTTCGCCTCCTCTTCGACACGGTTACCCAGTGCGGTTCGATCCAGGAAGGTGATTACCTGGAGGTCGACGGCGTCAAGCAGACCGAGAGCCTGTTCGACGCGGAGAGCGTGACCATCCTGCGCGGCGGGAGGCGCGTGCGGTAACGCCCAACAGTCCCCAAGCTCACACGTCAAGGCGCCCGCTCGCGGTATAACCCACCGCGGGCGGGCGCCACGTTGAAAGCCGCCCGCCGCTCCGACGACAGGCTGCGGTAGGTCCGCAGGGCCGCGGCCCGCTCGTGCGCTCGCTGCTCGGCGAGGGCGTCGGGGGTGCTGTCGGCCTTGCGGCGGGCGCGCTTGTTCGGCACCCAGCGGGCCTGCCGCGCCGGCACGCAGCCGACGTGCGTGGTCCGCCTGGGCGGGCCGACGACCGTCTCGCCGCAGACGGTGCAAGGCGGCAGCCGCGGCACGAAGTACCAGCCGCCGGCCCGACGCATGCGCCGGAGCTGTCGGCCCACGAGGGTCGCGGGTTTGCCGAGCTGACTGGCCAGCTCCGCGGGGGTTGCCGTCGGCGGGGCACAGGCGATCGCAGCTAAGTCGTCGAGGGTCAGGCGGGCCGGCATCGGCCTGTCAGCACACGGCGCCGATGGTAGAGCGTCCTGCACATAGCTCGACGATCATGGCATCAAAGGGGCTTCACCCGCGCCGCCAGTGTGTGGGCTTGCACCCGGGATATCATCGACCGATCACCGTGCTCCACCTTCGTGGGCACCGCCGGATGGGGAGATCATGGCAGCCATCGTCAGGCGATCGCGAGTAGAGGACTATGCCCGCTGGAAGTCGGTGTACCAGGCGGGCGAGGCCGCGCGACAGGCCGCGGGTTGGCGAGACCAGCAAGTCTTCCTGCAACCCGACGACCCGAACGACATCGTGTTCCTCACGGAGGTTGACGACATCGAACGGGCGCGCGCCTACGCCGAGTCCGAGGAAGTGCGCCGACGCCAGCGGGCCTCCGGGCTGCTGGAGACGACGTACTACTACCCCGAGACCTGAGCGCAGAGCGCCGGGTAGCCCTCCAGAAGACGCATCGGCACCGACGGACCGGAATCCGTTCACCAGCACGTTAGAGCCACATTGATACACCACCGAGCCGCTTGGCCTTCGCCTAGCGCTCAGCAGTGAACGCGTAGACCACAGCCTCCGTGCATGGCGGCGGCGTACAAGGCGGTCCCGAGGCGCGCTGCCATCGCCTACCCGACGAGCTCGCCAGGGGCGAGCGCGACACTGTGGGAAATTTTGCGCGGAAATTTTCCTGGGCATGGGACGGGAGAACATGGCCTCGCCAGATTGAGCGTGCGGGGGCTAGAAACAAGGGTCAGCACACCGTACGGGAGGGTGAGGGAGGTCATGAGGAAGCTCCCCATCTGAAGAGGCCACTCGTTTGGAAAGCGTGGGCTTTAGGCAAGACAGGGGTACCCGCACCCCACCCCTCTCATCGCTGCTGCCCGGGCGCCGACAGGCCCTCATCGCCTACACCGATTACGCATGCCCGTCCTGCGAGACGTATCGCCACCGCCTCGGCGGACCCTCCCCCCGACTGCGACGAGCCGCTCCTCGTCACCGAGCGCCTACCCCGGGGAGGTGCTGCCCTGACGCTACACTGAACCGTGCCGCATGGAGCCGGGTGGGGTGGCTCAATCATTGTGGCGACGGCCGGGCCCATGACTCTGGCGATCGACACACTCGCCTGTCGGCCCCATCCGCTGGTGGTTCACCTGTCCGCCAATGGTCTAACGCACGCCGTTTGGGCAATGGGCAGATAAACGCGACGTCCACCCGCTGCGCGGTACTTCCACTGCCGTTGTTGCCAGACCTGCCAGACGCAGGCGGCCAGAGCGTGAGAAGGAGAACTTCCTCGTCGCCATGCTGAAGCGCTACGTAGGGTGCGATTCGACGTCGGCTATGAGACCATGGCTGCTGTCGGATCGCCTTCGATCGGCGACACGGTCGAAGCTGCTCGGCTCGCAATGACCGTGGCGATCGTTTGGAGCACGCCAGTGCCATGCGCCCGAAGTCCAGCTTCATGAGCGCCAGACGGCCGACCGACCGCTGAGCTGCGTGGGGCCCTGGACCTTCACGAGGCGCAAACGGCAGGTATGGTCTACCCCGCCCCGCCCCCGAGGCTCCAGCCACTGCTGGTCGTGGTTGGGACCGCCCCCCACTCCGTCTTCCCGTCCGCTGCCAACTACGTACCGTTAGATGGGAGAGGGCAGACGGATCATCACCCCCACCAACCGTTACGGGAGGAGGTCAGCATGGCCGACGGTCGAGCCGCGACTGAACGACGAGCTACTGAAAGCGTTCATGGAACAGTTCTACGGCTATGGGAACCCAGCCGGGCCTCGTACTGGTTTGTCGGGATGGAGGAAGGCGGCGGCAGATCGCTCGATGAAGTCGCGAGACGCCTTGCGGCGTGGGACGAGCGCGGTCGACGTCCCCTTGAGGATCTGCGCGACTACCACCTCGCCATCCGCATTACTGGCCACTTCGTGGGAGCCATCAAGCTCCAGAGGACATGGGCGATGCTGATCCAGATCCTCAGCGGTCTTCTCGAAAGCGTCTCACGACGGAGGACGTCAGAACGTTCCAGGCGCATCGTCTCGGTCGGGCCACGAATGAGACCGCCCTGCTCGAATTGCTGCCACTTCCATCGCCCGCATCAGACAAGTGGCCGTACCATGAATGGTCTGACCTGCCCGTCCTCCAGACCCGCGCCGCCTGGGACTGCTACAGACCGCCTCGAGCAGCGCACCTTCGTGAACTGATCCAGCGACATAAGCCACGAGTCGTGTCCTTCTACGGAGCTTCGAACCGCGAATGGTGGAACCGAATCGCCGGGTCCCGAAACCACGTTTCTGTGCCCATCAGATCGGTAACAGGTCTATCAGCGTGGCAAGGAATGAGAGGCCTGCATACCTGATCACGGATCATCCCGCCGCGAAGGGTGTCACCAACGAGTACTTCTGGGAAGCGGGCGCCTACGTCCGGAGCAGTTCCTCTAATGAGGGTTCATTCCCCCAGAGTCGCTGGATCCTCGCCGGCTGTGGCCTGCTGCTGCTCAGCGCCGACAACCGCAGCAGCGCTACTGCTCGCCATCCGCCTGCTCCTTGCCACCTGAGGACAGATCGCCGGGCCATCCGCCGCGCGAACTGGACGACCTCCTCGAGCCTCTCAGGAGTCAACGCCTGGCGCGGCGTGTACGGGTCCGATCCGGGCGTGCAGGGGTGGAGTCCAGCCATCACGCCGTGGCGCGCTCCGAGCCATCACCTTCAGCCACTGCAGCGGCCTGGTCCGGTAGACCCGCTGCTCGGCGTCCGCTCTTGTCAGAGCCACGACTCGCATATAGGCCTCTTGAAACTCCTGGAACTCTGATCTGTCCGAGGTGAGCCAGGCCCGCATGGTCGAATAGCCCACCCCGGCAGCCTCCGCGGCGACATGCGGGAACGCGCCGGCACGGATGTGGGTCAGGATCGTCTCCACGGCCGAAAGCGTGAACTTGCTGGGACGCCCACTCGACGCTGACCTCGGGCGTCCTCCGGCAGGTGGTCGATCAGGGTAGGGTGGTATCGCTGACCGGCCACGGGGCGCTCCCTATCAACACCGTTGCTTGACGATCCAGTCGATGCGCCACGGACA
Source organism: Chloroflexota bacterium (assembly GCA_030447245.1). Taxonomy (GTDB): domain Bacteria; phylum Chloroflexota; class UBA6077; order UBA6077; family JACCZL01; genus JAUJPG01. The sequence continues at coordinate 89,788 of JAUJPG010000016.1, read as the reverse complement.
ACCCCGAACGGCGACTGACCACGGCTGCACTCCATGTGCTCGACCAGGATGCACCTCCGTAGCATGGGTCATCGGGCCTTCTTCTGACAGGTGGGCGGGCAGGTCGTGGGATCCCACCGGCTGGGCTCGAACTGACCGGCCGCAGACGGCACAGCACGGCTCACCCACCCCTCGCGTGCCCGAACTGACTGAGGTAGCTGTGGCACGATGGCAGCTCATCAGGTCAGCTGGCTCTCCGCCCGTTCCAGGCCAGGCTGGCCTCGAGCGCATGCTTCCAGGACGGAACCGGGATCCTTCCCATCACCGAGGGCCAGGGCGGCGAGCAGCACGAGCTCCGGCCATGGCAGTACGCGCAGGCGCTCCTCCAGGACCTCGCGGGTCGGCCGCCCAGCGATCGTGGTCTCAGCAATCGCGTCGCTCTGCGCCAGCGTTCTGACCACTAGTCGGAGCAGGCGCTCGCCGCCGGCGGATAGCACCCTGGGGCGCGGGCAGCGGCGCTTGGTCAGCGCCTTGAGGCCGCGCCACGGTCCAGCCAGAAGTCGCGCTCGTCGGCGGGCAGCTCGATGTACCGGGCGGACCTGGCGCACAGATAGGGCGGCGATCTCTTGCTCGGCGGACAGTGGCTCGCCACCCAGGCTCAACTGAGCGCGGTGCACTGCCGTGGGTGCGTAACCATCACGCAGGTCGGCCGCCTCGGCGTAGAGCAGGGCGTTGCGGATCGTCCCCTCCGAGACGGCGATCTCGCTGGCGAGTGCGCGCTGGGACAGGCCGCGGGCCTCGAGCATCCGGCGGAACGCGCGCCCGAGCCGACCTGGTCGTGGGTCCCGTGCTGGTTACGCTTGTAGGTCTGGCGCATGGCTTCGAAGTCGTCGGCGTCGATCAATTCGCACCGATCTCGTCCAGCCCTACCTCGTGGGCGGCTCGCCAGCCGTGCTCGCCATCGACGATGACGTAGTCGTCGTCACCTTGGCGTCGGACGACCACCGCCGGCAGGCGCCCGAGGTGGTGCACTTCGGCGACGAGCTCGTCGAACTCGGCCTTGGTCATGCGGTTCGGGTTGTAGTCGTTGGCCCGCAGCGCCGCCGTCGGCAGCATGACGATCGACGCCTGGGTGTCGACCTGGGGTGCTGTTATCGTGTTCACTGTCGTCCTCCACGGCTGTCCTGGAGCGCGAACGCCCTGTCGGCCTACCCCGCCCGGCCATGGCTCGACAGCCGATCGACCCTCGGTCTCCCCGAGGAGGGTGATGGCCGTCAGTCATCGCTCACGCCTCCGGCCGGGCGAGGGGTTGGTCGGTGTGGCCCCGCCCTCCTAAAGCATGCCCTGACCGCCGTCTTGAGGCGATGCAGACGCGAGATCGGTGGATGGGAAACGTGGATCTCCGCTGTGCCGCCGTCTGGGGAGAGCGATCAGGTTCTTTCCTTCGGACTCGGTCAGATCCAGCGCCACAGGCGGCTCCTAGGGCGCGTTTCGCACCCTAGCCCCGAACATGGACAGTGTGCGAATCCTTTGGCCGAGCGACTTGGAGTTGACTCCTGCCGAGCTCACCGCCCGATGGAGCAGCGGGCGGTCGCGAACTCGCATCCGCGATCAGCAGCCCCAGCAGTAGCGCCATGTGCTGCTGGAGCTGTTCCCGCTCGGCCAAGTGTCAGCGCGCCGCAGGGAGCGTCAACCCGCGAGGACGTCCAAGGCTGCGAGCACCACACCCGCGCCTGAAGGCCGGGCGAACAGGTCGAATGCGTTCACAGCTCGCGAACCTCTGGTGCCGGGCGTCCTGCTCCAGTCGGCGACGATCTCCGCGTCGACCACCACCGGGGCCCGTGTGAGGAAGCTCTCCATTCCGCGCGTCATGTAGTCAACCAGCCACTCGCGGGCGCGCTCAGCACCTGCAGCGTCGACCTCGATCACGATCTCGTCATGAACACACAAAACCGCCGCCGCCGACGGGCAGCGGTCCCTCGTTTCCATAGGAGCGCCAGCGCAGACTTCAGCCCGTCACCACCGAAAGCCTTGGACCGCCGAATTCAGTCGCTGCGTGTAGGTCTCCACATTGCGACGTCGGCGCCCCGCCAGTGTCCGCGTCTCGGTCTGACCGTTGCCCTGGCGGCGCTGCCACGCGCGGAGGTCGGGATACGTCTGGAAGAACTTATCCCGAGCTCGGCCGCCTCACGCTCGGTCATCGCCAGGCCGTATTGGGCGGCGGCACCGCCGCAGCCTCGCTGCCCCCGCCCCGTAGAGCAGGCCGAAGTTCAGCGCCTTGGCAAGCTGACGATCCTGTTTGCTGACGGTCCCGTTTTCGCGGCCGAGGACCGTGGAGGCGGTGAGGCTATGGAGGTCATCGCCGTCGCGGTACGCCTCGAGCATCCGTCGGTCCAGGGCGATCTCGGCTGCGATCCGCAGCTCGATCTGCGAGTAGTCGGCCTTGACCAGCACTCGCCCCCGCCCCCGGCCGCAAAGCAGGCGCGGTAGGCCGGGTCGCGTGGGATGTTCTGGAGGTTAGGCCAGGTGCACGACATCCGCCCGGCCTCCGCGCCAAGCTGCAGGTAGTCGGCATGCACCCGCCCGGGCCGCCGGGTGAAGGTGCTTCCGCAGCCACTCGATCCCGTAGGTCGACGCGCGCTTGCAGGCCTCACGGTAGCGGAGCAGCATCGGCACCAACGGCTCCGTCTCGGTGAGTGCAAGCAGCGTCGCCTCGTCGGTTCGCCGCACGTCGTGCCCGCGTTCTCGGAGTAGCTTCGCCACCTGGCTGGACGACGACCAGCTCATCCTGGATCCGCCCGGCCAGGTCGATCGTGCCGAGCGCCTCGTTCAGCGCGCGCTCGGCCAATAGCTGCTCGACGGCCGCGTCGCTGAGCGCGCCCAGGCGTCCGAGTCGAACGGCGCGCCCGTCTGCTCCAGCCACATCAACGCAGGCAGGCAGCGCATCTCCAGCGCGACCACGTCCGCAAGCTTCGCCGCATCAAGTTGCCGTTCCAGCGTCGCCGCCAGTGACAGCGGAATCTGGGCGTTCGCGCGGCGTACGCGATCTGTCCTCGGAGAGCGGCCCAGTCCAGTCGGATTTCTGCTCGGCCTTGTCGACCGACCGTCCGAGGAAGCGTTCGACGACCGCGGCGAGCCCGCACTGGTCGAGTCGGCCCTCCGCTGTGCCGGCTCCGAGCAGCTGGGCCGCGAGCATCGTGTCGACCAGGCGGTCGCCGTTCGGCACCGACAGGCCCGCGGCGGCCAGGAACGCCAGGTCGAACTTCAGGTTGTGGCCGACGAGGCGCCGGCCGCCGTCGAGCACGCGCGCAAGGGACCTCGGGTCGACACGGAATAGGTCGACGACATAGACGCGTCCGCCGGGGACGGCAAGCTGGGCCAGGCGCATGCGGTGGGATCGCGGGTCCAGCCCGGTCGTCTCGATGTCGAACCCGAGCACTGGCGCGTCGAGTAGGTCAGGTAGCGCGTCTTCAAGTTGGTCCGCTTCAGTGACGAGCACAACATTCTCAGCAGATGCGCGCATCTCAGCGTCATGAGCGTCATGAGCGTCACTTGCATCTGGTGGAGCGGTGACGCTGAGCTCAGCGGCAGCGTCATCCCGACGGTCAGCAGCGTCACGGTCATAGCCTAAAGGGACATCTGGCGCGGCCACTATGACGCTCTGGACGATTGCTGTGACGCTGTCCGAGCCCTCAGCGTCACCCGGGGCACCCGCACGCGCTTCCTGGTCACGCGTGACTCGTGACGCTGGTGACGCTGGTGACGCTCCGTTGCGCGATACTTCTATCGATGGTTCGCCGGCGCCATCCGGTGGGCTGTCTTCCCTGGTAATGCGGATCCGACGACGCTCGCCGCTCCTCAAGAATTCCACCTGAATGCCGATCCCCAGCAGGCTCGGCGCGAGGCGACGCAGGGCCCCGGACAGACGGGCCGCGTCGCGGGGCCAGCGCTTGTCCTTCAACGCCCGTTCATCGGCGCGGTCCTTCAGCGCATCGAGCAGGTCGGACGCGGTCCCCTCCCACGAGCCGTAATCGTTGACGAGCGCCACCAGCCACTCGGTGAGCACCGAGCTCTGGAGCGGGAGCTCGTTGCTCTCGCGTCGATTGGCCTCGTAGGCTGCCAGGAACTCCTCGGCCGACCATCCGAGAGCCGTTGCGGCAGCGGCTGACCAGATGGCGAAGTCGGCCATGCGCGGCGAGCCAGACAGCCGGACATCAGGCTCGGCCCGAAGCGCTGCGGCCACGACGTCAAGGAGCGCGCCCAGGATCATCGGCCGGGCGAGCTCGAACTCTCGCCAGAACCGAGTCTCGCCGAGTCGGCGGTCCTTCGGGATCCTCGGCAGGTAGATCGTCATCCCGCGATCAACGACGTCACCGCGCGTGGCCAGGGCCTCGATGCCGTTCAGGATGATCGGCCGCATTGCGTCGAGCAGGACCTCGTCGGCGTCCGAGTAGAGCTCGCGCTTGCCGATGCCGCCGCCGGTCGCGAGCCGGCCGACCGCATCGGACAGGTCGTCGGACAGATACGACAGGTTGTCAAGGGCGACGATCCACCCGTTGTTGGCGGCGATCAGCAGGTCGACTTCGTCACGCGGCTTCGACCGCAACGGTGCGACGTTCGGGTCGACCAGTGCGCGCAGGACGCGCGCTGCTGTGCTCTTGGCACTGCCCTGTTCGCCGTGCAGCAGCAGGATCGGGTACGGGCCAATCGGACGGAACGCCATCACCAGCCAGGACAGCAGCAGCCGCCAGTCGGCGTCCGAGATGTTCAGGAACCGGCGCAGCTGTTCGAGACTCCCACCCGGCACCGGAAGCAGCAGCGGCCGCATGCCCCTGGTGCGGCGGAACTTGACCGGCGGGTCTGAGATGACCCGCCAGGCGCCGGCCGTGATCTCCACGACCTGCCACGCCGAGTTTGTGAGGTCAAGATAGATCGCTCCGCCAAGCTCGGCGACGCGAGCGTAGACCGGGCGCTCGGGACCCTCGAAGAGCGCCTTGCCGCGCAGGGTCGCGAGCGCATCGCCGAGGGCCTGGCTGTTCGGGACCGTCCTGCGCTCGACGAAGTAGCGCCGCGACAGGAAGTCCTTGACCGCCCGTGCCTTGAGCGGCCAGGTTTCGCGGTGGTCGTCGACCGGGAACGTAATGAAGGCGTCGGCGCCGGTGTCGTGGAACAGCTCGCAGTCGTCGGCAAGCTTGACGAGGTCGGTCGATTGCTTGCCGCCGCCTGATCGGAGCGCGCTGCCGAGTTCGGCCTCGCCGTCGTCCCCGCCCGGGCGCATTGTCTCGTCGACGAAGCGCAGGAGCTCGGCGTCGATCGCAGTGGTGTCCGTGCCCGGACGGATCTTCTCGACTTCGGCGGCGAACGCACGGCGAGCCTCGACGCGGTCCAGGGCGAGCCGTTCGAAGCAGATGAGCGTCTCATCCTGGTATGCACGAGCAACCGCGTATAGGTGGGCCTTGGTCGGCTCAAGGTCGGTGATGACAAGGCGAACGCTCATCCGATGACCACCTCGAACACGCGCCGCCGGCCAAGACGCGCTGGCCCGGCCAGTTGACCTCGCGGCAGCCCGAAACGCTGGACGAGCGAGGCTACAGCCTGCAGGTGACTGCAGCCCCGAACGGCGATCACGTAATCGACGGCATCACCTGACCGTCGGCAGCTACGACACCACCACCGACCCGCGGATGGGTCGATCAGCACGCAACGCCCACTCTTGCTGCCATGGATCGGCTCGTGGCCGGTCTCGATCCGGCCGTCGCAGCGGCGATGTAGGCCGTTGCCCTGCTCGACGAAGAGATCGACGAGAGGGACGTATGTCCAACGTGACGGTGTTATTGGCGCTGGGGCGCGTCCGTGTCGCCCTTGCAGTCGCGCGAGCTGGGTGCGTGCGAGTACTCGCGTCAATGGGTCGGGTGCGTCGAGCATCGACCGATAGCGCTCGACAACTAGACGGGCGTCACTCATCGGAGGTGCTGGCGTGCCATGGGCAGGGACCTTCGGCGTCGCCGTTCGGCCGCCGCTTCAAGGGGCCGACCGTCCGTTCGACCAAGTCGAGCAATCGCGAGTGTGGCGTGACCGAACCGTCCTGCTCACGGCAATTGCGTGATTCGGTTGCTCGTCGCAGGCGAACGAGTTGATGCCGAGCAGTCGCGCGCAGCAGAGGTTCTGCGCTTGCAAGCGCTGCCATGTAACGAGCTTGTAGGTCGAGTTCAGAGATGCCGGGGGCGGCCGGCGGAGACTGGGGGAGTTCGGCGGCAACATCATTCATCGGCAACTCCAGCCGAAGGGACGTCGGCGCTGCCAAGCTGGCCCCGAGACTCGGTTCAATGCGCGGCATCGCCTCAGTCACCACGGCCGTCGTCGGCGGTCCGGCGTTCTAACCACGAACGCAGTCCGACGAGAGGTATGCGGCGAGATCTGCCGATCCTAAGACTCGGCCACTCCCCTGAGGCCACTAATTGATAGGCCTTCGCCCGACTGATCGCAGTGAGTTCGGCCGCACGCTCGATTCGGACGAGCAGCGGTTCGAGGCGCTCTGAGCGGTCCATCGAAGCCTCCTGGTGTTGGTCTGGACCTTCTTGGTCTGCCATACTCACGAGCATACGAGATCACTTTAATGGTCCTTTAAGATGATCAGTGAGCACGTGGTGCGAGAGCGCCTTCAGAAACGCGTGCGCGAGGTGCCGGAGCGAGTCTGGCAATACCTCGTGAGGAACCGTCTCGTTGCGTCGGTCCAGGATGGCGAAGATGACATCGACTGGCTTGCAGAACGATGTCGAGAGTTGATCGAACTCGGTCGTCCGCCTGAACTAACCGCCGACCGCCCGCCCGAGATGCTGTCCCGAACCGATCCCCCTAAGCCGAGCGACAAGAGGCGGGGCCGACGATCGACGACGGATCTCCGTCAACAGGCCATTGCGCGACTCGTGGCCGGCCATGTCGACAAAGATCCAGAGGTGGCCGCGTTCCGCGCGAAGTTCCTTGGGGGCAGGCTCCTCGAACCCGAGGTGGTCGAGGCGTGGATCAAGGATAAGGCGGCGGTGGACGGGGAGCCGACCAATTGGCTGAACGGTGTACCGCTTCCGGCGGGGCACACCTTGGAGTGGACCGGTGAGGGCTGGATCATCACGCCACCGCTGACCGTCTCGCGTGCACCCGAGCTAGATCACCGTTCCGTGCACTACGGAGTATCGGATGGCGAAGGTGTTCGAGCGTGGATGGTCACCTGTGGGGGAGTCCTCGACCGACTCCGCGTCCTGAGCGAGCGCCTCGCGGACTGGTACGGCTGGCAGTTGGCGCAAGCGACGTTGTTCGTCCTGACGGGCTGGGCCCCTCGGATATCAATCGCGCGAGCACCTCTACGCCCACGCCGCCTGTCGTCTCTCGCCCGCCTCGAACTCACGGTCGACCTGACTCTCACCCCGCGCGAAGTCGCCGATCTGTATCGCCGAGCCCGAGGTAACGCGCTGAGCAGGCGGCACCGCGCGCTCAGCGAGAGGCACATACGTCTGGCCGCATTTGCTGCCGAGACCGAGGGTAAGCCTTGGGCCGAGCGGATGAATGCATGGAACCGCGAGCATCGTGGCTCCGACTGGGAATACAGCGAGCGGCGCAATTTCACCCGCGACTGTATCCAGGCCCAGCAGCGAATGCTGCACCTGTCTCTCCGCGATGAACCCTACGGGGAGTGGCTGGACCGAGCGAGAGCATCTGAGCGGGCCCGTCCGAAGTCGTAAGGAGCGGCGTGTCCGGGGCTCGACGTGTTGACGGCCAAGCTGACGACCAAACAGCACACACATCGGCTGACGGGAACGGACTCCCGCGGACGGCGGCGCGTCCTTCCCAGATACGGTGCGGACGTGTACGCGCGACCGTGGACGCTCGAAGTCGGATTCCCAACCGCAAGATCACCAGTCGGCTCGACGATCGAGATACCGCGATTCCGACCTGCGCCGCTTCCGCGACCAAGTGATGCCCTCGACAGCCGCCTGACCGCCGGCAAGCCCTCCAAAAGCCATTGGCCTCGACTTCGACTGCCATCACCGCGCCTGGGCCTCCGCCTGGCTCCGATGATCGTTTAGAACTGGAAACTCGCCGGTGCGGCTACGTTCTGATCGGCGGACGTTGAGCGCGGCGCCGATGCCGGCGCTTGAATGGAGATGTTCGGCGGACTATAAGCTTGCCCGGCGCGGCCAGGGGAGTACGCTGCAGGGGTGGAGGAATACGTGGCACAGGCACGGGAGTACCTCGTGGGGACGGCGTTCCCCGGGGTCATTGGGCGGACGGTCGGCGAGTCGACGGCAGCGTGGCCAACCGCGCGTCGAGCCAGACCGGGTGCCCCGAACGTCGTCGCGATTCTGCTCGACGACGTCGGCTTCGCCCAGCTCGGCTGCTTCGGCGCGGACATCGGGACGCCGACCTTCGATCGCCTGGCAGCAGGCGGGCTGCGCTATCGCGACTTCCACACCACGGCGATCTGTTCGCCAACCCGCGCCTGCCTGCTGACCGCCGCAACCATCACTCGAACGGCGTCGGGATCATCCAGGAGATGGCAACCGGGCTTCCCCGGCTACAACGGCAGCGTGCCGCGGGAGAACGGGTTCCTGTCGGAGATGCTGCTCCGCCAGGGTACGCCACCTTCGCGATCGGCAAGTGGCACCTGACCCTGGCCAGCGAGTACGCCTCGGGCGCCTCGAAGGCGCGCTGGCCGCTGGCGCGTGGCTTCGAGCGCTACTACGGCTTCCTGGGCGGGAAGACGAACCAGTGGGCGCCGACCCTCGTCCACGACAACCACTACATCGAGCCGCCGAGCGCCCTCGACGAGCGCTACCACCTGAACGCGGACCTGGCAGACCGGGCGATCGAGTTCGTCACCGACCTGCGCGCGGTCGCTCCAGACAAGCCGTTCTTCCTGTACTACTGCCTCGGCGCCGGCCACGCTCCGCACCACGTCGAGCGCGCCTGGATCGACAAATACCGTGGCAGATTCGACCTCGGCTGGGACCGCTGGCGGGACGACGTCTTCGCCCGCCAGCTCCAGATGGGGATCGTTCCGGCCGGCACCACGCTGTCGCCCCGGACCGGCGTGGGTGCGCGCTTGGGACAGCCTGTCAGATGACGAACGGAGGCTGTACGCCCGCCAGATGGAGGTCTACGCCGCATTCCTGGAGCAGACCGACCACCACATCGGGCGGGTGATCGCCTATCTGGAGGAGCTGGGCGAGCTCGACAATACCCTGCTCTTTGCCACCTCCGACAATGGCGCCAGTGCCGAGGGCGGGCCCTTCGGCTCGTTCAACGAGCTGCAGTTCCCGAATCGGGTCCAGCCGACGGTCGACGACAACCTGAAGCGGCTCGGCGAGTGGGGCGGCGTGCGGTCGTACCCGAACTACGGGTGGGGCTGGGCCTGGGCCGGCAACACCCCACTACGGCGCTGGAAGCGGTATCTGCACCAGGGCGGGATGAGCGACCCGCTGATCGTCCACTGGCCGCAACGCATCCAGGCCAGGGGCGAGGTGCGCGGGCAGTACGCCCACGTGGTCGACGTCGTGCCGACCGTGCTCGAGGCGCTCGGGATCGAGCCGCCAGCCGAGATCAACGGTGTGGCGCAGCGGCCGATCGAGGGCGTCAGCTTCGCCCACACCTTCGACGACGCCGAGGCGCGGTCGAAGAAGACGGTCCAGTACTACGAGATGATCGGCTCGCGCGCGATCTGGCACGACGGCTGGAAGGCGGTCGCCGAGCAGGAGCAGGGGGTGGCGCTGACCGATGCACTGCTGGCCAGCCAATCATGGGAGCTGTACCATGTGGCCGAAGACTTCTCCGAGTCCGTTGATCTGGCCGCGCAGCATCCCGAGAAGCTGCGCGACCTGATCGACCGCTGGTGGGTCGAGGCCGCAAGTACAACGTCCTGCCGCTCGACGCGCGCATGCAAGCGCGGATGGCCGAGCCGAAGCCGCTGGCCGCCCGCGAGACCAACCGCTACGTCTACTACCCGGGCGGCGCGCCGCAGTTCGAGTACACCGCCGTCAACTTGAAGGACCGCTCGCACACGATCACCGCCGAGGTCGTCATCCCGGACGGCGGCGCCGAGGGGGTGCTGCTGGCCCACGGGAGCTGGTTCGCCGGCTACTCGCTGTACGTCAAGGGCGGCCGGCTCCATTACGTCCACAACTACCTCGGGCTGGCGGAGTACCGGATCAGCTCGGACGTCGACCTGCCGACCGGCCCGGCGACGCTCCGGTTCCGATTCCGCCGAACCGGCGAGCACCGCGGCGTCGGGACGCTCTACGCCAACGACGCGCAGGTCGGCGAGGGCGAGATCCCGCGCACCGTTCCGGCCGTGATCGAGACGTCCGGCGAGGGCCTCTGCTGCGGCTACGACAGCGGCATCCCGGTCACCGACGACTACCTGGCGCCGTTCCGCTTCACCGGCACGATTCGTCAGGTCGTGGTCGAGGTCGACGGTGCGGCTCACATCGATCCCGAGGCGACTACCCGGGCGGAGATGGCCGCCCAGTAGCGGCCGGGCGCCTCTCGCCGAAGGCGACAGCCGGTGCTACAGTGGGCGGCGGTGGGGATGGCTGACGACAAGCTGGCCGCTGAGCTCCAGTCCCGGCGCGGCCGACCGTCGCCAGCTCCTCGGCAAGCGCCCGGGCCCGCCCCTCATCCCGACCGGTGACGACCACGTCCACGCCCGCCGCGGCGAGCCGCCGCGCGATGCCCCGCCCAACGCCCCCGGTCGCCCCGGTCACGACCGCTATCTTGCCCGCGATCCGATCGCGCCGCTCTGCCGCGATGGCGGCCTCCAACGTCAGATCCACGCCTATGTGTCGCCAATCGCGGGATTGTGCGGGTTGTCGTAGACGCGCATCGCCGAGGAGTCGGTCACCGCGTAGCTCATCTCGCCGGCGAATCGCGGCGCATGCTCGCGCTCCCAACGCTCCTCGATCCCCTGGCGCCAGCGCTCGGCCGCGCTCCGCAGATCGGCCACGAGCCGCGGGTTCTCGTCGGCCAGGTTTCGGCTCTCGCCCATGTCGGCCTGGATGTCAGTCAGGAAGACCGGGTCCGGCTGGGGCTCATCCTGGATCAACTGACCGTTCAGCACCAGCTTCCACCGGCCGCGGCGGACCGCCGTCTGCACCCCCAGCTCCCAGAACACCTCGTCGTGCGGCGTCCCGGCTCCCTCCGCGACCATCGCCGTGATGTCCTCACCGTCGATCTCGTACGCCGCCAGGTCAGCCCCGGCCGCGCGCAGGACCGTCGGGAAGATGTCCATTCCGACGCCAACCTCGTCGACGACTTGCCCGGCCGGAATCCGCGCCGGCCAGCTGATGATCGCCGGCACCCGGATGCCGCCCTCGAAGAGGCTAAATTTGTGCCCCTTCAGCTTACCGGTCGAGCCGCCGTAGTACGGGTCGATCCGTCCGTCGAGCCAGTTGCGGGACTGGCGTGAGGGGCCGTTGTCACTCATGAAGAACACCAGCGTGTTGTCCCGCGCTCCCTGGCGCTCCAGCTCGTCCATGACCGCGCCGACCTGGTCGTCCACTGCGCTGATCATGGCCGCCATAATCTGCCGGTCCCAGGGCAGGTCCGGGAAGCGCTCCTTGTATTTTCGCGGCGCGTGCATCGGGTTGTGCGGCGCGTTGAAGCCCAGGTAGAGCAAGAACGGCTCTGCGCGTCGTGCCGCCCGGCGAATGAAGTCGACCGATCGCTCGCCAAACAGCTCGGTCGAGTACTGCCCCTCGAGCCAGACCTCTTCGCCGTTGTCCCAGAGGTCATGCATTCCGCCGGCGAAGCCCTTCTTGCCGTTGACCACGATCTGACGGTGCTGGCCGGGCCAGGCGATGTGCGAGAAGTAGTCGTGAGCGCCGCCGAGCAGGCCGAACCACTCGTCGAACCCGTGGTCACCGGGCCGCGAGCCTTCGGCCAGGCCCAGGTGCCACTTCCCGACCAGGCCGGTGTGGTAGCCCTGCTGCTTGAGCGCGGTGGCGAGCGACGGCACGTTCGACGGGAGCCCCGGCGTGGTGCGGTACCCGGCCAGGATGTTGCGGACGCCCGCGTTGCCCGGGTAGCGGCCGGTCAGTAGGCTCGCTCGCGTCGGCGAGCAGACCGGTGAGTTGGCGTAGAAGCTCGTGAAGCGCGCGCCCGATGCCGCGAGCGCATCGAGCCGCGGGGTTCGGAAGTCCGTCGCGCCCATGCACGACAGGTCGCCGTACCCCTGGTCGTCGCTGACGATGATCACCACGTTCGGTCGTTCCATGCTACCCCTCGATTCACGTTCAAACAGCGGAGGCATCATGCCCGCGCCGCAGGGACCGGGTCGGTCGTGGCCACCCGGCTTTCCTCCAGGACATCAATCACAATCTTGCCCTCGCAGTCGCGTGGCGGGGCGATGCCCAGCAGGTAGCAGAGGGTGGGGCAGACATCGACCTGGGTGATCGGGTGCGGCCGCTCGTAGCCGCGCCGCACGCCCGGCCCGGCCAGGAAGAACACGGCCGGGACGCTCCAGATGCCGAAGCTGGCCGACGGCAGGTATGGGTGGTGCGCGCAGCCGATGTCGGTCGGCCCGGTCGCCGGCGCTGTCAGCGGGTCGCTCGGCAGCGCGGCGTAATCCTTGTCGGAGTCGGCGTAGCAGGGCGCGACGAAGGTGATGATGTCACCGACCGCCTCGCCCCACTGGCCGAAGTTGGCGGCGTCCTCCTTGCGCACCGCCATCACCACCGGCCGCGTCTGCCATTCCTCGTCGTAGATGCCCAACAAGGCGCGGATGGCCTGCTCGCGGACCTTGTCGTACTCCTCCGGCTCGACGATACCGTCCGGGTCGCGGCCCTTTAGGTTGACCCAGACGTGGCCGCGGCGCGGGAAGACCCTGGTCTTCGACCAGTCGACCTTCCAGCGCCCGCTCGCCTCATCCTTCGAGTAGCTCATCAGCCCGGCTCGGGCCAGCGCGCTGCTGTACAGGCACTCGCGGAGCGTCGGCAGGGCGCCGTGGTCAGAGACGACGCAGATCACGGTGTCCTCGTCGGCGCAATCCTCGATCAGCCGGGCTAGCAGTCGATCAGAGGCGGCGTAAGCCGCCTCGTAGACCTTCCAGGCCTTGGCGGCCGTCTGCTCGTTGTAGTCCGGATCCTCCGGGGTGATGTCGCGCGCCAGGACGTGGTTGATGCCGTCCTGGATGTGGAGCTGGACCGCCAGGATGTCCCAATCGTACTTGCCGGTCAGGTGCTCCGCCGCCCCGACGTACCAGTCGATCGCCCGGTCGAGCTGCTCGTAGTAGGTCCCCCACTCGTCTAACATGCGCGCGGGCGCCGACGGCAGCTCCAGCCCCTCGGTGAACGGCCCGACCACCTCGCGCAGCTCGAGGGCGACCTCGCGCGGCTCGGCCCAGCCGTCGGCTTGCCAGATATCGGTACGGAACAAGCCGAAGGACGAGCCGTCGGTTGACAGCGCCAGCAGCTTGAACTGGAAGACGCCCTCGACCTGCTCCTCCTCGATCGGCCTGAGCTGCTCGAGCACGCGCTCGCGGCCGAACTGCTCGCTGACCCAGTCGCTCCACTGTCCGACGCGGAGATCGGCCACCACCGCGGCGCCGTCACGGGAGCGTGCGACGATCGCCCGGTTGTAGCCCTTGCCTTCCGAGTCGGTCACCAGGACGTGGTAGACTGGACTGCCCGGATCGGCGCCCTCGCCGACCTTCTCGACCCGCATGCCCAGCTCGGACCAACTGAACCGCTCCGTCCCAAGCAGCGGGAAGGAGAACTCGAGCGGCGTCCGCTGGGACGCCGGCGCGTTGGCCCAGCCCTCGGCCGGCCGAAGCGTGATCTCCTCGGCCAGGCCGCCCTGCTTCTTGGTAGCCGCCGGGTCGAGCTTCCGACCGCCGATGTTCCCCTGGCGGTACACCCGGGCGAACGTCAGCCGCCAGGACGAGCTGTATGGGCCGGTGCCGTTGACCTGGACGCTCTGCTTGACGCGCGGCGGCCAGGAGCAGGGCCAGTTCAGCATGATGCAGTGCTTGCCCTGTCGCTCGGCAGCCTCCCAGATCAGTTCGGCCTTGATCGCCCCGGAGTGGAGGTTGTTGTGGGCGACGTTGAGTGGCTCGCCCGGGCGATGAGTGAAGAAGCTGACGACTTCGGTGGTGCCGGTGTGGACGCCGGTCTGCAAGGCCGTCCAGTTGGTCGGTGTATCGCACGGTGGGATCGGCAGCGACTCGCTGAAGACGCCCTCACGCTCGAGCCGGGCGAACGTGGGCATCTTTCCTTCGTCGATGAACTTCCGGTAGAACCCCGCACTCGAGCCGTCCAGCCCGACCCAGATGAGGCGACGTGCCTTGCTCATGGAGAGCCCTCCCTCAGGGGATGTGCCCGGCGAGCCGGGCCTGGTCACTCGCTACTGTCTCGACCGTCAGGCCGTCCGATCCGTCGCGATCGCCTCCTTGGCGACCCGCTTCTGGGCCTCGATCCAGCGCCGGTCTTGGGAGAAGAAGGCCTCCAGCACCAGCGTGGCGGCGCCGACGACGGCGATGTCGGGGAACGGCAGGGTTGTCGAGG
>JAUJPG010000016.1:65106-75160 GCA_030447245.1 Chloroflexota bacterium | reverse complement strand
CCGTCGGCCGCTAGATGGCGGGCGAGCACGCTATCCGGCAGCGCCTGGGCCAATCGGAGCGCTTCGGTCTCCACCCGCGAATCGCCGGCGAGCACTTCGAGGCAGCCCCGTTGCCCGCAGACGCAGGGGGGCCCCTCCGGATCGAGGATCGCGTGGCCGAACATGCCGCTGTGGCGGCCGGTCCCGTCGTAGACCTTGCCATCGATCACCTGCGCCAGGCGGATGACCCTGCCGACGTACAGTAGGGCGAGCGACTTGACCTCGGAGCCACGGCCAAACCACGCTTCGGCGAGCGCCATGGCGTGGATGCTGTTGCTCAGAAAGACGGGCAGGCCGAAGGCATCCTCCAACTTCGCCTTCACCGGTAAGCTCGCGTCCTCGTCGAGCCGAAGGCGGATCACTCCGGCAGCGGCGTCGACCAGCCCCCCAGTCCCCGCGCCAACGCCGAGCAGCCGGCTGGTGGGCGGAAGCGTCGTGCGAACCAGCTCGTTTGCCCGCTCGATGACCAGCTCCAGATCCGCGGAGCGTCGTTGCCCGTTGTCGATGATGGTGCGGACAACCAGGCCACCGCACAGGTCGACGAGGCCGATGTGGGCTCGGGTCAGTCCGAGGTGAATACCGAGGACCGCGGTCCGCTGACGATCGAGGTCGACGATCGTCGGCCGTCGTCCCCGCGCGGTGCGAATCGGTTCCTGATCGGTGCCCTCAGCCGCAAATCCCTGGCGCTTCAGGTCGGCCAGGACCCGACTGACGGTCGCCTGATGCAGCCGCGTACGGCATGCCAGTCCTTGCTGGGAGATCGGCCCGTAGCGCAGCAGCACCCGTAACACCTGGCCGCGCGCCTGTGGAAGATTCAGCGATCGTCGCGGATTCGAACTGGACATTCTATGCCTCAAAGCATTGTATTTTGGAGCCGAACGTCGTGTCAACGCCCCTGTGCCAGAGAGTCAAGGCCCGGCCTGACATCCCCACAGCGTGCTTGGTATCCTCAAGGGAGCATGCACGTCTTCGGCGTGTTGATCGGCGAAGACGTGTCGCCCCATCAGGAGGTGGCAAGCAGAATGAGCCTCGATAATAGCGGGCGCGTCGTCAAAACCGAATGGCGCACCCGTATTCTCCACGACGGTCAGGCGACAGGCTACCGACTGTCGAGAGGCGGCCCGGATTGCTTGACAGTCATGCCATAGGCCGCTAGAATTATGCGAATAGGCATGAAACTGGCCGGATCGCCACGTTCGCGGCCGCTGAGCGACACGGCCGACCAGCAACGATGCTGAGCGGAGTCGCATGACCCAGTACCTGGCCT
The DNA here is from genome assembly GCA_030447245.1 of Chloroflexota bacterium. Classification (GTDB taxonomy): domain Bacteria; phylum Chloroflexota; class UBA6077; order UBA6077; family JACCZL01; genus JAUJPG01. The sequence goes on along the minus strand of JAUJPG010000016.1, from coordinate 73,854 downwards.
GGCGCCTAGCCCAGCTGGTGCCGGTGATCCTCCTGACGACCGTGGCGGTCTTCCTTATGCTGCGGCTCGTTCCAGGTGACCCGGCGGTCATGTTCGCCGGCCCCGACGCCCCGCCTGAGGAGGTCGAGGCAGTCAGGGTCGCGATGGGGCTTAATCAGCCCTTGCCGGTCCAGTATCTGTTCTGGCTCCAGCGCGTGGCGCAGGGCGACTTCGGCGTTTCCTACGCCAGCAAGTACCCCGCCCGCGATCTGATCTTCCAGCGCCTGCCAGCGACGCTCGAGCTGACGATCGCGGCGCTGCTGTTCGCGCTGGCTGTGGCGCTGCCGACGGGGATCATCTCCGCCCTGAGGAACCGGTCGGCGACGGACTTCGGGCTGACCGCCTTCAGTTCGTTGGCGCTGGCGATCCCGAACTTCTGGCTCGGGATCGTCCTGATCATCGTCTTCGCCCTGGTTCTCGGATGGCTGCCACCGGGCGGGCGCGTCGAGTTCACCCAGGACCCGCAGCAGGCGCTTCGGTTCCTGCTCTTACCGGCATTCACCCTGAGCCTGCACCTGGGGGCCGAGTTGTCGCGGTTCCTCAAGGCCTCGCTGCTCGAGGTGCTCTCCGAAGACTACGTCCGCACGGCGCGCGCGAAGGGGTTACGCGAACGGGCGGTCGTCCTTCGCCACGCGCTCCGCAATTCGCTCGTGCCGCTGGTCACGGTGCTCGGCATCCGGTTTGGGCGCCTTCTCGGCGGTGCGATCGTGATCGAGTCGGTCTTCGGCTGGCCGGGCGTCGGTCGGCTGGTGCTGCAGGCGATCGGGAACCGGGACTACACTGTGATCCAGGGGACGCTGCTCCTGCTGGTGGTCGGGTTCGTCTTGATCAATCTCCTGACCGACCTCCTGTACGCCTATCTCGATCCGCGCATCCGGCTGGGCACGAGGCGGTAAGCGATGAGGACGTCGAGCGTCAGCGTTCCCGTGCCGGCCGAGCGGGTGCCGACGCGCCCGGCGCAGAGCGCCATCGCCGCGATGGCTCTGAGGATCGTGCGGCACCCACTCGGGGGGATCGGACTGATCCTCACCTGTGCGATCCTCCTCCTGGCCGTGCTCGCCCCACTCCTGGCGCCGTACGATCCCATTAGGCAGATCCACGGCCGTGAGCTGCAGCCGCCCTCCGCCGAGCACATCCTGGGGACCGACGAATTCGGGCGGGACATCCTGAGCCGGATCATCTACGGCTCGCGCATCTCGCTCATGGTCGGGTTGGTGGCGGTCCTCCTCGGCGGCGTCATGGGCGTGACCACTGGTCTGCTCGCGGGGTACGAGGGCGGGTGGGTCGACTCGATTATCATGCGCTTCTACGACGGCCTGCTCGCCTTCCCGGCGATCCTGCTCGGGATCGCGGTGGCCACGGTGCTAGGCCCCGGGGCGATCAATGCCGCGATCGCACTCGCGATCGTCTCGGTCCCGCAGTTCGCGCGGATCGCCCGCGCGAGCATGCTCACCGAGAAGGGGAAGGACTACGTCACGGCGGCGCGGGCGCTCGGGGCCGGCGATCGCCGGCTCGTGTTTGCCCACGTCCTGCCCAACAGCATCTCGCCGCTGGTCGTCCAGCTCGCGCTCGCGATGGCGTACGCCGTGCTCCTGGAAGCCAGCCTGTCCTTCCTCGGGCTCGGCGCCCAGCCCCGGACCCATCCTGGGGCTCGATGCTGAGCGCGAGCCACCGCTACTTGCGCCAGGCTCCCTGGTATGGGATCTTCCCAGGGATCGCGCTATCGCTGTTGCTGCTCGGGCTGAACTTCCTGGCCGACGGCGTGCGCGACGCCCTCAACCCGCGCCTGAGCACGGCCCCTTAGGAGTTCCACAGCACGCCATGGCTCGCCCAGCGTACACCGGGCAGAGAGGGAGATCGATGAGATCGACGAGCGGTCCAGCCATCACACGCCGCGCCTTCGTGAAGCTGACCGCCCGGCAGCCTCGTGGCCCTGGCGGCGGCCTGCCGGGCCAATCGAGGAGCGGCCCCAGGCGGGCGGCGGCCAGCCGGCCACCCCGGCCAGCGGGGAGAGCCAGTTCAGCGGCGCCGCACCGGCCGCCGCACCACAGCCGACGACCGCCGCCCAGCCCGGCGGCCCAGCCAACGGCCGCGCCCGCCGCGGCGAAGCGTGGTGGCCGTCTCCGCTTCGCCCACATCGGCGGCTTCCTGAACTTCGATGGGCACCGATTCGCAGGCGGCAACTACCCGATGTTCAATCTGCTCTACAACTCGCTGGTCGTCCTGGACCAGGATCGACAGCCCCAGCCGGAGCTGGCCGAGTCCTGGCAGATCTCGGACGACGGTCGGACGGTCACGCTCAAGCTGCGCAAGGGCGTCAAGTTCCAGTCGGGGCGCGAGCTCAACAGCGAGGACCTCAAGCTCAACCTCGAGCGCATCAAGGATCCGAAGACCGCGGCCCACGCCCGGCCCGCTCGCCCAGATCGTTGACGTGGTCGAGACGCCCGACTCGCACACCGCCGTGTTGCGCCTCAACCGCGTCGCACCGAACCTCTTCGACCTGCTGGACCTAACCTACATCGTCGAGCCGGAGTCGGTCCCGAGATCGCCAGGCGCGGTGTGGGCACCCGGCCCTTCAAGCTTCAGGAATGGCGGCCAGGGGATCAAGCCCTGTTCGTGCGCAACGAGGCCTACTTCAAGTCGGGACTGCCCATGCTGGACGAAGTCCAGGTGCAGGTAATGGGCGACGCTGCCAGCATGGTTATCACCCTCGAGAGCGGCGCGCAGGATGTGATCTACGACTTCGCGTTCCAGGATGTGGCCCGACTCAAGACAACGCCGGGCATTCGCGTCGACCAGGTCTGGGGCGGTATCGTCAACGACACCCTGATGAACACGCGACAGAAGCCGTTCGACCAGAAGCTCGTCCGACAGGCATTGGCTCACGCCGTCAACCGCGAGCGTCAGATCAACATCGGCATGGCCGAATTGGCGAGCCGTGGTGCCAACCGTTCCCGAAGAATTCGATCGCCTACCACGCCGACGTGGCCGCCCGCTGCGAGTACAACCTCGAGGAGGCTCGCCCGGCTCTTCCAGCAGGCCGGCCTCGGGTCCGGGTTCGAGTTCGAGCTGCTAGCCTCGACGCCGACCCGCGCGGAAGACCTGGCGCGCGCCCAGGTCTTCCAGTCCGACCTGGCACAGGTTGGGGTTAGCGCCCGAATCCAGGACGTGGAGTCTGCCGACTACCGCGAGCGGACCTGGGGCGACAAGTACCAGGTGGCGATCCACGGGTTCGGCCGGGCCAATCGCGACCCGGACACCCTCTTCCGGGTGGCGCGCGCCTGGTGGCCGCAGAACAACTTCGCCCGGCTATGAATCGCCCGAGTACACCCGCCTGGTTAACGAAGCCGGGAGCACGCTGGACACCGACAAGCGCCGTGCACTCTACAAGGAGCTCGGGAATCTGATCATCGACGAGGCGTTCATGATCGTCGTGAGCCCGTCGTTCCAGCTCTATGGCTCGCGGCAACAGGTCCAGGGGCTGACCTACAACGTCGAGGCACTGCCGGTCTACGAGCGAATCACACTCGGCTGAGATCCGCACCCGGCCCGGTCGGACTCGGCCCGTGGCGACTTTCGACCGAGATGCCGCGGAACGGTTCGAGGTGCCGATGAAGGTCGCGCGTTTTCCCAACCAGCCGATCATCCGCCCGCACATGGATGGCCGCATCGGCGACAACATAAACGGACCGTCGCTCGTCCGCGCCCCGAATTGGCTCGAGCGGCCGCTGGCGCAATTACTACCTGTACTTCGCCCACCACGACGGCCGCTACATCCGCCTGGCCTTCGCCGATGACCTGCTCGGGCCGTGGCGGACCTACGAGCCCGGCGTGCTCCCGATCGAGGCCTCGTTCTTCGCCGGCCACGTCGCCTCGCCGGACGTCCACGTCGACGACCAGAGGCGCGAGATCCGGCTGTACTACCACGGCGCCGGCCGGCCGAGCGGCCAAGGCGGCAAACAGGCGACGCGGGTGGCGGTCTCGAAGGACGGGCTCCACTTCACCGCGTTCCCGGAGCCGCTCGGCGAGCCCTACTTCCGCGTGTTCTGCTGGGGCGGCTACTGGTACGCGCTGGCGATGCCGGGGATCTTATACCGCTCGCGAGACGGTCTGACCGACTTCGAGCGGGGACCGACCCCTGTTCGGCGAGCAGATGCGCCACTCCGCACTCAACCTGGACGGCAACACCCTCTCAATCTTCTACACCAACGTGGGCGACTGCCCCGGAGCGGATCCTGCTCTCGATCGTGGAGCTCACGCCGGATTGGACGACCTGGCGAGTGACGGAGCCGGTCGTCCTGCTCGAGCCGGAGCTCCCCCTCTACGAGGGCGGCGACCTGCCGCCCGTGCCATCGAGGCGGGGCCTGGTGACGGAGCCCCGGTTCGCCAGCTCCGTGACCCGGCGATCTTCCGCGAGGACGGTCGCACGTACCTCCTGTACGCGGTGGCGGCGAGCGCGGCATCGCGCTGGCGGAGCTGAAACAGTAGCCGACCGAGCTCTCACGGCGAGAGCGCCGCAAGCCTGATTGTGTGAGCAAGCAGAAATGACGTCACAACGGAACCCCGGAGAGCGAGCAGCGCGCGCTTGGCGCCCTCGATGCCTACATGGAGACCTTCAACGCGCACGATTGGCTGCGCAACGCCGCGACACTCAACTACCCGCACATTCGACTAGCTCGCGGTAAGGTCACGATCTGGAACAGCGCCGAGGAGTATGCGCGGGCCAACCCCGACCGCATCCGCGAGACATTCGAGCGGGGCTGGCATCACTGCGGCTTCGACAGCGCGAGATCATCCACAGTTCGGCCGACAAGGTCCACGTCGGAGTCCAGTTCACCCGCTACGACGAGCGTGGAACCGCGCTGGCAACCTATCCTCGCTCTGGATCGTGACGAGCGTCGACGGCCACTGGGGTGTTCAGGCCCGCTCGAGCTTCGCGCCCTGACTCCGATCATCATCCCCATGGATACTGCACTGCCTGCCGACCCGCCGAAGTCGCTCGCCTACGACGCCGACGAGGCTCGGTACTGTTGCTACGATCGGGCGGGCGAAGCTGCTGCTGGCCGAGGCGGGTGTGAACGGCTGCTTTGACGCCGCGCCCAGAATCTCCGGCCCGGGGTGCGCCCGAATTGCCGAACCTGGTCCAGCTCGTCCAGGCGGATCTCGGGGCGCTCGGGACCCCGGATCGGATCGAGGTGGTCGAGCAGTCCACCTGGGTCACCCGCAGTACCACGACGCCCGACTGGTCCTTGACGCCGGCCTGACCCCTGCTCGAGCATGAACGACGGCGAGTGGGGGTCAATCTCGCCCGCATCTTCGACTGGATGCACGACGCGACGATGACGGACGCTGAGATTGCCACGTGCATGCAGTCGTCGTGAGGAGCGGCGCGGCAGGGGCTCTCCGTACTGACGACCAAGTTGACGACCAAACAGCATGCACATTGGCTGACGAGCATGGACGAGCATGGACGGCTATTCGTTCCATCCAGATAAGCGGCGGACGGTCGCGGACCAGCATAGACGCAGGGACCAGAGTTCCTCAACCTGTGGTTAGTCGGCTTGGAGCTTTCGATCGACGCGGTACTCGACCCGCTCCGTACGGGCCGAAACCCGGCCCGCGCGGCGCTCCTAGCGCAGGTCAAGGCCCACCGCCAGTTCATGCCCGTGCTGGTCGGCATCGAGATGGAAATCATCCAGGGCCACCGCCGATCCTGGGCAGCTCACGAACTCGCGGCGTGGGTGAGGACCCGGATCACACTGGGCGGTGACAAAGCGGACCGGGTCCTGAGGGAGGCGATGGCGGCGGACGGCAGGCCTGCCCGCGCAGGCCTCAGAGACCAGCTTCCAGGGGCCGTCATGCTCGCGTGGCATGACTGGCGAGGCGGGGCGCCCGTCTGGCACGGGCGCGGCTCGCTCATGAGCCACGTGACCCGGTTATTGAAGCGTGAGGCGCGTCATCCCAAAACGGTGGATCCGATGCCGCACGGCGAGAGTGAAGATACCGATCAATCACCTCTGCAGTGGCAAGCCAGCCCTGAGCCGGGGCCGGAAGAGGCTGTTCTCGGCGCTGAGGCCCGTCGTGAGACGCTCGCGACCCTGACGTCGAGTCAAGGCGAGATCGCGACGCTTCTGGAGCGGGGAACTCCGTTCGAGGAAATCGCCCAGATGCGCGGGACGACCGTGGATGCCGTCTATTCGACCATGAGCCAGGCCCGCGCGCGGCTCCGGCGCACGGCCAGCCGGTAACAGCTCGCGGTTCGTAGGGCGCCGAACGGACCCACTCAGCGGTTCATCCCAAATCGCTCGCCGCGTCTTAAAGGTTTACGGGCCTCCCAACGCTAATCGGTAGCACGCGTATGGGAGGTGTCGAATGACACGATGCCTTGCCCTCTACTCGGGCAACTCGCTTTCCGACGCCAGGCTGGTGGCGATCTCGTCCGATCCGACGCTGATCCACGACCTCGCCGAGCGGCTCATCCGCGAGCCGCTCGCACCGGATGATGACCCGGTGGTCGCCAGCATCGACCGGGGGCGTCGCGCCGCGCTCAGCCTGATCGCCGGGGAGGTTGCCGATGCCTCCGGCAGTTAGCCCGGCCGAGGTGGACCGACTGGCCATGGCACTCGCCCGCTTGTTGGCGTCGTCGTGGCGTCGCGACCCTCTTCCGTTCACCGGCAATCGGCCCGAGTATGCCGCAGCGTGGCGATGTGAGATCGTCGCCATCACGGTCCACTGGCTTCAGTCCGAAACGGAGAAAACCGTACAGCCTCGCAAGCGATGCTCGGGCGGGTCACCTGGAGTACTTGTCCTTGCCGCTCAGGAGTTGACTCCTGCGATCGGTCGTGTGACCCCGCCCATGCAAGCATGCCCCCAGGGCCGTCGTGACCGAGTGGACGTGCAAGGATCTAGGGGTGAGCAGTCTGAGTAGCAGGCGTCACACCGTGGCGTCCCACGCCCGTCTTGTCTGTGGGAGACCTCTGCTTCGCGACATCTCCGGTCATGGCCGTCCCTGCTCGCTGACCCGATGCTCGACGCACGTGAGCAGGTGACCGGGCGCCAGCGGCTCGGGGCAGTACACGCAGGCCCTGGCACGTTCAGGTGTCTCCACCCAGCCCTCCACGGTCAGGCGGTAGCCGTTCACCTCGATCAGCTGCTCGATCTCTTTCAGCAGGAATCGATCTTCATCGGGTAACCGCCCCACCGCATCCAGGGCGCGCGCTTCTCGTCGTTTCAGGTCCATCCGTTCGAACCGGTCAAGCTTGGCCGCCCAGGCCCGAAGCATGGCCGCCCGCTTGTGGTCGCCAGCTTGCTCGACCGTTTGAGCTCTCGTCCTGAACAGCGCGATCTGACGCTCGATCTCGACCACCTCAGCCGTCGCTGCCTCGACCTGCAGTTCGGCCAAGAGGCCGGCCTTGTGTTCGACGATTGCTCGGCTCAGTTCGGCGGTCAGGGAGGCCCTTGGGCGCACTCGCAGGCGGTGGTCGTCGACCGCAAGCGTGAGACCGCTGGCCCGCAAGGTGGCGAGCAACGCGGTCGCCGCCATCAAAAGATCGCCCAGTCGTCGTCCGGCGCAGGGGTGGGGGCCTGGTTTGACCCGTCCGTTTCGTCCGCAACCCTGCAACCATCGAGAGCATCGGCGAGGGTCTCGACCGTGGGAAGGATCGCAAGGTCGTCAGGCAGCGGGTCGCCCAGCACGAGGCGCGCCGGTCGGCCCTTACGGTCCTCGAGGTTCTTCAGGTGTCCACGCTCGATCGCCACCTGCACACGGCGCAAGGCTGTCGACTTGTCCACGGTCAGCGCGGTTGCCACCGCCTTGACCGTCGTCTCGTCCACGCCGGCAGTGATCAGCTTTCGAACGGCCTCGACGGTCTCGCGGACGGTCGGCGGGACGGTGGCCTCGACCCCCTCGGCCACGAGGTCGGCCACCAACTCGCGAACTGCTGCGTAGTCGTCGAGCGTGGCGACCACGCGTCCGTGTGAGTCGGTGACCCTGCCCGCCTGGTGCAGCAGGGCGTGTGCCCTGGTCAGCGCGAGCACCGCGCCAAAGTCCCGCCTCAGGCGAACGGCGACCGGCGGTATCAGCTCGGCGAGCGTCGTCGCCCAGGGGATCGTCACCTGGCGCGGTCCACCCTCGATCCAGGCTTGGAGGGCGTGCCAGGGCTCGGTATCCACGGCTGGTCCATCGCTCTCGGTGGCCAGGCTGAGGAGCACGGCCCTGGTCTGTTCGCGCGTGTCGGTGACGGGGATCGAGATTAGCCGCGTTTCGTTCTCGGCATGGAGCGAGACCGCCGTGGTGGTCACGAGCAGGCCGGTCGGTCCCTCCCGCTCAATAAGCTTCGAGCGCAGTCCTTCACTGGTCTTTTCGACCGTCTCGTAGCGCACGCAGCCCTCGGAGAGCAGCGAGCGCACCAGGTAGGACGCGAAGTCGCCGCTGAGACCGGCCGCCTCGTAGAGGACGAGCACGCGATGCCTAAGCGGCTCCTCGGAGTACGCCAGCGCGCGCTCGGACATCGCCGACAGCGCATAGAATGCCGAGGACGGGAAGAACTCGAGCACCTTGTCGACCAGGTGCGACTTGCCGGCCGACGAGGGACCCTTGATCGCGCCTGAGGCCGGTCGGTCCAGCAGGCGGCTGGTCACGACGAGATAGAGCAGCTTGGCCGCGCGCTCCTCGCCGACCAGGCCGGTCCGCCGAAGGTCGCGGCCAAA
>JAUJPG010000016.1:51512-65006 GCA_030447245.1 Chloroflexota bacterium | reverse complement strand
GTGGCGATGTGCTTCAGGAGCGTCTCGCCGCCTCGGTCGGGCTCCTGGACCAGGTAGATGATCGGGATATCGTCCAGGTGCGGGGCGTCGCGCTCTTCGTTCCAGGCGTTCGACCCCGGCACGCCGACCCCGGGCTCACCATGGTGCCAAAGCGTGTGGCAGTCGCTCTCGCCCTCGACGATCACGGCGTATCCTCGGTCACGGGCCAGGGTGAGCCGCGAAAGACCGTACAGGCAAGGCTTGGCGCCGCTCTTCCAGCGGAACCGCCCGTCAGCGCCGTCCTGGCCTTTCTTACGGGCCGTGCGAAACCGGACCGCCACCTCAGTGCCATCGGAGTTGAGATACGGGATGCGAACTGCCGGGCTGCCAAGATAGGACATGTCGGACAGTCCGTAGCCCCGGAGCTTGGCGATTGGCAGGCGCTTGTCGTCGGCGTACTGGGCCAGCGTGCAGCCCCGGGCGTCGGTGAGTGGTTGTGCGGTTGCAGGGCTGTTCGGGGGGATGGGTCTCCCCCCTCCCCACGTGCCGTTGCGCCGGCTGTCCTCGGGGAACAGGTCGACCATCCTCAGCCCGATGGATTCGACAACTGCCTCGGCGGCGCAGCCCGCAAAACAGCGGAGCAGAACTTTGTTGTCGTCGCCCTCTGAAACGGAGAGGCTGGGAACGCGATCGGGGTGCGCCGGGCACAGCGCCTGCCACCCGGAGCCGTTGGTGCGAACTCCTTGCAGCCGCTCAAGGGTGCGTTCGACGGGCGTCATCGCGTCGCACCTCGTTGCTCACTGACGACGGTGAAGCGCACCGTCGTGGCAACGTGGCCGCAGGTGGGGCAGCGGCGTGGCATGCGACCGTCGGCGTGCCAGGCAGGCCCGATCTGGAGGATCGCAAAGTCGCTCGCCGGTCGGGCGACCCGACAGGAGGGACAGCGGCGATAACGCCAGGCTCGCCGCGTGTTATCGTTGGGCTCGGGAGCGGTCGACGGGTGCAATCGTCAGTCATCCCTCGATGGCGCCGTGCCAGCGGCGCCATCTTTATTTCCTTCGAGCCATCCGCTTCGGACCAGCTCCGATCGCTTCAAATACCAGCGCGATCCGACGCGGATCGCGGGCAAAATCCCGAGTTCGCACCATTTGATGACGGTCGTCTTGCTCAGCCCGCCCTGTCGCCCATACTCCGCCGGCGTCAACACCTCGCGGCCCCGCATCACACAGCCCCCTCAGGCGTCGGCCTAACCGCGTCACGATCGAAGTCCTCGCAGGCGGATGGCTCGACCTCACCGAGCGCACGCTCAAGAAGAACCGCCGCCTGGTCGTGGGGCCGCCTCCGCTCACGCTTTGAGAGACGGTACAGACGCTCGAAGCTCTCGGGTGTCATCCCGACAAAAATGGATGGCATGGGAATCTCCTCAACTACGGTTGAGGAGATTCCACCAAATCGCCTGCGTCGGAACGGGAAGAAAACAGAAGAAAATATTCAGGCGGGTGGCCAGGACAGTTCGAGCTTCTCCAACCGCTTCCTCGCCGTCTTCTCGGCCTTCACGCCCATCCAGTCGGCCAGGTCCCTCAGCGTCGGCTGTTCGCCGTCCTCCGCGTACTGCTCGCTCGCCTCGCGGTACCACTTGAGGATCGCTTTGGCCGATCGAGGCTTGCCCTTGACCGATCCCTTTGGGCGCCCGGCGTTTACGCTGCTCCTGCGCGGTCGACCTTCGATATGCCCGGCCCACCAGCGACGAGCACGACGAAGCAGGTTCATCGTGCCCTGGCTCGGGATCTCGCCACCTTGGACCACCCACGCAAGCGATCCAACCGTCCAGTCCAGGGGCTGACCATCATCTCCATAGACCACGTCACGCGCCAGGCCGAAGACGTCCACGAACTGATCGTCGACCTCTACGCGCGTCGCTAGGAGGGCACGCTCTTCGGCGCCGAATGGGAGGAGAGCGGATGCCGCCCTTAGGCGCGGATATCTCCAGCGTTCGAAATCGTAGGTCAAGGCGACGCGACCGACCGGCAGCGGCCAGCGATTCTGCCAGTCCGCAGGGGATGCGTCGGCACGCCCACGCCAGGCCAGCTGGGCCCACCAATACGTCATGTGGCGGCCGGTCTGCGGGCAGACGTGATCAGGCCACCGATCTTCCGCCTGCATGATCTCGAGGAAGCTGGTCAAGAGCCCGATGCACGAGGGTGCCGCTGAGCACCACCCACTCCCAGTAATCGAGTTTTGCCTCTCAACTTCCTTCGCCTCGGCGTACGTCAGCGGGGTGCGCCTGACCATGGCTCCTTCCCCAGCCGCACCTAGTGCGACGCTGATGTCTCCGAGTGACGGGCTACGCGCACCCTCGCGCTGCTGCCCTGCATAGACAAGATTGTAGGCGTGGCACGTCCCGCGAGTGGATGCGGTCGGCCAAGAGGAGTAGGCTGCTCATGCACCACGTCGCCCATGCCACCTTCGACCCTCGTCGTGCGCACAATCTCGCGGCGCTCTGGACTGCCCGGAACGGTGGGACTCTCCACCTGGTCGCACTGGTGCCGGAACGACTGGAACGCCGCCGTTTGCGCCCGTCCGCGAGCGTTCAAAGCTGCAGGCAGTGTGGTCGCTCCTATCTGGTGACGGTCAAAGACGGACGCTCGCGGACGGGTTGGACCGATTTTGTAAACCGTAGGTTGCGGGTTCGATTCCTGTCGTCGGCTCCACGGCTACCAGGTAGAGGAAGCCTCTCCCAGCATGTGTTTGGAGAGGAGTCCCAGCGTCGGGTGTGGGAACTAGCCCCTGGCTGCCGTCTGACGTGCTCGTCCGTCAAGTCCGCAGCCCGGTTTACCCCCTACCATTAGGGCAGGCGAGGAAAGCGGCCGTGGACGATGCGCAGCCGGACCTGGTCTGCCTCTCGCACCTGTGGTGGGACTCGGTCTGGCAGCGGCCGCAGCAGCTTCTCTCGCGGCTCGCCCGGCACTATCGGGTGTTGTGGGTGGAGGAGCCCCACATCGAGATCGGCCTCCCGGGCGACAGCTTCGAGGTCACCGAGGAGCGGTCCAACCTCTCCGTGGCACGGCTGGTGTACCGCGGCGACGCAGCCACGTTCTGGCAGCAACTCCGCGCGAGGCTGGACAGGACCGGTGCCGGGGGGCTCGCTCTGCCGGAGGATCTCCGGGAGGCCAGCCTGCTGTTCGGGAGCCCCGCCCAGGAGCGGCTGGAGCGCGAGGTGCGCGCGTACGTAGCCTCGCGGCGCCGTGGCCCGCTCGTGCTGTGGCCATACACGCCGGCGGCGGTGCCGTTCATCGACCTGCTGCAGCCCGAGTTGGTCGTGTACGACGTGATGGACGACCTTCGCGCGTTCAAGTACGCGCCCCCGGAGCTCGCCGGGCAGGAGGAGGAGTTGCTCGCGCGGGCGGACCTCGTCTTCGCGGGGGGACCGAGCCTCCACGACGCCACCAGGGGTCGCCGTCCGGACGTCCACCTCTTCCCCAGCGGCGTGGACCAGCAGCACTTCGCGCGCGCGCTGGACGAGGAGCTGTCGCTCGCCCCGCCGAGCTGCGCGCTGCCGCGCCCGATCATCGGCTTTTTCGGCGTCATCGACGAGCGCATCGACCTGGCCCTGCTGGCGCGGGCCGCGGCCGCGCGGCCGGCGTGGAGCTGGGTCCTGATCGGCCCGGTGGTCAAGATCGAGGAGCGGATGCTCCCGCGGCTGCCCAACCTCCACTACCTGGGCAAGCAGGACTACCTGGACCTCCCCGCCTACCTCAAGGCGTTCGACGTCGCCACGATGCCGTTCGCCCTCAATGAGGCGACCCGCTCGATCAGCCCCACCAAGACGCTGGAGTACATGGCGGCGCACAAGCCCATCGTGTCCACCGCCATCCGCGACGTGGTCGCGCTGTACGGCACGGTCGTGCGCATCGCGGAAGGTGCGGAGGGCTTTGTGGCGGCGGTGCAGGCCGCGCTGGACGAGGGTCCGCGGGAGCGGGAACGGAGGGCGCGCCAGGAGCGCGCGTTGCTGCGCCGCTCCTCATGGGACCATGTGGCCGCTCGGATGCACGCTCTCGTGCAAGACGCGCTCGCTCGGAAGGGAGCGGAGCGAGGAGTGGGGTGATCGGCGCGCTCCTGGGGAGCCGTGCGCACGACGTGGGTACTGCTCCGGCGCCGCCGATGAGCTGACCGATGCCCGGCTCGCGCACGTCCGCCCGCGGGACGGCGGCCTGTTCGGCTTCGCCGACCTCTGCGCCGACGGCAAGGACACGCCAACGTGCGCGATCGTTATCACCGCGGCCGATGAGCTGCTGGCGCCGATCTGCGACCGGATGCTGGTCATCCTCGACCCCGACGACGAGGTGCTCTGGCTCGATCCCGACGTGGCCGACCCGCTCGCGGTGCTGCCGTGCCCGCGGCCGTACCCGGCCGAGCTGATGGAGGGCTACACGGGCGGGCCGCTCGTCTCGTCGGTGCCGAACGAGGGGCCGGAACTGGCGCGGTCGCTCAACTTGGCCCGAGCCTGCCGTGGCGGCTCGCTGACCGGCCCGGTGGCCACTCCGGGATGCCGAATGACCCTCGGCCGCGACCGCCCGGGGCTCCCCCCTCGTGGAGGATCAGGCCAGATGCTCGGGATTGGGTCGGAGGGTCGAGGAAGTGCTGGAGGGCGCGGCGCGGCAGCAGCCCGATGCGAGGCAGGCTCACGCGGGCCGCCGTGGGTATTCCCGTCTGCACAGACTCTTTCCGGCCAGCCACGCGGCCGCCGACGCATGTCGCGCCCGGGGACGTTGGGGCGCCGCGCGGGCGGCATGTATCTTGCGGCGCCGACAGCGCCAAGAGGCGGTTCGCGGGTCCGGACCGGGCGCGCGGCATAGTGAGGTGAGCGCATGAGCTTCCAGGACCCCGCGATCAGTGGGCCACTCCCGCCATCGACCCCCCGTGAAGGCCTGCCGCCCGGCGAGCTCTCGCCGACCGAGCGCGACCTTGACCCCGCGCGCGAGGCCGTTGAACAGGATTTGACCAGGCTGCCCTCTCACCCCTCCACGGACGAGGAGCGGGAAGCTGCCGAGCACGACTCCGGCCGCCAGCCGCGAACGTACGCGCCTCATTCGGAGCGCGTCCCGAAGCCGCCCGCACCCGGCCATGCCGAGCTTATCGAGCGCGGACTGGCCGGCCAGATCGAGGAGCCACACGCCGTCCCTGTCGCCCCGGCTGCCGCGACTGCATCAGTCGCGCAACCCGCGGCTGCGCCAAGCTCGCCCCAGCCGCCGCCCACCCCGAGTCGCAACGTCACGATCGGGGGAGCTATCAGCGCCGCAGCGGCAAGTGGCGCGTTCTTGGGCTGGTGGTACCGCCGATGGCAGCGCGAGCGGAATCGGCCAATCAACCGATTGCGTCGGCAGGCGCGCCGCGCAGCCGCGGAACCGGCCTGGCCCGCCGGCGGCCTGGGGGTCGTGCTGGCCCTCACCTTCTTGCTGGGTCGCAGGCTTCGCGCAGGGGTCGGCTCGGAGGACGCGCTGATCGTGGCGGGAAGGGATGAAGACCTCGAGCGTTTGCCTGCCGTTTCCGCGCCCCCTCAAGGAATTAGGGCAGAAGGACCTGCTCGTCCGGCCTGATGCGCGGTGCATGCTCCCGCTAGGCTCTGGATCCAACTACTACACCAGCGCCACGATCGAGTCTCCATGGTCGTCGGCGTGGCGTCTGCCCGGTTCACCTTGCCTCTGGTGTAGGTAGGTTGTCTCGGTAGGTCAGGCTACTGCTCCGTTCCACAACGCGGGCGTGGGCTGGGCCGGGCCCGATCGGGGGAGCGTGCGCGGTTGGTGCTGGGGGTGCTGGAGGCCCGCTCGACCCGGCTGCTGGCGCTCGGGCGCGCGTGACCGATTCGGCCCGGCGACGGTCGGCATGGGCGGCCGCTACGCGCTGATCGAACGCGAGCGGCCACCCCGCGGCCACTGTAGTACGCCACGTAGAATGTCCGCATTCTTACGCCAGGTAGAATGTCCGCTCCGCTCGAGGGAAACGGCGGTCCTTACCTCCTCCTTCAAAGCTCGTTCGTCCTGCTGGACGGGCCCACCCTGGGCGGCGGCCGCGAGCCCGCCGGTGGCGCCCCTGCGGCCCGGGGTTGCTTGGGCCCAGCTGGGGCAGGATGCGACCGAGCAGGTCGTCGACGCTGAGGCCGTCGGGGGCGCGGGCGCGTCGTGTGGCAGCTCGGCGACGAGCCGGTCGGCGTGCCAGACGCGGACGCTCTGGCCCGGTCGGATCCGCAGCTCGACCGTGTAGGCGACCAGGTTTGGGCTCGCGGGGCAGGCCATAGGTCACGCCGTCGAGCGAGATGGTGTGGTCCTTGGCGACCTTGCGGGTCTCGCGCAGGGCGCACACGTCGCCGAGCGGGCGGGTCCCGGCCCGGCAGTGGGCGCCGGACGTGCCCAGCCAGGCGTGCCGCCGGGACGCAGCCGGGTCCGGGCGGTGGCGATGGCGGGCGTTGTAGTGGGCGACCCAGGCCTGCAGGGCGGCGTCGAGCGCCGCGACGCTCGGGTAGGGCCCGTCGGCGAGCACCCGCTCTTGGAAGAAGCGGTTCCAGCGCTCCAGCTTGCCCTTGGCGCGGGCGTTGCCGGGTGTGGGTCAGCAGCACCGCGCCCAGCTCGCCGAGCGCGCGCGCCAGCTGGGTCGGCGCCTCGCCGGCCAGCACCTCGGGACGATAGACGAAGAAGCGGCTGCCGCCGTGGCGCGTGGTGCGGAAGATCGAGCCGTTGTCGCTGTACAGCACCCGCGGCGGCCCGTACCGCCCCACGCCTTGCTCCAGCACCCGCAGGTTCTGCCAGCTCGAGTCGGCCGTGACCGCCCGGGCGGCCAGGATCGCCCGCGAGTAGTCGTCCAGCAGCACGATCACGTAGGCCATCCGACGGCCTGCGAGCCACTGCCCGCTGGTGGTGTCCATCTGGACCAGCTCCAGCGGCCCCGCGGCCTCGAACCGCCGCGCCGCCGCGACCGCGTCCCCGGGGGCGGCCCGCCACGGGCCCAGCCAGCGGCTGAGCGTGCGCAGGCTCGGCAGCGGCTCCTGCCCACCGGCCTCCAGCTCTTCCCAGATCGCTTGCGCGCTCCAGCGCGGGTGCGCCGCCTGGACCGCCCGCGCCGCCGCCCGCACCTCCGCGCCTAGCCGATTCGGCGCCGGATGCCGCCGCTGATAGCCCAACGCCCCCGCCTCCCCGCCGACCCCCTCCAGCGGCGCACCAATCGACGGACCTGGCGCGCCGACAGGCCCAACTCCACCGCCGCCTCCCCTTGGCTCAGCAGCCCCTCCCGAACCAGCTCGACCACCGCAACGCGCCGTCCAACCATCGCTGCTGTGAACCGCATCTGCCCGCCTCCCCAGGGCGGACATTCTTGCTGGCGCACCAAGCGGACATTCTTGCTGGCTAACTACAGGCCACTTGACGCCTCAGGCGGACGGGCGCATCATGGCGGTGCGGAAGAGCGTGGAGATTTGTTGCGACGAGGAGGAATCTCGTGAAGCGCGTGAACATCAAAGACGCGTTCGTTGGCGAGCCAACCGGGGGCCAGGAAGGGGTTGAGGCCGCGGACAGTGATGAGGCGGTGGCGTTGGCCGTACGCGGCGGCGAGGTCATTGCCGTGGTACCGGCCGGTACTCCGGACGACCGAGTTGTCGGAACCGCGACCGTGATCCGCGGCGCGCTGCGGCTGGAAAACGAGCGAGTGCTGACCTTCGAGATTCACGAGGGGGCCAGCAGCGCGTTCTTCGAGGACGAGGCGGCCGGGCTCCATGAGCGGCGCCAGCAGTCGGGTACCCACGGGCTGTCCGCCATTACCAGTGGCGACTACATGGGCGGGCCGCGCACGGCGGGCGAGATCATGAACCGCGACGTCGTCACGACCAGCCCCGACCTGCCGGTCGGCGAGCTTGCCAGGCTGCTGACGTTCCACAACATCAGCGGCATGCCGGTCGCGGACGCGGGAGGGCAGGTCGTCGGCATCGTGAGCGAGGCGGATGTGATCGGCAAGCGCGGCGCCACCGTCGGCGACGTTATGATGTCCGATGTCGTCAGCGTCTCGAGCGGGACTCCCGTCGAGGAGGTAGCCGCGCTGATGACCGAGCGCCACTTCAAGCGGGTCCCGGTCATGGACGAAGGCGCGCTGGTTGGAATCGTCAGCCGTGCGGACATCGTCCGCGCGCTCGCCGCGCGCCTCTGATGGAGCTCGATCGGCGACGCCAGGGTCGCAGCCGTGCGGGAGGGAGAGACCCGTCATGATTTCTGGGAAGCTCGTGGCGATGATCGAGGACCACGCCGATCAACTGACCGCCAGGGTAGTCGGGGAGCTGCAGCGGCATCCCCGCACCGCCGGGTACCACCGACTCGCGCATTCCGAGCTGCACCGTCGCGCGTACGACGTCTACCGGAATTTGAGCAAATGGGTGGCGCGCGGCTCCGAGAGTGAGGTCGAGTCGAGCTATGGGGACCTCGGCAGACAGCGCTTCGCGGAGGGCATCCCGCTCAGTCACGTCATCTCTGCCCTGATCCTCACCAAGGATCACCTGCTGAACTACGTCAGGACGTCGGGACTCTCCGATTCAGCCCTCGATCTCTACCAGGAGCTCGAGCTGATGCGCGTCGTCGGCCAGTTCTTCGACCGGGCGATCTATCACACCGCCGTAGGCTACGAACACTCCGCCGAGCGGTGAGGAGGAACCGCGCGACGGCTAGTCGCGCCGGGTCGAGACCGCGGCGGTTAGCTTGCGTGGCGGGTCCTGGTGCGCCACGCAAGCGATCAGCGGACCGGCGCCACGCGGATCGCGGAGCGCTCGGTGGGCGTTGGGGGGGTCGCCTCGTTGGAGGGTTCACGCACAGCAACGGGTAAGCGGCGCGTGCTTCTCGGGCGTGGTCCGTGGCCCGGTCCAGCAAGCGGCGCCCGATGCCCGCCCTCGCGCCTCCTCCTCGACCCCGACCGGCATTGCCAGCCGGCACCCGACCAGGCGCTCGCCGTCGCGCTCGTGCACCCGGCGGGTCTGGACAGGCGTCTGCTAGCGCAGGAGGTACACTCAGGGTCGTCGTCGAGCGGTGCACGGGCACCGATCTCGAACCGCGAGTGCCGGACTACACTGGAGCGGGGTGCATCCGCTCCGCCGCGGTCCACGAAAGGGGTCAACCCGTGCACACGAACGAACCGGTCGGCCCCGAGCTCCCTTCGCCCGAGCTCCCATCGCCTCAGCACCCTTCGCCCGAGCTGCCATCGCCCGCGCACGCGAAGCTGGAGCGGATGGAGGAGGCCCAGCACCGAGGCCTCCGCACCTGGCAGATCGTCATGGGCGTCGGGTTCGCACTCTGGCTCGTCACGTTCCTCGGCGAAAACCTGGGCTGGGTCGGCCAGGACAGCTCCAAGGGCCTGATCGCCCTCCTCCAGCTCGTGACTGGGATCACGATCATCCAGGGCTCCTGCGAGGCGTTTGTCCAGGGCGTCGAACGACTCGGGGCACGCCTCCGATGGGAGGGCTTCATCTCCGGCACCGTCGGCTCACTGGTCGCCACGCTACCGGAGTTCGTGGTTATCGCCTTCCTCGTCCGGGTCGAGCCGCTCGCCGCGTTCGTCACCACCGTCGTGACGATTTACAACAACGCCCTGGCCTTCAGCATCTACTCGTTCTTCTTGCCCAAAGACTGGCGGGGCGAATTCCGGATGCCGCCGTCGCTGACCAAGGCCGGCGCTGAAGTCCTGATTGCCGGTAGCGGCATCGCGATGATCGTCGGCATCATCATGCTCGTCCTGCGTGCTGAGTCCGCCAAGACCGCACTGGCCGGGGTTGACCTGCTCCTCATCGGCGGTGTGCTGATCACGATTTACGCCTACTACCTGCGATCCCTGATCCGTTACTACGCCGAGGGTGCCGAGCACGACGATCCCTCGCACCCGCCGGACCCCGACGAGCTCGGCCACGACATCCGTTGGGCGAGCATCGCGCGGATGTTCCTCCTGGGCGCGGCTGGCGCCTACTTCGGGGGCGAGGCGATCGGCGGGTTCGCCGACATCGCGCTCAACGAGCTCGGGCTGCCGGCGATCGCCACGGCGTCCGGCCTGGCCTTCTTCGCCGGTATCTCTGAGTACATCATCGTCTTCAAGGCCCACCGACGGGGTGAGCTGGGCATCGCGCTTTCCAACGTATTTGGCGGGATGACCCAGGTCCTGTTCCTGCTGGTACCCTTTTCGATGATCGTGATCGCCATTCTGGGTGCCGTGACGCGCGCCGACGTACGCGATCCCGATCAACACCGAAACGATCCTGTTGATGCTCTTGCTCTTCCCACTCTTGTACGTGCTGCTGCAGCACATCCAGGAGGGCCAGGCCCTGAGCAATCTCGACGCCGTCGCGATGACCGCGGTCTACGCATTGCTGCTCTACTTCCTGTTCACCGCCCCGGCCGCTCGGCCGTGAGCGCCACCTTCAAGAGCTCGCGGCCCCGCGCTCGAAGATAGGCAGGAGCGCTCGCGCGGCCGGAAGCTGACGGCCCGCGGCCAGCGCGAGCAGGTAGGGCCGAAGACCATCAGCATCCCCCAGACGAAGCCGACCAACTCGCCGAGTTGATAGTGGGACATCAGCCGGGATAGCTTTGCATCAAGGGCTGCGCTGACACTCAGTCGCCGCGAGTGGATCGTACACACCGGCTCGCGGCTGCCGCGTCTGGCTCAGCGGGACGACTTTGTCGGCCGCGGCGAGCAGCTAGCTACTGGTGGCGAGTACGCGGCGGACGGGCTCTGCCGCCTCGAAGCGTCGCCGCGTGTCGTGGTCGGGCAGAGCCGCGGTAATCCGCTCCGCGGCCGCACGCGCGCCTCGGCGGCGAGCGTGTCGTCACCATCGAGAACGAGCAGCGCAGCCGAAGTGCGCAGGAACAGCGCGCGGGTCGCCGACCGGGCCGCGCCAGCTCGATCGCGCTCCGCGAGGTCAGCCGTCGCCGCGTTTGTGCGACCCAGTGATGCCAGTGCGGTCGCCCGCGTCACGAGACCGAGCGCCTGGTACTTGACGCGGCCCTTCGCCCGGCTCTGCTCGATTGCCTCGCCCGCGAGGCGGATCGTCTCTTCCCAGTCGCCCGTGCCAGCGCGATCTCGGCCTTTCCTTCGGCCAAGCGGATCCTCCAGAGCCACCCGTGCCACGCGGCGGCCGTCTCCACCGCCTCCGCCACCTCGTCGACGATCTCCTCAGCTCGACTAACCTCGTGGCGGCGGGCGAAGTTGAGCAGCAGGTCGATGCCCGCGCTTATCAGCGGTGGCGGGAAGCCGAGAGAGCGAGCGCAGCCCCGCGCTTCCTCCGCAATGGCCTCGTGGGCGGCGAAGTCGAATAGGTCGAGGTGGAACCCGGCCGACATGGCGATCGCGCGAGCGAGTAACGTGTCGACCCCGTACTCACGGCCGAAGCGCCGCGCCTCTTCGAACACTTTCGCCGCCTCGTCGTAGTGTCCAGTTGAGGCCAGAGCGAGGCCGAGATGTGGGAGCCCGTACATCATCATCGAGGGGTCGTTCAGTTCGCGAGCCGCCCGGACGGCCTCACGGCTGTGCAATCAATCCCGTCGCGCGGCCGCCCGAGCCAGTACAGCGTTTGCGAGTACAAGGGCAACACGAACCCGGGCGGGGATGCCCAGCTCCCGGAGCGTGCGATCACATGATGATGCCGATCAATTGCAGCAATGAGGTCACCATCCGCGCTCTCGGCGCAGGCCAACCACCCCACGGCGCCAGTCTGGAGATCGGCACGCCCGACCTCCGCTGCCAGCTCAAGAGCCGCGTTCGCGTGGTGACGCACGCTGGGAACGTCGAGCAGCCAAAAGCAGACCGCCGCGAGCTCGTCCAGCACCTCGGCGCGCTGCTCAATCCGTGCGACTGCCAGGCCCGCGCGAGCGCGGCTTCCAACTCGGGTCTTGCATCGGCCCACATCGCGACGGCGGCGAAGGCTTTGCCACGTCGCGCGCGCAACTCGGCTGTCAGATCCTGCTGACCGAGGCGCTCTGCGATGGCGATCGCCTGCGCCAGCATTGCGGCCTCCTCGCGATGCGCCGCGGCGCGGCGGGCCCGTTCGGCGGCCCGGGTCAGGTAGCCGAGCGCACGATCCTGCTGGTCAGCCTGGACCGCGTGGTGGGCCAGCAGGTCGAGTAGCTCATCGGCGCGCTCGCCGCCGCGCGCGCTCATCCAATCCGCGACCCCGCCATGAAGCGCCCGTCGTTCGGTCCGCGGCAGCATCTCGTACGCCGCGTCGCGGATCAGGTCGTGCTTGAAGGCGTACTCGCGGTCGCTGGGGAAGCGCGAGCGCGGCTGCGCCCGCAGCAGGTCCTTGTGCTCGAGCGCGTCGAGGAGCTCGGAACCGTCGCCTGCGCCGAGCGCGCGCAGACCACCCTCCCAGAAGACCTTGCCAAAGACCGCCGCCCGCTGGAGCGCGCCCCGCTCCTCCGAGGCAGGGCGTCCAGGCGGGCCGAGATCAGCGCCTTGATCGCCGAGGGCATACCGGCCCCGGCCGCTTCGCCGCTTTCGGCGACCATCGCGACCAGCTCCTCGGCGAACAGCGGGTTGCCGCCGGCCCCACGACCGACCCGCTCGGCGACGTCCCCGGGCAGCCCGCGCTCGCGGCAGAGCGCCAGGACGAGGTCGCGGCCGGCCCGCTCGCCAAGCGGCTCGAGCGGCAGCGTGGTAAACGCGCGGACGCCACGGCCCCATCCTGGGCGCTTGTCCAGCAGCTCGGGTCGCGCCTGGGCCACGATCAGCAGCGCTACCTCGTGCGCTCGCGCGGCGACGAACTCCACCAGGTCGAGTAGCGCATCGTCGGCCCAGTGGATGTCTTCGAGTAGCAGGCACAGCGGCCGCTGGCTGGCCAGCGCTTCGAGGAAGCGGCGCGCCGCGGCGTACAGCGTGCGCTGGTCGGGCGCGGTGGCGGTTCGGTCCTCCGCGGTGTCCAGTCCAATCAGCAGCGCGAGGTGGCGGGCGATCTCGGCCGCGTCGGTCTCTGTCTGCCCCGGTCCAATCGACCTGGAGACCAGCTGGTCCAGTCTGGCCCGGGCGGTCTCGGCGTCGTCCTCGGCCGCGATGCTGGCCGCTTCCTTAAACGCCGTCCCGAGCGCCCAGTAGCCGAGCGCCTCGCCGTACGGCAGGCAGCGGCCGTGGAGCACCAGGGCGTTGTCGAGCACGCCGCGCTCGAACTCGGCGACCAGGCGCGACTTGCCGATCCCCGGCTCGCCGAGCACCGTCACAAGGTGCGGGCGGACATCACGCGTCACCTTGGTCCAGATCCCGGCCAGGAGTGCCAGCTCCTCGTCGCGCCCGACCAGTGGAGCTGCCCCGAGCGGTGGCGCGCCGTCAAGAGGCGCGACCGCCCGCCCCGCCCACGCGAAAATAGGGCCCGCCGTTCCCCTGGCAAAAATTGGGGCGGCCACAACGGTATTGCACCAAAGGCGGGTCGCGCCGGGGGGTGACAACGCGACGAAGACCAGGACCGGCGGGGCCGCGCCCCAAAACCCCCGCGGCGTCTTGTACGTATAGCCC
>JAUJPG010000016.1:37720-51502 GCA_030447245.1 Chloroflexota bacterium | reverse complement strand
GTCCAGCGCCTCCCAGGCCGACAGCGGCCGCTCCTTGCCCTTCGCGTCAATCGGCGCAAGTTCCCGGTACCGCACCACCCGACGGGTCGCGTGGTAGGTCTCCTCGCCGACGAAGACGCTGCCGGGCGGCGCGGCGCCCATCAACCGCGTCGTGGTATTGACCGTATCGCCCATGACGGTGTAGTCGCGGCGCTCGACCGGCCCGAGCAGGCCGGCCAGGACCTCGCCGGTGTTGATGCCGATGTGCATCTCGACCGGTATCCCACCGTCGCCAGGAGCCAAACTGTCGCGCATTGCCAGCGCCGCGCGCACCGCCCGTTCGGCGTCGTCCTCGTGGGCTACGGGTGCGCCGAATACGGCGAGGACCGAGTCGCCCATGACGTTGATGACCGTCCCGTCAAAGCGGCGGACCTCCTCCGCCAGACGCTCGGCGCAGCGGTGGGCCAATTCCTTGACGTCTTCGGGGTCCATCCGCTCGGACATCGCGGTGAAGCCCACCACGTCAGCGAACAGCACCGTCGCCCACCGCCGTTCATCAACTTGGGGGGACGCCGGTGCCTCGCCGCTCGGCTCGGTGGGGTCCGAACCGCCGCCATCGAGCCGCGAGCCACAGTCGCCGCAGAATTTCTTGCCAGCCGTTGCGACCGCGCCGCAGGCGGGGCATGCGAGCTCGAGCCGCGCCCCGCAGACTTCGCAGAACCTGGCGGTCTCGCGGCTCTCGGTGTGACAGTGAGGACAACGCACGCCTAGCCCCCAGCGGCGCCCGCTCCAGCGAGCCGCGTGGAGCAAGAGCGGCGGTCGGCAGATGACGGACCGGCGATCCTACTATGCACTGCCTTCCCGGAGGTGTCAAGCGAGTTGGGGTTGGAGGCGGCGACACGGGAGGAGGGGGCATGCCGATCGCACGGGCAGTGAGGTCTGGCGGCGGCGCACTCCGAGTCGCGGCACCCCCCGCCGGCACGATGCGGGCTGGTCAGTTCGTGTGCGTGCTGACCCCAGCGCAGTCTCCGTCGGGCCGGCGCAGTCGGGCGTTCGGTATGCCAGTGCCTGCACCGTGGACGGCCGATCGTCAACGGCGAGGTTTCTGCGCGAAGGTGCCCGGTGCTCGGGCATGTACTCGTGACGTGACCCTTACTCGGGCCGCACGCCCCAGACGAAGAGGTGAGTCAGACCGGCCACGAAACCCCCGGCCGCCTGCACGGCTCGGAGCTGCTCGACCCACTGCTGACGCTCCACGTCCGTGATCGTCCCGACTCGCACGGCCACGTCGGCCCAGCGCTCGCCCGCGTTGGTGGCGTAGAAGCCCTCGAGGTCCTGCTCGAGGGAGACGAAGCCGCGCACGCGCACGTCGCACAGGCCGGCCTCCGCGAAGAGGGAGGGGAGCTGCCGGCCGATCCAGGGGTTGACCGTGGTGTGCTCCGAGCCGGACGCCACGATCCTTCGGGTGAGATCCCGGTCCGGGTGGGAGATGATGTAGGAGTCGTTATCACGGTCGAAGACGCCGACTCGCCCGCCGGGCCGGACGACGCGGACCAGCTCAGCGACCGCCCGCTCAGGCTGCGGCACGTGGATCAGAGTCGTGACCGCGAGCACCGCGTCGAACGCGCCACCGCGGAAGGGAAGCCAGCCGGCATCGCCCTCGCACAACAAGACGACGCTCCCCAGAGCCTCGCCCTCCGGACGCGGCTGGGCCAGCTCCAGCAGGGCAAGGCTGAGGTCCAGGCCGACGGCCGCGCCATTGGGGGCGACCTTCCTCGCCATGTCGCGGAGCACCACGCCGCTACCGCAGCCGACCTCGAGGACTCGCTCGCCGGGGCCGATGCCCAGCAGCTCCAGGTAGTCGGCGCGGGCCGCCACCTCATCTTGGGAGCTTCCGCGGCGCTCGAGGCTGCGCTCAGCAAGCTCGTGGGCCCGCTCTGCGTCGATGCCGCGGACCAGGTCTGGGCGCCAGAGGCTGAACTGCCCTGTCCTATGGGCCATGCGCTTGCTCCACCGGGGACGACTCCCCATCGCGCGGCTGTTTGCCCATGCTACCCTGCGTCCGCTGCCAGCAGCCCCCAGCCGCTGGGCGGTCGCGTGCAACCCGCACTTCCCCCTTGCGGCCGAGGGGAGCGCGCTGGTGTTGGACGAGGCTGCGCAGCCGGGATGACCAGGTGCCGCGGAAGTCTCACGTGGCCCGTTCTGCGCGCTGAAAGGAGCGGACGTAGACGCACCGGGCCGCTCGGCGTTGATGAACCGCGCCGGATTCGCGGGACACCGGGCGCATTATGATCGCGCTGCAGCTTCAGCCACGGCGTCGGCGCGCTAATCAAAGAAGTCGCCACCTGGGAGGGCGACTACCTCCGGTTCTGGGAGGAAAGCCTCGGAAAGCTCGACGACCTGCTCGTCGAGCTACAGACGGAGAGGAACAAGGACGACGAGGCGAACGCCGACTGATGGGAAAGCTCACCGACGAGGGGACCCGACACCGGGAGTTGTACCGAAAGAACATCGCCGAAAGGAACGTACATGCAGAAGATCGTTCCGTTCCTGTGGTTCGACGACCAGGTCGAAGAGGCGATGAACCATTACATCTCCATGTTCCCCGACTCGAAGGTCGTGAACGTCATGCGCTACGGAGACGTAGGGCCCGGACCGAAGGGAACGGTGATGTCAGCGACCTTCCAGCTGGCCGGGCAAGAGTTCATGGCGCTGAACGGTGGTCCAGAGTTCAAGTTCACGGAGGCCATATCCCTTTTCGTGAACTGCGAGACGCAGGAAGAGGTGGACGAGTTGTGGCGAAAGCTCTCCGAAGGCGGAGAGGGAGGGCCATGCGGCTGGCTCAAGGATAAGTACGGCGTGTCATGGCAGATCATCCCCACCGTGTTGGGTGAGATGCTGCAGGACCTGGATGCCGAGAAGGCGAACAGAGTCGTGCAGGCCATGCTCCAGATGAGCAAGATCGACTTGGCGGCCCTGAAGAGAGCGTACGAGGGACAGTAGGCTGGCAAGGGCACCAGGAAGCGCGACCCATGCTGGCGAGCGGCTCAAGCGAACGAGGAGGAAACCAACCGTGGCAGAAACCGATCCCGCCCCGGTAGCGGCTACAGTGGTTGCACGCCGTCCCTTGGGGCCGCGAGTAGCGGGAGCAGTCGGCCGAAGACCGTAACCGCCCCCGAGGACCTCAACGATCTCCCGTTCTGAGCCACCCTTGCTGGACGTGTCCGATTGACTGACACCCCGTCGGTGACTGCCCCGCAAACGGGGGAGTGCTCCTCTACCGTCCGCCGCGTCCGGAGACGGCTACCATGCGGCTGCGTCAGCGGACTAAGGAAACGCTCCAACGAAGCGGCGCACGCCGATGACTGCACTCAGCCAGGGCCGGCGGCAAGCCAGAGGACGAGCACGGTCAGGACTACGAGGATCTGGGAACCGAGGACGATCAGTCGGGCGAGCGCGTAGTCGCTCAACGCCTTCGACCTGCTGGCGCGGTCATTGTGGCTGGAGTCGACGTGCTGGCCGGACGCATCCGCGGGCAGTATAACCCCGCGTTGGTCGAGGTGAGGTGATGGCTGATTCTGCCTGCGGGCATTGCGCGACGCCAATGAGGGACCGCTCGACGCTCGTCCAGGAGCGCGGCAAGGCGTTCTGCTGCCCGAACTGCGCCAGGGCGGCTGACGACTCGGCCTTTACGCCGGGCGCGGAGGGGATTTGCGCGCATTGCGGGACGATCGTCGTCGAGCAGGCAACCGTTGTCGAGCGAGACGGGATGATCTTCTGCTGCAACAATTGCGCGCAGGCGATGGCCGTCGACGACCAGCCGACATCGCCGACGTACTGAGCGCCCGCCCAATCGGCTCCGGGGCAGCGTTGCCGACGACGTTCGCAGTCTGGGCGAAATGGACCGGATGCGGCGATCCTGTTTGCTAGGATTACCCGGCCATGATCGCGCTACGGGTGCACATGCCTAGCCTCGAGGCCGGGCACCGACGCGGCGTCGGCCGTTCGGCATGACGTTTCTCCAGCCGGCTGGGTTGTGGCTGCTTGGGCTGATTCCGGTCATCCTCCTGATTCATCTATTGCGGTCCCGGCCGCGTCGGGAGACGGTGCCGAGCGCGTTCTTGTGGCGAGGCCTGGATCGCGAGGTCAGCGCATCGCGGCGGGTGCGGCCGTCCCGACCGACGCTCTTGCTTCTGCTTCAGCTCTTGTTTGTGGCGGCCATCGCGCTGGCGGTTGCCGGGCCGCGGGTGACCGCGCCGCCGAGACGACACCTCTTCGTGCTTCTGGACGCGTCGGCCAGCATGCTGGCGCGCGAAGGAGTGGCCACCGCCAGTCGCTTCGACGAGGCCGCCCGCCAGGCCCGCCTGTTGCTGGACGATCTGGGGGCGCAGGATCGGGCAACGGTGCTGCGCGTCGGGCCGCGTCCGAAGGTCCTTGCCGAGGACGTCGAGCCGGCCGAAGCGCGGGCGGCGCTGGACGGCGCTCACGCGGGCGCCGGCTCGGCGCAGATGCGGGACGCGCTCTTGCTGCTATCCGATCTGGGGCGTCGGGTTGCAGACGCGGCGCCAGAGGCCGTCGTGCTGACCGACGGGGCGTTTGCCGACCCGGGTGATCTCGGGGCGCTTGGCCTTCCGGTTCGGTTCCAGCTTGTCGGCCGTCCTGGGGCCAACCAGGCAGTCGCGGCGCTCCAGGTCCAGCATCAGCCGCGGCCAGGAGCGGGCCTGGCAGCGCTGGCCCGCGTCGTCAATTACGCCGACACTCCAGCGCGCTTGCCGCTCCGACTGCTTGCCGACGACGTGCCGCTTGAAACGCGGGAGGTCGAGGTGGCCGCGCGGGGCGGGCTGGAGGTGGCGTTTACCGTTCCGGAGGGGGCGCGCCGAGTGACCGTAGCGCTGGGGGCGCGCGATCCACTGCCCGAGGACGACCTGGCCGAGGTCGCCGTGGAGGCCAGCCAGGCGCGGCAGGTCTCGCTGGTTTCGCGAATGCCCGAGACGCTCGAGCGCGCGCTGCGGTCGATCCCGAACCTGCGCGTCGAGACGATCTCGCCCGAGGGGTACACCGGGGCCGGAGCGGAGCTGGTCGTCCTGGACGGCTTCCTGCCAGAGCGGTTGCCGGGCGGTCAGTTGCTGATCGTCAACCCGCCGAGCGGCCGGCCAGGCCTGCCAATCGTGGGCGAGGCGCGGTCGGTCGAGGTGAGCGATTGGGATGCGCGGCATCCACTGCTCCGCTCGGTCGACCTGTCGGCGGTGCGCCTGGTCCGCGCGAGCACGCTCGATCCGCCGAGCTGGGCGCGGGTGGTGGCCGAAACGGCCGGCGGCCCGTTGATCCTGGAGGGCCAGGAAGACGGGCGCTCGATCGTGGTGCTCGGCTTCGATCCGGTCAACTCGGGCGTCGACCGAATGCTAGCGTTTCCGCTGCTCGTCTCGAACGCGGTAGCCTTCCTGAGCGGCGGCGAGCTGGCGCCGTCTTTGCCAGCGGGGAGGTCGGCGACGCTGCCGGTCCAGCCTGGCGTGCGGGAGGTACAACTGGAGGGGCCGGAAGGTGCCGTGCGGACGCTGCCGGTGACCGGTGCCTCGGTTCGGCTGGATGGGCTGGAGCTGCCGGGGCGGTATCTGGCGCGGGAGCGCGGCGAGGGCGCGGGCGCGCCACGGACCTTCACGATCAACATTGCCGACGAAGCTGAGTCAGACATCCGGCCGCGCCAACCGGCGGTGCTGCTGGCGACGTCGCCAAGCGCCGAGCAGCCGAGTGTCACGCCGACCGAGATCTGGCCGGCCCTGTTGAGCCTTGGGCTGGCGGCGCTAGGTGCCGAGTGGTGGCGGTTCGGACGGCGTGGATGAGTGGAACGGGGTTGGCACGTGCCGGTCCAGCTTAGCCTGGAGCGTCCGTACTGGCTTGTATTGCTGGCGTTCGTGCCAGTGGTCCTGGCGCTGGGCTGGCCGAGGCTGCGGACGATCGGGCGATGGCGCCGACGTGTGGCACTGCCTGCGAGGGCGCTCGTCTTCGGCCTGCTGATCATCGCCCTGGCGCGGCCGGTCACGCTGACGGCTGACGATAGCCTGGCGGTCGCGTTCGTCATGGACGAGTCGGAGAGCATGGCCGGGCCGACTCGTGAAGCGGCGGCAGCCTGGCTAGAACGGGCACTCGACTCGGCCCAGCCGGACGACCGCGTGACGGTGGTGAGGTTCGGCCGGCGGGCGGCGTTGGACGGCCCCGAGTCGAATGGGCAACTCGGCACGACGCCGAGCGGGGTTTCGGTCGATGGGACCGCGACGAACCTGGACGGGGCGCTGCGTCTGGCCGGCGACCTCTTGCCTGCGACGGGCGCCCGCCGGGTGGTCGTTCTGAGCGATGGGTGGGAGAACGTCGGCAGCGCGCACGAGGCGGTCCGCGACCTGTCGGACGGTACGCAGTTGTCGTTCGTGGCGCCGGGCGAGGGCTCCGACGGCGCCGTTCCAGAAGTGGCGGTGCGGGTGCTCGAGGCGCCGCGGTTCGTGCGAGATGGAGCAACGTTCGAGGCGGCGGCGACGGTGGACAGCACGGTCGACGTGGACGCCAAGCTGCGGCTGTGGCTAGACGACCGGCTGGCCGCCGAGCAGCCGGTCCGGCTCACCGCGGGCAGCAATCGGATTGCTCTAGCCCAGCGGGCGCGGTCGCTTGGCACGCGGCGGCTGCGCGTCGACGTCACGGCCGCGGGTGATGCTCGAGCCGACAACAACGCCGCCGAGTCGACGACGGTGGTCAAGCCAGCCGGGCGGGTGTTGTTGCTCCAGGGCCACGAAGGCGAAGCTGGCCCGCTGGCCGAGTCGCTCCGCGAGGGCGGGCTCGACGTAGACGTCCAGGCCCCTTCGACAGTCCCTCCGCGCACCGAGTCGCTCGAAGGCTACGACAGCATTGGGCTGGTCAATGTGGCGGCGACGCAACTGACGCTCGACCAGCAGCGGACAATCCAGCAGTACGTCGAGTCGCTGGGGCGCGGACTGTTCGTGGCGGGCGGAAACACCAGCTACGCCCTGGGTGGGTACGCAAACACGGTCCTCGACGAGGTGCTGCCGCTGTCGCCGGCGCCGCCGCCCAGGCGCGAGCAGGGGACAGTGGCCCTGTTCCTCGTGGTGGACAAGTCCGGCAGCATGGACCTGTACCGTAGCGACGTCTCAAAGATGGCCCTGGCGCGCGAGGGGGCGAGCCTGGCGGTGGAGTCGCTGCGCCCCGAGGACACGCTCGGCGTGCTCGCCTTCGAGACCCGTCACAGCTGGGTCGTCCCGCCGAGCAAGATCACGTCGCCCGACGACCTCCGCAACGCTCAGGCGCAGATTGCCGGGATTCGGGCCGACGGGGGTACGGCGATCTTCCCGGCGCTCGAGGAGGCATACAAGGCCGCGGCTCAGAGCGATGCCAAGCTGAAGCACATCCTCCTGCTGACCGACGGTCAGTCGTTCAATGCCGACTACGCCGGACTGATCAATCGGATGCGGCCGTTCGGGATCACGCTGTCGACTGTCGCGATTGGCAGCGACTCCGACACCAAGCTGCTGATCGACCTGGCCCAGATCGGCACCGGCCGCTACTACTTCACCGAGCGTGCCCAGGACATCCCGAAGATCACGACCAAGGAGACGACCATCGTTACGCGCAGCGCGCTGGTCGAAGGCCGGATTCTTCCGCGCCTCGTCGAGCCGAGCCCGGTCATGCTGGGGATGACGGGCGGCGAGCTCCCGCCGCTGGGTGGCTACGTCGCGACGTCGCCCCGGCCGCGCGCCAGCATGGTGCTGGCGTCCGACCGTGGCGACCCATTGCTGGCGCACTGGCAGTATGGGCTGGGGCGGGTCGTGGCCTGGGCGTCGGACGTCAACGGCGGCTGGACTCCGGAGTGGCAGTCCTGGCCGGAGGCGTCGCGGTTCTGGCAGCAGGCTGTCCGCTGGACGATGCCGGAGCCAGTTCAATCGGCCTTCCAGGTCGGGGCGACGGTTGTCGGCGACCAGGTCACGCTGCGCGCCCAGAGCGTCCGTCCAGACGGCCGCTTCGCCGACCTGCTTGATACGCGTGCGACGGTCGTCGCGCCGGATGGTCAAGGCCGCGAGGTGAGGCTGCCGCAGACCGGGCCGGGCACGTACGAGTTGACGACGACGGTGGCGAATCCGGGCACGTACGAGGTGCGCTTCACGCAGGGGCCGGGCGGCCGGCCTGACGCACCCACGGTGCGCGAGGAGACGCTCGGCTTCACGGTGCTGGGGTCGGCCGAGCAACGGAGCATCGGCACCAATCGGGCACTGTTGAACCGCCTAGCGGGTCGGACCGGTGGGCGGGAGCTGGCAGAACCCGCGGACTCGTTCGCGCGCGACGTCGCGCCGACCGGCGAGCGTCGGAGCCCGTTGTGGCCCTCGTTCGCCGCTGCCGCGGTGCTCCTGTTCCCGCTGGACGTGGCGATCCGCCGGCTTCGATTCGCTCGGCGGTAATCACGCCGCGGCGAGGCGTGGTGAGCGGCATGCAGCTCCCGCGCGGGGCAGTTGCTCGCCTGCCAGTCCCGCCTCGACTGCTGTAAGATCCTCCTATGGCCGACGAGCTGACCGAGCTTCAGAAGGTGGTGCTCGAAGTGGACGCGCTTGGTCTGACCGTCCGCGACAGCATCAGGCAGGTGAGTGGGCGCGTGGGCTTCTTCGTCGGCCAGCAGCGCTACCTCGAAGAGCTGGCCAAGGCACAGGCGATCGTCGGCACTGGAGAAGCGCCGGACGCAGTAGGCACCGAGGCGGCGCGCACCGATCTCTGAGCAGCCGGGTACACCCTCACGGCACCGGACGTTTGCCGCCCCAGTCCGGGCGCACCTATACTCCTGAGACCGGCGACGGCGCGCCCTCGGCAAAAGTTCGCGCGCGCTTGGTCCAGGGGACGCGCGCAGCGTACGAGGGGGGACCGTGGTGCCTGACGGACGGGAATTCCGCGGGCTTGACGGTGGAAGCGTCACCTCCGTCCACGGATTCTCCGCCGGCGCGGTGTATGCCGGCATCAAGACGGCGGGGGTTGGCAAGCTCGACCTGGGCGTCCTGGCGTCTGATCGGCCGGCGGCCGTGGCCGCGACCTTCACCCGCAACGCGTTTGCCGCCGCGCCGGTGATCGTGAGTCGCGAGCGCGTCGGACGTGGCCAGGCGCGCGCGGTCATTGCGAACGCTGGCAACGCAAACGCCTGCACCGGGGAGCAGGGTCTGGCTGACGCGCGCGAGATGGCCGCCCTGGCGGCACGCTACGTCGACGCACCCGCCGAGCAGGTGCTGGTCGCCTCGACCGGGGTGATTGGCGTCCCCCTGCCGATGGAGTGCATTCGCGAGGGCGTCGGCAAGCTGGAGCTCCATGCTGACGGTGGCCCGGAGATGGCGCGGGCGATCATGACCACGGACACCCGGCCCAAGGAGATCGCGGTCGGGCTGGAGCTTGGTGGTCGAACGGTGCGGGTCGGCGGGATGGCCAAGGGCGCCGCGATGATCCATCCCAACATGGCCACGATGTTGGCGTTCTTGACCACCGACGCGGCAATCGACGCCGATTTCCTGGGGCAGGCGCTTCGAGCGGCCGTCGCCGATTCGTTCAACATGATCAGCGTCGACGGCGACACCAGCACCAACGACACGTTGCTGGTGCTGGCGAACGGGGCAGCCGGCAACCAGACCGTCCGGGGTGGTGCGGATGGGGAGACGTTCACGGCCGCGGTGACCCAGGTCTGCAGCCACCTGGCGCGGGCAATCGTCGGAGACGCGGAGGGGATGACTCGCGTCTTCAGCGTGGAGGTCCGCGGCGCCCGTTCCGAGGCGGACGCCCGCCTGGCGGCGCGGACGGTCGTCCAATCGAGCCTGGTCAAGGCGGCGGTGTACGGCGCCGACCCGAACTGGGGTCGGATCCTGTGCGCGATCGGCTACTCCGGAGCAACCGTGGACCCATACGCGGTCGACCTGTACGCTGGGGACGTCCAGCTCGTGCGGGCGGGGACGCCGGTATCGGGCAGCCGCGAGGCGGCCGCTCCAGTCATGGAGCGGCCCGAGGTCAGTTTCGTCGCCAATCTGCACCTGGGGGACGCCTCGGCGGTCGCCTGGGGCTGCGACCTGACGGAAGCGTATGTCGTCGAGAATAGCGCCTACACCACTTGAGTCCGGCCTGAGTGACGAGCCGGTCGGTCACCAGGGTCCAACAGAGGCGCTGCTAGAGGCGTTGCCGTACTTCGCGCAGTATGTTGGCAAGACCATCATGGTCAAGCTCGGCGGCAGCATCGGCCAGGATGGAACCGCGCTCGAAGACGTGGTCACGCTCCAGAAGTTCGGCGTGCGCCCGGTCGTCGTGCACGGCGGCGGCCCGCTCATCTCCGAGTACCAGGAGCGGATGGGGCTGGAGACGCGCTTCGTCGATGGCCGTCGCTACACGGATGAGCAGACGCTTGACCTCGCGCGGATGGTGCTGATCGGCAAGATCAACAGCGACCTGGTGGCGTACTTGACCGGACTGGGGGCGCGGGCAGTGGGGTTGTCCGGTATTGACGGGGGAATGATCCGGGCCCGGTTGCGTGACCCGCGCCTCGGGCTCGTCGGCGAGATCAGCGCGGTCGATCTGGCGCCGCTGCGCGCGATGAGCGAAGCTGGCTACCTGGTGGTCGTGGCGCCGGCCGCGCTGGGCGATGGCGGGCAGCCGCTCAACGTCAACGCCGATTCGATCGCTGGTGACCTGGCTCGGGAGCTCGGCGCGGAGAAGCTGATCTTCTTCACCGACGTCGCCGGCGTTCTCGACCGCGATGGGGCGTTGCTTTCGGTGCTCGACGTCGCCCGGGCGAGGTCGCTGATCTCGTCCGGGGAGATTACCGGCGGGATGATCCCGAAGATCGAAGCATGCATCCGCGCGCTGGATACCGTTCGGCGCGCCCACGTGCTGGACGGGCGCGTCCGGCACGCCCTGCTCGGCGAGCTGTTTACCGACGCCGGGGTCGGGACGATGATCACGCGGGAGACCCACCCGTGACGGAGGAGTGCAGATGACGTCGCGCTGGATTGAGCTCGAATCCGAACGATACATGCCTGTCGCCAAGCGGGCGCCAGTGGTGCTGGTGCGGGGTGAAGGCAGTCGAGTCTGGGACGAAGACGGTAAGGCGTACCTCGACCTGGTCGGCGGCTGGGCGGTAAACACGCTCGGGCATTGCCACCCCGCGATCACCGACGCGCTGTCCGAGCAGGCGCAGTCGCTGATTCACACGTCGAACCAGTTCTACACCGTGCCCCAATTGGAGCTTGCTGATCTGCTGGTCAAGAACTCGCCATTCGACCGGGTGTTCTTCTCCAACAGCGGCGTCGAGGCGAACGAGGGCGCGGTCAAGCTGGTCCGCAAGTACGGCCAGCACCGCCGCGACGGGGCCTACACCGTCATCACGACCGACCATTCCTTCCACGGCCGGTCGCTGGCGATGCTGACCGCGACTGGCAAGCCAGCCTACAAGCAGGACTACGGGCCGCTCCCGGCCGGCTTTGTCAACGTCCCTTTCAACGACCTGGACGCGATCAAGCAGGCGACCGACAGGGAAACCTGCGCGATCATGCTGGAGCCGGTGCAGGGGGAGGGCGGGGTCAACGTGGCCGACCCGGCCTACCTGCGCGGTGTGCGGGCGTGGTGCGACGAGCAGAACCTGGTCCTGGTGTACGACGAAGTGCAGACCGGTGTTGGCCGCCTCGGCAAGCTCTGGGGTCATCAGATCTCGGGCGTCGTACCGGACGTGATGACCCTGGCCAAGGGGCTCGGCGGCGGGGTGCCGATCGGCGCGATCCTGGCCAAAGAGGCGTTCAGCGTGTTCACCTACGGCGACCACGGTTCGACCTTCGGCGGCAACCCGCTAGCGTGCGCGGTTGCGCTGGCGGTGATGCGACACGTCATCGACGAGGACCTGTCCGGGCACGTGTCGCGGGTGGGCGATCATTTCATGGATCGCCTCCGCGCGATGCAGGCGGAGCGACCGTACATCACGGACGTGCGCGGGCACGGCTTGCTGATCGGCGTCGAGTTCGACGCGGACATCGGCGGGGAGATCGTGGACGAGTCGATCAAGGAAGGCCTCCTGCTGAACAGCCCGGCTGCGAACGTGGTTCGCTTCATGCCGCCGCTCGTCTTGACCGCCACCGAGGTGGACGAGGCTGTTGACGTATTCGGCCGGGTGCTGGATCGGGTCAGGGCCATGGCGGTGACGTAGCGGGAAGAGCGCCCGGGGTCCGTGTAAGATGGACCCGCGGGTGAATTTCTCAGCGAACGTGGATGACGTGGTGGTTCGCTGCGCGGGTCAGGCGGTCGAGGATCGCGAGTCCGAGCCCGGCGGGGCCGAACTCGCGGACGCATATGACATCCACGCCGGCGGCGTCGAGGGTTCGCAAGCCGGCGTAAAGGCGACTGGCAATCTCTGGCAGGTCCGCGCAGGGGCCCAGGCGCTCGAAGATGGCCGCGCCGAGCGCGTCCAGGGATGCGGCGTCCTCGTCGCAGATCAGTAGGCCAATGCGGTGGCCCTGAGCTAGCTCGCGCTCGCCGGCCGCGCGCAGGGCTTCGCGCGCGACTTCGGCCGGGCCGCTGAAGAAGAGGACTCTGGCACTCGGCGCGTAGTGCTTTTTCATCAAGCCGGGCGAGGCACTCCGGGCCGAGAGGCCATGCTCCAAGGGTACGGGAGACTCGAGCGCGGCGAGCACCCGCGCGATCTCCTCGGCAGGGACCGCGCCGGGGCGAAGGAGCCGGACGGAACCGCCGGATGCGTCGACCACGGTCGACTCGATGCCGTGCGAGGTGGGGCCTCCGTCAAGAATCAGGTCGACGCGCTCGCCGAGGTCGTCGACGACGTGCTGAGCGGTCGTCGGACTGATCCGCGTGAACAGGTTCGCGCTTGGCGCGGCGATCGGTAGCCCGGCGGCGTCGAGCAGTCCAAAGGCGATCGGATGGTCCGGGACACGGACGGCGACACTTGGCAGTCCGGCCGTCACGCGGTCGGGCACATTGGAGCGCTTGGGCAGCACGATCGTCAGTGGGCCCGGCCAGAAGGCGGCGCCGAGTGCGCGGGCCGAGGTGGGGACGTCCCGCGCAACGTCGGCGACCTGTTCGACCGCGGCGAGATGGACGATTAGCGGGTCGTCGTCGGCGCGGCCCTTGGCGTCGAAGATGCGCGAGACGGCCTCGGCGTCCAGGGCGTTGGCGCCGAGACCGTAGACCGTCTCGGTCGGGAATGCGACCAGCCGCCCCGCGCGGATCAGCGCGCCGGCGCGTGCCAGCACGGCGCGGTCTGGACTCCGCGGATCGATCACGACGACCTCGGCCACGGCCCAGCTAACTCGACGGAAGGTCGATCCGCAGCACGCGGTCGAGACCGGCCAGGTCCGGCGTGACGCGGGTGGTGACCCCGGGCAGGCG
Organism: Chloroflexota bacterium; assembly: GCA_030447245.1. Classification (GTDB taxonomy): domain Bacteria; phylum Chloroflexota; class UBA6077; order UBA6077; family JACCZL01; genus JAUJPG01. The sequence goes on along the minus strand of JAUJPG010000016.1, from coordinate 38,116 downwards.
CCGCGCGAGGGCCGGGATCTGCTCGGGGTCCAACTCGAGCAGGAGCGTACCGCCAGGTTGTACGAGCTGGTCAGGTCTGAAGAGCAGGCGCCGGGCCAGCCCGCCGCCATCGGGACCGCCGTCCAACGCGAGGCGGGGCTCGAAGCAGCCCACCTCGGGCTGGAGTGATGGGAGGCGGTCGGTTGGCAGGTACGGCAGGTTCGCCACGACCAGGTCGATCGTGTCGCCCAGCCACTCCAGGAGATCGCCACGTACGAGCGCGACCCGCTCGGCCAGGCCGAATCGGCGCCGGTTCAGGTCCGCGACGACCAGTGCGGCGGCGCTCACGTCCGAGGCGACGACGCGGGCGTACGGCGCTTCAAGCGCGATGGTGCAGGCGATCACCCCGCTGCCCGT
>JAUJPG010000016.1:0-37620 GCA_030447245.1 Chloroflexota bacterium | reverse complement strand
CTCCGGATGGGCCAGCAGGTCGGCCTTGCTCGCGTCGAGGGCGTGGACGAGCAGGAGCTGGGCCTCGAGGTGGGGCTGATCGACGCCAGCCTGGCGCAGGCGGCACGTGGCCTCGGCGAGGACAGTGCTGATTCGGTGGGAGACCAGCGACCGGTCGAGACGGGGGTGCTGGACGACCATGCTGCTACCGACCTGGTGCAGGGGTCACGCGACCTGTTCCGCTGCGCGCTCGGCGGCAGCGGCGAGCTGTTCGAGCAGCGGGTCGAGCTGGCCCTCCATCAAGCCCGGCAGGTTGTGCATCGTGACGCCGATGCGGTGATCGGTCACGCGGTTCTGGGGGAAATTGTAGGTGCGGATCTTCTCCGAGCGCTCGCCGGTGCCGACCTGAGAGCGGCGGAGCTGGTCGGTTTCGGCGTGCTGGCGCAGCCGCTCCTGTTCAAACAGGCGCGCCCGTAGGACGGCCATGGCGCGGGCCTTGTTCTTGAGCTGGGATCGCTCGTCCTGGCAGGTGACCACCAGTCCGCTCGGCCGATGGGTGATCCGCACCGCCGAGTCCGTGGTATTGACGCTCTGGCCGCCGTGGCCGCCGGAGCGGTAGACGTCAATCTGAAGATCGTCGGGGTGGATCGAGACTTCAACCTCGCTCGCTTCGGGCATGACGGCGACCGTTGCCGTGGACGTGTGGATGCGGCCGCCGGCCTCGGTGGTCGGGACGCGCTGGACGCGGTGCACGCCGGATTCCCACTTCAGCCGCGAGTATGCGCCGCTGCCTTTGACCTCGAGCGTGACCTCCTTGATCCCACCGATGTCGGTCTCACTGGTGTTGAGCACCTCGGTTTTCAGGCGTTTGCTTTCGGCCCAGCGAAGGTACATCCGCATCAGGTCCGCGGCGAACAGCCCGGCCTCGTCACCGCCGGTGCCGGCCCGAATTTCCAGGATCACGTCGCGCTCGTCGTTCGGATCGCGCGGGCGGAGCAGCTCCCTGAGGTGGCCAAGGACATCCTCGCGCTCGGCGGCGAGGCGTGCCAGCTCGTCGGTCAAGAAGCTGCGCATCTCCTCGTCTTCGCTGTCCGCGAGCATTGTCTGGGCCTCGTTCAGTTCGCGCTCGAGCGCCAGGTATCGCTCGTAGGCCGCGACGGGCTCCTGCAGCTCGGACTGCTCCCGCCCGTAGCGCTGCAGCGCCGCCGAATCGGAGCCAACGTCGGGCTCGGCCAGCGCGGCGCTGATCTCGTCATAGCGGTGCTTCATCTCGGCAGCCCGATCCAACAGGGGGTGACTGACCACGCTCATGTCGTGGGCGCTTCGGACGGGAGTGCGCCGGTGACGTGAAGGACAAGGTCTGGGAACGGCACCCGCGCTTGCTCGCCGGTCAGACCGTTCTTGACCTGGGCGGCCTGTTCGCGGAGCTCGTTTTCGCCCAGGATGATCGTCCAGGGTGCCCCGCTCGCCTCGGCCTGGCGGAAACGCGCCTTCAGGCTCCGATCGCCCATGCCGACAACTGCCGCCATCCCTTCGCGCCGAAGACGATCGGCCAGCATGACGGCGCAATGCTTGGCGTCGTCGCCGAGGCAGGCGAAGAAGGCGTCCGGCACCTCTGACGCGGGGAGCGGACAGCCTTGCTCGCGCAGGTTCATGATGATCCGATCGAGGCCGGCCGCGAAGCCGACGCCCGGCGTCGGCTTGCCGCCGATCTCCTCGGCCAGCCCGTCGTAGCGGCCGCCACCGCCGATGGTGGACTGCCCACCGACGATCGGCGGGACCACCTCGAAGACGGTTCGAGTGTAGTAGTCGAGTCCGCGGACCAGGCGCGGGGTGATGGTGTACGGCAGCTTGATCGCCTGGAGATAGCCGCGGAGGCGGTCAAAGTGGGCGGCGCAGTCAGCGCACAGGTGGTCGATCGTTTTCGGGGCGCCGTCGGCGATTGGCTGGCACCGGGCGTTCTTGCAATCCAGCAGACGCAGCGGGTTCGTCTCGAGTCGACGGCGGCAGTCGGCGCAGATCTCGTCGACGCGCGGCCGATAATACTCCACGAGGGCCTGGATGAAACCGGGTCGGCAGACTTTGTCGCCGATACTGTTGAGCAGGACGTCCAGGCCGCGCAAGCCAAGCTCTTCCAGGAAGCGCCAGAGGATGGCGATCACCTCGGCATCCGAGAGCGGGTCCTCCTCTCCAATGGCCTCGACGTTGAACTGGCGGAACTCGCGGTAGCGGCCAGCCTGGGGACGGTCGTAGCGAAAGAGGTTGATGAGCGAGTAGAGCTTGACCGGTTGGGGGCGGCTTGCGAGGCCGCGCTCCAGGTATGCTCGCATCACCGAGGCGGTGGCCTCTGGGCGCAGTGCCAGCTCGCTGCCACCCTTGTCCTGGAAGCGGTAAATCTCCTTGTCGACGATGTCAGTCCCCGAACCGACGCCGCGCAGGAACAGGCCCACATCTTCAAAGGTGGGAGTCCGGATCTCGCCGTATCCGAAGCGGCGGGCCTGCTCGGCCGCGCGCTGCTCGACGTACCGCCAGACGGCAGCGTCCTCGGGCAAGATGTCCTGAGTGCCCCGCGGCGACTGGTACACCGCGCTCTCCAATCAAGGTGCCCGGCACGCGGCCGGGCACCGAAAGTATACCATGCAGCATCCGCCGTCCCTCTGGGAGACGGCGCGCCGCTGGCCTCGTGAAACGCGGGCGGGGCGATCTCGTTCTCTCCTCAACGAAGCCCAACGTGAAACCTAGTAGACTGTCACACACGATCTGACGGCTATGATGCTACGTGATTGGGGAGGCATCGGTCATGACCAAGAAGCATCGAGTCGTGCTCTCGGTTGCAGAACGGGAGCAGTTGTTGGGTCGGGTTCATCGCGGCCGTGGTTCGGCGCAGGCGCTTGCGCATGCGCGGATTCTGCTCAAGGCGGACGAGGGGGCGGACGGTGTTCGGGGTGGAAGGACGAGCGGATTGCGACGGCGCTCGACGTCAGCGTTCCGACCGTGGAGCGGGTGCGCAAGCGGTATGCGACCGAGGGGCTTGCGGAGGCGGTGCAGCGTCGAGCATTGCGGGCCCACAAGCCGCGGAAGCTCGATGGTGCCCAGGAAGCGCAGCTCATCGCCCTCGCCTGCTCGGCACCGCCGAAGGGTCGGGCGGGGTGGAGCCTGCGGTTGCTGGCCGGGCGGATGGTGGCGCTGTACGACGAGCTCGACGGGGTTTCGTACGAGACGATCCGCCCGGACGCTCAAAAAACGAGCTGAAGCCGTGGTTGAAGGCCCAATGGTGCATCCCGCCCAAGCAGAGCGGCGAGTTCGTCTGGCGGATGGAGGACGTGCTGGATGTGTACTGCCGTCCATACGATCCTCGCGTTCCCCAAGTCTGCATGGACGAGACGAACAAGCAGCTCCTGGGGAGGTTCGGCCGCCGGAGCCGGTGCTGCCGGGCCATCCGCCCACATCGACAACGAGTACCGACGACTCGGCACGGCCAACCTCTTCCTGTTCTGCGAGCCGCTGCGTGGCTGGCGACAGGTGAAGGTCACCGAACGGCGAACCAAAGCCGACTGGGCGGTAGCGATCCGGGAGCTGGTCGACGTCCAGTATCCGGAGGCCGAACGGATCGTGCTGGTCATGGACAACCTCAATACCCACACTCCCGCGTCGCTTTACGAGGCCTTCGAACCGGCCGAAGCCAAGCGCCTAGCGGACAAGCTCGACATCCATCCCACCCCCAAGCATGGCAGCTGGCTCAACATCGCCGAGATCGAGTTGAGCGTCCTGGCGCGTCAGTGCCTGGACCGCCCGGATCGACAGCCTCGCGACGCTCACCCACGAGGTCGCGGCCTGGCAGGCCGACCAGAACGCCAGCCAGCGTGGCGTCGACTGGCGCTTCTCCACCGCCGACGCTCGCGTCAAGCTCAAGCGCCTTTACCCATCGCGACTAACGTGACAGTCTACTAGATGCTTCCGTTGGTGAACCATGTAGATCGCAGCGTGGCTCTGGTGTAAAGAGGAGAGCAGGGACATTTCCGCCGTGATCTTGGTTTCGATACGGGTCCACCCCGGCGCATCGCGCGAGGTGCTCCGGCTGCTGCCGGGCGGGACGCTCGACGCTCGGCTTCGGGCGCGGCCGATCAACGGCAAGGCGAACGATGCGCTGGTCGATCTGCTCGCTGGTCGCCTGGGACTCCGGGCGCGCGAGGTGCGGATTGCCCATGGAGCCCGCGAGCGACAGAAGCTACTCGAGATTGACCTGCCGTCGGCCGACGATCTTCGGGCGCGGCTCGGGGCCCGCGAATGACGGCGCCGGCGCGGGTGGAGGATGTCTGGCCAGCAGGCGAGCCTCGGTTCGTCGCGGTTGGTCGACTGAGCCGCATCCGTATGTTCACCCGGCGGGACGTCGACCGCTGGCTCGCCTGGCCGCGGCACGCCGACCCGCTCTACGCGGCCTACAACCCGAGGCCGATGAGCGGCTCGACGGCCGATGCCTGGTGGGACGACCTGCGCCATCGCCAGAAGCAACGTGCGTTTGCCATCGAGTCGCTCGATCGGCGGATGATCGGGCGGATCTTCCTGCGCCACGTCAGCACCACGGACGGTGCGTCAGTGCTCGGCATCGACCTGGACCCGAGCCTCCTTGGCCTCGGGTACGGGACCGATGCGCTGCGAGCGTTTCTCGGCTACTACTTCGGGCCGGGCGGCTTTCGGCGGATGTACTTGAGCGTGGCGGCGTACAACGTCCGCGCTCGGCGCAGCTACGAGCGCTGCGGTTTCCGCTACCTGGGGACGCACTGGGACCGCCTGCTCTGCCGAGACGACGTTCTGGACGACCCGCGCTGCGCCGAGGCTCGGCCCCTGCTGCGGCGTGGACCGCGGGGTCTAGAGGCGCTGACGTACGACATGGTCCTCGACCGCGAGGCCTTCCCGACGGCCTCGTTGGTCCAGGCAGAGACGCAGACAACGTCGGGACGCACTGAGAGTTTCCTGAGGCTCCGCGACCGTTGTGTGCGGAGTCGACGGCGCCGGATTTCGGTTTGACACTCTTGGGCACTGGCGGTATAGTTGACGGTGCAGCCCCAGTGGCGGCGCGCGGAAGTGGCTCAGTGGTAGAGCATCACCTTGCCAAGGTGAGGGTCGCGGGTTCGAATCCCGTCTTCCGCTCCAGAGACGTGTGAAGGGGGCCAGCGGGCCCCTTTCTGTTCGAGTGGAGGCCTCCGCGCGAGGCTCATCGGTCCGCCGCTGGAGACACCGAGCACCGCCGCCCGCTCGGAGCCCGCCGCCGCCAGCACGGCGCGGACGTCGTCCATGCGCTGCTCCAGCGTCGGCACCTGGGCCACGCGGTCAGACAGGCCGGTGCCCCGCTTATCGAACAGGATGAGCCGCGAGAAGCCGGCCAGGCGCTCGAGGTAGCGTGCGGTGAGCGGGTCCTCCCACAACTCCTCGATGTGAGAGATGAAGCCGGGCACCTGCACGAGGTCGATCGGGCCGGATCCCACCACCTGGTAGGCGATATGGACCTCGCCGCTTTTGGCATAGCGCGTCTCGCGTTCCATGTCCTTACAGCCGATCGGGATCCATCTCGGCCGCCCTCCTGAAGCTCAGCGTCCGAGAGCCGGGCGCGAAACGTCTCCGGCGCCGTGCATCGTAGGCGGGAGCAGGGCGAGCTGCTGCATGATGCCAAGGTCGTCCCGCACGGCGCGATGCTCGACGATCTCGCCACCCGCGACATGGTAGTAGTGGATGCTCTGAACGGTGAACCGCTTGCCCGTCGGCAGGACGCCTACCAGCAGGCCACCGAGGACTGGCAGCTCGGGTGTCCCGAGGTGCGTGCCGGAGATAATCTCCTCGCACATGACGTGCTCGCCGTCGACAACCACCTGACCCGACGCAAAGTGCAGGTCCGGGAAGGACGTGACCAGAGTCTCGAAGATCTGCCGCAGCCCCTCGCGCCCGGCAGGCCGCCCATGGTTGGTGGCGTCCACGCTGTAGCACTCGGCCCAGGCCTCGACGTCCTGACGATTGGCAGCCTCGAGCTCGCGCCGAACCAACTCGACGCCCGTGTTCGTCATCACCCCAGCCTCCCATCGCAGTGCGCCAGCACAGCGTGCCCTATGATGCCCCACGGGCGCGGGTGAGGTTCTGACACACGTCGTCATCGCGTTGCGCGCCCGACCCCGTTGTGACCGACATGCGCCTGGTCCTCGGGTCAGGTGCTGGTTGGCGCCGCGACGACGCTGTGCTCGACGGCGGCTCGGGTCTTCGAGCCGAAGACACACCTGGGCAGGTGACGCCAGTGCTGGCGAACTTCGACGAAGAGGGTGGTCTGAATCTTGGATTGTGGTTCTAGCTCCTGACCGGGAGACTCCGGATGAGCCCGTCATTGTTGCAGCGAACCAGTCGCCGAGTCTATACGTTATCGAGGTAGCGGCGCACAACGAGCCTGGGTGGGTGTGTAGGCCGGCCGGATCGCGGCCGGATGGTAGAGGGCGTGATGGCTGGCAGCGGGACCGACGGCCGGTGGTCCAGGCGGCTGCTCGTCCCGCTCGTCACAGTCACGCTCCCACTGGCCGTGCTCGGCTGGCAGTTCTGGCTCGCGGCGCCGTCGCTCGTCACACCGGTTCCGTCGCCTCGAGTGAACTCCTCGAACGCCCTGGCCGTCGAACCAGCGCCGGCGCCTGACCTCGAGGTCCTGGCGGCCGAGGGTCTACTGCCCCAGGTCGCCCCGGCGGGGGTTTCACGTGAGCCGATCGCGGCGGACCCGCCGCGCATCGAGCCGCAGCCGACACCGGTTCCGGTCGAAGTACCGCGCGACGTCTGGGGCGGCGAGTCGGCCTTCAACTTCGTGGTCGCCGGCGTGGATCGCCGCGACGACGAGATCCCGCGGACCGACACGATCATGGTCGGAAGCGTGGATCTATTCCACCGCCGCCTGAGCCTGCTGTCGATCCCGCGCGACCTGCTGGTCGAGATTCCAGGCTACGGACTGGACCGGATCAATGCCGCGTTCGTGTACGGCGAGCAATTCGGCGAGCCGGGCGGTGGGATGGGGATGCTGCGGCGCACGATCGAGGGAAACTTCGCCATTCCGATCCAGCACTTCGGGACCATCGATTTTGGCTGCTTCCGGACCGCGGTGGACGCGATCGGCGGGGTGACCGTCGAGGTGCCGCGTACCCTGGTCGACGATCAGTACCCGACCGACGACTTCGGGTATCGGACGGTCCGATTCGAGGCCGGCCTGCAATGGCTGGATGGCGAGCGCGCGCTCCAGTACGCTCGCACGCGTCACGTCGACAACGACCTCCAGCGGATCCGCCGGCAGCAACAGATCGTCGCGTCGATCCGCCATGAGCTGCTCCAGTTTCGAAGCCTGCCGCTGCTGCCCACGATCGTCAGCGGCTGCCGCAACATGCGCAGCGACCTCGGTCTGCGCGAGTACTTTGGCCTGACGAACGCACTGCGCCAGCTTGGCGACACTGAGGTGGTGATGCGCTCGATCGACGAGGGCATGTTCACCGAAGGGTATACCCAGAGCGGCGCTGCCGTGCTTGTGCCGCGTTGGGAGCCGATCCGAGTCCTGGTTCGCGACACGTTCCGCGCCGATGCCGCGGCCAACCCAGCCCCGACGACGCCGGAGTCGGATGCACGCGCCGAAGCCCGTGCGGCATCTCGGGATCGGACGGCACCTCAGACGCGGGGCCTGGCGTCCGGGGACGCATCGCGCGAGCGCGGCGACTGATGGACGACGCCGCGGATGGCCACTGCGCCTGGAGCTTCCTGAGCAGAGTAGAAGCTAGCGGGCCCCACTGCTCGTGAGAGCCCTCGGTTGGCTCGAGACGCCAGCCCGGTCGGCGCTGGTTCTCAGCTCAGGAGCTTCGCCAGCCGCTCCTCGAGCATGGCCTCGGTCATCGGGCCGACCCGGACGTCGCGAATCACGCCCTCGCGGTCGATGAGGAGGGTGGTTGGCAGTCCGGTGGCGCGGAACGCGCGGGCGACCTCGCCGGTCCGATCGAGGGCGGACGGGTATGTGACGCCGACCTGGTTCAGGAATGCGACAACGGTGTCTTCGCGCTCCTGAAGGTCAACTCCCAGGACGGTGAAGCCGCGCTCGCGGTGAGCGCGGAAGGCGCGCTCGATGGCCGGCATCTCCGCCGTGCAGGGCGCGCACCAGGTGGCCCAGAAGTTGAGCAGGACGACCTGCCCGCGGTAGGCGGCAAGGTCTACCTCGCCCCCGCCGGCCAATGGGAGGCGCAGCTCGGGGGGGCGCTGGCCGACCTCGGCCGCCGTGTGCCCGGGTGGGCTCGCCGTCCGCTCGGCGCCGAACAGGTGGATCGAGGGGCGGTTCAGGAACAGGCCAAAGAGGAACATCCCGGCGCAGGCCGCCCACAACAACGCCTGGAGGCGTTTGGTTCGGGCCCGAGCGGGATCCCCGCTGGTCGTCGGCTCATCAGGAGCCGGATCGCGTGCGAATGCTGTCGGAGCCTCCGCGGCCTGCTTCACAGGGGCATTGTACCCTTCGGCTACGGTGTCGCGGGGGCACGCGCCGAGCGGAGCCAGCACTCCAGGAAGAGCAGAGCCCAGAGGCGGGAGGCATGGTCGCGGCGCTTGGCCAGGTGCTCGTCGACCAGGTGCTCGATGGCAGCCGGACGGACCACGGCGGCGATCCGGGCATCTGACGCAAGCAGGCACTCGCGGACAAAGGGGCGGAGCTCCCTACGAAGCCAGCCGGCCATCGGCACTTCGAAGCCGCGCTTGGGCGCCCGCGCAACGGCGGCCGGCAGCCAGCCGCGAGCGACCTCCCGCAGCAACGGCTTGGTCTGGAACGCCGACGCGCGAGTGCGGTCCGGGAGTCCTGCCGCGAACTCTACGAGGACGTGGTCCAGCAGCGGCGAGCGGCCCTCGACCGAGTGGGCCATCGTCGCCATGTCCATCTTGACCAGGAGGTCATCAGGCAGCACGTGGGTGGCGTCGACGGCCATCATCAGCGCAGCCGGCTCCTGCACGCCCCAGGCCAGGCATTGCTCGACGCGAGCGTCGACCACGTCGCGAGCAGGCTCTTCGACCTGTCCAAGGAGCGAAGGCTGGCAGATGGCCCGAGCATCGGCGTCGGTGAACAGACCACTCCAGCGCAGGTAGCGCTCGCGCGGGGCGAGCGCGACACCCTCGAGCAGGCGCAGCGTGAAGCCGACCGGTCCACGACGGCGGCGCGGGGCGGGAGCCATGCGCGCAGCCAGCGGCGCGACCGGTCCGAGGGTTGTCGTCATCCAGTTGGCCAGCAGCGCGGCGCTGTAGCGACGGTAGCCGCCGAACGCCTCGTCACCGCCGTCGCCGTTCAGCACGACCTTCACGTGCTTGCGGGCCTCGCGCGAGACGATCATGCTCGGGATCGCCGACGAGTCAGCGAACGGCTGGTCGTAGCCGTTCACGAGCCGACCCAGCAGCTCGTGGGGCCTGCGAACCTCCTCGGCCAGGTCGACCCGGATCTCGGTGTGGCGGGTGCCGTACCGCTCGGCGACGAGATGGGCATGCGGCAGCTCGTCGAAGGCCTGATCGGCGAAGCCGACCGAGAACGTGCGGAGCGGCTCGGCCGCCGCGCGGGCCGCCGCGGCCGTGACCAGCCCGCTGTCGATGCCTCCGGAGAGGAATACACCGATCGGCACATCGCTCCTGAGCCGCAACCGGACGCTCTCTTCGACGAGCTCGCGGGTACGCTCGACCGCCTGCTCGCGGCTCGGCGGAACCGCTGCCGGCCCTGGCAGGTGCCAGTAGCGCCGAAGGTCGGTCCGGGCGTCGGCCTGGATCTGGAGCGTGTGGGCCGGCGGCAGGGCCTCGATCTCGCGGTACGCCGTCCGTGGGTGGGGCACGAAGCCGAAGCAGAGATACTGATAGATCGCGGTTGGGTCGAGCGTCGGCGCGAAGGCCCGGGCGGCCAGGATCGCCTTGATCTCAGAGCCGAACAGGAGCTGCCGGTTCGTTCGGGCGTAGTACAGCGGCTTCTTGCCGAGGCGGTCTCGGGCCAGAAGCAGCGCGCGGCGGCGGGTGTCCCAGAGCGCGAAGGCGAACATGCCCCGCAGATGGGTGACGAGCTCTGGCCCGTGCTCCTCGTAGAGGTGAACGAGCACCTCGGTGTCGCCCTGGGTGCGGAAGGTGTGGCGGCGCTCCAGGTCCCGCCGTAGCTCGACATAGTTGTAGATCTCGCCGTTCATCACCGCCCAGACGGTCTGGTCCTCGTTGGCGAGTGGCTGACTGCCGGTCTGGAGGTCGATGATGCTCAGGCGACGGACGCCGAGGGCGACCCCTTCGCCGCGGTAGAAGCCGTCCTCGTCGGGCCCGCGGTGCACCAGCGCGCCTGCCATGGCCCGGGCCGCCCCCAGCGTGCCGGGGCCGGCGCCGAGGTCGAGGATGCCGGCGATGCCGCACATGCCTACGGGATGCCGGGTTAGCTGACCGCGGCCGCGGCGTCGTTCATGGCATTACCCTCCGGTGCAACTATACTCGTCGGACAATGAAACCCCTATGGCCGATCGGTCGTCCATAGGACGGGCGTGCGTGACGCGGAGGCGGCACCGCGGCCGACGGGTACAGTGTTCGTGGGAGGTGCTGGGATGCTCGAAGGACTCGTATTCCCGATCGTCATCGCGGCGCTGCTGTTCGTCTTCTTCAGCACGACAGTGAAGGTCGTGCAGGAGTACGAACGGGGCGTCATCTTCCGGCTCGGGCGGCTGATGGGGGCGCGTGGACCGGGATTGATCATCCTGCTGCCGGGGTTGGAGCGGATGGTCAAAGTCGACCTGCGCGTCATCACGATGGACGTGCCGTCGCAGGAGGCGATTACCCGCGACAACGTGACCGTGAAGGTCAACGCGGTGGTCTACTTCATGGTCGTCGATCCGAGCGCGGCGGTGACGAAGGTGCTGGACTTCATCCGTGCCACCTCGTTGATTGCGCAGACGACGCTGCGAAGCGTGCTCGGGCAGGTCGAGCTCGACGATCTGCTGACCAACCGCGAGCGGGTCAACCTGGAGCTTCAGCGGATCATCGACCAGCATACCGACTCCTGGGGGGTCAAGGTCACGTCGGTCGAGGTCCGCGACGCCGAGCTACCCGAGTCGATGAAGCGCGCGATGGCACGCCAGGCCGAGGCGGAGCGCGAGAAGCGGGCCAAGATCATCCATGCCTCCGGCGAGCTGGCCGCTGCCGAGCAGCTGGCCGGCGCGGCCAGGATCATCAATTCTGAGGAGGCCGGCCTGCAGCTCCGCTACCTGCAGACGCTGACGGAGATTGCGACCGAGCGGAACTCGACGGTGATCTTCCCGCTCCCGCTGGACCTGTTGCGCGGCTTCATGAACCAGGTCGGCGGCGGGACGAACGGGACCGTCAAGGAGGGACCGCCGGCCGGTCAGGGTCTGCCGCGCACGGACGCCCCAAGTCTACCGCCAACGATCGCGTAGGCGCTCAGAAGAGGCTTCGCTCAAGCTCACAGATTGGCTGTCTCGGATGGCTGGCCCGCGAAGGCGATGCGCAGTAAGCGCCCGGCGTCGGCCACGGCTTGCCGGCCCTGGTCCATGACCTGAGACATGTCGAAGAATCCGTGGATCATGCCGGGGTAGCAGGTGTAGGTCACCGGGACGCTGGCTGCCCTGAGACGTTCGGCGTACGCCCGGCCCTCGTCGCGGAGCGGGTCATACTCGGCGGTGATGACGTGCGCGGGGGGCAGCCCGCTGAGGTCAGGCGCGCGGAGCGGCGAGGCGTATGCCTCATGGCCACGCGCCTCGTTGCCCTCGCCGAGGTAGAGCTGCCAGTACCATTGCATGTCGGCGCGAGTCAGCATGTAGCCGTCGGCGTTCTCCTCGTACGAGGGCGTGTCAAACGCGTATTCGGTGACGGGGTAGATGAGGAGCTGGTGAACCAGGGCAACCCCGCCGAGGCCCAGGTCGCGCGCCATCAACGCAATTGCCGCGGCGAGATTGCCGCCCGCGCTGTCACCGCCAACCGCGAGTCGCCGCTGGTCACCGCCGATCTCGTCGGCATGCGCCGCGAGCCAGAGCGTCGCCGCGTAGCAGTCGTCGACCGCCGCGGGGTAGGCATACTCGGGCGACATCCGGTAGTCAACCGAGACGACCAGGCAGCCGCCGGCGTTCGCCAGGTTGCGGCAGACGTTGTCGTGGGTATCCAGGTTGCCTCGAACCCAGCCACCGCCGTGGAAATACGCCAGCATCGGCAAGCGTGCATCGCTAGATGGAGAGTAGAGGCGCAGCCTGAGGTCGCCAGCAGGACCCCGAATGAGGCGCTCGTCGACGTGCGCGACGGCGGGCGGGGTGCCGCCGACGAGTGCGCGCCGCGCGATCGAAGCGTCGCGGGCGGCAATGACGCCGAGCTCGTGGGCCGGGCGAATGCCGGCCGCTTCCATCTCGTCCAGGAACGCGCGCGCTTGCGGGTCCAGCGGCATCATCGACCTCCGACACGGTCATTCCGCGGGCCAGTCGGCGGCGGAACCGTAGCCGTACTGTACGCACGCCAGCGGCTGAGGACAAGGCGGCGGTGATCAGTCGTCGTCGGCACGGCTTGAGGTCGGTCCGACGCGCATCGCAGATGGTGCGGAGCGCTTCGGGCGCGTTTTCGGCTAGATGAAAGCGCGGGGGAAGATCGCGATCTCGGGGATGATGACGTCGTGCGGGCGGGTGACGAGGAAGAGGATCACCTCGGCGACTTCTTCAGGGCCGATGAGCAGGGTCGGGTCCTCGTTGGGGACGCTCCGGCGCCGGAGGGGCGTGGCGATCGGGCCAGGGAGGACGTTCGTCACCGTGATGCCGTAGTCCTTGAGATCAAGCTGAACCGCCTCCCCGAAGCCGACCACGCCGAACTTGGCCGTGGAGTACGCCGCGCGGGTCGGTGTGGCGCGGCGACCGGCGCGCGAGGAGACGTTGATGATCTTCCCGGATCGCCGCTCCATCATCGTCGGCGCGACCGCGCGGGTGCAGAAGAAAGTGCCGGTCGTGTTGACGTCCAGGATCGCCCGCCAGTCCTCGCTCTTCAGGTCCCAGATTGGGGCACGAACGTTCATCCCGGCGTTGTTGACCAGCACGTCAACCCGCCCGTACTCCGACAGGGTCCGCTCGACCAGGGCCGCGACCTGGGACTCGTCGGTCACGTCCGTCGGGACGGCGAGTACGCGACCGCCGGCGGCCCGGATCTCCTCGGCCAGCACGTCCAGGTCGGCAGCGGTCCGGGCGCACGCAGCCACGGCGCAGCCGGCCCCGGCCAGGATCAGGGCGGTTGCCCGGCCGATGCCGGTCCCAGCCCCAGTGACGATCGCGACCTGTCCCTCCAGCTCCATCTCGCCCCCCGGTGTCCGCGCCGTCACCTGTGCTGGAGGCTACCACGCGCTGACCGGATCGTGCGACCGACATGGTCGATGCACACCGAGAGCCGATGTCTCCGCCGAGCGTGGCGCCGGGCCCGCCAGTCTGCCGGAGTGGGGAGCACCGAAATGGTCCGGGGCGAGCAACTGGCGCCGGCCGTTCGCGCGCTGCCCCTCAGTTTGACGCCAGGCAACCTCGCGGGCTAGTCTCGCGACCGACGGGACGCTGCTTCGCCGTGACGATCCAGTCGAGGCCCGGTCCCGCCGCCAACATGCGGTCAGCGGAGGCGCGTCGTGCCCGTCGAACGAGACGATTTTTTCCGCCTGATGGGCTCCTTTGCCAGCGGCGTGACGGTCATCACCAGTCGCGACGAGGACGGGGTCCCGCGCGGCTTCACTGCTAGCGCGTTCTGCTCTCTCTCCCTCTCTCCGCCGCTGTGCATGGTGGGTGTGGACTTGCGCACCGAATCGCTGCCGGCGATACAGTCGAGCGGAGGGTTCGTGATCAACATTCTGGCCGTCGACCAACAAGACCTGTCCCAGCGGTTCGCGAGCAAGGCCGCCGACAAGTTTGCCGGTGTCACGTACCGCGAGGGACCGGTGAGCGGGGCACCGATTTTCGACGGCGCGCTGGCGTGGATCGAGTGCCGGGTGAAGGAGATGCTGCCCGGGGGCGATCATCTGATCGTCGTCGGCGAGATCGAGGGTGGCGAGGCGTACAATGGCGAGCCGCTGCTGTACTTTCGGAGCCGCTATCGGGAGCTGGCGTGACCGAACTGCCGTCGACGATGTGGTGCGCCGTCTGGCACGGCGTCGGCGACCTGCGCGTCGAGGAGCGGCCGGTGCCCGCGCCGCGTGGTCGCGAGGTGCTGGTCCGGGTGGGCGCATGTGGAGTGTGCGGGACCGACTTGCACCTGCTGGACGGCTCGGTGCCGCTCTACACGCCGCCCCGTGTGCTCGGTCATGAGATCGCGGGCACGGTGGTGGGCGTCGGCCCAGACGTGCGCTCGGTTGTGGCCGGCACTCGGGTGGCGATCGATCCCAACCTCCCATGCGGCGCCTGCTTTTTCTGCCGCGAGGCCCAGCCCTACATGTGTCTGGATCGGACGCCGCGATTGGCGGCTTCGGCGAGTGCCTCGTTGCGCCTGAACAGACGGTCTACAGGCTTCCAACGGGGCTGCCACTGGAGCACGGGGCGCTTGCCGAGCCGCTGTCCTGCTGCCTGCACGCGCGGAGCCAGGGCCGGCCGCGGAGGCGGCGACGGTGGCCATCGTTGGTGCAGGGACGATCGGGCTGTTGCTGCTCCAGCTTGCCCGCCGCGCCGGATCGGCGTTGGTGGCCGTGTCCCGAGCCAGACCCGAGCGGCGCGACCTGGCGCAGCGGCTCGGCGCCGACCTGGCGATCGATCCGGTGGCCGAGGACCCCCGCGAACGGCTGCTCGCGGAGACCGGCGGGATCGGTGTCGACGTCGCGTTCGAGGCGGTCGGCGCGGCTGTCACCGCGAGAACGGCGATCTCGCTCCGCGCCGCGGCGGGTGCGTAGTGCTGGTCGGCGTCGCGCCGAGCGACGCCGAGATCACGCTCCGCCCGTACGAGCTGTTCGAGCGAGAGCTGACCGTTCGAGCATCGTTCATCCGCACCTATGAGTTCCGCCGCGCAGTGGCACTCCTATCCTGCCTCCAGATCGAGCCACTGCTCGGCGAACGGTTCCCGCTTCCGAGGATCCACGAGGCGTTCACGGCGGCCGGAAGCCGTCGGGGGATCAAGACGCTGGTCATCGCCGACGGATGATTGCACCCACGAGACGTCGGTGGGTGAACGGGATTACAGCGGGCGCGACGTGCTGGATAAGCTCGGGATCAAGGCCGCAACGCCCTGGCGATTGTCGAGGAGGCGGGGCCACTTGATGCAGAGCTTCGCCAGCGCGCCCTGGCTCGAGCCGCCGCGGCCGAAGCCGCGAGCCGATCGAGGTGGCCCTGGTCACCGTCGACGCGTCATCCGATGCCGGTTCGATTCTTGCCGCCTGGCGCACGCGGATCACGCCGACCCGGCGGGATCTGGCTGTTGACGCCAAAGCGGGGCTCGCCTGGGTACATCGACCAGCGGGCGCTTATCGCGGTGGGCAGCGCGGCCGGTCTGGTCGACAATAAGAGCTGCTCGGTTTCCGAGACGACGAGTGCGATGCGGTTCGTGATTCGACGCGCTGACCGGGCCGCGGTCTCAAATTCGGACCAGCGCTGCACCGTCAAGGTCATGAGGGGCTGAGGCGGCTCGAGCGGCGTCAGCCGAGGATGGCGTCGACAGCGATGGTCAGATCGGGGAAGGCGAGGGGGCGGATCGACTCGCCGCGCCGTGCGACCCGCGTTGTAAGGACGACCTAGCGCCGAGGAGCGAGTGTGTGCTACACGGAGGCTTGAATGGCGGCTTTTGGGCGACGGCCGCGACGCTTGGGGGTGTCGCCAGCGAGCCAGACCAGGACGGTGTTCTCTTGAGTTTCGCCGTATTGAATCGCGCGTCCAATCTCCTGGCTGCGCGTGAAAGATTCAGCTTGATCTTGCGTAGCGTCTCGCCTTCATCCGGGCCCGACTTCGATCATCCCTTTTTTCTCAAGCTGCCCCACGGCGGAGCGGTACTCGTCTCGTTCTTGGATCGGACTTGCTCCGCTTCTTCAAGCGCTGCCTGGCCGTCGGGTCTACCTTTTGAATCGTGCCACGTTTCGCTCCTCTGGTTGTCTCTGCCGTGTTGTTGCAGCGGGCTAATCATACGATGCGCTTGCTTACTCCATGCAAGACGATCACCGAGAGCCATGTCGAACGCACGTGATCGACGTTCCAACATCATGCGATGGGGGCGTAGGTGTTCAGTCCGCATAGTGGTCCAACACAGCGACAACGAGCGCAGCCACTGGAATCAGATTGAGCAACCAGTAGGAACAAGTTGCGCACGACCAATCCTGTGAATTCTCCGCGCTGTGTACGCGGATAGTTCGGCGAGAACCCCGAGGTTAGCTGGTGACTGCGCGAGTGTGAGTGTGGAATCCAGGCGTCGTATGTCCTGGGCCGAGACACCCACTCGCCTCGTTCCGCGCCGATTCACGACGAGCGTGATGGCAGGTGGTCGTGCTCGTGCCGCGGCGGCACGTACGATGGCGGGTGCACCTGACGGCAGGGAATCGATCTGCTACAGTGCAGGAGCGGTTCGAGTCTGCCGCCCGCTCGAGCAGCGGCGACGCGGCCGGGTAAGCATGGTAGTGGAGGGCGGCCGCGGCATGGCGCTGACCGAAGCCGAGCTAGGCGAGCTGGACGGCGGCACGCGGCTGCGCGAGAGCCCGACGGCGAAAATCGCAACAGAGCAGCTTGGGAAGGTATTCCAGGCGCGGAACGGCCGGGTGGTTGCCCTCCGGGAAGTCGACCTGGTGATCCCCGATGGACAGTTCTGCTGCATCGTCGGCCCCTCTGGGTGCGGCAAGACGACGCTGCTGCGGATCCTGGCCGGACTCGAAGAGCACACGGATGGCCGCCTGAAGCTGACGCACGCGGACCCCACCAAGCCACTGAACTCAATGGTCTTCCAGGAGCAGTCGATCTTCCCCTGGATGACCGTCGAGAGCAACGTTGGGTACGGGCTCAAGATGCGCCGCGTGGGCGGTCGGCAGCGACGGGAGATCGTCGAGTACTACGTCGACAAAGTGGGTCTGGCGGCGTTCAGGCGCGCCTATCCGCACCAGCTCTCGGGCGGGATGAAGCAGCGCGTCTCGGTGGCACGCGCATTCGCGAACGACCCGGAGATACTGCTGATGGACGAGCCGTTTGCGGCGCTCGACGAGCAGAACAAGAACTTGCTCCAGGAAGAGCTGTTGAAGATCTGGGAAGAATCAAAGAAAACAGTTGTATTCATCACCCACTCAATCGACGAGGCGCTCGTCCTGGGCGACCGCGTACTGGTGATGACGGCAAGCCCCGGCACTCTCAAGGCGGACATACCGGTCGAATTTCCGCGACCACGGCAAGTGTACGAGCTGAAGGCGTCACCGGCGTTTGGCGAGCTGGCCTACAATGTCTGGAGTCAGCTCCGGGACGAGGTCATGCGCGCCAGGGACGAGGAGGCGGTCAGACCATGAGCCAGCGCGCCGCCATTAATCCGTCGGCGCCGCTGTCGCGGGTGCGTGCCGGCGTGGGCGAGGGCGGGCGCGCGGCGAGATCCCGGGAGGTACTCGAGAGGGCGGCTGCGCTACTGGCGCCGCTCGGCCTGCTCCTCTTCTGGGAGCTTCTCGTGCGGAGCGCGGTTCTGGATGCACGCTTCTTTCCAGCGCCATCCTCGATAGTCGGGACGTTCTACACGCTCGTATTCGTGGTGCCGTGGCAGAATGCCCTTCCGAACCACCTGCTCGTCAGCCTGTCGCGGGCGGCAGTTGGCTTCCTGCTCGGTGCAATTCCGGCGATCGCGCTCGGCGTTGTGATGGGCCTGGTGCCGCTGGTGCGTGCTGCGCTCCAGCCGATTATCGGGGCGCTGTTCCCCATCCCAAAGGTCGCGATCTTGCCGCTGGTGATGTTGATCTTCGGACTCGGCGAGCAATCCAAATGGGCGATCATCGCGATCGGTGTCTTCTTCCAGGTTCTCATCGCCACCGCGGCCGGGGTGGCGAACATCGAACGGATCTATCTGGACGTGGGCCGTAACTTCGGCGCGAGCCGACTAGAGACCTACTGGACGATTGCTCTACCTGGCGCGTTGCCGCTGATCTTCGCGGGCATCCGCCTGGGTTGGGGCGTGGCGCTGCTCCTGCTGGTGACCGCCGAGATGGTCTCGAGCAAGTCGGGCCTGGGTTACTTGATCTGGCAGTCCTGGCAGACGTTCTCGGTCGAAGAGATGTACGTCGGGCTGGTGACGATCGCGGCGCTCGGGATCGTATCGTTCTGGCTCCTGGACGCCATTGAGAGCTGGCTGCTGCCCTGGAAGGCGCGCCGCTAGGGGTCGCCGACGCAGTGGGCTCGCCGCGCGTCCTCGTCATCCCTGGCCTGGGCGGGCATGCCGCTCTGCTGACCGGCGTCGGCTCCGCCTTGTTTCCGGGCCTGCGGGTCGTGCCGTTCGAGCACGATCAACTGTTCGCCGAGGGTGGCGTCGAGGGCCTTGCCGAGCAGGCGCTCGGCCGCCTGGACGCCGACCATGGGGGAGAGTCGCCGGCCTACGTGTGCGGCGAGTCGTTCGGCGGAACGGTTGCCCTGACGCTTGCGCGCCGCTACCCGGAGCGCGTCCGCGGCCTCCTGCTGTTCAACGCGTTCGGCCGTTACCCTGCACCGGGATGCCGTGGCGCCGAGGTTGGTCTGACCGTCTGGCGGCTGCTTGGCGATCGGATCGCGGGTCAGCTGATTCGCGTGTCCCGGCCGCTGGGTGTGCCGGGCACCCTCGGGTTCCGCTTCTCGCGCAAGGTGCTATGGTCCTACCTACGGCACCCGCAAGGTCCCTCGGCCCAGTACCATAGCAAGTGCGAGGCGGCCGTTCGCTTTGACGCCCGACCCTGGCTCGGGTCCGTGACCCGTCCGACGTTCATCCTCACCGGTACCTGGGACCCGATCGTGCCGACCGCGGCGAGCTTCGAACTGGCGCGGTTGATGCCCGATGCCCGTTTGCACCAGTTGCCGGGCGGCCACGGCGTGTACTTCGTGCGAGCGTCCGAGGCGGGTCAACTCGTGAGCCGCTGGATGACGGGTGTCGTAGAGCGGCCTCCACCTACCGTAGCTGGCTTGTCGCGTGCATGACGAACGAGGTGTCGGCCCAGCGCTCGGGCGGGAGCGGATTGGGCAGGCGGAGGATGCCTTCGGCGATGAAGACCTGCTGCATATCGGTCAGGGTTGGGACGTCCGGGGTCAGGTTGGGGTCGAAGTCATAGGGGTCCATCGCTCGCAAAGTGTCCACGGGGATGTTGGTGTACTTGGAGAAGATCTCCAGGTGCTGGTCGCTCCTGACGCGACCGTCCTGGAGATCGCGGGCGGCGCGGACGAGCGCGGTCATGAAGCGCCGGCCAGTCTCCGCCCGGTCCTTGAGCAGGCTCGGGCCGTAGACCGTGCCGACGGCGCTGGCGCCGGGGCTGAGCTGGCCGCCGAAATAGTCGGCCGAGCCGTCGCGGAGGATTTGCGCCGTGAAGGGCGCCGGCGGCAGTCCAGCGTCGATCGCGCCCTGCTTGAACGCCTGGACCTGATCGGGAAAGGCTAAGTTCACGACTTCGATGTCCTTGAGGGTCAGGCCAGCCGTGCGCAGCTTGGCCGCCATCCAATACGAGCCGGTCGCGCCGATTCCACCGGCGAGCGCCACCTTCCGGCCTTTGAGGTCGGCCACGTCGCGGACCTGACCATCGGCGAGCAGGTCCTGACGCACCATCAGCGCCGTCGGGAAGCCCTGTTGAGGCTGGCGGCCCATGGAGGAGACGATCCGCAAGTCGAGCCCGCGCTCGACCGCGTTGAAGGTGGCTACGCCAAAGCCGGCCACGACGACGTCGAGCTGATTGTTGGCGGCGAGAGCCATCGCGTCCTGGCCCGCCTGGACCGTCTCGAGCTGCGGCGCGATGCCCTGCTCGCGGAAGTAGCCTTTTTCGATGGCCACGTACAGCGGCGCGAACAGCACTGAGGGCGCGTGGGCCACGCTGACCGATTCAACCGCCCCGACCGGAAGCGCGCCGCTCAACGTGGCCGCGGGGCTCGCGGACGGCGAGGGAGACGGGCTCGGACTTGCCTGCGCTGGGCTGCCCGCGGTCCCAGGGCTGGAAACTGTTGCCGGCGAGGCGGCCGGCTTGGGCGCTTCGGTCGGCTTGGCCTCGTTCTTGGTCGCGGCGGTGGGGCTGCTAGGGGCGGTTGGGCTACAGGCCGCGACCAGCACGAGGGCCGCGAGCAGCGCGGTGACGCGGGAGCCCGCGATCGGTCCTGGCATGGTGACGTCCTCCTGTGTCGCGCCGGATGCGACCTGGGTTCCCGTTGAGTCGAGGTGACGGTGAGCGGGCGGACCGTCCAACCACCGGGAGCGACGATCACTATAGCAGCGGCGTCGACGGACCCTTGCCGCGCGTGTCGGCCAATCGCGCCGGTCGATTCGCTACAATGCACGTGCACCGCGACGGAGTGGGTGCCGGAAACGGACTGCTTGGAGGTGGACGTGACCGGATCGCCCAGCACCGCGAGCCCCTCGATGCAGCGTGCGCTCGAGGTTGGCATCGGGTCCCTGACCTGGGTGCTGCTGTCAGCTCCGGTTTGGGGCGCCTACCTTGCGCCGCACAACCTGGTGCTCTTCCTGCTGCTCTTCAATGTCTACTGGCTGTACAAGTCGACGTCCATGGCCGGAGCGGCGCTGATCGGCTATCGACGCCTGATCTCGGGGCAGAAGGTGGATTGGCTGACGGTGTGTCAGGGCACACCTGGCTGGGGGCGCGTTCGACACCTGGTGGTCATTCCGACCTACCGGGAGCCGCCCGAGGTGCTCGAGGTGATGCTTGACCACCTCGTCGACCAGGATTTCCCACGTGACAGACTCTCGGTGGTGCTGGCGTTCGAGGAGCGGGACGCGGGCGCGCGGGACCGCGCGGCGAGACTCGTCGGGCAGTTCGAGGAGAGAGTCGATCACCTCTGGGTGACGTTCCACCCTGATATCGACGGCGAGGTCCGCGGCAAGTCGTCCAACCTCGCGTACTCGGTGCGCTGGGCCAAGCGGAAACTGGTCGAGGAGCTCGGCTTCCCGATCGAGGACATCGTGGTCACGGTGTGCGACGCCGACTCGCGCCTCCATCGACGGTTCCTGAGCGCGCTGACCTGTCAGTTCTTGCAGGACCCCGACCGCCGCTTCCGAATCTGGCAGCCGGCGTTGATGTTCTACTCGAACATCTGGCGCATTCCGGCGCCGGCACGGATCAGCGCGGGGTTGTACTCGGTCTGGCAGCTCTCGCGACTGGTGACGCGATACAAGCTGGTCACGCAGTCGACGTACTCGCTGGCGTTGGCCACCTGCGAGGAAGTTGGCTACTGGGACGTGGACGTCATCCCGGAAGATTCGCGGATGTTCTTCAAGCTGTTCTTCGCGCTCGGTCACGAGCGCGAGGTGCGGGTGGAGCCGATCTTCCTGCCAGTCATGGCGGACGCGGCTGAAGGGTCCAGCCTGGTCGCCACCCTGGCGAACCACTACCGCCAGACCCG
Source organism: Chloroflexota bacterium (assembly GCA_030447245.1). Lineage (GTDB taxonomy): Bacteria > Chloroflexota > UBA6077 > UBA6077 > JACCZL01 > JAUJPG01. Next base: position 16,114 of record JAUJPG010000016.1, on the reverse strand, counting down.
TCGCTGGGCGTGGGGCGTGTCCGACGTGCCGTATCTGCTGTGCCGGGCGGCGCGGGCGACGGACATCCCCTTCTGGGCGCGGCTGCGGCGGGTCACCTTCTACAGCGAGGAGCACGTTGTCTGGCCAACGCACTGGTTCCTCTTGACGATCGGCGCGCACCTGGTGGCGTACCAGGACCCGGTGGGCTGGCAAGCGAGCGGGATGGCGAGCATTGCTGCCGCCTCGTCCTGGCTGCTGACTGCGTGCCTCCCCTCGGTCGCGGTGATTGCCTGGCTCGACCGGCGGCTGCGACCTCCGCGTCCGGGCGCGGTGCCAGTCTGCGACCGCGTCGCCGACGTGGCCGTCTGGGGCATGCTTCCGGCGATCGGGTTGATCCTGACCGCTCTGCCAGCGGTCGATGCTCACACGCGACTGCTGTTCGGGCGTTACCTCCACTATCAGGTGACGGAGAAGCTGCCGGCTGATCGACAGTACGGCGCTCCCCACTGGGCGGATGGCGCTGAGGCTGCCTGACGGATGAGGGTGTGGGCTGGTGCCGCCCTGATCAGATCAATTTGAGTGGAACGAAGGATCTTGCGTCCTTTGCGCCACGCCACTGAACAAGCACGTTCACGCGGTGCATGGACGGCGACGAGGCTCATGGACTGCCCAGGACGACAGACTCCAGGTGCCGCGGGGACAAGCGTGCCCGGGCGCTTCTGGTTTCGGAGCAGCACATCGCAGCAAGAACATCAAGACTAACGGCTCCGAGCACCGAGCTCCGGATTACTCGCTGGGCGGATGTCTTGGCGCCGCTGGTCATCGTGGTGGCGGCCTTGCCGATGCGGTTGGCGAACATCGGGAGCTACAGCGGCAAGGCCGACGAGGGGACCCGGGCGGCCCAGCTACAGCTGATGGAGGCGGGCTTCCGGCCGGTCCGCGACATCTTCGCCTCGCAGGGGCCACTCTCACTCGACGTCTTCTATCCTTTCTTCAGCCTGCACGGTGGGACGCTCGCCGGCGCTCGCCTGGCCGTCGTCGTGTACTCGCTGCTCGGGCTGCTGGGCGTGTACTGGCTGGGCCGGCTGGTCGGAGGTCGAGCCGGCGGCTGGGCAGCAGCCGCGCTCCTCTTACTGAGCCCGACGTACCTGGTGAACTCGCGGCTGGCGCTGGTCGAGGTGCCAGCCCTGGTACCGGCGACGTTTGCACTCGGGGCGGCGCTGGCGTACGGGCTGGACGGGCGTCGACGGTGGCTGATCGCCTCGGCCATCGGCCTGGCGTTGGCGTTGTCGATCAAGCCGATGCTGCTCTCGGTCGTCCCGGCGATCGGCCTGGCGCTACTCCTCCGGCGCGGTGCCCGGCCGGGAGACCTCCTCCGGGACCTGGCTCTGTACGCAGCGGTAGCTCTCGGGCTCGCCGGCACCATCGTGCTCGTTGCCGGGCCGGTGGAGCTCTACGACCAGCTCGTGCGCTACCGGGTCGGGTCGCGCCAGGTCGAGGGCTGGAGACTGCGCGACAACTGGACGATGCTCTGGGGCGAGCTGCGCTGGGATGGACCGGCGTTTTTCGCCCTCGCCGCCGTCGGCGGCCTGCTGCTCGCCGTGGTCCGCCCCAGGCTGGGATTGCCGCTCGTGGCGTGGACGGTCGCGACGTTCCTCCTGCTTCTGGTCTACTCACCGCTGGGAACGAAGCACGCCGTGCTTCAGCCGCCGCCCACGGCGGCGTTGGCCGGAGCCGGGCTGGGCGTGACGTGGCGGCTGCTGTCACCGGGATGGCGGACGGTTACCTCGGGGCGGCTCAGCGCCGGGCAGTTAGCCGCGGCAACCTGCGCCGCGATGCTCCTTCCGTACGTCTGGTCACTGCCGGGCGTAGTCGCGCGCGACCGCCAGACGATGGGCGTCGGGGACGCCGGCGAACAACCCTATCGCGAGGAGATCGGGTTGATCCAAGCCCTGACAGCGCCAGGCGACTACATCCTGGTTGACGACGCGTACCTGGCCTTTCTCAGTCGCCGCCTCATGCCGCCAAAGCTGGTCGACACCTCGATTTTTCGGATCCGCTCCGGAGCGCTGTCCGGCGCGGACGTGGTGGTTGAGGCAGAGAAGTTCGACGTTCGCCTGATGCTGCTGCTGAGCGACAACCTGCGCGAGCTCAAGAAGTTCCGCGACTGGGTCGACGAGGCGTTTGTCGTCGTCAAGATCAACGAGCGGCCGAACCGCAAGGACCGGGCGCTCTACCTGTCGGCCGACGCTGACCTGGAGCGTGCCCGGGCCGAGCTGCGGCGTCAGACGGCGGAGCTGCGGCAGGTCAACGCGGAGCTGGCCGGCGAGGTCCGGGTGCGTGGCTTCGCCGTCGACCAGGCCGAGCTGCGAGCCGGTGCGAGCGCAAACCTCACCGTCGAGTGGGAGGGGACCGCGCCGACCAGCGTCGATTGGCGGGCGGTGACGTTCTTGCGCGATCGGGACGGCCGGCTGGCGGATCAGACCGAGCGGTCGCTGGGTGGCGGCAGCGGTGGTACGTCCACGTGGGCGCCAGGCCGCTGGGTCTTCCGCACCTCGTCGCTCCAGGTCCCGCCGAGGACGCCCGCTGGCGAGTACACCGTCGGGCTCGGCCTGTACGACTCGCGTACGCGCCGGATGGCGACCGTGACGGCCGGGCGGGACAGCGGGGGCGAGGAGGTGCGGCTCGGGACGATCAGGGTTCGCGAGGCCCGGTAGCGGGGGCTCCCGCTACCGGGCCTCGCGCATCTCTCCTCTGCATCATTGGCGGCGATGGCGGCGGAATGCCGCGGCCTGGGAGCCCAAAGCGTTGATTACGCCGTGGCCGTCGGCCGTCGGTCTCGGGTCGTCCGCGCAGCGAGCCCCGCGAGCGCCAGCGCGGTGACCGTCGCGACCGCCACGATCCCATAGCGGAGTGCCGCGGGCTCGAGGATCGTCCAGCGAGCGTGGACCATGCTGGCAGCACATGCCAGGGTCAGCAGGGCCACCAGCAGGACCCGATAGCGTAGCTTCGATTCGAGCTGCCGCTGGACCTCGAGCATCGCGAGCGGGATGACGAGCGGAAACAGGTGGGAGAGGATCCGACCCTCGTCCCCACGTGCGAGGGCGAGCTGGGCCAACACTAAGGCGCCGAAGATCAGCGCGCGGCGTTGGAAGCTGGCTGGTCCGGGCAGATTCTTAGCGGCGAGCAGCCAGAGCACGCCGAATGTCGAGAACAGGTCGAACAGGCCATACAGCGGCGGGAGGTCCTGGCGGAACGTGCGTGCGAACGGCGCCAGGGACGTGAGTGGGACGGTGCCGCCGAGCACGCCGCCCACCTCCAGCTTGATCAGCACGACTGCGGCAAACGCCGCCAGCGGGAGCGCGACGGCGAGGACGCTCCGCACGAGGGTCCGCTCGGCTCGCGGGGTAGCGATGAAGTACAGCGGGACGAGCAGGAGCGACGTCTCGCGGTTCAGGACCCCAAGGACAACCGCTGCCAGGAAAGGGCGGAAGCGGCCAATCGCCAGGAACAGGAACGCTGCCGCTTCGGCCAGGTAGCTCGCGGCGTCGACATAGACGGGCGTGGTCAGGAGCCGCACCACGCCGCCGGACACGGCGAAGAGCACCGCACCGGCCAGGGCCGCCCCTCTGGAGAGCTGGAGCACCCGCTGGTAGGCGTAGAGGGCAACGCCGGCCAGCGGTACTGAGATCAGCGTGATTGCGGTGAAGCCCGCGAGGGGGTCGCCCGGCCAGGCCCGGGCGAGCAGCGGCGTCAGGACGCGGAAGGTGTAGGGCAGGCGCGCGACGTACTCGGGCGATTCCGCCATCCGGGAGTACTGGCCGGCGTCGTCGGTGCGGAGCCCGATCCTGGTCGTCCCGAAGTGGTAGAGCAGCAGGACGATCGTGCCGAGCAGCAGGCCGACCGCCGCCAGCTCGCGAAGCGACCAGGCACCTGCCCCCGGAGCGCGCGAGCTTGCCCCCCGGCCGGCCGCCAGAACCGCCACGAGCCTCCCGAGCCCCGAGACCGCGGGCCTGCCCCGGATTATCGCCAGGGCCGGGTTGGTGGGCAAGCCTGTCCGAGGTTCGGCGCGGTCTGGTAGCATCGACCGACTTCTATGGACGGCGTTCTGAGTCTGGGTCGGCGGGGCGGTGGCCTGGCGTCACGGGCGGTGCGCTCGTGACGCAGGCATGGTGGGAGGGCGGCCTCCCGGCGTTGCGGCTGCTGCTACTGATGGGGCTCGCGTGGTGCGCCGTGTTCATGGTCGCGCGGCTCGTCGAGTGGCGACTGCGCGGGGCGAGCGGCGGCGGTCGGGGCCACGGCGGCGCCAGCGTGCTGGGGACAGCCGCCCGATTGTGGGAGTACTCGAACGTGATCGGCATCCCGACGCTGCTGCTTGGCGCGGCGTACTTGATCTGGGCAATGAACTGGGGTCCCGGGCTGGAAGGTGGACCGACGATGCTGATCATCCTGGCCATGATGGCCGCGGGCTTCTTGATCGGCTTCGGCCCCGGGCTGCGTCGCTAGGCACCCCGCTGATGAGGGTGGTTGGCGAGGGTCGTAGACTCTATCAAAGCCAAAGCGAAAACCGCGTGCTCTGGTTCCTGGACCATTGAGATCCCAGCCTGGCCTGGGTGGAGTCTTCGTGGATCGGGAGGGAATGCCGAGCGCGATGGCTCGGCTGCCGACCTCGCAGAGCGCTCCGGCGCTGGCGTTGATCCCGCTGCTGGCGGCTGAGCGCCGCCTTGCCGTGGTCGTGGATACGCCAGCGTTCATCCTGGCGGATGAGACCGAGCAGTTCTTCGGGACCGCTTACCATTTGACGCGCCGCGACGACGTCAAACTCCTGTACAAGTGAGCTCGGATGTACACCTGGATCCTGGCAGCTCTGATCGCCTGGCTGGGGCCAAGCCTGGAGCTGGTCACAATGACTGATCCTGGGTGCGATCGTGCTACGGCGCAGGGATGGCGCCTGGGCCAGGCCGGGGTGGGGCGGCTTGGAGTCAGCTATAACGATGTCGCGACGAGGTGCGGAAGTGAGCAGCCTGCTCAAGGCTCGGATGATTGGGATCGCGGTCGTGGCAGCCGCTATCGGCTGGGTGCCCGGCTGGCAGGGAACCGCCCGCCCGGCCAGCACTCAGCCGGCAATGCCGAACATCGTCTTGTTCTTGACCGACGACCAGCGTCACGACACGCTGGAGTACATGCCGATCGTGCAACGCGAGCTGCTCGGGCGCGGAATCAACTTCACCAACGCGTACGCCACCACGCCCCTTTGCTGCCCCAGCCGCGCCAGCATCCTGACTGGCCGGTACGCCCACCATCACGGCGTGCTCACAAACTCCGGGCCACAGGGTGGCTGGCGCAAGTTCGACGACAGCTCGACTCTTGCTACCTGGATGCAGGCGGCGGGGATGCGCACGATGCTCCTGGGCAAGTACCTGAACCTGTACGCGTCCTTGAAGGTCCCGCCCGGCTGGAGCGAGTGGTTCGCGTTGTGGGACAAGGGCAAGGAAAGGAAGTACTACGACTACACCGTCAACCAGAATGGGAACGTCCTCCAGTACGGGGACCGGGAGAACGAGTATTCCACCGACACGTTGGCGCGTGAGGCGAACAACCTTCTACGGGCCGACAACGGGCAGCCGTTCTTCCTGTATCTATCGTTCCACGGGCCACACTCGCCGGCAAAACCGGCCAAGCGGGATCGCGGTACTTTCGACGATCTACCCCCACAGCGACTCCCATCCTATAACGAGGAGGACGTTAGCGACAAACCTGCCTGGGTGCAGCGACTGCCGTTGCTCACACCCGACCAGCAGCAGGCGCACGACCGCTTCCGGCGCCACCAGATCGAGACGCTGCAAGCAATCGACCGGGCGGTGGGATCGGTGATCGACACCCTTCGGGCTGACGGGCGACTGGACAGCACGTGGTTCGTCTTCATGTCCGATAATGGCTTCAGCCTGGGTGAGCATCGATTAGCCGAAGGGAAAACGTGCGGGTACGAGGAATGCGTGCGGATTCCGCTGGTGATCGCCCCTCCGCCGGGACGCATGTCGGAGTTCGGAGCGCCGCGGATTGACCAACGGCTCATGCTGAACATCGATCTAGCCCCGACTCTGGCCGAACTCGCTGGCGCCGTTCCGGACCAAGTGATCGACGGGGTCAGCATAGTACCGTTTTTGGCCGACCCGCGATCGGCCTGGCGGACCGAGGGGATGCTCGAGCTCTGGGCGAACGACGACGACATCGCATTTCAGGGAGTGCGGGTCGACGGGTGGAAGTACCTCCGCTACGAGAATGGCGAACAGGAGCTGTACGACCTCGACGCTGACCCTTTCGAGCTCAGCAATCTCGCCGCCAGCCCTGACCACATGGCGCGCCTTGCCGAGCTTGTTGCCCGTCTGGAGGCGCTGACGCGGTGACCTACCCAGCCCCGCATTGAGCACTCGATCATCTGGGGCGCCGCCGCCGCCTGGTGGAGCGGACTCGGACTGCGCCGCCTACCGAGTCGAACGGTTGTAGCGATCGATCGCGGTGGTGATCTCCTCGGCCGCTCGATTGAGCGCGTCCTGGCTGCTTGACTGGCCAAGCAAGACTTCCTCGATGGCCTGCTCGATGCGCTGGCGCGCCTGCGGAAAAGCGCCGAACACCGCGCCCTGGGTGATCCGGTTGAGGGGAACAGCGCGGATTTGGTCGACCGCGGTGCTGAACTGCGGATACTTGGCGATCCACTCCTTCGCGACCGGCTCGTTGTACGCCGCCTTGCGAACCGGGTAGTAGCCGGTGTCTGCCTGCCACTGGGCCTGCACTGGCGCCGAGGTGCTGTACTTCACGAACTCCCAGGCCGCCTGCTGTTCGCCGGCCGAGCGGCTCTTGAGCGCATAGACGCTGGCGCCGCCGATGATGTTGCCACCCTCCGCCGGGGCATCGGCGGGGCGCGGGTAAAAGCCGGTGCCCAGCTCGCCCTTCCCCTCGCTGGCGTTGATGTGGCCGCGCATGCGGGCGGTGCTTTCGCAATACATCACGCTACGGCGGGCGTCGAAGGCGGCGGCGTTGTCGTTGGTGACGCGCCCGAAGTTGCCAAAGTAACCACCGTCCACACCGGCCTTCCACCAGTCCAGGATCGCCTTGCCCCTGTCATTGTTGTAGACCGCCCTGGTCGCTCTTGCGTCTCGACCGTTGCCCTGGTCGACGTACAACTCGCCGCTGACCGCCATGTACTGCTCGAACAGCCAGCCGTAGATCGCCTGGTGGAAGCCGTACTGCTGGACCTCGTTGCCACTCTTCTTGGTGAGCTTCTGGGCGTACTCGGAGACCTCGTCGAACGTCCTGGGAGGCTTGTTCGAGTCAAGTCCGGCCGCCTTGAAGGCGTCCTTGTCGTAGTAGAGGATCGACGAGCTGGTGTTGAACGGCATGCCGTAGAGCTTGTCGTCCAGCTTGTAATACGCCAGGACGTTTTGCTCGAAGTCCGACATGTCGAGCTTTTCGGCGTCGATGAACTCCTGCATCGGCACGATCTCGCCGCTATCGACCATGAAGCGGATGCCGATGTCGTAGACCTGGATCAAGGCCGGCGCGGCGTTCGAGGCGAGCGCGGTCTTGAGCTTGGCGAGGGCATCGTCGTAGGTGCCCTGGAAGGACGGCTCGACGGCGATGTCGCCCTGGCTCTTGTTGAAGCCCTCGACCATCTTGTTGACGGCTTCGCCGTTGACGCCACTCATCGCGTGCCAGAACGTGATCTTGCCGGCGGCAGCCGTCTTCTGGGCGGGCGCCGCGGCGGCCTTTGCGGGGTCAGACGGTTTGGCATCGGCGGCCGGCTTCGATTCGGCTGGCTTGGCGGGGGCGGTGGTGGGCTTGACTTCGGCCGCCGGCTTGGCCGGTTCTGTCTTGGGGGGCGCCGCTGGCGGCTGAGCCGGCGAGCATGCGGCGGCCGCCATCGTGGCCAGCGCCGTCAACAAAAAGCGCCGCCGTGGCATCGACTGCAGAGTCATGGTATGCCTCCCCGGGCTGAATCGGTGTGGGTCCCAACCATTGAACGCGAAGCGGCCGGGATCGTCAACCTTTGATCGCACCGGCAGTCAGACCGCGCACGAGCTGGCGCTGGCCGAGCACGAGCAAGATGATGGTCGGCAGGACGACGATGACGACGCCAGCCATCACCAGACCCCAGCGGGTCGATTCCTCGAATTTGAGCTGCACGATGCCGACCTGGACCGTCCGCATTAGCGGCTGGTTGGTGACGAGCAGTGGCCAGAAGTACTGGTTCCAGGTCGCCAGGAAACTGTAGACGGCCAGTGTGCCGAGGGCTGGTCGGCTGAGCGGCAGGACTATCTGCCACAGGAAGCGGAACTTGCCGGCGCCGTCGACGACCGCCGCGTCATACAGCTCTCCCGGAAGCTGGAGGAAACTCTGGCGCAGCAGGAATGTGCCGAAGCCGGTGGCCATGAACGGCACGGCCAACCCCTGGTAGGTGTCCAGCCAGTTCAAGTCGCGCACGGTGATGTAGTTCGGGACGATCGTCGCCTCCCAGGGAACCATCAGGGTAGCCAGGAAGACGAGGAAGAGAAGGTTCTTGCCGGGAAACGCGAAGAAGGCGAAGGCATACGCTGCCAGACTGGCGGTAACGAGCTGCCCGGCGACGACAGCGGTGGAGACGACGAAGCTGTTGAGCAGGTAGTGGAAGATCGGCAACGGCGAGTTGGGTCTCAACGCCCGCTCGACCACCTCCTGAAAGTTAGCGAGCGTCGGTCGAGTTGGCAGGATCGGCGGTGGGAACGAAGCGATCTGGGACTCGGCCATGAAGCTGTAACTGAACGCGATCAGCAGTGGGAAGGCGACCGCCAGTGCCGCGACCGCGAGTAGCACGTAGAGCCCCAGCGTGCGGACCAGCGAGGTCGGGCCAGCGCCGCCGAGCTCGGCCGAGCGGGGTGCCGGCATGGCACTCATTGATAGTGGACCCGTCGCTCGATAACGCGGAACTGGACGAGGGTCAACGTCAGGATGACGGCGAACAGCACCAGGGCTTGAGCGCTGGCGTAGCCGAACTGAAAGTTGACGAAGGCGTCCAGGTAGATGCTGTAGACGAGCACGTTGGTGGCCTCCACCGGGCCGCCGCGGGTGAGGGCGTGGACCTGGGTGAACGCCTGGAACACCTGGATGACGTTGACGACCAGGAGGAAGAACAACGATGGCGACAACATCGGAAGGGTGATGTTGCGGAAGATACCCAGGCCGGCGGCGCCGTCAATCTTTGCGCTCTCATACAGCTCCTCGGGGATGCCCTGCAGGCCCGCCAGCAGGACGATGGTGTTGAAGCCGAGAGCCGCCCAGATGGTCACAAGCGAGACCGATATGAGCGCGGCGGTCGGGTCAGTCAACCAGGCAGGGCCGCGAACGCCGACCAAGCTGAGCACATAGTTGAACAAGCCGATGCTCGGGTTGAGCATGAGCGCCCAGATCGTCGCCGCGACTGCCAGCGAGACCGCGATCGTCGAGCTGAAGAGCGTACGGAAGACGTTGATTCCGCGCAGTCGGCGGTTGGCAAGCACGGCCAGTCCGAGGGCGATGACGATACTGCCAGGCACCGTGTAGAGGACGAACAGGAAGGTGGTGCCAAGGCTGCGCCGAAAGGCCGGGTTGGTGACCAGATCTACGTAGTGATCGAAGCCGGCAAACTCTCTGGGCGCGCCGATCGGGCTGGTGTAGAAGAGACTGAGATAGACCGTACGCCCAAGCGGGATGAAGACGAAGACGGCGAACAAGAAGAGCGACGGGGCGAGGTACAGCAGCCCCTCGCCGAGGTCACGGACGGCGCGCGCCCGCTTTCGGCCTCGCGCCCTGGCGTCGAGTCGCCCGGCCGCGGCGGTTTGGACTCTGGCCATGGCCTCCGCCGGCGCTAGACTAGCCGGCCCTAGCGTAGCACACGCCGCGGCAACCTGGATGGTGCCATATCGCGGTCGTTGCTCCGGGGTCGTCGTGCACGGCAGTGGCAGGTGAGAGATGGAGCCGGTGGGACGAGGAGAGGAGTAGCTGCTGGAAGGTCACGCGAAGGGTGGCTCGGCGAGGTACCAGCGATTGTCGAGGCGAAGCAGGGTGACAACGCTGGTACTCTTCCAGCGCTCGCCAGCGCGCGGCTCGACCTCGGCCAGGATGGTAGTGCGCGCGGTGGTGTCGGGTGCGCCGCTAGCGCGGGCCAACAGCGACGGTGTCGCGAGTGCGACGACGTCGACACGGTAGCGGTTGCCGAGCTGGTTGGCGACGCGTTCGACACTCTCGGCGCGCGCCTCGGGGGCGATCGTTTCGAGCGCTCCGGCGAGATTGCCGCGTTCGACGGCTTCGAGATAGGCGCGCACGCTCACTTCCGGTTGTCGATGGCGCGATTCGACCAGCGGGCCGACCAGCGCGGCGAATCCGCACGCGGCGAGTAATCCGAGGGCCAGGCGTAGGGCGAGCACGACACCGGGATCGTACACCTGTGGGACCTTCGCCCGATGTCCGTTCAGCTGTCGATCTCGTAAACGCTTCTTCACAGTTCGCCCAATTCGCTTGCGCGGGCAGCAGGGCTCGGGCAGAATCCAGCACGGTGGGGTCCAGCGGCGTTTTCCGCGACGACCCGCGGTAGTAGCTGTCCGGCACTTGGAGGAGACGATGGGCCTGACCCGCCTGGCGATCACGCGGCCCCTGGCCGTCCTGATGTTCATCGTCAGTCTGGTCCTGATGGGCGGCGTCGCCTACACGCGGCTCAAGGTTGATCGTTTTCCCAACATCAGTTTTCCGGCCGTCTTCGTCTCGGTCGCCTACCCGGGCGCGTCGCCGACGGACGTGGAAGAGCTGGTCGCCAAGCCGCTCGAAAACACGGTGGCCGGGTTGCCTGGCATCGAATCGATCACCTCGACGTCGTCCGAAGGGTTCGCAAACCTGAACGTCCGCTTCGTCGAGGGGACGGACACGAATTAGGCAGCGCTCGACGTCGAGCGCCGGATTGCCGCGGTACGGGCGCGGCTGCCTGACGACGTCAACGCTCCGACGGTGACGAAGGCCGACATCCAGGCCATACCGGTGATGAACATCGCCATGTCCGGTCGGCGCTCGCTGGTCGACCTGTACTCGCTGGCCGAGGACGACGTGCTGCCGCGGCTGCAGTCGGTCGCGGGCGTGGCCGACGTGACGATCAGTGGCGGCCTGCGGCGTGAGATCCAGGTCAAGGTCGATCCCGACCGCTTGCGGGCGTACAGCCTGACGGTCCAGTCGGTCCAGAACGCCTTGACCCGAGAGAACGTCTCGACGCCCTCCGGCCGCCTGACCGAGGGCACCACATCGGTCGCCGTGCGCTCCTCCAGCCAGTTCCGCACACTGGACGACCTGCGCAACCTCCAGGTTCAGATTACGCCGACGGTTGTCCGCTTGCGGGACGTGGCGACGGTGACGGACACCTTCGCCGAGCAAACCCGCATCCAGCGCTATAACGGCCAGGACGCGGTGGGCTTCAGCGTCACCAAGCAGGCGGATGCGAACGGAGTGGCCGTTGGCGAGGCGATCAAGGCCACCCTCGCGCAGCTCCAGCCAACGCTGCCCGGTGACGTGCAGATGGCCGTCACCAGCGATGCGTCGATCTTCACTCGGCGCTCGCTCCAGGCGGTGAATAACGACCTGTTCATCGGCATCATTCTCACCGGCATCGTGCTACTGCTCTTCCTCCACGCGTGGCGCAACACGTTCATCGTCTTGCTGGCCATCCCGACGTGTTTGATCTCGACGTTCCTGGTCATCTACTTCGCCGGCTTCAGCCTGAACATCATCTCGCTCATGGCCCTGGCGTTGACGATTGGCATCCTGGTGGACGACTCGATCGTCGTCCTCGAGAACATCAATCGCCACATCGAGCTGGGTGAGGAGCCGCGGGCGGCGGCGCTGACGGGGCGATCCGAGATCGGCCTGGCGGCGATCGCGATCACGCTTGTCGACGTGGTCGTCTTTCTGCCGGTCTCGTTCATGAGCGGCAACATCGGCCGACTTTTCAAGGAGTTCGGGATCACGATCGCGGCATGCACGCTGCTGTCGTTGTTTGTGTCGTTCACGCTGACGCCGATGCTGGCCTCGCGCTGGCTGTCGGTGCACGAGGGGCGGGGCCGCGGGCCGCTGGCGGCCTTCGGGCGGGTCTGGGACCGCGGCTACGGGGTCATCGCGCGGGCGTACCGGGGCCTGCTTCGGATTGGTCTGAGGGTGCGCTGGCTTGTGGTGCTGCTGAGCTTCGGGTCGCTCGCCGGCGCCTACTCGCTGCTGCACTACAACTTGATCGGCTCAGAGTATGCGCCTTCGGAGGATGACGGCCTGTTCACGGTGAGCGTGACGCTGCCGACCGGCACATCGCTGGCGGGCACGGACGCGGTGGTCAAGCAGGTCGAGCAGGCGCTGGCGCGCATTCCGGAGATCGAAGGGGTCTTCGCCACGGTCGGGTCGGGCGGCGGCTTCGGCGGCGGCTCGAGTAGCTCGCGGAGCGCCAGTATCTCGGTCCAGCTGGTGGAGAAGGCGCATCGCGAGCGCACGGTGTTCGACATCGTCCGTCACGTGAACCAGGTTCTACCCCGCTTCCCCGGCGCCCAATTGCGGGCGAACCCGCCGAACAACCCCCTGGCCGGCGGGGGTGGTGGCGGCTCGGTACAGGTCCGACTTCTGGGTGACGATTTCGAGCGGTTGACCCAGCTAGCAAGCCAGGTTGAAGAGGCGGCGCGCAACACACCCGGCACGATCGGCGTCCAGAACGACAGCCAGCAGCGCGACCCCGAAGTTCGCGCGATCGTCAATCGGGAGCGGCTGGCTGACGCGCGCGTGACCGCCGAGCTGGTTGGTTCCACCCTGCGGACGATGGTTGGTGGCACAGTAGCGACCCAGCTGCGGTCCGACGGCCAGAATCAGATCGACGTGCGCGTGATCGGCACGGACGCCCAGCGGGCCTCGCCGGCGCAGCTCGGGGCGGTTCCGCTGCAAGGAGCGAGTGGCAACATCGTGCGGTTGGACCAGGTCGCGACGCTGGTCAACGACGCCGGACCGGCGCGGATCCAGCGGACCGACCGCCAGCGCGTAATCACCGTGACTGCGAACGTCCAGGGGAGATCATTGGGCGACGTGACGCGGGACATGCGCGCCCAGACCAACCAGATCGCGACGCCGGAGGGCTACCGCATCCAGTACGCTGGCCAGGTGCAGCAGCAGGAGCAGGCGTTCGCCACGATCCTCCAGGCGCTAGGCCTCTCAGTGATCCTGGTGTACATGCTGATGGTCGCCCTGTACGAGTCCTGGCTGACGCCGTTTGCCATCATGTTCAGCCTGCCCGTCGCGCTCGTCGGAGCGTTCCTCGGGCTGTATGTGACCGGCAACACCTTCAATATCTTCTCGATGATCGGGATGATCATGTTGATGGGCCTGGCCGGCAAGAACGGTATTCTGTTGATCGACTTCACCGACCAACTACGCGCGCGCGGCCTTGGCCGGACGGAAGCGATTCTCGAGGCGGGCTACGCCCGCCTGCGGCCGATCATCATGACCTCGTGCACGATCGTCTTCGCGATGCTGCCGTTGGCTCTCAAGCTCGAGGAGGGTGGCGAGTCACGGGCGCCGCTTGCCGTCGTGCTGATGGGGGGCATCATCAGCTCCACGATCTTGACGCTACTGCTCGTACCGGCGGTCTACAGCATTCTGGACGACGCCAAGAACGGCCTGGCGCGTCTGGGACGCCGCCTCAAGGGGCAGCGCAGGACGCACGTGCCGGCGGCTCGACCCGTGGCGCCTGCGCCGGCCGCGCGCCGGGGGCCGGCGCTCCCCAGGGCTACCGGTGTGTCCTGACCCGGTCGAAGAGCTCGTACAGGAGCAGCCCAGTCGCGACGGCGAGATTGAGCGATTCGACGCGGCCTGCCATCGGGATGCGAACGAGCAGGTCGCAGGCAGCGCGTTCCGCCTCGGACAAGCCGACGCTCTCGTTGCCCATGAGCAACACCAGCGGGCGAGCGTACGGAGCGGCGCGGTAGTCGCGATCGGCGTCAGGGGCGGAGCCAACCACCGCGTAGCCGCGCTCGCGGGTCCAGGCGGTGAAGTGGTGCAAGGTGGTCCTGACCAACGACTGCGAGAAGATCGCGCCGGTGCTGGCGCTGAGCGCGGTCGGGTGGTGGGGATCTGTGGCCGAACCCAGCAGCAGGACGGCGGACGCGCCAGCGGCGTCGCAGGTGCGCAGGATCGTCCCGAGGTTGCCCGGGTCGGCGATCCCGGCGAGGGCCAGCGCGAATCGGTCTGGTCCAAGGACCAGGTCGTCGATCGAGATCCAGCGCTGGTGTACGACGGCGACCAGACCTTTCGGGTTGGCGCGGCGCGAGATGCCCAGCATGACGCTCGCCGTCACGTCCACGCGGCGCGCACCGCGCCGCACCAGCTCTCGGGCGACGTCCTGCCCGCGCGGGTCGGTCAGCAGCTCCGGCGCGGCGACGACCAGTTCAACGTCAGCCTCGGCGTGGGCGGCCTCGGTCACCATCCGGACTCCGTCGATGAAGAAGAGCCCGGTCTCCTCGCGGGCCTTGCGCTCGCTCAGCGCACGGATCTGCTTGACGGCCGGGTTCTGGAGGCTGGTGACTAAGTCTGGCGACGCGCGGGACCTCATGGGCATGCGGAGATCTAGGATCGCCGGATGCCCGGCCCGGCGGGAATCCCACCAGCGAAGCGTTCCTCTCGCTCGAGCCAGGCGTCGACGCCGATAAACTGACCGAAGCCCGCGAAGTCGACCAGTGCGTCCGTGGCGTGTTCGGCGGTTACACCCGCGTCTGTCGCCATCCGGTCGTAGAACGTCTGCATCGCCTTGACGGCCGGGTAGAGCGAGCTGAACGGATACAGGACCAGCGCGACGCCCCAGGTCTCGTAGCTCTCGCGCAGCTCGAAGGACGCGGACCAGCCCGGCACGCCAGCGCAGATCGCGAGCGGCCCCTCGACGGCGGCTGCGACGCGCTGGATCTCCTCGGGCGTGTAGTCCTCGGCAAGCATCGCCGCGTCCGCGCCCGCGTCAAGGTAGGCGTTCAGGCGGCGGATCACCTCGTCCACCCCGAAGGACTCCCGCGCGTCGGTCCGGGCGATCAGCACGAACTCCGGATCGCGCCGGGCGTCGGCGGCGGCCTGGATCTTGGCGACCATCTCCTCGTTCGAGATGACCGTCCGGCCGGCAAAGCCGCCGCACCGCTTCGGGCTGGCCTGGTCTTCGATGTGGACGCCCTGGACTCCGGCCTTTTCCAGGCGCCTGATCGTCTCCCAAACGTTGTTGACCCCGCCGTAGCCGGTGTCGGCGTCGCAGATAACCGGGACCGAGACGGCGGCGGAGATTCGGTCGGCGACCAGCACGACGTCTGTCAGGCTCGTGAATCCGAGATCTGGCTGACCGAGCAGCGAGGCCTCCACGCAGTAGCCAGAGATCGCGACCGCGGCGAAGCCGCTGGCCTCAGCAATCTTCGCCGAGACGCAGTCGTACACACCTGGGACGAGGACACAGCGCCTTGCAGCGAGTTGCTGACGGAGCGTCGGCGGGGCCATCTCTTCCTCCTCCATGTCGGCGCTCGTTTGGCGCGTCCGGCCGCGGGACTCGGCGGACCGTGTGACCGAGTTCTCGCAGTATAGAGTCCATCATCAACCCGTCCTGTCCGCCGTCCACTCGGACAACACCGAGAACCCGGCTGAGGTAGTCTTGGAGAAGGCGCGCCTTGGCAGGCACGGCCACCAGCCCCAACCTACCGCGGATGCGGAGCACGGCGAGGGACGGGCCCGCGTTCCAGATAGGTCAGGCGCGCTCAGTAGGGTGTGCGACGGCGCATGATTGCATCGGCGACCCAGGGCGCCGACGAGAGCAGTTGAAGCGCCCCTGGCGGGACCGCTATACTGCCGTTCAGCACCAGCCAGATCTTCGGGCCGTAGCGCAGTCTGGCAGCGCACCTGACTGGGGGTCAGGTGGTCGGAGGTTCAAATCCTCTCGGCCCGACCGGCGAGAAGCCCCCCGCTCCATCTGGAGCGGGGGGCTTCTTCGTGCCGCCGGCGGCCGCCGGGCCTGGGAGTTACGCTGGGAGGTACGGGGCGCGGCCGGCGGGGCCGGGTACCTCTCGCCGCCGGCGCAGCTGGCCGACG
>JAUJPG010000062.1 GCA_030447245.1 Chloroflexota bacterium | reverse complement strand
TACCAGCAGGAGCACACCGACCGCTACGACCGGGCGCTGCTGGACATCTTCCGCGATGGGCAACTGGTCAACCTCGACATCGCCCAGGCCGGTTGGGGCGAGGAGCTCACCATCGCGCCCAACGACCGCTACGCCGAGCGCATCGCCGAAGCTGAGGCAGACGCGCGCGCCGAGCTCCGCGGACGATGGGCGGGGTGCTCCACCGACCGCGAGCCGACCCCGGGCAGCCAAGACGACGATTCCAGCGGTGGAGGGTCGAGCGGCGGCGGTGGGAGCGTGTCGTCGGGGACGTGCTCAGAGATCGGCATCACCGACTTCCCCGTCCCCCCGGCGATCCGCGCGATCGCGACGGCGACGGGATCGCCTGCGAAAGCGAGGCGCCGGGGGGAGCGTCACTCAAGCGCGTTGCGCCTGGGCGCATGCTGTATGCCGGGCAGCGCTTGCAGTTCGTCCAGCGCGCGGTCGGGCGACAGGGAGCGCAGGTCCACCACGTCCAGCGCTCCGAGCCGTCGCCGCGCCCGTGAACGATCGCGATCAGCGATCGAGCACCGCGACCAGGCACAGCGCGGTTTAGCTGTCGAACTCCTCGCGTGCGGCCTGGACCTCGGGTAGGTGGTCCATGGCCCAGCGGCAGATCGCGGTGAGCGGCTCAGTGAGCGTCATGCCGAGCGGCGTCAGCGTGTACTCGACGTGAGGCGGCACTCGATCGATGACCCGACGATTGATGAGGCCGTCGCGCTCCATGCTGCGCAGCGTCTGGGTGAGCATCTTTTGCGAGATGCCCTGGATCTCACGGCGCAGCTGCCCGTGGCGGCGACTTCCGCGGACAAGGGAGTACACGACCAGAGCGGTCCACTTGTCCGCGATGCGGTCGAGCGCCTGCCGGGACTCGCAGGCCTGGTCGAGCACGTTGGGTTGCGTGGTGAGATCGGTATCCATCGGTTCCTTGGGCACTAAATAGTGCCTACTTGTCCCTTGGAGCCTGCCTCGGTAGCTTCGCCGTTCTGCCCGTGCCGCGCAAGTGGTTGCGGGTCTGGCCACGATCACGTGAGGTGCCGAATGGCTGGCGAAGCTGGCGAACCTGTGATTCACCGACACGCGGCCGGCCCGGGCGGGGCGCTGGTCAACGCCTATCTCGTGGAGACGGGCGGTGGGGTGGTCGCGGTGGATAGCACCCTGACTGTCTCCGACAGCCAGGCCCTGCGCCGGCGGGTCGAGGGTCTGGGCAAGCCGCTGCTGGCGGTCCTGCTCACGCACTCGCACCCCGACCACTACGGCGGCCTGACCGAGCTGGTCGCCTCCGACGACGTGCCGATCATCGCCGTCTCCGGGGTCAACGACACGGTCCGCCGCGACGACGAGGTCAAGGAGCAGATCTTGCGTCCGATGTTCGGCGACGAGTGGGCGACGAGGCGGACGTTCCCCAACCAGACCGTGGCCGACGGGGCCACGGTGACCTTCGACGGGGCGCGCTTCACGGTGATGGACATCGGTCCGAGCGAGTCCCCGTACGACAGCCTGTGGCTGCTGGGCGACGACGCCCGCACGGTCTTTCTCGGCGATCAGGTCTACAACCACATGCACGCCTATCTGGCCGATGGCCACTACGAGCGGTGGCTGTCCACCATCGATCGGCTGGAGGCCGAGTTCCCCACGGATGCCACCTTCTACGTGGGACACGGCGAGCCCACGTCACCCGAGCTGCTCGACTGGCAGCGCGGCTATGTCAAGACCTTCGTCAACGCCGTCGAGCAGGCCGACTTCAGCCGGCCGGACGCCGCGAAGAAGGCGGTGGTCGAGCAGGTCAAGCGATACCTGCCCGGCGACGAGCTGCAGTTCCTCATGGAGCTGAGCATCGATCCCGCGGCCGACCAGATGGGAGCAGCATGACCAGTGAGCCGCGCGTCGCTCTTGTGAGCGGCTCTGCCCGAGGGATCGGCCGCGAGATCGCCGGCCAGCTCGCCCGGCGCGGACACCACGTGATCGTCACGGCCCGCGATCTGGACGCCGCCGAGCGGGAGGCGGCCGGGCTGGTCGCGGAGGGGTGCGACGCGAAAGGGGCGCAGCTCGACGTCACAGACCAGGCGAGCGTGGAGCGAGTGCGCGATGGCGTGGAGGCGGACCCGGGTCGGCTCGACGTGCTCGTCAACAACGCGGGGATCACCGGCGTCACCGGCCGCCAGGCCTCCGATATCGACCTCGATGACGTCAGGAGCACGCTGGAGACCAACCTCTTCGGCGCCTGGAGGTTGAGCCAGGCGCTGCTGGGGCTCCTGCGACGGAGCGCCGGCCCGCGGATCGTCAACCTGTCCAGCGGCATGGGCCAGCTCACCGAGATGGGTGTCGGCGCCGCGGGCTACCGGGTGTCGAAGACCGCGCTCAACGCGCTCACGCGGATCCTCGCCGGTGAGGAGCGCGAGGCGGGCGTCCTGGTCAACGCCCTCAACCCGGGCTGGGTGAAGACCGACATGGGAGGCGCCGGCGCGCCGCGGTCGGTGCAGGAGGGCGCCGACACCGCGGTGTGGCTCGCCACCCTCCCCGCCGATGGCCCCACCGGCGGCTTCTTCAAGGACCGCGAGCCGATCCCGTGGTGAGCGCCACGCGTTTCGGCGTGCTCGGCACCGGGATGGTGGGTCAGGCCATCGCCGGCAAACTCGTGGCCCTCGGCCACGAAGTGATGATGGGCGCGCGACGCGCCGGCAACGAGAAGGCCGCGGCGTGGGCCAAGGCCGCCGGGACGGCCGCGAGCGAAGGATCCTTCGCCGACGCCGCGCGCTTCGGAGCCGTCGTCGTCAACGCCACCGCCGGCCAGGCGTCGCTCGATGCCCTCACCGCTGCCGGGCCCGACCAGCTCGCCGAAAGGTCCTCATCGACGTGGCCAACCCGCTCGCGTTCGGCGACGGTCCGCCCACCCTCGCCGTATGCAACACCGACAGCCTGGGCGAACGCATCCAGCGCGAGTTCCCCGCCGCACGCGTCGTCAAGACCCTCAACACCGTCAACGCCGCGGTGATGAGCGATCCCGCGCTCGTGCGCGGGCCACACAGCATCTTCGTCTGCGGCGACGACCCGGGGGCCAAGGAGGAGGTCGTCGCGCTCCTGACAGCGTTCGGGTGGGATCCGCAGCACTCGGTCGACCTCGGCGACATCACGGCCGCGCGAGGCACGGAGATGTACCTGATGCTCTGGCTACGACTGTGGTCGACCCTGGAAACAGGGCACTTCAACATCCAGGTCGCAACCCCCGCTGCAGACAGCCCAGGCTCGTCCTAGCTCATCCACCACGACCGATCCGCGACCTTCAGCCGCCCACGCGCACCCGGGCGCGCGCCTCGCCGAAACGGATGAGCTCGTAGGCGATGAGCGCAGCGCAGACCACTGCGATGGTGGCCAGAGCGGCGAGTGCAGGGACCTGCGTGGCCAGCGGGATGAACGCCAGGCAGACGATGGCGGCCACCAGCCGGTGGCGGTTGAAGGTGCGGACATTGCGCAGGCGGAAGGCGACGTGGGCCAGGAGGTAGAGCGCGACCCCGCCGCACAAGGCGACGGCGGGCACCACCTTCAGCGGCTCCTCCACGTCGCCGAGCGTCTTCTTGGCTCCCAGCGCGAGCAGCACGATGCCCGCGATCATCGGCAGGTGCAGGTAGCTGTAGGAGTCGCGCGCCATGGTGTTCTGCGCCCGGCCCCGAGCGGCCTCGCGCAGCTTGCGCTCGGCCACGATCGCCACGACGTCGAAGTAGGCCCACCACAGCGCGGCGGCGATGGCGACGCCCAGCGCGGCGGCGAGGATCTCGCCGGGGCCGAGCTCGAGGCCGGCGGCGCCGACGCCGATGGCCACGATCGACTCACCCAGGGCGATGATCATGACCAGCCCATGGCGCTCGGCGAAATGCCCGGGTGAGAGGTGCCACCCTGCGATCCCGCGCAAGCCGGCGGAGCCGTAGTCCAGCTGCAGCGCGACGGCCCAGATGGCGCCCTGGGCGGGACCGTCGAAGAAGGCTGCCCCGATGAGCAGCGCCGGGGCGAGGATCGCGGTGGGAGCGAGCGCCCGTGCCGCGTCGCGGACCGCCAGCTCCTCTGAGCGTTGGGCGAAGAGCAGGATGTGCAGCACGCGGACCAGGAGGTAGGCCAGCGCGAACAGCATCGCGTTGTCGCCGAAGGCGCCCGGCACGGCCAGGGCCGTCACCAGCATGGCGCCCATGGCCGCGAACATGGCCAGGCGCACGACGCCGTCGTCGACGTCGACCTGGTTGGTCAGCCACGCGTAGGCCGCCCAGGCCCACCAGACCACGGCGAGCACCAGCAGCCCGCGTAGCAGCCCTCCCCACGTCGGGTCGTCGGCCATGAAGGCGGTGACCTGGGTGATCGCGAACACGAACACGAGGTCGAAGAAGAGCTCCAGCGGACTGACGCTGTCACGGCGCTCCACCGCCGGGGCGGACTCGGAGGGCGCCGTGGGCGAGAGCGTGCTCATGAGCGCTGCAGCGGATGCTACGCCGGAGGGCCGCTCGCGGTCGCCTCAGCGCCACTTCCCCGAGCACCAGCCGCCAGCGCCTGAACGACCCGGTCCGTCGCTTAGGATGCGCGGGGCCAGAAGCAGCCAGTTCAAACTCCGCAGCCGCCTTGCGCCTCGCAACCTTCAACGTCGAGAACCTGTTTGCCAGGTGGAAGTTCCGCGAGGGGGTCGAGCCTGCCGAGGCCAACAAGAGCGGCTGGAAGGTCGACCAGACGCGCTTCCACGAGCTCTCGGTTGACGAGAAGGCCCTCACGGGCATGGCCATCCGCGAGCTTGAGGCCGACGTGCTCGCGCTGCAGGAGGTCGAGTCGGTCGACACGCTCAAACACTTCCGCGCCGGCGCCCTCGGCGGGCGCAAGGCCTACCCCTTCGTCGCGGGCATCGACGGCAACGACCCGCGCCTGATCGACGTCGCCGTGCTCAGCAAGCTGCCGATCACCCGCATGCGCTCTCACCAGCACCTGCTCGACCCCGAGACGAGAACCTCGACGCTCTTTTCGCGCGACTGCCTGGAGGTCGACGTGGAGCTCCCCGAGGGAAGCTCGCTGACGCTCTTCGTCAACCACTTCAAGTCGATGGTCGGGGGGCGCGACAAGACCCACAGCAAGCGCGTGCGCCAAGCTCAGGCCGTCCGGGAGCTCATCACCGCGCGCTTTGGCTCTGACCCCGGCGAGCATCCCTTCGCCATCCTGGGCGACTTCAACGACTACTTGGAGGAAGACGAACAAGGAACGACCAGCCTCGCCGAGCTGGTCGGCTGGGAAGCGGTCGAGAACGTCGTCGAGCGCCTGCCCGAGGAAGAGCGCTGGACGCACTTCTGGTCGAAGGGCCGCGCCTACCGCCAGCTCGACTACCTGCTGTTGTCCCGTTCCCTGGCCGAGGCCAACCCGCGCATCCCGGAGATCATGCGCAAGGGAATGCCCCTACGCGCCGAGCGCTATCAGGGTGAGCGCTTCGTAGGAGTCGGCCGCGACAACCCAAAGGCCTCAGACCACTGCCCCGTGATCATGGATCTGGCGAGCAGCGCGTAGTTCTACGAGGTTTGGCGGGCGGACCGCCAGTCAGCCCCCCCGGTCCTCGTTGGTCACGCTCTTCCCCTGAGACGGACGCGGCCCGCATCAACGGGCGCTGCGCCGTAGGGCTAGCACTACCACCGAACGGGAGCTAGCCCCCTAAGAGAGAGAAGCTTCGCGATCGGTTTAGATCGGGTTGTGCTGACAAGCCCGTGTTCGAATCCCTCGACAAGGACGTAGCGATGAGCGACTCGGTTCAGCGACCCCTGGCCGTAACGACTCCGTATGTGCGAGGCGAGGACGTCGGCGCGCTTCAGCGCGCGATCAACCGCCGCCTCGACGCGCGGGGCTCGGACTACCGCGTGGAAGTGGACGACGTGTTCGGCCCGGACACGATGGACACCGGACAGATCGGTGGCCTACGTGCTCGGCGTGGGCACGGACAAGCAGGACGACCTGCTCTCGCAGCAAGAGCAGGAGGTGATCCGCGATCCGGACAAGCGCAACGAGACGCAGCTCGAGCGGGCCGCTGAGCGGCGCAAACTCCTTGACGACCTCCTAGAGCCCCGCGGCGGTGCCCAAGCGGTCATTAAGTACGCCCTGCGCTTCGAGGGGCGCACCGAGAGCCCCGCCGGGTCGAACCGCGGACCGGGGATCATCGATGACTGCCAGAAGTGGGCCCTGGGGTACGCGGGCTTCTTCTGGTGTGGCGCGTTCGTCGGCTACTGCGCGCACAAGGCGGGCGGCTGCGTGTTCTCGAAGCGCAACATCGTCTACACGCCAGCCATCGTCGCGGACGCCAAGGCCCGTCGCAACGGGTTCAGCGGGTGGTACTCGGTCAGCAAAGCCCAGCCTGGGGACCTCGCCCTCTTCAACTGGCCCGGCGGTGAGTTCGTCGATCACGTCGAGATCGTGATCCGCAACCTCGGCGGAGGGCGCTTGGAGTGCATCGGTGGCAACACCTCCGAAGGCCAGCTGAACAACAACGGCGGGGGCATCTACCGGCAGGTCCGCCAGTCCGGGCTCGCAGGAGTCGCACGGCCACGCTACCGATGATGCGAGAGCTTTCCAGCAAATCTTGCACGGACAGCGCGCGGCGCCATAGGTTACGCAGCGGTACACAGCCCGACGAAAGGAATTGATTGTGGCGGACGGTGATCAGCAGAACGGGGTCGGAGGCGCCTTTGGGCTTCTCATCAACAAGCGGTCGCTGCGGCAGCTTGAGATTCCGGTCCGACATGAGATCAAACCGAATCCAGGCGGGTGGCGGCTCGAGGTGCTCGAGCCGGGCAAGATCCTGGTGCATTACACCTCGCCTGCCAATCGCGAGGGCATCGACCTCGAGCCGGGCGACTACCTGCTTTCGGCCGGTGAGGACATATACGTCTCCGTCCAGCGGCTCAAGGTTCGCGAGAAGCCACCTCGCGAAGAGGAGGGCGACGATGAACAGGAGCTTCCGAACCAGGCGGAACCGACGCGGAAGGCGAACTGATGCCGATCCAGCAACAGCTCCAGCAGATCCTGAACGGGCTAAGCATCGCGCCGTTGAGTAGCACCACGCCACCTGTCGGCGACCCAGTGCGAGTACGGCTCCAGCCGCCGCTCTCGGACCTGCAGCTCACCGACGCTGTGACCGGTGAGGTCGACCTGACCATGGTCGCCAAGGAGGTGCTCTTTGGAACCTCGGACCTGGAGCCAGACTTCGCGAGCGCCGCGCTCAACAGCGCGACGACGGGGTCCAAGCCGCTTGCCAACTCGCTCGGCGAGCTCGTCAGCCTGCCGGGGACGGGCGGACTGCTGACCCAGCTCAAGGGTAAACTGCCGCTGCCGCTTGAGGGTAGGGTGCCCGTGACCGTTCAAGTCCAGTGGCGGCTCTTCGAAGACGAAGGCGGCGCCCCGGGCGCGGAACTTGCCACGAGCGAGTTCACGATCAGCGGCTCGGCCACAGGGCCGGAGCTGTCGGTGCTCCTCAAGCCCGAGCTCTCCAAGCTCACAACCGGCGCGCCGCCTGCGCCGCGCCCGCGTCACCTGAGCGCGACCGTGTCGCTGTCGGCCGGCGGCATCAGCGTCGGACCTCGCGATCTACCGGCAATCCCCATCTTCGTTCCCGCACTCCCGGTGCCCGCCTTCGTCGCGTTCTTCCTACACACGAATTTTTCGGCCAGCGGCGATGGCGCCGTCATGATCGTTGTGCCGACTGACTCGCCGCTGGGCGGGCTTGGCCTGCTGCGCTCGAGGGTGGAGTCTGTCCGCGACGTGGCTGGGCGTCTGAGCGAGCTGGCGGGCTTCGCCGCGTTCGTGCTTGGCGCGAATGAGCTGCTTAGCGCAATCTCGGCCCACGCGCATGTCATCTTCCTGAGCGCGCGGGACAACATCGACAACATGAACGACATCGATCTCATCGTTCGCGGATGGTTTGAGAACGACACCGAGGCCGAGGACGAGTTCAGCTCGATGATCCTGGTGGGGCCGCCGGACTTCGGCGTCGCCTGCTTCAACGCTCGCGACCGCAAAACCGACGAGGGGAAATTCACCCTTAAAACGACCGATCAGCTGTTCGCCGCGGTCAACGACCTCCACGCGGCGTCGCCCGGCGTCCGGGGCGGGACGATCACGATCGACAACGCGCCCACCGGCGGCGTGTTCTTCTCCGCCGACTTCGGCGATCGGCTCTCTTCGATGGAATTCGTCTGAGCGCAACGCTCGTCATCGAGCTGGCGCCCGACCTCGCACGGCTCGCGGAGTGGGATCTGCGACTCGGCGGTCGCCAACGCGCGATCGGGCGGCCGCACACCGTGGGCGCGGCCCCCGTGCGCATGGAGTTACACGGCCGGGTCGCGGTCGCCGGTGCGTGCGGAACAGTGCAGCTGACCGCCACCGTGCAGCTCCCGGCTGGGGCACACGCGGTGGTTCGCGTGCCGTCGCCGACAACTCTGCTCGGCCCGAGCGCGTCTTTGTGCCCTCCTGATCGACCGCACGCCCGCCCGGCGATCGTCCCCGCGGCCGGCCCGGTCTCGCGCGTCTAGACATCTCGCCCGCAGCAGTCACAAGACCACGTCCTGCTTGCGACGCGCGCTACAGCGCCCCCCTGTCCTCTGGGGATACGCGCCGGCGCGCCCTGGCGCCGAGCCACCTGCTGGGCAACGTGGGCGTCCGTCGCGGTCCAGCCCCAGGCTTGCTATCACGGCCGACCGCCGGGCGCTGGACGCGCTCGACGGGGTTGTGCTGCGGGCGCTGCAGCGATGCGCCGACGACCTGCTCAAGGTCCTCGTGGATCAAGTGGTCGTAAAACGCTTGTAGGCAGGCCAGCCGGCGGGCGATGGTGGCCTCGCTGGCGCCCAGGGCGCGCAGATGCTCGACGTCGACGTGCGCGCGGCTCGCCGCCGCCGCGGCGACGGCGAGCCCGTCACAGAAGGCGAAGAAGTCCTGCAGGTCGGCGCGGTAGGCCGCGCGCGTTGGCCTCGCCGGTGGCCCAGCAGAAAGGCGCCGGCCACCAGCTCGTCGCGCGCCCGCGCCGCGCGCAGCTCGTCGACCGCGGGCGATCGCTGCTCGTCTAACCGGCGGGCCGCCAGCCCCATGAACGCCTCCTGGAAATCGACACCAGAACGCCCCTTCTGGGGTCGATTTCAACGAAAGCGCCGAGAGCCCCGCGTAGGCCTCTCTGTTGCTTGGGGGGATTCACGCCGCGGTGACGACGTTGACCTCGCAGGTCTATTCGGCCGTGGCCGCGGTGGGAGCGCGAGCGCAGGCGGCGGCGCTTAGTCGCGGACGAGCACCAGTAGCTCGTCCCACGGCAGCGCGGCGGATGTCAACGGCCATCGGTTTCTCCCCAGTGGCGGCCATCGGTTCTCCCCCGGCGGCGGCGGCCAGGCGCTGTCGATGCGGGGCCCCGGTTTGGCCGGCGGACTCGACGGATCGCGCGAGTCCGACGGGCCCGGTCGGAGCCGTGCATTGGCCGCTCGAGCAAGACGGAAGAGCTATTGGACCGTCATTGGACCGTCGGCGCGGGATTGGGCAACGGTCGTCACATGTCAAGAAAGGCCCTGTTTCCAGGGCCTTTTCGGTGAGTAGCGGGGGCGGGATTCGAACCCGCGACCTTCGGGTTATGAGCCCGACGCCACCGAAACGCGCCTCTTGGGTGAACCGTTGCGCCTCCTCTGCGACGCCTCGTCGCCCGCAAGCAGCAGATCCCGTATCTGCTCGGTCTTGAGCTCCGCCGGCTCCGTCCGGTCGATGAAGTCCTCCAGCACCTCCACGAACCGCTCCGGCTCGTCCAGCTGCGGGTGGTGGCCGGCGTTCTCGAAGATCTCGAGCTGGCTGTTTGGCACGAGCTTCGCCGCGCCGCGGCCGTGGTCGACCGGGATCACCCGGTCGCGGCGGCCCCAGACGATCAGGGTCGGCACCTCGGAGGCCAAGTACAGACGGTCGCGCGCGTCGACGCGCTGGCCGCCCGGGTCGATGATCGAGCGCAGCGTGTGCAGGAACGCCGCGCGCGCCTCGGGGTCGTGCAGGGAGGCATGGCCACGCGCCACCTCGGCGACGTCGGTGGCCGGGCGCAGCCCCACGCGCGAGAAGGCGCCCGCCAGGCGCTCGCCGACGCGCAGCAGTCCCGCGGAGGCCAGCAGCGGGATCACGACCTCGGAGCCCGGCAGCGCCGCGGCCCGGAGCAGCGGCGACACCTCGCGCCCGAGCCCGCCGCTCGACACCAGCACCAGCCGCTCGCAGCGCTCGGGGAACTGGTAGGCGAGCTGCATCGCCACGCCGCCGCCCAGCGAGTGGCCCACGAACGTCGCGCTGTCGATCCCGAGCATCATCATCAGGTCGCGCACCCCGCTCGCGTAGGCGCCGAGCGAGTAGTCGCCGCGCGGCTTGGCCGACTCGCCGTGGCCGAGCAGGTCGGGGG
>JAUJPG010000061.1 GCA_030447245.1 Chloroflexota bacterium | reverse complement strand
CGCGCCCCCACAGCCGCGTTGCTGGCCGTGCTCGCACGCCGTGACGTCACGGCACACGTCACGGTCCCGCCGTACTCGGCTCACGCCCTCGATTCGCCCTCTGTTCGGAAACTGATCGATGGGGCGGAAGTCGTCGGGGGGGCCAGTCCGTACGTAGTCGCGTTCACCACCCCGGCCGCTCGCCACTCCCGACCGGAGCTGTTCGCGGCGTTTGTCGAAGCCCTGCGAGAGGCCGGAGACCTGACCGCTCGCGACCCTGCCGGGGCCGCGCGACTCTTTTCTGAAGGAAGTGAGCCGTGGCAATCTGTGCCGGTGCTCGCGCGAAGTATTGGTCGCCCGAACGTCGTTTTCTCAACCCGAGTCCGTGGGGTGAGTACAATCGCCGAGTTCCTCCGCCAGACCCGCGAAGTCGAGTACCAGGGAGTTACCTGGGGCGACCTTGCCTTCGAGGATGTGCAGGGCTGGTGATCCTAGCCATCCGTCACCCACGGAGCTCCCCCGTCGGCGGGTCAGCAGAGCTACGGTCTCGTTGACACCCGGGAGGGCGATGGCTACAATATTGACCTGCCAGGTCAACAATAGTGGGGTTCATCCGAGCGTGAAGCTATCGATGCGAAGCGACTACGGGGCAAGAGCCGTTATCGATCTTGCTTGCCGCTATGGCGAGGGCCCGGTCCAGAGCGCTGACATCGCGGCCCGCGAGGCGATTCCTGAGGCATATCTGGAGCAGCTACTGACGACCCTTCGTCGGGCGGGTCTGATCCGTAGCAGTCGAGGCCCGCGCGGCGGGCACGAGCTGGCGCGCGAACCTTCCGCGATAAGCTTCGCCGACGTGATCAGTGCGCTGGACGGGCCGTTCCTGTCGCTCGACTGCCTCGGGGAAGCTGATGGGCGCGTGGACTCCGCGGCGAGCGGGGCGATTACCCGCGAGGTCTGGCAGGACGTCGCCGAAGCTGCCCACCGCGTTCTGGCCTCGACCACGATCGACTCGCTGGTTCGTCGTCATCGGGCGCGCGCGCAGCGCGTCATGTACCACATCTAGAACTGGCGCGCTGCGCGGACCACCCGGCAGTAGGACTGGCGGGCGGCGCGCGTGTACCAGAGCGTGGGAAGGAATAGGCGCGGCATGCACCCCAAGCCCAAAGCTCGATGCTGACGACGCAACCACAGGTGGCTGATTCCGTGCTCGACCTCATCGGCGACACGCCGCTGGTTCGCTTGAATCGAGTGGCCGCGGCGACCGGGGCGCGCGTGCTGGCGAAGGTGGAATCGCTGAATCCGGGAGGGAGCGTCAAGGATCGCATAGCATTGGCGATGATCGACCAGGCCGAGCAGGAGGGACGCCTACGACCGGGCGCGACGATCGTCGAGCCGACCAGTGGTAACACTGGAATTGGTCTGGCGATGGTTGCCGCGGCCCGCGGCTACCGGCTCATACTGACGATGCCGGAGGACATGAGCGTGGAGCGGCGGCAGCTGCTGGCACGCTTTGGGGCCGAGCTACATCTGACGCCGGCGATCGAGGGCATGACTGGCGCCGTCTTCGCGGCTCAGGAGCTGGCGGGCTCGAGGCCAGACTACTTCATTCCCCAGCAGTTCGAGAACGCGGCCAATCCGGCAGTCCACCGTCGAACGACAGCGCGGGAGATCATCCAGCAGACCGCGGGCGAGATCGATGCCTTTGTGGCGGGGGTCGGGACCGGTGGGACAATCAGCGGGGTCGGTGCTGTGCTCAAAGAGCAGCTCGGCGCCGTGCTCATTGTCGCCGTTGAGCCCACCCGGTCGCCGGTGCTTCAGGGTGGCCGCCCGCGTCCGCACGGCATCCAGGGAATCGGGGCCAGCTTCGTGCCGGGTGTGCTCGACCGGACCGTCGTCGACCGGATTGTTGGCGTGGAGGACCACGAGGCAAGCGCGATGACGGCGCGTCTGACGCGCGAGGAAGGCTTATTGGTCGGCATCTCGTCCGGCGCCAATGTGCTGGCCGCGACGCGGGTGGCGCTTGAGCTTGGGCCTGGCAAGACGGTGGTCACCGTATTGTGCGACACCGGCGAGCGCTACCTCAGTGTGGATCTCTAGGGAGCACGCAGTGGCGACCGTCTACATCCCGACCTCGTTGAGACGCTTGACACAGGGGAGTGCGCGCCTGGCGAGCGATGCCGCCGATGTGGGAGCACTCCTGGGGTGGTTGGATGAGGCGTTCCCTGGCCTGGGGGCTGAGTTGTTCGACGCGGACGGGAATCTTCACAGGTTCGTCAACGTTTACGTGAACAACAGGGCGATCGACGAGTTACAGGGTTTCGAAACGATCCTTGAGAGGGAGGACGAAGTGGCGGTCATTCCAGCCATCTCTGGCGGTCAGACCAACGGCGCCTCGCCCGCAAGCGGGCGGTTCACGCCGCAGCAAGCAGTTCGCTACAGTCGGCACATCATTCTGCCGGAGATCGGGGGCGTGGGCCAGCGCAAGCTGCTGAACGCGAAGGTGGTGCTCATTGGGGCCGGCGGGCTGGGCTCACCTGCGGCTCTGTACCTGGCAGCGGCAGGGGTCGGAACGCTTGGGGTCGTGGATTTCGACGATGTCGATCTCTCGAACCTGCACCGCCAGATCATCCATGGCCACGCCAACGTCGGACGTCCGAAGGTCGAGTCGGCGCGAGACCGCCTGGCGGACATCAATCCGGACACCACGGTGGTTCCCCACACTGAGGCACTCACCTCCGAGAACGCGATGCAGATCCTGGATCAGTACGACATCGTGGTCAATGGGTCGGATAACTTCGCTACCCGGTACCTGGTCAATGACGCGGCCTACCTTCTCAACAAGCCCCTGGTGGACGGGGCGATCTTCCGCTTCGATGGCCAGGCGACGGTGTTCATGCCCGGTCAGGGATGTTACCGCTGCATCTTTCCGTCGCCGCCGCCGCCCGGGGCGGTCCCGAGTTGCGCCGAGGCCGGGGTCCTTGGCGTCCTACCCGGGATGATCGGGGTGATTCAGGCGACCGAAACGATCAAGTTGATCCTGGGCCTCGGCCATCCATTGGTAGGGCGATGGCTGCTGTACGATTCTCTCGAGATGGAGTTCCGCGAGATCAAGCTCCAACGCGATCCCGAGTGCCCGCTCTGCGGCGACAACCCGACAATCCGTGCGTTGATCGACTACGAAGTGTTTTGCGGAGCACCAATGGCCGCCACGGGTGGCTGAGCCCCGCTTGATGGAGAGGTGAGATGGTAGACGTCCGCGTGCCGGCACCGTTGCGCCCGCAGACTGAGGGTGCCAAAGTCGTGCAGGGTGACGGTGACAGCGTCGCCGAAGTGCTTGACGACATAGGGCGTCGCTTTCCGGGCTTCCGGGCGGGCCTATTCGATCAGGAAGGGCAGCTACGCCAATTCGTGAACATCTACGTCAACGACGAGGACATCCGTTACTTGAACCGATTGCAAACGCCGGTTTCCAGTGACGACGTTGTGTCGGTCTTGCCGGCTGTGGCCGGCGGGGCTCGTTAGCCGGGTCGTCGCATACTCTGGCCGCGTTGATCTCGCGATCCGATCTTGGCTCCCTCGCCTCGCTGGCGAGTGACGGCACGGCGGGTGGGGATCGCAGCGGTCTGCTCGGGCGAGGGATCATGACCGTACTCACAAGCGCGCCACCTGGCGCCAACGTCTACGCCGACATCGTCGAGGCGATCGGGCAAACCCCGCTCGTCGAACTGCGAGGGTTCAGCCCGCGAGCGGGTGTCAGGCTGTTCGCCAAGTTGGAGGGGCAGAATCCAACTGGCAGCGTCAAGGATCGGATCGCCCGATCAATGATCGAGGAGGCCGAAGCGATTGGCGCTCTGACACCCGACAAGATCCTGCTCGAGCCGACGAGCGGCAACACTGGCATCGGCCTGGCGATGATTGGCCGCCGCAAGGGCTACCGCGTCAAGGCTGTGATGCCTGAGAACGTCAGCCCTGAGCGAAGCAAGCTACTCGAGCTGTACGGAGCCGAGGTGGAATTTACCGACGGCGCAGCGGGCAGCAATGGTGCGATCCGTCGTGCGCAGGAGCTGGCGGCCGATCCGAAGTACCACATGTTGTATCAGTACGGCAATCCCGCCAATCCGCGCGCCCACTACGAGACCACCGGTCCTGAGATCATCCGCGACTTGCCAGACGTAGACGTGTTCGTCGCCGGGCTCGGAACGGGTGGAACGTTGATGGGCACCGGTCGACGGCTGAAGGAGCACAATCCGGGCGTCCAGGTGGTTGCCGCCGAGCCCGACCCGACCGATGCGGTCCAGGGCCTACGCAACCTGGGCGACGGTTTCGTCCCGCCGATCCTCGACCTGGAGCTGCTTGACCGTAAGTTGCTGGTGACCGGCAACGATGCGCTGAGGATGACCCGCGAGCTGACCCGCGTCGAGGGTATCTTCGCCGGCTTCTCCTCGGGCGCGGTGCTGCACGTCGGCCTGCGGGTTGCGCGCTCGATGGAGCGTGGCACGATCGTGCTACTTCTCGCGGATGGCGGCTGGAAATACCTGTCGACGAACCTCTGGACGCAGCCATTGGCACACGCGGCCGAGGAGGTCCGCCACCAGGTGATGTGGTGAGCGGTACGCGGCATTTCGAGACCCGTGCGATCCACCCTGGAGAGGCGCCGGATCCCGTAAGCGGTGCGCTGGTCCAGCCGATCCATTCGGCCGATGCCGCCGCCCGGTCGTCGCTCGATGGGGCAGGGCAATTCTGCTCCTCGCGCGGGGGCGGTTCGACGCGCGCCGCGCCGGAAGCGGTGCTGGCGTCGCTGGCACGTGGTACGCATGCCGCGGCCTTCTCGAATGGTTAGGCGGCGGCCGCTGCCGCCCAGGTCCTGCGTACGGGCGATCATCGCCTCCTTTCGGATGACGTCTACGGCAATACCTATCCCCTATTCACCGAGATCCTGCCGAACTATGAGGTATCGTGCCGCTTCGTCGATCTCTCGGATGTCGATCAGGTCCGCACGGCCATGCGGCGGAACACGCGAATGAGCTGGATCGAGAGCCCGACGAACCCACACTTGAAGGTGGTCGACCTGGCTGCTCTGGCCGAGATCGGGGGCTATGATGAGGCTCTCACGGTCGTCGACAACAGCTTCTACTCGCCGTTCTTCCAGCGCCCGCTTGACGCCGGGATCGACCTCGTTGTGGAGAGCACAACGAAGTACTTGACACGCCACAATGCCGTAACGGGCGGGCCGTGATCGTGCGCTACCCTGAGTTGGCGGCGCGGATTGGCCACGTCCATGATGTCCTCGGCGCGGTGCCGAGCTCGTTCGATTGCTGGGTGCCGCTGTGGCGTATCCCGACGCTGCCGCTGCTCATGGAATGCCACCACGCCAATGCTCTCGCGATTGCCGAGTGGCTGGGGTCGCACCCGAAGGTGAGCCGCGTGTACCACCCTGAGCTAGCGAGCCATCCGCAGCACGCCCTGGCTGAGCGCCAGCAGAGCGGGCATGGCGGCATCCTCAGCTTCGAGCTTTGGGATTGGCGCGACGCGGCGCGGTCGATAATCCAGGGCACCGACCTGTTCGCGCTCGATGAAGGGCTCGGGAGGGTCGAGTCAGTGATCTCCGACCTGCTTGGCATGAGCCACGCCAGTCAGGTCGGCTCGGCGATGTGGCCGACCCCCGGATCGGTTCGCCTATCGGTCGGCATCGAACACCACGAGGATCTATCGGCCGACCTCGACTGGGCCCTGGCGGCGTGACCGATCAGTGGTGAGGCTCCCGCGCACCATCCAGGACGAGATGATCGCCCATGCGCTGGCGGAGCGGCCGAACGAGGCCTGTGGGCTGTTGGCAGGCGAAGAGGGGAGGATCACACGCTCGTTCCGCGCCCGGAACAAAGAGCAGAGCCCGGTCCGTTACGAGATCGAGCCGTTGGACCTGCTTCGAATCTTCCGAGAGATCGACGACGCCGATCTGGAGCACCTCGGCATCTACCACTCGCACACGCACACGCAGGCTTACCCGTCGGCGACCGACATCCGCCTGGCCCATTACCCAGAATCGCTCTACTTCATCGTGTCGTTGATGGACGAGCACGCCCCGCGGGTGCGTACCTTTCGGATCGTCGATGGACAAGTCAACGAAGAGGCGATCGACCTAACCGGTGACCGCCCCGACTGACGCTGACGACACAAGCCTGGCGTATTTTGCCAGCGCCCCATGGTCATACCTGGGTGGTGGCGCCGTCCAGGAGCGCAGACGCGCCTGAAGCTCCTCGTCCGAAAGGTCCACGGATAGGCGGCGGTTGGCGATGTCGATGGTGATGCGGTCGCCCTCCCGGAGGAGGGCAATTGGGCCGCCGACCATTGCCTCGGGGGCCACGTGGCCGATGCAGAAGCCGCGGCTGGCTCCGCTGAAGCGCCCGTCCGTGATGAGTGCAACGTCCTCGCCGTGGCCCTGGCCAACCAGGGCGCCCGTGACCGCCAGCATTTCGCGCATGCCGGGTCCACCCTTGGGGCCCTCGAATCGAATAACAACCACGTCGCCGGCCTGGATTTCGCCCCGCAGGATCGCCTGGAACGCCACTTCCTCCTGGTCGAAGATGCGGGCCGGACCGGTCAGCTCCGTGTTCTTCACGCCTGCGACCTTGACCACAGCGCCCTCTGGCGCCAGGTTGCCGCGCAGGATCGCCAGGCCCCCTTCCCTGTAGCGCGGGTTGGCGACGTCGCGGATGACGTCCTGGTCGGGCGTCTCGGGGAAGCGCTCGGGGCCGATGTGGTCGGCGAACGTGCCACCGGCGACATTACGCGCGCTTGTGTCGAAGTGGCCGGCTTCCGCCAGCCGACGTAGGACGATCGGGAGGCCGCCCGCCTCGTCCAGGTCGGGCATGGTGTAGCGGCCACCAGGCTGCATGTCGCCGATGACCGGCGTGCGGCGGCTGATCGCGTCGAAGTCGTCGATATCCAGCGACACGTTGGCCTCCCGCGCAATCGCGAGCAGGTGGAGCACCGCGTTGGTCGAACCGCCCATCGCCACGACCACCGAGATGGCGTTTTCGAAGGCTCGGCGGGTCAGCATCTCGCGCGGGCGGACATCTTCGCGCAGGAGCTGAACGACGCGCTCGCCGGCCCGGAAGCCTTCCTGGAACTTGCGGCCGTCCACCGCCGGGATCGAGGCGCCTCCTGGCAGCATCATCCCGAGCGCCTCGACCGCCGAGGACATCGTGTTCGCCGTGAACAACCCGCCGCAGGCACCCGCGCCAGGGCAGGCTCGGTTCTCCAGGTCGCGGACCTCGTCAAAGGTCATCACGCCCTTGGAGTGGGCCCCGACCGCCTCGAACACTTGTTGGATGGTGACCTTCTTGCCCCGGTAGGTGCCGGGCATGATGCTGCCACCGTACAGGAACACGGACGGCAAGTTGAGCCGCGCGATCGCCATCAGCGTGCCCGGCAAGGTCTTGTCGCAACCGGCCAGGGTCACCAGCGCGTCGAGCCGATGTCCGAACACTACCAGCTCGATCGAGTCGGCGATGGCCTCGCGGCTGATCAGCGAGGCCTTCATGCCCTCGGTCCCCATGGCAATGCCATCGGTCACCGAGATGGTGTTGAACTCCAGGGGGATGCCGCCGGCGGCGCGGATGCCTTGCTTCACCTGCGCGGCAAGGTCGGAGAGATTCGCCTGGCACGGCGTCATCTCGTTCCAGGTGCTGGCGACCCCGATCAGCGGCTTGCTGTCAAGGTCGGAATCGGAGACGCCGACGGCGTGAAAGTACGCCCGCGCTGGAGCCCGCTCGACCCCTTCGGTGATTTCACGGCTCAGATGCTTCAGGGCGCTGTTGTCTGAGCCACCGTTCTTAGAGTGATCCACGTACGGAGCTCCTCTCTGGGGCTACGCGCGGATAGTGCCGCGCTCGCCCTTCTCACCACTCACGGGCGGGCGAAGACGGGGGAACGAAGACGGTACTTGGAGCGTAGCAGAGGATAGCGGGGCGGGCCGACCCGAACCAAGGGGACCGACGCCGTGGCTCGCGCGACCGATCCTCATGCTCACCGGCTCGGTTTCGCTTCGGGCTTCGGCTCGCTCGCGCGCGGTTGCGACTGGTCCCGAGTCGGCTGATCCAAAGGCGCCTGCGGCTTGGTCGCTGGAGCCGGTGCCACGTTGATCGGCACAGCACTCGTCGGAGCGCGGTTGGCGGGCGCGGGCGCACTTGGCGCTGCCCGGGCGGGCGTCGCGTCGACTGGCGGGACTGGAGCCTGCGGCTTCGGGGCGAGTTGAGGGGTGCCCTGAGGCTTGGCGGCCGGGGGGGCGGGCTCGGCCTGCGCGGGAGCGGGTTGCGGCTTGGCGGCCTGCGCGGGAGCGGGTTGCGGCTTGGCGGCCGGCGTCGTCGCGCCGGTTCGCGACGGCTGGCGCGGCGCGGGCACCTGGGTAGGCCCGACGTTGACGCGCGGCGTGTTCGGCGCGCGCTCGAAGGGGAAGATGTCCTTGTAGCAGGCCGGCTGATTCGGCCGCATCGCCGCGTCGCCGCAGACTTCCACGTCGACGAGTCCACCGGGACGTGGGAAATCCTCGGGAGGGAGCTGGAGATGGGCGCTCGCCGCGTCCATTGCCTCACGCCAGATCTTGCCTGCGCTCATCGAGCTGAGAACTTCCTGCATCGGGCGATTGTCCGTGTTACCTACCCATACTCCGATTGCGAGGTTTGGCGTGTAGCCGACCGTCCAGGTGTCTCGATATTGGTCAGTCGTGCCAGTCTTGGCCGCCGCTGGACGTGGCATCTGGAGCAGATTGTTCGGCCCGAATGTCACCAGACGGGCGCTATTGTCCGACAGGATGTTGGTAACCATGTAGGCATAGCGCGGATCGACCACCTGTTCACCCTGTGGCACCTTGTAGTCCTCGACCACGCTTCCATCGGCGTCGATCACCTTGGTGATGGCGACTGGTGGGATCTTTAGGCCGTTGTTGGCCAGTACGGCGTAGGCGGCGGTGAGGTCGAGCGGACGCACTTCGGCACCGCCAAGTGACATCGACAGGCCCAGGCGACGCCGGTCGTCCCAGGTGGTAATTCCCATTCGCTTCGCCAGATCAGCCACGCTTTCGATTCCGGCAAACTGAAGCTCCTTGACCGCCGGAATGTTGAGCGAGTTGCCGAGCGCGCTCCGCAGGGTCACCGTTCCATGGAACCGTTTGTCGTAGTTCTCGGGCCGCCAGATTCTACCGAGGTCGTCTGGAATCTCGATCTTCTCGTCGACCACGGTCGTCGCCGGTGTGTGCCCCTTGGCGAACGCGGAAAGGTAGACCAGCGGCTTGATCGACGACCCGGGCTGTTGCTCGGTCAGCGCCACGTTGACCTGGCCGCCGATTTCGGTGTTCCAGTAGTCCATGCTGCCGACGATAGCCAGGACCTCGCCGGTCCTGGGGTTCATGACCACGATCGAGGTATTGTTCGCGTCGCGCTGGGCCAGGGTCGGTGCGTTCGCGCGGGCAACCTCCTCCATCCTATGCTGGAGCTCGAGATCGAGCGTCGTGTAGATCTTGAGCCCACCCTGGTAGAGCAGCTTGGTGCCGTACTTCTGCTCAATCAATTCGCGGGCGTAGACGGCCCAGTGCGGAGCCAGGAAGACCGGCTTCCGAGGCTGGTAGCGAAGCTCGGCTTGCCGCGCGTCCTCGGCGTCGCGCTCGCTGACGAAGCCGTGACGGACCATCTGGTCGAGGACGTAGGCCTGGCGCGCCTTCGCACCAACCGGATTGCGCAACGGGTCGTACACCGAGGGTGACTGTGGCAACCCCGCGATGACCGCGGACTCGGCCAACGTCAGGTCGCGGGCATGCTTGCCGAAATAGGTCTGAGAGGCCGCTTCGACGCCGTACGCCAGGTTGCCGTAGTAGATCTCATTCAGATAGAGGTTGAGAATCTGGCTCTTGGAGAGCTTCTGTGTAACCTGGTACGCCAGCAGCGCTTCCTTGAACTTCCGCCTGATGCTGACGTCGGACCGCTCCTCCGGCTTGAGCAAGACGCCGCGGACCAACTGTTGCGTGATCGTGCTCGCCCCGGAGACGACGTCCTGCTCGGCGACGTTCTGGAAGGCGGCGCGAAGAATCCCGCGCAGATCTACGCCCGGATTTGAGTAGAAGTTCGCGTCTTCCGCCGCGAGCTGGGCGTCGATGAGGTATTGCGAGATCTCGGAGAGGGGCACGGTCGTCCGCTTCCCGCCCTCCTGGTCGTAGAACTCCCAGAGCAGTGTTCCCCTGCGGTCGAAGAGCTGCGCTGTCTTGAACGTCTCACGGCTCGAGATCTGATTAATCGATGGCAGGTCGCGGCTGACGTTTGCGTACGCCGTGGTCGCGCCGTGGATGGCAGTGAGAAAACCGACCAGGGTCACGATGACGAAGCTGATCGAACCGACCCCGAAGACGATCAGCGCGCCCCTGAGGCCGCGCTGCTTGGCCCGCCGGCGACGCTTGTCGCGCATGCGGTTGCGGTTGCGCAGCTCGTCCAACCCGCGCGGGGACTCCACCGAGGGGCGCCCGTCGATGCCGGTGCCCCGTCCGGTTGCGCCGGTCCCGCTCCCGTACGATCCATAGACCATGATCCGTCTAGTGTGCCACAGGACGCGCTGGTCGCGGCGTCACGGAAGCATTCGGGCCGCGGCCGTGGGTGGGCGTGGCTCGACGTCGATCGTATGTTCTTCGACATAGCTGACAAGCCCTGGCGGTCCGCCACATGCGCCGCATCTCGAGCGAGATCAAGCGGCTGACCGTGATGGACGACGCCGAGCTCGCCACCGCCGCCAAGGAGCACCAGAGCACACGTCTGAACTCCAGTCACGATGTACGATAGCGGGTGGGGTAGTCTGCGGTTCAAATAGGGGGGG
>JAUJPG010000015.1:69724-108413 GCA_030447245.1 Chloroflexota bacterium | reverse complement strand
CGATATACGAGAGGATTATCGGGGAGGTAAAGCTCCGGGTTGCGGAGGGAACCTTCGTGCGTGGAGGGCGGCGCGGTCCGAGGCGCGTGATGGGCTGGCAGGGGGGGGTGCGGCGCAGCTGTGGTGCGCGTGGGTGAGGGAGGCTGGAGCGTGAGGGGGGGTGGGGGTCTTGGCTGTGGGGTGGGCCCCCCCAGCCGCGGCTCGTGGGGGGGGTCGCGGGGTGGCTCCCCCCCCCGCCGAGCCCCGCTCCAGGGCGGTGGAAGCGGTCTGCATGGCCGACGCCAGTGCGTGCAGCTCGTGCGACACGTCGGACGCGAACTCCCGGCGCGCCTGCTCGTGGGTCGCGAGCTGGGACGCCAGGCCGTTGAACGCTTGGACGAGGTCGTGTAGTTCGTCGGTGCTCCCCCGCGGCTTGGGCAGCGGCGAGATGGATCGACCCTGGCTGAGCGCGAGCGCGCCCCGCGCGACGCGCTGAACGGGTCGCGCAATCGACGCGGCGCAGATCAACCCGACCGCTCCGGCGAGGACCGCGGCCGCCAGCGCTCCGAGCGCCGTGGTGACGTTGACGTTCCACTGGAGATCTCGGAGGTCTTCCCAGTCATAGGCTTCGCGCACGGCACCAACCACCTCACCGTCGGGCGTGCGGATGGGCACGACCACCCGTGCCAGGGCCTGCCCGGTACCAGCCGGGCCCCGGGCCCGCAGCACCGTCCGCCCGGCCAGCGCCTCGGCAAGATGCCGTTGCTCCTCCTGCCGGTCTCTGGGCACCGGGTCGGTCGCGACCACGACTGTCCCGGCCCGGTCGGCGACCAAGATGTGCGCCGTGGTCAGGTCATCCATCCGCCTGATGTACGCCGAGACGGCCGCGGTATCTCCCTGGGCTAGCGGAACGCTCACGTGATCGGCCAGCACGTTTGCCTCGCCGACCAGGTCCAGAGCGATCCGATCGAGGAGGGTGTTCCAGAGGGTGCCGCTGATGGCGAGCGCCGAGACGATCACCGCCAGCAGCGCCACGCCCCCGTACGAGGCGGCAAGCCGCCCGTGGAGGTTGCAGACGGGGTAGCCCCACCAGCGCGGCACCGGCACACTCAGTCGCTGCCGCGATCCGGCGGCTCCTCGGACAGCCGGAAGCCTACCCCGCGGACGGTGTGGAGGTAGATCGGGCAGGTAGGATCCGGCTCGATCTTCTTCCGGAGCATCCGCATGTAGACGTCCAGCGCCCGTTCTTCGCCGTAGAAGTCAGGTCCCCAGACACTGGTGAACAACTGCCGGCGCTCGACCACCTGCCCGGCCGCCTCAGCCAGCACGCGCACGATGTCGAACTCGCGCGCGGACAGGCCGATCGTCTGTCCGGCCCGGGTCAGGCGGCGTGTCCCGGCGTCGACGCGCAGGTCGCCGATCGTGTAGATCCCGTCCGCGGGCCTGTCCACCTCGACCTGCCCTGCTCCCCGCCGGAGCTGCGCGCGGATTCGCGCCAGCAGCTCATTGGGGTTGAACGGCTTGGTCACGTAATCGTCGGCTCCGGCATCCAGGCCTACCACCTTGTCGATCTCCTGGCGGCGGGCGGTGAGCATAACGATCGGCACGCTCGACCCCGCCCGCAGGCGGCGCGCCACTTCGACGCCGCTCAGATCGGGGAGCGCCACGTCGATCACGACGATGTTCGGCGCAGGTCTGACGCGCGCCCGGGCGAGCCCCTCGGCCGCGGTCGCGGCCAGGTCGACGAGGTAGCCCTCCTGGCGGAAGATGAGCGCGAGCGCTTCCGCCTGCAGCCGATCATCCTCGATCAGCAGGATGCGCCCGGACGGATAGGGCCGTCCATCGGTCATGTGCCCGCTCCGATCCCAGCACTCGCGGCTTTACCCAACTTGTAGAGCATTTTAGTTGGAGTTTCACGGTCGTCGTGGGTGCGTCCTGGCACAACCTCTACGAGGGCTCCGGCCGGGCCGCCACATCCAGGCATGGTCACCGACACACCTGCGCCGTGGTAGCGCCGAGGGCGAAGCTGGCTCGGCCAGACCTCGAGGAGCGGACGCCTCGGGTACGGGAGGTGACTGATGGTGACGACGCATGAGACGGTCGTGGCCATCTTCGACGAGCGCGAGGATGCGGAGCGTGCGATCCGCGCGCTCGACGACGCCGGCTTCGGAGCCCCGGATATCGGCGTCGCCGTGCGCGACGAGCAGGACATTGATGCGGGCGTGGCCGACGTCACCGGCAGCGCCGGCACCGGCGCTGCCGTCGGCGCTGCGGCCGGGGGGGCTGCCGACGACGGTGAGATCCGCGCGGATGGGACGATTCCGAGCCGGGGCGTGATGCGCCCCACCGACGGAGGACCCCCGTGTCGATAAGGAGATGGAATCATGCCACGACCGCTACTCGTTCCACTCGACGGCTCGGAGCTCGGCGAAGCCGCCCTACCCTGGGCGGTCACTCTCGCCCGGAGCCATGACGTGCCCGTGGTGCTGGTCCGCGTAATCGGGCGTCCGCCCTACCGCGCGCCGGCCGAAGCCTACGCACAGTTCCTCACCGCCACCCGAACGCCGATCGAAGCCGATCTGGAGCGGGTCCGACAGCGCCTGGCTGCCGCGGGACGTCGGGTCGAGACGGCGATTCGGGACGGTGACGCGGCCGAGAGCATCTTGAACCTGGCCGACGAGATCGGCGCCTTCGCCATCGTCATGGCCTTCCACGGCCGCGGCGGTCTGACCCGTCTGGTGCTCGGCAGCGTCGCCGAACGCGTGCTCGAGCAGGCGACCGTCCCCGTGCTGCTGGTGCGAGCTGGTGCCGCTCGGAACCAGACTCGACCCGCGCTCAGCCGGCTGCCCGTGCCACTCGACGGTTCCCCCCTGGCCGAACAGGCGCTCTCCTCGGCACAGGACCTCGCCGCCGACGGGGTCACGCTGCTGCTCCTGCAGATCGTCCCGCCCGTTCAGCGCTTCCTGGCCGGCGGCCGGAGAGTTGCGACCGTGGACCGAGCAGCGACACGGCGTGCGGTCACCGAAGCCGAGGAGTATCTGGACCGACTGGCTCGGGCGGTCGATTCCGCCCGGGTGTCGACCCGGACCGCCGTTCGCACCGGGGCGGCCGGCTCTGAGATTCTGTCGGCGGCGCGCAACGAGGCCGTGGATCTGGTCGTCATGGGGACCCACGGCCGAACCGGTCCGGCGCGCTGGCTGATGGGCAGCGTCGCCGACGAGGTCGTCCGCCGTGGCGAGCAGCCGGTCTTCCTGGTCAGCACCCGCACCATGGCCGCCCGGGTCCTCGGCCCGTTGGTGGAGCGCGACGTGATGAGCGCCGACCCGGCCTGTCTGCGTGACGATGAGCCGCTGAGCGCCGCTCTCCGCAAGCTCTTGCGGCGCCGGGCGAGTGGCGCACCGGTGGTCGATGCCGCCGGGAAGCTGGTGGGCATCGTCTCCGAGCACGACATCCTGGCGCGGCACGCCGGCCTGATCGACGGAGTGGCGGTCGTGGCGGCAGACTCCGGGCCGGATTTGGAGACCGGGACGGTAGGCCAGATCATGTCCAGTCCAGCGGTCGCCATCGACGAGGCAGCCCCGCTGCGGAAGGCGACCGGTCTGCTCGTCGAGCGGCGGCTGCGACTGCTGCCGGTCACCCGCGGCGGCAAGCCGGTCGGCACCCTGACGCGGGCGGACGTGCTCAATGTACTGGCCACCCGCCGCCAGGCCGCTGCTTCTCCCACCCGGGTCGTGCCAGGTGCGGAAGCTGTTGTCCCCGCGTCGGCGATATGACCGACCGAGCCCGTGGCCGCGGGTGCGCGCGGGGAGGGGCCGTGATCCAAGGCCAGTGCCGAGCTCGGCCGAGACGGCGACCGTGAGCATCGCGCGCCAGAACACCCCGCGGCGAGACGCCTGCGGAGCGCGCGGGGTGGATCACCCCACTTGGCACCCGCACCTTGATTCCCATCGTAGCTGGTCGCGGAAAGGAGCTAGAGAGGTGAAATTAGGGGGACGGACTTTCGCCAACCGCTTCGCCCCGCGCGGGGCAGGCGCCACGTACATGCTGAAACTCCGCAGCCACCGTCCCACCCGCATCGGTCGGAGGCTGGAGCCGGGTGCCGCGTCACGTCCGGACAGCGGTCCACCCGCGGTGGCCGTGAACCGCTCGAACGTGCGGACGGGGATGGATGTGGTGGGGATAGATGGAGAGCAGGTCGGGCGGATCAAGGAAGTCTGCCGCGCGGACTTTCTGGTCGATCGCATGCTCCAGCGTGACATCTACGTGCCGCTCGACGCGGTGCAGGTCGTGATCGAGAGGCGAATCGTCCTCACCGTCCGGGGGGACCGAGTCGACAACAGGGGCTGGGCCAACCCACCGCTGTGGGGTCCGCCGTAGCCCAAGCCATCGTCCGGCGGCACCCCGGCTGGATGGGCGCTCCAGCAGCCCGAATCGCGCACATCGGCTACATGCTGATGGGCCTGGCCGCGGCCAGCTCCTTCGGGTTGTCGAGCGTGCTGTTCTACTTGCTCGTCTACGCCTTCACCAACATCGGGGCCTTCGGCGTCATCGTGGTCATGTCCCGCTACGTCGCTGGCGAAGACCTGGACCAGTACTCTGGCCTGGCGCGACGGGTGCCGGTGCTCTCGGCGATCCTCGCGGTGTGCTTGTTGTCGCTGGCCGGGCTGCCGCCGCTGGCCGGCTTTTTCAGCAAGATGTACCTGTTCTGGGCGGCGGCGGAGCGCGGGCTCTACGTGACCGTCATCTGGGGCGGATCAACTCGGCGATCTCGCTGTACTACTACACCCGCGTGATCCGCCACATGTACCTGGCCGAGCCGACCTCAGATCAGCCCGGTCTCGATCGGCCTCGGCCCGTCCATTTCGCTAGCAGCGGCCACACTCGGCGTCCTGACCATCGGCCTGTTCTCCGGCCCGTTCATCAGCGCCGCCCTCGGCGCCGCCAGCACGATCACCCGATGATCGTCGTTCCGAGTGTCGCTGGCCTGGCGACAGCCAACCCCTGCTGATGCGCCCGCTGACCGATCAGGTGTGGGCGGCCACGGCGACCGCCAGGGGGTTTACACAACTTTGACGCGGCCTTTACCCGGGCTTGACGAGTGCCCCCGGCCGGCCTCGCTAGCCTTACCGAGAGACGATGCGATACCGCCCTTCGGGGCACCACCCGCGGCAATCGCGCCCGCCCGGTCACCAACGGGACGAACGATCTGTTTGGAGTCCTATCGCGAGACGAAGAGGAGCGGCCAGACCGCGGCATACACCTGGTAGAAAGGCATCGTCCCGTGCCGTTCGCCGCACTTTCACCGCGCGACTCAGCGGCTCGAGAGCGAGGCGTTGATTCCCCACGGCCGGTTGGGACCCGTGAAACAACGTGGAGCGTGACTCCACCAGAATTGACAACCACCCCAGCGGTGGACAAGGAGTACAAGATGCAACGGAAGCTGCTTGCAGCCGTCCTCAGTGTAGGCCTGACGATGAGCACCACGGGCGCGGTCTCCGCCCGGGAGGAACATCAGTCCTTCACGGCCAACGGCACGGTGCTGCGGATCGTGCCAGCTGCGAGCCTCCAAGAGGCCATGAACGCCGTGAACGGCCAGTTCGGCACCGAGGTGCGGATGTCGACAGATGACGGCCGAGGTGCCGACACGCGGTATGCCGCGTTCCGCACGAACGACATCACTGGTGAGCACCAGATCATCTGGATTGACCTCTCCTGGCTGAAAGACTCGGACTTCGGCTCGTTCGTTGACCTCGCGGATCGAGAGGCGATCCAGATCGAGCTGCTCGAGCAACCCGAGGGCAGCTTCCTGGGCATCCAGTACTGGGAGCTGAGCAAGGGCAGCCAGGTCAACAACACCGACTGGGGGATCGAAGAGGGCTACAACTCGCGCGACGACTCGATCAACGCACGGGTCGACAACGGTCCCGACGACGATGAGGCCCGGAACCAGGGGGACAAGTTCGACACGCAAGGCCGGCGGACCAAGGAGGACTAACCCAGGGCAGGACGGCCACGCCGCTGTTCAGTGTCCCGCTCTTGCTCAGGATCCGCCGTGTCGGGACGGCGGCGGGGCTGCGCCCTCAGCCCCGTCGTCCTCGGCGCTTCTCCGAAGGCACGTACAGCCACCATTCGAAGACTGGAGGTGACGGTATGCTGTGGCTCATCGTGATCGTGCTCGCCGCGGTCTGGGCGGTAGGGTTCTTCATCGCCAACCTGGGCGACCTGATCCACTTCCTGCTGGTGTTGGCGGTGGTCGTGGCACTCGGGAACCTGCTGCGGGGTGTCGGGCGGTGGGGCGTTGGAGGACGGAGCAGCACCTAGTGAGCAGCGGACTGGAGTTCTCGGCGCCATGCCCGCCGTTGAATGGAGCCGGACCATTGCTGGATCGCCAAGCTTCCGCACGCCACGCAACTCACGCAGCGTACTCGCGGGGCGAGGCGCTCAGGATCATCGCACTGACCGCGGTCGCGAGCTCGATGACTGCCAGGTTCGGGGTGATCGGGCTAATCGCCACCCTGCCGATCGTTGTGGTGGTGATCGCGCTTGCGCGGTCCGCCTGGGCCCCCCTCTGCTACTTCCTGTTCGGCTTGAGCGTCTGGCATCTGGTCCTTGGGCTGCGGTCGTCTGACGCGCTCCATGCTGCCCTCGTTGCGCTGCCCGTGTGGGCTCTAGGACGGAGCCATGTCGATGGTATGTGGCGCGCGCTCTGGGGTTGCGCTTGCCCTCCGAACGACACAGATCCTGGCAGTAGTCAAGGTACGGCGGTGTAGGCCCGGGAGCTACCCGGCTGCGACGGCCT
This sequence comes from Chloroflexota bacterium, assembly GCA_030447245.1. Lineage (GTDB taxonomy): Bacteria > Chloroflexota > UBA6077 > UBA6077 > JACCZL01 > JAUJPG01. The sequence continues at coordinate 101,635 of JAUJPG010000015.1, read as the reverse complement.
GGCGAGCTGGAAGCGGGCGAGCGGGGCGTGCTCGGCCGGCACTCGGACACGCGACCCCAACGGACTGGGGGAGAGCCCAGTCCTGTGATTGGTGCAGAGCCCAGAAGGAGGCAGCATGCGAGTCGATCTGGATGCCGAGGTGCAGAGTCGGGACGGCCGAGTGCTCGGGAGGCTGCGGCGGGCAATCGTGTCCCCGGAAGCCAATACGGTGACCGACGTCGTCGTCAGTACCGGCGCGGTCCTCGGCCGAGACATCGTGGTCCCGCGCGCGGAGCTCGATCGCGCGACCGACGAGGGCAACGCCCTCCGCCTAGACCTCAGTCAGGAGGAGCTCGAGCGCCTGCCGGACTACATTCCCGCCAACTACACGCCCCCGCCCCAAAGCTGGGTCATGCCCGCCGGCTTCGGCGTTCCGGTGGGTGGCTATCTCTGGCCGGTCGGCTACGGCGACGCCGTCGAATCGCCGGCCGGGACGGCGGCTGAAGGCGAGCGTCCCAGCCAGGTCAGCATCCCCAAAGGCGCGGTGGTCCTCGACCGTGACGGCGACGACCTCGGAGTGGTCGAGGACGTGCGCTTCGATCCGGAGAGTGGCCGCCTACGCGGCTTCGTGCTCCGCGTCGGCGGTGCCCTCCGCACCCTGTTCGGTGGCGGCGAGACAGTCGAGATCACCAGCGACCGGGTCGCTCGGATCGAAGAGGGCGTCCTACACCTCCGAGTGACCAAGCAGGAAGTCGAGCGCGCCGCCCGCCCGCGGGCGTGAGGGCGCAGGGACGGAGTTCGCGGAGGGGTACTCTGGCGATGGGTGCTCGTCCAACCCGGGGATCGGCCGGGACGGCCGACGAGGCCGAGGATCGCCGGCACCCGGGCTACCGACCTTCGGCGCTCCGGCCGGACCTCGGGCGTGACGAAGGCTCGCCGCCCTCCGCGCGGGCTAGCGCGTCGTCCGGCGCGATGATCACTTCGTCGCCGATCCGCAGGTCGGCGTCAGCGCGCACGTACTCGTAGTGTGTCTCGCCGAGGCCGAGCCACGCCCCGAGCGGCCCGCCGGACTGACTCGCGGCCCTGAGCGCATAGCCAACAATGCGCTTGCCGTCCGTCTCGAGCAGCACGTCGTGCACCCAGCCGAGCAGCTCGCCGCCGTGGCTCACCACCTTCCGCCCAACCACGTTGGATAGCGACGGCAGCGCCTCGAGATCGGGCTGTGTGCGCTCGCCTCCGCCTGTGCGCCGGACGGTAACGGCGGTGGGACCGACGGCGTGGACGGCCGTCTGTGGGATCGTCTCCCGCGCGGCGACCTCCAGTCGTTGACCGCTCGATGCCCGGAAGCCGGCGATCGATCGCGCCTCGGGGTCCAGAAACACCTCCTCGATCTTGCCGAGGTCCTCCGCGCTGTCCATGTCGATTACCGCGCGGCCGCGCAGATCACTCGCTTGAAGCATGACTCCCTCCACTCCAGTCGGCTCCCGGAGCGACGCCGGGAGCACACGACCCCGCTGGTCCGGTCCTGATGACCTCGCCAGAGGCGTCGTCCTCGACCAGGCCCCGGAGGCTTGCGCGGTCAGCCATCTCGGGTCAGCTGCCAGTCGGCACGACATGTCTGTGGCTAGGCGAGGCGGCCAGATCCTGGTTCGGGTGAGCGTGCGGGCTAATCGCCTTTAGCTCGCCGCGATCGAACGCCTTGGCGCAATCGGAGCAGCAGAAGCGCTTGCAATCACGCTCGATGTGGCTGCTGGCGAGGATCGCGTCACAATGGTCGCAGCGCAGCGGGGCTGCCATCACAGGTTCCTCCTCTCTCCGAGAGCTGCCCCCGTCGAGCAGCTTTGGCGCGCCCGATTGCCCATCGACGTCCCCGAACTGGCAGCAGTCGGGTCGAGCCCCGAGGGCCACCACCGCCGCTCCTGCGCGCCGACGTCCTCAGGCTCGGATGATCACCACCGGCGTCCGCACCGAGTGGCCGCACCGGCCGGGCCCGCGCTCGGCAAGCTGGTCGGCGTCCGCCGCCGCAGCGCGGGGACGGCGATGCCTCCTGTGATGAGCGTACCGAGGAGCGGGCAGGGGCCTCCTCACGCGTCCGTGACGGCTGGGTCAAAGTTGCGTAAAGCCCGCCAGGGCGCTGGCGGCCACGGCCGCCGCGGGCAATTCGGGAGCGATTCGGCGGCGGGCGTCAGGCGGGCCCATGATTGACGACACGAGTGCTCCTCGGCGCCGGTCCCACGCGACCGTTTGTCGGGAGAGCGCGTGCATGGCGCCGGTTTACGCGACCTTAACTTGGATTTCATCGGAGCTTAGCGAGCGCGCCGTTCCACCGTCGGTACGCTAACACCGAGGATGCCGCATCGGGAGGGATCGCACCGTCCAATCCGCCCGAGCCGCGAACTCGATGCCGGGCGCGACCGGCGCCAGCGTACCCGCGGAATAAGGAGAGAGATAATGACTGAACCGAGGAGCGGTGCCCGAACGGCGAGCGACCAGTCGGTGCCGTGAGCGATCAGCCCGCCACGCCACGGGCGGAGACCGTGCGCCGCGAGCGCGCTCGGGACCACAGCGACGATGTGCGTATCCCCGAGACCGTGAACCTCACGCGCGATCGGGTAAGGTGGGGGCCGATCTGGGCCGGCCTCCTCACCGCGCTGACGTCGCTCCTCGTGCTGAGCCTGCTCGGCCTGGTGATTGGGCTGACGGCGGTGAACGCGGGAACGGCGGCCGCGCAAGGCAATCTGCCGGGCCGACACCCCGGCAGGAACTCGGCCATCTGGGGAGCGGTTTCGGGGTTGCTGTCCTTCTTGCTCGGCGGTTACGTGGCCGGCAGGGACCGCCGCGGTCTTCGACCGAGGCTGGGGCGCACTGAATGGGGCGATGGTCTTCCTCCTCGGGGTGCCCATCACGCTGGTGCTGGCAAGCATGGGCCTGGGCGGGATCCTGGGTACGCTGGGCAGCTTCGCGGCGGGGTTGAACATCGACCCACCCGCGCTGCAGACCGCGGCGAACCAGGCGCAGCAGGCAGCGCCGAACGTGCAGCCGGGTCGATGCCATGCGGGCCGCGGAGGCTGCTCGTAACGGCGCCTGGGGGCTCTGGTCGGCTCGCTCCTGGCCCTAGGAGCGAGCGCGCTGGGCGGCGCGCTGGGCACCCGCCGCGTGCTGGAGGTTGACCAGCGAACGGGTCTGGTCAGCGGGTAGGACGCGGCACATCGCCGCGCGGTCGGCGATCCCCTCGAACCGGGGGCGGCGGGCCGACAGCTCGCCCCCTCCGACCAGGCGAGGCGGGTCAGCCGACTCGTCCACGCGGCGCAGCGCGGAATCTGGCCGACGGTGATCGTGCCGCTTTGGGAGTGTGCGGAGCGTCCCGGACTGGCTCTCGGTTGGCTGAATCGAGAGGACGTGGTCCCGTCGCGCGGCAGCGCCGCGAGCGCCAGCGTGCCGGGCGGCGCCATGCTCGCGGGCGGGCTCCGCGGAGGGAGGCACGTGAGTTTGACCGATTCACGTCTTGTTGGTGCTGGCAGTGATCGCGGCGCTCCGACGCGTTGCTCCGGTCGTCGGGAGTCGGGCGGCCCGGCGTCGGACGACGGAGCAGCGCGTTGCCAGCATCCGACACTAGACCGCTCGGGTGGCTGTTCCCCTGGAGTGACGCGGTGATCAACCGCTGCGCAGCCACGCGCCACGGACTTGACCAGGATCGCCTGGCCGCCTTCGTGGCGCGGCGCTCCGGGGCAACAGATGGTTTCTCGCTCGACGTGCGCCCGCTGCACGGCGGATTGCAGGCAGCTGCCGTGGCCCGCGTCCAGGCCCGCTTCGAGGGTCGACGTGACCATCCTCGCAGGTTCACCTTCGTCGTCAAACGCCTGGATGGGGCAGCCCGGCGAGAGTCGGCAATTTACGACTCGCTCCTGATGGTGGGGGGCGATGCGTCGGCGCCTCGCGTCCTCGGAACAGACGACCTCAGTCCGACCGCCAGGTACCTGTACCTCGAGCATGTCAATCCGCGGCAGCGCTGGCCCTGAGTCGAGTTGGCCCTTGCCGGACTCGTGCTCGAGCAGCTGGCATAATTGCACGCGTCCTTACCCGTCGCGCCCTTCAAGGCCACTCTCGCGGACTGGGACTACGAGGCGGAGCTGCTGGAATCAGCCGAGATGACCCTCAGCGCGTTCGAAACGTCGGTCGGCGACGAGCCACTCGCCGGGCTCGGCCGGGTGCTGCCGGCCCTTCGGCGCACGGTAGTCGCCCTACCCGTCATGCGGCGCGAACTCCTCGCTGCTGATCCACTCGGGTCCGTCGTCCTCCACGGCGACGCGCACCCCGGCAACGCGCTGATCCGGCCCCGAAAGGCTTGCCCACGGGCCGTCCTGCTCGATTGGGGCCGCGCTCGGCTCGGTTCGCCGTTGGAAGACGTGAGCTCCTGGTTGCAGTCGCTGGCCTATTGGGAGCCCGAGGCGCGGCGGCGGCACGACACGCTGCTGCGGCGCTACCTGACTGCACGCGGACTGCCAACCCACCTGGATCGGCAGCTGCGCGACGCCTACTGGCTGGCAGCCGCCTGTAATGTCCTGGCGGGCGCTCTACGCTACCACCTGGCCGTCGCGATCGGCTGGGGCAACCCCACCCCCTGGACACGTGCAGACGCCGCGCACCTTGTGCGGGACTGCCTGCGGATCATCAGGCGTGCAGACCACTGTTGGCGCCACTAACTGCTTCGTACCGCCCGGGTGTTCCGCACCCTCACCACTGCGCTCCAGCCGCGCGCGTGGTTCTGCTTCGATGCAACCCGACAGAAGGATCTCAGGCACGCTGGAACGGGTCGTTCGGGATGGCCGAGCACGACGACACCTGCGCGATGCGGACACGATCGCTGTGCCCTAGCTGCCATCCTGGCCAGCGGGAGGGCCAAGATGCGTTCACGCCGGTCGACGCAGACGAGGGTCCGCAGCGCCTGGACTTCACGTTCGTCTCGCAGTCGAGGGCCGGCGGATTCCGCAGCCCTGACGCTGACACGGGCCTGCCCGACCGGGCAACGAAAGGCGGCGAGCATCTAGCTGCCGAGGTGGCCCCGATCGTCGAAGCGGAGCAGGGCGCCGCTGTCGCCCTGCCATCGCACCTCCGTCAGGCTGGCGTTACCGGCGCGGAACGCCTCCCAGCACGCCGCGCTGGTGCCGGTCAGCGCGCCCACCACCTGACTGATCACGCCCGCGTGGGTGACGATCACGATGCGCTGTCCCGGATGGGCCGCCGCGATGCGCCGCACGGCGCGCAGAACGCGCGAGCGAAAGGCGTGGTAGCTCTCGCCGCCGGGCCAGCAGAACATCTCATCTGCCTGCGCCAGGTTGGCCTGCCACAGCTCGGGGTGGCGCGACTGGATCTCGGCGAGTGGCAGCCCGTCGAGTGACCCGCAGTGGATCTCCCGCAGCGACTTGAGCAGATGTGGCCGCAAGCCCAGGACGCCGGCCACGGCCCGCGCCGTCTGCTTCGCCCGCCGGAGCGGACTGGCGTACAGGGCGGCCGCCGGGGGTTCGGCCGCTAGGCGCGTGCGCAGCCCCGCCGCCTGCTCCCGTCCACGTGGGCTCAGAGGTGGGTCAAACCACCCGCACATCCGGTCGCTGGGGCCGCCCTCGTTGGTGACCACATGGGCATGCCGAATGAGAACGAGCGTGCTCGAGTACATCCTGCTCAGCTGCACCTGAAGTGTAGCGATGCCCGGCATGGGTCGGCCATCGCACCGGGCAGGCCGCGTCGAGTTGGACCGTGCTGGGATCTGACCGGCGACAGGATGTCAGCCCGAGAGCGCCTCCGCTGGCTCCAAGCCGACCGACCTTTCACGAGCGAACCTCGACACCCTCGGCCGGGCACCGCCGGCCGCGCGACGTCATCGTCCCGGGTACGCTGGTACGTCTGCTTCCGCCACTCGGCCGTCGGCGTGCGCGGCCTGCTCGCCGACCGGTACGTCGACCTGGCGACCCGGACGATCCTGCGCTGGGCCCGGAAGTTCGGTCCCCTGGTCGACCCCGATCGCTTGGGTGTCGGCCCGCGTCGGAGCACCGCTTGCCGGGGCGAGGATGACGAGTGGGGTGAGCACGAACCATGCGAGCTGCCGGGGCGCGCCGGCCAGCTCCACGGCCGTCGCGGTCGGTGGGGCGGAGGCACCGGCGGCTAGGGGCTCGAGCGAGAGGCGGACGGGCGCGGTCCCACGCTAGCTCGGGTGGCCCGCCGCCCGGGGTGAGACCGCCCCATCTGCGTGAGTGCGACGTAGCCCGAGGGGAGTATAGTCGTGGGAGGGACTCCGGCCCCGGCGGGCGTGGCGCCGTTATCAACCAGGCTCGGTGGAGACTGTCGCGTGACAGTCTCCTGGCATTTAACGTCCGACGCCGTGTCGGCGCGCGGAGGTGACGCGATCGTCAGGCCAGGCTCGGACACGGACGCTCCCGAGCGGGGGCCTCGCGGCACTGGTCGCCCGGAGTGCGCGCCAGCCCCTCGACGGGGTGAGCCCCGTCGAAGCGGCTCGCCAGATCATGTACCGATCACGGCGTGCCTCAGCGGCGACCAGGCAGCCTGGGAGCCACTCGTGCGGAGCCATGCCGGTCTGGTCTACACCATGATCCGGCGCTGCGGCTTCGACGGCGCTGAGGCGGCCGACCTGTTCCACCAGACCTGGCTGGCGGCCTGCGAGCAGCTCGGCACCGTGCGCGACGAGCCCAGCGTGGCCGGCTGGCTTACCATCCTGGCAGCGCGCCAGGCCAGGCGGGCTCTGCAGCGCCGCACGCATCCGACCGGTGCCGGCTCAGAGCGCGGGCAGGGTGCACCGCCCAGCGCCGAGCCGCCCGCTGCCGCCGCACCATGCGATCGATCATCACCTCACCGACGGTCGCCCGATGCGCGAGCCGGACGAGCCCCCCTGGTGGACGACGGACCTTCGGGCGCGGTGACCAGTATCCACTGCGCTACAGCTCGGGCAAGCGCCCGGCCTGGCTTTCGGCGTCCTCGGTGGAGATGGCAGTCTCGGGGTGGCCGGCGTACAGGATGCGCAGGACCGGCGGGACCACGAGCGTGGTGAGGATGCTCATGATCACCACCACGCTGAAGATCTGGGGCGGGATCGCGCCGAGCGAGAGGCCGAGACTCGCCACGATCAAGCCCACTTCGCCCCGTGGGGCCATGCCGACGCCGACGATCGCCGCGCTGCGACCGCCCATGCCGAGCACGCCCAGCCCGCAGCCGACCACCTTGCCGACGAGCGCCAGGGCCGTGACCGCCAGGGCGATGCCCATGATCCCGCCGTCCAGGAACAGCCGCCAGTCGACCTGGGCGCCGGTCAGGACGAAGAAGAACGGGACCAGGAACTGGTAGATCGGCAGGGCCTGGTGCTCGAGGTCGAAGTGCTCGCGGGCCTCGGCAAAGACCATGCCGGCCAGGAAGGCCCCGATGATCGCGGCCAGGCCGATCCCGGCCGACAGTGCCGCCAGGCCGAGCATCGCTAACAGGCTGACCGCCAGGGGCGCGTTGTCCATCTTGAGCCGATCCAGTCCGAGACCGTAGCGGCGCATCGCTCCGGTGCCCACCAGGGCGAGAAATGCCGTGAACAGGATCGCCTGCCCGGCGATCAGGGCGATCTCCACGGCGCTGATCGAGCCGGTCGTCGCCAGGCCAGCGACCACGGTCAGGATGACCATCGCCAGGATGTCGTCGATGACCGCCGCGCCCAGGATGATCCGGCTCTCGGTGCTGGCGATCACGCCCAGATCCCGCAGTACGCGGGCGGTGATCCCGACGCTGGTGGCCACCATCGCTGCACCGACGAAGATGGCCTCGACCGGCGGATGGCCGAGCAGCGGCCCCATCAGGCCGTAGCCGAGGATGAACGGCACGACCAGGCCGAGGACCGCGACCGCTCCGGCCCGCCCACCGACTTTGAGGATGTCGGCCAGGCGAGTTTCCAGGCCAACGAAGAACAGCAGCACCACCACACCCAGCTCGGCAATCAGGTGATAGACTAGTAGACTGTCACGTTAGTCGCGATGGGTAAAGGCGCTTGAGCTTGACGCGAGCGTCGGCGGTGGAGAAGCGCCAGTCGACGCCACGCTGGCTGGCGTTCTGGTCGGCCTGCCAGGCCGCGACCTCGTGGGTGAGCGTCGCGAGGCTGTCGTGGATCCGGGCGGTCCAGGCACTGACGCGCCAGGACGCTCAACTCGATCTCGGCGATGTTGAGCCAGCTGCCATGCTTGGGGGATGGATGTCGAGCTTGTCCGCTAGGCGCTTGGCTTCGGCCGGGTTCGAAGGCCTCGTAAAGCGACGCGGGAGTGTGGGTATTGAGGTTGTCCATGACCAGCACGATCCGTTCGGCCTCCGGGATACTGGACGTCGACCAGCTCACCCGGATCGCTACCGCCCAGTCGGCTTTGGTTCGCCGTTCGGTGACCTTCACCTGTCGCCAGCCACGCAGCGGCTCGCAGAACAGGAAGAGGTTGGCCGTGCCGAGTCGTCGGTACTCGTTGTCGATGTGGGCGGGATGGCCGGCAACGGCTCCGCGGCCAGACACTCCCCAGGAGCTGCTTGTTCGTCTCGTCCATGCAGACTTGGGGAACGCGAGGATCGTATGGACGGCAGTACACATCCAGCACGTCCTCCATCCGCCAGACGAACTCGCCGCTCTGCTTGGGCGGGATGCACCATTGGGCCTTCAACCACGGCTTCAGCTCGTTTTTTTGAGCGTCCGGGGCGGATCGTCTCGTACGAAACCCCGTCGAGCTCGTCGTACAGCGCCACCATCCGCCCGGCCAGCAACCGCAGGCTCCACCCCACGCCCGACCCTTGGGCGGTGCCGAGCAGGCGAGGGCGATGAGCTGCGCTTCCTGGGCACCATCGAGCTTCCGCGGCTTGTGGGCCCGCAATGCTCGCTGCACCGCCTCCGCAAGCCCTCGGTCGCATACCGCTTGCGCACCCGTCCACGGTCGGAACGCTGACGTCGAGCGCCGTCGCAATCCGCTCGTCCTTCCACCCCGGTCCGCCCCCGTCCGCCTTGAATCCGCGCATGCGCAAGCGCCTGCGCCGAACCACGGCCGCGATGAACCCGACCCAACAACTGCTCCCGTTCTACAACCGAGAGCACGACTCGATGCTTCTTGGTCATGACCGATGCCTCCCCAATCACGTAGCATCATAGCCGTCAGATCGTGTGTGACAGTCTACTAGGTTGATCGCCTCCTGTGCCGCTGCCGCGTCGCCGTGGAAGGCTGCGATCAGCCCAGTATCCGGGGTGCCGATCAGGCCCAGCGCGTAGGGACCGATCAGCACGCCGGCCAGGAGCTCCCCGATCACCGGCGGCTGGCCGATGCGCTCGAACAGCTCCGCGGCGAGCTTGGCCGCCAGGAAGATCACGAACAGATCAACCAGCAGCGCGGTGATCTCATTCATGGGTCCCACCGGGCGAGAATCGTGCCGAAGGTCGTGGCCGGAGCGAGCATGACGGCCACACGGAACTGCCGCATGCTCACGCTTGTCGTGACTGCGTGCGGACGCGTCGGTACAGGCCAGACGCGAGCCCCGGTCCTCTTACATACCAGAGGACCGGGGCTCGCTACGCACATCGTGGACCAGCTTCGCCGATATCCTGACCTACTGCGGCTGGAAGGCGAAGAGCAGCTCGGTGCCCGGCAACAGGTCGGGGCGGTTCACCCCGCCTGAGGCCGCGTTGTTGTACTGGGCGAAGAAGCGGCTGGTGCTGGCCTGCTCGGCCAGGTCCGGAGGCAGGTTCTCGCCCATCAGGATCGCCTTGAAGTAGTCGGCCAGCAAGATCGGCTGGGTGCAGCCGCAACTGGCGTCGTAGTGCAGGATCACCCGCTGGAACCGCTGGTAAATGAAGTTGGGATTGTTGGGATCGGCGAACGGGTAGCTGGTGACCGCCCCCGCCAACTCGAGATTGATCCCCGGCAGCAGTTCCGGATTGCCGACCCCGGTTGGGAACGCGGTCGCCAGATCCACCTGGCTCGCGAACGTCTCGAAAAATCGAACCTGCTGGCCGGCGTACTGGTCGGGCGCGTTCTGCCGGACGAACTCGACGATCGCCCGGTCGTACCCGGACGAGCCGACCGGTGGGGCCTGGCCGGCCAGGTTCGGGTCGTAGGGCGGGAACGTTGAGGTGTTGATCGTGGTGTACGGAATTAGCTCCGGATCCAGCAGGTTCACCAGCCGTGGCCCCGCCGGCCCGATCTGAACCACGTGGCGCTGGAAGAACTGGGTGGTGAACCCGAGGAACTGGAAGATCCGTGAAATCGGGTAGCCGAAGTTCTTCACCCCTCCGCGGACCTGGAAGTACTCCCAGATCGCGTCATTGTCGATCCGGAAGCCGGTCGGCGAGAAGTAGCGTGCATCGCGCGGGGCCGCCGGGCTTGGGTCGACCGGCAGACTCACCGGGGCCGGGGCGGGCTCGGCCTCAACCGCCGCGAGCGCCACGCGCGCGCCGCGGATGTCCGAGCTGCCGCCGCGGCGATCGGTCCAGACGACCAGGGCCGGTGAACCCGGGGCCAGGTCGGGCTGATCCTGGTCGTCGTCGTCGCTGTTGACCTGGAACTCGGTCCTGGTCGCTAGGTCATAGGCGTACACGTCGCGATCGCCATGGCGGCGATCCCACCACACGACCAGGTCGCCGCGGATGCGCGGGGTCCCCCGTCGGCTGTCGAGCGTGGAGCTGACCTGGACCAGGCTGCCGTCTCGGCGGTCGAAGACGTAGATGCCGGCGTTGCGCTCGTCGTCGCGGCTGCCGCCGCGGAAGGCGATCCGATCGCCCGACACGGCCGGCTCGTAGCCGTCGACGCCCTCGATCCGCAAGAGCCGATTGCTGGCCAGGTCGCGATACCAGATCTGATCATCCCGCTCGAAGGCCACCAAGTCGCCATCGATGGCGGGCCGCGTCTCACGCTCAGAGCTATCGGACACCCAGAATTCGCGACGCTCGTCGATGTCGTAGGCGCGAATGTCCCAGTCGCCCCGCCGATTGTCCTGCCAGACCACCCGGCGGCCGGAGATGACGGGGAAGTCCTGGTTGCCCTCGCGGTCGATCCGGCGCAGGACCGAGCGGCCCTCGAGGTCGTAGATGACGATCCCCCAGTTCCCGTCGTCGCCCAGCTCGGCCCACGCAGCCAGGTCGCCGGACACGTCCGGGTGTCGGGCATTGCTGCGGTCGGTCAACCGCCGGTCCTGGTCGGTGTGCAGGTTGCGAGCGCGAATGTCGGCCTGATCGGTGACTTGCAGCGCGACCTTGAGCGCGGTAAGCCCTGCGCCCGTCGCCTCCGAGGTGGGCAAAGCCGTACTCGTGGCTGTGGGCGTTGGCGTCGCCGTGGCTGTGGGCGTTGGCGTCGCCGTGGCCTTCGGTTCCGGTGTAGCGGTCGCCGTGGGTGTCGGGGTCTGGGTGGCGGTGTCGGTGGCGACGGTCCTGCTCCGCCGCGCATCTTCGTAGACCACCCAGCGGCCATCAACCCGCGGAGCGGATTGATCACCTTGAGCATCGGTGATCCGGAAGCGCTGGACCACCGGTGCCATTTCTGCGCGCACCAGCCGAGCCGCCGATGACGGTAGCAGCAGAGCGCTGACCGTCGCGATCAGCACGAACGAGGCAGCTAAACGTTTCATCGAGGGTATCCTTTCTTTTCCAGCCGGGGTAGCGCACAGTCGGCTGACGCGCGATCCCCGTCCGAGTTGTGAGCTAGGCGGAACATCCTGGCGGTCTTGCGTCCCACACCGAGATCCCGCCTCACATCGCACGCACGTACGTCGGTGAAGCCCCCGTCATCAAGCGCAGACAGGATTACCTTGGCTGGCCAATGCCATAGTCACAGCCACTCCCTTCCAGCCGCCTTCACGGCAAAAAGAAACAAAAAAAGACTGCTCTGAAAGCAGTCTCCACCTAGCTCGCGAGATAACGGGTCGCGAGCACCCCGGGCGGTAGCTGCCGCCATACGTAATATATGAAGAGACTGCTAGCTCACAGCCTCCGATCTATCGTGGTTAGTCACGCTACCGGATACGTCGAGACTTCTGCCCAGTCCGCACGCTAACCACGGCCGGCAAGAGGGTGCAAGTCGCAGCTGTGTATGCGTCCCTCTCAAACACCTCCTGGTCTAGATTGCTCCACACTTGTCGCGGGGGAACTGTTCGCCACCAGCCCCACTCCTTCATCCTAAATCAACGATCTAGTTGACAGGAGGTTGCACGTCAAACACGCTGTCGCGTCCTGCAGGTCAGCGTCCGGTCCATGAAGAGACGCTCACCCAGATGTCGTGCCAGTGTCTGGCCAGCGAGGTGTGCCAGGTCTGACTCGACCGGTGGCAGGAACCCGACCGGCGGTGCTGGCGGACCGAGCAGCCGCTGACGACGATGCGGAGCTAGAAGAGCTCCCCGCGACGCTCGGTTCCTTAGAGCGGATGGTCGCTCGCGATGTGGGTGATCAGATCCAGACACTTCGTGCTCACCCGTGGCGGTTCAGCGGACAGTGAAATCACCACCGTCACAGTAGCGGCCAGCGTTGACGGTGCCAGCGGACGACCGTCTCGGGCGGGACGAGCACTAGATGGCGGCGTCTGCCGAACACCTGAGGGTGACACCGGGTGGCGGAGAACGGCGGGGGATCGACGGACCTGAACGGCGCGTCGAACCACGAGTCGGGCGCACGAAGGTCGAGGCGTATCGCAACTCAGAGCAAAGCATCAATCGCATCGCCTCTCTACTGGCGATGTGCCTGTCATCAGGATGAGCAGCAGCAGTGTACCATAGCGAGTTCTGCTAACTGTTCTAGCCTTCTTTCTGCGTTCCTACACATCCGGCCGAGCGCGTGTGATAATAACCATGCAGAAAGGCGATCGTATGCCGGGCGTCTTCGCTACTCTGAGCGGAAATTGGCGTGATCAGCTTGGGTGGCAGCGATGCCTAGGAACTCTGCTGCTGCTGATCGGACTCGCGTCGTACGTTGTGCCCATGTCCCGCGCGCAGGACAGCGCGGGCTCGGTCTTCGTCGTTCAGATACGTGACCAGATCGACCTCGGGTTGGCGCCGTATCTCACGCGTGTTCTCGAGGAGGCAGAGCGAGAGAACGCCCGCGCCGTCATCCTGGAGATTGACACGCCGGGTGGTCGTCTGGACGCGGTGCTCCAGATGCGTCACGCCATTCTCAGTTCCCCGGTTCGCACGATCGCCTTTGTGAACCGGAACGCATTCTCCGCGGGAGCGCTCGTGGCGATCGCCGCCAGCGAGCTGTACATGGCGCCGGGCGCGGTCGTCGGTGCCGCGACTCCGGTGACAGGAACGGGAGAGGTGGCCGACGAGAAGGCGATTTCTGCCACGCGCACGACGTTCAAGTCGACCGCCGAGCTCCGCGGCCGCGATCCTCGCATTGCCGAGGCAATGGTCGATCCATCCATCGAGATTGAGGGCCTGGTCAATCGAGGTCAGCTGCTGACCCTCACGACGACCGAGGCGCTGACCTGGGGCTACGCGGACCGCGTCGCCGCCGATCGCCAGGAGCTGCTCGAGGTCGCCGGGCTCTCCGGCGTGGCCGTTCGGGAGACGTCCCCCACGCTGGCCGAGAAGGTCGTGCGGTTCCTCACCAGCCCAGTAATCGCCTCGCTGTTGATGTCGGCCGGCGTCCTGCTCATCATGGCTGACCTCCTCGGTGGCAGCATCGGTATCGCCAGCGGAGCCGGGCTCGGGCTGCTGGCGATCTTCTTCTGGGGCCACATGCTGGCCGGCCTGGCGGGCTGGGAAGGCGTGGTGCTGGTGCTGCTCGGACTGCTGCTTCTTGGGATCGAGGCGTTCGTCATTCCCGGCTTCGGCGTGGCGGGGAGCATCGGGCTCACCGCGTTGATTTCCGGGTTGTTCCTGTCCCTGATCGGCGAGGAGATCGTCACGAATGAAGACCTCGTGCGGGCCGGCTCCACGGTGAGCCTCGCACTCCTGACGATGTTGGCTGGTGGAGCACTGCTGCTCTGGCTTCTACCAAGGACGACCAGGCTCGGGGGGCTCGTCCTGCAAACACGGCTCGGGACCCCTGACGTTCGGCCCCGCCTCAGGCGCGGGAACGGGCTGTTCGCAGCGCCGATGGCTGCCCACGACGCCGCGTCGGGGGAGGTGCGCCAGACGGCGGTGCTGTCGACCTCTCTAGCAGGAGCCAGAGGAGTGGCCGTGTCGGACCTGAGGCCGGGTGGCTTCGCGCGAATCAACGGAGAGCGGATCGATGTGGTCACCGAAGGTGACTACATCTCAAGCGGGGAGGCGATCGTCGTCATCGGCGACGAAGGGTACCGTCGCATTGTCCGACGACTGGAGGCTGGGCAGGGAGACGTTAGGCGGGGACGCTCGACAGTGACGAGTGAGACGGGTTCTTCGAAAGGGGCAGGTGACCCATGCTGACGACGTTTATTCCACTTCTTCCCATACTGTTCCTGGCGCTCGTATTCGTGATGTTGTTCTTCTACTTCGTGCCGGTCGGTCTCTGGATCACGGCTATCTTTTCCGGGGTTCGGGTCGGGCTCGGCACGCTGATCGGGATGCGGCTGCGGAAGGTGAATCCCGGAGACATCGTTCGCCCGCTCATCAGCGCCACCAAGGCCGGACTCGACCTGGACGTCAACCAGATGGAGGCGCACTACCTGGCCGGGGGGAACGTGGGTCGGGTCGTGACGGCCTTGATCTCGGCCGATCGAGCGAACATCGACCTGCCTTGGAAACGGGCGACGGCGATTGACCTGGCCGGCCGCGACGTGCTCGAAGCGGTGCAAGTGAGCGTCAATCCGAAGGTCATCCAGACGCCGAAAGTTGCCGCGGTCGCAAAAGACGGGATCCAGGTTATGGCGATTGCGCGCGTGACGGTGCGGGCCAACATCGAGCGCCTGGTCGGTGGCGCGGGTGAAGAGACGATCATCGCTCGGGTTGGCGAGGGCACCGTGTCGTCGATCGGTTCGGCGGGCAGTCACAAGTCGGTGCTCGAAAACCCAGACGCGATCTCCAAGCTCGTTCTCTCGCGAGGGTTGGATGCCGGCACCGCCTACGAGATCCTGTCGATCGACATCGCCGACGTGGACGTCGGGCGCAACATTGGCGCCGAGCTCCAGACCGACCAGGCGGAAGCGGACAAGAAGATCGCTCAGGCGAAGGCCGAGGAGCGTCGAGCGATGGCGGTGGCGAACGAGCAGGAGATGCGTGCGCGGGTCGTTGAAGCCGAAGCGCAGGTGCCGCTCGCCCTCGCCGAAGCGTTCCGCAGCGGTCGGCTCGGCGTCATGGACCACTACCGCATGGAGAACGTCCAGGCTGACACTAAGATGCGCCGATCGCTTGCCGAGGTGGACTCAACTGAGTAGCGGCCGTCTCCCTGACGTCGGGAGGATCGAGGACATGGAACAGAGGCGAGATATGGGTCCATGGCGAGAGGATGGGACGCCGGCGCGCACGGCAAGACCGGCCGCGGAGCAGATCAGACGGTCAACGGCGTCGCCGAGTGAAGAGGGAGTGAGGACGAGGCCACAGGTGGCGCGGGCCTCCGCGGACCGCCACACCCTGTCGCGCCGCGCGCTCCGACACGCGCTCTCGTCGGGACAGGCGCTCCGCCAAGCTGTCCTCCTGCACGAGATCCTCGGGATGCCGAAGGCGCTACAGTGACCAGCGGCTGGAATATCTCATCCGCTTGACGGCCGGCCGCGGCCCCTGAAGCGTCGACGCCAGAACGATGACGGCAAGATCCGGCACGGTGTCCAGCCGCTCCGGGGTGATCAGATTCAGCGTGCCGCGCACGTCGTCTGGCCCGTCGACCGGGCAGCGGACTGCCCCATTGTGCGCCGCCCGGCCACCCGCCGCAACCGCCCGCCGACGTGCAGACCGACCGTCGCGTAGCGCAAGATCTTGCCGACCGTTCGAGGTCACGAGCCCCAGGCCGGCCCGGGCCGGAGGATGGAGTCACGGTGAGCCAGGACGCGCGGGTCGGGGTGCCAGGCTCCGTGCCTGACGCCCCCGACCCGATTACCCTCGAGATCGTCCGCCACGCCGTCTTCTCGATTGCCGACGAGATGCGGGTGATCGTGATGCGCTCGGCCCGCTCGCCGCTGCTCAAGGAAGCCGGCGACCTGTCGTGCGTGCTGACCGACGCGCGCGGACAGCTCGTTGCCCAGGGCGAGCACGACATCCCAGTCCACCTCGGCTGCATGGCCTTCACCATCAAGGAGTTCCTCAAGCGCATCCCGCCCGAGCGGCTGCGCGACGGCGACGTCTACTTCACCAACGCGCCCGACGTCGGCGGCAACCACCTGCCAGACGTCAAGGCCATCAAGCCGGTCTTCTTCGACGGCCAGCTGGTCGCCTTCGCGGTCGCGCTCAGCCACTGGCCGGACGTCGGCGGCGCGCTCCCCGGCAGCTACGTGCCCTGGGCCACCGACCTGGTTCAGGAAGGGCTCCAGATAACCCCGGTCCGCCTGTTCGACGCCGACGGCCCGATCCGCGAGACGCTCGACCTGCTCCTGGCTAACCTGCGCGGACCAGCCGAGCGCGAAGGCGACATCTTTGCCCAGCGCGCCGCCGTCGTCGTGGCGGCCCGGCGGCTGGCCGACGTGTTCGAGCAGCACGGCCGATCAACCGTCCTGGCCTGCTTCCGGCGGCTGATGGACGAGTCGGACCTGCTGATGCGGACCGCCCTGCGCGACGTCCCGGATGGCGTCTACGTCGGCCAGGATGCCCTGGATGGCGACGGCCTGGTCGATCGGCCGATCGGCATCGCCGTGCGGATCACCAAGCACGGCGATCGGGCGACCTTCGACTTCAGCGCCACCGACCCACCCGCCCGCGGGCCGATCAACACCACCTACTTCGTCGCCTGCTCGTCGGTCTACTACGTCTGCAAGGCGCTGCTCGGTCCCACAATCCCGGCCAACGACGGCTGTTACCGTGCGCTGAGCGTCCTCGTGCCAGAGAACACCGTCCTCCACCCGCCGCCCGATGCCCCGGTCGTCGGCGGCAACCACGAGACCTCGCAGCGGGTTGCCGAAGCCCTGATGCGCGCGTTCGCCCAGGCGCTGCCAGACCGCGTGATCGCGGCCGGCGTCGGCTCGGCCGCCATCGGCATCGTGGCCGGGCGGCGGCCCGACGGCACGCCGTTCATCTTCTACGAGGTCCACGGCGGCGGCGAGGGCGCCAGCGCCACCCGCGACGGTCTGAGCGGCCTGCGCAGCAACATGGGCAACACGATGAACACCCCAGTCGAATCGATCGAGCACGAGTACCCGCTGGTGGTCGAGCGCCACGAGCTTCTGCCCCGGCAGCGGGCGCCGGGCCGCGGCCGCGGCGGCCTCGGCGTTCGCCGCGCCTACCGCGTCCTCGCCCCGGAGGCGCGCCTGACCACCATGGTCGAGCGCTGCCGCCTCGCTCCCTGGGGCATCTTCGGTGGCGAGTCCGGCCGGCCAAGGGGTCACCCTGGAGCGCGGCGGCAATGCCCAGGCCTCGGCGGCAAGGACAGCGTCGAGCTCCAGGCCGGCGACTTGCTCCTGATCGACACGGCGGCGGCGGATACGGCCCGCGGAGGAGCGAGCGGCCGAGCTGACCGTGCGGGATCGCCGCGACGGGTACACCTGAACCAGAGCCACGGTGAAACCCGCGTGCTTCCCTTCCTGGACTATGGAGATGCCAGCCTGGCTGTGGTCTAGGACGTCGTCGGGCGCGCACGTCGGCGCCCAGCTCCAGTCTGCTATCCCTGCTACCCTGGCTCAGCAGCCGCTCCAGGAGGATCTTCACCGCTGGCCATTCGCTCTCGAGCATCCGGAACCAGGCCGTGTCACGATTCCGGTCCTTGACGATGTAGTGGCACTCCTGGATCCCCTCGAACCTGAAGCCCATCCGCGCGACCGTGTCGCGTGAGCGGACATTCAGCGCGTCGCACTTCCACTCCACCCGTCGATAGCCCAGTCCAAAGGCGTGTCGCAGCATCAGGTAGGTCGCCTCGGTATTCACGCCCGGTGCGCTGCGCCAGCGGGCTGTACCAGATGTTGCCCAGTTCTACCTTCAGATGCTCGGGGACGTTGCTCATGAAGGTGGCCACGCCGATCGGACGGCCGGTCGGCGCGTCGAAGACGCACAGGCACAAGCCGTTCGGTGCCTCCACCTGGGCGCGCAGCCAGGCCACGAGCTCCTCGGCCCGGCCGAACGGACCACCCGACATGTACCGCCAGATGACCGCCTCCGGGGTCGTACGCCCCAACCCGGGCGGTCCCCCAGCTCGGCGGGCTGCCCGCTGGAGACGGCGAAGAGCGCCTCGACGTCGCGCTCCAGGTCGAGCGGCGCCAGCCGCGCCAGCGATCCCGCCAGCGTGACCCGGCGCCACCTTGAGCGGAAGAACGGCTCGTCGTGCCAGCACCTCGTCGTCCAGCCGCGCGCCCCGTGCCGACTCTGTCATGCTCTTGTTGTACCCGCTCCGCACACCCGGGACGTCACCCCTCGCTGCTCCGCCCGGGCGTTGACGTGTCTTCAGCGGCGCACGATACTGCCCGGCCGAGCGCGGGAACACCCCGGACCCCTGGGCACCCGGGGCCCAAGGGGAACAGGAGCAGACCAGTGACGAATCGGTGGGCGGTGCTGGCGATCCTCTGCCTCGCGCGCCTCTCGATGGGTCTGCACCTGCAAGTCGTTGCCGCGGTGTCCCCCTTCCTGATCGCGGACCTCGGCCTGACCTACGCTGAGATCGGGCTGTTGATCGGGCTGTTCATGCTCCCGGGCGTCTTCCTGGCCTTGCCGGGCGGTCTGATCAGCCGTCGCGTCGGCGACAAAGCCTCGCTGCTCGCCGCGCTCGGCTTGCTGAGCCTGGGGACCGGCCTGCTCGCGATCAGTCCCGGCTTCGGTGTGGCCGTGGTCGCCCGCCTGGTTGCCGGCGCTGGCGGAACGCTGCTCACTATGCAGGTGGCCAAGATCGCCACCGATTGGTTTGCCGGCCGCGAGCTTGCCACCGCCATTGGCTTGCTGCTCGGGACCTTCCCGCTCGGCGTCGCCCTCGCCATGGCCACCCTCGGCATCGTCGCCGCCGCGACGAACTGGCACGTCGCGGTAGCCTCGATCGCCGCCTCCGCCGTGCTGCCCCTGACGCTTGTGGCCTTGCTGTACCAGGATCTCCCCAGACCCGGGTCGGACGTCCACGCGGAGCGCCCGCGCCTGCTGGCCATCACCCCTCAGGAGCTGCGGCTGGTGCTCCTGGCCGGCGGCGCATTCGCGCTGGTCAACGCGGCCCTCGTGGTGTTCACCAGCTTCACCCCCGTCCTGCTGATCGAGCGCGGCCGATCCGAGGTGCAGGCCAGTCTGCTCGCAAGCTGGGCCTCGTGGGTGTTGATCGGCGGTGTCGTGGCCGTCGGCTATCTCCTCGACCGCGCTCGGCATCTTGGCGTCTGGCTCGTGGCGTCCGCCCTGCTCACGGCGGCCATCTGCCTGGCGCTGCCGGCCTCCGAGCCGGCCTGGCTCTGGATCGTCCTCTTCGGGATCGTGTCCGCGCCCGTGACCGTCGGCAGCATGGCCCTGCCCGGCCAGGTGCTGCGCGCCGAAAGCCGCGGCACCGGCTTCGGCCTCTTCTTCACCATGAACTATCTCGGCTTCGCCCTGCTCCCGCCCGTTGCCGGCTACCTGCTCGACATCACCGGCGACACGGCGACCCCAATCTGGTTCAGCGCCGCCCTCTACCTCGGCATCGTCCCCTGCCTGCTGCTCTTCCGCCAGCTTCAGCGTCGACGCACGCAGCCAACCCCCACCACCCCGCCGATCGCGGCCACCGCATCTCCGACGGTATCCTCGCCCGCCAGCGATCTCCGTGGCGAATCCCGCGACGTCCTGCCTGCCCCAGACCCCGGCCAGAACGAGCGCCGCCGAACGCGCGGCGCGTAACCCCCGCTGTTCGGCTCGGTCGCTCGGGCTGGCACTCGCCACTGCTCGACAGTATGATGTAACTGTGGTTACAGAAAGCCCTCGTCGATGGCTGCTGCTGCTCTACAAGGTGCCGCCTGAGCCGACGGCGAATCGCGTCACCGTCTGGCGAAAGCTCAAGCGGCTCGGCGCCCTGCTCCTGCATGACGCGGTGTGGATCCTGCCGCCGTCACCGCGCACCCTCGAGGAGCTCCAATGGCTGGCGGCTGATATCCACGAGCGTGGCGGGGATGCCATGCTCTGGGAAGCTTCGCTGTGCCTGGATGACCGTGACAAGGAGCTGGTCCGGCAGTTCCTGGCCGAGGTGGACAGCGCCTACACTGACATCCTTGCCGATCTGGGGCAGGCCGATGCTGACCTCGCGGCCTTGTCCAAGCGCTACCAGCAGGCCCGACTCCGCGATTACTTCCGTTCCCCATTGGGTGAGCGCGTCCGCGCGGCGTTGCTCTCGGCTGGAGGAAGGACCGACTGATGAAGTGGGTGACGTGGCGGGACGTCGGCGTCGATCGCATGGGCTGCGCCTGGCTGATCAGGCGGTTCATCGACCCGGCGGCGGAATTTCTTTTCGTAACGCCCGGTCGGGGCTCGCTTCCAGAAGGTGCCGAGCCGTTCGATATTCCCGGTACGCGCCTCTCGCACCATCGCGGCCACTCGAGCTTCCATACGATCGTGCGGGAGTACGGCTTGGACGATCCGGTCCTTCGTCGGATTGCCCAGATGGTGGACGAGGCCGACGTGACCCAGGAGGTCACGGTCGAGCCGGCCGCGCCCGGGCTCGATCTGATTTGCCGCGGCCTTCGACGTACGAGCCCTGACGACCAGGTTGCCCTGGAGCGCGGTGGGCTGATCTATGACGCGCTGTATGCCGAGCTCGGCGCCGAGCCGCACTGACGGCGGAGAACCACGCGGCGCGGGGCGGCGCCAGGTGGCGCATGTAGCCCGGGGGTCGCGCTGAGGAGGGAACGCATGAAGTGGGTCACGCGCGAACCCCCCAGGGTGGATCGCATTGCCTGTCCCTGGCTGATCACGCGCTTCTTGGACCAGGAGGCAGAGTTTCTGTACGTGCCCGGTGACCAGCTCATGATGGTGGCTACGCGTGAGGGGGCCGTCCCCTTCGACGTGCCGGAGGTTGAGCTGGGGCACCGCGGGACGGAGTGCAGCTTCGACGCAATCATCCGCTCGTACAACCTGACCGACCCGCCCCTGCGGCAGGTGGCCTTGATCGTTCGTGGGGCCGATACGGACGCCAAGGACCTCACCGCGGAGTCATGGGGCCTGGAGGCGATCGCCGAAGGCTTCCGGCTGATCTACCAGGATGACCAGAAGCAACTCGCGGCCGAGCTGCCGGTCTATGACGCGCTCTATGCCTACTGTCGGCAGCGCGTGGAGGAAGGAGCCAGCCCGCGACAACGCCCCTGGTCCTGTTTCTGTGTCCCCACAATGCGCTGCGAAGCGTCATCGCCGCGGCGCTGCTGAATCAGCTGGCCGACGGTCGGGCGCGGGGGATCTCGGCGGCACCGAACCCGATGAGCGGGTGAACGAGCGCACCATCACGGTGCTTCGGGAGATCGGCATTGACGTTGCCGATCAGAAACCAGGACGGCTGACGCGCGAACAGCTCGAGCAGGCCGATCGGGTCGTGAGCCTTGGCTGTCCGTTGCCGCCGGAGGTCGCCGCAGCAGCCGAGGGCAAGATCGAGCAGTGGCCGATGCCCGATACGACGGGGAAGCCCGTGGAGGTGGTGCGCGAGGTGCGCGAGCTGATCAAGGCCCGCGTGCAGCAGCTCATTGGCGAGTTGGACGCAGCCGACAAGCAGACGGGGGCACGATGAGCATCGGCGAGACGGCACAACCCGCGGAGCAGCCCCACGCACCGCCCGCACCCGGCCTGTGGCCGATCACGGGCTACTTCCTCAAGCTGGGGACGATCGGCTTCGGTGGCCCGGCTGCGCTGGTGGGCTACATGCACCGCGACCTGGTCGAGCGGCGCGGCTGGATCGACGAGCACACCTACCAGCTGGCCATGGCGCTCGCCCAGATCATGCCCGGGCCACTCGCCGCCCAGTGCGCCATCGCCATCGGCTACTTCCATGCCCGGCATGCTCGGCGCCACGTGCGTCGGGCTGGCGTTCGTCCTGCCGTCGTTCGTGATGGTCGTCGCCCTCTCGATGGCGTACGTCGCCTTTGGTGGCCTGTGGTGGATGCAGGCGCTGTTCTACGGCATCGGCGCCGCGGTCATCGCCATTATCGCGATCGCCGCGTATAAGCTGGCGCGCTCGACCAACAAGCGCGATCCGCAGCTGTGGGGGATCTTCGCCGTCCTGGCCATCGTCACCGCCTGGTTTCAAGCCGAGCTGGCCGAGTTCTTCATCGCGGCGGGGCTGCTGGTGCTGTTCGTCCGTGCCTGGCCGGGCTGGCCGCGCGCGCTCGTTATCGGGCTTGGCGGGGTGCTGCTGGGTGCCGCGGCCTGGGTCACCGAGGCGTGGTCCAGGGGGAGCTCCGCGGACGTCGGCGACATCCCGCTGCAGATCCTGCTCTTCTTCACCAAGGCCGGGGCGTTCGTCTTCGGCAGCGGGCTGGCGATCGTGCCGTTCCTCTATCAGGGCGTGGTCCAGCAGTTCGGGTGGCTGACTGAGCAGCAGTTCCTGGACGCGGTGGCGGTGGCGATGATTACGCCCGGGTCCGGTGGTGATCACCGTCGCCTTCATCGGCTACCTGGTGGCCGGGTTCTGGGGCGCGACACTGGCCGCGATCGGGATCTTCTTGCCGGCCTATGTCCTCACGATCGTGCCCGCGCCCTGGTTCAAGCGCCATCGGGACAATGCTCAGCTCAGGGCCTTCGTTCAGGGTGCCACGGCGGCCGCGACCGGCGCGATCGCGGGTGCGGTCATCGTGCTCGGGCTGCGTTCGATCTACGACATCCCTACCGCGCTGATTGGCCTGGTGACCCTTGGCCTGCTCTGGCGGTTCAAGCTCCAGGAGCCGATCGTGGTGATGGCGGCGGGGCTGGCGGGCCTGGTGATCTGGCCATGGATCAGTGGTGCCCGATGAGATAGCGCGGTCGAGGTGATCACTGCCGCATGGGGTGTTCGCGCTGATCGCTTCGCGGCCTTCAACGCATTCTCCATCGGAGCGGCCCGCCCGCCTTGCCTAACACTCGCACAGGTCACCGCTGGTCCATGCCTCTCGTCCTTCCTTGAGGGCAAGGGCAGCAACAAACAGACCTGCAACGGGATCCATCCACCACCAGCCCAACAAGCTGTTGGCCCCAAGTCCGACAAGCACGACGGCCGACAGGTACGTGCACAGTTGGGTCTCAGCGGCATCAGCCTTGAGGGCCACTGACCCCAAGCCCGCGGCAACGTGACGCTTGGCCCAGGCAAGGGCGGGCATGACCACCAGGGAAAGGGCCACCAGGATCAGGCCAACCGCGCTGTGCTCGGGCTCCTCGCCAATACCAAGAAGCTTGGTCAGCGAGTCGTAGGTCACATACGCGGCGATCGCCAGGAAAGTCACCGCAATGAGCCGCACCGCTCGCCGCTCAGCTCGCTCGTTGGCCGCGTGGTCTGTCCCTTGTCGTGAGAGCCGCCAGGCGATCACCAAGGCGCTGGAGACCTCGACGATCGAGTCGAGCCCAAACCCCACGAGGGCGATCGAGGAAGCGATCAAGCCGCTGGCGGTCGCTATGACAGCTTCAAGGCTGTTCCAGCCGATGGTCAGGGCGGTGAGCCACCAGGCCCAACGCCTTAGGCGCCGATCTGAGGAGGCGGAGACTTGCGCTGGGGTACAGCAGGCGCACCTGTCGACGCAGCTCGCTCCCGACACTACGGGGAGCGCTTGCTCGCGAGCCATCATCTGCCTCCCGCCATCTCAGGTCGCCTGCAGGCCGCCACCCGCTCGGCTATCCCCTCGATGAACGCCTCGTTTGCCTCAAGCAGCTGAGCCACACCTGACGCCAGGCGATAGTGGACGTGGCGCCAATCCTGTCGCGCTTCGACGAGGCCACAGTCTTTCAAGCAGGCCAGGTGGTGGCTGGCATTGCTGGGGCTGAGTCCTGCCTCAGAAGCTACCTGACCCGCGGTCTTCTCACCATCGAGGAGGACATCAAGGATCGCCAGGCGGGAAGGATCGGCCAGACCGTGGAAGAAGCGGGCACGGATCAGGGGATCGGCGCAAGTCGTTTGCGTCATGGCACAAATGATAGCCGCGTTTGCCTGAAGATGCGAATGATGCGCTCACCCATGGGCCGAGAGTGGCAGACGAGAAGAAGGGCCCGGTCGCGTGACCGCCCTTGACTTGAGGACGGAGTTGACGGTCAGTGTCCAGCGTGGGCGGGAGCGGCACCGTACCAGGCCTGGCGCCACTGCTGCATCTGCTCGATCTCGCGCTGCTGGTCGTCGATAATGGCGCGGGCCAGGTCCCTGATTTCCGCCCGTTCGGCGCGCGTCTCAGCAGCTCGGGCCGCCTCGATGGCACTCTGGTGGTGTGGGATCATCGCGTCGATAAACGCCTTGTCGAAGGGCTCGGGCGCGTTGCGAAGCGCGTTGACGTCAGCAGCCATGTCCATCGTGCCGTGGCCAGCATGCCCACCCACGCCAGGGACCATCGGCATCCGCTCCAGCGGCGGAGTCTGGTCAGAGCCGAACCAGTCCAGGCGCCACGCCTTCATCTGGCTGATCTCCGCCTCCTGGGCACTGACGATCGCGTTGGCCATCTGAGCAAGCTCGGGACGCTCAGCACGCTGCTGAGCGATTTTGGCCATCTCGATGGCACCCTGGTGGTGGGGGACCATCATGTCGATGAACTGGATGTCGAAGCTCTGATCGGTCTTGGCGGTCGGGCTGCCGTGCTGCATGGAGCTCATCCCGCACCCGGTTCCAATCAGGAGGAACGCCGCGGCAAGGGAGGTCAGGAGCCATCGCTGTCGTCGCATGTGAAAGCCTCTGCTAGTGGTGTGCCTCGTGGCCGACATGGTCGTGGGTGCTCTGGCCGCGCCTGTCTGCCGCGGTCGCCTCGGCGTGGAACGCGTGGACGACCGCGTGCCCCTGGCCACGGCTGATCAGCCAACGGTTGACCGGGAACGTCACCAGAAACGCGACGCCGAGCGCCACAGCGAGGCTGCCCCAGAACAACGGGCTGGTGAGGCCCGCGTCCATTGCCCCGGGGATCACCAGCATCATCGCGTTGTCGATGATCTCCATGACGATGATCGAGACGGTGTCCGCCGCCAGGGCGAGGCGGAGGGCCTGACCAAGGCCGAGCCCGCGGCCCAGCAGGGGTCGCAAGCCGAGTCCGTAGCCGAAGAGGAAGGCGACAGCCACCGCCAGGGCGATCGAGGCGACGGTGCTCCAGCCGAGCCAGGTGCCGATGACCCCCCCGAGCACCTCGCCGATCCCACAGCCCGTGAGGCAGTGGAGCGTCGCCGCCAGAGCCAGGCGATTCATGGATCCGTGCGCATCAGAATGGGCGTGAGCGTGCATGCTGCTCCTCCGAGTATGAGACTCGACGCGGGACGTCCGTCCCGCGCCCGCTCCACCCTCTTAGACGCACGAGCTGGCCGAGGTTACACCTCGCCCGCGCGGGTGGGGATTCGCTTTCGATCTCAGGCGGGCCGGCACGTGCAGTCGAGGCAGTGGTGCTCGGCGCAAGCGCGGCAGGTCTCTTCCAGCCGCCGGCGCAGCGCCTGGCGCGCTCGGTGCCGACGAACCTTGAGGTTATTGGCAGTGACACCCAGGCGCGCGGCCGCCGCCTCGGGCCTCTCGCCACCGAGCTCCAGGCTACGGATCAGCTCCGCGTACTCGGGCTTGAGGGTTGCGACGAGCGGCTCGAAGCAGGCGCACAGGACCGCCTCGTCTTCGGGCTCAGCGCTTGGCTCCGCCCCGTCGAGCGGAGCGACGTACCGCTGCTCGACACCCCGGCGTCGGTAAGTATCGATGATGGCATGCTGGAGGATGCTGTAGAACCAGGAGACCAGACGATCTTCCCGGCGCAGCGTCGGCGCGGCCTGGATGGCGCGCAGCAAGCTGTCCTGGAAGATGTCCTCGGCCAGGTCCGGGTCAGCCACGCGCTTGCGGATGTAGCCGAGGAACCGGTCGCGAGCGTCGAGCAAGCCTTGCTCGACCCGCGTCGACTCCGACGGCCCGTGTATCTGGGTACTCATCCTCTGAAAAGTATACGGACACTGTAGGCAGATGCGCGTCCGATTCTTGGCCGACTGGGAATCGGCCACGGTCGTAGGGGCCCTCGCCCCGAATAATCTTCACGTCTGCTAGCTTGCGAGGAGCCCTCAGCCCGCGTCAGGCAGCCCGTGTCAAGTCACATGAGAATGTCACCGGCGGGACGTGTTGAGGGATGGCCTTGTAAGTCAAGTTCAGGTTGGGCATCATCGTCCCTGGCTTTTGTGCCCGTGGCTCCTTGATCCACCCTCTGAGGTTCTCTGCCGTCCTCGGCTTCCCATCCGCCAGCTGCGCAGTTTTGCGCGCAGTGCCGATCCCCGTCACGTTCGGCCCAATCGTGTCGGTGGCGCCGGGTACACCCGCGGCCACGTGGCAAGCAACGCAGCTCGTCGCCGCGAAGGGCTGTGTACCGCTGTTGGTATCCCCGTCGACACTTGAGGACGGCTTGCTCCCGCTCGGCGCAGACGGCGGACCCGTCAGCAACTCGCTAGGAACAGCGCTCCCAGAAAGGACGCCGAAAGACCGATCGGACGCTCCAGGGTCCGATGCACCGGCCTGACCTTCGCAGCCGGCTAGCACCAACCATCCTGTCATCAACAGATATCGGGATACGATAATGATCCGCGAGTTCTTCCTGGGCTTTATCAAGGTCCACATCCTCCATCACGCCCAGGAGGCGCCGATCTACGGGTTGGCCATGATCGATGAACTGCGTCGGCACGGGTATGAGCTGAGTCCTGGCACGCTCTACCCGATTCTGCACAGCCTCGAAGCCACGGGGTACGTCACACGTGAAGATCGCGTCGTCAATGGCAAGGTGCGCAAGTACTACGCGATCACCGACACCGGGCGGGCAGCACTGGCCGAGACGCGCGACAAGATCCGCGAGCTGGTCAGCGAGGTCCTCGAGGGCCAGGGGCCCAAGCACCTACCAGAGCCACCAGATCTTGAGGAGGAAGGAGCGTCTGACCATGGGTAACCTCATCAGCCCCGACACGCTTCACCAGCGACGGCAGAGCGACGACGCCCCAGTTGTCATCGACGTCCGTGGACCAGAGGAGTACGCCGAGGGTCACGTGCATGGCGCCCTCCAGATCCCGGCCGACGAGCTATCGAGCCGTCTGGACGAGATCCCGCGTGACCAGATGGTGGTGACGTATTGAAACATGCGTCACCGTGGCAGCTCGCGTAGCGAGCGAACCGCCGAGCTGCTCCGTGCGAGCGGCTATGACACCAAGGCTCTGGATGGTGGATTTCCGGAGTACGACGCCAGCGGGCTTCCAGTGGAGCGTGAGCGTTGACCAGGGCGGATGCAGGCCACGGCGAGGTCGCTGATATGGATCCAGCCAGCGGAAAGCCGGCCCTTTCGGAGGAGAGCGACACGACTGTCAGCCCCGCCGGACGCGGCTCAGTGTTCGAGGTGCTGGTGGCCTCGCTTCGACTGGGACTGACGTCGTTCGGCGGCCCGATCGCTCACCTCGGCTACTTCCGCGACGAGTACGTGGTCCGGCGAAACTGGATCGACGAGCAGAGCTATGCTGACCTCGTTGCGCTTTGCCAATTCCTCCCCGGTCCCGCCAGTAGTCAGGTTGGAATCGGGCTCGGGATCATCCGCGCCGGCCTCCTGGGCGGTATCGCCGCCTGGTTAGGATTCACACTCCCCTCAGCGATCGCGCTGATGCTCTTCGCCTTTGGAGTGCAGAGCGTCAACGTCGCGGACGCCGGCTGGCTTCACGGACTGAAGGTCGTGGCCGTGGCCGTCGTGGCCCAGGCCGTCTGGGGTATGGCCCGCTCGCTCTGCCCCGATCGCGAGAGGGCGACCATCGCGATCCTCGCGGCCATCGTGGTGCTTGCATTCCCCACAGCCGCTGGCCAGGTGCTGACGATCGCCGTGGCCGGCCTGATTGGCTGGCGCCTCTTGCCGACAACGGTCGCGCCGACGAGCCATTCGGTCCGCGTCCCGCTCAGCCGACGGGCGGGTATCGTCGCCTGGGTACTCTTCTTCGGGCTGTTGATCGGGCTGCCCCTGCTCCGGCTGGCGGGACCATCGCAGGGCCTGGCGCTCTTCGACAGCTTCTATCGTGTTGGTTCGCTCGTGTTTGGAGGCGGGCACGTCGTGCTCCCGCTCCTGGCCGCCGAGGTCGTGCCGACGGGTTGGGTGACCAACGAGGAGTTCATCGCTGGCTACGGCGCGGCACAGGCGGTCCCCGGCCCGCTCTTCACCTTCGCCGCGTATCTCGGCACGGTGATGCAGCAGCCGCCCAACGGCCTGGCGGGCGGTGCGCTGGCGCTGGTTGCCATCTTCTCGCCGTCCTTCTTGTTGGTCGTGGGAGCCTTACCGTTCTGGGACACCGTACGCGCCCATCCGAGCTTCCAGGCGGCGCTGCGCGGGATCAATGCCGCGGTCGTCGGCCTGCTGGCAGCAGCGCTCTACAACCCCGTTTGGACCAGCGCGATCATGGGAACGGCCGATTTCGCCCTCGGCATCGCCGCGTTCGGCCTGCTGATGTTCTGGAAACTCCCGCCGTGGCTGGTGGTCATCCTCACCGCCCTCGGTGGCGCGGCGATCGCTACACGCTCCTGAAAGTCGTTCACGAAGGGGCGCGGCAGTCACATCTTGACTGAGGGAATACGCCCCTCGGTGACATTCTCATCTGAGGGAACTGTAGGCCCGCCAGTGACATGTTGCGTGAGGGCATACGCAGCCCTTGACGGCCGAGCGGCGATCTGGCACCCTCCGGGAGTGAATGTGGAACGTCCCTGGACTCGGCGTCGGTGGTGGTGGCCGCGGTAGGCGGCCCGGGACGTCGTGCCTAGAGAGCCGACGGGGGCCGCCTCAAAAGGGGCGGCTTCGTGACTTGAGGGACTGCCGCCTCTGAGAGGTGGCGGTCCTTCTTTCTGTGAAGGGCCGGGCTCCTGCCGCGATGGAGGAGAATGGTGAGCCTGGATACCGCCCGCACCCAGACCGTGGACCGTTACCAGACCCGCGGCGGGGCCGTCGAGCGGACCGTCGAGGAGATCGCTCCTGACGGCGCGGTCGAGCCGCTGATCGACGCGCTCGACCGCCGCAAGGGCGCGCTCTTCGCATCGAGCTACGAGTATCCCGGGCGGTACACCCGCTGGGACATGGGGTTCGTCGATCCGCCGATCGAGATCGTCTCGCGCGGCCGCGAGTTTCGGATCTCGGCGCTCAACGAGCGCGGGCGAGTGCTCCTGCCGACGCTGGCCGCCGCCGTCCTCGGCCTGTCCGCCGTCGAGCACGTCGAGGCCCGGGGCGACCACGTCGTCGGCGCCATCGTCGCCCCAGCGGGTGCTTTCCCTGAGGAGCAGCGCAGCCGCCAGCCATCCGTCTTCTCGCTCCTGCGGGCGCTGATCGAGCTGTTCGCCTATCCGGACGAGCCGCACTTGGGCCTGTACGGGGCGTTTGGCTACGACCTGGCCTTCCAGTTCGAGCCGATTCGGCCGCGCCTGGAGCGGCCTGACGATCGGCGCGACCTGGTCCTGTACCTGCCGGACGAACTCCTGATCGTCGACCACCGCCGTGAGCGGGCGATGCGGCGGCGTTACGACTTCGTCGTCGGCGGTCGCTCGACGGTCGGCTTGCCGCGCGACGGGTCGGCTCGGCCCTACGTCGGCGCCGATCGCGTGCCCCGCGCGTGCGACCACGAGCCTGGCGAGTACGCCGAGCGGGTCCGAGACGCCCGCGAGGCGTTCAAGCGCGGCGACCTGTTCGAGGTCGTGCCCGGCCAGACGTTCTTCGAGCCGTGCCCGGCGCCGCCGTCGGAACTGTTTCGGCGACTGCGGGACCGCAACCCGGCGCCGTACGGCTTCCTGATCAACCTGGGTCAAGCGGAGTACCTGGTTGGCGCCTCGCCGGAGATGTTCGTGCGGGTGGATGGCGATGGGGTCGAGACCGGCCCGATCTCCGGGACGATCGTCCGCGGCATCGACCCGATTGCTGACGCCGCGCAGATCCTCCAGCTCCTCAACTCGGCCAAAGACGAGTCGGAGCTGACCATGTGCACCGACGTCGACCGGAACGACAAGTCGAGGGTCTGCAAGCCGGGCAGCGTGCGGGTCATCGGCCGCCGCCAGATCGAGATGTACTCGCGGCTCATCCACACCGTCGACCACGTCGAGGGTCATCTGCGGGAGGGCTTTGACGGGCTGGACGCTTTCCTGGCCCACACCTGGGCGGTCACCGTGACCGGCGCCCCGAAGGCCTGGGCCATGCAGTTCATCGAGGACCACGAGCTGTCGCCGCGGGGGTGGTACGGCGGGGCGGTCGGGGTGCTCGGCTTTGACGGCAACGTCGACACCGGCCTGACGTTGCGCACGATCCGCGTGCTCGACGGTGTGGCCGAAGTACGGGTCGGGGCGACGCTGCTGTACGAGTCTGATCCGGACGAGGAGGAGCGCGAAACCCGCCTCAAGGCCTCGGCGTTCCTGGACGCGATCCGCCGGCCGCGGGAGGCGAGGTCCGGCCCGACGCGGGACGCCGCGCGGCCGGCCTCGGGCAAGCGGATCCTGCTGGTGGACCACCAGGACTCGTTCGTCCACACCCTGGCCAACTACCTCCGCCAGACCGGCGCCGAGGTGGTCACCTTACGGGCCGGCTTTCCCCACGCCGAGCTGGACCGGCTTCGGCCGGACCTGGTGGTCCTCTCGCCGGGTCCGGGCCGGCCGCGGGACTTCGACATGTCGGGCACGCTGGCGGCGGCGCTGGCGCGCGACCTGCCGGTCTTCGGCGTCTGCCTGGGCTTGCAGGGGATGGTCGAGCACTTCGGCGGCGAGCTCGGCATCCTGCCGTACCCGATGCACGGCAAGGCGACGAGTGTGCGCGTCCTGGGCGGCCGCGTCTTCGAGGACCTGCCGGCGACGTTCACGGCCGGCCGCTACCACTCCTTGTTCGCCGTGCGGTCGTCGCTGCCGGCCGGGCTGGTCGTGACCGCCGTCGCCGAGGACGACGTCATCATGGCGGTGGAGCATGTCGATCAGCCGCTGGCCGCGGTCCAGTTCCACCCGGAGTCGATCATGACGCTGGGCGACGACCTCGGCCAGCGGCTGATCGGTAATGTCGTCGCCCGCCTCCAGAGCCCGGTACCGATCGGGGCAACGCTCCGAAGATGATCCCGCCGAGTCGCGGACGACCACGCTACCTCGCGCACCGCCTGGCCTCCCGTTGCGCCCGTGAGACGCTCTGCAGCGTCCCGCGCAAGCGCGGCTACCAGGGCGCCTCGCTCTGGCAGCTCCGGCCCGAAGCTCCCGCTCCCGCCGACCTCAGAACGTCAGCACGCGGTCGGCGTCGGCCGTGAGCTGAGCCACGTCGGGCGGACTGACCCAGCGCGCCCCGGGCAGCCGCTGCAGGTCCTCGTCGGTCGCCCCACGGGCGACGGCGCAGCCCTTTCAAACGTAGACCGGGATGCCCTTGGCACCCACCTTGGCCAGTAGCTCGGCCAGCGGCGGGATGCCCAGCCCGCTGACTCCCTCGGCGACGTTTGCCTTGACCCGCTCGGACGCATCGCCGGCTAGCACGAGGTCCGCGTCGTAGCCCGCCTCGACGGCGCCATTGGCCGCCAGGTGAAACGGCAGCGACGCGCGCGTCGGATCTCCAGCCCCGGTCGCGGCGATGTACAGGATGCGGATCTTCCCTTCGGCCATCGTCGTGTCCTCCCCGGCGCGCACCCACCGACGCCCTTCGGGTTCGAGGGTACCCCGCCGCGGGCGCGCCGTCAACGATCGGCTGACCGGGCCGCTCCAGAGTGCACCTCACGTTCGGAGCTCTGGTCAGCGAGCCTGGCTTCTCACCCCGCGCAGCGCACTTG
>JAUJPG010000015.1:57063-69624 GCA_030447245.1 Chloroflexota bacterium | reverse complement strand
AGCTGTTGACAGGCTTCCGATCCGGCCACATACTGGGCACGGTTCCCCACGCAGCAGGGTGAGCCAGAGCTGGCGTTCATCTGCGCCCGCAAGATCGCCTGGCTCTGGGCCATCAACGAGCTCAACAACGTCTGGGTCCGGCTGACCGGCCTCGGCTGGCGCACGCTCGACCTCTTCCAGCTCCTGCCTACTCACACTCGCCGCGTTCGGCCGCGGCATCGCTGAGGGTGGATCGACACGCGAACAGGGAGCAGCCATGCGCGGCAAGCGGATCAGGGACAAGCTGCGTGCAGGACAGCCGGTCTTCACCACCGGGCTGACCTTCTCCGCCCCGCGCCTGGTAGAGATGCTCGGCCGGAGCGGCGTCGACCAGCTCTTCCTGGACGCCGAGCACGGCCCGCTCTCGGAGCGTGACTGCGAGGAGATGGTCCGCGCCGCCGACCTGTACGATCTGCCGATTCTGGTCCGCGTGCCAACCAACGAGCCGCACGTCATCCTCCGCTACCTCGACGTCGGCACGTCCGGCATCATGGTCCCCCGCGTCACCACCCGCGCGGACGCCGTCCGAGCCGTCCGCGCCGTCCGCTACCCGCCCGAGGGCGAGCGCGGCTTCGCCCCCGGGCGCGCGGCCGAGCTGCTGGGGCTCGGTCCGGTCGAGTACATGGCTCGCGCCAACCAGGAGACGTTCGTCCTCGGACTGTTCGAGGACGTCGCCGGCCTGGACGACGTCGAGGCCATCTGCCAGGTCGAGGGGCTCGACGGACTGTTCGTCGGCGCGTTCGACCTCGCCTCGACGATGGGCCTGCCCGGCCAGCCCTGGCACGCCGACGTCCAGGCCATCGTCGAACGCGTCCGCCTGGCCTGCCGCGCCCACCGCATGCCGTTCGGGACGGTCCCTCGTGACCGCGCCGACCTGTCGGCCCAGATCGAGCGCGGCTGCCAGATCCTGTTCCTGGGCACCCTCCAGTGGGGGATCGAGGCAACCCGCCGCGCCGCCGAAGAGCTGACCGTTCTCAGCCGCCAATCGTCCGGCGACCAGTCCCAGAGCGACCGCTGAAAGCCAACGCCCGACGGCGCACGCCCGACCGCTGGCGGCTAACGGCTGACGGCCCGCGGCTCGCTATAATCGCCGCCGCCTGAAGGGGAGGAGCCATGCGGACCAACACGCTCAAGGCCAAGCTCGCCGCCGGCGAGCCGGTCAGCGGCGTCCTACTGACCATCCCAAACGCCGACCTGGTCGAAATGTTCGGCCATCTCGGCTACGACTTCGTCTTCCTCGATGCCCAGCACGGCGGAATCGGCGTCGAGACCGCCCGCGAGCTGATGCGCGCCGCGGAGCTGACCCACATGACTGCCCTGGTCCGCGTCCCGCGCAACGACCCCTCGGTCATTCTGGAGTACCTCGAAGCCGGCGCCGGCGGGATCATTGTCCCCAACGTCATGAGCCAGGCCGAGGCCCTCGCCGCCGTCCGCGCCGTCAAGTACGCCCCGTGGGGCAACCGCGGCAGCATGACCAGCTCGCGCGCCGCCTTCTACGGCATCCCCCGCTCCGGCGGCGAGTACATGGCGCGGGCCAACCAGGAGACGACGGTTCTGCCGATCCTCGAAGACCGCGAGGTGCTCGACGTCCTGCCGGAGGTCGTCAGCGTCGATGGCGTCGACGCCGTCCTGATCGGCCCCGGCGACCTGGCGCTTTCCATGGGCGTCCCCGGCGGCTGGAGCGATCCCACGGTCCAGGCCGCTGTGGACCGCATCCACAGCGCCGCCCGGGCCGCCGGCAAGGGCGCGATCATCGTCGCCCTCGACGCCGCCGACGCTCGCCGCCTCCGCGCCCAGGGCTACCAGGGCGTGATGGCCATCACCGCCAGCCTCATCGCCGACGCCGCCCGCGACTTCCTCCAGGCCATGCGCGGCGAGTAGCTGGTCGGCGGCGAGAGTCACCTGCTGAGGGGCTGAGATGCAGCACGAGATCCTCTACCAACCGTCCTACTCGCTCCTGGTCGTTCGGCTCGCGGCCGGCGAGGAGGTCGTCGCCGAAACCGGCGCGATGGTGAGCATGTCCGGCGGCGTCGAGGTTCGCACCAACACCCGCGGCGGCCTGCTCGGCGGCCTCAAACGAGCGGTCCTCGGCGGCGAGTCGTTCTTCCTCAACACGTTCTACGCATCCGCGCCCGGCGAGGTCACGCTCGCCCCGCCACTCTCCGGCGACGTCGTCCATCTGCGGGTTGAGGGTCGGCCCGTCTTCGCCCAGAGCAGCGCTTTTCTGGCCGGCGATCCGTCAGTCCAGATCGACACCAGGTGGGGTGGCGCCCGGAGCTTCTTCGGCGGCGAAGGGCTGTTCCTGCTCCGTCTGACCGGCGCCGGCGACGTCTGG
Source organism: Chloroflexota bacterium (assembly GCA_030447245.1). GTDB lineage: Bacteria > Chloroflexota > UBA6077 > UBA6077 > JACCZL01 > JAUJPG01. The sequence continues at coordinate 67,250 of JAUJPG010000015.1, read as the reverse complement.
GTCTCATCCTACGGCGCGATCCACGAGAAGGAGCTCGGCCCCGGCGAGCGCTACGTCGTCGACACTGGCCACATCGTCGCCTTCGAGGAATCCATCCAGTACCACGTCCGCCGCATTGGTGGCCTCAAGACCACCCTCTTCGGTGGCGAAGGCCTCGTCTCCGAGTTCAGCGGCCCCGGTAGCATCTGGCTCCAGACCCGCAGCCCCGGCGCCTTCCTCGAGTGGCTCGTCCCCCACCTCCCCAAGCCCTCCAGCAACAACGGCTAGCCGGCACGATCAGCCCGGGGTCAGCAGCACCTTCATTTCGGCGCGCGAATCTCGGAGCAGCTCGAAGCCGCCGCTCACGGCCTCCCCGAGCGGCACGATCCGGGTGACCAGTGACGTCGCATTGATCGCGCCGCTCGCAAGCAGCGCCAGGGCAGTTGCAACGTCGCGCGTCTCGTAGACCCGCGAGCCGACCAGCCGCAGCTCCTTGAAGACGACAGCCGCCAGGTCGGCCGGCGGCGGTGCGCCGGGGCGATGCCGCCGATCAGGATCGTCCCGCGCACCCGCGCCGCCCGCACCGTCTGCGCCACCGTCACCGGGGTGGGCGGCGCGCCTCGACGACCACGTCGGCCCCTCGCCAGGTCCGGCGCGGCGGTCAGCCCGAGGATGGTCTCGACCGGGTCGGCCGCCTGGGCGTCGATGACCTCGAGCCCCGCCGCTTCGCAGAGCTCCAGCCGAGGCCGATTGCTCACCTCGGAAACGAGGACCCGCCCGTTGACCCCCGCCGCGCGGGCGGCCTGGGCCACCAGGAAGCCAATCGGCCCGCCGCCGAGGACCAGCACGACGTCGCCCAGTTGGACCTCGGCCCGGCGCGTCATGTGGACGGCCACCGCCGTCGGCTCGGTGCAGGCGGCGACCTCCCATGACAGCTCGGACGGGATGGCGTGGAGCCGCGCGATCGGCACCCGCATGTACTCGGCGGCCCCACCGTTGGCGTGAACCCCCATCACCCGGAGCTGGCGGCAGACGTGGCCGTGGCCCTCGCGGCAGGCCCAGCACCGCCCGCACGACAGGAGCGGCTCGATGGCGACCCGATCGCCCGGTCCGAAGCGCGCCGCCGCGCCGTCCGGATCGGCATCGACCGGCGGGGCAATCTCCGCGACCTCGCCGATGACCTCGTGGCCGACGATCACCGGCGGCTGCACGGCCGCGAGCGCGCCGTGCCACAAGTGCAGGTCGGTCCCGCAGATGCCGACGTACCTGACGCGCACCAGCGCCTCGCCGTCCGTCGGCTCCGGAATCGGAACGTCGTCGACCGTCAGTTGATCGGGGCCAGTGTAGACCAGGGCACGCATGATGGGGCGTTCCTCACTCGGGCGTTGGGCGCCTCTCGGGCGTTGTGAGCAGGGTACCGTGGATGTCCTCCCGCGTCATGCGCGTTCAGCCGCCGGCTCGACCGAGAGCCCGGCCTGCCAGTCCTCGCTGTACAGCGTCGCACCGCCCCAATATTCCCGGAAAGGGTGGCGCTCGGCCTCGGCCTCGTTCAGCTCAACGCCCAGCCCTGGGGCGTCCGGCACCAGGATGTAGCCTGCCTGGACCTTGGGCGCGCCAGGCACGACCTCCTCGATCCACGGCGCCTGGGCGACGAAGAACTCCTGGATCAGAAAGTTCGGGATCACTGCGTCCAGCTGGATCGCGGCCGCGGTGTTGATCGGCCCTGACGAATTGTGCGGCGCAACCAGCACATGGTGAGCCTCTGCCAGCGCGGCGATCTTCTTCGTCTCGGTCAGCCCGCCGGCGTGGCACAGATCCGGCTGGATGATCGCCGCGGCCCGTGCTCCGAGCAGCTCGCGAAACGCGTGTCGCGTGGTGTACCGCTCGCCGGTCGCGACCGGGATGCCGATCCGCGCAGCAACCTGGGCGCAGGCGTCGATGCTGTCGGGCGGAGTCGGCTCCTCGAACAGGTACGGCCGAAACGGCGCCAGCCGGTCGGCGATGGCAATCGCCCAGGCCGGCGCGAACCGCCCGTGGCCCTCGATCAGCAGGTCGACGTCCGGGCCGACCGTCTCGCGGACCGCGGCGACCTGCTCGATCGCCGCCCTGACGACCGCTTCGTCAGGCGCCAGCCCGGCGTTGCCGAAGGGGTCCCACTTCATCGCGGTATACCCTTCCTGGACCATCTCGCGCGCCCGGGCAGCGAACTGATCTGGTGTGGTGCAGCCCCAGTACCAGGCGTTGGCGTATGCGCGCAGGCGGTCGCGAGTCCGCCCGCCGAGCAGCTCCCAGACCGGCACCCCGAGCGTCTTGCCCTTGAGGTCCCAGAGCGCCTGGTCGATCGCGCTGATTGCGCTCTGGATGACCAGGCTGCCGCGCCAGTAGGTCTCGCGGTACAGCTCGTCCCAGATCGCCTCGATCCGCCCCGCGTCCCGACCCCGCAGCCGCGCGCAAAGCTGCCGCAGCTCCGCCTCGGCTGCCAGCTCGCTCCACTCCACCGTCCCCTCGCCCACGCCGGTCGTGCCATCGTCGGCATACAGCTTCAAGAAGACAAAGCTACGATACCCATCGTGGACGACGAACGTCTTAGCGTCCTCAATCTTCACGCCTCGGCTCCCGCGCATCGACGACTCCACGTTTCAGCTATCGTTGAGCGCCCTATGGTAGCGGAAGGCAGGTGCCGCGGTGAGCTACGTCCTGTACGAGGTCCGCGACGGGGTGGCGCTGCTGACGCTGAACCGGCCGGAGAAGCTGAACGCGCTGAGCGTGGAGCTGCTGGACACGCTAGACCGGGCGCTCGAGCGGGCCGGGGGCGCGGCGGACGTGCGGGTCGTCGTGATCCGCGGGGCGGGGCGGGCGTTCAGCACGGGGTACGACCTCGCGGCGTTTGCCGGTCAACCGCTACTGTCGGGCGAGCAGTGGCGGGAGCGGCACCGGCGCAACATCGACCGCTGGCTCAAGATCTGGAACCTGCCCAAGCCGGTGATCGCCCAGGTTCACGGATTTGCCCTGGCCGGCGCGTGCGAGCTGGCGATGGCGTGCGACCTGACCGTCGCCGCCGAGGGGACGAAGTTCGGCGAGCCGGAGATCCAGGACGTCTCGGGACCGCCGACGATGTTCATGCCCTGGGTGCTCGGGCTCAAGAAAGCCAAAGAGCTGCTGCTGACCGGCGAGCTGATCGACGCTGTCGAAGCCGAGCGGATCGGGCTGATCAACACGGTCGTGCCGGCCGAGCAGCTCGAAGCGAGGACGTTCGAGCTGGCCCGCAAGATGGCGCGACTCGAACCGGCCGCGCTCTACTACAACAAGCTGTCGATCAATCGCACCTATGAGCTGATGGGCCTGCTCAACGCGTTGAACATGAACCAGGAGCTGATGGCCCTCGTCCACCTGACCGAAGACAGTCTCCCCTGGCGACGCACGCTCAGCGAGCAGGGCGTCCGCGGCTTTCTCCAGGCCCGCCGCGAGCGCTTCGGCGACGAGGCCTGAGCGCGGACACGCCGCCGACGCTCCGAGCCTCTCGAGGGCCATCCAGGGAGGGATGGATGCCTCGTGCCTACGATTCGGCCGCGGCTGGCTGGCGGAGCAGCAGGACCCAGACGACGCCGGCGCCGTCGGCCGCGGCGCCGAGCAGGAGCGCCGCGCTGAGCGTCCCAGTCTGGTCGGCGAGCAGCCCGCCGATGATCGGACCGATCGTCTGGCCCAGGCCGAACAGCAACGCGAGCACGCCGAGCGCGGCCGGCGCCAGCGCCGGCCCGACGATCTCGCTGCACGCCTTGCTGACGGCCGGCGGAAAGCCCCACAACGACGCGCCGTACAGAACCGCCGAGCCGGCGTACCAGCCCGGCGCGTCGCCCCAGGCCAGCAACGCCAGGCCCGCGCCCTGGACCACGAACATCACGACCAGCGTTCGAGACGCACCGAGCCGGTCGGTCAGCATCCCACCGGCCAGCCCGCTGCCGATAGAGACCAGCCCGGCCAGCGACCAGAGCCACCCGGCCATCGCAGTAGCGACGCCGCGCTGGCTCAGATGCGCCGCGAAGAACGTCCCGTACACGATGAACGCCACTCCGTACAGTCCGAAGGCCACACCCAGGCGCCAGACCGCCCAGGAACGGTAGACCAGCCCGAGGCGCGGCGTGTTGAGCCCCCCGCGGTCGCCCACTCCAGGCGGGTCGCGCAACCCGAGTACCGCGACGAGCGTCGCCGCGAGCACTCCCAGCGCCAGACCCCGCCAGGCGCTGCGCCAGTCTCCGCCATCCGGCCCGAGCAGCACAGGCACGAGCAGGCCGGCCCCCAGGATGCCGATACCCCCGCCGGCGACAACCAGCCCGGTTGCCCGACCCCGGAAGGCCGGTGACGACCAGGCTCCGCCAATCGCCAGCATCGGCACGATGATTGCCGGTGACGCGGCGCCGACGATCGCCTGGGCAGCGACGGCCGAGGCGAACCCGTCGGCCAGCCCGGTTCCTGCCAGGCCGATGGCCGTGGCCAGCAAGCCGACGACAACGACCCGGCGCGTCCCGAAGCGGGAGACCAGCGCGCCAGCCGGCACCGAGCACAGCAGGTAGGCGGCCAGGCCGAGACCGGCGATCGCGCCGACCTCGCCGTTTGAGAGCCCCAGGCCATCGCGCATCGGCGGCAGGATCAGCGTGATCCCGAACCGCCCGAACCCGTGCGCCGCCGCGAAGGCGATGCCCGCCGCGCCGAGCACAAGCCATCGCGTACTCAGCATACCGAAGACACCAGGGGACAACCGCCAGGCAACCTGCTACTGACTATGGCGTCCTGGATGCTGAGGGCTCGTTACGGCAGGACGCTCCGTGGGTCGATGTGGGTGCCGTTGACGCGCAGCTCGAAGTGCAGATGGGGACCGGTTGAGTGGCCGGTCGAGCCGACCAGGCCGATCTGCTGGCCGGTGGCCACTCGATCGCCAACGGCCACCGAAAGCTCGCTCAGGTGAGCGTACCAGGTGTGAACGCCGTCGCCATGGTCCAGGATAACCTTCCAGCCATAGCCGTCGCCGCCCTTGTCCGACGAGACGACGGTCCCGCCGGCCGCGGCCTTGATCGGCGTTCCGGTCGGCGCGGCGATGTCGATGCCGCGGTGGCCTGGCCGGAATGCCTGGGAGATGACGATCCGTGGCGACTGCAAGGCGATTGGCCACGCCAGCGTCGCGACGCGCGTCGTCTTGACCGTGACCGTCGGCGTGCCGGACGGGACCGGCTTGGGCTCGGGGATCGGTGACGGTGTGACTACCGACGCCGATGCCTGCACCGGCCCGCCTTGCGCGGGGGCCTCGGCAGCGCGGACGGGCGAGATCGACCGTGGCGCGTCGACCTGGGCTGCCTCGAGGACCACGGCCGGCCCGGCCGTGCCCGCCGGCGGGATCACCAGCTTCTGGCCCTGCCGGATGACGTTCGCGTCCTCGAGCTTGTTCGCCGCGACCAGTACGTCGACCTTGACCGTGCCGCGACGAGCAATCGAGTACAGGGTGTCGCCGGCCTGGACGACGTAGGTCCCAGCGGGGATGGGCGCCGCATCCACCGTCGCTACCGTGGGAGCGTCTCCCGGCGCCGCTTCTACAACGGCCGCCGGAGCATCGACCGGCGCATCCGTCGGCTCGGCGGCGGGCGTTTCCGAGGGCGTCTCGGCCGCGAAGGCTGCCGAGACGCCCGGTCCCCAGGTTGGCCCGAGTGGGCCGCCGGCAAGCAACGCCAGGAGCAGCATCGCTCTGAGGAACGCCCGGCCCGCCCTGATTGGCGGCTGTGCTGCCCGTTGGCGGCCAGGGCGACGGGTCGAGGGCGGGAGCAGGGTGATCTTGCTCGCCAAGCCTTCCGATGGTCGTATGGTCGTGTGGTCGTGTGGTGGGGCAGTCGGTCGGTCGCTAGCCGCTCGCTGGCTGGACGGGCGTGCGACGGAACCGATTATCGGCAATGGGTTGCCTTTCCGGGCGGGCGCGTCGGCGTCCGCGGTGATTGTCGTCGGGACTGGAGCCCCCGCAGGGTAGAGGCGACCGATGCTCCAAGCGCCGTCCGCGACATTACAACTCCGTTACAGACTCGAATTGGTAATGCCACCGGACGCCCGTCCGGGCGCATTCTACTCCATTCGACTGCCCGTGTCTAGCGCAAATGAGAAGTTCTGTTCAGTTGAGGACTCTGCGTACCGACTTTAGCCACTCTACGGCGCTTCGTGACGAGCCCTTTGACGAATTGAGGGCTCTGCGCCCCTATTCGAGCCACGCCACGTCGATGGTGGAGCCGAGCGCCGTCTTGCGGATCTCGATTCGAACCGGGAACTTGTCCTTGAGGTCTTCCAGGTGGCTGATGATCAGGATCTTTGCAAACTCGCCGGCCACGCTGGCAAGCGCCTCGACCAGCCGCTCGCGCCCCTGGTCGTCCTGGCTCCCGAACCCCTCGTCGATCACCAGGGTCTGGAGCCGGGCCCCGGCCCGCCGCGTCAGCAGCTTGGACAGCGCCAGTCGGATCGCGAAGTTGACCCGGAACGCCTCGCCGCCAGAGTACATCTCGTAGCTGCGCGCCCCGAGCTCGTCGTTGATGATGATGTCGAGCGTCTCGATGGTGTTGTCGCCGGACTGCGCCGCGCGCTGCGTCTCCAGCTTGACGTGCATCCGTCCCTCGGTCATCCCGGTCAGCAGGCGATTGGCCTCTTCCTCGATCTCCGGGATCGCCGTCTCGATGATCATTGCCTGGATGCCATTCTTCCCGAGCGCCGTCGCCAGCTCGTTGTACAGGCCCTTTTCGCGCAGCAGCTCGTCCATCTCGCGGAGCGCCGCGCCGCGCTTCTGCTCCAGGGTTGCCAGGTAGGCCAGCCGCTGGTGCGCCTCGCCCAGCTCGCGGTTGGTCTCCCCGTGGGCGCGGCGGGTCTCGGCTAGCATCCGTTCGGCGCCAGCGGCCTGCGCGCGCAGTTGGGGCAGTGCCCGCGTCTGCTGTTCCAAGCTGGCCGCCCGCGCCTGCTCGGTCGCCAGCCGCTGCCTCCAGGTGGCCAGTGCGCGGCGGTGCTGCTCCAGGAGCTGTTGTTGGAAGTCGGCCGCCTGGCGCGCGCCGACCAGCATGCGCTCCTCGGACTCGTACCGTGCGAGGCGCTTCAGATTGGCCTTGGCCTGGGCGTGCGCTTGCTCGTCGTAGCCGAGCACGTCCAGCCGTACGCGCAACGCTTCGAGCGCGCGAACGCTATCGGCCGCGAACGTGCCGCCTGCCAGCGTCGTGCGCAGGCGATCCCTTTCTGCCCTCGCAGCGGTGGCATCCTCGGCGGCGCGCCGGGCGGCGACGACGGACTGCTCGGCATGCGCCAACTGCCGCTCGGCGGCGCCGCCGCGGCCGACCTCAGCCGTCAGCCGCGCGATCTCGGGTTCGAGTCGCGCGTCTTCGGCTTCGAGCCGTTTGGCCTCGTCTAGGTTCTGCTCAAACGTGCCGCGCTGGGCTTTTCCTTCGGCGGAGTACTGCTCGAGCAACGAGGCGCGGCCGGCCGGATCCAGGGCGCTTCGACACACCGGGCAGGCTGGAGCCCCTTCGAGCAGGTTCATCCGCTCGCGCAGCGCCTGCATCTCCCGTTTCAGCCCGTCGTTGTTTCCGCGCAGCTCGGCCACCCGCTCACGCGCACAGGCGCGTGAGCGCTCCAGCGTGGTCAGACGCTGCCGCGCGTGGCCCAGCGCCTCCAGCTCGGCACGGGCCCGCGCTTCCGCGCGCTGGTGCTCGTCCAGCCGGGCCGATTCGGACTCGGCCCGATTCAGCCGCTGCTCCGCCTGGGCCAGCTCCGTCTCCAGTCGCGTTCGGGCTGTCGAGACCTGCGCTTCCAGCCGGTTCTGGTCTCGGCAGAGGCGGGCGAACTCGGCCAGCGTGTCGTTCAGCGCCTGCTCAGCCTCGCGCGCGAGAAGCAGCTCGGCGTGTCCTTGCTCGATCTCCTGGGCGCGGTCGAGGACGGCCCGATGCTTGGCCAGGGTACGCTCAGCGGCGGCGATCTCCTGGCCGAGATGGTCGATCTCGGCCAGGCTCTGCGCGGCCTGCTCGCGGGCCTCGGCCAGCTCCTGGGCGCGCGCGCTCAGGCCGGCCAGTCGCTCGCGCAGGTCCTGGAGCGTGGCTTCCTCGCGACGGATCTGGGCATCTAGCTCGGCCAGCCGAGCCTCTCGCTCGGCCCGTGACTGTTCGTAGGCCGCGCGTTGAGCCAGCGCGGTGTCCATGTCGCGCAGCCTGGCCTCCAGCTCGCGGTGTCGCTGCTCGCGCTGGGCTACCTCACGGCGGGCCCGCTCCTGGAAGCGATCGTACTCGGCGAGCTCCAGGATGTCGGCGAGAACCTGCTTGCGCTCGGCCGGGGTGCGGACCGTGAACGCGTCGGCGCGGCCCTGGAGGATGAACGACGCGTTCGTGAACGTGGTGTAGTTCATCCGAAGCAGGCCCTCGATCGCCGCCTCGGTCTCGCCCACGGAGTTTCCACTGATCGAGCGGAACTGGCCGATCGCGTCGTCGCGCACGGCCAGGTCCAGGATCGTCGTCCCACGGCTACCGGCGGTCCGCTTGCGGACAACCCGGTAGTGATTGTCGGCCAGGACGAACTCCAGCTCCACCTCCATGTCCGGGCGGCCGAGGTGAATTAGCTGGTTCTGAATTCGGGCACGCGACTGGCCCCAGAGAGCCCAGGTGATCGCGTCCAGCAGGGCCGACTTCCCGGCCCCGTTCTCGCCGGACAGGCAGGCCACGTGGATGCCCTCGAAGCTGAGCGGCTCGTGGACGTCCGTGTAGGACATAAAGTTGCGAACGCGCAGGCAGACCGGAATCATCGAGCCGTCACGGTGCGCCCGTCAGCCGTCAGCTGGCCGTGTCCTGGCCGCTGACCGCTGACGACTCGTCCATCAGGCTCCGCGCGCGGGCCAGCAGGAGCTGGCGGCGCTCCGGCGTGAACGACTTCTTCTCGAAGTAGACGTCCAGGATGTCAAGTGGCGAGCGGCCCTGGAAGTCAGGGTTCAGCAGCTTGACCCGCGCCTCGTCGGTGTACTGACGCTGGAACGGGGTCACGAACGACGCCTCGCGCAAGTGGGTGCGGACTTCCTTCTCGTTGACCGCCTGGAGACTCGCCCGCGTGCCGACCATCTGCAAGCGGATGACGGCATCCCTGACACGATTGCCGGCTCGGAAGATCGCCTTCTGGACGTCGCCAGTCGGGTCCGCGGTCGCCACCTCGGCGCGGACGGTCAGGAACGGGCGCGCCTTGACCTGGACGAACTCCCAACGGCATCCGCCGCGCTCGATCTCGGCCAGAACGAACCCTTTCGGCTCGTCCTCCTCACTGAAGTCGACGCGGTTGATGCTGCCCGCGTAGACCATCGGCGGCGCGCCGGTGACCACGGCCTGGTGCTTGTGGATGTGCCCCAGACCGATGTAGTCGACGTTCGGCAGGTCGAGCATGCTGACGGGCAGGACCGGGTCGTTGCCCAAAGTCAGCAGCCGCTCAGCGCCAATTCGCGCCCCGTGGACGTGGACGTGGCCGATCAGCGCCAGCGGAACCGCGGGATCGGCCCGCCCGGCCTCCTGGCCGAGCATCTCTTGGGCCGCCTCGACCATCGCCTGGCGTAGCTCCTCACCGGTCTTGTTCTTGTGCTCGTCCTGGGTGACGAAGGCGCTTCGAGTCAGCCACGGCAGACTGAGCACCTGGAATGGGCCGCTCCGCGTCTCGACGTGATGCAGGTCAATCCCGCGAGCCACGGTCACCCCGGGCAGCGCCAGCTCGTGGAAGATGTCCACCGAGGTGGCGCGCCCTTTGGCGACCGGAATGTCGTGGTTGCCGGCGACGAGGACGACCTGGACGCCCTCACGGATCAGCCGCAGCACGCGGCGGGCAAACGCGCGCTGGTGGGTTGGCGATGGATCCCGCGACTTGTAGACATCGCCGGCAATCGTGACGACGTCTACGCGATCCGCGACGGCACGGTCAACGGCTTCATCCAGGGTGTCGAGAAAGTCCTGTAGTCGCGTCGACAGGCCGGTGGCCGGATCGAGCCGTCCGTAATTCTCCATACCGATGTGAACGTCGGCCAGGTGGAGCAGCTTGATCATCGTGGCGTCTCGACTACTCGTTCAAGATCATCGCCCTGAGCTTGTCCAGGCGTGCCGAGCCATCACCGTCGCCGACTGTCTCAGCCGGGTCGCGGCCCCAGGCGCTCAGGCTCTTGTAGAACGTCTCGTCGTAGG
>JAUJPG010000015.1:0-56963 GCA_030447245.1 Chloroflexota bacterium | reverse complement strand
ATCGTCCCGAAGATCGTCTGGGCGGCCGCCTGCTGATTCAGGAACTTGTGGGCCTCCTCGATCGTGATCATCAACTGGCGCGGCTTCGGCTTGGTGCCCTGGCTCTGCTTGTACGCCTCGGTCGCCTGGGTCCAGCGGCGATGAATCCGGCGGGTGATGACGTTCGCCGCCAGCATGTACGCGAGCAGGCTGCGGTGCTGGCCGAACTCCAGGACGACGTGCTTGCCGGCTTCGAGCGCCGCGATCAGCCCGTCCAGCCCGGAGTCGCGCTCGGTCACCCGCGCTCGGACGAACGGCAGCCGCTTGATGGCGGCAAGCTTCCGCCTCAAGGCGCCGAGCGACTCGGCGTGCGCGCCGGTCTGCTCCACCAGCGTCCGCACATCGGTGTCGTCCGCGGTCAGCTTCTCGATCCACGCATCCCTGAACCTGTCTTCGCACAGGCTGGCCGACTCGACCGCGGTCGGGTTCAGCCGCAGCTCATCCTGGAGCAGCGCGACGTCCTCGACCTCGATCTCGTTCAGCCCGATCGTGATCTCCCCGTCCGGCTTGACGGTCCGCGTCCTCGCGCCGGCGGGATCCAGGGTGTAGACCGTGACCTTCGACGGGAAGAGCTGGCGCAGCCCTTTGACCATCCCGCTGCCCTCGCTCTGGCTCTGCCAGCCGTACTCGCTGTGCATGTCGAAGATCAGGTTTGTGGCCACGCCGCTCTTGATCGTGCCGCACAGCAGCAGCCGAGTCAAAAAGCTCTTGCCTGTCCCGGACTTGCCGAACACGCCGTTCGAGCGCTCGACGAATCTCTGGAGGTTCAGTCGCACCGGCACGTCCATGTCGAGCGGCTGACCGATCTCGAAGTGGACGTCGTCGGCCGAGCCGAACACGCGCGAGAAGTCGCCCTCCTCGGCCGAGAAGACCGAGGAGAAGTGACTTGGCACGGTCCGGACCGGCGTCGGACCGGCGGCGGCTTCCAGCTCATCGCGGGCGAGCATCAGCATCGGCTGGATCTTGATCGCGCCGTACGCGGCGGTGCCGGCCAGGACCGCCCGCAGGAAGCCGTCGTTCGGCGCCGGCGGGCCGGCCTTGACCTCGTCGCTCGTCGCGGCGAGCTGGACGTCGGTGACCAGGCAGAAGAAGTCGTGCTTCTCCCCTCCTATGCGCACGAAGCGCCCGACCCGCATGTCCTCGACCGACGAGACGGCCTCCAGCCGCGCCAGCAGCCCCTGGACCAGCGACCCCTCGACAACCAGCCCCAGCCGCTCCTCGTTCATCAACCCCCCGCCCTCAGTCATGCCAGCGCTCTCAGGATCGCGCTCAGGCGCGGGTAGTCGCGCGTGAGCAGCGTCGCCAGCTCGCGGCCGGCGCGGATGGCGAAGGCGGCGTCGTTGTCCCGTGCCTGCCGAGCCAAGCGTATGTTCGCCGCGAGCAGCGCGTCGACCGGCGCCTGAGAGGCGTTTAGCACCGATCGGAAATAGTCTAGCGACTCGGTCAGGCGGACCGTCTCGGCGGCCGAGCACTCGTGGACCGACCAGTGGAGCTGTGGCGGTCGAGTCGGCAAGTACGGACGCAGGACGCCGCCCTCGTCGAAGCCGATCGCCAGGGCCGAGAACTCGGTCCGCAACACCTGCTCCAGGTCCGGGTTCTCCTCGTAGATCGCCCTATCCCGCATCCCGTCGCGGCCGCGCATGACCGGCCGGGCGCCCGCGTCAATGCCGCTCGAGTGGATCTCGTAGACTATCCCGTACAGGGTGCACTCCGGCAAGTCGACCTTGACGAAGCCGCCGAACGGCGGCGCGACGTTGAAGTGACACGCCTGGGCGGTGAACTCCGCGATCGAGGTCTCGACGACCTCGCCGACCGGGTCGTTCATGATGCACTCGCGTTCATCACACCGCCCTGACCCGCTTGCTCCGCTGCTTCTCAGAGGGCCGCGCGGGGAGGCCCTGGCGCGCGAGGATGCCGTCCAACAGGTACTGGAACGCCAGCCGGTCGCCCATCGAGACGATGGCCCGCTCGTGAGCACGGGCCAGGACGGCCGGGTAGCCCAGACCCTTGCGGCACTGGTCCAGGACGACCGCCTGAACCAGCTCCAGCGCGGCCGGGTCGTCGCCGGTCCACGGCGGCAGCTCGACCCGCGCCAGCTCGCTGCCGACGTTGAGGTAGAAGAATTGCGGGACCTCGCCTCGGTAGTACGCGGCCAGGTCATCCTTGAGCGTCATCGAGAAGCGCGCCGAGCGTTCGCCTGGGCGGAGGTCGCTGAAGAGCTCGCGGTCGTACAGGCCGTCCAGCGGGCAGAGATCGTCGCCACGCTCGGTGCAGCCGCCACACCCTTGGACGTCGCCGCCGCAGGTCGCTTCGAGCAGCAGCCCGCTCACCTGGGTGGAGCGCGGCCGGCTGATGTAACTCGCCAGCGGCAGCTCGAGGTCCCGAATCCGCAGCATCTCGTCAACGTACGGGGCCAGCAGCTCACCCCGCAGGAAGTCATCCGGGCGCTCTTCCAGCACCCACAGCAGCAGCGTGCCGTCCGCCAGGACGACCGTCGGCAGCTCGCCTGCCGCCGTCCCGCCCGCCGCCTGTATGGCGAGGTCGGCCGCCTTGCCGAGCTCTTGCCTTGCCCGCTTGGCGCTCAAGAGCTGCTCGCGGATCGGTACGCGCCGCCGGCCCTGGATGATGAAGAGCTCGTCGCGCTCGAAGTACAGGCCCGGCTCGCTGTCCAGCGCGGCAGCCGGCCGACTGCCGTAGGTGACGTCGGCCCAACCGATGTTGAGCAGGTAGTAGTCGGCGATCCCGTGGCGGTCCGGCTCGATCTGCGAGCCGTCAGTGGCGATGACCCGATGATCGCGCGGCGGCGGCCCCGCGGCTGCCCGAGCGTCGAGCCGCTCTAGCGGCGTCGCCAGCCGGACGGACGCGCTCGCGGCAACGCCGGCCAACATCTCCCAGCGGTCGGCCTGATCGTGGAGCACCTGACGCGCCCGCGCCACCAGACCCGGATGGCGCGCGGCCCGCGCCCCCATCGCCCGCCCCAGACCCGCAACCCGCGGCCCGACCTTGAGCATGTCAAGCGTCATGGCAAAGCGACCCGCGCCTCGTACACTATCGTGACCCCCCGGACGAGACAGAATCGAACGGATGTCCTACCGTGTCGCTCAGTATACACAGCTCCACCCCCGCTGAGAAGATGCCAGGGAGCGCTCGCTGATAGTGGACTCCCTCCCGTCGACCGCGCTCCACCTGCTGGCGGTTGGGACGGACCCGAGCCTGGTTCGGCCGGCGGCTGGCGCGTTTGGAGATGCCCACCAGCGGCAGTTGAAGTACGCGACCATCCTACACGAGTACCGGATGGTCGTCCGCACCCTTGGTGGGGATCGGGAGCCGGTGTCCCACGCGCCGAACTTCGCGGTCTACCCGAGCGCGTCGCGCAGCCGCGGACTGTTCCCGCGTGACGCGGTCCGCATCGGCGCGGCGCTCCATCGACGATTGCGCTTCCACGTGGTTTCGACCGAGGATCCGATGCTGTGCGGGCTGGCCGGCTACGTCCTCGGGCATCGGTTTGGTCGACCGTTCTCGGCCCAGATCGCCGGCGACATGCTGGACAATCCGTTCTGGCTGCGCGAGCGGCGGATCAATCCGGCCCTGAATGTCCTTGGCAGGTGGCTCGTCCGCCGGGCCGACAGCGTCCGCGTCGTCAGCGAGCGCGAGCGCGCCAAGCTCGTCGCCCTCGGCGTCTCCCCGGCGCGGGTCCGCAACATCGGCTGGATCACCGACTTCGCCCGCTTCGACGGCCTCGACGGGGCCGCACTGCGCGGCAGCCTGCTCGAGGGTGCCCGCTCGCTCCTGCTCTTCGCCGGTCGACTCGTGCCGCAGAAAGACCTCGGCACCCTGCTTCGCGCGGTGGCCATCGTCGCCCGCGAGCGCGACGACACCCGGCTCGTGATCGCCGGCGACGGTCCGGACCGCGCCGACGCCGAGCGCCTGACCGACCGCCTCGGCATCCGCCGCCGCGTGACCTTCCTGGGCACGGTCCCGTACCCGAACCTCCCCGTCCACTATGCCGCGAGCGACCTGGTCCTGCTCCCGTCGCGCTACGAGGGCAACGCCCGCGTCCTGGCCGAGGCCGGCGCGGCCGGCCGGGCCGTCGTGACGACCGACGTCAGCGGCGCTCACGACACCGTGCTCGAGGGCCAGACCGGCCACGTCGTCCCGGTCGAGCGCCCCGACCTCATCGCCGCGCGGACGCTGGAGCTGCTGGCCGACTCGACCCGCCTGGCCGAGATGGGCGCCCGCGCCCGCGTACACGTCCGCGTCCTGTACGACCAGACGAAGCTGCTGGCCGCCTTCGCCGAGCTCTGGGCAGCAACGGCCGCGTGCCGACGCCCCGAGTAGACTCCTAGCTCGCGGCGCGGCCGGAGGGCGCACCGCTGTCTAGCCGCCGACGGGCGCCACCCGAGCCCGCGGGCCACGCCGGTGCGTGGCCTCACCACACGCGCCGAGTCACTGCCGTCGGCAGTGTAGCCGCCCGGGACCACCACTTCTGCGCGCGGTATGATCCCGCGCGACCGTGGTTTGGTGGCCGGGGAGGTGGGTAATGGGGGAACGACTGGCGAGCAAGGTGGCGGTCGTCACCGGCGGCGGGGGCGGCATCGGCGAGGCGACTGGCGCGCTGTTCGTCCAGGAAGGCGCCACCGTGGCGCTCGTCGACAGCGACGCCGAGGCGGCGGCGCGGGCGGCGCAGGCGATCGACCCGAGTGGCGGGCGGGTCCTGGCAATCGGCGCCGACCTTGCCGACGAAGCCGAGGCGGCGCGGGCCGTTCGCGAGACGGTCGCCCGGTTCGGCCAGCTCGACGTCCTGGTGAACAACGCCGGCGTGCGCGTCTACGGCCCGATCACCGAGGCGACGCCTGAGTCCTGGGAGCGCATCATCCAGGTCAACCTGCTGGCGGCGGCCTACTGCTCCAAGTACGCCGTGCCCGAGCTGATCCGGGCGGGCGGCGGCAGTGTGGTGAACGTCTCGTCGACCAACGCCGTCGTCGGCCGCTCGGGCCTGGCCCAGTACGACGCGACCAAGGCCGCGTTGCTCGGGCTGACCCGCTCGATGGCGTGTGACCATGCCGAGCAGAACGTCCGCGTCAACGCCGTCTGCCCCGGCTTCACCGCGACACGCTACCACGTCCGCCGGCGGGCGGAGCGCGAAGGCACCTCGCCCGAGCAGGCCGCGGCCGACCTCCGCGCCGAGGGCAGCCAGTGCCTGCTGGGGCGGCTTGCGGAGCCGCTCGAGATCGCCTACGCCATCCTCTTCCTTGCCTGCCACGAATCGTCCTACGTGACCGGCGCAACGCTGATGGTCGACGGCGGGACCGGCATGTCGGTTGACGGCCCAACGAGCCGGTAGGGCCCAGCTCCGCGGCGGACGCGGCATGCGTCCTGCAGGTCCGCCGGCGGGCGGGCAGTACTGCCAGGAGCTTCCATAACGGGAGGAGTTTGTATGCCGTCGTGGAGCAGCAAGGACGCGCGGAAGTACGAGCGCATCAAGGAGAGCGTGCTGGATCGCGGCGCGCCGGAAGACCAGGCGCAGGAGATCGCCGCGCGCACGGTGAACAAGCATCGCCGCCAGGAAGGCCGCACCCCGAACACGCGCACCCAGGGCACCGGCAACCCCAATCAGCCGCCGTCGGAGCGGTCCCGGGACGAGCTCTACAACCGCGCCAGGGAGCTCGGCATCGCCGGACGGAGCAAGATGAGCAAGGACGAGCTGGTCCGCGCGGTCGAGCGGGGGCGCTGATCGTCCCAGGACCCGATGGAGGGGCGAGCCCCTCCGTGACTGGTCTACAGGCTCCTACGCTGGGCCTTCCAGCATTGCCTTCAGCGCGCCGAGCCGCTCTTTCCAGTACGCCTTCATGCGCTCGGCGGCGTCCGCGTCGGGCAGCCGCTCGTGGCGCACCATGATCTGACTCCCGGCAGAGCCGTTTGCGGAGCAGCGGACGTCGACGGTGCTCGCCCCGCCGTCCCAGGCGATCCGGATGATTCTCGGCGGCGTCAGCTTGCGGATCGTCAATGCAGCGTCTGGGAGCCACTGCTGGCGCGCGGCCTCGTCAATCCACGCCGCGTAGAGCGTCTCCACAGAGCAGGCGATCGTCTTGCTGGCGCTGACCTCGTACCCATCGGTCTTCTCATGCTTGCGGCGCTTGCCGCGCGCTCGCTCGTAGCCCACGGTGATCGTCTGGTGCCACCAGCCGCCCATCGCCGCATGATGCTCGGCCAGGTAGGCGACGATGCCCTTGTGGTCCAGGTCTCGAGCGCCGGCCTCGTCCAGCAGCGCGAGCCACTCTGACCAGGACCTGCCGGTCCTGGCGCGAACGGCGGCGTCGCTCACACCGTAGACGGCCGCCGGTACACCCCCGCCGCTGACCGAGCCCTGTTGACGCACGGTGCTCCCCCGGGTTGTCCTCACTCAACAGTGAGGACGAAGGTGTTGCTATCCTGGTCGACGAAATCGCGAAGGTCTCCCAGACTTCCTGCAAAGGCTCCTGGGTAATCTACGGCACGGATATTCGGCACCACACCGTCCAGGACGCTCATTTCGGGCAGACCATCTTGTGATCGTCACGGCCTCGAACGTCAGCGGTGGAGCAGGTCAATCGGCTCGGCCGGGTCGGTTGGGTGAGCCAGGGCGGCCAGGTGGGGCGCGCGCTCGCGCAGCGCCAGGTACATCTCCCAGGCGACGCGGCGGTAGGAGAAGTGGCCAGCCGGGGCCGTTCGCAGCTCGGCGATGTAGGCGGCCTGGGCGGCGTCCATCTTGAACAGTGCGCGGGTCCGCGTGGCGAGCGGCAGCAGGTACGGCGCGGCGAGTGGCACCGGGCCGGCGAGTGCTCGCGTCGCGGCGAGCCCGTCCGCCAACGCACGGTCATAGCGGTCGCCCAGCCCGGCCGCGAGCGCCCGGCCGGCCAGCTCTCGGCCGAAGGCGCGCGGCAAGATCTCGGCCGCCGGTTCTGGACCGTGGTCTGGGGTTGGCTCCTGGATGATCTGAACGCAGCGACGGTGACGGTGAAGGTCGCGGAAGGAGCCGTAGTCCATCAGCAGGTCGAACTTGAAGGCGTAGCCAACCTGGAGCTCGCGGAGCAGCTCGTCGTGCGGCCCGCGATGGGCGACGGCCAGCTCCAGGATCTCACGCTTGCGAGGCTCCGGCAGCGCGCGGACCATTGCCTGGACCTGGCGGTAACTGTGGCCAGCCGCGTCCCAACGGTAGAGCAGCGTTGCGACCGCTTCGTCCGTTGGCGTCTCGTCGTCGGCCAGCTCGACCGCGCGCGAGCGTTCCGGCGGCCCGACACCAGCCAGCTCGGCGTCGGCGATCAAGGCCAGTTCACGCCGCGTCTCGATCAGGTAGGGGCTCGGCGCGGTGTACTTGACCAGCGTTGGCGCGACAGCGGCCGAGCCTCGGCCGTCGTCGGTGTCGCCGTCGCGGCGCGGATCCTCGGCCGGCGCCAGGCAGGCTTGGCGCAGCGCCTCGCCGATCCCGCGGACCTCGGGGAACGGGTCCGAGAGCAGGCGGCTGATCTGGCGTTCCAGGACCCGGGCGCTGGTGACCTGGCCCAGGCTGGTGATCGTCGCCAGCGGCAGCAACGACCGCGAGACGTCGAACGCCCGCGCCCGCAGCGTCCGCTCGAACGCCTTCGGGTCCAGTCCTTCCGGGCGTGGGACGCTGTCCACGAGCAGCCCGAGCAGGTCGCCGGTCAGGCCGTCGTAGGCGGCGAAAGCGGCATCCGCCGCCGCGCGGTAGCCGTCGGCCTCGGCGCCGGCCAGCTCCGGCGGGGTGAAATAGCCGGTGTTCTTGAAGGGCTGGTAGCGGGTCGACCGCTCCTGGCCGTCCCACAGCGGCTCGTCGACGACTCGCGCCGCGGCCAGGATCGAGACGTCCTCGATCGCCAGGGCCAGGTGGGCCAGGTCGGCGATCGAGCGATGGCCATACTGGAAGTAAAAGGTGTTGAGGAACGCTTCGGCGCGCTGGGCCGATAGCTCGCCAATGCTCTCGAGCATCGACCTGGACGAGCGGCTGTACTTGGCCATCGCGTACGCCTGGATCTCAGGCGGCACGCCGTCGACCGCGTAGACCTTCATGCGGACTGCCTCAGCGGGGAGCTTCGGAGATTGTAGGCGCGCTCGGCGACCCAGCGGCGGGCTCGCGGCCTAGGAAGCGGACCCGGGAGGGATTCGGATGACGACGACGGTGGTGTTGTCGTGGCCGCCGCGCGTGTTGGCCAGGTCGACGAGGATCTGGGCCGCGGCCTCCGCGCCGACGGCGCGGGCCACATGCTCGGCGATTTCCTCGACGTGGACGTGCTCAGTCAACCCGTCTGAGCAGAGCACCAGGGCGTCGCCCGTCTTGAGCTCCAGCGGCTCGTAGACGTCGACCCGCACGTCCGGCTCGGTGCCCAGGCAACGAGTCAGGATGCTTCGGTAAGGATGGGTCGCCACCTCCTCGGGCCGCAGCTCGCCGGCCGCGACCTGCTCGGCCACCCATGAGTGATCGCGGGTGACCTGACGGGCGCCGTCGGGCGAGACCAGGAATGCCGGGCTGTCGCCGACGTTTGCCAGCCAGGCGCGCGCACTGCCATCCACGACGTCGACGATCGTGCAGACGGCCGTCGTGCCCATGCCGCCCTTGGCCGAGTCGTCGCGGGCCTCCGCCCAGATGACCGTATTCGCCTGCTGGAGCGCGTGTCGGAGCGTGGTGGACGGGTCGGCGGTCCCGGCCTCCCGCAGCTCGCGCTCGATCGTCTCGACGGCCCGCGTGCTGGCGACCTCGCCGGCCAGGTGGCCGCCCATCCCGTCGGCGACCACGCACACCAATCGCTCGCCGCCCGACATCTGGAAGATGGCCCAGGCGTCCTCATTGTGCTCGCGACGCCGCCCGACGTCGGTGACCCCGCCCGTTTCAATTTTCGGCCTGGGCATCTCCCGTCCTCGACTTCGCCATTATACTGAGCGGTCCCACTATGCCGATCGTCGACATCCACACCCACACCGCCTACACCGAAGCCGCGCCCGAGACGTTCGTCCACTACATGGTCGCGAACGTGGTCGGCCACGGCGGCAATCCTACGGAAGGCTTGGGACAAGAGGGCTCCGCTGAGCGGGCACTGGCGTCATTCGTCGCGGAGTTCAGCCGTCCGGAGCGCTTCGTCGCCCACCTGGACGAGCAGGGGATCGACTATGCGTGCGTCCTGGCCGAGATCGCGCCGGTCACCTCGGGCATCGCGACGAATGGGTACGTCCGCGACTTCTGTGCCCATAGCCCACGGCTGATCCCGGTCTGCACGGTCAACCCATTCCTCCATCATCAGCCCGCCCGGCTGCTCGAGCGGTTGGTACGGGAGGATGGTTTTCGGGGCCTGAAGCTCTACCCGACCTACGCCTACTTCTACCCCAATGACCGCGCGCTGTACCCGGTCTACGCCGCCGCCGAAGCGCTTGGCATCCCGGTCCAGGTCCACACCGGCTCGTCGGTCTTCCAGGGCTCGCGCCTGAAGTACGGCGATCCACTCTTCCTGGACGACGTGGCGGTGGACTTTCCAGACCTGTCGATCCTGATCACCCACGGTGGCCGACCGTTCTGGTACGACCGCGCCTTTGCGCTCTGCCGCTTGCATCGCAACGTCTACATCGACGTCGCCGGCTTGCCGCCTCGCAAGCTGACGACCTACTTTCCAGAGCTGCCGCGCCTGCCTGGCAAGTTCGTCTTCGGCTCCGATTGGCCTGGCCTGCCGAACCCCGTCCGCGACAACGTCGCCGCCATCCGCGAGCTGCCGATCGCCGCCGGCGCCATCGACGCCATCCTCGGCGAGACCGCCACCCGGCTCTACAAGATCGCCCCGTCCTGAAGCCCCCGCGTGACGCCTCTCTGCGCGGCCACCGCGCGTCGTGACCGACCGCGCGAGATGCCATTCAACCCGAGAGGCACACTGAGGTCCATTCGCGCCCGCTGCCCTCTTCCAAGCGCACTCGACGCCCACCCATCTCCGCCCCGCTCCTCAGCCGATCAGGTCAGCCGTTAGGTCAATCTGGCGGCGTTTGATGACCTGACCTCGGATCGCAAGTGCTCAGCGGTGCCACCTATCGACGCACGATTTCTCCGACCAGTGACCGGAGGGCGGCCAGGCACTCCTCGTAGGACGGAAGATCACGGACGGAACGGGCGAGCTGTCCGCGCCAATCCCGCTTGATCCCGAGCAGGACCCGCGCATCGAGGAAGTCCTCCGGAGCGCTGTAGGAGACGCCGCGCGCCTGCACCTTGATCGGCAATATCCTGCCGACCTCCTGCCAGTCGATGGCGTGCTCATGCTGCTGCCGCAGCCACCACAGGTCGTACAGGTCGCGCGGTCGGTTCTTGATCCAGCCCCGGTCCCCGAGATGATGCCGGGCCTGGAGGAGCGCGCGCAGCTTCTCGGTCGCGGTCTCCTCCAGCGTGTACGTAGCCAGGGTAGTCTCCAGCGACTCGCCAGGGTACTGATGGATCAGGCGCCGCTTCACCGCGGTCGCGAGTAGCGGCTCCTCGGTGGTCACTTCAACCTTGAGGCTGCAATCCGGGGCACGCATCCAGGGGAACTGAACACGCACCCGGAAGGCGCATTGGCCGCGCGGGTGGGGAGCACGGTGCCGCTCCTGGGCCACGATCACCTCGAAAGGGCCGAAGCCGAGCAGTGCCGACCGCATCTCCCGGCCAGCCTCCGTGAGCGCCTCGAGCAGTTCATCACACGCGATCGCGGTGCGCGCGGTGAAGTCGAGATCTTCGGAGAAGCGGTAATCAGCGAAGTACGCCTTGCGCAAGCAGGTGCCGCCTTTGAAGACGAGTGCATCACGCAACAGCGGCACGTCCACAATCGCGGCGAGCAGGTGGCCGAGGACGTAATCCTTCTCCACGACGAACTGAGGCAGGCCCGCGGCACGCGTCGCCTCCACGATTCGGACGCGGAGCGGGCGAAGCCCGGCCGCGTCATTATCGAACATCGTAGGCGGCCAGGTTCTCGATCACGTGCCAGGCGGGGTTGTGACGGCCGCGGGCGGGCAAGCCGGGATCGAGCGGGGCATCACCCTTGGAGAGGACGGCCCGGAGCGGCTCCAGCCGCGCCGGCGGGACGCCGAGGAGCTCGAGCGTCCAGCCGACCCGCTTGGCGACGGTGCCGATCTCGATTCGCGCCGCGTAGGCCACGAGGCGCTCGACGTCGATCTCGGCCAGGTGGTCCTCGAGGATCTCCAGCGCGACGGAGAGCGAGCCGAAGATCCGGAAATGGTGGAAGGTGTCGAGCAAGGCGCGCTCGCGGTCGAAGATCGGGATCCGATTGCGCTCATTGACCCAGATCGGAGCAACGCCGAAGAAGCGCGACGGCTTAATGGCGATGAACTCGTAGCTGACATCGTTGACGACCCAGGCGGGGCGACCGTCGGACGTGTCCTCCAGGCTGACGTCCGGGAACGTGCGCGACAGCGAGGAGAGGGTGACCGTTGATGGGATCTGCTCGGTGAGGCCCCAATGCTGAAGGGCCGACCAGTGGCTAACTACCGATGGTGTGACCAGGGCAACGCCGATCGCGAAAGGATGCGCCCGGGGCACGCGCGTCACCGGATCGTTGATCGCGTACACTCCCCGCTTAGCCCGCGTGATCAGGCCTGAAGCCGCCAGGCGGTGGAGCAGCGAGTGCACGTGGGAAGGCGAAAGTCGGAACCCGGCACCCTCGCTGACGGCCTCCGCCGTGGTGAACACCTCGGCCCCGATGCCCTCCAACGCGGTGAGAAGACGGATGCCAATCGGGTCGCCGTAGCGCGCAGCCCGCTGCATGATATGATTGTGTTGCTTAGCTTGCCACTGTAGCAAGTTAGACAACCCAGTATGTGACAACGGCTGACCGAGCGACATCAAGACGCCTCAACGTGGCGCCTACGCGTTCGCCTGCTCGAGTGCACGCTCCTCAGCGTGTTGGACGGGTCGGCTGTCCCGGCCTCCCACCGCTTGCGCCCGATCGTCTCGACAGCCGCGCGCTGGCGACCTCGCCGGCAAGATGGCCGCCATCCGCGAGCTGCCGCTCGCCGCCGCCGCCATCGACGCCATCCTCGGCGAGACCGCCGCCCGGCTCTACAAGCTGGCCCCGTCTTGAAGCCCGCCTGCGCGGCCACCCGCACCGGCGACCGCAAGCGCCGCTACTCTGCGTCGCCTACCCAACGGCGCTTAGCCGAGAAGACTCGCTCCGCGGCGAACACTGCCATGATCAGCACGGTGGTGAGGATCGCGAGGACGTAGCGCTCGGCCCCGACGGCCATGCCGACCGCCGCGATCGCCCAGATGCCCGCGGCCGTCGTCAGCCCGCGCACCGTGCCCCCCTCCTTCAGGATCATGCCGCCACCCAGGAAGCCGACGCCGGTCAGGACGTTCGCCGCCACCCGACCCGGGTCGTTCCCGGATGACGCGCCGAACACGTCGAACGAGAGCGTCGTGAAGAGCGCCGAGCCGATGGCCACCAGGCTGAAGGTGCGGTCGCCTGCCGCGCTCCCCATGAGCTCCCGCTCCAGCCCGACGATGAAGCCCAGCAGCCCCGCCATCAGCACCTTGCCGAACAGCTCCAGCTCCGCCCCGATTACCATGCCCAAACCGCCTCCCGCCCGATGGGCAGCGCGAACAAGCGAGTCGATGCCGGGCCAAGACGAGCGGCGCGGCTCCATAGATCGATAGACACAACAAGACCTCCGGCTGTACGCCACGTAGCGTCAGTCGAAGGTCTCTCTCAACCTGGGGCGGTTGACATCACCGAGCCCACGGCCGTGCTGACGATGATGCCTGTGGGAGATACTCCCCTTCGTGCATGGGCAGTATAGCACCGATCGAGGTGCGGACCTTCGTCTCGCCCTGCCTGACGCTAACGCCCCAAGGCGAAACCGCGCGACACAGGTTTTTCCACACCCTGAGGTCATTGGCGAAGTACGCCTTGCGGGAGCAAGTGCCGCCCTTGAAGACGAGCGCATCACGCAGCAGCGGCACGTCCACGATCGCGACGAGCGAGGCGCTACCCTCGCGGAGCGCACCGCACCCGACACACTTTGGCGGTAGCGTTGCACAACTACGACATGCGGGAGTCGGCGCTCCAGAAGCTCAAGGGGCACGCAACGCTCAACATGACGCTGGACTACGAGCGCATCCTGGACAGGAACGGGGAGTAGTTGCCCAACTTCTTCGAGCAGGAGGAGCACACGCTCTTCGCCGAGGCCGACCCCGTCAGCTACATCCGGCTGCCGCGCGGCTCCTGCCGACGCAACCCCAAGCTGCACTGCGAGAGCGACGTCAGATGCCTACTCCGCGAGCGGTGCCGCTACAAGCCGACGTCGGCCGCTCCGAGATCCCGCCCGGATCGGATGAACGCCTTACCCAGAGACCGGTCGCAGGGTAGGCCTGCCTCCCGCACCCTCATGGGATGCTAGCGTACGCGACCTCAGCCGCCGCCAACGGAACCGACGGAGGGACGTGTTGCCGCCTGTCACCGGAACCTGGCCGTCACTCCGCGCCGTGCGGCGCCCGGGCTATCGAGTCGTGGAGCGGCTCCGCGTAGCGCTCGGCGAAGAGGCGCGCGACCAGCTCGCCCCGGCTGGAGACGCCGACCTTCTCGAAGACGCTCTTCACGTAATCCCGCACAGTATGCTGGGATAAGCAGAGCCGCTGCGCGATCTGCGCCGTCGAGAGGCCGCGCGCGATCAGTTGGGTGACCTGCTGCTCCCGTGGCCCGAGGTCGTAGGCCTCGACGATGATCGGGGCAACCTCCGACGCCTTGGCCGGCTCGATCACCACGGCGGTCCGGCTCGCTGCATCCCGCGGTCCGCGCAGCGGGAAGCCGTGGATGACGAGCCAGCGTCCGCTCCGGCTCTGCAGGCGGGCGCGGGCGACGCCCCGCTCGATCCCAGCGGTGATCGCATGCGTGAGCCCGACCACCGTGCGGATCTCGGTCGTGATCGGCACGCTGGACCCAACTCGGTGGGCCGCGTCCCAATCGGCCGCGACGGGAGCCGGGAGCTGGCTCAGCCACGCCTCGGCCTGGTCGTTGAAGGACTCCAGCACCCCGTGCTGGTCGAACACGAGTAATCCGGGCGCCTCGGCCGCCTCGCCGGACACGCTCGCCTCCAGCAGCGCGGCTCGCCGGAATGCCTCTGCGATCGGAGCGGACAGGTCGGCGAGCAGCTTCTCCTCCGCGATGCTGAAGGGTGGCTGGCCCTCCTCCCGCCAGAGCGAGACCACGCCCCAGGCGGCGTTACCGCTTCGGAACACGCCGCGCAACTCGTCGCCGTACCCCAGCTCGCGGTGCAACTCGCGGTAACGGACACTCCGCGCCGGCAACCCGTCGGTCGTCCGGTAGAGGGATGCCACGGGGGGTTCCGCCCGCGCCAGGTCGCGGAAGAGGTTGACGTCCCGGACCAGGAACTCGCGCTCCCAGTACCTCTCGCACTGACCAGCCAGGATGGGCATCTCGACCCGCGCGGGTGAGATGGCGAGCGTCGTGAGGGGGTCGCTCGCGGACCAGAACGAGGCCGTGAACGGGACGATGAGCCGGAGCTGACGCGACAGCTCGAACAGGAAATCGGGGTCAGCCGGCCCCTTCCGGGTGAGGTCGAGGATCCGCGCCCGGGCGCGGCGAGTGGCCGGGGTCGTCAGCGGAGCGTCGACTGTCATCACGTGCCCCTGCCCTTGTGTGGAGCGGCTGGGGTCGCCAGCGGAGCCTTGACCATCGCATGGCCACTATAGGCGGCGCCGCGGGCGCAGGCAACCCCTCAAATGAGGGGAATCGCGCGCTCAAGATCCCCGAACTCGGGGGATTTCGGGCCGGCAGCGACCGCGGCGATACTGGCTGCGTGAGCCCGGCCACCGAGCCGCCGGGTCAGTCAAATGACACGGAGGAGGTGCACCGATGAACCGAGAGGACATGGACCGGCTGATCGAAGCCCATCTGTCGGCGGAGACGGCCGGGGATACGACGGGCTGTGTCGCCATGTACACCGAAGACGTCGAACACGATGTCGTCGGCACGCCGCACGGCCCACTCCACGGCAAGCAGGCCGCGCAAGGCTTCTACGACCAATTCGTCCGCGACATCGCGACCGAGAAGATGACCCCGCTCCGTCGCTACTACGGAAATGACTTCTGCGTGACCGAACACGAGTGGACAGGCACGGTACCGGGGGTGCTGTTCGGGGTCGAGGGCCATGGCCGCCGGATCTCCTTCCGCGTGCTTCACGTGTGGGAGTTCCGAGATGGACTCATCAGCCGGGAGAATGCGTGGGTCGACGTGGGCGCCGCCGTGCACCAGCTCACCATGCCGCCGGCCGCGACGGGAACCCGGCGGTAGCGGCAGCGGTTGCCGAAAGGAGGTGCAGCGTGACGAGCAGCATGACACAGACCCAAGGGCGTACGATCGTTCCCAGACTAGGAGGGATCCATCACATCGGCCTGACCGTATCCGATGTCGAGGCGAGTGAGGCCTGGTACACACGCGTGCTGGGGCTGACCCGAGCCTTCGTCGAGCCTCACCACCAGGGCAGGGGCTATGCGGTCGTCCTTCATCGGCCGGACTCGCTCCTGTTCATGGGCCTGGACAAGCATGATGCCAATCAGAGCGAGCGATTCGATGAGTGTCGCACCGGCCTGGACCACGTGTCGTTCCATGTCGCCGACCGGGCGGAGCTCGACGCCTGGGCGGATCACCTTGACCGGGAAGGTGTGCCGCATTCGGGCATTACCGAGTGCACCGAACCCTTCCCGTACGCCCTCCTTGTGTTTCGCGACCCCGACAACATCCAACTGGAGCTGATCTGGCAATGACACCGCTGGTACCGCTCCGCCCAGGCAACCGGCCGCGCACGCACCAAGGGCTGCCTCACCGGCAGCTCGACCAGCAGCCGTCGGACGAAACGATCCACGAGAAGCTCGCGGTCCGCCTGTTTGCGCTGGAGGGCGTCATCGAACGGCCGAGCGGGATTTCTGTTCCCGGCGCGCGCGCGCTCGTCCTGCGCGATGAGGTCTCCGCTCCGCCCGGCGCGTTCATGGTCAGCCGCGAGTTTGCCCACCTGCATCCGCCGCCGGATCAGAGCCTCCATATCACGCTCCCGGAGCGTCGTTCCTCGGCGGCGATCGAGGCTGGATGGGCGGAGCACCATCCGCTGGTGGTGGCAGGCCGGTTGCCGCCCACCCACGTCATGGTCTACGCGCCGCGCGATGAGGCCGAGCTTGAGGTCGTGTACGGTCTCGTGTGCGAGTCCTACGCATTCGCGTGCGGCAAGAAGTCACATGCCAGCGCGGAGTGAGCTGCAGGTGGCGAGACGATGACCCAACTTGGGCTACGACACCGTTGACGATTCAAGCATCAAGGAAGATGACCGAGCTGCTCTCTGCTGCACGGAGTCTCGCCCTCGGACCGGACTCCATCACCTCCCGGTCCCGGGTCTGTCGTGCCCGGCTGAGAGCGGTCGTGAGCCGGCGGTATGCCTTGTTGCGCGCTTCCGCTGCTCTCCTCGGGTGTACGCTGAGACGAGCGTGTGCTCGACAAACCGATCCAACCGGTCGAGGCAGAAGTTGGCCAGGATGGGGCTGACGATGCCGCCGCGCGGGGTCCAGCCGAGCGCGCGGTACGTGTCGGCGCTGACCCGATGGGCCAATCGTGCGTGCTGGACCAGGTTACGCTTCCATCGACCGCGGGCGTGGCAGCGAAGCGCGTCGGCCAGCACCACACCAGAGGCTGGACGAAGAAGCACGGCGTGGGGCTTCGAGGCCCGAACGTCGTCTCCCCTGGTCAACCCAGGGATCATGATCCGCTCGAGCGATGCCGCGCGCCCCCGCCGAGCTAGCCAGCCGCCACCAGCACGCGGCTGCCGTCGGCCATAGCCACGTCCTCGACGACCTCAACACCCTCCGGTAGGACCAGTCGGCTTGCCCGCTCGGTGTCGCCGGCCGGGGCGACCTCGACGATGAACCGCATCCCGAGCACCCGCGACAACCGCTGGAGCATCTCAAGGGAGGGGTGTGCTCGCCCATCTCGACACGAGCCGCGTGCGGTTGCCGCTCGCCGAGCTTCTGGGCAAGCTGGGTCTGCGTCAACCCGTGCTTGGCGCGGTAGCCGACAACGGCGCGCGCGACCGCCCGGGCGAGCGCTGTCCGCTCCCACTCCGCCCGGAATTCCGGGTTCTGCAGAGGTTCCTGCAACACGTCCCTGGCGTTGACGAGCTTCTTCCTGCTCGGTAGAGCGCGTACTGGCCCCGCGGCCTCACCGCGTCGAGGCCATCGTTCTCGACTGTCGGTCTGTCATCAGCGCTTGTCCACGATAACAGGACGCCCGTGGCGGCTTGCCATCCGCGCTGAAGTTTCGCTACGGTGTGCGGGCGTCCGAACCGGGCGCCGACCCGGAGAACGTCCCGATGCTGCTAGTCAGGCTTGCGCTCGTGCTCGTCGTCCTGCTGGCGACGAATGCGCTGCTCGCCGCGTCCTCCGGTCCGGCCGTGGCCCAGCTTACCGGCCCGGGATCGGCGCAGATCGTCGGCGCCGAGGCGTACGGTCTGGCCGTCGGCGAGCCGTCCCTGCCGGTGGCTGGCACGCCGTACGTCGCGCTGCCCACCGAGGGCGGGTTCCACTTGGACTTCTCGGCCGGCACCGGCGTTGGGATCGGCGGGGGCGTCAGCAACGTCGACGCGATCCGGGTGACCGCCAATACTGACGGGTCGACGACGATCACCAGCTCGTCCGAGGTCGGTGTGATTGAACTGTTCGACGGCCTGGTCCGCGCCACGAACGTCGAGGTCTCGGCCGAGTCGACGATTGGCGAGGACCGCGCGACCTCGACGGCCGTCGTCCGCTTCGGCAGCCTGACCGTGGCCGGCCTGCCCTACGACAATCCACGTCCGAACGAGCGAATCGAGCTGCCCGGCGTGGGGTACGTGGTCCTCAACGAGCAGCTGATCGGCGGGGATGGGCGAACGACGACCTCGATCATCGTCCGCGCGCTGCGCCTCCAGCTCACCGAGCAGCCAATCCTGCTCAACGTTCGCCGCGGCACCGAGCTCGTCGTCGCGAATGCTTCGACCGGTCTGCCCGGCATCAGCGCCAGCACCGTCGTTCCGAGTGGCCCGCTGGCGACGCCGACGCCGGTGCCGTTCAAGCCGATCAGCACCCTCGAGCCGATCGACATCTCGATCGGGGACCAGGACAACGGCAACGACAACGGCCTCGACTTCGACAACGACAACAACGACAACGACAACGTCAGTGGAGGCGCGGCGCGCGGGGCGGCCGGGGCGGCGGCTGGCCAGCAGCCCGGAGCGCGGCAGTCACCCGTCGTGGTGACCGTCGTCGTGATCGTCAATACGGCCACACCCGGACCGACTTCCACGCCGACCGCGACACCCACACCCACGGCGACGCCCACACCCACACGGCCGCCGCGCTGACCCTCAGGACGTGGAACGCTCGGCCCGATCTTCTGGCCGACGTGCCGCGCAACCCGCGCGGTGAGCGTCCACCGTCCGCGAGCCGCCGGGCGGATCGAGCTGATTGCCGATCGCACGGCGATGCGTGCGATCCTGGACCGCGACCGCGCGTGGGCGGCCTGGGCGTTGTGCCTCTCCGGGCAGGACGAGTGGCCGCACGTCCGCTTCTGGCGCGACGACGCGACCGGCGCGGCGCTCTGGGTGCTCGATCATCCGCGCTGGGGTGGGGCCGTCCACACCTTCGCGTCCGTCTCGGCCGGGAGTGATCCAGGCGAGAGCGATGCGGACAACGGCGGCGCCGACTTCGATGTGCTGGTCCGCGCGGTCAGCTTCCCCCGAAGGGCGTTCCTCAAGATCCTGCCAGCGGCACGGCCGGCGCTGGTTCAGCGCTACCGACTGGACCGCCTGGAGCCGATCGTCCGAATGTCGGTGGTGCCGGCCGCGTTCCGCCCGCCGGCCGGAGTGCCGCTTGGGGAGCCGTTCGGCCTGGAGCACGGCGCCGAGCTGGCTCGGCTCTACACCGGCTGGCCCGAGGCGGCCTTCGGAATCGGGCGGTTGCACCGCCGTTACCGCTACTGGGGCATCCGCGAGGCCGGCGAGCTGGTCGCCGTCGCGGAGCACGTCCTCCGTTCGCCGGAGCGCGACCTGGCGATCGTCCAGGGCATCTACATCGTCCCATGTTGCCGCGGCCGCGGCCTGGCCCAAGCCGTCACCGCCGGGCTGACGGCCCAGCTCTTCTCAGAAGGCGCGCGAGACGTGGTGCTCGACGTTCGTGCCGGCAACGCCCCCGCCATCGCCGCCTACGCCCGCCTGGGCTACCAGCGCTGGGGCGAGTTCCTCGGCGGCCCCGCCGACCTTGCAGGCTAGGAGTCGGAGAGAACGGGTGCCGCGCTCACCGCGTTCGAGGCGACGACGCGCGCGGTGAGCGTCGAAGCGATCATGCCGTGGTCGGTAACGGTCACGAGATACCTCTCCAGCCGCGGTCAGGCGGCTGGATCGGGCTCCTCGCAACGCAGTCAGGAGTCCGTAGGGCGAGGACCCCGCGGACTCCTGACTACTTCGTGCGTTGCTCGATCGGCACGTAGTCGAGGTCGAGCGGCCCGGTGTAGAGCTGGCGCGGGCGGGCGATCCGCTGCTCCTCGTCAGCGGTGTGCTCGAGCCACTGGGCGATCCAGCCAGCGGTGCGGGGGATGGCGAACATGACCGGAAACATCCCCATCGGCAGGCCCATCGCCTCGTAGATCAGGCCAGAGTAAAAGTCGACGTTCGGGTACAGCTTGCGGGTGATGAAGTAGTCGTCTTCGAGCGCGATCCGCTCGAGCTCGAGGGCGATCTCGAGAAGCGGGTTGACGCCGGTGACCTGGAAGACGTCGTCGGCAACCTGCTTGATCGCCTTGGCGCGCGGGTCGTAGGACTTGTAGACGCGGTGGCCAAAGCCCATCAGCTTGCGCTCCCCGGCCTCGACGCCCTTGAGGAACTCGGGGACACGGTCCTTGGTGCCGATCTCGCGGAGCATCTTGAGGACCGCCTCATTGGCGCCGCCGTGGAGCGGGCCGTACAGCGCGGCGACGCCGGCGGCGAGCGCCGAGTATGGGTCGACCTCGGTCGCCCCGACGGCGCGGACGGCGCTGGTGCTGGCGTTCTGCTCGTGGTCGGCGTGGAGGATGAACAGGACGTCGAGCGCCTGCTCCAGAGCCGGGTCCGGCCGATACTTGGCCTCGCTCATCTTGAAGAGCATGCTCAGGAAGTTGCCGGGGTAGGAGAGGTCGTTGTCCGGATAGACGTAGGGCAGGCCGCGCGAATGGCGATAGGTGAAGGCTGCGATGGTCGGCACCTTGGCGATCAGCCGGTAGGTCTGGTACTCGCGAGCAGCGGCGTCCTGGATCTGTTTGGCCTCCGGGTAGAAGGTAGACAACGCGCCGACGGTGCTGACCAGCATGCCCATCGGGTGGGCGTCGTGGCGGAAGGCGCGCATGATGTCCTTGACGTTCTCGTGGACAAAGGTGTGGTGGGTGATCTGGTCACGCCAGGCGTCGAGCTGCTCGCGCGTTGGCAGCGCGCCGTAGATCAGCAGGTAGGCAACTTCGAGGAAGGTGCTCCGCTCGGCGAGCTGCTCGATCGGGTAGCCGCGGTACTGGAGAATGCCCTTGTCGCCGTCGATGT
This sequence comes from Chloroflexota bacterium, assembly GCA_030447245.1. GTDB lineage: Bacteria > Chloroflexota > UBA6077 > UBA6077 > JACCZL01 > JAUJPG01. The sequence goes on along the minus strand of JAUJPG010000015.1, from coordinate 36,305 downwards.
AGGTGATCGCGCTGCGGCAGGCGGCAGTGTTGACGAAGGCCGGATCGTAGCTCATCAGACCGAAGTCGTCCGGGCCGGTCTTGATCTGGCGCAGGTCGGTGGCGCGGATCGTCCCGTCCTCGATCGGCAGCTCGTACGTTTGGCCGGTGCGGTTGTCGGTGACGGTGAGCGTGTGGTCGCCCGCCGCGCCGTTTCGGGCCGTGCCCTCAGTCGTCCGGTTGTCGGTCACGGCGTTCCGGTTCCCGCTGCCATCTTCGGCCATGCTGCCGGCCCCCCTCGTCGGTACTCGTGTGGTCTCATCTCTGCCCCGCGGCACATTCGGCTAGCCGCGCATCAGCGGGCGGCGGCCGGCGCGGCGGGCGCCTGCTCCAACGGTAGCAGGCCGCCGAGGGCGTGCGCGAGGTCGGCGACGAGATGCTCTAGCTCGCTGGCGACGGCGGCGATGTCGACGAGCCGTTGGACGTCCGCCTCGACGCCGCGTTCGACCTGGGCGACGGTCATGAACTCGGCCAGCGCGCCGCGGGCACGGTCGAGCTCGCGCCGGACGTCGCCGAGCAAGGCAGGGTGGCCGTCGCGGACGTACGCTTCGTAACGCTCGAGGGCGAGCGAGATCGCCTCAGCCGCCCGGACAAGATGGGGCGGGCCGGCCAGGCCGCCGTGCTGCCAGGGATGCTGGCGGTGGGCGTGCTCGTGGACGACGCGGGCGAGCGTGGTGGTGTGGTCGACCGCTCGGCCGAAGAGGCGGGCGGCGTCGCGGTACCGTTCGAGCAGCGGACCGCGGCCGCGGCGAAGTGGGCTCAAGCGCAAGGCCGAGCCGGCCAGAGTCAGGCGGGACTCGATGTCCGGCAGATGGTCGCGGGCGCCGCGCAGGCGCTCGAGGGTGTCGTCGGCGCCCTCGTGGCGGGGCCGCTCGACGAAGATGCGGGTCGCCTCGCGGAGACCGCGGGCCGTCGCGGTGACGAGGTCGTGGAGATCGTCGTCGACCTGGCCAAGGTAGTCCGGCGGTATAACCAGGGCGTTGATGGACACGGCCACAAACCCTCCGAGCAGCGTCTCCCAGACGCGGGTGACGCCGAAGGACGGGTCGCCGGCGGCGAAGACGACCAGGACGAGGGTGGTGACGCCCAGCTCGACGCCGATGCGATCCGGCGATCCGATTCCGCGGCCGAGCCAGAGGCCGAGCAGCACGGCCAGGGCGATGGCGGCCGGCCCGCCTCCGAGAACGCTGCCCACGACGAACGCCAGCAACAGCCCGCCGAGCATGCCGACCACCTGGAGCGCGGTGCGTCTGAGCGAGCCGGCAACTGTCGCTTCCATCCCGAGCAAGGCTCCGAGCGCGGCGAACAGCGGCCGCTCTTCGCCAAGCAGCGTGGCCAGCCACCAGGCGATGCCCACGGCCAGTGCAGACTAGACCGCCACCATCCCGGGCAGCCACCCGCGCAGCCGGTCGGCAGCCCGATGCCACCGATCAGACCGGTCAGCCGAATCGGGACGATCAGACCGGTCTTCCGCCGGCCCATCCGCCGGCTCGGCCGTGGCGTGCTCGCGCATCGACTCCACCGCCCTTGCGCAGCCAAGAGGACGATCGACCACAGGATAGCGGAGCAGGAGCCCGGGATGCGCGCTTCCAGGACGCTTCGGCGCCGATCGAAGGACTAAGGACGATTCGACCTGGACCGCAGCGTCCTGGCGCGGCGTAGCGTATTCTTGCCCCCATGATCCGCCATCCGCATTTCGCCCCGATCGCCGCCCTGATCGCCGAGCCTCCGCGTGCCGTGATGCTGGCGGAGCTGCTGGGTGGTCGAGCTCTCACCGCCACCGAACTGGCCGCCGGCGCGGAGGTCGCGCCGTCAACCGCCAGCGCGCACCTCGCCAAGCTCGTGGCGGGCAGTCTGCTCAGCGTTGAGGTCCAGGGACGCCATCGCTACTATCGTCTTGCCGGCCGAGAGGTCGCTCGCGCCCTGGAGACACTCGGCGTGCTCGTCGGGCCGCCCCTGGGAGAGGATCCATTCGAGCGCGCGGCGTTGCACGAGCTCCGCTTTGCACGAACGTGCTACGACCACCTGGCTGGCCAGCTTGGCGTAGCCATGCGATGCGCCTTGCTGGAGCGCGGAATCCTCCGAGAGGATGGTGTCGAGCACCGCGTGACCGGCCGAGGGGAGGCCTGGTTCGCCGCCTTCGGCGTGGACCTCCAGGCGGCGCGGCGGGCCCGGCGCTCGTTTGCTCGACGGTGCCTGGACTGGACCGAGCGCCGCCCCCACCTCGCGGGGGCCCTCGGCGCGGCCCTGCTTGGACGCCTGGTAGACCGCGCCTGGGTGACCCGCCGCTGTAATGAGCGGGCCCTCGACTTGACCCTGGCCGGGCGGTCAGCATTGGCACGCGAGCTAGGCTTGCGGTTCTAATTGGCGGCGCCGAGTGCGCGATCGAGCTGAGCGGCTCGCACCGCGCTACTCGCGCTCCCAACCAGCCCGTTCTTCGTCCAAGTAGCGCAGAACATCCTCATGATCGCCGACGACGTCGCCCATCTCACCGAGAAGTAGTCGGCCCAGCTCTTCGGGCGGCGGACGAGCAACAGCATGTCCTCACCAGAGACCTCCACGGAGAGCCCGTCGCCACGCTCCCACCCGAGCTCACGCATACCCTGGGCCGGCAGGCTGACCTGGTTCTTTCCCGTAATCTTCGTCTCGACGAACAGGGCAACAGAGGAAAACAGGGACGGTCCGGAGGGTCGGTGCAGAGACGGTGCGGGGACGGGCGCCGAGGCCCTGAGTTCTCCCGTGCACGGCAAAATTGGCTGGGCGTAGGTCCGTGCCATGGCGCTGATGGAACGCCTCGGGACGGCGTCTTGTTCGACGCAGTCCTTGTGCTGAACCGGGCTGCCGAGGAGTACTTTGACGAACCTGGGCCGTCTGGTGTCCACACGGGGCGCTCCTCCCAGGCGGGGCGGCCAGGGCGGAGCGACGCGGTCGCTCTCCGGGTCAGAGCGCTACACCGGCTCGCGGGGCAGGTTGAGCGCAAGCAGGCGCTCTAGCACCTCATCATCCGACAGGCTGCACGGCCAGCCGTAGGCAACCGGACGACTTGGTCTGACGCACACCCACGATGTCGACCGGCCTCAGGCCGCTGTCAGATCGCTGGCTCCTCTACCATCCTGCCGCTCCCGTGCAGCAGGATGGCCCCGGCCGTGATCGCCGACGCGGCGAGCAGCCCGGCCAGCGCGGCCAGTGTCGCCGCGTCGGGTGCCACGAGCGGCTGCCCGCGCAGCGCTTGCCAGGCGAGCACGAGCACCAACCCGCCATACAGGCCGGCACCGGTCCAGACGAGCGCCACCCGCTGGCCCGCGCCGAGCCGCCGGCGGCGCCCGACCAGCCAGGCGGCCAGCGGCATCACCTGGAGCCCATGCAGGCCGACGAAGTGGGCCGCGCGCAGGTCGCCGGCCTCCGTGCTCCAGCCGACCACCGGCAAACCGGGGCCGCCGTCAGGTGCCCCGATGGTGTGGGCGCCGGCCACCGTTAGCCGCTGGCCGGACGCGCGCGCCCCGTCGATCTGGGCCGCGGTGGGCTGCGTCATCGGGAAGGCGATCGCCATGCCAAGCAGGCTGATCAGCAGCCCCAGCCGCAACCCCCAGGCAAATGCCGGGTCGGGCAGTCGCTGGCGCAGAAGCAGCGCGGCCACGAGCAGCGTCATCAGCCAGACGACGACGATCATCGTGCCCATCGTGCCCCAGAGCGTGGCGTCAAGCGAGGTGTCGACGTTGAAGTGGCTGGTCGTGCCGCGCCCAACCTGGAGGACGATGATGGCCATCTCGATGAAGAGGGCGGAGGCGATCGCGACCGACGCCAGGCGCACCAGCCACCGGCGACCCTCGATGAACCTGAGCAGCCAGAGCAGCGTAAACGCGTAGATGGCGATGGAGATGGCAAACTTGGCCGGCTTCAGCCAGGCCGGGGCACCAGTGATGACGCGGGGATCGGCGACCAGGCCGACCAGCGCCGCGGCGAGCGTGGCCAGCATGGACAGGCCGAGGAGGGCGAGCGGTCGGTTCGTCGCCAGGGCGCGGCCGGCAACCGCCGCGAGGGGACGCCGCGCCGCGGCGCGGACGACGAGGTAGGCGAGCAAGCCAAGCGGACCCAGCAGCAGCGTCACGAACAGCAGCGGCGAGATCAGCCAGGCGCTCATCCCCCGCTCGCGACCATCGAGGTAGATCCAGCGGCCGACGAACAGGTCGAACGCCAGGAAATGCGCCCAGGCGATCGTCGCGCCGTCTGGGATCCCGAGGAGCGCCGCAACCTGGAACAGCTCAGGGCGCGCCACGGCGGGCACGACCGCCACGGCCCGCGGCAGGATGAGCGCGGCGTACAGGGTGGCCGCCGGAACGGCCACCAGCGGCGAGCTCACCAGCCGTGTGGTCGCGCACCAGCGCGGCAGGCAGATCATTAGCAGCCAGAACGGCATGACCACCAGATTGCTGAGCGAGAAGATCGTCTCCACGGCCTACCTCTTTATCTCTCGATCCCTCGGTTGAGCAGGTCAAGCATCAGCTCGGTCGTGCGAGCGACGGTGGTGTCATCGAAGCGCGGCAGCTTCACGGCCAGCGCGACGATGCCGTGCACGGCCGCCCACAGGACCCGGCTGTAGTCCACCGGGTCGTCCGGACGGAGCGCGCCGGCGTCTAGCGCGCGCTGCACCGCGTCGACCAGGATCTCGAAGGTCCCGGTCCGCTCCCGCTGGTGCTCGCGGGACCCGACGTTCAGCAGGTCGGGGCGCTGCATGAACATGAGCTGGTAGTAGACGCGGTTCTCCAGCCCGAAGCGTACGTAGGCACGGCCCAGATCGGCGATGCGCCCGAGCGGGTCGGGGGTGTCAACGGCTTGGAGCGCGCGCAGGAAGCGTCCGAAGCCCTCGTCGATGACGGCCGCGATGAGCGCGTCCTTGTCTGCGAAGTGGAGGTAGATCGTGGTGGCCGAGTAGCCGATGCGCTCAGCAACCGGCCGGAGCGCGAAGCCGTCGTAGCCGCGCTCGAGGATCAGCTCGCCGGCGGCGTTCAAGATTGCCTGGCGGAGCTGCTGCCGCTGCCGCTCCCGCCGCGCTCGGCTTGTTAACATAGTTCACTAAGATAACAACGTCAAGCATGGATGTCAAGGGCCGTCGCTGGAACTTCGGCCGGCAAGCACTGCGCCTTGGGCAGCTCTCCTGGGCGGCTGGCGTCTGCTACGGGCGGTCCCACGACCGTCCGCGGGATCTCCTGCTCAACGTGGCGCTGGCCGGTCTGCTCACGTCCCTGCTGGCCGCCGCCGCGCCGGTCGTTGGCGCGAGCCGGATGACCATCCGCGAGGCGATCAGCGAGGTCGTGCTGTACCAGGGCCCGACCACCGGATCAGGCGGGGCGCTGGCCGCACGGATGGCGGGCGCCCTCGGACCGACGCTGGTCCTGGCGCTCCACCACGCCCTCCGACGCCGGAGACGGCTGACCCTCAGCCTGGTCCTGTTGGCGACCGGTGGCGGCACCTTCATGAGCGGCCTCAACGTCGCGGCGTCGTCGCCGCGCTGGGCGACGATCTCGAGCTCAGCCTCGGTCAGCCCCAGCCGACCGAGCTGGTCCCCAAAACGGAGGCCGGGGCCGGCTCTGTCTCGATCTTCGGAGTCACGACTCCGCTCGCTCAGCCTTCCGCAGCGCCTCGGTCTCGTGGGGTCGGGTGTAGTCGTCTTCGAGGCGGTAGGTGGTGCCGAGCTCCGGGGTCGAGGCCTCGAAGATGGTCGCGTCCTGGTCAGGCGCGGCGCAGAGGCGGTGCCGCTGGCCAACGGCGACGTGGTAGCCAACGCCGGGCTCCATCGGCACGTCGTGAAGCTGCCCGTCTGACCCTTCGAGCACCACGCTGCCGCGGCCGGCGACAAGCGTCTGGGTCTCGACCTTGGTGTCGTGAACCTGCAAGCTGAGCCGACGGCCGGCCCGCACGTGGATCAGCTTCGACGTATAGGGAGCGTCAGGCGGCGACAGCAACACCTCGAAGCCCCAGGGCTTGTCGATGCGCCGCCCGAGAGGCTCAAGCGAGAACCCGCTCGGGTCGAACGCAGGGGGAGTGTCCGACATGACACCGTCCTTTCGCGGGGGAGATCATCTGGGACGTGACGCTTCGGGCCGGTCCTGGCAGCTCGTCGGGCGGGCGCACCCGTCAGACGAAGAGGTCGAGGGGCAAGAAAGCGGAGACGACGAAGTTGGGGACGTCGACGAGCTCGCTGACCTTGAGGTCTACGGCGACGCTGCACAACGCGTAGGCCTGCTGGCGATCGAAGCCGCGCTCGGACACCAGGTAGTCGATCATTGCCAGCAGGGCGTTGCGGGCGGCCAGGGTCGCGTCCTCGGACTCGTTGCGGCCGTCGGCGCGCACAGACATCCCGGTCGTAGCATAGAAGCGGCGGGGAGCCTGGAACTCAGGCGCGACGACGTACTCCTCGCGGCTGAACTGGACGCTCCGGATGTCGCGGCGGGCGGCCTCGCCTTTGCGGAGGTGGAGCTCGCCGCTGAAGGTGGCCGCCATCTCGATCGCCGTTCCGCAGGCCTCGCCGTCGCCCTGGGCGAAGTGGGCGTCGCCGACCGAGAAGAGCGCGCCCGGCGTCCAGACCGGGATCAGCAGCGTCGTCCCAGCCGCGAGCTGCTTGATGTCGAGGTTGCCGCCAGTCTCGCGCGGCGGGACCGTCCGCAGGCCCTCGGCAGCCAGGCGCGAGTCGCTCGGGACGGCGCCGGCCGGGTCTGGCGGCAGGGCCACCCCGCCGCGGGCAGCCAGCTCGGCCTCGCGGGCCCGCTGCGTCTCGCGCAGCTCGGCCGAGGGCGCCACCCCGATCACGCCCATGAACGGAGCGCCCGGGATGCGCACGCCTGGCAGGTCGTCCGACTCGGCCCAGCCGTCGGCGATCCGCCAGCGGACGATGTGCGGCTCCGGGAAATCGTCGCGCAGGAAGCCGAAGCCAGGGACCTGGACCGTGTACCCGAACGGCTGTGGGGTGATCTCGCCGATCCGCACCTCGAGCAGGTCGCCCGGCTCGGCCCCCTCGACGTAGACCGGCCCGGTCAGCGGGTGGACCGGGTTCAGGTCGGCGCGTGCAACATCGTCAACGGTGCTCGCGTCGGTGAGCTGGCCGTCGAAGGCGTCACGGGTTTCGAGCACCACCCCATCGCCGGGCCGGACGCGCAGGACCGGCGGGATCGCTTCGTGCCAGCGGTTGTGGCCGGTTCGCGGTTCCTCGGCCAGGCTCTTCGACCGATCGATGCGCACCTCGTGGGTCTGTCCGGCCATCGTCACGTCCCTCCCAAGGACCGATGATGGCCTCATCAAACCACGTGCAGGCGGACCGGTCAACCAGGACGCTGAGCGCCAGATCGCCCGTCACCTCGGGGAATGATAAACCCAGGTCGAGTGTCGGCTCGGTTCAATATCCACCCGTAGTACGGCAGCGCGATTGCCCGGGTGCCGCGACGTGGCGCCTCGGAGGAATGGTCCGTGAGGAGCACGGTGATCGCTGCCCGTCAGGGTAGCGACGCGATGCCCGCTGTCAATGCTCGGAGAGTGGGAACGGAGGTCAGCGCTGCGCAACGCCAGCGCCGCCGAGGCACGGAGTCGTCGGGGTAGTCTTCGGTGGCCGGCAGTACCTGCGGCGGGGGGTGCAACCGGACGACACGTACCCACAGCCCGAGGTCCTCCAGCAACAGCCGGATATGTTCGCGCTCGCTGCCGCGCAGCGCGAACCAGCCCAACCGGCCGACATCTCGCAGCCACTTCATCGCCGCCACCCCGCGGAAGATCAAGACGGCGGAGAACAGAGCCGGGGTGCTGTAATGCTTGCGGTAGAACAGGTACATGCTCTCCGTAGACCGCAGGGCCATCTGCACGCGGTAGCGGCGGGCGCTCTGCCCGCCGAGATGGGTGATCACGGCTTCCGGCACGAGGCGGATGTCCCAGCCGGTCGCTCGCAGCCGATAGCAGAGATCGATGTCCTCGCCGTACATGAAGAACCGCGGATCGAACGGGCCAAGGGTTTGCAGGAGGTCGCGGCGCGCGAGCAAGCAGGCCCCCAACAGCCAATCGACCGACAGAGAGTCATCTCTTCCCGACCCAACATCGCGTCGGCGCACCACTGGGAGAAGCCGAGCCAGGCTGAGTTGCTCGAGCAGGAGGATCGTGGGGGTCGGAAAGCGGAACGCGGAACGCTGCGCGCTGCCGTCAGCATTGACGAGGCGCGGGCCGACCATGCCAACTTCGGAGTCCTCCTGAAGCTTGGCCAGCAGGAGGGCGACCGTCCCCGACGGCACGACCGTGTCGCTGTTCAGCAGGAGTACATGCCGGCCTCGCGCCGCGGCCACACCCTGGTTGTTCGCGACCCCAAACCCGAGGTTCTCTTGGTTGGCGATGAGCCGCACGCTCGGAAACTCGCCGCGCACCATCGCCGGGCTGCCGTCGGTCGAAGCATTATCCACGACCAGGATTTCGCCAACTGCCCCACTGCCCTCGCCGAACAGCGAAGCAAGGCAGTCGCGCAGCAACGCCGCGGTGTTGTAGCTGACGACGACGACCGAGACGATCGGCTGCTCCGCGGGCGTTTGCTCAACGAGCGTTATGGAACCACCCCCACGCGTAGCCGTAGAACGTGGCGTAAGTTGCGAGCGCCTTCAACGGCCGGAAGCCCACCCGCACGCGGCGCACGGGATCGAAATAGAGGTGGACGAAGAGGCTCGGGACGAAGAACAGCGGTGAGAGGAGAACCAGAAGCTTGCCGTACCAGCGATCGAGCGGCACGACGTCCATGTGCCGCCCCGGCCACTTCCGCGCCTCCCACGCATGGTTCATACCGTACCGGAAGCTCTTGCGCAGCAGCCCATCCAGGTCACGCGGAGGGTCGTGGTACACCCAGCAGTCGCGCGGGATCACGAATCGATACCCCGCCCGACGGATGCGGTAGAAGAAGTCCGTATCTTCCCCGGTCGTGAGTCCCTCGTCGAACCCGCCGAGCTCCTCGAAGACCGTCCGTGGCAGGAGGCAGCACGTGGTCGTGATACCCGTGAACCCGTAGCGATCCAGCGGCGGGTTACTTTCAGCGTCCCCGCGCAACGCGGGGTAGACCCAACGCGGTACTTCCGCCGCGATGCGACGCTGCAGCCACGTAGCGTTCGGGGGGATCAGCTTCGACGGCCCGACGACGCCGATCGTGGGATCGGACTCCAACGTCGTCACCAATGTTTGGAGGACGCGCTCGTGGCCGAAGTAGGCGTCATCATCGATGAAGAGGAGAAGTCTGCCCGACGTGGCGGCGGCTCCGAGATTCCGAGCCCGCGCCGCCGGGCCGACCCCGCGTACGACCTGCACTGTGCAGTCGCGGAAGGTTTGCCGTTCGATACTCTCGCGTACTCGACGGACATCCCCGCTCCACGATGGGATGACGATCGAGACCGCCCCGGGCCGCGTCGGGGCTTCGCCTCCCCGATCTTGCGCCGGCATCGCCCCCGCCGAAATCTCTCTCTGCTGACCTTCCGTCATCCCCGTATCCCACGCGCCGGATCTAGCCACGCGGTGGGTCAACCGCGAACCTCGGGCCGCCCTGGAACACCTCGCGGGTACAGACGGGTCATGAGCCCTGCCTACCATAATGTACCTATGGCGGACCGTCCAAGCATCTCCCGGGGAACGAGGCTGCGCCGAGCCGATTGGCGCTTTCTGCTGCCGAGCCCGGCAGAGGGCTCGTTCCGGCACCTCGTCCTCCTCGGCGCGCGGGGCGGTCTGGCGGAGCGCATCGTCGAGGTTGGGCTCGCCCGACGCGTGAGCTCCGAGATCCCGGAGGAACGGTCGGCTGATGCAGTGGTCGTTCTCCGCGACGCGCGGGTCGCTCTAAGGGACGCTGCCGACAGCCTCGTACGAGGTGGGTCGCTCTACTGGGAGATTGACCGATGGGTGCCTTCGGCGCTAGCCTCCACGCCCGATCGGATCCGGTGTTCTCTCCGAGCCGCCGGTCTGACGCCAACAGGCAGCTACTGGGTCAAGCCGAACTTCGCCCATTGCGAAATGTACCTCCCACTCGACGTTCAGGCGGCGCTCGGGTGGTACATGGAGACGCTCTACACCGCGGCGACGCCACTGCGCTGGATTCTCGAGGTAGGTCTTCGCGCGGTCACGGGGCTCAAGAGCCGCCGCTTCGCCACGCTGGCGCCGTGCCACGCCGTGACCGCGATTGCCGGCCCGGCCCGCGACGTCGCCCCGTCCGTACTCGGGCATCCCGTCCTCCCGACGGAGCTTCGGCGACCAGACCTCCGTCCGGTCGTGCTCACCGGTGGCGAGGACGACTTCAATCGGGTGGTTGTCCTCCCTTTCGCCCCCGGTGGCACCCGGCCCCTGGCAGTAGTCAAGCTGCCGAGGCTCCCGGATCGCAACATACACACCGAGCGCGAGCAAGCCGTCCTGGCTGAGGTTCGATCGTGCCTTGACGAGTCGATGCGCCGTGGCATCCCCCGGCCACTCGGGACCGTTCGGTGGGGTCAGCTCACCGCCGGCGTGGAAAGCTACGCGCCGGGACGCTTGCTATCGAGCTCGAGCGGTCGGTGGCGAGCACCGATGGGCCGGAAGATCGACGACCTGCGTCTCGTCACCACCTGGCTCGCCGAGTTTCATCGCCAGGCGCAGGTCAGCCGGCCACTCTGGGGCGCCCCGGAGCGTTCTCGATGGGTCGAGACGCCACTCGCCGCCTACACGCACGCATTCGGCGCGACAGCCGATGAGGAGCGGCTGTTCAGTGAAGTCCGCACGCGGGCCGGCCTGCTGATCGGCACGCCCCTGCCGATCGTCTGGCAGCACCACGGCTTCGGCGAATGGAACGTTTGTCGGGCAGGTAACGACATCGCCGTCATCGACTGGGAGAGTGGCGACATCGGACCGGCCGTCACCGACTTGCTGTACTTCGTGACGCACTGGAGCTACACCGTGCGTCAGTTGCGCGGTGACGCGGCCCAGCTTCGGGGCTTTCGCGAGCTCTTCGTCGAGCCGGATCGCGGCGGTGCGAGCTCGCGCGCCGTCCATGCGGCAATCGCTCAGTACATGGCGAGACTCGACATCGATCGCCGCTTCCTCCCGCTCCTCCTCGTCCTCACCTGGATCGAGCGCACCGTCTATCAGCTCGACCGCCGACAGGCGCTCGGCAACGCCCAAGCGGATGCCCGCTCCGGCAATCGCTACGTCCGGTACATCGGGATCCTCGCCGAAGATGCCGGACGGCTCTTCGCCGACATGGCCCCGTCGCCGCGATGAGGATCCTGATGGTCACCCCGATGCTGCCGCGCCCAACTGCGACGAGCGCCGGCGCCCTGGTCATGCACGGCCAGCTCGCCGCGCTCAACGCCCACCACGAGGTGACGCTGGCGACCTTTGCCGGCCCGGATCCTGCCGAGCGGGATGCGCTGGACCGCCTGGGTGCCTCGGGCATCGACGTCCATGCCGTGTGGCGACGAGCGCCGTCCGGCGCCCGCCGGTGGGTGCGGCGCTGGCGGCTGGGACGTCAATGGCTGCGCGGGAGGCAGCCGTTGCGCACCCTCGAGTTCCTGGAGCCGGCCATGCAGCGGCTCCTGGATCGTCTCCTCGACGAGAAACGGTTCCATCTGGTCCAGGTCGAAGACAACGCGATGGCCGCCTATCGCTACCGGCCGGGGGTCCCGATCGTGCTCACCGACCACGAGGTCAGGACGACCGCGTCGGCCGGTCCCGAGGATGGGCAGGCGGCGAACGGGATGCGGTGGGCCCTGCGCGAGGCGGACCGGCGACTCTGGCGCCGCTACCAGCCGGCCGCCTGGCGCCGTTTCGACCGCATCCAGGTCTTCACCTCGCGGGATGCGGCGGCGGCCCGAGCGATGGCGCCCGAGATCGCCGGCCGCGTGCGGGTCAATCCCTTCGGCGTCGAGCTTCCACCAGACATCGATCCGACCTCTGAGCAGAGCGATGCCGTGGTGTTCGTCGGCGGGTTCGGGCACCTGCCGAACGTCGACGCCGCCCTCTGGCTGGGGAACGAGATCATGCCGCTGCTCCGAGCGCGCCGGCCCGGCGTCCGATTGACCCTCGTCGGCAGCCAGCCGCCAGCGTCGGTGCGAGCGCTGGCCGGGGAGGACACGGTCGTGACCGGGCGCGTGCCGGCGGTCGAACCGCATCTGCTGCGCGCCGCCGTCGTCCTCGCGCCGCTGCGGACCGGCGGCGGGATGCGCCTGAAGGTGCTCCAGGCGATGGCGCACGGCAAGGCCCTCGTGACCACGCCGCTTGGAGCCGCGGGCCTGGCGGTCGGGCTCTGCCCGCCGCCGCTCGCCATCGGGCGGGACGCCGCGGAGATCGCCGAGGCCGCCGCCGAGCTGCTGGCCACGGACAGTGCTCGCCGCGCGCTCGGGCGCCGCGCGCGCGCCTTCGTGGCCGAGCATCACAGTTGGCGGGCCTATCAGCTGCGGCTCGAGGTGCTCTACCGCGAACTCCTGTCCGAACACCGACACCATCATGATCACCGATCTACCCCAAGTCCAGGCCGGCACAACCCGAACGTACTCGGAGGAGCTCATCCTCACCTTCGCCACGATCACCAGATCACATGAATAGCAAACCTCGAGTCTCGGTCATCATCATCTTCTTCAACCCGGGTAGCTTCATCCAAGAAGCGATCGAGAGCGTCCTCGCCCAGACGTACAACGACTGGGAGCTGCTGCTCGTGGACGACGGATCGACCGACGAGAGTACGGTCATTGCTACAAGGTATGCCCAACAGTATCCGCACAAGCTACGCCATCTCGAGCACCCTCGGCACCAGAACTGGGGTATGAGCGCCTCGCGCAACCTGGGTATCAAGAATGCCGAAGGCGAGTACCTCACCTTTCTGGACGCCGACGATGTTTGGCTCTCGAATACGCTCACCGAACAAGTTCAGATCCTGGACTCTCATCCAACTGCAGCCATGGTCTACGGCGCAATTCAATGGTGGTATAGCTGGACAGGAAATCCCGAAGACGCCGAACGCGACTTCGTGCACGACCCCGGCGTGCGTCCCAACACGCTGATCCACCCGCCGAAGCTGCTCTCTCTCTGGCTGCAGAACAAAGCTGCTGTACCTTCCGGGATCATGGTACGGCGCACGTCCATAGAACGGATAGGCGGATTCGAGGAGACTTTTCGTGGCCTGTACGAGGATCAAGTCTTTTGCGCCAAGGTCTGTCTAGAGGCACCCGTATTTGCCTCGGGTCAGTGCTGGTACAGATATCGGCAACACCCAGGTTCCTGGTGTTCGCTTGAGAAGGCGAGCGGGGCATACTACTCTGCGCGTCCAATCTTCTTGAGGTGGCTAGCGGACTATCTGTCCCAGAAAGAAGCTCACGGCACGGAAATCTGGAAAGTGCTCCAAGATGAGTTGTGGCCGTACCGTCATCCGATCTTGCACCGCGTGTTCAGAGTTGGCCGGCCACTGGCAGGACAGATCAAGCGACACTTGATGCTGATGGCTAGGCGAAGATTACTCGCTCCCATCCGCCGCCACCTGCATCCCGGGCGATGAAACTCGTCGTGACCCTGTGAGGATGACTGGAATCACAACGATACAGCGGGCAACGCGATGGCTCAGGAACAGGCTCGCCCCGGGTGCGCTGATCCTGCTGTACCACCGCGTAGTCGACCTACCGTCGGACCCACATCGCCTCTGCGTTACGCCATCGCACTTCCTCGAGCATCTTCAGGTCTTGCGTCAACACGGTAGGCTGATGCGACTCCGGCAGTTGGACCAGGCGCTTCGGGGCGGAAACGTTCCACCTAGGGCAGTGGTCGTCACCTTCGACGACGGTTACGCGGATAACCTGCATAACGCCAAACCCTTGCTCGAGCGCCACGACATACCAGCAACCGTCTTCGTAACTACCGGGTACCCGGGTCACGAGCGTGAGTTCTGGTGGGATGAGTTGGGCAGACTGTTCTTGCAGCCCGGAACGTTGCCGGCGAGGCTTCGCCTGAGCGTCAACGGAAAATCCTGCGAGTGGGAGTTGGGCGAGGCATCCCAGTACAGTCCACAGGCTTATTGGCGTGACCGCGGCTGGAACGTTCGGCAGAAGGAAGACCCCGGCCCCCGTCAGCATGTGTTTCGCTCGCTCTTCCGGCTGCTGCAGCCCTTGGCGGAAGGAGAGCGACGGCACGTGCTGGATGAAGTCTTGGAGTGGGCTGGGGCTAACACAACGGTTCGTCCGACCCATCGGGTCCTTTCACCTGCCGAAGTGGTTACCCTGGGGGAGGGCGAGTTGCTCGAGATCGGCGCCCATACGGTCAGCCACCCCCAGCTCTCCGCGCTGCCGGCGATGCTGCAACGTGATGAGATCCGGCGGAGCAAGTCCTATTTGGAGGAGATACTCGGCTATCCAGTGACGAGTTTTGCGTATCCACATGGCTCGCGAACGGACGAGACGGTCGCCCTCGTTCGGGAAGCAGGGTACGCCCGCGCCTGCGCGAGCCTTGGCAACGTCGTTCGGCGCAGAACCGACCGTTTTCAGTTGCCTCGCGTTGAGGTACGGGACTGGGACGGAGAGACGTTTGCCCGTCGACTAAGGAACTGGTTTCAGCGGTGAGTGATCGTTGCACGCTCTGTAGGTCAGCGTTGCAGGCGTCGGTGTCGATGCCGAGACTATGGCGTGATAGCCACACCCCCGCTGCCGACAGAGGTTCCTCGCTCGACGTTATGTGCTGGCTCTACGGACGGCAGCCCGCTGGCGGGCCGCTGTCCCGTCAACCTCGGGCTGCCTGGTGACGATGACGACAGACGGGAGTACGCCCCACACGTTGACCCGCCCATGTCGTGCAAGCGTCATAATCCCCACCTACCGGCGTTGTGCCTCAGTGCAGCGGCTGCTGCATGCTCTGGCTCGGCAGACACTCCCAGCGGATGATTACGAGGTCATCGTGTCCATCGATGGGTCCGAAGATGGCACCCGGGAGATGGTCGATCGGCTCCCCTCGCCGTACGAGCTCCGCGCCCTCTGGCAGCCCAACCGGGGCAGGGCTGCCGCGTGCAACGCCGGGATCCGCGAGGCTAGGGGCGAGCTGCTCGTCTTGCTGGATGACGACATGGAGCCGGCGCCCGGGTTCCTGGCGGCGCACCGCCAAGCACATCCGGGCGGCTCCCGCCTCGGCGTGCTGGGGGCGGTACCGATCACCCTCGATCCGTCCTCACCGCCGGTCGTCGAGTATATCGGCATGAAGTTCAACCGCCACCTTCAGAAGCTGGCCCAGCCCGACTACCGTATCCACTTCAGGGACTTCTACAGCGGCAACTTCTCGATACGCCGAGAGGTTCTCCTCGACGTCGGCATCTTCGACGAGGCGTTCAAGGTCTACGGCAATGAGGACGGTGAGCTGGCGCTGCGCCTGCTCGGAGCCGTGGTGCGCCTCGTTTACAGTCCCGAGGCAGTGGCCCAGCAACACTACACGAAAGACTTCGCCGCGCTTGCCCGAGACAACCTTGCGAAGGGTCGCACCGCGGTGCTCCTGGCCAGGAAATACCCCGACACCTTTCGCGACCTCAAGCTCAGCACCTACCGCCAGGGCTCCCGCAAGTGGCGCCTTCTCCGGGCGGGTCTGCTGGGGCTCGGTAGCCTGAGCGCGGGGACACCAGACGCGGTGATCCGATTCATGGAGTGGCTGGAGCGGCGACGGCCGGCTCAGCTCCACCTCTACTATGGCCTGGCCCTGGACTACTTCTACTGGCTTGGTGCGAGATCAGCGCTGCGCGAGATCCCCAGCGTCGATCAGGGGCTAGGCTCCCCGGCAAAGTCGGCTGGAGAGGCTCAGCCATAGTCCGGACCGTTCTTTATTACACCGATGTCGACGCCTTTGGAGGCGCCGAACAGGTCCTGCTGAGCCTGCTGGCCGGCCTCGACCGACAGCGCTGGCGCGCGGTCCTGGCGCACCACCCTGAGCCCGGACTCGGGCCGTTGCTCGAAGGAGCCCGGAGGTTGGACGTCGAGCTCCGAGCCGTGCCACGCATGCGGGGCAAGCAGACGCCGGCGCGGGTGGCCCGGTTCGTCGTTGCGCTGCGTGCCGCGCGCCCCGACGTCTTTCACGCCCACCTGAACTGGCCTCTGGCCTGCAGGTACGGTCTCGTGGCCGCCGTCCTCGCCCGGGTCCCCGCGGTCGTCGCCACGGAGCATCTGTTTCGGGAGATTCCGTGGCGCCGTTCCATCTTGGTCCAGCAGATCATCTCGGCCGGGGTCGACCGCTACATCGCCGTATCCTATGAAGTGGCTCGACGGCTGCGCCAAACCCTGCGGTTTCCGGCCCGGAAAGTGCAGGTGGTACGGAACGGCATCCCGCTGGCTCCCTTCGAGCGCCCGGCCAACCCCGCGCTGCGGGCCACCCTGGCCGGGGCAACCGGGCGGCCCATCGTCCTGACCACGGCCCGACTGAACGAGCAGAAGGGGCACGGTTATCTCCTCACGGCCGCGGTCCTGGTTCCCGAAGCCACGTTCGTCCTGGCCGGCGATGGCCCGCATCGAGCCATGCTCGAAGCCCGGGCACGCGCGCTGGGCTTGGAGAGCCGGGTGGTCTTCCTGGGATATCGGCAAGACGTGCCTGATTTGCTGGCTAGTTGCGACCTCTTCGTCCTGCCCTCGCTCTTCGAGGGTCTGCCCCTGTCGGTCCTGGAGGCCATGGCGGCCGACAGGCCGGTCGTGGCCACGGCGGTGGGCGGGACGGATGAGGCGGTGATTCACGGCCAGACCGGCCTGCTGGTCCCGCCGGCTGACCCGGCCGCCCTGGCCGCGGCGATTCGGACGGTCTTGGCCGATCCGGCCCTTGCTCACCGGCTGGCAGCGGCTGGCAAAGCCCAAGTCCACCGGGAGTTTGCCGTCGCGGGCATGGTCCGGCGCGTGACGCACATCTACGACGAGCTGCTCGACTCCCGCGAGGGACCGTGTGGCCGGCGCTGACGTCCTGCCCGAGGTCGTGCGCAGTAAGCTGCTCCGGCGGGCCGACTGGCGATTCTTGCTGCCGAACCCGAAACCGGCGAGGAGTACCTGCTTTGCCGGCGGGCTGCTGGCCGAGGCGGTCGGCTTGATCTCTGAGCACGTGGCTGACGCGCGACTCGCCCCGCCGGGCGAGTGCGACCTGGCTGTCGCCGTAAACCCGGGCCGAGCCACGCTGTCGGCGGCCCGGGCTGCGCTCCGCCCCGGCGGCTCGTGCTACACGGAGTGGTATTCGCCACTGGCCGGCGGATCAGGGGGCGTGCGGCGGCGGCTGGAAGCGGCCGGCTTCGAAGCTGTCACCTGCTACTGGGCCTGGCCGTCTCCTTCCCGGCCTCAGCTCTGGCTCTCTCTCGACGCTCCCGGTGCGCGGCGCTACTTCCTGACCAGCCGCCCCGCGGCGCGAGGCATCGTAGGCCGAGGCGCTCGCGCCGTTCGCCAGGCTCTCTGGCTGCTGAGCCTGCGAGCCCACGTCACCTTCCCGGTCTGTGCCACCGCCCGCAAACCGGTGGGTCCCTTCGATGGCCGGCCATCGACCGGCCGTCCGAAGCTCGGCGCGGCGCGCGGATCGCCGAACGCTTCCGCTCCGGGCGGTGACCTCGCGAGGACGATCCGAGCCGGTTGGGGCGGCTGGGGACTTGGGCCTACCCCGGACTCGCTCTCCTGGCTCGTCCTGGCTGTGGGCGAGCGCAGCATCAGCAAGCTGGTCGGCCTGGTGTTTGCCGAGCCGGACCCCCGGCCCCGGCTCGCGGTCAAGCTGCCACGCGTGCCCGAGGCTGTTTCCGCCCTGACCAGAGAGGCAACAACCCTTCGAGCTGTCCAGGCGCTGCGGCCCGGCGGCGTGCAGGGCGTTCCCCGAGTGCTGTTTTGCCGGGAGCACGCCGGCGTGTTGACACTGGGCGAAACGGCCCTGCCCGGTCTGCCGATTTTTACCCAACTCCGGCGGGACAACTATCGCCACCTGGCTCTGGCGGCGACGGCGTGGCTCGCCAACCTGGCCGGCCGATCGGATCCCCGTCCCAGGACCGCCTGGTGGGACCGGCTTGTCGAGCCGGTGCTCACAGCTTTCCAAGAATCATTCGGCAGTGTCCTGGACCCCGGCTTGCTTCGGGAGACGGAGGGCATGCTCGCGACGCTGGGCGACCTGCCCATCGTCTGCGAGCACCGGGACTTCTCGCCATGGAACGTGCTGGTCACCGCCGATGGAGGGCTGGCCGTTCTGGATTGGGAATCGGGCGAGCTCCGGGGGCTGCCCGCGCTGGATCTGATCTACTTCCTGTCCTACCTCGGCTTCTTTCTGGACGGCGCCCTTGCTTCGGGTCGTTGTCGCGAGTCGTACCGGGCCAGCCTCAATCCATCGACGTTGACCGGGGCCGTCATGGCCGAGAGCCTGGCACGCTACGCCGGCCAGGTGGGGCTCGATCCCGCCGGGCTCCGCCCACTTCGCCTGCTGGTCTGGCTGCTCCATTCCCGCTCGGAGTACCGGCGGCTGGTCGACGACGTCGCGGGCCGGCCGTCACCGGAAGCGCTCCGACGCAGCCTGTTCGTCGGCCTCTGGGAAGAAGAGCTGCGTCAGGCGACCGGGATCTCGTACCGTGCACAGCCTCGACTGATCGTAAGATGTCGATCAAGCGAATGATCGGCCCGATCGGATGATGCAGCACCCACTCGGTTGCACGCCGACAGTGGAGAGGGGAAGCATGCGAGCACGCCTGCTGGACGCCCTGCGAGACAACATTCCTTCCGAGCAACGAGGCCGTCTCCGTCAGCGCCTCCGCCGCCTGTCGCGCCCGGCATGGCTCGGGACCATCCGTCGAGTCACGCCCCTGAGCAATCATTGGGGATTCGACCGCGGTACACCGGTTGATCGCTACTACGTCGAGCGCTTTCTCGGGGAGCATCGCCACGATATTCATGGCCATGTGCTCGAAGTCAAAGACAGCAGCTACACCGACCGGTTCGGGACCGCTGTCCAGCATCGCGATGTCCTCGACATCAACCCGGCAAACCCACACGCGACGGTCGTCGCCGACCTGGCCGCGGCCGATGCGATCCCGTCGGACCAGTTCGACTGCTTCGTGCTCACCCAGACTCTGCAGCTGATCTACGACACGCGCGCCGCCGTTGCTCACGCCCATCGCGTCCTCCGCCCGGGTGGTGTTCTCCTCGCCACGGTACCGTCGGTGAGCCGGGTTGTCCGCGGTGAGGGCCTGAAAACCGACTACTGGCGCTTCACGGTTGCCTCCTGCTCGTCACTCTTCGAGGACGTCTTCGGCACCGGGCAGGTGACGGTCCGCTCGTACGGCAACGTGTTGACGGGCATCGCCTTCTTGATGGGGATGGCTCACGAGGAGTTGTCACGCCGCGAGCTCGAGGTGGACGATCCATATTTCCCGGTTATCGTCACGATTCGGGCAGTCAGGCGGTGAAAGGGTCCCGGATCCGTGTCCACACCTGACCAAGCCACTCCAGAGCAAGGGATGGACGCTTCCACAGCGACGGGCCTTCCCGCGGCCTCGCTCATCATCTGTTCGCGCAATCGGCCGCAGCTGCTTTCGGAAAGTGTCGAGGCAGTTCTCCAGGGGGACGAGGTTCCGACCGAGCTTATCATCATTGACCAGAGTGACAGCCCGCATCCGCGCCTGGCAGCCTTGACCACCGACCGCGCCTGCGAGATCCGCTACCTGTGGACGCGATCCATCGGCTTGAGTCGCGCGAACAACGCCGGAGTCACGGCGGCACGGCATCATATCCTGGTCTTCACGCATGACGACGTACTAGCCCCGCCGGCGTGGTTCGGCGCCATCGTTCGAGCGCTTGTCCAAGCCGGGCCGCGTGCCGTCGTGACGGGACGAGTGTTGCCGACCGCAACGGAGACGCCGGGTGGCTTCGCGCCATCAACCCGGATCGATGAGCTCCGCGCAGTCTACGAGGGCCGCATCGGTAACGACGTACTCTATCCAATGAACATGGCACTATACCGATCTGCTATCAACGACGTGGGCTCTTTCGACGAACGTCTCGGTCCGGGGACACCGTACCCGGCGGCGGAGGACAACGACTTCGGGTTCCGGCTCCTCGAGGCAGGATACCGGATCATTTACGCCCCGGAAGTTGTGCTGCACCACCGTGCCTGGCGGGGAGAAGATGACTACATTCCACTGCGCTGGAGCTACGGGCGCGGACAGGGCGCTTACTATGCCAAGTACCTGAGCCTGGGGGACCGCTACATGCTGAGGCGTATGCGCCGGGACATCGGGCGCCACGTTCTGAAGTTCACCCACCGGGTGAGGCGTGAACGCCGGCTGGCTTTCGGTGACGCGGCATACATCCTCGGGATCCTCTCGGGAGCCACTCAGTGGTTGATGACGCAGCGAAGGATGCGGTGATCCGCCGCCGCGTATTTAGCGGCACCATCAGCAACTATGTGGGCCGGTTCATCAAGTTCGGCACGTGGTTCTTCCTCACGCCGTTTATCCTGCACCAGCTCGGGGCGGCCGGCTACGGACTTTGGGTGCTCGTCGGCTCGGTGGTGGCGTACGGCTCGCTCCTTGATCTGGGCATCGCGGGCGCGGTCACGAAGTATGTCGCCGAGCACGTTGTGCGCGGAGAGAGCGAGCAGGCACACAGCCTGATTGCCACGACGTTGCGCCTCTATTCCGTCCTCGGCCTGATCGCCGTCGCGTTGAGTGCGACCATCGCTCCGGTCTTCCCGGACGTTTTCAACGTGCCGCACGGCGAGCGGGCCACGGCCACCGCACTCGTAGTCGTGATGGGCTTCGCCCTCGGGATCTCGATCCCGTGCACGGCCGCTGGGGCGGTCCTGCGAGGGTTGCAGCGCCACGACCTCGTCAACCACCTCAGTGCTGCCGCTACGCTCATATCGGCGGCCGCGACCGTGGTCGTGCTGCTCCTTGGCGGAGGCGTGCTCGGTATGGTGGCGGTGAACATCCCCATCACGCTGGCTATGCAGGCGGTAAGCGTCTGGGTCATCAACCGGGTCGCGCCGGAGCTGCAGTTCGGGTGGCGGGGTGCCAAACGCCAGCAGGTTCGGACCATCATCTCGTTCAGCTCCTCGGTCTTCGTGACGCAGGGGGCCGGGCTACTGCAGACGAAGACCGACGAGATCATCATTGGCGTGTTCCTGCCAATCACTGCCGTCACTCCGTACTCCATCGCCCGGAAGTTGAGCGAAGCCGCGCAAGTTCTGACCGATCAGTTCATGAAGGTGCTCCTGCCGCTGGCCTCGGAGCTCCACGCCGCCGACGACCAGACGCGCCTACGCTCGCTCTACAGCCAAGGCACTCGGTTGACGCTTGCGCTCTTTCTGCCGGTCGGATGCACGCTCGTCATCTTGGCGCAGCCGATCCTTACCGTGTGGGTCGGCGCTGCATACGCAGATCAGGTCCAGTTGGTTGGCATCCTCACGTTAGCCAGCCTCATCGCAACCAGCCAGTGGCCCGCCAGCTCGATTCTCCAGGGAATGGCACGGCATCGGCCACTAGCAATGATGTCGGTCGGCTCAGCTCTGGCGAACCTCGGGCTGTCGATCGCACTCGTGCATCCATTGGGGCTCACCGGCGTTGCTCTCGGAACCCTGATCCCGACCGTCTTCGAATGCCTCTGCTTGGTCCTGCCCTACTCGATGCGGGTCATCGGTATCAGCGCCGAGGAGGCACTGAAGGAGATCTTCTTGCCGGCGTTCGGGCCCGCTGTTCCGATGGCGATCGTCCTCTACCTCGTCCGGCAGGTGGTTGAGCCGTCATCACTGATCGCCATGACCGTCGTGGCGGGTAGTGGCCTCGCGGTGTACGTGACCGCATATCTCAGCTTTGGCGCGAGCCAGGTTGAACGGCAGGCCTACCGCGGCTTCGTCGATGGCATGCTCAGCTTTGCGGCAGCCCGCTTGAAGCAGTCCTGACCTTCAGGGCGGCGGCGTACGCCCCGAGCGTGGCACGGGCCACCCGGTCCCACGAGAATTCGCGGGCGCGCGCCAGCCCGCGACGGCTGAGATCAGCCCGCAGGTCAGCGTCGCTCAGTATCCTCCTGAGCACGGTCGCGAGCTGCGCCGGGCCGCGCGGGTCGAAGCTGAGGGCAGCATCGCCGACCACCTCGGGAATGGACGACGCATTCGAGGCGAGCACGGGTGTGCCACACGCCATCGCCTCCAGCGGGGGCAGGCCGAATCCTTCGACGAGCGAGGGGAAAACCAGCACGTCGGCGAGGCTGTAGAGCGCCGGCAGGTCCGCCTCGCGAACTGAGCCTGGCCGGAGGACACGCTCCTCGAGCCCGTGGGTGCGGGCACGCGCCGAGACCTTATCCACGAATCGTGGATCGTACTCGCCGGCGATGACCAGTGCCGGGGCGAGTGACGGGTCGAGGCCGGCGAACGCGTCGACCAGCATCGCCAGGTTCTTGTGCGGCCGGCCCGCACCGACCGCCAGCACGAACCGTCGGGGCAGTCGGTAGCGGTCGATGACCGCCGCGAGCCGTCCGCGGTCATCGACGCGCCGAAATGTCGAGTCGACCGCGCCGCCGACGACGTGGACCTTCCCCGCGTCGACCCGATAATACGCCTCGAGATCGCATCGGGTGACGTTCGACACCGTCAGGATCGCGGCTGCTCTCCGGGCACCCAGCGCTGTCAGGCCACGGTAGAACGTTCGCAGCCGGCGCCGCGGCATATACTCAGGGAAGCGCTCGAAGATGAGGTCATGTACCGTCATGACCAACGCGACCGGCGCGAGCAGCGGCAGCGTAACGTACGGCGAATGGAAGAGCATCGCGCGGGTCTTCGCGAGCAACACCGGCCAGACCAGTTGCTCGGTCGGCAGGTAGAGCGGAAGCCGGATCGGTCTCAACTCGACGTTCGGCCGTTCTTCCAAGCGCCCGAGATCAAAGCGATCGTTGGGGTAGTCCGGATGGTAGTAGACGAGATACTGACGATCCAGATCGAGCCGGGTCAGTGCTTCGAGCGTGTTGTAGGTGTGGCGTCCGATGCCGTGATAGCGGTCGCTCACGTACCGGGCGTCGAAGGCGACCGTCGCCCTCACCGCCGCCATCGTTCCATTGCCGCCGGACCGCCGCTACCCCGGCCTCGTCTCTTCATTCTCCCAAGCCCGGCCGGGGGTCACGTCTCGGTAATACAGTCCAAGCTTCCAGAAGGTGACACCCTCTGCCTCAATCAGTGGCCGGGTCTCCTGCATGACCCAGTCGTAGAACTCGCGCCTCAACGAGTGGTACGGACCCCACGAGTCCTTGGAACTCAGGATGAAGTAGCGCACCTGCTCATCGGTGACGCTTTTCGGGTTGCGATGGAACTGGATCACGTAATCTGGCGAAAAGAGATAGTTGCTGACATCACTGCCGACAGAGATCGTCTCTCCAGGTGGGACGTTCTCCCTCACGTAGCGATAGATCCTGGCGTATGAGTTGTCGACGCCTCGCCCGTACGTATCTAGCCATTGATAACCGTTGTACAAGGACATCACGAGAAGTGCAGACACTGGCAGCACGAGGCGTACGCCGACGGGCTTCGCACGGACCGGCCACCCAGGCCCGCGCAGAGGTTGCCCGATCCTATCTTGCTCCTCGGCAAGTGGGCTCGCAGCCGACTCCAAGAGCGCCGCGAGAACATAGCCGACGACGGCGATCGCGGGCAGGATCACGTAGTAGAAGAAATGGTCGCTGATCTTCCCGAAGGTGAGGCCGAAGCCGATGAACCCGTAGCTGACCACGCTCCACATGGCCAGATAGCGCGCCTCGGCGCGGTGGCGGAAGCGCAGCACGAGGATGGCCGTAAAGAGGACGCCAAGCACGATGACCAGGTAGCTCATCAGGTACTGACTGAGCATCGTCAGGACGTTCTCCACGAGCGGGGGTGACCTGTTCGTCCGAAGGGAGAAGAACCAGGTACGAAGTGTGCCCCCGACGAGGGAGAAGCCGATCAGACCGCAGCAGATCGTGCCGAAGATGGCCAGGTAGCGCGCTTCGGCGCGGTGACGGAAGCGCAGCAGGAGGATCACCAAGGCGAGGCCGCCGAGCACGCCGAGCAGGTGGCTCGGAAACCGACCGATCGCCACGAGGACATCGTTCAAGAGCCTGAGGCCAGCGGCCGTCAAGACGTCGATTCCCGGTGGCTGCCAGTCGGCCCCTTTGAGCAAGCTGAAGAACCGCCCGAGCCCATAGGATCTGAACCGAAAGTAACTATCGCCCTGACCAATGGCGACCGCCCAGATTGGGTAGACCAAATAGACGAGCGAGGCGATCGCGGCGACGTGCACGGCATCCCGCAGCCGGGCCCACCCCGACCACGCGGCAAAACCCAGGACGGCGAGGAGCTCGAGGGCCATCGGCTCCTTGGTCAGGATCGCCAGGCCGAAGGCGACGCCGGCCCCGAGCTGTTGCCACCTGGTGGGGCCCTGTCGGCGCGTGAAGAAGATGTACAGGCCGATCAGGGTGAACAGCATGGCGAGCGTTTCCAGCATGCCGCGACGATTGATGCGCTGCACGTAGGGGTCGAGCACGAAGATGCCCGCCATCAGGAGTCCGGCCTTGTAGCTGTGGAGCTTGCGCCCGAACAAGACGAGCAGCCCGGCCGTCGCCGCGGAGAAGGAGACGTTCAGCCATCGCACCGAGTAGAGCGCGGTAACAACATCGTCATCCAGCAGTCCGGCGAGCTTGATGTAGACGGCCTCGACCAGGAAGTAGACCGGCGGGTGCCAGAAGAAGACGCCGCGGTCGCCGAGCAGACCGGCCCCGCTCGCCAGGTTGCGTCCGGGCAAGAAGTACAGACCTTCATCGGCCAGGAAGTCTGGCGCGGCGCTCAAGCGGTAGCCGTGCACGAGCAGCGTGACAAGCCCAACCGCGAGCGCAACGACCCAGGCGCGCCTCGGCTCGCGCAGGAAAGCTCGACGCTGAAGGGGGTTGGTAGACGGTCCCCTCGCAGCGACCCGGGAGGCGGCGGTGCCCGCCGGTCCGGAAGATCCAGCTACCACCTGCCTGCTGCCCCGCAACCGTGCCCTACCATCTCGGCGCCCGCGGCCAGAACCTGAGTCTCGCCACGATGCCCGCGCCCGCGATCATCCGCATGCCGCGGTTCTAGGCCACAGCGTCCGGGATGCTCACCATATTGTGCCAGGCGCGCAGCTTGGGCGCGGCATGCCCGGCCAGGCGCGTCAGCCTGTCGAGGTCGTGTCGGGCGAACGGGCGCTCGCGCAGCGCCAGCATCGCCCCGAAATGCGACCCGTCCGCGGTCAACGGCACAGCGACGGCTGAGCCGGTCCAGTCGGCGGGTCGTGCCGTCAATGGCCATGATGCGTCGGCGCCGCCCGATTCCAGGAGCACACCCTGTCCGATGTCGCAGCTGTATCGCGCAAGTGGGGCCGCTGCCCGCGTGAGCCTCCAACCGGCTGTCCCCGCCGATCCGGCCGCCGAGCCGACTCGGTAGACCTGATGATTGGCCGTTCGGAGCAGTACCTCGGCCCACTCCGCTTCCAGGCTCCTCGCCACATGGGTCAAGAAGGCCCGCAACCCGGTAGCGTCCGCCCGGTCCATCAGCCAGGAGCGCAGCTCGCGTGTTACCACCAGGTCCACGAACAGGCGCTCATACTCCGAGACGGTGCGCTCCCAGGTGAACGTGGAGGCCCGTTCGCGGGCGCGGGCCCCGCTCTGCTCGACCAGCGCCGGCTCGTCGCGCAAGCGGCGCAGCGTGGTGGCAAGCCCGTCAACGTCCCCGACCGGGAAGGTGAAGCCGGTCTCCGCGACCACGTCGCGCACGCCGGGCAGGTCCGACGCGACCGGCACGCAGCCCGCTGCCATGCCCTCCAGCAGCACCAAGCCGAACGCCTCCGCCCGCGTTACCGAGGGCAACACGACCGCGTGCGCCCGCCGATAGAGCTCGCGCAGGTGGTCGTCCCCAGGACGGGTATGGAACTCGACGTAGACGCCCAGTTCGGCGGCGAGGGCACGGTAGTCCTGTTCCTCCGTGCAGTTCCTGGCCGTGCAGCCCCCGGCTACGAGGAGACGGGCTCCCTGGACCGATGCCATGGCTCGCAAGAGCACCCGCACACCCTTGTACGGGCGAAACTGTCCGGCGAAGAGCACGGTGAATTGTCGATCTTTGGGCCCGCCCGTGGCGAACCGGGCGAAATCCACTCCCAGGGGAATGATCGAGATCCGGCCTCTCACCCCAACCTCGGTGGCGTAGTCCGACGTGGTGCTGACCACCTGATCGACGCCGGCGCTGAGCCGATGGTGCAGGGTGTTGTAGAACCCACTCAACCAGCGGACTGGACTCATGTCGATGTCACAGTGATGGGTGTAGACGAGGGGTGGTCGCAGGCCGCGGATCCGGGCAAAGAGCAGAAAAGCATCGCTCACCGTCGGTGCAGCCCCGTGGAGGTGGACCAGATCGTAGTCATCGATCCGCCGAGCCAGACCGGTGAGATGGAAGATCAGTCTGCTGAGGCGCACCTCACCAAGAGCGACGCGTTGCACACCAGGGTGCGAGATCACATCGACACGGTGCCCGCGATCCTGCAAGCCATCGCGCAGGTACCCGATAGTGCGGGCGATCCCGCTGCGCGTCGGCGGCCCCTCAGACGAAACCATCAAGATGCGCAGTGATCGCACGTCTGCTTGACCTCGTCGAGCATCACAGGTCCTCAGCCCCCGGCGCAGCCGAGACCTTGATTGTATCCAAATCTGCAACCATCTCGGTGCGGGTGTCTACACAACGCGAATTCTGTGCTCAGGTGTGCGGCCCCGGCGGAATCGCTGCACCGGGCGACATGTCATGCCGAGACTGATTTCGCGCGGGGCCGGTCACTGTTGCACGGCCCGTGCCGGCGGCCGGACTCCACGCGTGGTTGGCGCCAGCTGAAGCAGCGAGCCGGGGCTGGCTCACCCGGCCCCGGCTCAGGCCCTCAGATCGCGAGGCCAGCGTTGTTAGCGCCCCGGGGCGCCGAGGCCGCGTCCCCGGCCCGGATGCGTCCCCTGGCCGTGACCGCGGCCACGACTGCCGTCATCGTCATTATCCTCGTCGGACTTGTCCTTGTTCTCCTCATCCTTGTCGAGCTGGTCCTTGTCCACATCGTCGGGGCAGTCTTCTGCCGAGTCCACGCCGATTTTGTCGCCCTCGTGCTGGCCGTGCCCGTGGCCGTCTTCGCCCTCTTCTTCGGCCGCGGGCGCGCCGACCTCGATGAAGACGTACCGTCCCGATCCGGTCTCGTGGCAGACGCCGACCTTGTCACTGTGATCCTCGACATGGTCGGCATAGGAGGTCGCCGGCCCCAGCAGCAGGCCGGCCACCAGGGCCAGGGCTGCCGGTGTCGACAGCCTCCTCATCAGCGCGCGCAGTCCTGAGTGCTTCATGTGTCTGTCTTCCCCTGTCTGTTGTCGTCGAGCAGTTACCTCGACGCCCGTGTCGAAGGGCCCGGATTCAGCGCCGGTGGTCCCCCACCCTCACCTCTGGCGATGGTCGATCGCTGTCCTCCTAAAGTCACCTGCGCGCAGGCGCGCGTCGAGGTCGATTGCCGCCGCTCTCCACGGACATGGATTCGGTCTCCGTGCTGAGCCCGTGAGAACGCTCTACTCTCTAGATGCGCGGCGCGCCCGAAAACTTGCGCGCGGCGAGCGCTGCACGCTTCGAGCTACGACTTGGGGTCAGGGCCGGGAGCCTTCTCCCTGGACGCTGCCCGTGGACTGCCAGTGTCGGCGTGAGCGCGCGACGGACCGGTCTGGTTCTTGTCTCCGGGAGCCGCCGCGCGCGACGGCGTTACTCCGGGCCGCTGCGCCACCGCAGGATCGGCCGCGAGCGGCCTCGGTCGTGACGGAGCGGCGGCCGCGGGCGCCGGCGGGACGGCATGCGGAGCCTTGCGCGGGCTCTCTGACTGCGCCTGGTTCGCCAGGGGGCGCGGCACCTCACGGGTGATTGCCGCGCCATCGGGCACCCTGGGCGCCTGGTGCTCCGCCTTGAGCGTATGGGGTTCCGGCTCATCATCGGCGGGAGCAGCCTGCTGCTTGCCAGTCATCTCGACCGCGCCGGAATCGTCGGTCGCCGCCCGGCCACGCCGAGCTCCCCTGCCCCGCTCGGAAGCATCAGCGGCTACCAGGGCCGCGACGGCCGGGCGGGGCGGCTGGCGAGCGTGGCCGCTGGCCCGCTCCGGCGCATCGGCGGCCGCGATCGCGGCCGGGGCCGGAGCAGCGGAAGCGGCCAGCGCCGCGACCACGGGACCGTCGGCTGAGGCGGCCGGACCGCACCCGGCCGCGGGGACCTGACACCCGTGGCCCCCAGCGTGATCAGCGGCGTCGGAGTCGACGCGATCGGCGGTGAGGCGCTGGTAGCCGGGCCGCGCCCGGCTGACGACCGCTGGCGGCTCCGGCGGGAGCCGATCCGCCGGCGGCGCGCCGTCGAGCGCGGCCTGGCCGTCTATCCGGATCGATGGGCCGGCTACAGCGGCGGCGGAGATGGCCCGCGCGAGATCGTCCGGACCAGGCTCGAGCATGGGTGTGACCACGACCGCCGTTCCGAGGCCCGCGGCGACCGCCGCCCCGGTCGCCTTGGCCCCGGCGAGGCTCGCGAGCTTCGCCACCAGCCCCCCGCTGGTCGCCAGCGGCGCCGGGGCGGCTGGCGCCGCGGCAGCGATGCCGGCCACGGCGGCAGCGCCGGCCGCGCTGGCGGTCGCCGTGCCGTGCCAGGCGGTGGGCACCGCCAGCCACGGGATCAGCGCGAGCAGCCGTCGTCCCCGGCGCAGGGCGCGTAGCTCACCGCGGCAGCGCGGACAACGGTCGGCGTGGGCCGAGGGCTCCGCCCATGCCGACGCATCCAGCTCGCCGTCGATCATGGCTGACAGTAGCGGGGCGAGATGGGGGCATCCGATCAACCGCGACGCGGCCGTCAGCCCCGCGTAGGCGTCGCGGAACCCGCGACGCGCGCGGAACAGCAGTGTCTCGACCGCGGCGTGACTGACGCCCAGCATCGACGCGATCTCGACGTAGGACAACCCCTGGTGCTCACGAAGGGTCAGGGCCGCTCGCTGAGCATCCGGCAGCGCGAGCAGCGCCCGCAAAACATCCCCGCGCGTCTCGCGGCGTTCGGCCTCGCGCTCGGGCTCGCCGAGTCCCCCGGGCAGGACATCGGCGACTTCGTCCACCGAGACGGGCCGGAAGGAAGGACGGCGACGCAACTGGCCCAGCGCGGCATTGGCGACGACGCGCATGAGCCAGGGCTTGAAACGATCGAGCTCGCGGGGCGGTGCGCCATCACCGCGGATAGCCCGCACCGCGAGCAGGAACGCTTCCTGGACCGCGTCGTCGGCGTCGGCCTCGCGCCCGAGCAGGTGGTAGGCCAGGTTGTAGGCGGCCCGCTGATGTCTGGCCAACAGGCCGCCGAGCGCCTCTTCATCGCCGGTGAAGGCGGCGGCAGTGAGCGCGGTCGTGTTGTCGGCCGGCAGCGCGATTGCCATGCTGCATTGTACGACAGTGTGCGTCAGCCACGGGTGCGCCGGGCGAGAACGTTGCCGGTGTCGGGATACTGCCTGATCGTCACCCTCGGTCGACCGTCGAGCGCAGGCACATCGTCGGGCGTGGCGAAGTAATAGTCGTACTCGCCGCCGAGCGGGGCGCGGGTCACCTCTCGCAGCCAGCTCAGCCGTCGCGTGATCCGGTAGAAGTTGATCGTCGGCTCGAAGACGACGCTAGCGCCAAGGCGCACCCGGTCGCCGTCCCGCGAGGAGCGGCGGTCGGCCTCCAGGTCGGCGAGCATCTGGAGGGTATCGACGTTGTACGGGTCGATCGGCCCGACAACGCGCAGGTCGGCGGTCCTGATCGCGTGCAGGGCGACCCCGGTGGCGATCAGGACGAGGAGCGCACGGGCCGCCACCGAGAACCAGCGCTGATCGCTCGCGATGGCGGCCCGGACGGCGTTGAGGAGCAGAAGCGCGAACAGCGGCAGGAAGAGGATCGCCGTCCGGCCTTCGAGGAACGGGATGCCGAGGAGGTGCCCCTGGACGGACGAGGTGAGCGTACAGACCACGGCGGTCGGCACGATGGTCAGCGTGAGCGCCGACGAGCACCTCTGCCCGCCCCGGACGAGGAAGCGCGCGAACAGCCCAGCGTTGACCGCCAGCACAACCCCGACCAGGACCGCCAGGAGCGGGGCCAGCGTCGGCGCGTACGGCTGGCCGTACAACGACGCTCGGATCAGCGAACCGACGGTGTCCTGCCAGAAGCCGATCGTCCCGCCGGCGTACAGCTCATCCCACTCGCGGAGGTTGCGGATCGGCCCGGCGACGAGGGCAGCGAGGATCGCGCCGACGAGCATCAGCGGCAGCGCGCTCCGGGCGGCCACCCCGGCGACCGTGCCGATACCCACACCAGCGCGCCGCGCTCTCCAGGCCCGCGCCAGGATCAGGGCGACGACAGTGGCATTGAGAGCGACGTAGACGTGCAGGAAGGAGAAGGTCGACAGCACGGCCAGCGCGGCGAACGCCGCGGTGAGGCCAGCCTGGAGCGAGCTGACCTTCGGCGCCTCGAAGCAGCGCAGGCAGAAGTAGAGGCTCCCGAGCATGAACCCCAGACCGAGCCCGTAGCCGCGAGCGACCGAGAAGTAGTCCAGGATGAACGGATTGAGGGACAGGACCAGGAACGCGGCGAGGATCACCGGCGGGCGGCCG
This sequence comes from Chloroflexota bacterium, assembly GCA_030447245.1. Classification (GTDB taxonomy): domain Bacteria; phylum Chloroflexota; class UBA6077; order UBA6077; family JACCZL01; genus JAUJPG01. The sequence continues at coordinate 5,630 of JAUJPG010000015.1, read as the reverse complement.
AACCGCCGCGCGATCAGTCCGGCGGTGACCAGGTACAGCGCGTGGGCCAGCAGGTTCGGCAGGCGCAGGGCCAGCTCCGACTCGCCGAACAACCCGGCCGACAGCTTCATCAGCAGGGTGTTGAGCAGGTGGTTGTTCGACGGGGCGCGGCGGATGGTGAAGCTGAGGATCTCCTCGACCGACGCCCGGGCGTGGTAGACGTAGCTGAAGCTCTCGTCGTGGGTGAACGTCAGCAGGGAGGCCCGAGTCGCGGTGTAGCCGAGCAGCACCGCGCCGACGGCGAGGAGGGCGAGGGAGGTAAGGGGGAGCACCGATCCGATGTGGGCTCTCGACGCTTACAGCGCGATCTCGCGCCCGGTCCGGGCCGACTCCTCGGCCGCCAGGCAGAGGCGGACGGTCTGGCGGCCGTCTTCGCCGTCGGCGACCGGGGAGGCGCCGGTCTGAAGGGCGTGGACGAGGGCGGCAAGCTGCCTGGCGAGGTCGCCGGTCTCGGTCGGGATGTCGGCGAGCGCGAGCGGCTCGGCGACGTCGTCGCGGGCCAGCTCGAGGCGGTAGGTCGGGGTTTCGGTGCGGTCGCTGGCGCCGGACCAGACGACGCGCAGCGCGGCGTCGGTCCCGATCACCTGGGCGAGCAGGTGGTGCTCGGCCCCGGCGGTGGTCTGTGAGATGGATGCGAAGCCGTCATCGGGGAACGAGACGAGCGCGGCGACCGTCTCCTGGAGCTCACCGCCACGCCCATTGGCTCGGGCGTAGACGGCGGTCGGCTCGCCGAGGTCGGCAAGGTACCAGCGAGCGAGGTCGAAATAGTGGATCGGCTCTTCGAGGATCCAGCTCCCAACCCGGGCAGGGTCGTGGCGCCAGCCGCCCGCGCCGCCGCGGAAGCTGCGTCGCCAGAGGTGGATCGCGCAGGAGAGCGGCCGGCCGATCTGGCCAACCGCGATCTCTTGCTTGAGCCGCCCCCAGAGCGGGGACAGCCGCAGCTCGTGCCCGACGGCGAGGACGCGTCGCCGACGCCGGGCGGTTGCGACGACGGCGTCGCAGTCCTCGACGGTCGTGGCCCACGGCGTCTCCACCAGGACGTGCAGCCCAGCCTCCAGGGCCGCCAGGGCGATCTCCGCGTGGCGCGCATTGGGTGCGACGACGTCCAGGACGTCGAGGGCGAGAGCCGATTGGGCCAGCATCTCGCGCCAGTCCGCGAAGGCGGGCACGCCCAGCTCAGTCTCGACGCGGCGGGCCGACTCCGGCGACGAGACGGCGATCGAGGCCAGCTCGGCCCCGGCCGTCTGGCGGATCGCCGCGGCGTGGCAGGCGCCCCAGCGGCCGGCGCCGACGAGGCCGAAGCGGAGTGACTTCACCGCTCACCCCCCAGTCCCTCTGGCCTTGTGGGAGAGAGGAACCAGAACCGGCATGTCGAAGACATCCTTGCTAGCCCTTGAGGGCGCCGCTGGTCAGGCCGCGCACGACGTAGCGCTGGAGGAGCATGACCAGCAGGACGGTCGGCAGCAGGCCGAGCAGGCTGATCGCCATCATCAGCGTGTAGAAGACGTAGAAGTCCGAGACCAGGCCGGCCAGGATCACCGGGACGGTCATCGACTCTGGACGGGAGGAGACGACGAGCGGGATCAGCAGCTCGTGCCAGGACAGGATGAAGGTGATGACGCCGCAGGCGGCCAGGCCAGGCGCCGACAGCGGCAGGACGATCCGCACAAAGGCGCCCAATCGGCTGCAGCCGTCGATCCGCGCGGCGTCTTCTAGCTCGCGGGGCAGCGCGGCGAAGTACGAGGTCAGGATCCAGACGGCGTACGGCAGGAGCAGGCCGACCTCGGTCAGGATGATGCCGGGCAGAGAGTTGAGCAGCCCAAGCTGGCGGAGCGTGACGTAGAGCGGGACCATCAGGACGATGATCGGGACCATCCGGCTGGTCAGGTTCGCGTACATGAAGGCATGGGTCCAGCGGAACGGCAGGCGGCTGACGGCGTACGCGGCGAGGGCGCCGAGGGTCAGCGTCAGCGCGGTCACGCTCGTGGCGACGACGACGCTGTTGGCGAAGGCAAGCGGGAAGAACTTGAGGTTGGCTGGGAAGTAGCTGGCCTGCTCGAAGACGCGGTCGCCTTGCGGACCGCCGGCGAGCAGGATCTGGAAGTTCGAGAGCGTCACCTCCTTGGGCAGCGGGTTCAGCACGTCAGAGAGCAGCGCGCGCTCACTCTGGACGCTGCCGAAGACGACGGCGACGAGCGGCCCAACGATGCCGAGAATCACCAGCAGATTGAGCGCGGAGAGGATGATCCTGGCGGCGGTCGAGCGGCGTCTCATCCGTACTCGACCTTCCGGTGCAGCAGGCGGATGTAGAGGTAGGCGATGGCGAAGATGATCAGAGCCAAAATGTAGGCCGCGGCGGCACCGACGCCGATCTCGAAGGGCGGCTGGAACGACGTGCGGTAGATGTACCAGGCGGCGGTCCAGGTGGCGTTGCCCGGCCCGCCGCCAGTGATCGCGAAGATCTCGTCAAAGACCATGAAGGCAAACGTCGTCCGCAGGACAAGGACGACCAGAACGGTCGGGGCGAGAAGCGGCAGGGTGATTCTCAGGAAGCGGTGCCAGGTGCCGGCGCCGTCGACCTCGGCGGCCTCGTACAGCTCGCTCGGGATGGCTTGCAGGGCGGCGTGGAACAGCAGGACGGCGAACGGCGTGGTGCGCCAGACGTACGGGATGACGACGAGATACAGCGCGAGGTCCGGGTTGCCGGTCCACTGGACGAACTCGCCGATCACGCCCAGGTTGTAGAGCAGGACGTTCAGGTAGCCGTACTTCGAGTTGTAGATGAACGACCAGAGCAGGCCGTTGACGATCGGTGGGACGGCCCAGGGCAACAGTATCAGGACGCGAGTCAGGGCTGAGATGCGAACGCCCTGCTCGTTGATCAGCAGGGCGATACCGACGCCGAGGACGATCTCCAGCAGGACCGAGAGCGCGACGAAGACGAGCGTCTGCTGGAGCGAGAGCAGGAAGACGGCGTCGTTCATCAGGGCCAGGAAGTTCGCCCAGCCGACGAACGGCAGCTCGCCGGATCGCAGCTCGCGGGCGCTGACCTGGTGGAAGGCCAGGTACAACGCGAACAGCAGTGGGTAGGCGACGATCGCAAGCAGGAAGACGGCGGCCGGCGCGGTCATCAGCGCCGCGAGCCGGCCGGCGCCGATCTCGCCTCGCCCGCCGCGGGCACGGTCGGCGGAATTGACGTCGGTCGCGACGGTCACGAGGTGCTCGTCATCGGCAGACCCGTCGGAGCGCGATTCAGCGCGCCCCGACGTGGGTGCACGTCGGGCTAACGGGCCTGCTTGGCCGTGTCGACTGCTTTGATCATCGCATCGCAGGCCTGGTCGGCCGTGATCTTGCCGGACAGGCAGTTGGTCAGCTCGACGTTGATCGCGTCGCTCCACTTGGAGTACCACGGCTCGGTCACGGCCGGGACGGCCTCAGTCCAGGTGGAGGCGGTCTCCCACTGCTTGAGGACGACCGCCGGGTCGCCCCACTTGGCCCAGCCGGTGCGGATGACGTCGCTGCGCATGACCGACTCGTAGCCGCTGGCGAGCATCGCGTCGGAGGCCAACCGCTCGGCCTGGGTGTAGGTGCCGTCCTTGGTCTTGCCACCCATGTATTGGAGCAGTTTCCAGGCCCACTCCTTGTTCTTGGTGGCGCTAGACATCAGGTACAGCACGGTGTAGCCGAGGGTCTTGCCGTCGCCGGGCATCGGAGCGTACTTGCCCTTGCCGGCGATCGGCGACTGGGCCGGATCGTTGACCAGGTTGATGTAATAGTGGTGCAGCGGCAGCAGGTAGAGGTAGTCGCCGGTGTTGAACGCCTTGGCGGCTGGGATGAAGCGGAGCTCGAGCGAGTTGGGGTCGGAGAGCTCGTCCTTGAAGGTTTGCTGCCACCAGGCGAGCGTCTCGCGGGCGACCGAGCCGGGTCCGAGCTGGGGCTCCAGGTTGGCGTTGAAGATCGACCCGCCGCGGTTGTGGGTCATCACGAACCAGGTACCTGGGAGCTGCTCGAAGCCAGCCCCGGCAATCCACAGGAGCGGGTACTTGGCGACGCCATCGCGCTTGGCCTTGCGGGCCTGCTCGAGGAGCTCGTCCCAGCTCTTGAACGGAGCCTGGAAGCCAGCCTGCTGAAGCTTCTCCTCGTTGTAGATATTCATCCAGATCGTCGAGAAGTAGGGCAGGCCCCAGGTCTTGCCTTGCTGCTGGGCGATCTTCTTGGTGAACGGCGTGAAGTCATTGACGTACTGGTCGACGCCAGGCAGGCTGTCGATCGGCTCGACGATGCCCTGCTTGATGAACGAGCCGAGGTACTGGAAGGGAGCCTGGGTGACGTCGATCTGCTCGCCGGCAGCGTACATCGACGTGAGCTTGGCGACCATCGGCTCGACGTTCGGCTCGATGATCGGGTTGACCTTGACGTCCCAGTCGCGCTCGAACTCAGGCGTGATCTTCTCGTAGATGTTGCCGTACTGCCAAACGACGTAGTTGAGCTGCCCTGGCTTCGCGGCCGCGGGCGGCTCGGCCCACGGCTGGGCCGCACCCGAGGCAGGCTTGGCACCGGCAGCCGGCTTCGCGTCGCCAGCCGGCTTCGCGTCGCCAGCCGGCTTCGCGTCGGCCGGCTTCGCGTCGCCGGCCGGCTTGGCCGGCGCCGGGGTGGGCGAGCAGGCCCCGACGAGCGAGCCCGCCGCGGCCAGTCCTGCGACGGCGACAGAGCCCCGGAGGAACTCCCGACGACTGGCCCTGCGCTCGATCTCCTCGCTCATCGTCTCGCTCCCTCCTGACCCTCAGACGCCCGCGATCATCCCCCACCCGACACAGCCAACCGACGGCAGCCGATTGCCCCCAGCATGCGCTGAGCATAGGCCGAACGCCGGATGCCGTCAAGCTCGGGCATCATGGCACGCCAGACCGGCGCTCGCCCTGTCCGGTGGGCCATGACCGCTCCAAGGGGCTCGTCCGAGGTGAGAGTTGTCTCCATCCTGAGCCTGGACTAAATGGGACAGTTGGCGCGGAGATCGCCATAGCCGGGGCAGGGTGGGGCGTCAGTGAAGGGGGCACCGGATAGAGGCTCCGGAGACACCAAGGGAAGGCCGACGCCGGTCGGCGCGCTCGCGACGAGCCCGACGTTTGTCGACCCGCATGAACGGCGCCGGGTCGGCGCTCCAGCCATGGGCGGTGAACTCCGGCCGGGCGATGAATTGCCCGGGTATTTGCGGGTGCTGGCCCTTCAGCGCCCGGCGCTTCAGGATGCCCTGGACCGACCCGGCTCTGTTCAGCCGGAAGCCACCGAGCGGAGTGAAGAGCGGCATGACCCCATGAGCGAAGAACCAGAGGACCAGGCTTGGCGTGGCGTGGCCGTGCCATTCTTCTGGCGGCGTGACCACGCCAAGTGACTCCCTGGCTGACACACCAGAGGCGTAGCCTGAAGCTTGCCGCGCATCGGCACACGTCGCCAGTGCCCATCGACATTGGGTACGCTATACCCAGGTAACCCGGTGTGCAGGTTTGTCAGGCAGAGAGCAGGTTGGCGAGGCGTACCGGTGCCGCTCCCGGACCTGACGATTGCCAAGGCCGACAACCCTGACCCGGCCG
>JAUJPG010000060.1:5344-11786 GCA_030447245.1 Chloroflexota bacterium | reverse complement strand
ACGCCCGGCTCTCCAGGCAGTCTGGACCCAGAAGCTCATCCCGGGCCTGCTGGATGTGTACCTCGGCAAGTTTGGCTACGAGCCCCAGATGCTAGACACGCCGAACGACCCAAATCGGCCGGACATCCTGTTCGACACGCTGCCAGGCGATCCTGGCGCGCACGGCCCGCACCGTGACCGCGAGCAAGGTCCGGACCTCCAGATGCGCCTGCGCACGCACCCGCGAGCCTCCGCCGCCCTCGCCGGCCTCGCGGCCCTCGCCACTTTCGCCCTGGCCCGTCGACGCTAGTGGGACCCCTGTGCTGCAAGCGGTGCTCAGCGCCCGTCCACGGACTAGCGTTGTGACCGCCCCCGAGCCATTGCTGGCCTACCCGCCGATCGAGGCGCACGGAGTGATCGGCGACCGCCGGACGGCCGCGCTCGTCGCCGCGGACGGCACACTCGACTGGCTCTGCCTGCCGAATTACGACGGGGAGGTCGTCTTTGGCGCCCTGCTCGATGCTGACCGCGGCGGCTTCTGGCGGCTCGGTCCGGCCGAGCCGGCGCTGGGCCGCCAGCGTTACCTGGGCGACAGCATGGTGCTGGTCACGAGTTGGTCCAGCAGCAGTGCCGAGCTGGAGCTGACCGATGCGATGGCCCTGCCCCAGGCCGAGCGCCCGGCCGGCCAGGAAGGTCGCCGGGTTCTGCTCCGCCGGTTGCGCTGCACGCGCGGCGACGTGGACTGCACGCTTGACCTCAGCCCGCGCCCACACTTCGGCGCGCTGGGCACGGTTGAGCCGGTCCCAGGCGGGGCCGTTTTCCGCGCTGGAGACTGGGCACTCAGGTTGTGGACGAACCGCGCAGTTGAGACGAACGCGGGCGACGTGCGGGCGGCGATTCGCCTGCACCAGGGTGAGGATCTGTGGGCCATCCTGGCGTCCGACGCGGCGCTCGGGCACTTCACAGTCGCCAAGGCCGAAGAGGCCCTCGCCGAGGCAGTCGACGAGTCGCTGGAATGGGCGACCCACGATGGCTGGAGCGGACCGCGAATGGCGATGGTGCGGCGGTCCTCGCAGGTTGTCCACCTGCTCCACCACGTTCGGACCGGCTCGTTGGTTGCCGCGCCCACGACCTCGTTGCCGGAGCGGATGGGCGGCGACCGCAACTACGATTACCGCTATGCCTGGGTCCGCGATGCCGCGCTCTCGGCGGCCGTCTCGACCCTCCTGGGCGACGCGTCCTGTGCTCGCAACTACCTGGAGTGGCTCAGCATCCTCGACTCCTCCACCGACGCCCCGTTGCAGGTCGTCTACCGTGCGGACGGCGCGACCGACCTAACCGAGCACGCACGCGCTGACCTGGCCGGGTATCGTGACTCGCGTCCGGTTCGCTTCGGCAATCGCGCCTTCGACCAGCGCCAGCTCGACTCGCTCGGCTACCTGGCCGAGTGCGCCTGGATCTTCCTGGATCGTGGCGGCGACTGGTCTGACGCGTACTGGGATCTGGTCCGCCGCGCGGCCGACCACACCCTCGCACACTGGCGCGAGCCGGATAGCGGGATCTGGGAGCTGCCGGACACGGCCCACTACGTTAGCAGCAAGGTCATGAGCTGGGTTTGTCTGGACCGCGCCGTCAAGGTCGCCGAGCGAACCGGTCGGATGGACGCCACGGCCGGATGGCGAAAGGGGCTCGGGGAGATCCACGCCGATGTGATGGTCCGCGGCTGGAACGACCGGCGCGGCGCATTCGTCCAGCGCTATGATGCGGAGGCGCTGGATGCCTCGGCGCTGTTGATCCCACTGATGGGCTTCCTGGCCCCGAACCATCCGCGCACGGTCCAGACGGTCGATCGTATTGCCGAGACGCTCGCCATCGACGGCCTGGTCCACCGCTTTATCGCCCGAGAGACGCCCGGTCATCCCGACCTGCCGCTCGGCGCATTCGAGGGGGCGTTTCTGCCGTGCACGTTCTGGCTGGCGACGGCCTACGCCCAGCGCGGAGAGCCCGACCGGGCGGCGGCGATCCTCGATCGCGTCGAGGCGTCCGCCCCGCTCGGCCTGTTCGCCGAGGAGATCGACGCCAACTCGGGCGCGTTCCTGGGCAACTACCCGTTGATCTTTGCCCACGCCGAGTATGTCCGTGCCGCGCTGGCCATCGCCGAGGCGCGGGGCGCGGGCTGATGATCGAGACCAGCCCCGGGAGTCTGAGGGATGTCCGAGCTCCCAGGACCACGGCTTGCTTCACGGACGTCCGAATGACGCCTGAAAGGATGGCGAGATGAAGGTGCGCGAGATCCGCGATGACCTTCGGCGCGGCGACACGGCCGGGCTGGAGCAACGCCGCGCCAGCATTGCCCTGTCGCTCGTCGGGATGGCCAGCATGGGGGCGACCACGCTGCTCCAGGCTGGCCTGGTCCGCCATCTGCCGGACCCGCCGCTGCCCGGCTTCGATTCCGACAAGGTCAACCTATCCGACGACGCTTTCCCCTTCGGCGTGCCGGATGGACCCATCGCGTTGGCCGGCTTCGCGATGAACATCCCGCTTGCAGCGCTCGGTCCATCCAACCGCGCCCGCACCCTGCCCTGGGTTCCACTCCTGGCCCTCGCCAAGTCGAGCATCGACGCCGCCATCTCTGGTTGGCTGTTCTACAAGATGCCCACCAAAGAGAAGGCCTGGTGCATCTACTGCATCGTCGCCTTCTTCGCGAACCTCGGCCTGCTGGCCCTGGCCGTCTCCGAGGCCAGGCAAGGCCTGGGCACCCTCCGCAACTCGTAGCCCGGCCGACCTCGAATCGCTTCTACGGGCGCACCACACAAGAGCAACGAGGTGACACAGTCCGATGCAGGGCCGCGCTTCGGCGTGGCATTGGGTCGAGCGTGCTAGCTGAGCCCCGTGGTGCCGCGCGCTGCCCAGGCGCGGGCGATCAGGCGTATCGATCCGTCGTCAGCAGCCGGGAGCCCTGCGCGGATCTGTTCCCTGAGTGCTACGCGCTGCTGCTCGCCCAGTGACATCGCATAGCTGGGCGCCGGGCCTTGCGCCCCCAGGAAAGGCGCCCAGTAGTCGTCGAAGTCACGGAAGACGGTCGGTACCTCGATGGACCGAACCGCGACGTCCTCCAGGCCGGCATCCCGAAACAACCGCTCCAGTCGCTCCGGCCGGCAGACCGGGAAGCGCCGCCCCTCGTCCAGGTCTCGGGCGGTCGGGTCGAGCGCCGCCGCAGCATCCCAGAAGCGACGGATGAGCTGCATCTGGTCGGCGTAGTCCCAGACGTAGGCCGCCACCGTGCCGCTCGGTCGCGCCACCCGGACCATCTCCTCCAGGCCACGCTCCGGGGCCTGGAGGAAGTTCAGCACCAGCCCGCTCACGATGGCATCGAACCGGGCATCCTCGAAGGGCAATGCCTGCGCATTTGCGACCTCGAACGTAGCGCGCTCATCCCCGATGTGTTCGCGCGCGTAGGCGATGAAACCATCCGACGGGTCGCAGCCTACGACCTCGGCGGGATCCGCTTCCCGCAGGATGGCCTCGCTCAGCACGCCGGTCCCGCAACCAGCGTCCAGCCACCGGCCGCGGCTCGGCGCGGCGAGCCAGGGCAGGAACTCCCGCGCGACCAACCGGCTCCAGCGGCCGACATACGCCTCATAGGGGGAACCGCTCGCCCAGATGGTCATGCCGCCCCCTCGTGGTCGATGCGGATGGAGCAGCCATGCCCATCGGCGTCGGGCCCCTGGCCGCCCGCCGATACGTAGGGACCCACGGTATCACAGCAGGGCGGACGCCAGCATCGACACCTCGGGCTCGCCCCGTCCGCTCACCGCTCCCACGTCCTGCCGTGGTGGCCCCATCGTACCCGAGAGTAACGCCGCGCCGGTGGTCCGGTACGGCGTAGTGCAGCAACCTGCTAGACCCGCCCGGCTCCGTTCTTGCGGTGTACCTCCGGAACGCTCTGCATGGAGGCGGCAGTGGTCGAACGTATCGGTATCTTCCCCACCTTCTTCCTGTCGGGCTTCGAATGCTCGACCTTCGTATGGAAAGACCAGGGCAGGCGGGATCTCGCCCATGAGACGCGACACTGGAGTCACGCCCAGGAGGACTACGGCATCCTGCGCCGCCTTGGCATCGCCGTGGCCCGCGAGGGGATTCCCTGGCCGATGGTCGATCAAGGCGGAGACTACGACTTCTCGCGCATCGACCCGCTGATCGACGCGATGAATGGCTCCCAGATCCTGCCGATCTGGGATCTCTGTCATTACGGCTACCCCGACGACGTAAACCCATTCGACGATGACTTCGCGGAGCGATTCGCCCGCTACTGCCGGGCCGCCGCGGAGTACGTGATCCCGCGCACGCGCGGCCCGCACTTCTTCACGCCGATCAACGAGATCACCTTTTTCGCGTTCGCGGGCGGGGAATGGGGCTGGGTCGCGCCACACCTCCAGGGGAAGGACAATCGGCGCCGTTTCCTCTTGGCGCTGTGCAAAGCATCGATCGCAGGTGCGCGGGCCATCCGCGACGTGGATCCCGAGGCGCGCATGGTCCAGATCGACCCGCTCATCCAAGTTGTGGCACCGCGCGATCGCCCGGACCTGGCCGACGCGGCACGGCAGGAGAACGATGAGGGCACCTTCCTCGCCTGGGACATCCTTGCCGGCCAGCAACATGCGGAGTTGGGCGGCAGCCCCGAGATCCTCGATATCGTCGGAGTGAACTGCTACTCGTTCGGCCAAATGGAGTATCGAGAGCAGGGCCCGCACGCGGCGCTGGACCCGACCGATGATCGGATAGTCCCGCTCTGTGACATGCTGACTACCGCCTGGGAACGTTATCGTCGACCGATGATCATTGCCGAGACGAGCGGCCTGGCCGAGGGCCGTCCGGCCTGGCTCAAGGACGTGATAGAGGAGTCACTGGCGGCGGTCGACCGGGGTGTCGACCTCCACGGCCTGTGCTTGTTCCCGCTCGTAGACATGCCGAACTGGCACGACGGCGAGTGGCTCCACAATGGGATCTGCGACCTCGTTCCGGATGGCGACGACCTACGACGAGTCGAGCACGAGCCATACGTCCGCGAGCTACGCCGCTGGCAGAAGCTGCTGAACCGCGTCACCGAGCTTGACGAGGACCCGTTCAGCAACCCGGTCGACCTCAACGACGTGGTCCAAGCGGCGAAGTCGCTCAAGAAAAGGCCCGACAAGGACTGGTCGTAGGGCCGAGCGCCCGCGCCCCACGACCAGTCTGCCCGCCAGCCACTGCCGCTCAATCCTCCCACCCGCGTACCCATCTCTGTTCGGCCCTCGGATGACGTTTGACAGGGGGCCACGACAGCGCACGCTCATCGACGCGGACTGCCTGAGCATGGCTCCGGCCGCCCGGCAGCAGCACGCCTCGAGTGCGCGGGTTTCAGCCTGGCTCTGGACTAGTCAGGTGGGCAATGAGGGTACCGGCGGATCCCGTCCGATGCGCGACCCGTGTTGCTGCCGATCGTTCATCTACATAACGGTGGGCGGTCCTCTCCGTGACGCGTTGCGTCGTGACAGCGGCCGGACCCTGGTACGCCGCGAAGAGGAACGATGGTGGCAAGCTCGGCGGTCAGGATGGCGCTGCTCCTGCTGGTCTCGCTGCTGGCCGCTCGCTCGGGATACGCCAGTGCGGACGTGCTGCCGAGCGAGTCACACGTGCCGAACAATCCGTTCGGGATCAACCTGGTCCGCTGGACCGACCGCCCGTACCTGCGCGCGGCGGCCGAGCTGGTCAACTCGAACGGCGGGGACTGGGGCTACGTCACGCTCGTCCTGGTCGACGAGGATCGCCGAGACACGGCGCGACTGCAGCGGCTGCTCGATCTGTGCCTCGCCCACCGGCTCACGCCGATCGTTCGCATCGCCACGTCGTTCGACGCTGCGCGCCGAGTCTGGCGCCGCCCGGCCATCCATGAGCCGTACGTCTGGCGGGTCGCGCTGGACCAGCTTCGCTGGCCGACGGCGAACCGCTACGTATTGGTCGGCAACGAGCCGAACCTCGGCCATGAGTGGGGTGGCGCGGTCGACGCCGCCGGCTATGCGCGGTACTTGAATGCCTGGCTCGACGTGTTTGCGTACGACCCGCGCTACCGCGTGTTCAATGGCGCACTCGACGCTTCGAATGACACGCTCATGCCGGAGATGATGGACGAGTTCGAGTTCATCGAGGAGATGCGCGCGGCGGTCCCGGACGTCTTCACTCGGCTGCACGGGTGGGCATCGAGCCCTTACCACTTCTACTGGGGTGTAGTGCCGCGGTATACGTATCGGGCGTACGAGACGGAGCTCGAGGCGATCGGGCGGGACCTGCCGGTGATCGTGACGGAGTTCCACCCGCAGTACATCGACGACGAGGTCCATGTCGCCAACTACTATGAGGACGCCTTCAAGCATTGGCTGGCCGACCCGCGGGTGATCGCCGCGACACCGATGTTCTGGAACCC
>JAUJPG010000060.1:0-5244 GCA_030447245.1 Chloroflexota bacterium | reverse complement strand
CACTCGGCTGTGCGGGCTCGTCGGCGACCATCCCTCGCGCTACTCGCGCAGCCCGGCGATCTGGAACTCGGCCTTCAGGGCGCTCGGAATCGACGCGCTGTACGTCCCGCTCGACGTCGCGCTAGCCAACCTCGGCGGCCTGGTGGGCGCGCTCCGTCGGGATGAGCGGGTACTCGGCGTCAACGTGACGGTGCCCTACAAGCAGGCGATCGTACCGTTGCTCGACGAGCTCGATGTCGGCGCGGCGCGGCTTGGGGCCGTCAACACCGTCGAGCGGACGGACGAGGGCTGGCTGATCGGCGCCAACACGGATGGCCGCGGGGCGATTGACAGCCTGACCAGGGCGTGGAGCGGTCGCGACGAACCGTTTTTCCGAACGCTCGAGCGGAAGAGCGTTCTGCTGATCGGCGCTGGCGGGGCAGGACGTGCCGTCACCTTCGCGCTCGCCGAGGCGCTGGGTCCCAGTGGGAGGCTGTTCGTCGCCAATCGGACCCCTGAAACCGCGCTGGGGTTGGGTCAGGAGGCGGCCGAGTTGTTCGGCAATGTCCAGGGGCTGGACGAGGCAGACGCTGAGCTGCTGGCGCCGGGCCTCGACCTGGTGGTGAATGCGAGCACTCGGGGACAGGCCGGCCCGCGCGCCGCCGGCCGAGACCGGCTGACGTACCTGGAGCCGTACTCGGCGCTCGCGACGGCGGATCCACCGCCGATCTCGGATGACCCTGGGGAAGACGAGCCGGCCCGCCTTCGACGCTGGTTTCCGACGGCCATCCCCGACATCCTGGCCAACCACGCCGCGTCGATGCGCTGGGTGACTGCGGCGGCGCCACGGACCGCATTCTTCGACCTGGTTTACGCCCCGCCCGAGACGACGATGCTCCGCCAGGCCAGGTGGTCCGGCCGCCCGACGCTCAATGGGCAGGGCATGATCCTCTTCCAGGCCGTTGCCGCCTTTTGCGACCATATCGCCCGCCCACAGCTAGATGCCCGTGCCCTGGATCGCGAGGCCGCCCGACAGATGGTGCTCGAGGTCATGGCCGGGACATGGAGCTCGGGACAGGAGTAGCCCCGAGTGCTGGCAGTGCATTGCAACGAGGGCGGGGCGGCGGCAGATTGCCGCCGCCCCGCTTCGTATCGCTGTAAACGCTCCGGCTACGCCCTGTCCATCTCCTCGGCGCGGGCGACGGCGGCCTCGATGTCACCCTGCATGTAGAAGGCCTGTTCGGGCAGGCCGTCGTGCTTGCCGTCGAGGATCTCGCGGAAACCGCGGACGGTGTCCCCGATCCTGACGTACTGGCCAGGAGTGCCGGTGAACGCCTCGGCGACGAACATCGGCTGAGTCAGGAAGCGCTGGATCTTGCGGGCACGGGAAACCGTCAGCTTGTCGTCCTCGGAAAGTTCGTCGACGCCGAGGATCGCAATGATGTCCTGCAGGTCCTTGTAGCGCTGCAAGACCTGCTGGACCTCGCGTGCGACGGTGTAGTGGTCCTCGCCGACGATCCGTGGGTCGAGGATCCGCGAGGTCGAGGCAAGTGGGTCGATCGCCGGGAACAGCGCCTGCTCGGCGAGCGACCGCTCCAGATTGATCGTCGAGTCCAGGTGGGCGAACACCGAGGCTGGGGCTGGGTCGGTGTAGTCATCCGCGGGCACGTACACCGCCTGGAGCGACGTGATCGATCCCTTCTTGGTCGACGTGATCCGCTCCTGGAGCTGACCGACCTCGGTCGCTAGCGTTGGCTGGTAGCCGACCGCCGAAGGTAGTCTTCCGAGGAGCGCCGAGACTTCGGACCCGGCCTGGGTGAAGCGGAAGATGTTGTCGATGAACAGCAGGACGTCCTGGCCCTCGTCGCGGAAGTACTCGGCCATCGTCACGCCAGTCAATCCCACTCGTTGGCGGGCGCCTGGTGGCTCGTTCATCTGGCCGAAGACCATCGTGGTCTTGTCCATGACACCTGACTCGACCATCTCGCGCCAGAGGTCATTGCCCTCGCGTGACCGCTCGCCGACCCCGGCGAAGACGGAACGGCCGCCATGCTCCTTGGCGACGTTGTTGATGAGCTCCTGGATGATGACGGTCTTGCCCACGCCGGCACCGCCGAAGACCCCGATCTTGCCGCCCTTCTTGAACGGGGCGATCAGGTCGATCACCTTGATTCCAGTCTCGAATACCTCTGGCGTGGTCCGCTGCTCCTCGAGCGACGGCGCGGGCCGGTGGATCGGCATGTACTCGTCGGCGCTGACCGGCCCAGCCTCGTCGATCGCCTGACCCAGAACGTTGAAGATCCGACCGAGTGTCGGGACGCCGACCGGCACCCTGATCGGCGCGCCGGTGTCGCGGGCCGGCGTTCCACGCTTCAAGCCGTCGGTGCCGCCCATCGCCACGGTGCGGACCCAGTTGTTGCCAAGGTGCTGCTGGACCTCGGTCACCAGGACGTTCTCGTTCGGGAGGTTCGCGCGTCCCTCGGCGTGGCCGTTGCCGTCAGCGGTGGGAGTGCTTGCCCCGTTGGCCTGCGCGCCATTCGCTGCTACCCCATCGCCGTCGGTCCCGTGGGCCTGGAGCGGAATCTCGATCGCGTTGTAGATCTCGGGGAGCTGGTCCGGCGGGAACTCGACGTCCACGACCGGACCGATGACCTGGATGACCTTGCCGGTTGACATGCTGCCTCTCCTCGTGGGCGGGCGAACCTTCGGGCCCGCTGCATCAAGCGCGGACACGCGAGTCCATCCCTACGTCGCTATGCTTGTGCTGCCATCGCTTCGGCAGCGTTCGCAATCTCCAGCACCTCGCCGGTGATCTGGGATTGGCGCGCCTTGTTGTAGGTGAGCGTCAGGTCGTCGACCAACTGCTTGGCGTTGTCGTTGGCGTTTCGCATCGCCACCATCCGCGCGCTCTGCTCGCTTGCCACCGTCTCGAGGACCGCCTGGTAGATCAACACCTCGACGTAACGCGGCAGCAAGGCCTGGAGGATCGCGGCCGGGTTCGGCTCGTAGATGTAGTCGATCGGCCGCTCTGGCCGCTCGCCCTCGGCCGGCGCGTTGCCCGTAATCGGCAGAATCTGAACGACCTCCGGTCGCTGCGCCAGCGTCGACACGAACCTGGGGTAGACCACGTAGCAGCGATCCATCACTCCGGCCATGTAGCTGTCCATGACCGTGCGGGCAATCGGAATGATTGCATCATACTCGGGACGGTCTCCGAGCTGGGTGAAGGTCCCAAGCAGCGTCTGACCGCGTCGGGCCATGAAGTCCTGGCCCTTGCGGCCGACAGTGATCAATTCAACGGCTTGCGTCTGCTCGCGAATCAGCTCGCTGCCACGCCGGATCACGTTGGTGTTCAAGGCGCCGGCCAGCCCGCGGTCGGAGGTCAGCAAGACAATCCCGACGGTGTCTACCTCGCGCTGGACGAGGAGCGGGTGGAGCGCCTCGCCGGAGAGGTGGCCGGTCGACACGCTCGCTAGCTCGGCGATCAGCGTGCGCATCGTCTCGGCATACGGCCGCGACGCGGTGACACGCTGCTGGGCGCGGCGCATCCGCGAGGCGGCGACCAATTCCATGGCCTTTGTGATCTGGGCGGTATTCCGAACGCCGCGGATTCGGCGGCGGATGTCGCGCAGGCTCGCCATCTGTACTCCCTAGTGACCGCCCCTGATTACAGGCTCACCTGCTGCTTGAACTGCTCGATTGCCTTCGCCAGCGCCTCGGCCGTCTCGGGGCTCACTTCCTTGTCGCGGGCGATCACCTCTCCGAGCTCCGGCACCTGCATCTCCATCGTGCGATGGAACTCGGCCTCCCAGCGCTGGACCTTGTCGACGGGGACGTCGTCCAGGTGATTGTTGGTGACTGCCCAGAGGATCATCACCTGCTTTTCGAGCGGCATCGGGTTGAACTGCGGTTGCTTGAGGATCTCCTGGATCCGCAGGCCGCGCTCGAGCTGGTTCCGGGTCGAGCGGTCCAGGTCGGAGGCAAACTGAGCGAATGCCGCCAACGAGCGGAACTGGGCCATCTCGATCTTCAGCTTGCCCGCCACCGAGCGCATCGCCTTGGTCTGGGCCGAGCCGCCGACGCGCGACACCGAGATGCCGACGTTCAGCGCTGGGCGAACGCCCGCGTAAAACAGGTCCGATTCGAGGTAGATCTGCCCATCGGTGATCGAGATGACGTTGGTGGGGATGTACGCCGAGACATCGTTTGCCTGCGTCTCGATAATCGGCAGTGCCGTCAGCGAGCCGCCGCCGTTCTCCTCGTTCAACCGGGCAGCCCGCTCGAGCAGCCTGGAGTGAAGGTAGAAGACGTCGCCCGGGTATGCCTCACGGCCGGCCGGGCGCCGCAGCAGCAGCGACATCTCCCGGTACGAGTTGGCGTGCTTGGACAGATCGTCGTAGACGATCAGCGCGTCCCGCCCGCTCTCCAGGAACTCCTCGCCCATCGCGCATCCGGCGAAGGGGGCCAGGTACTTCATCGGCGCCGGGTCGGACGCGCCGGCCGCGACGACGATGGTGTGCTCCATCGCGCCATTCTCCTGGAGCACGCCGACGGTCTCGGCGATGCTTGACTCCTTCTGTCCGATCGCGACGTAGATGCAGGTCAGGTCGCCGCCACGCTGGTTGATGATCGTGTCCAACGCGACCACGGACTTGCCGGTGGTGCGGTCGCCGATGATCAACTCGCGCTGGCCGCGGCCGATCGGGATCATCGCGTCGATCGCCTTGATGCCGGTCTGGAGCGGCGTCTTGACCGGCTGGCGCCGGACCACGCCGGGCGCGATCCGCTCGACCGGGCGGAAGCGCTCCGTCTGGATCGGTCCCTTGCCGTCGACCGGCTCACCGAGCGGATTGACCACCCGGCCGATCAATGCATCGCCGACTGGCACCTGCGCGATCCGGCCGGTTCGTCGGACCTCGTGGCCCTCCTGGATGTCGGTGTACGGGCCCAGGATGACCGCGCCAACGGTCTCCTCTTCGAGGTTCAGGGCAAGGCCCATCACCGATTCCCCGCCAGGCTTGACGGTCGGGAATTCGACCAGCTCGCCGGCGACCACGTCAGACAAGCCCCAGACGCGGGCGATGCCGTCGCCGACTTCGATCACCTGACCGACGTTCTGGACGTCGGCGGCAAGATCCTGGCCGCTGATCTGTCGCTCGAGGATAGACGCGATTTCCTGCGTTCGGACTGCCATGCTGGCTCCTCCACGGTGGGCGAGCACCGCAGCCGGACCCTCGGTGGGGGACCTCCTGCAGGAGACGCTCG
>JAUJPG010000014.1:98322-123925 GCA_030447245.1 Chloroflexota bacterium | reverse complement strand
GCATCCCGGGCGGCTGCGCGGTGGGGCGGACCCACCCGTGCTGGGGGACCCGCTGGCACACCCGAAGGCCGGCCCGCCGTGCCAGCCGCCTTGACCGCCGGGCCCCCCGCGGCGCCGCCGCCGCACGGACGGCGGCTGCGGAGAAACCGGCGCCGCGGGGACACCGCGGGCCGGGAGGGGCGGGCGCGGCGACCGAGCATCGGCGCCTTCAGGCGCGCGCGGTGCCCTGTCGGGCGACGTGCCAGGCGTGCCGTGCGGCCAGCGTACGCGGGGGAGCGATCGGCCTAGCGCCCGCTCGATCTGCCGAAGTTTTGGGGCTTCCTCGGGGGTCAGGAACGTAATTGCTTCACCCTGTCGACCCATCCGCCCGGTCCGGCCAACGCGGTGAGTGAACAGCTCTGCCGACTCGGGCAGCTCGAAGTTGATCACCTGGTCAATGCCCTCGACGTCAAGCCCGCGTGCCGCGACGTTTGTGGCCAACAGGATAGGCACGGCCCCGGATCGGAAGCCGGCCATCACTCGCTCGCGCGCGTTCTGGCTCAGGTTTCCCTGGAGCGCGGCGACGGGGTAGCCCTGGGCAGTGAGCTGGAGCGCTAGCTTCTTGACTCCGTGCTTGGTGCGCCCGAAGACGAGCATTGGGCCCTCACCGCGTCGGTCGAGCAGAGTCCGCAACGCGGCCAGCTTGGCGCCCGACTCGACCTCGTAGACGACGTGCTCGATCTCGGGAAGCGCCTGCGTGTCCGAGTCGACGCGCACCGTGACCGGGTTGCGCAAGTGGCGCGCGGCGGTCGTCATGACCCACGGCGGGACGGTCGCCGAGAACAACGCGGTCTGTCGCCGCGCCGGCGTCTGGGACAGGATTCGTTCGACATCTGGCGCGAAGCCACGGTCGAGCATCTCGTCGCCCTCGTCGAGCACAAAGATCCGCAGGTCGCGCAGCACAAGGTTGCCCTGGCGCAGGTGATCCAGAGTACGTCCCGGCGTGCCAACCACGATCTGCGCCCCGCGCACCAGGGCGTCCCGCTCCAGCACGAGCGAGCGGCCGCCGTAGAGCAGCGTGAGCCGCGGCCCCCGCGAGCCAACCAGCCGCCCGATCACCTGGCCGACCTGGATTGCCAGCTCACGCGTCGGCGTCAGGACGAGCGCCTGGACACCCCGCGCGGCCGGGTCACACTGCTCGACGATCGGCAAGGCGAACGCCAGTGTCTTGCCAGAGCCGGTCCTGGCCTGGCCGATCACGTCACGCCCGTCCAGCATTGGAGGGATCGCGGCCGCCTGGATCGGCGTTGGATCGGTAATGCCCATCCGGGCCACCGCGGCCCGTGTCTCGGGACTGAGCTGGAATTCGGCGAACGACGTCGTCGGCCGCTCTGCCGTCTGCATTACCATCGGCCACCTCCGCGCTCTCGGTGGCGGAAGGCACAGTAGACCTGTGTGTCGATCATTCGCGCGCTGACTCCTCAGAACAGATACGTTCAAACAGATCGGTCAGCGCGACGGGAAAGAAGGGGGCGAAACAGGGAAACCGAGCGGGATCCCGCGCCGAACCCAGCACACATTGCGGGCCGCCGATTCGTAGGACGCGAGAATCATACCAGAAGCGCAACCGAGGCCGCTTGTGCGGCCCCGGAGCGGCGTGGTAGGGTCCGCGGGTGCTGTCGAGTGAGCGAGCGCCGGTGGTCATACCGACGACGGCTGATCGAGACATGGAGCCCCAGGCCGCCACGCGTCGGCGGGCTCTCCGGGCTCCTGACGAGTCCGTCCCAGAACGGCCGACCGCGATCGGACGTCAGGCCGCGAAGCGGCTGCCGCCGCTGACCTCGCTGCGCTTCGGGGCCGCCGCGCTGATCGTGGTGCTACACACCCGAGGATCGTTCGGAATCCCCGTGGATCTCTGGGACCCCTTCCAGTTCGACCAGGCAGTCGGCTTCTTCTTCGTCCTCTCGGGCTTCCTCCTCGCGCACGTCTACCCGTCACTGCGGGGATTGGAAGTCGGGCGCTTCCTGCTCGCCCGGTTTGCCCGGGTCTGGCCAGCCCACGCCGCCACGTTCCTGCTGGTGTGGCTCTTGCTTCCGGCACCGCAGCACAGCACATCCATCGCGTTGTGGCCGGAGGTCACGCTCGCCAATCTCGCGCTCGTGCACGGCTGGGTGCCATTGGCGCGATACTTCTTCTCCTTCAATGCCCCCTCCTGGAGCATTTCCACCGAGCTCGCGTTCTACCTAGTCTTCCCACTGCTGATCGTCAACTGGCGGCGCACCTGGCTGCCGAAGCTGGGGCTGACGTTGCTTCTCGTCGTCAGCGCGATCGGCCTTGGCAACAGCTTGCAACTCCCGGCGATGATCGCCGACCCGGACACTCTGACCTTGAGCGGCCTGCTCATCATCAATCCGATCGCGCGGCTGTTCGAATTCACGCTCGGCATGGCGACCGCGCTGCTCTGGCGTCACGTCACGCCGAGGATCGGCGTCGGCGCAGTGACGGGCACGTTGCTGGAAGCATTCGCGATCGGCTGCGCGGTGATCACGATGTCCTACGGCGAGGAGTGGGCCGAGCAGGCGACTGTCTGGCTCGGTCCGGCCGGCTCGATGTGGCTCAGCGAGGCCGGCACCTCCTGTCTTAGCTTCGCCGGGCTGATCCTCATCATGGCCCTGGGTCGGGGCCTGCTCTCCCGGATGCTGGCGCTACCGCCCCTGGTACTGTTGGGAGAGATCAGCTACTCAGTGTACTTGCTCCACCAGGTCGTGCTGCGCGTCTACGCTGTTCGGCTCGAAGAGCGCGTGACGTTGCCCGATGGGGTAGCGCTGGCACTCGTCTGGGCCGCGACTCTGTTGGGCTCGCTGCTGATGTGGCTTGTCGTGGAGCGCCCGCTGCGTCGCTGGATCATCGGCCTGTGGCCCAGGTCGTCCGAGGCCAGCGCACTACTCGATCCCGAGGCCGCGAGCATGTCCACGCCGATCGTGCCGAAGTAACATCCTGCACGAATCAATGCTGAGCGGCCTCAACGACCCGGCGACTTATGCCCAGAGGTCATCAATCGGGACCTCGAGGCCGGGGAACAGTTCTGGGTGGAAGGTGCTGCCAGGCCCAAAGGTGCCGGTCAGCTCATAGCCCTGTTCGGTCAGTCGGTAGGCTTCGAGCGCACGTCCGCGCGGATCCACAATCCAGTAGTGCGGGATCCCGGCCGCAGCGTAGCGTCGCATCTTGACGCCGCGGTCCCGCGTCTGGGTGCTCGGCGAGAGCACCTCCGCGACCAAGTCAGGCGCGCCCTCTAGCCCGCGTTCGACGATAAAGCCCTGGCGTTGGCGCGAAACGTACACGATGTCCGGCTGGACCCCGTTCTCCTCGTCAAGGACGACGCCAAACGGAGCACTGTAGACGGTACCAAGCCCACGATGATGTGCGTACTGCCAGATGTACCCAACCAGGTTGGTTGACGCTTTCTGGTGCGCCTCAAGCGGCGGCGGGGTCACGTACAACTCCCCGTTGACGACCTCGTAGCGCTTGCCATCCTCGGGCATATCCCAGATGTCGTTCGCGGTGAAGCGGACGCCCCTAGAGAGGGCCATCGCCATTGCCTCCTCAAGCGAGTATACGCGACCCGTGTCGGGCCAGGGTCACAGGCACGATCGTGGAGCGTGCTCGCTATTGAACCTGCCGCCGGTATCGAAGACAGGACGATAGGCGTCGTGGTCCGGACCGTAGGTGGAGTCGAGCATCGCAGCATACTCGGCCGCCCGCCCAGGGTCGGTGCGCCACCTGACGCCGAGGTGCTCGCTGGCCTTGACCACGCCCAGGACGGCATGCTCGATCTCTGTATCGGTGTACTCCGGGCCAACCGGCACCAGCAGCCAGCGCGCGAGATTTGCAGCGGTCCGAGCGGCGGCAGCGGACCCACCAACGCGCAGGGCAGCGTGGTGGAGAGGACGCACCTCCGGCAGCCAGCGAACAGGCGTGTTTTCTCCGCGGACGTAGGCGTAGAACGTCGTTGGTTGGGTCTCCTCGGGTATCTGCAGGCCGATGTGACTGGCCAACGCATCCCCCGCGTCGAACGGCAGTAGCGGGAGACCGGCCGCCTCGTCCAATCCGCGGTGGACGGCGGACAACAGTTCCCGCTGGCGCGCCGCCAGGCCTGCCCCGACTCCGTCATCGTTCAGGCGGTGGAGCTGCGCTAGCGCGCGCTCAGGATTCGGTCGGTCAGTAGCTGCGATCTCTGACGCGACGGCAGCGTGGAAGTCGTCAGGCTCGGCAAACGCGAGAAGTGCCCCTGCTCGAGCTGGATCCGCGGACAAGTGCAGTCCCCAGAGTGTAACCCGTGCGGTTTGCGCGGCACCTGGAGGTGCATCGCACGGGGGTAGACTATCCGCGTGGTCGACCCACAGCTCGGAACTCGGCACGTGGCCACGACCGGGTAGCCCCCCGACCGGCTCGCACCAGGCGATGCGCGCCGCCCCCTTCGGAGGCACGCCTGCCACGAGCGCCAACTCGCCGTCCAGGTCGAGGAAGCACGGCCGAGCGCCGTGCCGCCTGATCGCTTCTACCAGCGCATTGGTCGCGTTCGCGGGCACTCCCACCGACTCACCCTGCCGGATTCCCGCCGCGCGGAGCAACGCCGCGCGGGCCACGGCGACGCTCGGCACCACAAGCACCGGGCGCCCGCCGAGGGTAGCTGACCAGGCTTTTTCGGCATCGGCAACAGTCGCGCGGCCTGGTGGGGCGGGCGTGGTCTCAGGCGGGAGCAGCAGCCGGTCGAGCGCCGGGTGCGCCTCGTAATCCGGCTCCCGCACGGGGGGCCCGCCGCCGACGCCGAGCGCTCAGAAGCCGCCGAGCCAGCGGTTCGACCAGTCGTTCGCAGTCACCGTGATCCGCCCTTCCCGACGCCGGCATCGGCGCCGCACTGTGCCATCCGAGGGGCCGCACTGTACCACACGCTGCGCTGCGTCACGGCGCGACGGCTACCTGTCTGCGCCGGGCGCGGACGGCTGGACAGTGAACGCCTCGATGCCGGGGAAGCGGAACTGCTCGCGCGACCAATCGATCAGCTCGAGCATTGCACGCTCGCCGGGTGTCCACTCATCCGCGCGAGCCTCAATCGCGCGGAGGATCCCGCGCAGCGCCAGCCACTTCCCGTAGGCGCGCTCGCGCGCGAGCGGGTCGTCCTGCTCGATCGCCTGAGCCATCTCCTGCTGGGCCGCGTAGCCGAGCGCGTCGCAGATGGCCTGGATCTCAGCGTAGTGTGCAGGCAGCGCGCAGCCGATTCCGCGGCTGTAGCCGTGTCCACGGTAGTTCGGGAACAGGTCACTCATGGCCCTTCCTCGGGCTCGAGGGAGCCTGGGTCTGACCCCCAGTCACAGCGCAATCGCTCGTTGATCGTCGAGCGCCGCTTCGAGAACCTGCTCAAGCAGCTCT
The DNA here is from genome assembly GCA_030447245.1 of Chloroflexota bacterium. Lineage (GTDB taxonomy): Bacteria > Chloroflexota > UBA6077 > UBA6077 > JACCZL01 > JAUJPG01. The sequence continues at coordinate 118,516 of JAUJPG010000014.1, read as the reverse complement.
GCCCGGCCGGTGTAAGTATGGTCGGCGAGGACGCGCGCGCGGGCGGCCGCGCCAATCTCCTGGGCGCGCTTCGGGGACGTAGCGCGGAGGTGGCCGACGATCTCCTCGGCCGAGGCCGCGACCAGGACGTCTCGGCCTGGCTCCAGGAAGGCTTCCACACCCTGCCAGGCGTCAGTGATCAGGCAGCAGCCGCAGCCGGCCGCCTCGAACACGCGCGTTGGGGGGCTGTAACCATACGCCGCCATCGCGTCACGGTTGACGTTGAGCACGACACGAGCCGAGCAGTTCCACGCCCGGTGCTCGGCGGTGGGTACGTGGCCGATCCATTGGACGTTCGGCGGCAGTTGGCAGCCGCCCCAGCCTTCGCCGCCCAGAATGAAGCGCAGCTCGGGCGCCAGCTCGGCCGCTCGAAAGAAGAGCGAGCGCACCCGCTCCTCACGGTCAGGCATGCGGTTGCCCATGAAGATCAGGTCACAGGCGCGCGCCGGATCGGCTGGGACCGGAAAGTAGTCGTCAGGATCCACCGCGTTGTAGATTGGATGGGCCGCGGACTGTCCGAGCCGGGCGTACGCCCGCTGAACCGGCGGACCGCCCCCGTAGAGCAAGATCAAATCGTAGCGCGGGATCAGCGCCCGGAACGTGTCCGTCGCGGCCGGGTCCTCGCCGAACGCCTCGCCGAGCGTCTGCGGAGCGTCAACGTCCCAGAAGGCAACCAGCGTCCCAGGCCGCTGGAGCTCCAGCACGCCGCGCGCCAGCTCCAGGTCCCAGCCGCCAACACCGCTGCACTTGGCGACCAGCTCGGCGCCGCGGGCACGGTCCAGCTCGCGAGCCAGGTCGTCCCAGTCGCGGCAGACGCGCACGACCGCGTAGGGCGGGTCCGCGGCCAGGTCGCGGTGGCATTGCCGTTCGTACAGCTCGGGCTCCACGAAGATGACCTCGTGGCCGCGGGCGTGCATCGCCTTGCAGATGCCGCGATAGTAGGTCGCGGCACCGTTCCAGTACGCCGAAACGATTGACGAGCCGAACAGGACTAGCTTCACGGCCCGACGATCCGGAGCAGCTCCTCGGCGCGGTGGTCACAGGTGTGATGGGCGAGAATCGTCTCGCGGCCTAGACGACCGAATCGCTCACGCGCCGCCGGGTCCTCGCACAGCCAGGCCAGCAGATCACGCATCTCGCCGGGAGAGTGGGCCACGGCGTAGTCCTCGCCGGTCCGGAACAGCCGGTCAGTATCGGGCCACGGGGTAGAAACCAGGCAGGCACCGCTGGCCAACGCCTCGAACACGCGGATGGTCGGCGTCCCGGGCAGCAGCTCGACGTACTGGCGCCGCGCCACGTGTAGGACGACCTTGGCCGCGCTGTAGACGCGCGGAACCTCGACATTGGCGGCACGGCCCCGATAGGCGACGTCCAGTCCGTTCTGTAGTCGGGCGACAACCGTCGGCGGGTAGCGCACGCCGTACATCGCAAAGCGGAGATGCGGCAACGCCTGGCGTGGCTCCAGGATGTAGCGCTCGATCTCCTCGTCGCGGTCACCGTCGCCATAGTTGCCGACGAACACGACGTCGTCGGTTTTCGGCAGACCCAGCGGACCGAAGACCGTCGTGTCGGCCGCTTCATGGACCACATGGACGTTGCCGAAGCCCAGGATGGCGTAGCGACGAGCCACCGAGGGGCTGTAGGCCACGATGTCGTCGAAGTGCTCGAGACCGAGGCGGTCGCGGTATGCACGATCCAGGACAACCCGATAGTGGGTGTCGTGGAACAGTGAGCGCACGCCTAGCTCGCGGCAGAGACGACCCAGGAGGGCGACGGTGAACGGATCGTTCCACTCGTGAACGATCGCCACGTCGGCGTCCTCCAGGTAGCCGCGGAGCGTTGCTTCGAGCTGAGGGCCCGTCCGGTAGCGCTCGTAGGCCAGGTCCGGGAAGCGGGCAGCGAACTCTGCGATCGAGCTCGGCGCCTCCCGCAAGAGATTTTTGAGCGACCAGTTGTCTTCCTGCTCGTAGCAGACCACCGAGTGACCCCGCGCTCGGAGTGAGCGCATAAGCCCGCGCAGGAAGTGAGCGTTGCCGTGATTCCAATCCGAGATGACCGAATGATAGAAGAGCGCGAACTTCATGCAGACACCTCAATGGAGAGGCCCGGTCCGGTCGGCCGCACGGCCGCGGCCCGAGCTTGGACCAGCCGCGCATACAGCGCGGCGTACTCGGCGGCCATGCGCGTCGAACCGTAGCGGGTGCGCGCCCGCTCGCGCGCAGCGCGGGCAAGCTCAGCCCCGAGCACATCGTCGCCCACGATGCGGGTCCACTGCTGCCGAAGATCCGTGGCGTCCCCCGACCGGAAGAAGAGGGCCGCTCCACTCCACAGCTCCCGGAAACTCGGGAGGTCGGCAAGGAGGAGCGAACAGCCCGCCAGAGCCGCCTGGACCGGCAGCAAGCCGAACGGCTCGTAGCGAGCGGGCGCGAGGTACACTCGCGCCTGGCCGAGCACATGGTCTAGTTCGGCTCGACTCAACCGGCCGAGCCGCTCGATCTCTGGGCCGAGCTCGCGTGGCCGTCCGGTCTCTGGATGACGCAGGTCACCGGCGAGCACGACCCGACCGGGCTCCCATCCCTGGGCCGCCGCGGCCGCCAGATCGACGTTCTTTGCAGCGTCCCAGGCCCGGCCGGCGACCACCGTCAGCCGCGCGCGCTCACCGACCGGGGTGGGCTCGGCGTCGCGCGTCGGCCATCCATTGTGGATGACCGAAACGTCCCGCTGGATGGGATAGCGCGCGCGTAGCTCGTCGGCCAGGAAGCGCGAAACCGCGACGGTCTGATCAGCCCCGCTGATGCCGGCCTGGACCAGCCCCGCGTAGCTCTCCCAAACTTCGGTTGACGCCGGGCGTTTGGACCCGTCGAGGGTCCATGCACGCCAGCTCAGCAAGTCGCTGTGGGCAGTCAGCACCACCGGCACGCCTAGCTTCTCCCGCGCCGTGGCGTACTGGCTGACGTGGACGACGTGTGGCCGGAGCTCATCGACTAGTCGTCGGAGTAGCTCCTGGGCAGCGCGTAGATCGGCAGCGCTGTCTGCCATCCACTCCAGCTTGAGCGGTGCGTGCAGCAGCGTGGCGCCCGCCTCCGCGGCCTGGCGCTCGTGCTCGGCTCGAGGCACGCCGAACACGAGCAGCGTGACGCGGTGGCCGGCCCTGACTAACTCGCTCGCCAAGACGTGGCTGAAGTCCCAGACTCCGCCGACGACGTCGGCAGTCATCAGGACGTGCAACGGCTCAGCGGAGTCCAAAGCAGGGGTGTGCGGCGGGAGGCGAAAATGCCCGCCCACGAGACGCCCGGTCACCGAGCCGCCGAGCGGGCACCGCCGGTCGCGAGGACGCCGCCCTCGGCTGCCACGCCGTTGGCGCCGGGCCCAGCGGGCTCCGCGGCTCCTGGCGCTGAACCAGACTCGAACATCGCGCGATGGTCCGAAACCCAGCCCCACAGGCGGGCCAGCCCGTCGTCCATCTTGACGACCGGCGACCAGCCAAAATCGCGGCGCGCAGTGCCGGTGTCACTCACGTAGATCGGCTGGTCGCCCGGGCGGAAGTCGTCCCAGATTACCCGAGGGACGGCCCCGCAGACCGCGTCCAATCGCGGACCCAGCTCGCGCCAGATCGAGACACTGTTGGTCGGGCCGCCGCCGATGTTGTAGACGTTGCCGGCCGTTACGTCGATCCTCTCCGCGGCCAACCTGAACGCCCGCGTCAGGTCGTCGATATAGAGCAGGTCGCGCACCTGCTTGCCATTGCCGAAGATCGTCAGCGGCGTACCCGTGGCCACCGCGATCAGGAAGTGAGCGAGCCAGCCCTGGTCCTCAGTGCCGAACTGGCGCGGACCGTAGATGCAGGACATCCGAAAGACGACCGTCCGCAGGCCGTAGATGCGGCAGTAATCACGGACATATTGGTCGGCCGCGCCCTTGGAGCAGCCGTACGGCGAGTGAAAATCGATCGGCTCAGACTCGTCGATCCCGCGACCGTCCGGCTCCGGATCGGCGAACCGGAAGCGCGTCTCGGTCTCGACCACAGCACGGTGGCCCAGCGCGCCGTAGACCTTGTTGGTCGACGTGAAGAACAGCGGTGGTGGCTCGAACGCGCGGCTGGTCCTGAGCGCCTCGAGCACGTTCAGCGTCCCAAGCAAGTTGATCTCAAAATCGACCCGCGGGTCCGCCACGGACGTCGTGACCGCCGTTTGCGCCGCGAAGTGGAAGACCAGGTCGACGTCCGTGGCGCCGATCACGCGCCGTACCAGGTTCGCATCGCGAACGTCACCGCGCACGAAGAAGAGTTTTCCACCCGCCGCGGGCGCGGAATCCTGGAGCCACTGCAGGTTGCGCTCGGTTCCGCGCCGATGGAGGGTGTCAAGCACCGTCACTCGATGGCCGTCGCGCAGATACGCCGCGGCCACGTTGCTGCCGACAAATCCTGCTCCACCGGTCACGATCACGTGCACGGGACCTGCCTCCGGGTTACGAGATGAGTGACGATCGCCCAGATCGCTCGAGCTCCGGCGCACTAAGGCGAGCGCGTCACGCGCGCGGTCCAGAGAAGACGAGCTATGTGGGTATACCAGGGTTTGTACCCGCACGGGCGAGCGCTGCCTCGCCCGCGACGCCGATCGAGTCTCTCCCTGAGCCAGGCGAGCGCGCATAACGGCGTACGATCGCCTCACAGAAGTCGGCGAAGTCGTCGGGGTCGGTTGGCGGGCTGGTGTGGTGAGGCTCGATCCCGCGGCTGGCCGGGGTGAAGCAGAGGGTCAACGTGACGTCAAACGCTGAGAGCGCGTCGGCGACTCGATCGAACCAGACTTCCGCGCCCGGCCGTTCCCAGTCGGCCCAGCCAATGCCGGTTCGTACGCGCTTGACGCCAAGCTCGTGCAGGCCGCGGACCATCCGTTCCAGGCGGGCCTCCTCACGCCAGAATACCCACTCGCACACGCCAACCCCGCCGCCGACGTGGGCACTCAGGCGGTCGGCGGCCAGCTTGGGGCGCCCGGCGGCGTCGTAGACCCCCATCCGGAAATGGCGGTAGTAGGAGCTGCCCTCGCTCTCGCGGTGGCGGGTGGTGGCCTGCCACGGCTCTGGAAGGTCGAGCAGAGCATACCAGTACAGTCGCTCGACGTGGGGCTGGAGCAGCTCGACGGTTCGGTCCAGGGCCCATGCTTGCAGACTCGGCGAGACGAAGCTCGACGCCCCAACCTCGGTGGCCCAGATCGGCTTGCCCTCACAGGCTGCACGCACGGCGGCGACCCGCGCCGGCCACTCCTCGATGTGCCAGTGGTTCCAGTCCAGCGGGAAGCCGTGCACGTCGACGACGTCGATCACCTCGCCGACGCCGCGCGAAAACAGCGCGTGGACAAAGCTCGGGTCAATCGGCGACATCCCCCCGAGCACCCGCGTCATCCCCGGCGCGATGGCTGCAAGGCGCGCGCCGGCGCGAGTGGTCATCTCGGCAAAGCGCTCCCAGCGGGGATCAAGGTCGCGGTTCCAGTGAGACAGGTTGTTCGGTTCGTTCCAGAACATGACCGCTTCGATCACGGGACGGTTCCCTCGCCGCCGTTGTCCGAGTGGCGGTCGCCACGGCTCAGGACCCTGGTCGCGGCGAACGGGGCGGCGCCTAAGGGCAGGCTCGCATCAGGGTCACGCTCACAGAGGTAGACCTCGGGGCAAGGCTGCTCGACGACCCGCAGACCGACGCTCCGGAGCATCGCCAGGCTGGCCGCGGCGTTCGGAATCCACCAATTGGTCGGATCGCCAGCATAGGATCGCTCCACGAAGTACATCCGCGGGAAGCGCTCGTCGGAGAAGATGTCGTGCTCGTCGATCGAGTAGTCGTCGGCGAAGTCGGCTCGCTCCTGTGAGCCCCGCTGCATCGTCTGGAAGAGCAAGCGACCTCCCGGCGCCAGCACGCTTGCAACGATCTCCAGCGCGAGCAGGGGATGGCGCAGGTGATAGAAGACGCCCATGAACAGGACGAAGTCGAACGGCAGCCCCCCGAGGCGATCCACGTCGTACGCCTCGAGCCGTCGGAACTCTATGTCCCCCATCCGGAGCTGCTCGGCGGCGAACCGCGCTTGCTCCAGGTAGTGACCGTTGTGGTCGAGCCCCAGGACGCGCGCTGCGCCGCGTCGCTTCATCTCGAACGAGTAGAAACCGCCATTGCAGCCAATGTCGAGCACGGACGCGCCGCTGAGGTCTTCCGGCACGACGTGTCGAAAGAAGTGCCAGAAGTTCGCCGGGAAGTCGCCGAGGGGGTGATCGGGTGCGGTCTGAACCATGCCGGAGGGGCCAAGGCGGAGGTTGTGGAACCAGGGCCCGAGGCTCTGGACCGCATCGCGCAAGGACTCGTCAATCGCGGCCACCGCTCATCTCCCGACTCGCTGGCCGCGCCCAGCGACGCGCATGGTTCTACATACCGTAACCGCACCCTCCTGGAGAGGTCAAGGCGTTCGCGTTCATGCTGACCTTCGATATGCAATCGTGACCCGTGGAACGTGCCGGATCATCTACATAGCATGGCATAGGTCGTGCCACCAGGCGGCGAGGGTGAGTTACTCAACAGCGACGCACCCGCGGGAGGCACTGGGATGCGTTTCGCGATCTTCGGCCTAACGGTCACGTCGGCCTGGGCGAACGGCCACGCAACGACCTGGCGCGGGCTACTCAAGGCGCTGAAGCGCGACGGGCACGCCGTCACCTTCTTCGAGCGCGACGTCCCGTACTACGCCGCCGAGCGCGACGTGCCGGATCCAGACTTCTGCGAGCTGGTCCTATACGACTCGTGGGCCGACGTGCGGCAACGGGCGCGCCGGGCGCTTGCCGACGCTGACGTCGGAATGGTCACGTCGTACTGCCCGGACGGCTTAGAGGCCATCCGTCTGGTGCTGGAGTACCCCGAGCTACGTCACGTCTTCTACGACATCGATACGCCGATCACCCTCGACGAGCTCTCACGCCACGGGATCGCCACTGCACGCGGCGCTCGGTATCTCACGCCGGATCTCATACCAGAGTTCGACCTGTACCTGACCTTCACTGGCGGGCCGGTGCTTCGCGATCTGGAGGGCGTCTGGGGCGCGCGCCGCGCCGTGCCGCTGTACTGCTCGGTGGATCCCGAGGTCCACCATCCGGTCGAGCCGCTGGAGCAGTTCCGCTGCTCGCTTGGCTACCTGGGGACGTACGCCGCAGACCGCCAGGCGGCGCTCGAGCGATTGCTGATCGCGCCCGCTCGCCGCCGCCCTAACGAGCGCTTTCGCGTCATCGGCTCGAACTTCCCGGACACGCTCGATTGGCCGCCGAACGTCGCGGTTAGCTGGCACCTGGCGCCGTCCGAGCACGCCGGCTTCTACTGTGCCAACCGTCTGACGCTCAACGTGACGCGCGAGGCGATGGTCCGCGTCGGGTACTCGCCATCGGTTCGTCTCTTCGAGGCTGCCAGCTGTGGCACACCACTGCTGAGCGACTGCTGGCCTGGGCTGGACCAGTTCTTCACACCCGGCGAGGAGATTCTGGTGGCGACAACCACCGACGCGGCGGCCGCCGCGCTCGGACTAAGCGACCGTGAGCTGGCGCGGATCGCCGAAGCGGCCCGCGATCGGACTCTGGCGTCCCACACGGCCGCGGTCCGTGCGCGGGAGCTCGTCGCCGCTTGCGAGGCCGCGTGCGCCGCCACGGCGGTGGAACATCAAGCGATTACTCGCGACGTGAGCTAGTCCAGAGGAGGGCAGGCCCGTGCTCGGTATCGTTCCCGCCGCCGGCGCCGCCACGCGGATCCAACCGCTCGCATTCTCCAAAGAGCTGCTGCCAGTGGGCAGCCGGCTCGACGAGGACGGTGTTGAACGGCCCAGGGCGGTCAGCGAATACCTGGTTGAGCGGATGATCCGCGGCGGCGCAGACCGGATCTGCTTCGTCATCTCGCCCACCAAGACGGACATCATCCCGTACTACGCTCGCCACCCAGAGGCGCGGCGCTTCTGTTACGTCGTGCAGGATCGCCCGGTCGGGCTGTGCGATGCGATCTTCCGTGCCTTGCCGCTGGCCCGAGAGGACGAGCAGGTGGTCGTCGGCCTGCCGGACACCGTCTGGTTTCCAACTGACGGACTGACTCACCTGCCTCCGAACGACCTGTCCTTCTTGCTCTTCCCGGTCGAACAGCCGGAACGGTTCGACGCCGTCGTCACCGAAGGCGACATGGTCACCGAGATCCAGGTCAAATCTCCGAATCCTGCCACGCACTGGGTCTGGGGCGCATTCGGCATGCCCCGGCGGACCTTTGTCGATTTGCACCGTTTGTGGAGCGACGTCGGCCGCGGCGACGAATACGTCGGAACGCTGGTCAACGCCTATCTGCGCCGTGGTGGCCGTGCCCTGGGCATCCCGGCTGGCGAACGCTACCACGACATCGGCACCCTCGACGGGTACCGCGCGGCAGTGGCCGGGCTGGCGGCGGAGCAGGCGATCGTCGCTGCCTAGTCCGGTTTCGTCGACTCGCCTTGTCCGAGCAGGCAGCCATCATCGGGTCACGCTCGGGCGCGCGTCGACAGATCGCCGGACGCGGGAATCAGGCATCATGAGGTCGTGCTCGCCGCCCGCCTCTCGGCACCTCACACCGTCGACGTCGTCAACGCCGATTTGCCAACCCTGGAGGATGGCCAGGCGTTGGTCAAGGTGCTTGCGTGTGGGGTTTGCGGCTCTGACCTGAACGCCTGGAAGGGGGTGGAGGGTGTCGAGTACCCGCTTGCCGACGGAGCGCCTGGACACGAAGTCTGGGGCGAGCTGGCCGCGCTCGGGTCCGGCGCGGCCAGCACGGCGCCGCAACCCGGCACGAGAGTGACCGGCCTCGTCCAGCGCGGCTACGCCGGCCACGCGCTGGCGCGGGCCGACGAGCTGGTCGCCGTCCCGCCGGACTTCGGCGACGCGATCGTCCTCGGCGAGCCGCTGGCGTGCGCCGCGAACGTCGTCCGGCGTGCTCGAGTTGGACCCGAGGACCGCGTGGCCGTCGTCGGCTTCGGCTATCTCGCCGCGCTGATTGCTCGCCTGCTCTTTCCGGCCGGCGGATCCTGGGTCGCGATCTCACGGCGTGCAGAAAGCCGCGCGCTGGCCGAGTCCCTCGGCGCTGACGCGAGCTACGGGTTCGAGTCGGTTCCAGACGACCTCTGGGACAGCTTTCCGGTCGTCATCGAGGTGGCCGGTGTCCAGCAGACGCTGGACTACGCCACCTGGCTGACCGCCGTCGGTGGCCGGCTAGTGGTCGCCGGCTACCATGCCGATGGTCCGCGTACGGTCAACATGCAATCCTGGAATTGGAAGGGGATCGACGTCATCAATGCTCACGAGCGCCGGCCCGAAGCGTACCTGCGCGGCCTCGACGACGGCCTGCGTGCCGTCCGCGAGCACCGCCTCGACCTGTCGGCGCTGATCACTCACCGCTGGCCGCTGGCCCAGTTGGGCGAGGCCCTGGACTGGGCTGCCCGCCGCCCCCCCGGCTACGTGAAAGGCGTGGTCCTGCCGTGGGATTCGTGACGCCCCCGATCCATGATCGAGCAGACAGCTCGGAAGGACCATGGACCACATAGGGCTCGGCCTCGCGGGGGCAGGTTGGCTCGGCGAATCGCTGATCAAGGAGCTGGCCGCGTTCCCGCGGTTTAGCCTTGCCGCGGTCCAGGACGTCGACGCCGCCCGGGCGGCCGTGGTCGCGACTGACTACGACGCTGCGTGGCACGGGACCGAGTACGAGGCGCTGCTCCGAGCACCCGGCGTTGACGCCGTCGTGATCTGTACGCCGAACGCCTTCCACGTAGCGCAAGCTCAGGCGGCGTTCGCAGTCGGCAAGCACGTCCTGGTCCAGAAGCCGCTGGCGCTCACCGGCGGGGATGCCCGTGCCACGGTCGGCGCCGCAAACCACGCCGGCAAGCTCCTTTTCGTCGACTACAGCTACCGCTATCTGGACACTGTTCGGGTGCTTCGCGAGGCGCTCCCTAGCATTGGCCTGCCGCGGCGGATCAGCGGCGCCTTTCACAACGTCTACGGCCCCGGCAAAGGGTGGTTTTTCGACCCGCGGCTGAGCGGCGGTGGCGCCCTCGTCGACCTAGGCGTCCACCTGCTCGACCTGGCGTTGGACCTGCTCCACCCGGCAGTGACCGTGCTGGAGCGGGCTGAGCTGTCACACACGCAAGGTCTGCAGGTCGAAGACGCCGCCCGGCTGGTGCTGCGCCTGGACGGGGTTCGCATGCATGTGGACACGAGCTGGAACGCGAACCGCCCGTGCACGGAAATGGCCCTGGAGCTAGAAGGGGAGCGCGGCCGTCTGCGCTGGGAGAACGTCGACGGCAGCTTCTTCCGCTTCCGCACGCTGCACGACGATCGGTGCCTGCTCGAACGCGAGACGCCCCTTCGCACCGATACTCTGCGTGCGTTCGACCAGGCGCTCGCCAGCGGCACGGCACCGCCCGTACATCTGGCGGTGTACGAGCTGTTGGATCGCGCCTACGGTCGGGCCGGCCAGATCGCAGTCTGAGTGGTGCTGGCGAGGTAGGTGACTGGGCCGATGGCCATCGGCCCAGTCACCAGAGGAGGCGTCGATGCGCGTCATGCCTGAACAAGAGTGGCGGGAGTTCCTGCTCGCGGGAACTCGCACGGCGAAGCTGGCGACCGTGCGCCAGGATGGCCGGCCACACGTCGCACCAATCTGGTTCGACCTGGATGGTCACACCCTGGTCTTCACCACCGGCGAGACGACGGTCAAGGGCAAGGCACTTCGGCGTGACCCACGCGTGTCCCTGTGCGTGGACGACGAGCGCCCGCCGTTCGCGTTCGTGACGATCGAGGGCACGGTCAGGATCAGCGAGGATCTAGCGGAGCTTCGACACTGGGCCACCCGCATCGGCGGACGCTACATGGGCGCGGACCGGGCCGAGGCGTACGGCGTCCGCAACGGGGTTCCGGGCGAGCTACTCATCCGCGTTGGGCTCGAGCGCATCGTCGCCCAGGCCGCCATCGCGGACTGATCAGCGTTCAGCCCGAGTCCTCGCAGCACTTCGGCAACGAGAGTGGGCGATCACTGATAGATCACGATGTCGGGCGTCGGCTCAAGGCTGAGGACGTCCTTGGGCGACATGAGTGGCTTATCTTGCTTGTAGAACAGCTTGATGCCGGTGTACTGGACACGCTGGAAGGCGACGAAGGCGTTGTAGTGATCGATCTTGAGCGCTGGGGCGCCGAAGCCGTCCATGATGACCGCGACCTGGACGCGCGAGTCCGCCTTGATCTTGCGGTAGTTGGTCAGCATCTTTTCGGTGAAGCGGTGGACCAGCAGCACCTTCGGCGGGATGTTCTCGGCCGTGACGAGCTCGGCGAGCATGTCGATCGCCACGTTGACGTCGTCGGCGTCGTGGCTACCGATCTCCTCCCCTGGCTTCTCGTGCGGTCGCATTGCAAACTCGGGGTCTAGCGCCAGGTGGACGTTCGGCCGACGGAGGAATGGCAGCAATGAGCGGATCTCCGGCGCGACGACGCTCCGGCCGACCTGGATGTCCAGGATGATCAGGAAGTTGTTCTGCTCGGCCCAGCCGATGACCTCCTCGATGACCTCACTGTCCATTCGCAATCGGTAGAGGCCGTCGCGTCCAGGGTCCTCCTGAGCAACGATCGCGACCAGCTCGAGCGCTCCCTGGAACGGGCGGGCAGGCTCGGGATTCGCCGCGGCGTACGCCTGGAGCTGCTGCTTCAGCCGCTGGATCATCTCATCCGGCGGGATCTCGCCGAGAATGCCCATCTGCTTGGAGAGCGGGTTGCCGTAGTAGGTGACCAGCCGTTTGGCCGGCAGGACCGAGCCGGGCAGCACCGGCGGCAGCGGGAATGGCTCCCAGGCAAAGCGGTCCTCGTTCGGCCGCGACTGGAGCCCGCTCGGACCGATCATCCAGGTTCGGGATCCATCAGTGAATGCCGAGCGGTTGTCGGTCTTGCGCCAGACCAGCTCGCCACCGGTGGTGCGCTGGCGAGCATCGCCGTTTTCGGCGTACTCCTGGTCCTCGATGCAATCGCCGACGACGTCCGGTCCGACCGCGCGGCGCAGATCCGCGAATCCGAGAATGAAGGTGCAGCCGGTGGGCTGCCCCGACTCCGCGGGCTGCCCCCCCACGACAGCGGTGGCGGTGCCGCCCGCCGTGGTCCCGCCAACTGACGAGACGGCCGTCGGCTCGGAGTGTGTGCTCTGGGCCGCCACAAGCGGATCGGACGCGGCCGAGTCGGACGAGCCGGTTGTCCAGAGGGTCAGTGAGGACGGGATGCCGATGGCGGCGAAGGCGCCGCCGGCAAGAAGCAGGGCGAGCGAGGACAAGGCCAGCACGGCGGTGCGGCGACTTCCAGCCGACTCAGGAGTGGCTCGGGGCTGGACCGCGGTCGCGGCGCGGCGGGGTCGACCGCCGGTCGCGGTGCCAAGTTTCTCGGCAAACGCCAGCGCCGCGCCGGCCTCGTTTGCCCGATCCTGCCGCCGGTACAACGATGACAGGTGCAGGTACAGGCCGGGGTCGCGCACACCGGCCCGCGCATTCGCCTCGTACAGCTCGGCCGCCGCGGCAAGGTCGCCGCGATTCTCGAACACACGTGCCAGGCCGAAGCGAGCCTCGATCTTCTGCACCCCACTCCCATCGCGGAGCAGATCGAGGTAGTAGCGGCCGGCCTCCTCGTCATTGGAGAATCGATCGCCGCTCGCGTGTGGGGGTGTCGGCGTGAGCAAGCTCCTTCCTCCCGCTCGATCCCTCGGTACGATTGTCGCGCCCGTCCGAGGCTAGAATGCGCGTCCGGGCCGGAGAACCCCCGTACTATACGCCTGGCGACCAAGTGCGTCCAGCCGGCGCCGGATCGCGTGGCGCTACACCGCCCCGATCACGCTCCGGCTTGTTCTCGTTCGACACCTACCGCGCCGACGTAGAACGCTGGTGGACCGACACGGCGTAGTCACCGCCGACCCGCCAGACCGCGCGGTCCCAGGTGGCCCAGCGCCCCGTCAGCTCCAGCCCCGCGTCTGCCGCGAGCGCGTCGTAGTGCTCGAGCGTGAGGACGCCGGCCCGCCCGCCCGCCGGTCCGGCGCCCCCAAGCTGGAAGCCGGCGACCAGCAACCCGCCCGGCGCCAGGGGGCGCGCGGTGTTACGTACGACGGCGGGTTCGGTGCCGGGCGTCAAGAACAGCATGACGTTCCCGGCCATGACTACCGCATCGAATCGGCGACCCAGGTCGACCGACGCCAGGTCGCCCTGGTGCCACTCGATCTCGGGCGCCAGGCGGCGAGCGGTCTCGAGCATCCGCGGGTCGAGGTCGACGCCGATCACGTCCAGGCCGCGGCGCGCAAGCTCGCGCGCTACCCGCCCGGTACCGCAGCCCGCATCGAGCACAGAGCTGACGCCGAGACGCTCGACAAAGTCCGCCTCTCCATGCACATCCTGCCCAGCCGCCGCGCGTTCGGCGAAGCGCGCTTCGTAATCGTCGCCCCGCGAGCCACCCGCGAGCCAGGGATTCGCGTGCTGATGCGTCACAAGCTGGATTCTAACCAGTCAGAGGCGTACGCGTGCTAGCCACCCGCGGGCGTCGCGCGGAGGTGTCCGGATGGCTACCATGGACGCCTGTCGAGGAACCGCGCGGGAGGTGGATGGACGATGCAGGAGCGGGTGACGATCGTGGTGCCGGGAGACGATCCGGCCCAGATCCAGGGGTCGGCGCATCTGGGTCGGTTGGAGCGGTACGGCGATGTGATCGTGTACCCCGACCGGCCGACGAGTGCCGAAGAGCAGGTGCGGAGGGCAAGGGGTGCGCACGTGCTGCTCAACTCGCGAGGAGCGGTGAAGTGGCCCGGCGAGCTGCTACGGCAACTGCCGAACCTCAAGATGATCACCGTCTTCGGTATCGGTACTGATTCGATCGACCTGGAGACGGCGCGGGCGCAAAACGTCGTGGTGTGCAACATTCCCGGCAAGACCGCGCCGGTCGTCGCCGAGCACGCCTTCGGCTTGATGCTGGCCTGCGCCAAACGAGCCGTGTTCCAGACCGACGAGCTGCGAGCCGGCCGCTGGGGCACTCGGGTCGACAACGTCTTTCTGCGCGGCAAGACGCTCGGCGTCGTCGGGCTCGGCAACATTGGCGCGCGGATGGCTGAGCTGGGCCGTGCGAGCGGGGTGCACGTCGTCGGGTGGACCTTCATTCCGTCGCCCGAGCGCGGGCGCGAGCTCGGGGTCGAGCTCGTCGAGCTTGACGATCTGCTTCGGCGGGCCGACGTGGTCAGCCTGCACGTCAAACTGACCGATCGGAGTCGTGGGCTGATCGGCGAGCGTGAGCTGGGCTTGATGAAGCCGGGCGCGATCCTGGTCAATACCGGTCGGGGGCCGCTGGTCGAGGACGGGGCGCTCATCCAGGCACTCGACTCCGGCCACCTGGGCGGGGCTGCGCTCGACGTGTTCACCCAGGAGCCGTTGCCGGCCGATGCGCCGATCTTGCGTGCCCGGCAGATTGTCCTGACACCGCACAACGCCGACGCGACCCCCGAGGGGATCGACTTCCTGAACGAGGGGGCCGTCGACAACGTGATCGCGTTCCTCGAAGGTCAGCCGAGGAACGTCGTCAACTGACCGCCGCCCGCTGAAACAGGCGGCCGCCCGTCGCTGGCCGCGTCCGACCCCGAGGAGCAGGGGTGGCACCCATTGTGCGTCGCACCGCCCAAACCTCGCAGATGATGGAGTGATGAGCATGGCCACTCCGCGAGAGATCAGGTTGTCGGCCGAGGGCAGCAGGGCTGACCTGAGTCAGGGATCGATACTCTTTATCGGCACTGCCACAACCCTGATCCGCTACGGCGGCTTCACCGTCCTGACCGACCCGAACTTCCTCCACAAAGGTGAGAAGGTCCGACTCGGCTACGGCCTCCGTTCGACTCGGCGGACCGAACCGGCGATGCAGATCGGCGCGCTGCCACCGTTGGACCTGGTCATGGTCTCGCATCTGCACGAAGACCACTTCGACCGCGTGGCCGAGGAGCAGCTCGATCGATCGGTGCCGATCGTGACCACCACCCACGCCGCCACGACGCTCGGCAACAAGGGCTTCCGTAATACTCACGGTCTGCGGACCTGGGAAGCGGCGACCTTCGACAAGGGGGAGGCCCGCCTGCGGGTCACCGCGATGCCGGCAAAGCACGGCCCGGATCTGTTCGAAAAGCTGCTACCCCCAACCAACGGCCACCTACTGGAGTTTCAGGACCCGAACGGCATCACGGCCTTCCGCCTCTACGCCACCGGGGACACCCTGATCCACGATGCCCTGCAGGAGATCCCGCGCCGCCATCCGAGCATCGACCTCGCCCTCCTGCACCTGGGCG
Source organism: Chloroflexota bacterium (assembly GCA_030447245.1). GTDB lineage: Bacteria > Chloroflexota > UBA6077 > UBA6077 > JACCZL01 > JAUJPG01. Next base: position 103,116 of record JAUJPG010000014.1, on the reverse strand, counting down.
GGACGCGCGTGCTCGGCGTCCTGGTTACCATGGACGCAGCCCAGGGCGTCGAGATGATCAAGATCGTCGCACCCACGAGGTCGATCCCAATCCACTACAACGACTACACGGTGTTCAAGTCGCCGCTGGCGGACTTCCAGGCAGCGGTCAATGCGGCCGGGTTGGACCGCCGGGTGAGTTACCTCAATCACGGCGACAGCTACGACTTCGAAGTCCCCGCGAGTCGCTTGACCTAGGCACGGCCGGACCTAGACGTTCTGACAAGCCCGGCACGCTCCGTGCAAGCGGTGTGCGCCGATGGAGTCAGCAAGATTCGGGCGGGTGGCGGTACTCCTACGCTCTGGCGCGCCCGGTCGTCCGATGGCCATTCGGCGAGCCGAGGCTCCGAGCGCGGTGCGTCGCTCGCCGCGCGCCCATCGTCTACGGCGTCGGCAGGCGATCCGCCGCAGCGCCCGCTTCCCCCTCAGGGCCAACCGCTGGGGTGTGCCATTGGCGATGACGCTGCTCGCGCTCCTGGCGTTGCCGTCAGTCCTCGCGGCGGACGAGGACGTTGGCAGCGTTGGCGCCAGCGAAGCCGCTTCGGACCAGCCGAATGCAATCGTGGCCGCCGAGGCCATTGCGCTGACGAACGCGTGGACGGCCGGGGCAGAGCAGACCGGCAGCGTCCGCGCGCGCTCGGCGTTCGGGTCCAAGCTGGCCTGGTCGCTCTACCAGCAGGCCGGCATGCGCCACGGGCTCAGCCCGGCGTTGCTGAATGCGCTGCACGCTGTCGAGTCGAGTGTGGCCAGCGACGGCTGCCTCGCGAACCTGGAAGGCTCGGGCGCAACTGGCCCCTTCCAGTTCATGCCGGCGACGTTCCGCGCCTACGGAGTCGACGGAAATGAGGACGGCCGAGCCGACCCTTGCAACGTCGTCGACGCGCTCTTTTCGGCCGCACGGTACCTTGAAGTCCTGGGGGCCGACGGCGACCTGTCCAGCACGGGTACACTGCGTGCCCTGCAACGCTACGGGACCGACGCGGATCGCGTGGTCACCCTTGCGCTCAGGATCCAGGCTTAGATGGTCGAGAACCGGGAGGCAACACCATGGCAGTCGACACCAGCAGCGAGCCAATCGGGAACACGCCGAGTCGGGCGGCGGGCAACGCTTCCCGCGCGCCAGAATTGTCCACCGGCGGCGAGGGCGGCAGCCCGAGCGAGGCTCCGCGGCCGGACGTTACGACGGTGAGCGGACCAGGCTCGGAGGAGGGGCCGAGCGGGGCCCAGATCGCGGCCGAGGAGAGCGACGACCCGGAGCTGGCGAGGCAGGGCGCCGACGTCCAGAGCGAGCCAGCCTAGGACCGCCATCCAGAGCGCCCATCGGTTCGCGCTTGGCGGCACACGGCTGACCCGAAGTCGCAGCGGTACTCGGTCAGGTCGCACCTGGGCCAACCGCGCCTACACGATCATGCTCGCCTCGGCGGGCGCCGGCGTGCTAGAAGCTAACACGCGGGCAAGCGGCGCTTCGGCCCTGCCGCCCCCGCACAATGCGCCGACGGAGAGATCGTGGACGAGTATCAAACGCCACCTGCGCCAAGCGACGCTTTCGCCGGCGATCCCACGCTCGACGATCCTCCCCTTGGGCCAATGCGCTCGCTGTTCCGGGCTCATCCCTGGCACGGCGTCGCTATCGGCGCGCACGCCCCTGAGGTCGTGACCACCTACATCGAGATCCTGCCGACCGACACCGTCAAGTACGAGATCGACAAGGTCAGCGGGTACCTCAAGGTGGACCGGCCCCAGAAGTACTCGAACGTCTGCCCGACGCTGTACGGCTTCATCCCCCAGACACTGTGCGCCGAGCTGGTTGCCGAGCGCTGCATGGAGCGGACCGGCCGCTCGGGCATCATCGGCGACGCCGATCCGCTCGATATCTGCGTGCTCACAGAGAAGCAGATCTCTCACGGCGACATTCTGCTCCAGGCGATCCCGATCGGCGGATTCCGGATGATCGACGGCCACGAGGCCGACGACAAGATCATCGCCGTTTTACAGAGCGACGCGGTGTACGGCCCCTGGAACGACCTGAAATCGGTGCCAGTCAGCGTTGTCGAGCGGCTCCGACATTACTTCCTGACGTACAAGGACGCGCCAGGCTCGGCGCACCGAAAGACCGAGATCACCCACGTCTACGGCCGCGCCGAGGCCCACGAGGTGATCCGCCGCAGCCAGGAGGACTACCGCGTCCGCTTCGGCTCCTTCGAGCGCTTGCTTGCCGCCGTCGAGCGCCGTGACGGAGCAGGCCGATCGGCGGTCCTGGAGTAGCGCACCGGTCGGTCGGCGTCGAGCAGGCCCGAGCCTCACGTCGGACCTCAGGGCTTACCGGTTCCTCCGCTCACCCCGGGCTCCGTCGGGACGGCGGGCTCGGCAAGGCGAAGCGGCGCCGCGGCTGGGGTCACGCTGGCGCGCGCGGCAGTGGTGGTCGAGCGGAGAGCCGGGGTGCGGGTCGGCGTCGCGAGCGCCAGGGACCGGATGGCGGCCGGGCGCGGCGTGGACGGAGCGAGCCGCGCAACGGCCATCGGAGTTGCGCCCGGCGACCGCGGGAGCGCAGTCGCGCCGGCCACCATCACCGAGCGGGGGGTCGGCGTCGATAGCGCCTGGCGTGGAGGCGCCGCGGACACGCCGGATCGCTGGCTCGGAATCGGCGGCTGGATGTCGCCGAGTGCATGCGACGACGGCTCGGGCCTGACTGCATCCGCCCCCAGGGTGGCGTCGTCAGCCGCGTTGGCCATCTCGTCGTGCGCTGGATCAGCCGTCCCCGAGGACTCGGCCGGATCGTCCGTCGACTCGGCGATCTCGGCCGGATCGTCCGTTGGCTCGGCCGTCGGCACCATGATGGCGGCCACCGGCTCGGTCCGAGTCTCCGCCGCGAATGTCGGCGTCGGCCGAGTGCGCGATGGCTCCTCGGAGAGCAGGTCGATCAGGCCGCCGTCGTTCGCCTCGTCGGCGGCAGGACGGTTGGCCTCGTGCACCGATCGAATCGCCGAGTGATTTTCGGGCAGCACGGCCCACAGGAGGAGGATGATTCCAACGGCAGGGGTGAGGCGAACTGCCGTCGAGCGTGCCTCCATGGCCCCTTCGCCAGTGACATGGTCGCGGACTCGGATCCAGCGCCGCCGAGGCGGGGGGCTCGGAGCCTCCGGCGCGGAGCGCGCGGATGGCAGCGCCTCTGGCGCCGCTCGACTGGATGCTGCGTCGTCCTCGGGCGGGCGCTCACGCCCCCCGGAGACGGTCGCGGCGGCGGCCTGGGAAATCACGAGGAAGGCGACCACGAGCACCAGCCCGACCACCAGCGGATCCACCCGCGGCACCCTCCTCCGAGCGCGCCAGGTCGCACGGCGCGCTCCTGGCGCTCCACCGTACGCCACGCAGCATGGCGCGGGGGGCCGATTGCGCTCACAGCATCGTCACGGTGCACGGTACGGCCCCGGGCGCGAGTGCGCGGCCAAGAAGAGGCGCGCGTCTCACTAGCTGGCGGGCCCTCACTCGCGTCGGGCGAACGGCAGGCGCCGGTCGTGTGATCAGACGCGAACAGGACGTAGAATGAGCGGCGCTGGAGCGTTGCCGTTGCAGAAGCCTGTCAGCCGGTTGAGCCGCCGCCGCCTGCTATGCCTGGGTGCAGGCTCGGCGCTGGCCGTCGGCACACTGGGCGCGGGGGCGCGGCTCGCGCTTGCGGCTCCAGCGGCGGCCGTTGCCCAACCGTACAGCCGCGAGCGGTTCGTCCAGCTCTGCCTCTGGACCGCCCACATCAACATCAACTCAGGTGGCTGGCTGATCCCGAGCGCTGCCTACGCCGCCGAGTGCTACCTGCGTGACGCGTACTGGACGCTCGGCGCGCTCGACGACCCCGAGCTAGCGTCGCTGACCTTCGCGCGCTTCGCGGCGGTTCAGGCCGGCGACGGGCGACTGCCGACCAGCCTCCGGGTCGCCGACGGAGGGATCAGCCACATGCGCGACGACGAGAGCACCGCGCTGTTCATCCTGCTCGGCCTGGACCTCGCCCGGGCCGGCTGGCGTGTCGACGCTGGCCCGGCAAGCGCACTGGAGCGCGCGGCGAGCTTTCTCCTTGGCCGTCTGGATCCTGCCGACGGCGCCTACCGCACGGGAGCCGGTCCGGATGGCTGGTGGCTGGACACGCTCTCGCTGGCTCGCCCGGACGTCGTCGCCTACACCCAGGGCGTTGTCGCGGTGGCGCTCCGCGCCGCTGCCGAGCTCGGCGCCGCCGTGCCGCCGGACCGGATCGACGCGGCTGCCGGCACCTACCGCGCACTCTACCAGCCGCGGCTCGGCACGCTGACGCTCTCCCGAGACACGACTCTGCGCGACGTGTCGAGCCTGGTCGGCGACTACCTGGCGTGGCGGTACTTCGAGCGACCACTCCTTGACTCCGAACAGGTTCGGAGCACCCTGGCCGGCTTCCGCCGCGTCGTCTTTCGCGATGGCGCGCTGCTTGGCTTCCGCGTCGCCAGCCAGCTGGACGGCGCGTTCATGCCGCCAAGCTGGTTTGTCCCGAGCCACGGTAATGAGCCGGGGCATTATCACAACGGCGCGAGCTGGCTGCTCTACGACGCGCTGGCGCTCGGCTGCGCGCTGCGCCACGGCATCCCCGGCGCCGCCGAGCTGTTAGACGCCCGCCTGCGTGCCGAAGTCCGCGACGAGTGGACGCTCCACGAGTACCTGGTGACTGACCCCACTAGTCGCTACTTCGGCGGCGTGCCCGGCGACCTGCGCCGCGGCTACGCCTGGAACGCCTACG
>JAUJPG010000014.1:62109-98222 GCA_030447245.1 Chloroflexota bacterium | reverse complement strand
TACTTCGGCGGCGTGCCCGGCGACCTGCGCCGCGGCTACGCCTGGAACGCCTACGTCTGGAAGGTCATGATCGGCGTGAGGCGCACGACGGACGGCACACGACGCTTGGCGCGGCCTCTCGGGGAGACCCAGGTCGAGCGATCCTGGCTACGGGCGGGTCAGGGCGCAAGCTCGGGCAGGCTGACCCAGCTCGGGAACAGGCCCGCGTCCCTGGCGATCTCGCCGGCGTTGGCGACGGTGATCTCGCCCGCCTGGGCCCAGGGCACCGCCCGCTTCCACTGCTGAAGCACGGCCCGCTCTGCCCGAACGACCTGGACGTCCGGGTAGTCAGCCACGGAGACCGGCAGCCCGAGGCGGTGCAGCCAGTCCGGCTCTGCCATGTAGCGAGCCTTCAGACTCTGGCTACCATCCAACAGGGCGAGGCGCCGCTCCAGCAACCGCTCCCAGGGCAACCCGGCGTCGGCTGACCAGTCGAGCGCGGGTGGGATCTGCCGCTCGGACTCGAGCCAGCCGTCGCGGCCGGCCTCGCGCAGCCGCTCGAAGGTATTCAGCACACCGATCTGCCGCTCGGTCGGCCGCCATTCGAGGATCACCTTCTGCATCGGCTGGACGACCACGCCGTCCAGCAGGAAGCGTCGGCCGATCGGGAAGCCGAGCGCCGGCGGGCCGCCGAGCTGCCGGTAGGCGTCCCAGAAGGGCATGCCGTCATCATTGGTGATGGTGTACCCGGCGCCCGAGCGAGCCGGTCCCCCCGCGGCGCCGGCATCGCCGGCCTGAGAGGCCTGGGTGAAGAAGTGGCCGCCGCAGACGTCGTAGTCGGCCGGGCGCGGCTGCCCGCCGACGAGCGGACGGTCGAGCGGAGTGAGCGACGCCAGGCCGCGCAGGGCGGCGACGACCGGCTTGGCCGATCCATCGCCGCGATACATCCCGAAGTTGTTCTCGCGCGGGTTGGCCCCGGCCGGAAAGTCGTTCAGCATCCACTTGAGGACGCCGGCCCCGCCGCGATTGCACGCCACGCGCACCATGTCCGCCTCGAGCGCCGCACCACTTTCTTCGTCCACGGTGGCGTTCGAAAAGCCGAACTCGCCCAGCACCAGCGGCTTGCCCGGGACGGCCGCCCGCACGTCGTCAAAGACGGCCATGCTCAGCCTGATCCCCTCGCTCGACGCGGACGGGTACAGGTGCAGCGCACGGTAATCGAGCCAGTCGTTGACCGGCAGGCTCGCGATGACCGCGTCGACGTGGCCGACCGCGATCAGGCGGTCCGGATCGACGGCTCGGATCGCCGCCATCTGGGGCGTGAGCCAGGCGGCGAACGTACCGTTGAGCGCCTCCTTGAGCGCGTACCAGGTATCTGAGTCCCGGGAGAGCATGTAGCCGGCCGTCGTGTCGCCGCGCGCGCGGGCCCACGCCTGGGCGTCCTGGAGGAACTGGCGGTAGGCTGCCAGGGCGTTCGCGTAGACGTAGGCCTGGTCGTCGCTCAGACGTCGGGGGATGTCGCGCTGACCCTGCTCAGACCTTCGGTACTCGCCGATCTCCGGACGAGGCACCGTCTCGCCGACCGCCGCGACCAGCCGCGAATCCTGGAGCGGCGGGGTCATGTCGACCGGGTAGATGGCGAGCGCCAGATCCCCGAAACGAGGCTCGTTCTTTAAGTCGTAGGCGAAGATCGTCGGCCGGCCCCGGTAGCGCGCCGCGACGGCCGCGTCGACGGCGGCCAATCTGGACGGGTCGGCCTCGGGGTAGTCGGCGAAGGTCAGGATCAGCTTGAGGCCGTAGCCGTCGGCCAACTCGAGGACCCGGTCGAGCTTGGCCCAACGTCCAGCCCGCACGTCGTTGGCCAGAGATTGCTGGACGAAGACCCGCAGGACGGTCAGGTCCGCGGCCCGGGCCCGCTCGAAGTCGCGGGCGATCAGCTCCGCGTCGAACCGACCCTCGTCCCACATCTGCCAGGCTCGATCGGCGGGCCCCTCGTAGTTGGCCCCGACGACGAACACCGGCTGGCCGGCGGCGTCGACGAACTGCTCACCCAGGACCGCCACCGGCACCGACGCGGCACGGGCCGGCCCGGCCGCGTGTCCTGCGATGAGTCCGAGGATCAGGGCCACGGCAACAACGCGGCGCATCGCTCTTGGAACGTGTTACCGGGTGGGCGGTTCTGCCACCTGCTGCGCGTATCATCGTCGGCGTGATGGGCAACGTGGACGAGCCCGGCACGGACAGTCGCGGCGTACCCGGCGGCCGACCGGGCTGGCCCTTGCGCCGCCGCGGTGCCGTACCCGCGGGGTGTCGTTCACGGCCCCGCCGGCGGGGCCGCTGACGAAGGAGCGCTGCGTGAGAGGTCAGGCGCTTATCGGAGAGCCACGAGGAGGGCAGATCGGGTGCGCTTGAAAGGGAAGGTCGCCGTGATTACCGGCGCTGCCACTGGCATTGGTCGGGCGTCGGCCGTGCTGTTCGGCCGGGAGGGCGCGAGCGTGGTCATCGGGGACGTCAACGACGAGGAGGCCGAGCACACGGTCCGGATGATCCGCGACACCGGAGCCAAGGGCACGTATGTTCGGTGTGACGTGACCCGCGCGAGCGACGTGGAGGGGCTAGTCGAGAGCGCCGTCCGAGCGCACGGGCGGATCGACGTCATGTTCAACAACGTGGGGGTGAACTTCTACGGGAAGGTCCACGAAACGACCGAAGAGGACTGGACTCGCTGCCTGAGCGTCAACCTGGGAAGCGTCTTCCGCGGGATGAAGTACGCCCTGCCGCACATGCTCGCGCAGGGCAGCGGCTCGATCATCAACACGGCCTCAGTCCAGGGGCTGGTCGCCTTCGAGAGCTTCGCCGCGTATGCCGCTGCCAAGGGCGGCATCATTCAGCTTACGCGCCAGGCGGCCTACGACTACGCCCCGCACAACATTCGCGTCAACTGCATCTGCCCTGGCGCGGTGCGGACGCCGATGAACCCCGAGATGATGGACCCGGCGCTCGACGGCGGGGCGCGCCTCGAACGGTCCAGCCAGCGCGTGCCGATGCGGCGGGTCGGCGAGCCGGAGGAGATCGCACACGCCGCGGTCTACTTCGGCGCCGACGAATCGGCGTGGACCACCGGGCACATCATGGTGATCGACGGCGGTCAGGTGGTGAAGGGCCCGTAAGAGCAGACCTGGACGAACAAGACTCTGAGGAGCAGGTCCGATGATCGTCGACGTCCACACCCACACTCCGACCCATCGTACGCCGGTGCCCGCGTCCGAGCGCCAGCCAAACGCGCTCTGGCGGCCGGACCGGGTGGTCGAGGCCGCGGTGAGCTGGGACGACTACCTGGCAGCGATGGAGCCGGTCGACCGAGCGTGCGTGTTCGGAATCCGCCTGATCGACGGCGCGGAGGCGGCCGGTCGAGAAGGCACCGGATTCCGCTATGACGACGAGACCGACGTCAACAGCCGAACGGCCGCGTTCGCCCGCGCCTACCCGGACAAGCTGATCGGGTTCATGTCGGTCCACCCCGACGAGGATGGCGTTGTCGAGGAGATCGAGCGCTGCGCCCAGGATCTCGGCCTGCGGGGCATCAAGCTCGGACCGAACTACCAGGACTTTGATCCGCTCGGCGAGCCGGCATTCTCGGTCTTCGAGACGGCCCAGCGCCTGGGGCTACCGATCGTGTTCCACCAGGGCACCTCGCCGATGCGGACGGCGCCGCTCCGCTACGCCCACCCGCTGGTGATGGACGAGGTGGCGATCGCCTTCCCGGAGCTGCGCATCGTGATGGCCCACCTCGGCCACCCCTGGCACGCCGACACGATCGCGGTCATCCGCAAGCATCCCCACGTCTATGCCGACGTCTCGGCCCAGTTCTACCGTCCCTGGTCGCAGTACGGGGGGCTCCGCCTGGCCACCGAGTGGAACGTCCTGGACAAGCTGCTGCTCGGCAGCGACTATCCGGTGACGACCCCGCGCGAGACGATCGACGGGCTGCTGGCCGTCAACCGGGTGGTCGAAGGCACGGGTCTGCCGCGCGTCCCCGAGGAGGCGCTGCACCGGATCGTCGAACGGGATACCCTGACGTTGCTGGGGCTGGGCTAACGTCAGGAACGCCCGCCGCCTGGAGGGGCAACCGATGCTCGACGCTGCACCGCATCACGACGTGTCCGGCCTGGTCCTCGACTTCATGCAGATGGAGGAATTCGCGCGCGACCCGTTCGTCGTCGCCGAGGCGGACGGCATCCGGATCCGCGACACCGATGGGCGCGAGTACATCGATGGCCTAGCCGGCGTCTTCACCGTCAGCCTGGGCCACGGCAATCGGGCGATCGTCGACGCGATGACCGCGCAGCTCCAGAGGCTGGCCTTCGCGCCACCGCTCCACGGCACCAACCCGGCCGCGATCGAGCTCGCGCGGGCACTCCTCGACTTCGCGCCGCCGGGGTTCGGGGCGGTCAAGCTGCTGTCCGGCGGCTCCGAGGCGACCGAGGCGGCGATGAAAATGGCCCGACAATACCACCAGCAGACCGGCCACTCGCGCAAGTACAAGGTGATCGCCAAGTACGGTGCCTATCACGGCGGAACGATGGGCGCGCTGTCGGCGGGCGGCGGCTGGGAGCGCAAGTCGGTCTTCGAGCCACTGCTTGGCGGGTTCCTCCACGTCCACCCGCCAGACTGCTATCACTGCCCCTACGGCAAGCGCTACGAGGACGATTGCGGGATCACCTGCGCGGAGATCCTCGACAGGACGATCGCGGCCGAGGACCCCGAGACGGTCGCGGCGGTCATCATGGAGCCGATCTCGATCTCCTCTGCGGGGTTCGTCGTACCGCCGCGGGAGTTCTTCGAACGGCTCCGCGAGACCTGCGACCGCTACAACGTGCTGTTGATCTTCGACGAGATCATCACCGGGTTCGGACGCCTCGGGACCAACTTCGGCGCGGACTACTACGGCGTCGTGCCGGACCTGCTCTGCTGCGGCAAAGGCATGTCCAGCGGGTACGCCCCGCTCGCGGCGGTCTTGATCCAGGACCACGTCAACCGCGCCTTTCTCGGCCGCGCCGAAGAGCGGGTCGAGTTCCACCACGGCCACACCTACGGCGGAAACCCGGTGGCCTGCGCCGCCGGCCTGGCCGCGGTCCGTCAGATGGTCGAGCTAGGATTGGTCGAGCACGCTCGACAGATGGGTGAGCGGATGCGCGAGCGCCTGGTGGCGATGCAGGCCAGCTACCCGATGATCGGCACCGTCCAGGGGGCTGGCCTGCTCCAGGGGCTGGTGTTCGCGGCCGACCGCCAGACCCGCGCTGCCTTCCCGACCGAGATCAAGCCCGGCAAACGGGTTGAGCGCGCCGCGCGCGAGCGTGGCCTGATCTTCCGTTGCGGGAACGACTTCGTCGCCCTCAGTCCGCCGCTGGTCGCCACCCGCGCCGACGTGGACGAGATGTGCGATATCCTCGACGCCTCGCTGGCCGAGGTCCAGGAGGGGCTGCCGGGATAGTCGCCGCCCGCCTCCGCCATGTGGGGACGGTGCTCTTGACGCTTGCCCGATGCACCGTGGACGGGCCATCATGGGCACGTCTGCGCCGGCCAGGATACCCGGACGCCCTGGAGCGACCGGCAATAGGCGCTACTTGAGGCGGCGGGTGGTGGGGCGTGAGGGCCAGCGGTAGCGGGCGCGGAGGCGCTGGATCAGCTGGCGGACGACGACCAGCGCGGCAGCCAGGAACAGGTAGTAGTCGGCCACCGCGCGGCGCTTCTCGGTGCAGCGGCGCAGCATGCCGTAGCCATTCATCCAGGCGTGGGTCCGCTCGACCCTCCAGCGACTCCCCGCCAGCAGCGGCGCATCGGGCCGATTGGCGCGGCCGCGACCACGTGCAGCGGGACACCGCCGCCGTCCGTCACGATTGAGCGCTTGAGGCCCTGCTTGCCGGGGTCCGCGGGCGAGCGCCCCGCCACCTCTCCCGCACGGTGCCTTGGTGAGTCAGCCATCGGGGGCCAGGTCCTCCAGGTCCAGGCCGATCATCCGCTCGTACGCCTCCAGCGCGAGGGTATGCACCCGCTCCATCAGCACGGCGGCGGCTCGCTCCTGGACGCGGCGGCGAACTGGAGCCAGACTGGCTCCAGCAGGCATGCTGGTAGGGCCGGCACGGACTCCTCCAGATCTGGGATCGGTGAGCAACTCGATGATCGCCAGAGCCGTCCCAATCTTGTGGCCGCATCGTGGTCAGCGGCGCCGCTAGAGGGTGCTATGGACAACGCGTAGGGGGGCGCGGTCCGGGGATTTCGGTCAATTGCTTCACCCCAACATAGGATGTGCTAGCCCTGGAACGATGTGATGCCCGCTAGCGCCCCGTTCACGGCAGGTTGAGCGTGCCTTTTCTCGATGTGTCGATCACCGCCTCGATGCTGACCGCGGGCCTGCTCCTGGGCTTCATCGGCCTGGGCGGGGCCGGTCTGGTGACGGCGCTCCTGGTCGGACTGTTCGGAATACCCGTCCACCTGGCGTTCGGGACGGCGCTCGGGGCGATGTTCACCTCCAGCGTATCAGGGTCCTGGAGTCACTTCCGCGAGGGCAACGTCGATCCGGCGATCGGCTGGCAGGTCGGCCTGGCCGGGGTCGTCGGAGCGTACGCGGGTGGCAGGTTGGCGCTGGCCACGGGGCAGCCGAGCTCAAAGTGCTGAGCGGGCTGGTCCTGATGGCAGCGAGCGGGGCGCTGTTCGTGCGATCACGCGTCGCCGAGCGGGTTACTCGGCGCGGAGCGAGCGAGACGCCCTCCTGGATAGCCTGGCGCGGATTACCCGGCTCGGTCGCTATTGGACTCATCTGCGGGGCGATGTCCGGCTTTCTGAGCATCGGGGTCGCTCCTGGATTCAGGTGGGGCTGCTCGTCGTCAAGCGACTCAGCCTGCGCCGCTCGATCGGGACGGCCATGCTGGCGCTGGGGCTCATGAGTCTCGGCGGCCGTCCGGTTCGCGCAGGGCGGCCAGCAGGATGGCCGTTTGCTGGCCAGCGTGGTTCTCGGACTTTCGGTTGGCACATTCGTCGGCGCCCGCTACACCCCGGACGAGCCCCGCTCGCAGTGGTCCGCGGCACCCTGGTGACTGTGACGATCCTGGCGGGGCTGATGCTGATCGCCGTGCCGGCGGGTTGAGGCCCCGGACGCGTGATCAGTCTTCGGGGGAGCATCCGTGGAGCGCAGGTCGGTACAACTCTTGCACGCGTGCGGTGCACGGACGGAGGTGCAGGTCGTGACCGAACGAGAGCGAGGACCCGCGGATGTTGAGGCCGGCGAGCGGATGGCGGCGCTGGCCGGCGCGACAGCAGACGCGATGGGGCACAAGCTGCGCGGCGAGCACGAGACCGCCGAGGGTGCCCGCTACACGGCGCCCCTGGCCGAGGTCGAGGCGCTCATCGCGGAGTGGCCTGAGGCCTCCAGGACGGCGGCGGAGCAGATGCTGGAGCAGTACGGGCCGCCGAACGAGGCCACGCACACCAAGCTGTTCTGGTACGGCAACGGCCCCTGGAAGCAGACGCTGGTGACCCGCGACGTGCTCGTGCACAACCAGCCCGCACAGCGACTTCCTCACCCAGTGGATCGACTACGCGGTGCCCATCGACAAGGCCGACGAGATTGCCGCTTTCGACGGCAGCTGCCTGATTGACCGCACCGCGGGCGAGGCGGCGGCCCGGTGCGACGCGGGTGGGCGAACATCCTGACGCTGAACCTGATGCACGACATCGTCACTGGCAGCAAGAGCGTCGAGGAGGCGCGGAAGGTCTACGCAGAGAACGCCGCAGGGCACGTGATGGGACGCCCCGCCCTACGCCGAGCGGCTCCAGTTCGCGGTCCCGCAGGGCGGAACGGAGGACCCGACGAGTCCATCATCGCCGGGGCGATGGCCCGCCAGACCGCCGGGAAGATCAAGGACATGGTGACCCGGCTCCGAGGGCGGACCCCGAGCGGGTAGGCGCGGAACCCGCTCGAGGCGCGGATAATGGACAGGGCGGCGGCAGCGTCGCTCCGCATGGAGGATGGGTGGGCATGCTGGATACGGATGCATTCGGGCGCGACGGCAAGGACGGCGCGACCTACCTGCCCAAGGGGAGGAACGGCTCAGCTACCCGCCTGATCGGACCGCGCTGCTGGTGATCGACCCGGTGAACGACTTCCTCTCCGAGGGCGGCGCCGCCTGGGAGCTGGCCAAGAACACGGTCAAGATGCACGACGTGGTGGGCCACCTGAAGGCTGCCATCGAGGGGGCGCGCGTGCGGGGCATCCCAGTCCTGTTCGGCCCGATGGCCTTCATCGAGGAGGACTACGCCGAGCGGGCGCTGCAGCGCCGATCCGGGATCAACCGCCTCATGTTCGAGCGCAAGATGTTCCTGGCCGGCAGCTGGGGGCCGACTTCCACCCCGACCTGCGGCCGCGCGAGGACGAGACGGTGCTCCTGCCACACAAGGGGATCGACGTCTTCGAGACGGACCTGCCGGACCACCTCCGGCGCCTGGGGACCACCCACCTGGTGATCGCCGGGATGACGGCGAGCCTGTGCTGCGAGAGCACCCGGGCGGCACGCCATGGAGGAGGGCTACGACGTCACCTTCCTCGCGGACGCGATCGGGGCGAAAGCATCCCCGGCTACGAGGCGTCCGTCCACCTGAGCTACCCGCTCATCGCCAACGCCGTGCTGGACGTCGACGAGTTCCTGGCCGTCGTGGACGCCACACTGCAAGAGACTGTGTGCGCGCGGCCGGGGCGACACGGTGCGCGGCTCCGACCGCGGCGAGATTGGCACGGTCGAGGAGGTTGTCGAGGCGAGCGAGAGACCGAGGCCTATCTCCGCGTGCCGCGCGGACTGATCTTCGAGAAGGACACCTACATCCCCCTTGAGGCGGTGGTCCGGCGGGGCCGGGACCGAGGTGTTCATCAACGTGCCCAAGCTGGTCATGGGGCAGATGCCCTGGGGCGAGCCCCCGTCCCCGGCCACGCAGCAGGCCAAGCGCGGCCCCCGGGCCAGCGAGGTCCAGGAGCTGTACGGCTCGCGCTCGCCCTCCGCCGGGGGACAGGCATCGTGAACCTCACCTCGGCACTACCGACCGACAGACGCGCCCGAGCGAGCCCAGCGGCACATCGGCGCTCTTGCACTTAGGCTGATTGAGGACCGGTCAGATCGGCTCCCACCGTCCCACCCCGCGCTCGCCTCCCGCCTCTTGCCAGTCGCTCCAAGGAGGGCATCGTGGACGCCACCGATCTGTGTTACACAGCGGCGACCGATTTGGGCCGCATGATCCGAGCACGCGAGCTGTCGCCGGTCGAGATCACCGACGCGGTGCTCGCGCGGATCGAGCGGTTGAACCCGCGGCTGAACGCCTATCTGACGGTGACCGCCGACCTGGCGCGCGAGCAGGCGAGGGCATCCGAGGGACGGGCAGCGAGGGGTGAGCTGTTGGGGCCGCTGGACGGCATCCCGTATTCGCTGAAGGACCTGGAGCCGACGGCGGGCGTTCGGACGACGTTCGGGTCGAAGTGGTTCGAGCACCACGTGCCCGAGGAGGACGGGGTGGTGGCCGAGCGGCTGAAGAAGAGCGGGGGCGTGCTGCTCGGCAAAACGAACACCCCGAACTTCGGCTACAAGGACATGTGCGACAACTTCCTCGGGCCGCCGTGCAGCAACCCCTGGCGGCTCGACCGCACCTCCGGCGCATCGTCGGGCGGCGCCGGCGCCGCGGTGGCGGCCGGCCTCGGGCCGCTCGCGCATGGCTCCGATGGCGCCGGGTCGATCCGCATACCGGCCGCGCTGTGCGGCGTGTTCGGCTTCAAGCCGTCGTTCGGTCGGGTTCCGTTCGCCCCGACGACCGACATCTGGGCGGCGCGCGCGCACAACGGGCCGATGACCCGGACCGTTCGCGACGCCGCGCTGCTGCTCCAGGCGATGGCCGGGCCGGACCCGCGCGACCCCCTCTCGATTGACGCCCCGCCGGAGGACTACCTGGCCGCCTGTGACGGCGATGGTTCGGTGCCGGCACTCACCGGCCTGCGGGTGGTCTGGAGCGCCGACTTCGGGTACGCGCCGGTCGATGCCGAGGTGCGCTCGATCGCGGAGGCGGCCGCTCGGCGGTTCCGGGAGCTCGGGTGTCAGATCGAGGAGCGTGACCCGGGCTGGCCGGACCCGCGCGACTTCCACAAGACGATCTACGAAGTCAGCCAGGGCGGCCGCCAGAGCGGGCGCGCCGAGGAGCGCCCGGAGTGGACCGAGGCGACGCTGCACCAGATGATCGCAAACGCCAGGCGGCTCTCGGCGATCGAGCACAGCCAGGCGCTGCTGGCCCGCACCGCCTTCTACGAGCAGGCCCGCCGCTTCTTCGAGACGTGCGACCTCTTGCTGACGCCCCAGATGCCGGTCGGCGCCTGGTCGAAGGAGCCTGGCCCGAACGAGGGTCCGCGGGAGATCGCCGGCCGCCCGACACCGACGATGTTCGATCGGCTGCCGTTCACCTACCCGTTCAACCTGACCGGCCAGCCCGCCGCGACGGTGCCCTGCGGATTCACGCGCGACGGTCTGCCAGTCGGCCTCCAGATCGTCGGGCGCTGGCACGCCGACACGACCGTCCTCCGCGCCGCCGCCGGCTTCGAAGCCGCGCAGCCCTGGGCCCAGCACCGCCCGCCGCTCGACTGACCGGCGGCCGAACGGTGAGCGCCACGGGAAGAGCGGGCTTCACGCGGAAGGTACACCGAAGGGGTGGGATTCATCAGGTCGGGGGCACCGCTCATTGCGCGCCCAGGGTGGGTGGCGGAAGGCCGTCCCTGGTGTGGTGTCCGGCGTCCGGCGGTCCTCAGTGCTGGGCCCTCACTCCGGCGCAACGTCGGGGCGGCGGGCGTGAATGGCGGCGCAGACCGCCTCGGGGTTGCGCGACGAGAACAGCAGGGCGCCGCGGCCGCGGCGCGTGAGTTCGACGGCGCGGCCGCCATCGCCGCCGACGTTGAACATCTTGCCGCGCCGGCCCCAGCGAATGCCGTACCCGCCGAACTCCCACCAGCGATACCTGATTCGCCGGCAGGCGATGATCTGGTCGAGCGGGACGCGATCGTGGTAGACGGGGAAGCCGATCGTGAGCTGATGATCGTCGATCGTGATCTCCAGCGCGCGGAAGGCGTAGGCGAGTGCGAGGAAGAGCAGCGCAAGGACGCCGGCCTCGGCGACGCCCGACTCCCGCCCCCGCGACGCGGCTGAAGCGACGAAGAACAGGACCAGGATGAGCGGGCTGAAGATCACGAACCACCAGACGCGCGACCAGACCAACCGCTCGGTGTACACGCTACCCACTGCTAGGAACGTTCGCGCTCAGCCATGATCCACCACCAGACTCCTGGTGACAGCCCGAGGCGCATGCGCGTGATTCTCGCATCGGCGGCGGTGAAGCGCCAGTCGGTGGCGGTCTGGCGGGCATTCCGGGCCGCATCCCAGGCGGCGACTTCGGTGGTCAGCGGGTCGGCGTTGGACGCGCGGCGGTGCAGACACTGTCAGGCGCGGGAGCGAGCCACCGGATTATGACGGGACGCTTCGAGCTCGGTATCCGAATAGCTCCCCGCGCCATCGAGACGGCGAATCCGGGGGCCGAGGTGATGAATTTTCGGGATCGGAACGATCAACCGCGGCTGCCCGCACCGGCCTGACTTGGAGGCGGCGGGCTGCTCGATGGGTTCGTTCCGTCAGATTCGCCTGTTGGATGCGGCACCGGAGGCGTCGCGGGCACGTCGGCGAGAGGCGCGGGGGAGTGGCGCGCCTGCTGGCGCTGTCGGAGGTGGGCAATGGTCTCGGCGAGCTGGCGGCCGAGGAGGCAATCGTAGCGCTACACCCGGTCCACAATAACGGGCTGGGGGAGGCTGCGCGCCAGGCGCAGCTGGGCGAGCTGTCGGGCGAGCCGGCGGGCGGCCGCCTGCTCTTAGGCGAGCCAGGCGCGCGTCTGGGTCATGGCGCAACCGACTCGCGGTAGAGCGGTGGGCCAGCGAACATGGCCATCGGCGATGCGGCCTCGGACCCAGAGTCGCCTAGTACGCACTTGAGTAGCCGGTCGATCTCCTATGGTTCCACTCGCTTGATGCCTGGCACTTTGTCGAAATCGGTATCGAAACTCACTATCTCGTCGAGTTTTAGCTGTTCCATGAGCACAACATGATAGGCGTCGGCAAAAGCAGCTTTGCGTTGACGTAGAGGTCGAAGATCCTGCGAAACCGACGTTTAGCAGGAAGCACAACACCGGGTAGTTCGAGGAAGCCAAGAACGAGCCCGCTTACGGACTCCTTTGGTTCACGGTAGCGGCGCTCAAGAAGGAAGACGGTCTCAAAAATTACGATCTCGGAGATGCGGACTTGAACGTCACCCCGCTCTATGCGTGCGATGTAGGCGGTGGCGCGAGGCGACTGGCCTGGAACGTCCTGAACAAGATGGCGCAGAAGGATGTTTGTATCAAGAAACGGATGCGCCATCTAACCTGCCATGCGCCCGGTCGCTCCCTCCGCGATCGCTTCTTCGCTGCCTCGCGCAGTCGCTCAGCTGTCACAGGTGGGTGCCGGCTCTTGACCACTCCTGCAGTCCGTTCCACGTACGTATCCGTACGGGCCAGGCGTGCCTGGTTGTCCGCATCCAGCACCACGGCGACTCTGTCGCCTTGCTTGAGACCAGCGCTCTGCGAATCTCGATCGGGACGGTGATCTGTCCCTTCCTGGTGACTACCGTCACATGCTCCTTCATGGCAGCCCTCTCGCGATGGGTACTACTTATGCCTAAATGGTAGTACTTTCTTCGGACCGAGGCAGAATCTCGAGACGGAAACATAGGTCTAGAATCCGGGGTAAGCAAGGGTCCGGCCTCGCTCGTGCTACGGTAGCGGAAGGGAACGACGAGCCTATCGGGGCGAGCTGTCCGATGCCGAGTACGGTGCCTGGCGCCCACCTCCCGGGCGCGGGGCGGATCATGTGGATTGGGGTGACTGAGGCAGGCAGGCTGGTATTGGTGGTGCTTGACCCTGCAGGCGACGACGTCTACTACCCTGCAACTGCGCGATCAGCCAGCCGTCGAGAACGCCGCATCTATCGAAAGGAGAAGGGAGGTGAGAGCCCATGACAGCTGAAGAAAAGGAATCGGAGAGGAAGTCCAAGGAACCGATCCCCCACTTTGCCAGCCGAGCAGAAGAGGCCCAGTTTTGGGACAGCCATGATTTTGCTGACTACTGGGATGAGTGGAAGCTGACGGTCAAGGTCCGCTTCGCGAAGAACCTGTCTGAGGGCATCCACATCCGACTCGATCCAGAGACGCTCAGTCGAGTCCGCTCTGAGGTCAGTCAGCGCGGGATTGGGCCCAGCACGCTCATACGGATGTGGCTGCTCGAGCGACTGCAGGGCAGCAGACCTCCCCCACGTCATAGGCGAAGCTCGCCCGGGGATCAATGACCGACCCGGAGCTCGGGCAGATGGATAGGATGGCGCGAGCGACTCTTGCTCGAGGAGCTCGAGTCCGAATACCGCCGGGGCTGACCGACGCGTGCTTCGGGGAATGACGGGGTTGCGCGGGAGTGCATGCGGGGACCGGGAAAGCGCGCTGGGGTTGCGCTCTGGGGGGCTATACTCGGGGAGGGACGGGGTTGTGCCGTGAGAAAGCTGCCTTCTGAGCCGCCCAGTAGCGAGATTACGCCTGAGCCGCTCTACCGGCGGCGGGAGCTCCTCAAGAACGGGGTTCTGACCGCGGGCACCGCGGTGGTGGTCGGGAGCGGGCTGCTGTCGCTGGTTGGCGCGGCTCCGCGCGATGCGCCCGAGGAGCAGCCGCTGGTTCACGCTGCCGTCCCGACGGCTCGCGGACCGTATGACACCGACGAGCCGCCCACCTCGTACCAGTCGGTGACGACGTACAACAACTTCTACGAGTTCGGGCTCGACAAGGGCGATCCGGCCAAGAAGGCGCATACGTTGCAGACGCGGCCGTGGACGGTCAGCGTCGAAGGCGAGGTCGCTCAGCCGCGGGTCATCGACGTCGACACGCTGTTGCAGTGGTTCACGCCCGAGGAGCGGGTGTATCGGATGCGCTGCGTCGAAGCCTGGTCGATGGTCATCCCCTGGCTGGGGTTCCCGCTGGCCGAGCTGATCAAGCGATTGGAACCAACGGGCAACGCGAAGTTCGTCGAGCTCGTCACACTCCTCGACCCGAAGCAGATGCCGGGGCAGCGTTCGTCGGCGCTGGAGTGGCCGTACGTCGAGGGGCTCCGGATGGACGAGGCGATGCATCCGCTGACGCTGCTGGCGGTTGGCCTGTACGGCACTGTGCTGCCGAACCAGAATGGAGCGCCGCTGCGGCTGGTCGTGCCGTGGAAGTACGGCTTCAAGGGTGTCAAGTCGATCGTGACGATCCGCTTCACCGAGACGCAGCCGAAGACCACCTGGGCACTGGCGGCCCCGAGGGAGTACGGCTTTTACGCGAACGTGAACCCCTCGGTGAACCATCCCCGCTGGAGCCAGGCGACCGAGCGCCGCATCGGGGAGCTGGGTCGACGCCCGACGCTGCCCTTCAACGGCTACGCGGAGGAGGTCGAGAGCCTCTACGCTGGGCTGGACCTGCGCCAGAACTTCTAGGCACGAACGCACGAGTAGAGAGCTGAGCGATGACGGCGTTCGACGATGCAGTGCCCGCTCGGCCACGAGCGCCGGCGCGGCGGCCGGCGCCTCGGCAGGCTGCTCCGCTGCCCTGGTTGAAGCCGGGGGTCTTCATCGGCGCACTGGCGCCGCTGGCCTCGATTGCGCTCCGCGCGAGCCGGGACGAGCTTGGCGCCAACCCGATCGCCCAGGTGGAGAACGAGCTCGGGCTGACGGCGCTCATCTTGCTCGTCGCGAGCCTGGCCTGCACGCCGGCCAGACGGCTGCTGGGCTGGACCTGGCCGACCCGGGTCCGCCGCGAGCTAGGGCTGTTCGCCTTCTTCTATGCCTCGCTCCATGTCTTTACCTACCTCGTGCCAGACCAGGGACTCGATTGGGGAGTCATCGTCGAAGACGTCACCAGACGGCCGTTCATCACCGTCGGTTTCCTGGCCTTTGTACTCCTGGTGCCGCTGGCTTTCACCTCGACGGCCGCCTCGATTCGGCGACTCGGCTACCGCCGCTGGAATCGGCTGCACCAGCTGGCGTACCTGGCCGCCGTGCTGGCCGTGGTGCACTTCATCTGGCGCGTGAAGATAGACGTAAGCCAGCCGCTCATCTACGCGTCCGTGCTGGGGGCGCTGCTGCTGGTGCGCGTCGCGGTGTGGGCGCGGCAACGTTCGGCGAGGCGGGAGGAGCGCCGGCCGGGGGCGAGCGGACCAGCAACGTCCAGGTGAGGGGCGAGGCGGGAGGGACAGGACAGATGAACAACCGCGACGTAGCGTACGGCGAGACCACCCTCCCGGTTGGAATACGGTCTCGCTTCGTGAACAACAACAATGGGATCACGATGCACCTGCTGGAGGCCGGGTTCGAGGGCGAAGGTCGGCCGTGCGTCTTGCTGCTGCACGGGTTTCCGGAGCTGGCGTATAGCTGGAGGAAGGTGATGCTGCCGCTCGCTGAGGCGGGGTTTCACGTCGTCGCCCCGGACCAGCGAGGCTACGGGCGAAGCGACGGCGCTGACGTGGCGTTCGACGACGACTTGCGGCCGTTTGGCTTGCTCAATCACGTCACGGACGCCCTGGGGCTCGTCTTCGCGCTCGGGCACCGCTCGGTGGCGGCCGTCGTGGGGCACGACTACGGCTCGGCCGTGGCGGCCTGGTGCGCGCTCGCGCGGCCGGACGTGTTCCGCTCGGTGACGCTGATGAGCGCGCCGTTCGAGGGCGCGCCGGCGCTGCCGCTCGACACGGCTGGCGACAGCGCGAAGGGCGGCCCCGCGGCCGGCCCCGACGTTCACGCGGAGCTGGCAGCCTTGCGCCCGCCGCGCAAGCACTACCACTGGTACTACTCGACGCGCGAAGCGAACGACGACATGTGGCGCTGTCGGCAGGGCGTTCACGATTTCCTCCGCGCCTACTACCACGTCAAGAGCGCGGATTGGACAGAGAACACGCCGTTTCCGCTGGCGTCCTGGAGCGCCGAGGAGCTGGCGAAGCTGCCGCGCTACTACGTGATGCAGCTGGACGAGAACATGGCGGAGACGGTCGCGCCGGAGATGCCGTCGGCGTCGGAGATCGCGGCGTGCGCGTGGCTCCCGGACGAGGAGCTGCGGGTGTACAGCGCCGAGTACAGCAGGAACGGGTTCCAGGGCGGGCTGCAGTCGTACCGGGTCGGCACGGACCCCACCTACTCGGCCGAGCTTCGGCTCTTCGCCGGTCGCACGATCGACGTGCCGTCCTGCTTCATCGCGGGCGCGAGCGACTGGGGGGTGTACCAGCGCGCCGGGCGTTTCGAGAGCATGCAGAAGGCGGCGTGCACCCAGATGCGGGGCGTGCATCTGGTGGAGGGGGCTGGACACTGGGTGCAGCAAGAGCAGCCGGCCGCGGTGAGTGCGCTGCTCGTTCAGTTTCTCGAACAGCAGGACCTGTGAGGTCGTCGACGTCGTCGCGGAGCGCCTGGATGCCGACCGGCTGAAGGACGAGAGCCGGACGACGCGCAAGGTCACTGTGCACGCCAGGCCTTCGAGTGTCGAGTAGCGACCGCTCGAACGACAGGCGGTGGTGAGGCCCGGTCGCGCGTCCTCGGCACGGCACTTGCTTGGCCTTTGAGCGACGAATCCAGGACGAGGAGCAGTACTATGGCGCAGGTCCAGCAGGAGCCGAATCTGCCGTTTCCCGAGCAGCACCAGGAGAAGCCGGGGTTGGAGCAGCAGCTCAGGCCGCGGCCGCGGTACGAGGCGCCGCGGTACCGGGGCTCCGGCAAGCTGGAGGGGAAGGTCGCGCTGATCACCGGAGGGGACTCCGGGATCGGGCGGAGCGTGGCGGTCCTCTACGCGCGCGAAGGCGCCGATGTGGCGATCGTCTACCTGCCCGTGGAGCAGCCGGACGCCGAGGAGACGCGCCAGGCGGTGGAGGCCGAAGGCCGGAAGGCGCTGCTGATTCCTGGCGACCTGACCGACCCGGGGTTCGCCAAGGAGGCCGTGGAGCGGACCGTTCGCGAGCTGGGGAAGCTCGACGTCCTGGTCAACAACGCGGCCTTCCAGCAGGGACAGCAGAGTCTGGAAGAGATCAGCGAAGAGCAGTGGGATCGGACGTTCAAGACGAACCTCTATGGCTACTACCGCATGTGCAAAGCGGCGCTGCCGCACCTGAAGGAAGGCAGCGCGATCATCAACACCAGCTCGATCACCGGCCTCGAGGGCAGCAAACAGCTGATCGACTACTCGGCGACAAAGGGAGCGATCAACGCCTTCACCAAGTCGCTGGCCCAGAGTCTGGTGGAGAAGGGGATCCGGGTCAACGCCGTCGCACCTGGCCCGGTCTGGACGCCGCTGAACCCGTCCGACAAGCCGGCCGAGGAAGTGGCGACGTTCGGCCAGCAAACGCCGTATAAGCGCCCAGCGCAACCCGAGGAGCTCGCTCCGGCCTACGTCTACTTCGCCTCGAACGCCGACTCCAGCTACGTGACCGGGGAGGTGCTGAGTGTGCTCGGGGGTGCTACGACGGCGGGTTAGTACAACCCGACGCTGAAGAAGAGGGGTTGTCATTGCGAGCCCTCACGTCTCATCCCGAGCCCGCACGTGTCATCCCGAGCCCTCACATGTCATCCCGAGCCCTCACATGTCATCCCGGGCCCTCACATGTCATCCCGAGCGGAGCGAGGGATCTCATGCTCGCTGGATCGTTAGCATGAGATCCCTCGCTCCGCTCGGGATGACAGACTGGGTGAGGCGCCCGGGATGACAGACTAGGTGACGCGCCCGGGGTGACTAGTCAGTGGATCGGGCTCTCGTCAGCTTCCGCTTGGCGCACTACTAGCCGGAAGGAGCGAGCTACAGCAGCGAGCGGCGCGCGGGGTCGGCGGCGAGGCGCTCGACGAGCTTCTTGACGTCCTGGACGCGGTCGCGCGAACACACCAGGATGACGTCGGGTGTCTCGACGACGATCATGTTGTCGAGGCCGACCGTCATGACCGGACGGCTGGTGGTGAAGACGAGGGTGTCGCGGGTGTCGAAGCTCAGGTGCCCGCCGGCCCCTCGACGACGTTGCCCGCGTCGTCGCGCGGCGAGATCTCCATCAGCTCGCCCCAGCTGCCGATGTCACTCCAACGGAATCGAGCGGGGATGACCGCCACGCGATCTGACTTCTCGAGGATGCCGACGTCAATCGTCTCTTCAGGGCACACTCGGGTAGATCGACGTGAACGCTTCGTCGAAGGCGCGACCCGACCCGGCCGCCGCGATCTGCTCGACGCGGTTCAGGATCTCGGGCTGGAGATGGGCGAACTCTTCCAGAATGACGTCGACGCGCCAGACAAACACGCCCGGGTTCCAGAAGTGGCGTCCTGTCGCGAGGAACTCGCGGGCACGTGCCAGATCCGGCTTCTCGACGAACCTGGTGACCTTGCGGACCGGGGTACTCGGCCGAGGGCCAACTGGCTCGCCTGCCTCGATGTAGCCGAGCTGGGTCGACGGGAACGACGGCTCGATACCCATCAGCACCAGCGCCCGGGTCTCGTCGGCCGCGCGGTACGCGGCTTCGAGGGTGCGGGCAAACTCGGCCGCGTCGTCGATGTACGCGTCGGAGTGGACCGACGCCATCACGGCGCGCGGCTCACGTTGGCGGATGACGGCCGAGGCCAGGGCAAGGCTGCCGGCCGTGCCGCGGCGGGTCGGCTCGACCAGGACGTTGTCGGCCGGGATCGAGGGCACCTGCTCGCGAATGCCGTCGGCATGCGAGCGCTCGGTCATGACCAGGACGCGCTCGGGCGGGACTACCCTGGTCACACGATCGAACGTGCCCTGCAACAGCGAGCGGTCGCCGTGCAGCGTCAGCAGCTGCTTCGGGCGCTCCGAGCGGCTCAACGGCCAGAGGCGCGTTCCGCTGCCCCCCGCCAGGATCACGACATATGCGATGAGATCAGCCACGTCGCCGCTCCCTGTTGCACGGTACGCGCCTCGCGTTCTCCACGACGGCGGCTAGCCGACGACGTGGGCAGCGGCGCTCGCGGGCACGGGCGCGGGCGTGCCGCCGGGCGCGTCGAGCCCTGACCGCCGCGACGAACTCCCGGAACAGCGGGTGCGGCCGGGTTCGGCCGCGACTTGAACTCCGGGTGGAACTGCGTCCCAAGCATCCACGGGTGGTTGGCCACTTCTGCGATCTCGACCAGTCGGCCATCGGGGGACACGCCACTGGTGACCAGTCCAGCCCGCGTCAGCGGCTCGCGGAAGTCGTTGTTGAACTCGAAGCGGTGACGGTGCCGCTCGAAGACCATCGACTGTCGGTAGGCCGCCTCGGCGGACGTCCCCGGGCCAGCTGGCACGGGTAGACCCCCAGTCGCATCGTGCCACCTTTGTTGGAGACGTCCTTCTGCTCCGGCAGGATGTCGATGACCGATATCGGGTGAGCCGGGCCGAATTCGGTGCTGTTCGGCTCGCGCGATTGGAACAGGTGACGAGCGAACTCGATCACCAGCACCTGCATTCCGAGGCAGAGTCCAAGGTACGGCACGTCGTGCTCGCGGGCGTACTGCGCGGCGCGGATCATGCCTTCGACGCCGCGATAGCCGAAGCCTCCGGCACCACGATCCCGTCCAGCCCGCGCAGGATCGCGTCGGCATCGGACGCCCCGGGACGTCTCCTCTTCGAGCCGCTGGGCATCAATCCACTCGATCCGCAGCCGTCGGTTGTGCAGCCAGCCAGCGTGCGTGAGCGACTCGCGCACGCTGATGTAGGCGTCTCGAGGTCGACGTACTTGCCGACGACGCCGACCACCAGCTCCTCTGAGACGGTCCTGGCGCGAATGACGAGATCGCGCCACTCGTCCAGTTCGGGGTTCGGGCGCTCAGGCCCAGGCGCTCCACGACGAAGTCCCCGAGACCGGCCGCTTCCAGCACGAGCGGCACCTCGTAGATCGTTTGGGCCGTCTCCAGCGGGACCACCGCGCGCCGGCCGACGTCGCAGAACAGGGCGATCTTATCCTTGAAGTCATCGGGCACCGATGGTCCGAGCGAGCGACGATCACGTCCGGTGGATGCCGATCCCGCGCAGCTCCTTGACGCTGTGCTGGGTCGGCTTCGTCTTCAGCTCCTTGGTCGGCCCGACGAAGGGCAGCAAGGTGACGTGGATGTACAGCGTCTGGTCGCGCCCAAGCTCACGGCCCATCTGGCGAATTGCTTCCAGGAACGGCAGGCATTCGATGTCGCCAACCGTGCCGCCGACTTCGACGATCACTACCTGGGCACCGGCCTGCTTGGCGACCCGGGCGATGCGATCCTTGATCTCGTTGGTGATGTGCGGGACGACCTGGATCGTGCCGCCCAGGAAGTCACCGCGCCGCTCGCGGCCGATCACGCCAGAGTAGATGCCGCCAGTGGTGACGTTGCTGTCGCGGGTGAGATTGACGTCGATGAAGCGTTCGTAGTGACCGAGGTCGAGGTCGGTCTCAGCGCCGTCCTCGGTGACGAAGACCTCGCCATGCTGGTACGGGCTCATCGTGCCGGGGTCGACGTTGATGTATGGATCGAGCTTGAGGATCGAGACCGAGATCCCGCGGCTCTTCAGCAGTCGGCCGAGCGATGCGACGGTGATCCCCTTGCCGACCGACGACACGACCCCACCGCTCACGAAGATGTACCTGGTCACGCGCGGTCCTCCCTCGAGCCCCAGGTCCAGACAACAGAAAACCCGGCGCCTCTCCTGAGAGCGCCGGGTCGGTCGTCAGAGATGGTGAACAGTGGGCTGGTGACGTCTGAGAAGCGTGCCACCGTCCCACACCGTCATGGGCTCTTGCGCTGCCCGTTCATAGAGCGATGATACGCCCCGCGGTCGCTCGTGAGCAAGAGCGCCGCGGTTCACCAGGCGGCCTCGATTGTCCGAGCGGCCGCTCAGCGGTGCGGCGGCGCTCCGCGACGCCAGGTACAGCACCAGCCGATCGGAGGCTGTCCCGACGTGGAGCACGTCGAACTGGCCGTCCTCGATGATCTGGGCCAGCTCGCGATTGATCGGCTGGGCGAAGATCGCGTCGAGGTCGATCGGCAGCAGCAACGTGCCGAGCATCACCTCCTGGACCTGGAGCTTGATTTTGCGCTCGGCCACGCCGACGGACATCATCGCCGAGGCCTGGAACCGCTGACCCATGAACGGGATGTCGCCCGTGGCGCGCAGGCGATCGCCCCGGCAGGACATTGACGCGTACGTTCTCGAAAGGCACCAGACTCGGCACCATCGCGACCTGCTGCGCCGCGATGCGGCTCAGGTACTGCTCGCGGATGGTCAGGACGAGGTCGCTGTCCGCGGCGACCGCGACGTTGCCGCCGAGCGGAGGCGGCGGCACGGCGCCATAGGCCTGGAAGCCTGCTAAGGCGGCGGCGCCGACGAGCGTGCCGAGGAGCAGCGCCGCGGCCAGTGGCCACTGGCGTCTGACGATCCGCGCCCAGCGTGTTTGCCGCGATCCGAGCCCGCGCCGCGGCCTGCGTGTCCGCCGCCGGGGCTGACGCGTCCCCTGCGCTGGCGTGCCCCGGGCGTGCTCTGCATCAGATCGCTTCCTGGAACGCGGCTTGCGTGCCGCCCATTATCGGGGGGAGCGATGGGAAAGGAAAAGGGATTCGCAATGACCCCGTTGAAGAGCCGCCAGGTGCAGCGGTGGCTGGAGCGGCAGGGGTACGCGGCGGAGCCCGGGCAGCACAAGCACCTGAAGCTCGTTCACAGCGAGCGGGCGATGGTCCTGCTGCCCTTGCAACCGTCGAGCCCGCTTTCGATGTCGGCGGGCAAGCAGATCGCTCACGCGCTCGGCTACCGGAACGTTCAGGAGCTGGTGCAGGCAGTGCAGCGGGGCTGAGCGGGCCGTCGCGCGCCGCCTGGCCAGGCGCGGACCATGCTCAATCCTGTGGTATACTCGGGCGCGGCGCAGCTTCCGCCGTGGAAAAGGGACGAGGCCTCTGGACCCACACGAGCTGGCAAAGCAGATCATCGAGATTGCCTCCGACAAGCAGGCCAACGATATCGTCCTGCTCGACATCCGCCCGATGTCTCTGTTTGCCGACTACTTCGTGGTCTGCAGCGCGGCCAGCGAGCGTCAGATCGGCGCGATTCTCCGCGACGCCATCGAGACGCTCCGCAACGAGCATGGTGTCCGACCGCTCAGGGTCGAGGGCGAGGCGTCGTCCGGCTGGGTCCTGATCGACTTCGGCGACGTGATCGTGCACGTCTTTGGCGCCGAGCAGCGAGCGTACTACAAGCTCGAGGAGCTGTGGTCGGAAGCCGTTCCGCTGGTGCGGATGCAATGAGACCGCGGCCGATCCGCTCGCGAGGACGCCCTCGACGGCCGGCCGCTTCTTTAGCATCGGCGTGACGGTCGGCATGCTCGTCGGGTTCGTCGCGGGCTCGATCGTCGCGCTCTGGCTTGGCGACGAGAGCATCGAGGCGGCCCGCGACGCGATCGACCGTGTGACGGGTAGACGCGACCGCGTGAACTTCGAGCTGCTGCTCCAGTAGGCCCAGGAGCAGGGCGGATGCGCGCCGAGCAGAGCGGGGTGTGGGCGCTCACCATCAGCGGGAGGTGGTCGGGAGGCGGGTACAGCGGCTCGCCTCGAGCGAGCTGAGCATGCGGCTCCACTATCCCTCGCCCGCTCTCCGAAGCGGCGCCTGGTGCCGTGTCAGAACGGGATACTCTCTTCACCTTAGGCAGACTGCTGGGCGACGGCTGGTGAGTCGGCCGCGAGTGCCTCAGTTAAGAGCTCCTCGCACGCGGCTTTCTCGCGCGGAGCTCGCGCGGGCTTGCCCGGGACGAACAGGCCAGGCCCGGCATCGTTCTGACCGCCGGGCTGGGGGCCTGTCGGGTAGACGCGCCTGATCCTCTATCGGGCTCGATTTAGGCGACTCGATCCAACCTCTCGCTGGGGAATGCCGCGCCCGAATGGCAATTCTGGAAGGGGGAACGATGATGCGGGCATTGGTATGAGATTCCGATCCTAGCGTCGATGAACGCGGGAGCGATCAGCGCGCCGCTCCGCGGAGGCGCCGGTAGTCGTCCATAGTCGGGCCAGCCTTCAGCACGGCGCCAGAGCGCAACCGCCGCGATGGGTAGCAGCAGCACGGTTACGTACTTGATCAGCGCAGCCACGACCAGCAGTGGGATGACCGCGCGGTCCCACCGCCTGACCCACGCGAGGAACGCCAGCAGCACTGGCAGGCACATGACCACGTCGTCGTGGCCGTTGCCTGCTCCCTCCCAGAGGACCAGCGGATTCCACAGGTAGTACAGCGCGCCGCTCGCCGCGTCAGCCGGGCGCGTGGCGGTGAGTGCCTGCGCTATTACCCATCCCCGGCGAGTAGGCTGGCCGTCGCGAGCAGCTTGAACCCCACGAGCGCGATTGGCAGCCGTTCGCCGGCGAGCAACGTGATTGGCGCGGCAATCAGATTCCAGATCGGGCCATAGGGCGACACGGAGCCAGCCCACTCTTCCGACGCGAAGCGCATCCATGGGTCAGCCGGGTAGTCCCTCGGCTAGCCCACCATTGGATCGACGCCGTATTCGGTGAAGAGCCGCGAGCGAACCGCGTACATGAAGATATCGATGTCATTGACCGGATACATCCAGGCCATCGTGCCCGCGAGCGCGACCCCGCACCCGAAGACAGCCGGGAGCGCTCGCGCGGCCGGTAGACGACGGCTCTCGCCCAGCGCGAGCACGTAGAGGCCGCAGAGCGTCAGCATTCCGCCGACGAAGCCGACGAACTCGGCGCGTTTGAAGTCGGACATCCCGCCCAGGTCCGTGAGCAGGTAACCGTTGCCCGGCAGCGGGTAGCGCCAGGCGAGGTAGGCAGCGGGTGCGAGCATGCCCGCACCATACGCCCACAGTCGCAGCACGCCCCGGGTGCGCGGCAGAGCGGTTGAGACAAGGCGATCCGAGCGCAACCGCGGCGAGCACTCCCGGGCCATGCCGCGGGGCACCTCCTTCGTAGATTCTACTGGTGCAGGCGTCCTCCGATGACCGGGCTGCCTGAGAGCACGTAGCGCGGGCGATCAGGGACACCCTGGGTGGCGGAGCCGGGGAACCAGGCGACTGGCTTTACCCGTCGACCGCTTGCCACAGTTCAGCCTTGCTACCCCAATCGCCGTCGTGCGGGAGGCCCGTTGATTGGAGGAAGACGATGGGCAGGCCGATCGCCATCATCGCGGCCCCCGTGCTCTCCGCGCCGTCGGCGGCGCGACGATAGCGACGGGTCGGGTCGAGTCCGCGGAGGCGTACCCGCCCCCGCCCTCGACCGCCCATGGCGAGCAGCTGATACAGCAGCACGACCGTCTGGCGGCGATCGTTCGTCACGTACTGCACCGCGCACGGGCCGTTCGAAGCCGGGGGCAGGAGCCAGTACTGCCTGCCTTGCTGGATGATTGGCCGCAAGCGTTTGTACTCGGTCACCAACTCGCGCGCCCGATCACACTCCTCGGCCGTCCAGCGAAGGACGTTGCCGCCGATGCCGAGCACGCCTTGCATCGCGACATGGAAGCGGAACTCCAGCGGGCTCTCCCTTCCGGTCTGCAGGTTGGGCACGTCAGTGACCCAGTTCACCATCGTCCGCGGCGCGTAGACGTGGCTATAGCCGTACTGGATCAGCAGACGGTCCGCGGCGTCAGTGTTGTCGCTGAGCCAGACCTGATCCGTCAGGGCCAGTATGCCGAGATCGGCTCGTCCGCCGCCGGCGGCACAGGTCTCGATCAGCAGGTCGGGAAACTCGACCCGCAGCTGCGCAATGACCTCGTAGACGCCGTGGACGTGGCGCACCCAGACCTCGCGTTGTCGCTCGCGGGGCGCGGCCGGCCAGCCGACTTCGGTCAGCGGGCGGTTGTGGTCCCACTTCAAGAAGTCGATCCGCTGCTCGCGCAGCAACCGCTGGAGCTGGGCGAGGATATTGGCCCGCACATCCTCGCGGGCGAAGTTCAGCACGAGCTGGTCGCGCACGAAGGTTGGCTCGCGATCCGGGAAGTGGAAGATCCAGTCCGGGTGGGCGCGGTAGAGATCGCTGTCTGGGCTCACCATCTCCGGCTCGAGCCAGATCCCAAACTGCATGTCCAGGCAGTGGACCTCGTCGGTCAGCTCGCCCAGGCCGCGCGGGAACTTCCGCGGGTTCACGACCCAGTCGGCCAGGCCGGCTTGATCGCTGTCCCGAGCGCCGAACCAGCCGTCGTCGACGACGAACAGCTCAACGCCCAGCGCGGCGGCGCGACGTGCCAGAGCGATCTGCTCCTCGACGTGGACGTCGAAGCCCGTCGCCTCCCAGGAGTTGTAGAGCACGGGGCGGAGCGTGGATCGGTGGCGCTCGGGTAGCACTTCGGCGGCCAAGTACCCATGGAGGACCCGACTCGCGCCGCCGAGCCCTTCCTCGGAGTAGCCGCAGACCAGCGCAGGAGTCTCGAGGGTCTCGCCCGGGCCGAGGTGCCAGGCGAAGTCGAAGGGCTGGACGCCAGCGACGATGCTGAGCGCTTCGTTCCGCTCGACCTCGAAGACGATCGTCCAGCTGCCGCTCCAGGCCAGCGCGCCGAACCAGACGGGCCCGTGCTGCTCATTGGTCTCCCCGGTTGGGGAGACGGCGAACCACGGATTGGCCTCGTGGCTGGTGAAGCCGCGCCGACTCTCGGTGATGAACTTGCCGGGCCGAAGCGGCCGGCGCTCGAGCTGGTACTCGCGGCCCAACTGCCCGTGCAACGTCCAGGCTTCGTATTGTCCAGGCGGCAATCCGAGGCCCGCGCTCAAGGCTCGCTCGATGCGCATTGGGCGCTCGCCGTCGTTCTGGAGCCGAGCGGCCCGACCGATGAGATCGTGCTCAGCGTAGACGGCGAAGCGATGGGCGAGCACCAGGTCGTGGACCGAGTCCACGAAGAGCAGCTCGAGCGTCGGGCGCCCCTTCAACTTGACTATGCGGTCCTCTCGGAAAGCCAGGCGAGCTACCCGGGTCCCGTCCTCGTAGACGAGGCAGAGACAGGGCTCCTTGAATGTCGGGTCGCCGTAGACCGGGTAGGCCAGCGGGACGCCATCGAGGAACGCTCGGTCCCAGGGCCAGTTTGAGGGTCGGCGCGGCAAGTAGTCCTCGCCCCGTGCCGAACCCCCGTCGGCACCCCAGTGATCGAGCACCAGTGCCCCGCCTGGGGTGAGCGACAGCAGCATGGCGGTCTGGTTCGTCCGGAGTAGCCAGGCAGCTCGCCCTTCGTACCTGGTTCGGACGATCGATGGTCGGCTAACGAGGTCTTCCGCGGATATGGCTGCGCCTCAAACATTCACCTGGTGTTGACAATCCAGACAATGCTGTCACGCGCTCTGCTTGCCTCACTCCGCGGCTGGCCGCTGGACCGGAAGAGGTCGAGCTTCCGCAGTGTAGCAAGTACAGGGACGATGCGAGGCTGAGTGTCGGGCATGGGCGTCGACGCATCGGCGTCACTCGCGAGATGACCTGCCCACTCGGCGGCGATACTGGCGCGGCACCGGCCCGCATCGCCTGCCGCCAGCAAGGCCTGATTCACCTCCACAAGCGCTGGAGCGACGCCCCCGACCGCGGGCATCGTCCGAGCTGCTCAGCTCGGCCCAGGACAGGTCGATCTGAGCGACGTGCCGCTGCGTGCGCTCCCCGATAGTGCAGCGACCTCCCGCTCGGCCCCTCGTATCCCCGTTGTCCACTTTGCTCTAACGTAGAAGGACGGCGCGGGGCGCCCCGGTCCTGGCGTACCAGGG
This sequence comes from Chloroflexota bacterium, assembly GCA_030447245.1. Lineage (GTDB taxonomy): Bacteria > Chloroflexota > UBA6077 > UBA6077 > JACCZL01 > JAUJPG01. The sequence continues at coordinate 71,399 of JAUJPG010000014.1, read as the reverse complement.
CACAGGTCACTCCGCCGACTGGGCGTGGTAGGTCCGCAGGGCAGCGGGCCGCGCGTGCACTTGCTGCTCGGCGAGAATCTCTGGTGCACTGTCGGCCTTGCGGTGGGCGCGCTGGTCTCGCGCCCAGCGGGCCGGCACACAGCCGACGTGCGGGGTGGGCCGACGACCGTCTCGCCCCAGACGGTGCAGGGCGGAAGCCGCAGGACACAGTACCAGCCGACGGCCTGGCGCTTCGCCGAAGTTGCCGGCCGACAAGATAGCGCGAATTGCCGAGCCCGCGGGCCAACTTCGCGGGCGTCGCTGGTGTACGCGCCGAGGCGATCACGGCCAGGGCTTGGAGGGTGAGGCAGGATGGCAGGGCGGCATTGAAGCACAGTCCGCGACCCCACGCCGGCTATCATGGTTGTGGGAGGGTGCGATGACCACCGAGGAGCAGGTCGCACGGCTGACGCAGATCGTCTGTCACCTCGTCCAGATCCTGGATGGGTCCCACACCGGGACACCGGTGGCCGCGGATGAGCACGGACGGCTTGATCTTCAGCAGCTCTGCGCGGAGCTCAACGAGCTGGCCGGGATCCAGCAGGAACAACGCTGAGGGCAGCGAGCAGGGCGAAGCAGCCCCGCCTTAGCGGGACTCGGCGCGACCACGGGGGCGACACGTTCGCGACCGTGCCGGTGCCGCGGGCGGCGCGGCCGCCCGCTGGCGCGGGTGTGGTCCAACGAGGGACAGTGGACGCCGGTCCAAGAGTCTTGCAGGTCTTCAGCGGCTGAGCCCACGACGGAGCTCAGCGCTCACCCGCCTGGCCTCGTCGAGGGCTCGCGCGCCGAGCTCCACGGCCGCCGCGCGGATGCCCGCGGGGATCGCATCGCCGATGCGTCTTACGTCGCGGACCTGAGGCAGTAGCGAGTCGGTCAGGTCGTACGCGAACTTGAGGTACCCGCGGGCCAGCTCGGCGCGCGACTGGCCGGGTGCTGCCGGGACCGGCGAGGCCCGCTCGCGCCCGGCATTGGCCAGGCCGACCTCGACATCAGCGCCGATCTGACTATCGCCGGACAGGGCACGGGCAGCACCATCATCGACGGCACCGGCAGCATCACCAACGATCGCGTGTTCGACGTCCGCGACGGCGCCCGGGCCGCCATCTCTCGCCTGACGATCAGAAGCGGCAATCCGAGCGACGACTCGGGCGGCGCGGCCCGCAACTTCGGCACGCTCGAGCTGAGCGCCGTCAGCCTCACCGGCAACACGGCCAGCAACGGCGGCGGCGTGCGCAACTCCGGGAGCCTGACGGTCACGGGCAGCACACTCAGCGGCAACCGGGCCAACGAAGGTGGGGGGATCCGGACGACCGGTCGGCTGACGGTCACCGACAGCACGATTAGCAACAATGTGGCCGGCAGCAGCTCGGTCCAAGGCTATGGCGGCGGGATCGACATCGACCCGGGCGCCGTGGTCTCGATTAGCAACAGCAGCATCACCGCCAACACCAGCAGCTACAAGGGGGGCGGGATCGAGGTCGGCGGATCGCTGAGCCTGGTCAACACGAGGGTGGAGGGCAACACGCCCGACGACTGCAGCCCCGGCCCCTGCCCGTGAGCCGGGTGTGGCGGTCGGCAGCCCCGACGGCCACGAGCCCAGGCCCCAAGCTCCAGGAGGCCTGTGGAGGCGACCACAGCACTGGGAGGCCCGCTTCGGCGGGCCTTCTCCTTATCTCTCGCGGAGGGCAATGCTAGCGTTGATGGACGCAAGCTGCACCATCCACGGCGGGCCAAGGCGTGCCGGCGCTCTACAGCCCGCATCCTAGTCAAGGCCGCGAATGGCACAATTCCTGCGGCATCATTTCGTATCAGTGCGAGCTCCTGCCTGTGCTATGAGTGAGCAGTAAGTCCGGCGATTTGACGACGTGACAGGAGGTACCAACGTGAACGAGCGCCACACGCGCCGCGCCTTTCTCGCCCGTAGTGTCAGCATGGCTGCTGGCGCCGCTGCCTTGCCCCTGCTGGGCGCCGACCTTGGCGCTGGCCTGGGGGCGAGGGTCGCGAGCGCCCACAACGTGAGCGGAAACAAGTCGCGGGCGGTCGAGCTCTACGCGGCGATGCAGACGAACTACTATCTTGGCCTGGCAGAGGGCTCTCTCTACAACGAGACCTCGCCGCGTGGCAAGAGCAACCCGTACGCGTACCTGTGGCCGTTCTACGAGGCGCTGGCCGGGACCGTCGACCTGTACGGGGTCGGTGCGGTCGGCAAGGGGGACGTGGACGATCGCCTCGCGGGCATGTCGCGGTACTACCGCGGGGCGAAAGCGGGCTATGACTCCTACCCGCGCAGTCCGTACGGGGGCGGTGGCGACCGCTACAACGACGACAACGCCTGGATCGGGCGGACCCTGATCCAGCTGCATCGGATGAACCCCACGACGTTCAAGGTGGCCTCGGAGGTGACTCCGCTGCAGGGCGCGCTGGACGTCTACCAGTTCCTCGAGGCCAGCTGGCACACCTCCCCGCCGTTTCCGGCGTACCCGAAGCCCGGCGGCGTGTTCTGGATCCGGTCGGACTGGGATCGCCGACCGGACCGTGATCGAGGGGCCGGCACGACCGGCGGCTTCGCCAAGGTGGCGTTGCACCTGCACGAGCTTGTGGGGGGCGACGCCTACCTCGTGGCGGCGAAGCGGGCGTACGACTGGACCCGGGTCAACCTCTACCGGACGGACAACGTGTATGCCGACAAGATCCTGCCCGACGGCAGCATCGACTGGGGTGTATGGAGCTACAACCAGGGTGTGATGATCGGGGCCGGCATGCTCCTGCACCGACGCACCGGCGACGCGACCTACCTGGAGCAGGCGGTCAAGACAGCGGACGCCGCGATCGCCTACTTCGACCGCTATGGCTGGTACAGTCAACCGGTCATCTTCAACTCGCTCTTCTTCCGCAACCTTCTCCTCCTGCACGCGGTCAAGTCCGACAAGGGCTACTACGCGGCGGCGAAAAAGTTTGCCGACCAGGTCTGGGACGACAAGAACATCCACAATCAGCAGAAGCACATGATCAAGTTCGACGCGCGGACCAGCGCCTACAAGCTGCGCGAGCAAGCGGCAATGGTGCAGCTTTACGCCTGTCTGGCCTGGGCAGACGACAAGAAAGACCTGATCAACCTGGCGTAGCCGCGGAGGGTAGCGGCCCCGCCTGGATCGCGGCGCCCAGGCAACCCGCTCCGGTGGACGGGCTCCTCTGGCCGGATTGCCGGCAGAGCCGGGTCGTGGCGGGTCCGCCGTCCCCTGTCGCGCGCCTGGCTGTTGGCTCGCGCCCGAGACGGCGAGAGCGGTTGACGTCGGCGGGACAGTGCGCTGGCCCGGGGAGGTTCAACCGGCGACTTGAACACCTTCTCAGGGTCGACCCCCGGACGGTCCGCCCGCCACCCTGGTTGGACGAGGGCTGCGCGTCTTGATCCCGAACGTCGCTCCGAAGACCGGCGCGCTCCGGGGTGCATGGTCGCTTAGCCAGTAGCGCTGACCGGGGGTGAGGCGTGAGGGATCGCCACGTGGAACACGGTCCCGCCTGGCGTGCCGCGCTCGTGCCAGACGTGTCCGCCTGCGTGTGTCGCGATCTCGCGCGCGACGTACAAGCCGAGCCCGAGGCCGCGCGCGTTGGCGCTCTGTACGTTGCTCGCTCGGGCGAACCGTTGGTACACGTGCTCCTCTTCCTCGGGCGGGATGCCGATGCCGGGGTCGGCCACGCTGATGTGAACGGCGCCTGCAACCCGCTCGATGCCCACGGTGATGCGCCCACCATCGGGCGCGTACTTGATGGCGTTGTCGATCAGATGCGAGAGTATCTGCGCGAGCCGCCGTGCATCGAGGTGACCTTCAACCGGGCTCGCCATCGACGACCACCTCGTGGCCCCTGCCCTTCTTGCCGACGTGCTCCGCCACGTCTCGGACAACGTCCGTCGCGTTTGCCCGCACTGAGGCCAAGTGGAGCGGGCCGCTGTCAATCTCGGCGACCTCGGAGAGCTGCTTCAGGAGGTCCCCAAGCCGAGAGCTTTCGCGCAAGATGACGTCGGCAGCCCGATCGACCATTGTCGAGTCAGCGGGGCTGCGCTTCAGAAGCTGGGCGTAGCCATGGATCGCCGTCAGTGGTGTCCGCAGCTCGTGCACCATTGACGAGGGTATCCTCGCGGCGGGCGCGCACCCGTCATGGTCGGTCCATTCGACCGCGGCTGACCGGCCACGTCCGCGATACCTTCCGCACTCTCGTCGCGGCGGAGTGTCCCGTGCATGTGCGGAATCTCCTTTACCTAGTCAGTTTGGGCTGAGAACTCCGTCGCCCCGGCGCAGGCAATCAGATGGAGCGAGTGCGCGCCACGGCCCCGCGGGCAGCCGCGGGGATCCGCCCGGCCATCCCGTACACTTCTGCGGACGACGCCGGAAACCGACGCCGGCCGGGGGCGACACGTACTCTGCGGCAGCATGGTACGCAGGAGGCATGCCCAGGTGGATCGGGCGCTGCTCGACGAGCGGAGATCCGAGCCCTCGCGCAAGAGCGCGGGCTGCTTGGCGACCTGCGCGAGCTGCTCGCGGCAGCCGCGGTGCCCGAAGAGCGGCTGGTCGTCCTTCGGCAGGCCATCGCCGACCTCGATCAGCTGTTCTTGCTGGTGATCGTCGGCGAATTCAACGCCGGGAAGTCGGCGTTCGTCAACGCGCTGCTCGGTGCGACGGTTCTCGAGGAGGGTGTGACCCCGACGACCGCGGCGGTCACCGTCCTCTCCCACGCTGATGACCCGACTAGTCGGGTCGATCCTGATGGGATCGTAAGGATTGGGCAGCCGGTTCCGCTTCTCTGCGCGACCTCCGGGCTGGTCGACACGCCAGGCACCAACGCCATCCTCCGCCATCACGAGCGACTCACGCGCGAGTTCATCCCACGCAGCGACCTCGTCCTGTTCGTGACCTCGGCGGACCGCCCCTTCACGGAGAGCGAGCGCGCATTCCTCGAGTCGATCCGCGCCTGGGGCAAGAAGGTCGTCGTCGTCCTGAACAAGGTCGACCTCTTGCAGCTACCCGGACGAGCTGATCACACAGCGTCGGTTCATCGAGGAGAACGCCGCTCGCTTGCTCGGCTTCGTGCCGAGATCTTCCCGATCTCGGCACGCCATGCTCGCGCCGCACAGGAGCAGCCCGATCCTGCTGAGCGCCAGCGTCTCCGTCAGAGCAGTGGCTTCGATGCCCTCGAAGCCGCCCTGCACGACACGCTGGACGACGCCGGGCGGCTGCGCTTGAAGCTGCTCAGTCCGCTCGGCGTGGCCGATCGACTCGCCGCCGAACAACACGAAGCGGCGGCCGCTCGACTGGAGATCCTGCGCGAAGACCTCCGCGCGGGTGAGAGCATCGACCGCCAGCTGGAACTGTTCCGCGACGACATGCGGCGAGATCTGGAGCCACGGCTGGGCGAGCTGGAGAACGTCACCCGCGCGATGGGGGAGCGCGGGGAGCTGTTCTTCGACGAGACGCTGCGGATCGGCCGCGTGTTCGACCTGTTCAACTCCGACCGCATCCGGGGCGAGTTCGAGCGTGTTGTCATCGCCGATACGCCCGAGCAGATCGATCGCCTGAGCCAGGAACTGATCGACTGGATGGTCGACCAGGACCTGCGGCTCTGGAAGAGCGTCGCCGAGCAGCTTGACGAGCGCGGGCGCCAGGCCAGAGGCGAGCCGTCCGGACGGCTGGCCGGCTCCTTCGAATACGACCGCCGCACCCTGCTCCAGTCGGTCGGGCGGGTGGCTCGGGACGTCCTTCAGCGACACGATCACCGGCGCGAGGCGCAGGAGCTCGCCACCTCGGTGCGCGAGACGGTCACGCGCGCAACCGCGTTTCAGGCAGGCGCGGTGAGTCTTGGGGCCGTGACGGCCGCGGTGGCCAGCACCGTGGCTGCCGACGTCACCGGCCTGCTCGCGGCCGGCGTGATGGCCGGGATCGGCTTCTACATCCTCCCACTCAAGAAGCGCCGCGCGCTCGAGCAATTCCGAACCCGGACCGACGAGCTGCGCGAGGGTCTGACGTCGGCGCTGCGGTCGGAATTCGAGCGCGAGCTGGATGCCTCGTTGCGTCGCATCCGCGATGCCCTGGCTCCTTACGACCGATTCGTGCGCGCGGAGCAAGACCGGATCGGCGGGACCGAGCGGGCGCTGAGCGGCCTCCAGGAACGCCTGCGGCTGCTGCGGGGCAACATTGAGCTGCTCGGTCCAACCATCGCGGAACGTGGGCCGGATCAAGAACCGGCCGGGCCGACTCCCACGCACAGCGTCCAGACGGAGTCTTGATGACCGAGGCCGTGGAGGGCCCTCAGGCGGCGCTTGCGCCACCGCCGGTGATCGGCGACGTGGTGTTCGGCGATCCGGCCAGCCCGGTTGCCGTCTGCACGCTGGCCAGTCGCTCGATGCTCGCGCGGCTCGCCGGACGGCCGGAGATCGCGATCGCGGGTCGGGTGTTTACCGAGAACGTCGGCGTCGAGCGGATGCTTCAGAACCTGGCCGCCAATCCACGACTCCGCGTGTTGATCCTGTGCGGGCGCGAATCATTACACCAGGTGGGCCAGACGATCGTCAGCCTGCATCGGCACGGTCTGGACGAGTCCGCGCGGGTGGTCGGCTCGCCAGGCCCGGAGCCATTTCTGCCCAACCTCAGGGCGTCCGAGCTGCGTCACTTTCAGCAGGAGGTCGAGCTAGTCGACATGATCGGGGAGAGGGACGTCGAGCGCGTCTTGACCCGGGCCCGGGAGCTGGCCCATATGGCCCCGACGGACCCGGAACCGAGCCAAGCCGCACACCAGGCCGCGGGCCTTGGCGGCGCGTTGGACCGGTCCGAGGTCGAGCAGGTTGTGGCGGCTTCGGACCCGCCTTCGGCCTGGCGCTACGACGAGGCCGGGTTTTTTCTGATTCTCCTGGACCGGACGGCGGGCGAGCTGCGAGTCGAACACTACAGCCAGGATCGAGTCCTGCGCCGGGTCATTCGCGGCGCACGGGCTCAAGACGTCTGTCACACGCTCATCCGTCTCGGACTCGTGACCGAGCTGGCCCACGCGGCATACCTGGGCCGCGAGGTCGCCAAGGCTGAGGCCGCGTTGCGGCTCGGTCTGCATTACGAGCAGGACAGCCCGCTCGACCCGTCACGGCCCTACTGAGCGCGTAAGGTGAGCACACTCTCCCGACGTCGGCAGCGCTGTGGCATCATTCCTGGAGTGGCCACTGACCCGGGCCGAATGGGAGGTGATGTGGCACGCGTCTTGGCTGTTACCGCCCACCCTGACGACGAGCTATTCGGGGTCGGGTATCTCGCCAAGCTCGTCTCGGAAGGGAACGAGCTGTTCATGCTTTGCACGACCCGCGGTGAAGGGGGTGAAGTGGGCGAGCCGCCAGTTGGCCCGAAGGAGCGGCTGGGTGAGTACCGCGAGGTGGAGATGCGAGCCGCGGCACGCGCGCTAGGCGCACGCGAGATCAGGTTCCTGGACTTCGTGGATCCCTGGATGGAGATCGACGGCGAGGCACTCGCGATCGACGCGACGCCGGACGAGTTTCGGGCGGCGGTGGCAACCCACCTGGAGGAGCTGCGCCCCGAGATCGTCGTGACCCACGGCTCGAACGGCGAGTACGGCCATCCGCAGCACATCTACACGCACCAGACGGTCCGCGCCGCCATTGCCGCGCTGGCCCCCTGGAAGCCGGCCGAGCTGCTGACCTGGTGTGCCGCCACCGGTGCCAACGCGGACGACAAACTGACCAACCGCGACGATCCGGCCGACTTCGTGCTGGACGTGAGCCCGTGGTTCGACGTCAAGCTCGCCGTGGCTCAGGCGCACCGTAGCCAGCACGCGATGTTCCTCCGAAACAACAAGGCCACGGATCTGACGCAGATGCTCCGCCGCGAAGAAGCGTTCCGCGGCTGGCCGCTCGGCCAACCGACCGACGCCTGAGGCCCGGGCGATCACGACGTCGGCAGGACACCCCGATGATCCGACCGTCGCGGGTGGGCGGGACATCGACGCTACGACGTCCGGCGTGAGTGCCGACCGGCCGCCCGCCCCTGCGCGGTGGGCAGCCGTCTGGAACTGGCTTCTGATCGTCGGCGTGCTGCTGGTCGCCGCGGCCGCGCTGCGCCAGCCGGCAGTGGCCCAGCGCTTCACGATCGACGAAAGCCGCTGGATCTCCACCAGCCGTTACTTCTGGACGACGTTTGTCGATCGCGAGCTGTTCGGCCCGGCCTGGCAGCCCCATTACCTGGTGCTCACCCACCCACCCGTCGCTCGATACGCGATCGGCTTCGGGTTGTGGCTGCAGGGCTGGCGACCGGAGCAGTTGAACGGTCGCTACGACATCAGCAGAGACCAGGCCTTCAATCGAGCCGCGGGAAACATCCCCGGGCCTGACCTGCTCGCGGCGGCCCGCCGCGTCACCTTCGTCTTTGCGCTTGGCGCCGTACTCTTGCTCTATCTGATTGGGCATACGCTGGCGGGCACCGTGGCTGGGCTCGCGGCGGTGGCGCTGGTGCTCGTGCATCCGCTGCTCTCGACACTCTGGACGCGGGCGCTGGCAGAGTCGACGCTTGCCTTCTTCTCCCTGCTAGCGCTGCTGCTGGCGCTGCGCTGCCTGCCGCGTACAGCGCGGCACGCTGGAGGCGGCCAGGGCTGGCCGCCTTCGAGGGCCGGGCGGCGGTCGCCTTTCGGCGAGACCGCGGCGGTTATCGCGGGCGGCCTGGCACTGGGGCTCGCCGCGGCGACGAAGCTGAGCGGCGCGCTCGGCGGCATCGGCCTGGTGCTGTTTGCACTCGGCCAACAGGCACACGCCTGGTGGCGGCGTCGCCAACTGGTTCACCCAGGACGCTGGACCGCGCTGGCCGCGGCGGCGGCTTTCGCCTTCGTCGTCGTCAATCCGCTGCTGTACCCCGAACCGATCGGTCGAACGGCCATGTTGGTCCAGCATCGGCGTGACGAGATGGAGCAGCAACGGCGGGTGAGCCCGAGACTCGCCGTCCCGACTGAGCTTGAGCTTCGAGCGGAACTGGTGAGTCGCCGCCTCTTCGAGCAATACAGCTTCTTCTCTCGCCAGACGAGGCTGCCGATCGACCCGCTGCTGGTTGCCGCCGGCTTCGGCGCTGCGCTAGCCGCGACTGCACGGGAGCTGCGCGCCGGCAGTCCCGGAGGGCATGCGCTGCTGCTCTGCTGGGGAGTCGCAACGTATGTCGTCAGCATCCCCAACTTCGGCTACGACTCCACGCACTACCTCGCCCCGCTGGCGA
>JAUJPG010000014.1:0-62009 GCA_030447245.1 Chloroflexota bacterium | reverse complement strand
GTCAGCATCCCCAACTTCGGCTACGACTCCACGCACTACCTCGCCCCGCTGGCGATGGTCAACGTCCTGCTCCAGGGCCTCGCGCTGGCCGCGGCGGCTTCGTGGATTGGCCGCCGTGCCCGACGTTCGCGGCACGGGCGGACGGCCCGTCCGGACCCAGCTGACGGCGATCCGGTTGCGACGCCTTTGTGATATAGGATGGGTTGCGGGATCGCTCCGAGTAGTAGAACATGTGTACAGATCAAGTGTTCTACTACTGGCGAGCGTTGGCGTGGGCTTCGCCGAGTTGCAGAGCCACACGCCTGACGCGGAGGGAGCGGATCGACGATGAGTGTGGACGCGAACGGTGTGCTCCGGCTGTCCGATCCATGGAGCGCGACAGTGTTCTGCGCCACCGTCCTCGGGCTGTTTCTGGTGATCCATCACCACGTCGCGAACACCCGACCGGCCGTCCAGCGGACGATGGCCGTGCGCGCCCGGCGCCGTGGGCGCGGCGCGCGACACGCTACCCGCGGGGCCTTCCGACGCTCACTCGGGGCAGATCAAGTGCCTCGGACGGTGCTCGCGCAGCGCGTCCTCGAGCCGGTCGTTCACGATCCAGCTAAGCCAATCCGAACAGCCAGCCACGAGCCGCGCACCCGCCGGATCGCTGCCTGACCCGGTGGGTCAGTCATCGGTCGAATCGTCGGCTCGGTTCGATCGGCCGCTCGTGTCGGTCGGAATCGACGAGGGAGCCTGGCCAAGACTTGCCGGCAGCAGCTCTATCGACAGCAAACGGGAGGGCCTGGCTGGCTTGTTCTCGAGGATAAACGGCTCCCGGCCGCTCTCGAACAGGTAGCCGTCCGTCCCATAGGTCATGCTGCTGTTGGCCCAGTCCTTCCGAATGTGGGCAGTGCCTTCCTGAACGAAGAACATGGTCGGTCCGAGGCGGGTATGCTCGACCGTCTTGGCCTTGGGCCCGAAGGTCCATTGGCTGACTCGGAACATGAGCGGCTCCGCGGGCAGATCGGTCAACGGGACCTGCGAGTACGGGCCGGAGCGGATCTCGCCCGAGTTGTGACGGCCCCGCTCGGTAAATTGCTGCGAGCCGTCGAACTTGCGACTGACCGGCAGGATGTCGACCATGAGGACACGGTTCGGCCCCTCGCCGTTGTTCTCGGCTCGATGCAGCGGTTGTGGCCCCTCAACATACGCCTGACCGGCGCGGTAGGTGGCCGACTGGCCCGCCTCGAGGTCCTCGATCGTGATGGCGCCCCGGACCACAACGTGCGCGCCGACTCCAAGCTGGCGATGCTCGAAGATCTTCGCGCCCGGCTCCATTTCCAGCTCGGTCACCCGCATCACATACGGCGCATCCTCCGGCAACCGCTCGATAGCGTGTTGGAACAGCACCTCGACCTTGACGTTCTCGCCCCAGGCCGGTGCGGGCTGCACGCCTGGTCGAGCGACCACTCCACTCGCCGCTGGCAACGTCGTCCGGTGCGGGACTCCCCCTCCAGCACCGCCCGCCGCCGAAACCCGCGCCAGCAGCAGCCCCACCACGACCAGGGCCAGGGCCAGCAGCGGGGCGCCGAGCGCCCACGCGAGCCGGCGGCGGGTCATCCCCCCTGCCGAACCCGGACCGGATTACGGAGCACGCCGATGCTCTGCACTTCCGCCTCGACCACGTCGCCGTCCTTGAGGAACTCGGGCGGCTTCCGCGAGAAGCCGACGCCATCCGGCGTGCCGGTCATGATCAGGTCGCCGGGCTCGAGCGTGGTTCCCGCGGAGAGCTGCGATACCATTGTCGGGATGTCGAAGATCAGCTCGCGCGTATTCGAGCGCTGCTTTTCGACACCGTTGACCCGCAGGCTCACGTCCAAGCTGCTCGGATCGTTCACCTCGTCGGCCGTGACGATGCACGGGCCGATTGGCGCAAACGTGTCCAGGCTCTTGCCCTTGAACCACTGCCCGTGGGCGAACTGGAGATCCCGCGCCGACACGTCGTTGGCGACGGTGTAGCCGTAGACGTGGTCCATGACGCGGTCGGGCGCGATGTCGCGGCCGCCACGGCCGATGACCAGGGTGAACTCAACTTCCCAGTCGACCTGCTCGCTGATTCTAGGATCGATGACGATCGCCTCGTCGGGGCCGATGACACAGGTCGGCGGCTTGGTGAAGTAGATTGGCCGCTCCGGCAGCTTCGCTCCGGTCTCGGCCGCATGGTCGCGGTAGTTGAGGCCGAGGCAGAACACGTTCTTGCGTGGCCGCGGGATGGGTGCGAGAAGCGTCACCGCGTCCAGGTCATACCCCTGAGCGGTGCTGTGCTCGACACACTCACGCGCGCGGTCGAGTGCATCCGAGCCTTGCGCGATGAACTCCAGCATGTCGACCGGCAGGGCGCCACCGGCGGCGCGGGCGAGGTCTATGACCCCTCCGCTCTTGATTGCCCCAAGCCGCGGGCCACCAGCACCGTTTCGGAACGTCACCAGTCGCATGTTCCCTCCCTGGGCGCCGGGCCCTCACACGATGGCCCCAGCGGGCCGATCCTGGGCTACGAACTGCCGAGCAGCGCTGGCATGACCGCGCGAACACGCTCGATCACCTCCGGCATGACCGCCAGCACCCGGTCTACGTCTGCTTCACTCGTGTCGCGCCCGGTGGTCAGGCGCAGGCTGCCCCGCGCACGCTCGACGGGCACCCCGAGCGCCTTGAGCACGTGAGAAACCTCGAGGGTGCCCGAGGTGCAGGCCGACCCACTCGACGCGCAAACTCCGTGTTCGTCCAGGTTCAGCAGGATCGACTCACCATCGGTCTCCTCGAAGATGAAGGACGCGCTGTTCGGCAAACGATCGGCTGGGTGACCGGTCAGCGACGCGCCAGGCACCGTCGCCAGGATGCCCTGCACCAAGCGATCACGCAGCCGGACGGCGTGACGCGTCCGCTCGTCACGCTCCTCGCGAGCGAGGCTTAGCGCCTCGGCCAGCCCTACGATCCCTGCCACGTTTTCCGTGCCGGCCCGCAGGCTGCGCTCCTGACCCCCACCCTGGACCTGAGCGAGTAACGGCGTGCCACGCCGCATGTACAACGCGCCAACGCCCTTGGGGCCGTAGAGCTTGTGCGCGCTCAAGGACAGAAGGTCGACGCCGAGCCGCCCTACGTCCAGATCGAGCCACGGACCCCCTTGAACTGCGTCGGTATGGAAGATCGCGCCGTGCCGGCGGGCAATCCGCGCCAGCTCGGGCACCGGCTCGATCGTCCCGATCTCGTTGTTGGCAAGCATCACCGTGACCAGGATCGTGCCCGGGGCTACCGCCCGCTCATACTGGTCCAGGTCGACCATCCCGTGGCGGTCGACGTCGAGGTAGACCACGTCGAAGCCGAAATGCCGCTCGAGCCACTCGCAGGTGTGAAGGACCGCGTGGTGCTCGATCCGCGTGGTGACGATCCGGTTGCCTTCCGAGCGACGCGCAAGGGCTACGCCCTTGATGGCCAGGTTGTCGCTCTCGCTCCCACCGCTGGTAAACAGCACCTCGTTCGGCCGACAGCCGAGCACGTCGGCGACGACGTCTCGAGATTCGTCGAGCGCCCGTCGGGCCGTACGCCCGAGCGCGTAGACACTGGACGGATTGCCCCACTGCTCGCGGAAGTGGGGAAGCATCGCCTCGAGCACGCGCTCGTGTACGCGGGTGGTGGCCGCGTGGTCAAGGTAGCTCAAGCCGTTCATCGTAGCTTCAAGCGTAACATGGCCGTCCGAGAGGGCACAAAGCACCTACGTGCGCCGGCGGGCGGCAACGACCGGACCAGCCAGTCCGAGCCCGAGCAGCGCCGCCGTGACGACCAGCCCGACGACCGAGATCGTCGCTCCACGCCGCAACGACGGCGGGTCGAACCAGAACACGACGTCGTGCTGGCCCGGCGTCAGCTCGACTCCGCGGAACAGGTAGTTCGCCCGAAGAGCACCGGGACCTCGGCGCCGTTGATCGCCGCGCGCCAACCTGGATAGTACGCGTCCGAGAGGACGAGGTACCCCCCGTCCGGAGCGGTGGCTCGAACGGTCAGCCGCGAGCGAGCGTCGTCAACCACGTCGGCCGACGTCGGGCCAGCCGGTGCCGCCCGGAACGGAGCCGCGGCCGGCGCGGGCTGATCTGCCGAGGCGGACTCCAGCACGACCTGTGTCGCCGGGTCGAACGGGCCGTGCATCAGGACTTCCATCGCGCTCGGTCCACTCGGGACCCAGACCGGCTCAGGCACGACGAACGCCCTCGGGAACGCGGCGCGGTTTTGGTGCACCAGGGTTTCGCCGTCGCGGAAGGCGAGAGCATACTTGGTGGGTCGGTAAAACTGGCCGATCCGCTCCGACCGCTGGTCGAAGAGCCCCATTCCGTAGAGGACGGTACGCCCGCTCGGATGCCGATGGCGGTACTCGGCGCGCGTCACGACCTGGGAGCCGCCCAGGCGTATGGCAGCGTAGCTCAGCGTTCGGGACGCGGTGCCGCCCAGCCCCGTTGCGCCGGTCGGCAGGGAGCCAGCGACCTCGACCGGTCGGTGGGCCGTCCACGCGCCGGGCTGACCGAATCCCCAGTCGGCGATCTCGCGGCCGGCTCGCACGGGCAACACCCGTCGGACGTCATCCGCGTCGGTCAGGAGCCATTCGCCGACCAGCTCACCATCGCCGATCGCTGCCCCGTCGGCCAGCGCGGCGACCATCCGCAGCTCGGTCGCGCGATCCCCCGGCACTTCGAGCGCCAGCCTCCCATTCGGCGTCGCCGACCCGCCCACCAGCAACGGACTACCGGGGTGGTAGGCGACCTGGTGGTACGACGGCAAGGCCGGCAGCTCGGCGGATTGGAGGACGTAGCCTACACCCATCAAGTCGAGTAAGGTGTTGTCCGCCGTGCCCATCGCCGCCGAGTACCAGCGGTGCCGATCGAGCTGGAGCGGGCTGTAGCCTCCTACCTCGGCGACGCCAATCGGCAGGAGCTGGTTCGGGCGGGGCGCGTCGACGTCAGGCAGCGTCAGGACGCGGCTCCCGCCGGCCTGCGCCGCCAGATACTCGCCGACCGGTCCGACATCGACCAGGTCGTCGGCGGCAACCAGCGGGTGGAAGTCTGAGGCAAAGAGCATGAGGTCCGTAGCCACGAGCAGGACGAGCGCGCCCGACCAGACGCGCCTCAGCCGCGGCAGCTCCCGCCAGCACGCGACCAGGAGGACGAAGGCCCCCAGGAGCAACAAGGGCAGGGAGGTCTTCGGGTTGGCCAGGTCCAGGCTCGCATCGAAGGCTGCATGCACCCCCCCGGGGGTAAGCGCCTGGAGCGGGTCGCGCGGAAGTCTCAAATACGTGTCGGCAAGAAACTGAAGCGACGCCCCGCGATCACCCTGCAGCCAGGCACGCCAGCTCACGAGCTGGACCAAGATCGCTACCAGCGCGACGCAGCTCCCGAGCTGGACCCCGAGCAGCTCGCGAGAACGTCCGCGCGTTCTTGCGCGACTCCGCGCCCTAGAGTCCGTCCGGCCGGCCAGCGCCAGCCGGTCGGCGCCGTGCGCGGCCAGGAAGGCCAGCGCCAGGACGGTCAAGAACGTGAAGCGCGCCGGCGCCCGCTGCAAGTCCATGCCGGGCACGGCGCGAAGTAGCTCGTACAGTCCGAGCGGCAGGTAACCCCCGAGCGCCAGAAACCCGCTCACCAGCGCTACCAGCCCAAAGAAGCCGACCGACCAGTGCCGCACCCTGAGCAACGCCACGAGCGCGAGCACCAGTGGAACGACACCAACGTACAGCACGATCTCCCAGTGCTGCCAGAGTGACCACTGCCCGCTGTCCACGGTCCGGAAGAAGTAAGGAAACAACAGTGTGATGAAGTTGGGCGGCGGGAACGAGTACTCAATCGCGTTCTGGTACGACCAGCCGGCTGCGCGCCACGACTCCTGGCTCAGCTCGTACAGCGGGAGAATCTGGACTGCCCCGATGGCTGCCCCAAGCGCCGGCACTCCCAGGAGCACCAGGACCGTGAACGCGCCGCGGCTGCGCACCAACCGGCGTCGCTTCCAGACTCCGGATAGTGCGGCCCAGGCGAAGCGAGCGGCCGCGATCTGGCGCCAGGCGACGTACGCAACCAGCAGCCCGCCCCCGAGCATGAGCGGCTGGACGTGGCTTGCGAGCGCCTGCGTCCCGAGCACCAGCGCCGCCAGCGCAAGGTAGGCGAACGACGACCAGCCCGGCCGACGCAGCGCGAGCTCCACGCAGGCCAGCATCGTGGGAAGCCAGACGGCCGCGGCGATCAGGCTGGCGTGATGCAGTTGGCCGACGACGAAGCTGCCGAAGCCGAACACCAGGCCCGCGATGCAGCTGCCGAGCGGCAAGCAGCCAAGACAGCGGGCGAACCCGTACGCGCCGGCCACGGCCACCAGGACGTGAAAGACACGTAGCGCCAGAAATCCGTCCAGCGGATTGGGCAGCAGCGCCGCCAGCGCGTTCGGCGGGTAGAGCGCGCCCATCTGCCCTTCGGCGAAGAGCGGGAAGCCGGCAAAGATCCGGTTATCCCAGAGCGGCAGGCCGCCCTCGCGGAACGATCCGTGGAGCACGGCAAACATCGGGTAGAAGAACGTGTACGTATCGGAGCGGGCGTACAGGCCGAGGCCCAGCAGCGTTGGCCAGTAGACCGCCAGGGTACAGGCGACCAACACCAGCGACGCGGCCAGGTCAGGCCACCACAGGAGCCGGACCGTGCGCAGCGCCGCGAGCCGGGCTCCAAGGGTGCTCGGAAAAGCTAGCCTGGTCGATGCCGGCCGCGCCTCAGCGGGGGCCGCGTCCGCTCCGACCGCGACATCTGCCTGAACCGGCCGAACCTCGGTGCTGGCCACCGCTCAGGCTCTCGCGTCGGACGCGCCGACGGCAGTCACGTTTCCCATCAACTCGCCGTCCCCGCGTGCGCCATATGCGATGCATATGATAGAGGGTGATCCGCATGAGCCGCGCCGATGGTGCTCATGGCACGCCGGCACTCGAACGCCGATCGGCTACCCTGGAGCCATGCGCCTACTGTTGCTTGGCGGTCTAGGCCCCTACCCTGAGCGGATCATGTCGTTTCCGAAGGCCGGCCACACCATCTGGTACGGCTCGACCCACTACCTGCCTGCCGTCCGCGAACAGATCCGCGGGGTGCCGTCATTCGCCTGGCACGACGAGCCGGCGGACGTTGCGCTCGAGCTAGCGCTGACTCTCATCCGCGAAGAGCGGATCGACGGCGTGTACTCGCTTCTGAATGCCTGGGACGGAAGCAACGCATTGACCGCCGCCCTTCTGCGGCGCGGCTCACCGGTCCCGGTGGTGCGCCACTACAAGGAGCACTACGTCGCGCCGAATGAGGACGAGCGAACCTGCATCGAGCAGAGCACCGGCGTGATCTTCCTCAACGCGGCGTCGCGCGACTATTTCGCCGAGGTGTACGCGCCGCCGCGGCGATCGACCTGTCTGGACGCTGACCCGATTCCCAAGGCGTACCTGGCTGGCACGCCGCGACCAAAGCTTTCGGCGACCGACGAGCGCCCGCACCTCCTGGTGGCCGGATCAGCCCAGGCCGACAATGGCCGCTACGATTATCGGGCGACGATCCGCGCGTTATGCGACCAAGGCGTCCACGTCCATCTCTACGGCTCGTTCCGCCGCCTTGACCCGGCCACCGGTTGGCTACTTGACAGCGATGAGGTGGCTGAGAGCTATCGCGCCCTGGCTCGCGAGAGCGACTACCTCCACCTCCACGCCCCGATCCCGCCCGCTCACTTCGTCGAGGAATGGTCGCCGTACGATGCTGGCCTGCTCCACGCACCGGATTCTCGTGACCGCTTCCGCCCCTTCAACTACCCGAACCGCTACACCGCGTACCTCGCAGCGGGTGTGCCGATCGCGCTCTCCAGAGGCGACATGCCGTCTCTCCAGAGCCACCTGGAAGCGCTCGGCTGCGTGATTGCCTATGACGATCTGTCCGACCTCGCTACCCACTTGCCCGCCCCGACTGCCGCGACCGCGGCCCTGCACGCACGCGATCAGCTCACGTTCGAGGCGCTCTTCCCCGCACTGGAGGCGTTCATCCTCTCCTGCCTGGGCTGAGGCCGATCGGCACCAGCACCGCGGCCTGGTGCCCTGAGCGTCGGTTGTACGCCGCGGCAACAGCGCGGGCGGCGGCTCCGGCGCGCCCGCGCCGCGCGAGCAGGACCACCGATCCGCCGAAGCCGCCGCCGGTCAACCGCGCGCCGAGCACGTCCGCCTCGGCACGGGCCAGGTCGACGAGGAAGTCGATCTCGGGAATCGAGACCTCATAGTCGTCGCGCATCGACGCGTGCGACTCGTAGAACAGCTTCCCGAGCTGGTCGACGTCGCCGCCGCGCATCGCATCGACCGCGGCGAGCACGCGCGCGTTCTCGGTGACGACGTGGCGCGCCCGCCGATCAAGCGGCTCGGGCAGGGCGGCGATCCTGGCCAGGTCGTCGAGGCCGAGGTCGCGCAGCTCGCCCACCCCGAGTAGGGCGCAGGCTTGCTCGCATTCGTAGCGCCGAGCGTTGTAGTCGCCGTCCGCGTGCGCGTGGGCTATCCCGGAGCTGAGGACGGCCAGCTCGACCTGCCGCGGCAGCGGCACCCGCCGATAGTCCAGCGTCCGGGTGTCGATGAAGAGTGCGCTCTGCTCGTCCGCAAGGCTGGCCGCGAGCGGGTCCATGATCCCGACCTGCGCTCCGACGAACCCATTCTCGGCGCGCTGTCCCAGACGGGCGACCCGCAGGTCGTCGATCGGCAACGCGAAGGCCGCCCGCAGGGCACGTAGCAACGCAACCTCGAAGGCCGCGCTCGAAGACAGTCCGCTGCCCAGCGGGACGTCTGAGTCGACGCGGGCGTCGAACCCGCCCGGGCGAAGGCCGGCGTCGCGCAATGCGACCAGTACTCCCTGAGGGTAGTCCAGCCATTCTCCGGTTTGGGCCTCCGACCCGATGGTGAACTCCCGGACGCCATCGGCCGCAAAGTCACTGCTAAACAAGCGTGCCTGATCGTCATCGCGCGTCGCGAGCTGAACCCGCGTCCGTTGCGGAATTGCGATTGGCAGCACAAAGCCGCCGTTGTAGTCGGTATGCTCGCCAATCAGGTTGACGCGCCCCGGCGCGTCAGCCTCCACGACCGGTGGGCGTCCGAAAAGCTCGGCAAACTCTGGCGACGGACGCATCACGGACGTCTGGTCATCCCTCGACCTGGAGCTCGCCGTGGCCAGATAGCTCGCCCTCAGCAGCGCGGTAGTCCTGGACACGGAGCTCTGGCGAGAGTCCCCAGGCCTTGAGGAGCGCGCGCGCCTCGTCGTCACCGTTCACCTTGCGGTAGCGCGCGCCGCGCACACCATGGACCCGCTGCTCGCAATCGCTCCAGGTCGCATGTTGCGCCACGACACCGTCCACCAGACTGAGATAGCGTGTGCCAGTCGGCTGCGCCCGCGGCCGGCGCGCCAAGCTGGAGCTCGGCTCACCCGAAGCTGCTGACAGCGTGGGGTGACCGCCCGGGTCGAGCCGGCGTATGCCGACTGCGAAGGACCGAGCGATCGCGTCGCACCGCTCGTTGCCGGGCGTACCGACGTGCGCCCTGGTCCATTGCCAGATCACCTCGGGCCTCGCCAGGGCGTCCAGCTCGATCCACAGCTCGCGATTGCTGACTGGCTTGCCCGCTTTCGTTTGCCAACCGTCCCGCTTCCAGCCCATCAGCCAGCGCGTGATCCCGTTCCGGACGTAGGAGCTGTCGGTGATGATCGCGACCGCGGGGCAGCCGGCGGTGGCTCGCAGCGCCTCAATGGCGGCGCGCAGCTCCATCCGATTGTTGGTCGTGTCCAGCTCGCCGCCTCCGAGCTCCAACACCCGCCCGTTTCCCGCCTCGACGTGAACTCCCCAGCCGCCAGGACCGGGATTCCCGATGCAGGAGCCATCGGTGTACGCGATCGTGGGTAGCTCAGGCGCGGCCGGGTCGACCATGGTGCGGGGCGCAGTATAGGCGGCTGGCATGCTGAGCGTCGCGAATGGGTGCCGCCCCTCGAAACCATTGCCTAGGATAAAGGTGTGGGCATTCTCCGCTCGCCTCTTGCCGCGCCGCATGACCGGCGCGCCCCGACACGTTCCCAAACACCCAGCGTGGGCCCGTGATCGAGACCTCCAACCGCGACGGCTTCCACGCCTTCGGAACGATGATCCATCGCGGGCGTTGGGCGGTGTTGGCAGTCTGGGTCGCGGTCCTGGCCTTCGCGTTGCCGCTTGTGCCGCGAGTCACCGAGGCGCTCGCGCCCGGCGGCTTCGCCAGCCGGAGCCTGGAGTCGCAGCGGGCGGTTGGGGTGATCCAGCAGGCGCTCGGCGAGAATCCGGCCAGCCTGCTGGTGATCTACTCGAGCCCAACGCTCGTGGCGGCGGACCCGGCATTCCAATCCGGCATCGAAGCATCGCTGCGAGAGATCCGCAACCTGGAGCTTGTGGCACGAGTGACCACGCCGGCCGACAACCCGCGGCAGGTGGCGCCGGATGGTCGGACCGCCTACGCGGTCGTCGCGCTGAAATCGCTGCCCGAGCAGTTCCGGGACATCCTGCCGCTTTTCCAGCGTTCCCTGCGCCCGAGTGGGCTCGACATGACCGTGACGGGCGCACCGATCTTCTACAACGACATTCTGGAAGTCACCGAGCGCGACCTGCGGCGCGCCGAGATCATCTCGTTCCCATTCGCCGGCCTGGCGCTGCTGCTGGTGTTCGGCTCGCTGGTCGCGGCCGCGGTCCCGGCGATCGTGGGGGGTACGGCGGTCGCGGTGACGCTCGGCATCGTGGTGCTGCTCGCGCAGGTCACCGAGATCTCCGTGTTCGCGCTGAACCTGGTGAGCATGCTGGGCCTGGGGCTCGGGATAGATTATTCGCTCTTCCTGGTCAGCCGCTTCCGCGAAGAGCTCCCACGGCGCGAGCCGGAGGCGGCGCTCGGGGTTGCCATGGCGACGGCCGGCAAGGCTGTCGTGTTCTCCGGGATCACCGTGTTTATTGGCCTGCTCGGCCTGATCAGCTTCGAATTCGCGGCGCTCCGCTCGCTCGGGATCGCCGGCTCGATCGTCGTCGGGCTCTCGGTGGCCGCCGCGACGACGTTGCTCCCGGCCATTCTGGCGATTCTGGGACCGCGGATCGACGCGTTCCGGGTGCTGCCAATCAGGCCCCCCAGGCCAGGCCTCTGGCACGCGGTCGCAGAGCGCGTCATGCGCCGCGCCGGGCTGGTCTTCTTTGGCGTGCTCGCCGTCCTGGTTCTGCTGGGGCTGCCATTCCTGCGAGTCGAGTTCGGCGCGCCGGATGCGTCGATCCTCCCGCCGGACGTCCAGTCACGCCAGGGGTTCGATCAACTCCGCACCGCGTTTGGCGAGGGCGAGATCGCGCCAATCCTGATCGCGGTGACCAGCCCCGACTCGCTCCTCAGCCAGGAACGGCTCGCCACCCTGTACGATTTCGTCGCCCGCATCCGCGCCGACCCGCGAGTCGAGCGCGTCGACAGCATCGTCAGCCTCGATCCGCGAATCAGCCGCGAGCAGCACCTCTTGATCTACGCCGACCCGCGCGGCGGCGTCGATCCGTTCGCGCGGGCGGTCTTCGGCGAGCTCACGCGGGAGCGCTTCACGCTGATCCGCATCGTCGGCCGCCACGGCCAGACCACCGACGCCTCGAAGGACCTGGTCCGCGCAATCCGCAACACGCCGCTGGGCGGGGGGATGAGTTACCTGGTCGGCGGTGGGACGGCCAGTGTGATCGACTACGCCGATCGCCTGTACGAGGACTTCCCGCGCGCCCTGGTGTTCATCCTGTTCACGACCTATCTCGTTCTGCTGATCCTGTTCCGCTCGGTCGTGCTGCCGCTCAAGGCGCTGTTGATGAACACGCTCAGCATCCTGGCCAGCTACGGAGCGCTCGTCGTCGTCTTCCAGGAGGGGGCATTCGCGAGCCTGCTCGGGTTCCAGCCACTGGGGTTCATCGAGGCGTCACTGCCGATCGTGATGTTCTGTGTCCTCTTCGGCCTCTCGATGGACTACGAGGTGTTCCTGCTGTCACGGATCAAGGAGGCGCACGACAGTGGGCTGGACAACACGGCCAGCGTGGCGGCTGGGCTGGAGCAGAGCGGCCGGCTCATCACCAGCGCGGCCGCGATCGTCGTGCTGGTCAGTAGCAGCTTCGTTGCCGCCGACGTGATCATCATCAAGGCGCTCGGCCTTGGAACGGCAATTGCCGTCCTGCTCGACGCGACGGTCGTGCGGGGCTTGCTCGTGCCGGCCTCGATGCAGCTCCTGGGCGAATGGAACTGGTGGGCGCCTCGCGCCGTCCTGCGACTGCTGCCGGCGCGCCTGGGGGGCGCCCTGTGAGCCTATCGGCGCGATCGGTATCGCTGAGCAGATTGCTGGCCGTGATCCTGTTGCTCGGCGCCTGCTCGGTCCGGCGAGAGGTGCCAGGACTGCCACCGGCTCCGCCCGAGTCGCGACCGCCGTATCCGCCGGTCACGCTGCCACGGGATGAGGCGCCGCACGGGGACCTCACGGAGTGGTGGTATTACACCGGCCATCTCGAGGCGGCGGACGGGCGCCGATGGGGCTTCGAGCTCGTGGTGTTCCAGGCACTCCGGGGTAGTCTGCCACCGCTGTACGTCTCGCACTTCGCGGTCACCGACCGCCAACGCGGCAGCTTCCGCTACGCCGAGCGCGGCAGTCAGGGACCCCAGCCACAACCACCTGAAGGGTTCGCCCTGGACGTTGGCGGCTGGCAGATGAAGGGCTTGCTCGGCCAGGACCAACTCGTGGCATCGATGGACGATTACGGGATCAAGCTTGCCTTGAGCACCGACCGGCCACCGGTCCTCCACGATGGCGGACTGGTCAGCTTCGGGCCGGCCGGCGATTCGTACTACTACTCACGGACGCGGATGGACGTGGCGGGCGTCCTCGACGATCACGGCGAGCAGGTCGACGTGCGCGGCCAGGCCTGGTGCGACCGGCAGTGGGGCAACTTCCTGGTCCTGGGCGGCGGCTGGGACTGGTTCAGCCTCCAGCTTGCCGACGGCAGCGACGTGATGCTGAATCTGATCCGCGACGCCGACGGGGTCACCCGGCTGCGCTACGGGACCTACGTGGCACCGGATGGGCAGTACCGCCACCTGGCCGAGGAGCAGTTCGACGTCGTCCCGACCGGCGCGTGGACCAGCCCGCGGACCGGCTCACGCTACCCGATGGGATGGCGGGCGAGCATCCCGGGCGAGGAGCTGGACCTGGAGATCCGCCCGGTGCTCGAAGACCAGGAGCTGGACACTCGCTTGAGCACCAACACGATCTACTGGGAAGGCGCCAGCGACGTCTTCGGTACCCGCCGAGGCCAGCCGATAGCCGGCCAGGCGTATGTCGAGATGACCGGCTACGCTGCCCCCTAAAGCTCCTACAGAATCAGCGGGTGAGTCGTCGCCAGCAGCTGAGGGCGGCGGCAAGGCTGAGGAAGGCTTCGTGGATGCCGTCGCGGATCTCCCAGCGGATGCGCAGGCGGCGGCACCAGTGCAGCAGCGCGATGGTGCGTTCGACGACGTAGCGGTGTTTGCCTAGGCCAGAGCCGTGTTCGACGCCGCGTCGGCCGATGTGGTGCTTGACGCCTTTGGCGCGGATGAGTTGCCGGTACTTGTCGTGGTCGTAGCCGCGGTCGGCGTACAGGCAGCCGGGTCGGCGGCGGGGCCTGCCGACACGGCCGCGTACCGGCGGCACCTTGTCAAGCAGGGGTATGAACTGGGTGACGTCGTTGCGGTTGCCGCCGGTCAGCGTCACCGCCAGCGGGGTGCCGTGATTATCCGTCCATAGCAGACGATCAAGGGAAAGGAGAGACCTACCTCTCTCCATTCTCAATATAGGGCGCACTGGGGGGCTTGCGGCAAGACCCTGGTCGTGCCGTAAGAATCGTCGGCCGAGGCCGGAGTCCGCGGCAATGGGACTCGCGAGATGCGTGTGTTGTCGGCGTATGGGTCGCGCGGGGGCGTCGAGCCGGTGGTGGGACTCGCCGTGCGGTTGCGGGCACTCCGCACGCAGGTGCGGCTGTGCGCGCCGCCGGACTGCGCGGCCGCCGAGGGATGTGATGCGCTGGTCGCGACCGGCGTGGTGCCGGCCGGAGTGTGGCGATGACCGAGCATGCGGTGGTGATCGCCGGAGGAGGTCCGGCGGGCTGATGTTGGCGGGCGAGTTGGCGTTGGCGCGCGTCGACGTTGCCATTGTCGAGCAGCGCGCCAGCCAGGACCTCGCCGGCTCGCGCGCAGGCGGTCTGCACTCCCGCACCATCGAGATCCTCGACCAGCGTGGAATCGCCGATCGGTTCCTCTCGCAGGGACAGGTGGCTCAGGTCGCGGGGTTCGCCTGGATTCCGTTGGACATCAGCGACTTTCCCACGCGGCACAACTACGGGCTCGCGCTCTGGCAGAACCACATCGAGCGCATCCTGGCCGGCTGGGTCGGCGAGCTGGCGGTGCCGATCTATCGGGGCCGTGAAGTGACGGGTTTCGGGCAGGACGACGCCGGCGTCGATGTCGAGCTGTCCGACGGCCAGTCGCTGCGGGCGGAATATCTCGTCGGGTGCGACGGAGGACGCAGTCTGATCCGTACAGCAGCCGGCATCGAGTTCCCCGGGTGGGATCGACAACCAGCAACCTGATCGCCGAGGTCGAGATGGCCGAGGAGCGGAATGGGGCTTACGCCGCGACGCCCTCGGTATCCATTCCTTGAGCAGGTTGGAGGATGGGGGGCGGTGCGGGTCCTCGTGACCGAACAGCGCCTCGGCCGGGACGGCGAACCCACCCTGCGCGATCTCAGCGAGGCGCTCATCGCCGTGTACGGGACCGATTACGGGATCCACAATCCCACCTGGATCTCGAGATTCACCGATATGGCTCGGCAGGCAGCTTCCTACCGCCAGGGACGGGTGCTGCTGGCCCGGCGACGCCGCGCCACGTGCATTACCCGGCGGGCGGACAGGGACTCAACATCGGCGTGCAGGATGCGGTGAATCTGGGGTGGAAGCTGGCCCAGGTGGTCAAGAAGACGTCGCCAGAAAGCCTCCTGGATACCTACCATGCCGAGCGGCACCCGGTCGCTGCCCGCGTGCTGCGCAACACGATGGCGCAAGTCGCGCTTCTCCGCACAGATGACCGCACCAACGCCTTGCGCGATACCATTTCTGAGCTCCTCAGCATGAACGAGCCTCGCAGACGATTGGCCGCGATGATGTCCGGTCTGGACATTCAGTATGACCTCGGCGAGGACACCCGCTGCTCGGACGCCGTATGCCTGAACTCGACCTGGTCACCGCCGACGGCCCGCTGCGGGTATTCACCCTGCTGCACGATGCCCGTCCGGTGCTCCTCAACCTCGATGAGCCCGGGCGGCCTCAACATCACTCCATGGGCGGATCCGGGTTCAGTTGGTCGACGCCAAATACGTGGGTACATGGGAGCTTCCGGTACTCGGCGCGGTCACTGCTCCCACTGCCGTGTTGATTCGGCCCGACGGATACGTGGCCTGGGTGGGAGACCGAACCCCCGTGGGGCTCCATGACGCGATAACCACCTGGTTCGGAGCACCCACTGCGGCGTAGCTCATACTGTTAGGAGTTCTTCGCCTCAACGGGGCGCGGCGCTCAGTTGTACCGTCCGGTGAGTGCGACGTAGCCGAGCTTCTCTAGCTCGCGGAGCGTCAGGGTCCGAGTCTCTGGGCGCGCCCACCAGGACGTCTTGCGCCAGTCGCCATCCGGTGCCGCGCGCCCGATGATCTGGATGCCACTCCCGCGATAGACGCCGTCGAACGTCAGGGCGGCCCGACGCAGATGGTACGGCGAGGTCACCAGGATGGCGCTCCGGAGCCCGTGGGCTTGCATCAGCGCGCGGGTCTGGACGGCGTTGCCGAGGGTATCCTCGCCGCGGTGATCGGCAAGGATAGCGTCGGCGGGCAGTCCTTCGGCGATAGCCATGCGCTGCATTGCCGCGGCGTTCGAGTCGGAGCCTTCGAGCGCGGCGCCGGAGAGGATCAGGATCGGTGCCCATCCTCCTCGATACAGGCGCAAGCCTTCCCGGAAGCGGGCCAGCCCCTCGTCACCGCTAATCACGATGATCGCATCGCTTCGCTCAAGCGGGCGTTGCGGGCCTTCGAGCAAGAACCCCGGCGCGACTAGCGTTAGGGCGACGACGGTTGCGAAGATCAGTGCCACTGCGAGCCACCGCGCCACGATCGCCTCCGGAGATCGCCGCCTCCGAGCAGACCCACGCGACGAGTATAGGCAGGCCTCACACCAGCGAGCGAGCAGCACCGGTTCCGAGCGCAAAGTGCGAAACGATGGTTCTCCGATCTGCGGCGCCGGTAGAATGCGCCAGGGTCGCGACGTTTAGAATGCCAGGAACGCTCACTTCGGAGACGGCGGGCCGGGTCGTCCGCGTAGCGGCCGCGTTGCTCGTCGGCACGGGCCTGCTCGCCGTCACCGTGAGGGCGCGGTCGGCCCTTGGTCAAGCTACGGCCAGCAACGTGGAGCTGGTCGGGTATTCCGACCTCGGTGGACGGGGCCTCAACGCGGCGGTCTGGGGCCATCGCAACTTCGCCTACGTCGGGAGCTGGGGCCGCCGTGGCGGCGGCGAGACTCCACTGTGCCCAGGATTGGGGGTGCAGGTCGTCGACATCGCCGATCCGAGCAGGCCGACGGTCGTCGGATCAGTTGCCCAGAGGGGAGGCACGTCGGCCGAGGACGTCACCGTGGTCGCCGTCGAGGGTCCGAGGTTCTCGGGCGACGTGCTCGCCGCGGGCATCCAGCGCTGCTCGAACGAGGGTATCGGAGGCCTCAGTCTCTGGGACGTGACCGACCCGCGGCAGCCGACCGAGCTCAGCTTCTTCGACACCGGGCGGGCCGCGGCGGGCGTCCACGAGCTCTCGCTGGTTCAGCAGGACGATCGAACACTCGCACTGCTTGCCGTCCCTTTCTCGGAGTCGACCGACCCGGCCGAACTCGGCGACCTGAGGATCGTCGACGTCACCGACCCGCGCGCGCCAGTTCAGCTGTCGAGCTGGGGGCTGAATCGTCAGCTCGGGATCGGGCCGCGAAGCGGGCTCGGGCGTGACTCGCAGAACTACGCTCACAGCGTGCGCCCTAGCGCGGACGGGCGGCTGGCGTACGTCTCGTACTGGGACGCCGGGGTCGTGATCCTGGACATCTCGGACCCCGTGGCACCGCGGGCGCTCGGCCGAACCAGCTTCGAGGCAGGCGACGAGGGCAACGCCCATTCGACGGCGCTTGCCGGAGGTGGCCGTGTCCTCGTCCAGGCCGACGAGGACACGTTCGTGCGCGGCGAAGCCATCGCCGTCAGCGGAGTACCGGGCGCGGACCTGCTGGACGCCGCCTACGGCGCGTTCCTGCCGCTCGCACCAGCCGGCGAGGGACTCGTTGGGTCGGTCGCCTACGTCGGGCGTGGGTGCCCGGCCGGCAGCGGCACTCAGGGCGCACCTCCGCTCGCAGCCGACGACCCGTACCTGGCGGAGCCGAGCGGTAAGGTGGCGCTGGTCGATCGGGGCGACTGCACCTTCGTCGACAAAGTCCGGCGCGCGCAGCGGGCCGGCGCGGTCGGCGTGCTGATCGCCAACCGCGACGCGGGCCTGGTCGCTCCTGACGGTGACACAAGTGGTCTTGCGATCTCGGCAGCCGTGATCCGGGCCGACGCCGCCGCGGCGATCAGGGGCGCGGTCGAACAGGGCCACGAGGTCCTGGCTCGGTTGGCGGCCGACCTGGTGAGGTACGACGAGTGGGGCTACCTGCGGTTCTGGGACGTCGCCAATCCATCCGACCCGATCCCGCTCAGCACGTTCGCGACGGCGAATACCCGGCCTGACCCGCGGCTGGGGCCACCGGACGACGGCTGGTACACCGTCCACCACCCCGTCGTGCTGGGAGACCGACTGTACGCCGCGTGGTACAGCGACGGCATCCGGGTGCTCGACATCGCCGACCCGACAAACCCCCGCGAGGTCGGCTTCTTCGTGCCACCAAGTGGCCACTCTGCCACCGGCGGCATCGCCGGGCGTCCGAATCAGCCGTTCGTCTGGGGCGTCTATGCCCGCGGCGACCTGGTCCTGGCTAGCGACCACAACTCCGGGCTGTACATCCTGCGCGACCTGTCCCGCTGAGCCGATCGCTCGTATAACCTCTCCATGCTCCTGGTCGCGCTGGTCGCCTGCACGTTCCTGACCGCGCTGGACGTGTTCGTGGTCGGCACGGCGATGCCCACGATCGTCGCCCAGATGGGGGGCGTGGCCCTGTACGCCTGGGTGTTCTCGTCGTACTTGCTGGCGTCGACGGTGACGATGCCGATCTATGGCCGGCTGGCCGACATCTACGGCCGCAAGCCGGTCTTCACCGCGGGGACGCTGCTGTTCCTGTTCGGCTCGGCCCTGTGTGGGCTGGCCCAGGACATGCCGCAACTCATCGCGTTCCGCGTCGTCCAGGGACTCGGCGCGGGTGCCGTCTTCCCGGTCACGCTGACGATCGTCGGCGACCAATTCTCGCTCGAGAAGCGCGCGCGCATCGTCGGGCTGTTCAGCGCGACGTGGGGTGTGGCCGGGATTGCCGGGCCGCTGGTCGGAGGTCTGATCACCGACCACCTGAGCTGGCGCTGGATTTTCCTGGTCAACGTTCCGGTTGGAGCCGTGGCGCTGGCGATGCTCTGGTCCCAGCTCAAAGAGCGGGTGGCTCGGCGGCACCGGCGGATCGACTGGATCGGGGCTTTGATCCTGACCGGCGGCCTGACCGCGTTGATGGTAGCGTTGCTCCATGCGGGTACGACCTTGCCGAACGTCTCGCCGGCGCTGGTTGGACTGTTCATCGCGGCACTCGCGCTGCTGGCGTTGGCCGGTTGGCATGCGCATCGCGTCCCCGATCCGATCCTCCCGCTGGACCTGCTCGGGCGCCGGCTGATCCTCGTCGCCAGCCTGGGCGTGTTCCTCGGCGGCGCCGTCAACTCGGCGATCGGGATCTTCGTGCCGGTCTTTGCCCAGGGCGTGCTCGGCGGGACGGCCACAATGGCCGGCGCCGTCCTGATTCCGACCTCGTTCAGCTGGCCGCTCGGCAGCATTCTCGGAGGGCGGCTCATGTTGCGGCTCGGCTATCGCAGGGCGGTGCTCCTGGGTATGAGCGTCATCGCCGCCGGCTCGAGCCTGCTCGTGGCGCTCGACCAGCGCAGCTCATTCTGGACCGTCCTGGCGGCGGTCGGCGTGATCGGCCTGGGCATGGGTTTGAGCATGGCGAATCTGACCATTGCCGTCCAGAACGCGGTACCGTGGGAGCAGCGTGGGGTGGCGACGTCGATCAACCAATTCTTTCGGAGCATCGGGCAAGCGATTGGCGTCGCCATGCTCGGGGCCGTGTTCAGCGTACGGATGTTCGGCGAGCCGCGGGCTGGCGGTCAGGATCCGGAGCTCGCGAACATCGTCCTGGACCCGATCGCCCGTCAGGCGCTCGACCCGGCCGTGCTCGCCACGATCCGTGACAGCCTGGACGGTGCGGTCCAGAGCGTCTTCGCGATCACCCTGCTCATCGCGCTTGCCGGCATCGCGGTCGCCAGCCAGCTCCCTGGCGGAAGCGCCGCCGAGCACCAGTGGAAGGCGCCTGCCAAGGCGCGCGACCCCAGGCGGTTCCTGAGGAAGCCGGCGCGCAGGCGTAGCTGACGAGTTACCCACCCGACTCCACGCAGCATCCCAAGCCGCCCCGGGCTGCCCATTCCGAGGCGCCCCAGGCTGTCCATTCCGAGGCGCCCCTCTGTCATCCCGAGCGCGGCGAGGGATCTCATGCTGACGATACAGTGGCCATGAGATCCCTCGCTGCGCTCGGGATGACACACTGGGGCTGCCCGGGATGACACACTGGGGCTGCCCGGGATGACACACTGGGGCTGCCCGGGGTGACAGGAAGCGTGATCGGGATGGCAGGGCGGGCGTCGTCCGCGGCGCTCGGGATGGCAGGGGCGGCGTCGTCCGCGGCGCTCGGCATGGCAGCGGGGAGTCCTCCGCGGGCGGCTATATACGTCCCGCGCGGCGCGGTCCCGCTGCGGTGCCGTCTCGCTGGTTGGCCACTCGGTCAGGTCGACGCTGGGGTGCTTTGCCAGGAGGGCGTGCATCTCCTGTTTGATCTGCTCCAGGCCGTCGGCGTGCGCGACTCGCAACGGACGGTGAGCGCTGGCGAGGTGTTCGAGGCGCGGATCAGGGCCCAGCCATGACCAAAGTCGGCGCGCGCGCCGTCGATGTCGATGACCGGGAGCCTGGCCGACAGACTTTCCTGCATCGAACGCACGACGGCGAACTTCTGATCGTCCGGGCACTTGAGCTGGATCAGCGCCGTGGCGTACAGCTCGGGCAGGCCCTCGAACTGACGTGAGAGTGGTTGATCGCTGCGCGCCAGAACCTCGAGCACCCGCGCCGCGGCGAACAGACCGTCGTCGATCGGGTAGAAGCCTTCGGCGACGAAATGGTGGCCCGAGAGCTCGCCGCCCAGCAGTAGTCCTCTTCACGCATCTTGCGCTTCATGTGCGAGTGGCCGGTCTTCCACAGCATCGGCGTGCCGCCGTGCTCGCGAATGTCCTCGAGGACATTGATCGACGACTTGACGTCGAGCAGGATCGTCGCGCCCGGATTTCGGCTGAGCAGGTCGCGGGCAAGCAGGATGTTGATGTAGTCTGCCTCATGCCGGTGGCCGCGCTCGTCGCACACACCGAGACGGTCGCCGTCACCGTCCCACGCGAGTCCGACGTCCGCACCGACCTTTGGGACCAGCGCCATCAGGTCCCGCATGTTCTCTTCCTTCTCGGGATCGGGCAGGTGGTTGGGGAAGGTGCTATCCGGCTCGGTGTACAGCTCGGTCACGTCGCAGCCAAGCCGGCGGAGACACTCCGGGACGAACAACCCGGCCACGCCGTTGCCGGTATCGGCGACGACCTTCATCGGCCGCGCAAGCTTGATCGTGCTGGTGATCTTGTCAAAGTAGGTCTCGCGAGCGTCCCACTCGACGACGCGACCGTTGCCGGATTCAAAGTCGCGCGCCTGGGCCAGGTCGCGGACTTCGAGGATCTCGGCCTCGGACAGCGGCAACGCCGCCTCGCCGACCATCTTGATCCCGTTGTACTCGACCGGATTGTGACTGGCGGTGATGATTGCTCCTCCGCTGGTCCCGCGCGCGATCGTCGCGAAGTACATCAGTGGAGACGTAGCGTAGCCGATGTCGGTCACGTCGCAGCCCGCCGCGGTCACACCCGCGACGAAGCCATCCCGCAGCCCGGGCGAGCTCGGCCGCAGATCCCTTCCCAGCACCATGGTGGTACCGCCGTGGCGGCGCAGCCAGGTGCCCCAGCCGCGGCCGATCAGCTCCACCACTTCGGGCGTCAGGTCGCTGCCGGCCAGGCCACGGATGTCGTAAGCACGGAACATAGTGAGGTTGATGCTGACCGATCCTGGCGTCACGCGCGTGTCCCCCTTCGGCGAGCCGATCTGCTCTCTGAAACCATCCTGGTGCGTGTCGCGAACACTGTACCACGAGGGTCGCGGACGTTAGAAGCGAGCTTGGGGCGCCGACACCAGGCGCAGGATGGTATCCTTCCTGATTGCGGGGCGGGTCTGTGGAAGGCGCCGCGCCGCCGCGGCGCCGTCGAGCCGTACGTTTTCGGGAGCCTGCTTGAGATTCGCCGTCGTCGTCTTCCCGGGCAGTAATTGTGAGCGGGAGACGC
Organism: Chloroflexota bacterium; assembly: GCA_030447245.1. GTDB lineage: Bacteria > Chloroflexota > UBA6077 > UBA6077 > JACCZL01 > JAUJPG01. The sequence continues at coordinate 40,234 of JAUJPG010000014.1, read as the reverse complement.
ACTACGTTCTGACGGATGTGTTCGGGCAGGATGCTGCGATCGTCTCTCACGAAGAGACCGATCTCGCGGGCTACGATTGCATCGTCCTGCCCGGCGGCTTCGCCCACGGCGACCATCTGCGCGCGGGAGCGATCGCGCGCTTTGCGCCAGTCATACGGGCTGTCGAGCATTTCGCGCGCACCGATCGGCTCGTCTGGGGCATCTGCAATGGGTTCCAGGTGCTCACCGAGGCGGGGCTGCTGCCGGGGGCGATGCTGCCGAACGTGGGCGGCTCGTTCGTCTGCGACTGGGTCCACTGCCGCGTCGAGTCTGCTCGCACGCCGTTCACCGTCGGCATCGAGCCTGACCGCGTCCTGCGGCTGCCGATCGCCCACGGCGAAGGCCGCTTCTACGCCCCACCGGACGAAGTCGCGCGGCTTGAACGGCGCGGCCAGATCGTCCTGCGCTACTGCAACGCGTACGGCGAGCCAACTCCCGAAGCAAACCCGAACGGCGCCGTGGCGAACGTCGCCGGACTGTGCAACGAAGGCGGCAACGTGTTTGCCCTGATGCCCCACCCCGAGCGGGCCAGCGAGTCGGAGCTGGGGTCGCAAGACGGGCGAATGTTCTTCGAAGCGCTGCTCCGTAGCTACGCGGTGGCATGAGTAGCGGCGCGTCGGGCATAGCCACGGTCGCGAGCGAGGAACGGCCAAGCATTCACTCGCCCCACCCGGGTCTGAGCGACCAGGAATATGCCCAGATCGTGGACCGGCTGGGTCGCGAGCCGAACGGCGTCGAGCTGGGGATGCTGGCGGCGATGTGGAGCGAGCATTGCGGCTACAAGAACTCGCGCGCGCTGCTCAGGCGGCTGCCGACCACCGGCCCGAGAGTGGTCCAGGGCCCCGGCGAGAACGCCGGCGCGGTCGACATCGGCGATGGACTCCTGGTCGTCCTGAAGATGGAGTCGCACAACCACCCCAGCGCGGTCGAGCCGTTCGAAGGCGCGGCGACCGGGGTCGGCGGCATCGTGCGCGACATCTTCACCATGGGCGCGCGGCCGATCGCCCTTCTCGATTCGCTGCGGTTCGGGCCGCTCGACCAGGGGCGCAACCGCTACCTGTTCGACGGCGTGGTCGCGGGCATCGCCCACTACGGGAATTGCATCGGCGTGCCGACCGTCGGAGGGGAGCTGTACTTCGACTCGAGCTACTCCGAGAATCCACTGGTCAACGCGATGTGCGTCGGGATCGTGGCTCGGGAGCGCCTGACCCGCGCGGGCGCCGGCGCCACTGGCGACGTCTTCCTCGTCGTCGGCGCAGCGACCGGGCGCGACGGGATCCACGGTGCGACCTTCGCCTCGGCCGAGCTGGACGACACCCGCGAGGAGCGCCGTCCGGCGGTCCAGGTGGGCAACCCATTCCTGGAGAAGCTGCTGCTGGAAGCGTGCCTTGAACTGCTGGAGGCGGACGCGGTGCGGGCGATGCAGGATCTCGGGGCGGCCGGACTGACCAGCAGCAGCGCTGAGGTCGCGGCCCGCGGTGACCGCGGGATCACGATCGACGTCGGCCGTGTGAGCCGCCGCGAGCCGGGCCTGACACCGTACGAGGTGATGCTCTCCGAAAGTCAGGAGCGCATGCTGCTGGTCGTCGCGCCAGATCGAGTCGCCGACGTACGACGCCACTTCGAGCGATGGGGGCTCCACTCCGACGTGGTCGGGGAGATCACTGACGACCGCCTGATCCGCGTGTGCGATGGGCAGGAGCTCGCGGCTTCTCTGCCAGTGCCGCTGCTGACCGACGAGGTCCCGATGTACGTGCGCGAGGGCCGACCGCGGCCCACTCCGCCGCCACCGCCCTTGCCTCCAGAGCCGACCGATCCTGGGAGAGCGCTGCTTCGCGTGCTCAGCGCGCCGAACGTGTGCAGCCGCGCAACGGTGTTCCAGACGTACGACCATACGGTCCAGGCAAACACCGTGGTCGAGCCTGGCTTCGGCGCGGCGGTCGTGCGGGTGCGCGGCACGCGGAAGGCGCTGGCGATGACGACGGATTGCAACGCGCGCTACTGCGCCGCCGACCCGCGCCGTGGGGCGCAGATCGCCGTCGCCGAGGCGGCGCGCAACCTCGCCTGCCGTGGTGCAGAGCCGGGTTGCCGTGACCGACTGCTTGAACTTCGGCAACCCCGAGCGGCCGGAGGTCTACTGGCAGCTTAGCGAGGCGATCGAGGGGCTGGCGGACGCCTGCCGTGCCTTCGCGGTGCCGATCGTCAGCGGCAACGTCAGCCTCTACAACGAGACGAACGGTAGCCCGGTCGCACCCACGCCGATCGTCGGGATGGTGGGCCTCATCGAGGACCGCGCGCGGGTCGTACGGAGCGGGTTCCGGTCCGCGGGAGACTCGGTCATGCTGCTCGGACCGGCCGGCGCCGAGCTCGGCTGCAGCGAATACCTGGCAGTGAGCGGATGTCGGTCACTCGGGCCGCCGCCCCGATTGGACCTGGAGCTAGAGCGCCGCGTCCAGGAGGTCTGTCGGGCCGCGGCTCGCCGTGGATTGATCGCATCGGCCCACGATTGCAGCGAGGGCGGGCTGGCCGTCACACTTTCGGAGTGTTGTATCGCGGGCGAGATCGGCTTTCGAGGAGAACCGATGGCCCTTGAGTCACTGGCCGTCGAGGCGCAAGCAGCAGGCGATCCGGCCCGCTCGGACGCCATACTGTTCGGGGAAGGGCAATCGAGAATCGTGGTCTCGTGCGCTGCCGAGCACGAGCAGGCGATAGCGGATCTGGCGGCGGATCTGGACGTGCCGTGCCGTCGACTCGGCATCGTTGGCGGGGGGCACGTGCAGTGGAGCGGGATGCTTGAAGTCGGACTCGAGGAGGTGCGCCGTGCCTGGCACGTCGAACTGTGACGCCGATCGGACGACCCAGCGACAGACTGCAGGCGTCGATGCGCCACTGACAGGCCTTCGCGAGCACTGCGGCGTTTTCGGGATCTACGCGCCGGGCGAGGATGTGGCGCGGCTGACCTATTTCGGGCTGTACGCGCTCCAGCATCGCGGCCAGGAGAGCGCCGGCATCGCGACCGGCGACGGCGAGCGGCTGCACGTTCACACCCGGATGGGGCTGGTGGCCCAGGTGTTCACCGAGCCGGACCTCGCCGGCTTGCACGGCCACGCCGCCATCGGACACACCCGCTACTCGACGACCGGCTCGAGCCGCGTCGAGAACGCGCAGCCGCTGATCGTGGAGAGCGACCTCGGCCCCCTGGCACTGGGGCACAACGGCAACCTAGTCAACGCTCCGGCCCTGCGCGACGAGCTGGCGGCCGGGGGCGTGAGTCCCGCGGGGACAACCGACTCGGAGATCCTGGGACTGCTCTGCGCCGGCGCCGAGGGTGCCGACTGGACCGCTCGACTTCGAGCGACGCTGCCACGCCTGAAGGGCGCTTTCTGCCTGGTGCTGCTGGCGCCGGACGGTCTCTTCGCGGTGCGCGACCCGCTCGGGATCCGGCCGCTCTGCCTCGGGCGCCTCGACGGAGGCGGATGGGTGGTGGCCTCCGAGTCCTGCGCACTGGATACGATCGGCGCCACCTTCATCCGCGACGTCGAGCCGGGCGAGCTGCTCCAGATCGACGCACGAGGTGTCCACACCGAACGGCTGCCGCTCGCCTCGGAGGATGCTGCGCAGGCACCCCGACGCGCGGCGTGCTCGTTCGAGCACATCTACTTCGCGCGTCCGGACAGCATTGTCGACGGACAGCTGGTGTACGCCGTTCGCGAGCGGATGGGCGAGATTCTCGCCCGCGAGGCGCCGGCGGATGCAGACATGGTGATCGCCGTTCCGGATGCGTCCGTCCCAGCCGCGATCGGCTATGCCGCCGCCTCCGGGATTCCGTTTCGCGAGGGGCTGGTCAAGAATCGCTACATAGGGCGCACGTTCATCCAGCCGGTCCAGGGCCAGCGGAGTGGCGACGTAGCCTTGAAGCTGAACCCGCTGCCGGAGGTGCTGGCCGGCAAGCGCGTCGTGGTGGTCGACGATAGCATCGTCCGCGGGACGACGACGCCGCAGGTGGTCGCTCGACTGAGGCGCGCCGGTGCCCGCGAGGTTCACATGCGGATCTCATCGCCGCCAATGCGCTGGCCGTGCTACCTGGGGGTCGACACGGCGCCGATCGAACAGCTCATCGCCTCGCGGATGACGGTTCCCGAGATCTGCCAGCACATCGACGCGGATTCACTCGGCTATCTGAGCCTCGACGGCTTGATCGAAGCCATCGGCCTGCCCAGCGACACGCTCTGCAACGCCTGCTTCCACGGCCATTACCCGGTGCAGGTTCAACCGGAGCAGGACAAGCTCGCGCTCGAGCGATAAGCATGCGGCATGAGGGAGCGCCGAAAATCGCCCGTCCCTCATCCCTCGCCCCGGATTCCTCGGCCTACGCGCGCGCCGGTGTCGACATCTCGGCCGGTGAGCGGGCAGTCTCGCTGATCGCGCCGAGCGCGCGCTCGACGTTCGGCCCGCGCGTGCTCCAGGACCTCGGGGCATTCAGCGGCCTATTCGCGATGGGGACACAGTACCGCGATCCGGTGCTCGTCAGCAGCACGGACGGGGTCGGGACGAAGCTGAAGGTGGCGATCGCGCTCGATCGCCACGACACGATCGGCCGCGACCTGGTAGCCCACTGCGTCAACGACATCCTGACCGCCGGCGCCGAGCCACTGTTCTTCCTGGACTACGTCGCAATGGGGCGGATCGTCCCCGAGCGCGTCGCCAGCATCGTCGAGGGCATGGCGGCCGAGTGTCGCGCGAACGGGTGCGCCCTGATCGGCGGCGAGACGGCCGAGATGCCCGACCTGTACGCGCCCGACGACTACGACCTGGCCGGCTTCATCGTCGGCGTGGTCGAGCGCGACCGCGTCGTCGACGGCCAAAACATTGCCCCTGGCGACCTGGTCTGGGGCCTGGATTCGAATGGGCTGCACACGAACGGTTACTCGCTCGCTCGACGGGCACTGGCCGACCGTCCGTTCGACGCGATCGCACCCGAGCTTGGCCGCCCGCTCGGCGAGGCGCTGCTCGAGCCGCACCGCTCCTACCTGCCGACGATGCGCCCACTGCTAGAGGCCGGGCTGGTCCGTGGGATGGCCCACATCACGGGCGGCGGCATCCTGGGCAACATCCCCCGTGCGCTCCCCGAGGCGCTCGGCGTCACGCTGGATTGGGGCGCCTGGCCAGTCCCGCCCATCTTCGGCCTGATTCAGTCCACTGGGGAGGTCAGTTTCGACGAGATGACGCGCGTCTTCAATCTCGGTCTCGGCTGGGTCTTCGTCGCCGAAGCGGGCACCGAGTCCACGGTTCGCGAACTGGCGCCGAACGCGCGGATCGTCGGGCGGGTGACAACCACCAAGCCCGGCGACGATCGAGTGCGACTGCTCGCCACCCGGTGAGTCGCCCGCGCCTCGGCGTGCTGATCTCCGGCCGGGGATCAAACCTGCTCGCGATTCTGGAAGCCGTGGAGCATGGCGAATTGCCGGTCGACGTCGCGCTGGTAGTCTCGAACCGGGCCGAAGCCGCGGGTCTGGCCCACGCCCGCGGACGCGGCGTCCCGACGCGCGTGATCGACCGCGCCGCCTATCCGCGCCGCGCCGCGCGCCACGCCGCGATCCTGGACGCGCTCGGGGAAGCGGGGATCGATCTCGTCGTGTGCGCCGGCTGGGACGAGATCCTGGAGCCCGCGCTCGTCCAGGTCTACGCAGGCAGGATGCTGAATGTCCACCCTTCATTGTTGCCGGCGTTTGCCGGCACGATCCACGCCCAGCGCGATGCCCTGAATCACGGCGTCAAGATCAGCGGCTGCACCGTTCACTTCGTGACCGACGACGTCGACGGCGGCCCAATCGTCCTTCAACGTCCCGTCCCAGTTTTCGAGTCCGACACGCCAGTGAGTCTCGCGACCCGCATCCTCGTCGAAGAGCACATCGCGCTGCCGGAGGCGATCCGCCTCTGGGCCGACGGTCGGCTCCACTTCGACGGCCGCCGAGTCCGTATCGCACCGCCGTGAGTGGCACAATCTGGTGATGGGCTCCGCCTCGCCCGAGCAGCGGGACGTCGACCTGCACCTGCACACGACCTGGTCGGATGGGCGCTGGTCGCCGGGGCAGGTGGTCGCCGAGGCCGCGGCGCGCGGGCTGGCGGCGATCTCGATCACGGATCACGACGTGCTCGGGGGGCTTCGGGAAGGGCACCAGATGGCCGCGGCAGCGGGTGTGAAGGTCCTGGACGGGGTCGAGCTGACTGCCGACTGGGACGGACGGACCGTCCACATCCTGGGTCACGGGATCGACCCCGGCCACCCGGCTCTCACTGCAGCGCTGGAACGTGGGCGGAGCCTGATGGGCGAGCACGTCGAGCGGGTGCTCGCCGCGTTGGAGGCGGTGGGCGAACCGCTGTCCGCGGCAGACCTCGGAAGATACCGATCACGGTATCCGGGTGGGGCGGCATTGGTGCTGGCGATGGTCCAGCGCGGGGTTCTGCGACGGGTCTCCGATGGACTGCCGTTGCTGCGGTTAGCCGCCGCCGAGCCGCGCGCCTACACCGCCCGAGAAGCGATTCGGCTGATCCACCGGGCTGGCGGGGTCGCGAGCCTGGGCCATCCAGTCAAGATCCATCGCGACCGTCCGCTGCTGACGATTGGAGAGCTGGAGCCGCTGGTGGACGCTGGGCTCGACGGCATCGAGGTCTGGCACGTCGTCCATGGCCCGGCCGAGCGCGGACACTACGCCGTCGTCGCCGAAGCGCTGGGCCTGCTGGCGGTCGGCGGCTCGGACTGCCACGGACCAGACCGAACGGCCGGACCGAGGATCGGGAGCCAGGGCGTGCCCTACTCGGCGTTCGATCGGCTCAGCGCGTCGATCGTGGCGCGGCGCGTTGCGAACGGCGTGCGAGCGTGAAGCGGTAGTCTTCAACGACCGGGTTGACCAGCAGCCGCCGGCACATCTGGTCGGCCTGCTCCTCGGCGCGGGCGCGGTCGTCCGCCTGAAGCTCTACCTCGAAGTACTTGCCGGTGCGAACCGCGGCGACGTTCCCGAACCCGAGCTGCCGGAGCGCGTCCGCGATGCTCAATCCGGCCGGGTCGTTCACCACTGGCCGCAGGGTCACGCGGATCTTCGCCACCCAGACGTTCACAGCTTCGGCCCGGTCAGGCGGCGAAACGCTTCGACGTAGCGTGCGCTCGTATCCAGCAGCACGTCGGCGGGCACCGGCGGGGGCGGCGGCCGTTTGTCCCACCCAGTCTGCTCCAGATAGTCGCGGAGCGGCTGCTTATCCAATGATGGTGGCGTCTCACCAGGCTGCCAGCGGTCGGCGAGCCAGAACCGGGAGGAGTCCGGGGTGAGGCACTCGTCGATCTGGACGATCTCCTCGCCGAGCAGACCGAATTCGAATTTCGTGTCGGCGAGGATGATTCCTCGCTCGCGGGCATGCGCCTCGGCCTCTTCGTACAGCCGGAGACTGCGGCGCTCGAGCTCGCGGGCCAGCTCCAGGCCGAGCATCTGCTCCATCTCGTCCACCGAGATCGGCTCGTCGTGCTGGCCGACCTCAGCCTTGAGCGAGGGCGTGAAGCGCGGCTCGGGCAGCTTTTCGGCTTCGAGAAGTCCGAACGGTAGCGGCACGTCCGCCAGCGTGCCCTGGCGTTGGTACTCGGCCCAGCCACCGCCCGCCAGGTAGCCCCGGACGACGCACTCGACGTTGATACGGCGGCAGCGTCGCACCAGCAACGCGCGCCCGCGAAGCAGGTCGGCAAAGGGCTGGACGACTTCAGGCCAGCTGGCAGGGTCAGCCGAGACCAGGTGGTTGGGCTGGATCGCGCCGAGCTTCTCGAACCAGAACCTCGTCAGCGCCGTGAGCACCATTCCCTTGCCGGGCACCGGCAGGTCCAGGACGACGTCGAAGGCCGAAACGCGATCGGTTGCCACCATCAATAGATGGTGGCCCAGATCGTACATCTCGCGGATCTTGCCACGCGCGTACAACGGCACGCCGGGCAGCGCGACCGACGCCAACCCGGGCGGCGGCGCGCCACGCCCAAGGAGGAAGGGGTGCGCGATCACCGGTGCAGGCCGAGCCGCTCGAACGCCACGTCGATGCCGCGCAGGTGATAACCGAGCTCGAAGCACTCGGCCAGCTCTTCTGGCGACAGCAGCTCACGCACGGCCGGCTCGTCGGCGAGCAGCGTGTGGAGGTCGCCCTCGCCGGCCCAGACCCGCTTCGCCTGGCGCTGGACCAGCAGGTAGGCGTCATTGCGGGCAAGGCCCTTCTCGACAAGGGCCAGCAAGACGCGCTCGGAGAAGATCAGTCCACGGGTCAGCCCGATGTTCGCCTGCATCCGAGCCGGAAAGACGTTCAATCCCTCGACGACGTCGGCGAACAGCCGAAGCATGTAATCCAGGGCCAGACAGGCGTCTGGCAGGATTATCCGCTCGGCGGACGAGTGACTTATGTCGCGCTCGTGCCAGAGCGCAACGTCTTCCAGGCCCGGCAGCGCGGCGGCGCGGACGACGCGGGCCAACCCGCAGATGCGCTCTGACAGCTCCGGGTTCCGCTTGTGGGGCATCGACGATGAGCCCTGCTGACCGGCCGAGAACGGCTCGGCCACTTCGCCGATCTCGGTCCGCTGCAGCGACCGCAGCTCGGTCGCCATGAGCTCCAGCGTCGCGGCGATCACCGCCAGCGCAGTGAGGAACGCGGCGTGGCGATCCCGCTGCAGGATCTGGGTCGAGGCAGGCGCGGCCTCGAGACCGAGCCGCGTGCAGACCAAGTCCTCGACGCGGCCGGGTACGTTCGCATGGGTCCCAACCGCGCCAGAAATCTTGCCGACGGCCACCTCACGGCGGGCCGCGGCCAGCCGCTCGCGGTTGCGGCGCAACATCGCCACCCAGACGGCCAGCTTGTGGCCAAACGTCGTCGGCTCGGCGTGGATGCCGTGCGAGCGGCCGATGCACGGCGTCTGCTTGTGTCGGACCGCCAGGGTGCTGACTGCCGCTTCGAGCCGGTCGAGGTCGGCGTGGAGCAGGTCGGCCGCCTCACAGAGCTGGAGCGACGTGGCCGTGTCCCAGACATCGGACGAGGTCAGGCCGTAGTGGATCCATCGGCCGCCCGTGCCGGCCGTCTCCGCCATGCTGCGAACGAAGGCAATCACGTCGTGGCGCGTCTCGGCGAATACTTCGTCAATCCGATCCAGGCTGAAGGTTGCCGCCCGGATCTGGTCCAGCGCCTCATCGGGCACCACCCCGAGCTCGTTCCACGCCTCCGAGACAGCAACCTCGACGCGCCGCCAGGTTTCGTACTTGTGCTCGTCCGACCAGATCCGGATCATTTCCGGGTGGGAGTAGCGGGGGATCATGCCGGCCTCGCCGATGGGTCAGCGTGTGCGCTCGCGTCCGCGGCCAGATCAGTGCGGAAGTGCCGGCCATCGAACTGGACCTTCCGCGCTCCAGCGTAGGCCCGTGATCGAGCTGTCACCAGGTCCGCGCCGCGGCCGACGACGGTGACCACGCGACCGCCGGCAGTGACGACTGTCCCATCCCCTTGCCGCGCTGTCCCGCCGTGAAACACCAGCGCGTCGGCCGCTGCCTCGGCGAGCCCAGCGATCGGGTGACCGGTGGTGAACGGACCAGGGTAGCCGCCCGAGGCGAGCACGACACCGCACGTCCGCTCGGATCGCCAGTGGAGCGCCCGCGGCTCGAGCCGGCGATCGGCCACAGCTTCCAGCCCGGCGAGTAGATCCCCGTCGAGCAGCGGGAGCAGGACTTGAGCCTCAGGGTCCCCGAAGCGGCAGTTGAATTCGAGCACCCTGGGGCCGTCAGGCGTGAGCATCAGCCCGGCGTACAGCACGCCGACGAAGGGATGCCCGGCGGCCGCCATTGCCGCGACCACCGGCGCCATGATGTCGGTCTGCACCTGGGCCAACAGCTCCGGCGACGCCAGCTCGGGCGCACTATAGCCACCCATCCCACCGGTGTTTGGCCCGCGATCGCCGTCGCCCAGGCTCTTGTAGTCGCGCGCCGGCGGCAGGAGGGCCAGGCGCTCCCCATCAGAGAAGGCGAGCACCGAGAGCTCGCGGCCGGACAGGAACTCCTCGATCAGCACGCAATCGGCCGCCCCGCCCAGGGTGCGCGCTACGAACAGGTTGTCAAGCTGGGCGTCCGCTTCGGCGCGCGTTCGGACGATCGTCACGCCCTTGCCCCCGGCGAGTCCATCCGCCTTGAGCACGACAGGGTAGCTGAATCGGTCGAGATGGGAGCGGGCCTCGGCCAGGGTTCCGGCGAGCTCGGCCCGCGCGGTGGCGACGCCCCGCGCTTGCAACAACCCCTTGGCCCAGGCTTTGCTGGCCTCAATGCGAGCCGCTCCGGCGGTTGGCCCGAATGCGCGGATGCCCCGCGCCGCGAGCCGATCGACCAGCCCTTCGGCGAGGGGCGCCTCAGGCCCGACGACAACGAGCCCGATGGCTCGCTCGGCGGCGACATTGACGAGCTCGTCAACAGCGTCCGCCGCGATCGGCAGGTTCGTCGCCAGGCCGGCGGTCCCGGCATTGCCGGGCGCGCAGAATAGCTCGCCGAGGCGGTCGCTCCGAGCAAGCGCCCAGGACAGCGCATGCTCGCGAGCGCCACCGCCGACCACCAGGACGTTGATCACCGGTGCACTCCAGGCTTCAGGTAGCTGTCCCTGACCGGACCGACTTCAGCATTGCAAGCGCGCGCTCAGTCCCCGCAGTGGATGGTGATCCATCGCGGCCGCGCCACCGACACCCCGCGCGAGCTTCCAACACAATCACCGGCGAGGCCGCGCTACTCCCACTCGATGGTGCCCGGAGGCTTGGACGTGATGTCGAAGGTGACGCGGTTGACGCCCGGCACCTCGTTGACGATGCGGTTCGAGATACGGGCCAGCAGGTCGTAGGGCACGCGCGCCCAGTCGGCGGTCATGCCGTCACTGGACGACACGATCCTGACCGCGACCATGTGGCCGTAGGTGCGGAAGTCGCCCATGACCCCGACCGTCCGCAAGGGCGTCAGGACGGCGAAGCTTTGCCAGACCTGGCGGTACAGGCCGGCAGCCTTGATCTCGTCCATGACCACCCAGTCGGCGCCACGCACGATCTCCAGCCGCTCCGCCGTCACATCGCCCAGGACGCGGATCGACAACCCGGGCCCTGGGAATGGCTGGCGCCAGACCATCTCCTCGGGTAGCCCGAGTGCCAGGCCGACCTCACGGACTTCGTCCTTGAAGAGGTAGCGGAGCGGCTCCACCAGCCTGAACGGCAGGTCTTTCGGCAGCCCGCCGACGTTGTGGTGCGTCTTGATCCGCGCGGCGGCCTTCGTCTCGGGCGCGGTGCTCTCGATCACGTCGGGGTAGAGCGTGCCCTGGGCCAGGAAGTCGACCTGGCCGAGCTGGCCCGCTTCGTGGGTGAAGACACGGATGAACTCGTCGCCCACGATTTGCCGCTTCTCCTCAGGGTCGCTCACACCGTTGAGCCGACCGAGGAAGCGGTCGGCCGCGTCGACCGTTCGCAGGTTCATCTTGAGGTGTTTCTGGAAGGTCGCGACCGTTCGCTCGGGCTCCTCCCGCCGCATCAGCCCGTTGTCCACGAAGATGCAGGTGAGCTGTTCTCCCACTGCGCGGTGGATGAGCGTCGCGGCAACTGCCGAGTCCACACCGCCAGAGAGCGCGCAGATCACGTGGCCGGTGCCGACTGTCCGCCGAATGTCGTCGATCGCCTGCTCAACGTACGAGCCGGCCGTCCAGGTGCCCGCGGCCCCGCACACCTTCTTGAGGAAGTTGTCGATGATGTTCCGACCGAGCGGTGTATGCGCCACCTCGGGGTGGAACTGGATGCCGACGCGCCCGAGCTGGTCCATCATCGCGGCGACCGGCGAGTTGTCGCTGGTCGCGACGACCCGAAACCCGTGGGGCAGGCTGGTGATCGTGTCGCCGTGGCTCATCCACACCGGACAGCTCTCCGGCAGGTCAGCCCAGAGGCCGGACGGGGCCGCGGCGAGGCGCAGCGTGGCCTGTCCGTACTCACGCTTGGCGCTCGGCGCGACTTCGCCGCCGAGCTGGTGTGCCAGGAGCTGCATGCCGTAGCAGATGCCCAGAATCGGCAGGCCACTTTCGAGGACGAACGCGGGAATCTGGGGCGCATTCGGCTCGTAGACACTGGCCGGACCGCCGCTGAGGATGAACCCGAGCGGATTGAGGGCGCGCACACGCTCGGGATTGACGTCGTGCGGCAGGAGCTCACAATAGACGTGCGACTCGCGCACCCTCCGAGCGATCAACTGGCTGTACTGTGAGCCGAAATCGAGGATCGCCACCGCCTCACGCGCTACGGCGGGTCGCAGCGCTGCGCCATTGGGCCCGGTGCCACTCTGCACTGCACGAGCGCTCGCGGTGCCGGCCGGCGGCGTCCCCCGCTGAGCTGCGGCCTCGGCGATCTCCAGGTACGTTCCAACCTCGACGTCGCCGGAGACCGCCACGCGGTGCGAGTCAGCCGCGCCTGGCGCCTCGCCGTCGCTCGACTCAGGCCCGGCGGCCGCTGCCTCGACTGTCCGCGGCTCGTGACGATGCTCCCGGGTCACGTCGTCCCCGCGAGCTGCCACAGCTTGCCTTCGGTCTTGATCGACGGCGCGATCACCATTTCCGCCTCGTGCATCTCCGCGATGGTCATCGCGCCACACACGCCCATACACGTCCGAAGCGCGCCGATCAGGTTGTGGGTCCCGTCGGTGCGCGAGGTCGGGCCGAACAGGACCTGCTCGAGACTGCCGCGCACGCCGACCCGAATCCTGATCCCGCGTGGTAACGCGCCGTGCGGCGTGGCCATCCCCCAGTGGTGGCCCTTGCCGGGCGCCTCCGCTGTCTGGGCGAACGGCGAGCCGAGCATCACCGCGTCGGCACCGCTGGCGATCGCCTTGCACACGTCGCCACCGGTCCGCATCCCGCCATCGGTGATGATCGGGACGTAACGGCCAGTTTCGCGATGGTACAGGTCGCGGGCCTCGGAGCAATCCATCGTGGCGGTCACCTGGGGCACGCCGATGCCGAGCACCTCGCGGCTCGTGCAGGCCGCGCCCGGCCCGACGCCGACGAGCAGCCCGGCGATCCCGGTCTGCATCAACTCCAGGGCAGCCGAGAACGACACGCAGTTGCCGACCACGACCGGCAGCGGGAGCTCGGCGCAGAATCGATTGAAATCAAGATGCGACCCCGAGGATGAGGTCCGAAAACGCGCGGTCGTGACGGTCGACTGAACGACGAACACGTCGGCGCCGGCCTCGGCCGCGATCGGGCCAATCCGCTCGGCCAGGGCCGGAGTTGCCGAGACGGCGATCAGCACGCCGGCCGCCTTGACCTCCGCCACTCGCCTGGCCACCAGATCGTCGCGGATCGGCGCCTGGTACAGCTGCTGGAGCAGCGCGGTCACGGCGTCGGCGGGTGCCTCGTTGATCCGGCCCAGCGGCTCCTCGGGCCGCTCGTAGCGGGCCTGAAGACCCTCCAGGTTGAGGACGGCCAGCCCGCCGAGGCGGCCCAGGGCGGCCGCGAACGCGGGATCTACGACGCCATCCATCGCCGACGCGAGCATCGGCAGCGCGAGGTGATGTGGTCCGAGCGTCCAGGACAGGTCCACATCGGCCGGGTCGACAGCAGACGTACCGGGCACAAGCGCGACGTCGTCGAACCCGTAGGCGTGGCGGAGCCGCCCGCCGGCCCGAGCACGCTCCGGCTCGGCACGCCGGGCGTCCAGGATTGTCCCCGTCATCTCCACCTCCGCATACTCGTGAGGGGCCGGGCTCGGGCCGGCCCGGGCCGCATAAAGGAACGGCCGTCCCCTTGTGGAGACGGCCGTGTGGTCAGGCTGGGCGCTTGTGGGCAGCGCGGATAGACGATCGCCCCGCGGCAACCCGCGGGGCGATTCCCGATCCGAACGGCGGCCGGGCGACCCCCGTGCCTGAGAGGCTGGCGCTTTATGACCCGCAGAAGGGCACCCTCACCATCCGTCGCTCCCGCGCGGCGCTCGGAGCGACCGCACACAACATATGGTAGGCAGCCCGGCCCCGCGCGTCAAGATGTTGTGTCGCGGTAGTAAGAGTCAGCGCGACGCGGAAGCACGATGGAGGACCAGGGACGGAAGCGGGCGCCGTCTTCCGTCCCTGGTCCTCCATCGGCGATTCGTGGGCTAGAACGGCACCTGCTGGAGTGCCTCCTCGGCGCGTCGCCGGGCCTGGTTAGCCTCACGGTAGTGGGCCATGCAGAGCGCCCGGCTGTGCTTGCGTCGGCCGAAGCCCGCAAGCTGCTCCGGCGGCCAGGTCGTCCCATCCTTGAAGCGCGTCTCGGTCAGCGGTTCGCCGCACTCCTCGCACAGCAGCGCGTCTCCGCTACCCGCCGATCGCTGCGCACCGTCGGAGATCGAGGATGGAACCGCCATCAGCGTCGGAGTCGAGACGATCGGCGACTCCTTCTTCGACAGGTAGAGCCCGACCCCGATCAGCGAGGCACACTTCTTCAGCGCATCGGTCGCGGCGCCTTTGAGATCGAAGCCGATGTCCAGCGGCGTGCCGCTCGAGCGGGAGCGCTTGACCTTCTGACTGCCGAACTGCTGCCGGGTCACCGTTGCCGGACCGAACGTCGCCGACAACTCGCCCAGCACCCAGCACTCGTCGGCCTCGGCGTTGATTCCGTGCTCCAGGACGCGGAAGCTCCAACCGGCCACGCCGAGCGTCTCGTTCAGCCGACTGATCGCCTGCTCGCCGGTGATGTACTCCAGCTCCACGCCGCCGCGCGTGTCCTTGAATGTCGTGTCGAACGGCGCAGCCAGGCGCGCGTAGACATCGTCGTGCTCCGCCGCTACTGGCTGGCGGTCGCCGATCCGCACCGGCTCACCTGGACTGGGCTCAACCGGCACCGGCCTTGTCTGCACCGGCCCGCTGCCATCCGACTCTACCGCTTCAGACTTCCTCGTCATGACCACTCCTCAGCCTCCGTCTGGCGCCGCGCTGCTAGCCGCCGAGGCTCGCGCAGAAACGAACGGATGTTCTGATCAAGTGTACCATCCGGCGGTCCACTACGCAAGGGCTGACCAGGGGGAAAATCGGTGTTCCGCGGGATGGAATTGGAGGCATGCATCCAGCGGCGCGATGCGGAAATGAAGGGGCACCAGCCTGGCGGAGTCGGAGGCTTGTGCGGCTGGACCCGGCAGGCCTAGAATTCAGGCGCCACGCGGGATTGGTGTAACGGCAGCACAGAAGCCTTCCAAGCTTCTAGAGACGGTTCGAATCCGTTATCCCGCTCCAACAGACAGTCCCGCCTCCTGGTAGGCGGGACTCGTGCTTGCACTGATCCACTGCGCGATGAGCTACGAGCCACTACATGGCCCTCGGCTACTCGGATTGGGCACCGAGAAGCGGGTCCAGGCGGTCGGCCAGCTCTCGGAAGCGTTAGGGCGCCCGCGCAGTCGACTAGCTCAAACGATGGTCACCTCTTCGGCCATCAAGACCTGCAACATTTCCTGGTCAGCGAAGTTTGGCACGTCAGCCAAAACCGCCTGACCTTCGGGCGATGCGAGGCCAGCCTGGAACGCCTCCGGGCTGTCAAACCACAGCTCAGCGATGCCATCGTACGGCGGGTTGACCCCTGAAGGATCGGGCAGCACGTGGTCCTGGACGTACCTCCGCAGGCCCGGCACCTTTGCCACGATTGGTCCGTGTGTCTCCCGCCAGTAGCGCCGAAACTCGTCCGCCCCCGCCTCGGGGCGCTTGTGCAGCGTGACGAGTACCTTCGTCATGTCAGCCTCCCATTCGTCCTGATCCCCCTCAGACCCAGTCCACGACTTGGTGCCCCATTATCGCCCGCCCCTGAAGCCGTCTCAAGCTTGCCGGTCAGCGAAACGGACTGGGTCAGACCTGTCAAGCGTCAGGAGCGGTCCATCGTAGCCGAGCACCAGGCGTCCCTACTCCAAGAGAGGCTGTAGGTCTTGCGCAGATCGGGGATCGGCTGAGGAGCGCGAAGGCCGTCTCCCAACCCCGTGACGGTGTACTAGCCCCGGTCTACCCGGCGCCGTCTTCCTGCCGGTCCGGCTGGCCGCCACCACCGTCAATGCCCCGGTCTTGCACCTCCTCCAGGAGGGTGGCCGTCACGAGGTCGCTGGCGAACTGGGCGACCAGGCCGGCAGCCGGCATCACCCTCCGGGTCAAGGTCGGCAGGCAGGTCTCCGCGGGCCTGCTGTGGCTCGCTCAGGACCTGCTGCTCGACGTCGGTTCACGCTCCACGCTGGCTTGTCAGACAGGCTGGCCAGAGCCTCGCCGAGTCCATGCTGTCCGCGACGAAGGGTCGGGCAGGGCTGGATCGCCCGCTAGCGGGGCGAGCTTCGGACTGCCACGATCTGTTCGAGGGTCTGGCCGAGCTGCTTCCAACTGCCGGCCAGCAGGTCGAAGTCGCCGCCGCCGAGAGCAATCACGTCGACCGGCTCCAGGGCGCGAACGGTCGCGGATCGGCGGCGGTGCTGAATCAGGCCCAGCTCGCCGAACGAGTCGCCCTCCGTGAGCCGGGCCAGCTCAGTCTGCTGGCCGTTCTCTTCGCGGACCACTTGCACCGTGCCGCGCACGATCACGTAGAACGCGTCTGCCAGCTCACCCTGGCGGATGATGGCCTGGCCTGACTCGTAATGCGCGTGCGCAACCCGCTGGCTGCGCTGGACGTCGAGCTGCACCAGGTCCCGCGGGAACAGGAGGTCGAGGTTCCAGTCCAGCCACACCCGCAGCTTACGCTCGAGGCCTGGCAGGCGGGACAGGTAGAACGATCGCCAGATGATCCAGGCGAGCGGACCGGCGATCTGGAACTTGCCCAGAAGCTCGGCGACCGCCGAGTGGTGGCCGAGCGACACCATCTCGCCCAGCCCGGTGAAGGTGAAGCGCCGTTGCCGCTGCCCGTGGATCGCCGCCATGACGTTGCGCGCAACGGTCTTGCCCTCGCGCAGCGCGAACTGGGCGGTCGGCGGTGCCGCCTCACCGGTTTTCGGATGCGGCACGGCCGCGCAATCACCGATCGCCCAGACCGACGGCTGACCGGAAAGCCGCAGCGCGGCGTCGACGGCGAGGCGTCCGCGCACCATTGGAACGCCGATCTTTTGCACCACCGGACTCGGAGCCGAGCCGATCGCGACGACCAGGGTCTGGGTCTCGATCCGCTCGCCGTCCTGGAGGAGCACCTGATCGGCCGTGGCCGCCGCCAGACGCGCGCCCAGACGGATCTCCACGCCGCGCTCGGCCAGTTTGCGGTGGGCAAACTCAGCCAGGCTCTCGGAGAGCTCGGGCAGGATCCGCTTGCCGGAGTGCAGCAGCACCACTCGCACATCGGCCGGTCCGATGACCGGGTAGGCGACCCGCTCCGACTCGCGCACAAAGTCGTTGAGCTCGGCGGCGATCTCGACGCCGGAGTAGCCACCGCCGGCGACCACGAAGGTCAGCATCCGCCGACGCTCACCTCGATCAGTGTTCTCCGCCGCCTCGAGCATCTCCAGCGCCCGACCCGCCGCGGCAGCAGCAGCGCGTCGCCGATCGTCTTGATCGGGAGCCCGTGCTGGGCAACGCGCAGGTAAGTTCGCGAGGCTGACGGCGGCCAGTGCGATCACCAGGTAGTCCCACGACCACGAAGGTCAGCTCGCCGACGCTGCCTCGATCAATCGTGTTCTCCGCCGCCTCGAGCATCTCCAGCGCCCGATTGCGGATCTGGGCCGCGTCGCCGATCGTCTTGATCGGGAGCGTGCCTGGGCAACGCCAGGTAAGCGCGAGGTGGTGCCCGTGCAACCAGGTGGTCTCGCGGTGCGTGGTCCCGTGTCACCGTCTGGCCTGCCAGATCGATCGAGTCGACGCACTCGACCCGGATGCGCGTGCGCGGCAGCAGCTCGCGCAGGGGGCTCAGAATGTGGGTCAGCCCGATGCTCGCAGCCGCCGCCTCGGCGAGCATCGGCACAAACAGCAGGTAATTGTTCTGGCTTACCAGGGTGACGTCGGTCGGCCGCGCCGACTTCGGGACCAACCGCTCGAGCTCCTGGGCCACCGCCACGCCGCCGAATCCGCCACCCAGGACCAGTACGCGTATCGGACGGCCGTCAGCGCCTGTTCCAGCCACGGATCGCGCCCCTCCTTCCACAGATCGACACGGTGTACCACGCCGGGCCTTTGTGCGGCGCGGCAATCAACGGTTTGCGGTTGTCCGGCCGCGGGCGGCACAATGCGGATTGCGGCCCAACGGGTTGGGCGGGAGGTGCATGTGCGGCAACCCTCGGAGCTGGTTCAACGGCTTTCGCGGTCGGAGCGCGCGGGGCAGGCGGCGCGGCCGGGGCCCGAAGTTGTTCGACTGGAAACGGGCGATCCCGACTTCGCGACACCGCCCCACATCGTGCAGGCGCTCGGCGATGCCGTCGAGCAGGGGTACACCCACTACGCCCAATTCCAGGGCGATCCCGAACTGCGCGCGACGATCGCCGACCAGCTGACCCGGAAGTCCGGCACGCCCTGGACCGCGGACGAGGTCACGATCACCAACGGCGGGAGCGGAGCGGTCTACTCCGCGATGGTAGGGTCGCTGAATGCCGGCGACCAGGTCCTAATGCCGCAGCCAACCTTCTCGCTCTACGGCGACGTCGCCGTCTCGATCGGCGCCGAGGTGACCAATGTCCCGCTGGACGAGGATTATCACCTGAACCTTGACGCCTTGCGGTCCGCCGCCGGGCCACGCGCGCGCATGGTGATCCTGGTCAACCCGTGCAACCCGACCGGCGCCGTCTTCCGTCGAGATGAGCTGATTGCGCTTGCCGAATTCTGCGTCGAGCGGGACCTGCTCCTGCTCGCCGACGAGGCGTACGACCACATCGTCTTCGACGGCCACGAGTTCGTCTCGGCGCTGACGCTACCCGACATCGCCGAGCGGCTGGTGTTCACCCAGACCTTCTCCAAGACGTACGCGATGACCGGCTGGCGGCTCGGCTACCTGGCGGCCAAGGCTGGCATTGCGAAGAGCGGGATGATCGTGCACCGCACGGCGGTCGGCGCGGTCAACTCAGCGGTGCAGCGGGCCGGGCTCGTGGCCCTGACCACGCCGAGTGACTGGCCGGACCGGATGGTCGAGGAGTACGCCCACCGACGGGGGATGCTGGACGAGCTGCTCCGCGACGCCAGTGGCCTGACCTGGCGGCAGCCCCAGGGGACGTTCTACGGCTGGATCAAGTACGACGCCGACGTGCCGGCGCGCGCGATGGTGCCGTTCCTGCTTCGACACGGCGTCGCCGTGCGCAGCGGGACGGAGTTCGGACCTGGCGGTGAAGGGCACATCCGCCTGAGCTTCGCCACCAGCCGCGAGAACATCCGCGAAGGCGCCCAGCGTATCGCCGCGGCCTGTGCCGAGGCCGCGGGCGAGGGCATCTCGGCGGCAGTCTAGGGCGCAGCCGCGGTCGGCGGCCCTACTGCAGCCCGCTTGGGGGACGTCCGGCAGCTACGTGCTGCCTGGGAGGCCGGGCTCGCGATGGCGCGGCGGGGGACGTGCGCTTCGGGGGGCGCGGGCGGTTGACCAGCCAGAGGCCGAAGAGGATCAGCGCGCCGCAGACGAAGGTGAGCCAGGTCGGCCGCTCGTCGAGAACCAGCGCCGCCAGGATGGCGGTGAAGACCGGCTGCAAGTACATGAACGAGATCGCCTGTGACGCCGCGACCGCGCGCAGGCCGTACATGTAGAGCACCTGGCTGAGGGCGCTGACCAACACGGCCATGTAGGCGACGCCGAGCCAGGTCGAGAGTGACCACTCCAGGATGAGCGGCAGCTCGGCCCAGGCGCCGAGCAGGCCGGTGGCCGGCCACAACGCGGCCGCGGAAAACAGGTGCGAGGTGGCCAGAACCTGGAGGGGCGATCGGCGCGCCAGCAGTGCCTTGCTCGACAGCGTGTAGCCGGCCCAGGCGACCTGGCAGAGCAGCAGCAACAGGCTACCGAACAGGATCGACGCGTCCGGCGCGGTGATTTGACCGTCGGTCGCCAGCACGCCCGCGCCGGCGAACGCCACGAGCATCCCGAGCGAGCGCACACGCCCGAGCCGCTCGCCCAAGAACAGCCAGGCCAGCAGCGCGGTAAAGATCGGAGCCGTGCTCAAGATCAGCCCCGCGTCGGTGGCCGGCGTCATCGACACGCCGATCGTGAACAGCAGGACGCTGCTGGCCGAGCCGAGCGTGCCGGTCCACCCCAGTCGGACGAGCTCGTCGCGGCGCAGCGGCGGAGCCACCCGACGCATCAGCAGGAAGATCGGCAGATAGAACGCGACGGCGGCAAGGCTGAAGCGGACCAGCGCCAGGAGGGGCGGGCTTACCTCACGGAGCACGATCTTCGAGACGATCGTGTTGCTCGCCCAGATCAGGACGACTACGAGCAGGATGCCGAACGGGAGCAGGGCGCGCCGATCCGGTCCGAGCGAGTCCGCCATGCCCCCCATTATGCCCGCTCGCCCCCGGGGCGCTCGGCCGATGTGGCGAGTCCGCGCACCGGCCTCCGAGAGGAGTCAGGACCGGGCGGCGACCGGAGAGTGCACCCGGTGCGGCGGGTGCGCCAGCAGCGCCGCGCCGGCGCCAGCCAGGGCGATGATCGCGAAGAGCGCCACGGCCGGCGCGTAGCTGCCGGCAAGGTCGTAGCCAACGCCGCCGCCGAAGCTGCCGAGCGCGCCGGCGCCGACGACGAACGGCCGAGACAGACCACGAATCTCGCCGACGGCGTGCCGCCCGAAGTAGTCGGCCCAGACGACGGCATCGAGCGCCTCCTTGGCCCCGTTCGCCAGTCCGTAGGCCAGGGCGTACAGCACCAGTACGATGGGGTCGCGAACCAGAAAGACGCTCGCGGCGCAGGCGGCGACCAGCGTCGTCGACAACGCCAACGCGCGCCGGGCTGCCAGTCGCTCGATCACGAAGCCCCAGACCAGGCTTCCGACGATCCAGGCAAAGCCGTACAGGCTGACAGCACCGGCCGCCGCCCCTGGCGAGATCCCGTTCTCGACGAACAGTGCCGCCTGGTGCGTCGTGAGCCCGGAGATCGCCAGGTGGCCCGCCGAGCTAGCGAGCACGAGCAGCCAGAACGCCGATGAGCGGATCGCCAGCGCGCCAGTCCAGCCTGGCCCCTCGGGCGCGGCGATCGCCTCCACGCGGGGTGGCTGGGCACCCGCGCCCTCACTCGTGGAGACCTCAGCGCCAGTCGCGGCAATCGCCCCGTCCGGCCGCAGCCCGAGATCCTCCGGCGCCCGGCGGAGCAGCAACGCTGCCGACAGCGCCAGCGCGGCGCCAGAGCCCACTCCCAGCACCAGCCAGGCCACCCGCCAACCCGGCCCTTCGATGAGCCACTGGGCCAACGGGACGAGCAGCATCACACCGATCGCGTTGCCGGTCATGGCGATCCCCAGCGCCCGACCGCGCCGACGCACGAACCAGTTGGCGACCGAGGTGGTGACCGCGAGGTTGAGCGCCCCCATGTCGATCGTTCTGGCCAGCCCGTACGCGACGAGGAACGCCGCCTCGGTGCGCACCGTAGACACCACCGCGAGCGATCCGGCAATTCCCAGACCGCATCCGGTCAGCGCCACCCGAGCGCCGTAGCGATCGACCAGCCTGCCAAGGAACGGAGCAACTATCGCGCCGACCACCGTCCCGGCGCTCAGCGCGCCCACCAGCGCCGAGCGGCTCCAGCCCAGCTCCGCGCTCATCGGCTGGATGAAGACCGAGAAGCCGGCTCCGCCGGTCAGGGTGGCGGCGAACATCGCCAGCGTCGCGACGCCGACGATCACCCAGCCGTAGAAGAAGCGCCCGGTGATCAACATTCAGTCACCCGCGACCGGTCGCCGGCGGCCGGCCATCCAACCTCCATGTCGCCCCAAGCGTCTCGACCGCGTCCCGAGCACCCCCTCGGCCATTCCGAGCACTCCCACAGTGACCGCGAGCATGCTTCCTGTGATCCGCAGCACGTCTTGTGTCAACCCGAGGATGCTTCATGTCATCCCGAGCGACGCGAGGGATCTGATGCGCATGAACCGTCAACGCTCAGGTCACGCCAACGCTCATTGACGGACTCGATGAGGGCGAGCTTCTTGGCCTCGACCATGCTTTGATCTGCTTCTCGCGCTCGATGGCGCTGACAACATTGCCGATCGCTTCGTAGTACACGAGCCTGGTGATGTTGTACCGACTCGTGAACGCCGAGGCGCCTTGCTGGTGCTCGAATCCCCGACGGCCGAGATCGTTGGTCACGCCGACATACAGTCTTCGCGTCTTGCTGCTCATGATGTAGACGTAGTACTCGCGCATCAGGTCTCGGGGAGCACGATGAGGTGGAGAGTGGCTCGTGGCTTAGGTGCTGGGTCCATGGACATGAGATCCTCGCTGCGCTCGGGATGACAGTGGAGAGGGTTGGGGTGACAGGGGACTGGGTCGGGGTGAGGGTTGAGAGGCGCGGGGGGACGGTGGACGGGCGCGCGGGGGGACTGGACGGGTGCGGGGGGAGGGCGGGAAGCGGGTGGGCGCGGGTGGGCGCGGAATGGAGCGGGTGGAGTCAGGGGGACTAAAGGGGGTGGGCGCGTGTGTCTGGACATGACGGAGACGTGGTACTTGCGCATCAGGTCTGGCGGACCAGGAGGAGCTGGAGACTGGCACGCGCCTTTGCTGCTGAGTCCACGAACATGAGATCCCTCGCTGCGCTCGGGATGACAGTGGGTGGGGTTGGGGATGCACAGGGATCGAGGGGATGCGGGGACGGGGCTGCTCTGGGCTGGGACGGGAGGTGCGATGGCTGGCAGCTCAGATGAGCGACCGCGACTGGCCACCGTCGACGTTGACGCAGGCTCCGACCATCAGGCTGGCGGCGTCCGACACCAGGAAGGCGACCACGTTGGCCACTTCCTCGGGTCGGCCAAAGCGGCCGAGCGGTAGCTCGTCCGCGACGAAGCGCGACATCTTCTCTGGTTCCTGCTGCACTCTTCGCTCCCAGGAGCCACCGGGGAACAGGATCGAGCCCGGTGCGACCGCGTTGACGCGGATGCCGAGCGGCGCGAGCTGCCGCGCCATCGATTTCGCCAACGCGTTTTCGGCCGCCTTGACCACGTTGTACGCGGGTCGGCCGCCCCATTCCCGTCCGTAAATCGAGCTGATCATGACGATCGCCCCGCTGCCCTGGCGCTGCATGTGCGGCACGACCAGCCGACTGGCGCGGATGGCCGGCCAGAGCGTCAGGTCGAGCGTCGCCTGCCAGTCTTCGTCGCCGGTGTCCATGAACTGGTCTTTGCCGCCGCCGCCGACGTTGTTGACCAGCACGTCGACCCCTCCGAACCGCTCGACCGCGGCACCGATGAACGCCTCGAGGGCGGCGGGATCGGTCGCATCGACCGGGATGGCGAGCACGTCGCCGCCGAACTGGGACAGATCGTCGGCGGTCTGGCGGAGGCGATCCTCGCCCCGTGCGCAGATCGCCAGCCGGCAGCCCTCCGCGGCGAGGACGCGCGCGATGGCTTGCCCGATGCCTCGGCTGGCGCCGGTTACCACTGCCACCTTGCCGCGCAGCCCCAGCTCCACGGCTCAGCCCCGCTCTGCCGCCGCGGGCCGCCGCCAGCGGACGCGGACGGACGCGGGCTCCGGCTCGCTCGCCCCCGGGCCGGACGCCTGGAATTCCCAGATCTCGGGCCACATTCGCGAATTGCGCAAGAAGCGGATCATCGTAGTGGCCTCTTCGGCGGCCATCGCAATCGCCAGCTCTTCGCCCTGCTGTGACAGGGTGTAGCCGTTCAACCCGTACTTCGCGTACTGGACCGCGGCCTCGTCCGAGTTGAGCCAGGTCACGAACTGCTCATGCTCTTCACGACCCTCCGGCCGCACCGTTCCGCGCCAGACGCGTGTCCGTTCCATGGCTGCCTAGGGTAGCGTCCCCAGCCTGGAGCGGCAACTCTACTCACTCTCCTGATGGCCAGCGCTCAGCTTGAGAAAGCGCGCCATGTGCTCGTAGATCCTGACGCGGTCGGCCGGCACGAACGGCTTGAGCCCGTAATGATTCATGACCAAGGTCTGCTCTGCCTGCCAGGCCTTCCAGCAGTCGGGGCAGACCTCGGCCTGGACGCGCAGGCCCCACGGGCCGGCCATCGGCGGCTGATCGAGGCGCGGCTGGTCACGGCCGCAGCGGGTGCAGGTCAGCTCAGACATCGTCGGCTCCTCCGATGGCGGTGGCCGATCCGAGGCCGGCCAGCACCTCGGCCTTGAGTCGCGGAAGCTCGGCACGCCCGATCGCCTCGCGGATCGCGGCCATCAATCCCAGGATGTAGTGGAGGTTGTGCATCGTCGCCAGGACGTGCCCGAGCAGCTCGTCAGCGACGAACAGGTGGCGCAGGTAGGCGCGTGAGAACTGAGAGCAGGCGGGGCAGGAGCATGCGGGATCGATCGGGCCGCCGTCGTCTCGATAGCGCGCGTTGGTGATGTGCAGCTTGCCATGCGGCGTGTACAGCACGCCGTGGCGCGCCAGCCGGGTCGGTGCGACACAGTCGAAGGTGTCGATGCCCCGTTCGACGCAGGCAAACAGGTCCTCTGGTTCGCCGATGCCGAGCATGTGCCGCGGCCGCTCGGACGGCAAGCTCGGGATCGACCAGTCAAGCACGCGGTGCATCGCCGCCTTGGAGGTGCCCAGTGAGCCGCCGATGGCGAAGCCGTCGAACGGCAGCCCGCCGATGAACGCGGCGCTTTCCTGACGCGGGCCCTCGAACGCGCCACCCTGAACGATGCCGTAGAGCGCCTGGTCGGCGCGTCTGCGCACTGCCAAGCAACGCTCGGCCCAGCGATGGGTACGCTCCAGGGCGACGCGGGTGTACGCCTCGTCATGCAGCGGCGAGGTCGGCTCGTCGAAGACCAGGACAACGTCGGCGCCGAGCTTCTCCTGGATGGCGATCGAATCTTCCGGGGTGATCCGATGGGTGGAGCCGTCGATGTGCGACGTGAACGTCACGCCGTCATCATCAACGCGGCTCAGCTTGCCCTGGGCGCCGCCGCGGCCGCCGCCGCCGCGGCCGGCACGGTCCTCGTCCGGAAACATTCCGACGCTTTTGCCGATCCCGTGCTCGAGCCCGAAGCCGAGGCTGAATACCTGGTAGCCGCCACTGTCCGTGAACATCGGGCCGTGCCAGCCCATGAAGCGGTGCAGCCCGCCTTGCGCGGCCACCAGCTCCGGGCCGGGCCTCAAGTAGAGATGGTACGTATTGCACAAGACTGCCTCAGCACCGAGCGCCTCGAGCTGCTCTGGTAGGAGACCCTTCACCGTCGCCTGAGTCCCGACGACGGTGAAGCCGGGCGTGTCCATAGACCCGTGCGGGGTGGTCAAGCGACCGCGTCGCGCCAGGGAGACGGGGTCGGATTGGTGGATGTCGAACTGCATGAGGACTCGTGCCCACGATGATACCGGTCGGACGACGCTCCCTGGACTGGACAGCCGGCGGGTCCGCCTCGCCTGAACGCGTCTGGGGAGGGGGATGAATTCGCGGTATACTCCGACGCTGCCGCGGGTCGGCCACCGCGGGCAATCAGTGTGGGCAGGCGTACGCCCTGACCCTCGAGCCACTGCGAGCGCCGTGAGCACAGCCAGTCTGTCCGTCGTGATCCCCGCCTACAACGAGGAGTCTCGACTACCTGCCACGCTGGCGCAGGTGAGCAGCCATCTCCAACAGCGGGGCGTTGACTACGAGATCCTGGTCGTCGTCAACGGCAGTACCGACCGCACGGCGGAGGTGACCAAGGCGGCGGCCGATCGCGACCCCAATATCCGACTGATCTTGACGTCGACGCGGGGCAAGGGCCGCGCGGTCAAGATCGGGGTCGACGAATCTCAAGGCGATCGGATCGTCTTCTGCGACGCCGACCTGAGCACGCCGATCGACGAGGCGGTGGCCCTCGCCGACCGCCTCGACGAATCGTTCCAGATCGTGATCGCCTCGCGTGAGGGTAGCGGCGCGCGCCGCCTGGGTGAGCCGAACGCCCGGCACCTGATGGGCCGGGTGTTCAACGGATTGGTCCGCACCTTCGCCGTTCCCGGCATCCAGGACACCCAGTGCGGGTTCAAGGCGTTCGCCCGCGCCTGCGCGCGCGAGGTCTTCGCCCGCCAGACGATTGACGGCTTCGGCTTCGACGTCGAGATCCTGTACATTGCGCGTCGCCGCAGCTTCGGCATCCTCGAGGTGCCGGTCACCTGGGAGTATCGGTCCAGCAGCCGGGTTGACCCTCTACGCGACACGTTCCGGATGGTGGCCGACATCGTGCGCGTCCGCCTCAACGGCCTCCGAGGACGGTACGATTAGTACTGCGCCACACTGAAGCTGACGGGAGCCCCGTCCACTGACGTGTCATCCCGAGCGGAGCGGAGCATCGTCAGCATGAGATCTGTCGGGATGACCTCGCTCGAGCGCGGGATGACAACCCTCGTCTTCACCGTTGGGTCGTACTAGTAGACTGTCACACACGATCTGACGGCTATGATGCTACGTGATTGGGGAGGCATCGGTCATGCTCATCGAGTCGTGCTCTCGGTTGCAGAACGGGAGCAGTTGTTGGGTCGTTCATCGCGGCCGTGGTTCGGCGCAGGCGCTTGCGCATGCGCGGATTCTGCGGACGAGGGGGCGGACGGTCCGGGGTGGAAGGACGAGCGGATTGCGACGGCGCTCGACGTCAGCGTTCCGACCGTGGAGCGGGTGCGCAAGCGGTATGCGACCGAGGGGCTTGCGCGGTGCAGCGTCGAGCGTTGCGGGCCCACAAGCCGCGGAAGCTCGATGGTGCCCAGGAAGCGCAGCTCATCGTCGCCTTCGGCACCGCCCAAGGGTCGGGCGGGGTGGAGTCGGTTGCTGGCCGGGCGGATGGTGGCGCTGTACGACGAGCTCGACGGGGTTTCGTACGAGACGATCCGCGACGCTCAAAAAAACGAGCTGAAGCCGTGGTTGAAGGCCCAATGGTGCATCCGCCCAAGCAGAGCGGCGAGTTCGTCTGGCGGATGGAGGACGTGCTGGATGTGTACTGCCGTCCATACGATCCTCGCGTTCCCCAAGTCTGCATGGACGAGACGAACAAGCAGCTCCTGGGGAGGTTCGGCCGCCGCCCGGTGCTTCCGGGCCATCCCGCCCACATCGACAACGAGTACTGGCACGGCCAACCTCTTCCTGTTCTGCGAGCCGCTGCGTGGCTGGCGACACACCGAACGGCGAACCAAAGCCGACTGGGCGGTAGCGATCCGGGAGCTGGTCGACGTCGGGTCATGGACAACACGAGGCCTTCTGGACAAGCTCGACATCCATCCCACCCCCAAGCATGGCAGCTGGCTCAACATCGCCGAAATCGAGTTGAGCGTCCTGGCGCGTCAGTGCCTGGACCGCCCGGATCGACAGCCTCGCGACGCTCACCCACGAGGTCGCGGCCTGGCAGGCCGACCAGAACGCCAGCCAGCGTCTAACGTGACAGTCTTCTCAGTGCCAGCGGCTCCCGCGACGCTCACCCACGACGTCAATGGTCTCTGGACGAGCACGGCACGACCTGCGTGGTTCGTCCGCGGCCGCTACCTGGGCTCGTATAATCCGCCGCATGGCGGAGCGCATTCTGGTTTGCACGGCGTGGCCGTACGTCAACGGATCGCTTCACGTCGGCCATCTGGCGGCGTCTACGTTCCGGGCTGACGCGTTCGCCCGCTTCCAGCGGCTCCGCGGTAAAAACGTCCTGATGGTCTCTGGCAGCGACGAGCACGGCACGCCGATCACGGTACGCGCCGAGCAAGAAGGGCGCTCTCCAAGGAGATCGCCGACCGCTTCCACCCCGGAGTTCCTCGGGTACTGGCGCGACTTAGGCATCAGCTACGACCTGTACACGCGGACCCGGCACTGACACGCATCGGCGGGTGGTCCAGGAGCAATTCCTCAGCCTGCTCGCAAAGGGCGTTCTGTTCCAGGAAGCGGTCGACCAGTTCTACGACGAGGCGGCCAAGCGCTTCCTGCCAGACCGGTATGTCGAGGGTACCTGTCCCCACTGCGGGTATCAGCAGGCGCGCGGCGACCAATGCGACAACTGCGGGCGGTTACTCGACGCCGTCCAGCTGATCGATCCTCGCAGCAAGCTGGACCGGGGCCACGCCGGTTCGCCGGTCCACCACCCACTTCTTCCTCGACCTACCGAAGCTGAATCAACCGCTGGTCGAGTGGGTCAGGCCACTGACGTATTGGCGCCCGAACGTCTACAGGTTTACGCTCAATTTTCTCGAGGGTGGACTTCAGCCGCGCGCGATCACGCGCGACCTGGACTGGGGCGTGCCGATCCCACTGGAGGGTTCGAAGACAAGCGGATTTACGTGTGGTTCGAGGCAGTCACCGGCTATCTGTCGGCCAGCGTTGAATGGGCCGAGCGCAGCGGCGACGCCGAGGCCTGGCGCCGCTGGTGGACGGACCCGACGCGCGCCAGTATTACTTTATTGGCAAGGACAACATCCCGTTCCACACCGTCATCTGGCCGGCGATCCTGATGGCCCGCGGTGACACGATCCTGCCTTACGACGTGCCGGCGAACGAGTACATGAATTTTGGCGGCGCCAAAGCCTCCAAGAGCGCGGGCATCGGCACCACGGTGCCCGACTTACTGAAGGCGTTCGATCCAGACCCGATCCGCTATTACCTGACCGCGAACGCCCCGGAGTCGTCCGACACCGACTACTCTGCCGACGAGCTGATCCGCGCAACAACGACGAGCTTGTGGCAACCTGGGGCAACCTGGTTCATCGGACGCTGACGTTCGCGCAGCGCTACTTCGACGGCCGGGTGCGGCAACGGCGTGACCGATCCGGTGGTCGCGGAGCGGATCGACGCGGCGTTCGCGGGCACCACCACGCGCCTCGAAGCCGTGCACCTGAAAGAGACGATCCGCGAGGTGATGGCGCTGGCGCAGTTTGGTAACCGTTACTTCGACGAGCATGCACCTTGGCGGCAGGTCAAGGAAGACGGAGACGCGGCGGCCCAGACGATTGGCACGCTGTTGAACCTGATCAACGCTTTGAAGGTGCTGTTCGCCCCGTTCCTGCCGTTCAGCTCGGCCCGCCTGCACGAGCTGCTCGGCTATGCCGACGCACTCGAGGCGCACGGGTGGCGGTGGGAGCCCCTGCCCGCCGGGCAGGCCTTGCCGAAGCCGACACCGCTGTTCATCAAGATCGAGACCTAGGATCGTGGACGAAGGTCGCGGAACGGAGGCCGGAGGACAGGACAGGACTACCTTCGTGGTCCGGTCGCCGTCCCTCGTCGGCTGACTCGGGAGCCTTCGCAGACGGTACGGTTGCTGCTCGGGCTGATCCTCGTCGCCTACGCGGCTCTCGCGGCCGGGTACGCGCTCAGCACTCCGCGCTGGAACAATCCGGACGAGCCAGCCCATTTCAATTACCTGCGCGAGGTGGCGGAGAGCGGTCGTCTGCCGGTGATCCGGGCAGGTGACTGGGACGCGGAGCTACTCGAGCGGCTCAAGTCGGCCCGCTTCCCGGACGACGCGGCCATCACGCCGATCCGCTACGAGGCCCACCAGCCGCCGCTTTACTACCTGCTCGGCGCGGCTGTCTACCGCCTCGCCGAAGGACTACCGATCGGCGGCCAGGTGCTCGCGCTGCGCGGCTTGTCGATCCTGTTCGGGGCCATTGTCGTCATGGCCGCGTTTGGCGTGGCCCGCGAGCTGTTCCCCGAGCATGCCGAGGTTGGCTTACTGGCGGCCGCCACTGCCGCGTTCATCCCAATGCACACCGCGATCTCCGCGGCGATCAACAACGACAGCCTGGCGAATGCCCTCGGCGGCTTGACGCTCCTCCTGCTCGTGCGCCGCGCGTCGCGCGACTTCGACGACCGCGGCGCGATCCTGCTCGGCCTCGTACTGGGTGCCATCGTGCTGACGAAGGTGACGGCCTACCCGTTCATTCCCCTTGGTCTCGGCGTGCTGGTCCTGTGCGAGTGGCGGGCCACGCGCTCCGCCAGCCTGCCGGGCTCATTCGCCCCGATGCGCCGTCCGGGTCTGGCGCTGGTCGCGCTGGTGGCAGTCTCGAGCTGGTGGATTGTGCGCAACCTCGCGATCTACGGCTGGACCGATCCGCTGGCGGCTGCGCGGCACGCAGAGGTTGTGGCCGGGCAGCCGCGCTGGGCCCAGGTCGACGTTGCCTCGGTCGACTTCTTTGGCCGCGTGCTCTTCCGGAGCTTCTGGGGCCAGTTCGGCTGGATGGGAGTCGTGCTCCCCGATCGTGCGTATCTGCTGTACCTGGCGCTCACCGGCGTGGCCGTCATCGGGCTGGTGCCGGCGGTTCGGCGAATCTTGTGCTGCTCACCGCGGGATGCCGAGATCGGCCGGGTGCGGGCCCCGGGCATCCGCCGATACCAGCTCGGCATCGTAGTCGCGGCTGCTGGGTCCGTGCTCGCCGGCGTCATCGCGTACAACCTGACGTTTATCCAGCCGCAGGGGCGCTATCTGTTCTCGGCTCTGGCTGCCTGGTCGCCCCTGCTGGCGTTGGGCTGGTTTGGCGCGTGCGGCTCGAGCAGGCCAGGGCGGGCGCGCATCCTCCTTCAGGCCTTGCTTGCCGGTGCTCTGGGCTGGCTCTGGCTCGATGCCGGTAGCCTGCTCCTTGCGGGTAGGACGTGGCCGGTGCGGTGGGTGGCGCTCGGATCGACCCTGTTGGCGCTCGCCGTCGTGGCGGCGGCCACCCGGCGGTGGTTACTGACGCCTCGCCTGGCCGCCGCCCTCGCCGTCGGCCTCGGGCTCCTCAACGTTGCGTATCTCATGCGCGACGTCGGGCCGGCGTTTCGCTGATACGAGGGCCCAGATCGAGCGGAGATGGGGCTGGACCGTGGTATACTCCCGCGCCTGCCGACGCCCGGTCCTGGAGGAATCCGCGTCCTATGTCCGCCGCCGTCAACGTCGCGCGGGTGTCGGTTACTGAGATCCAGACCCCACTCCTCGTCGTCAACATCTTCCAGGGGATGGCTAGCCCGAGCGGCGCAACCCTGGCCATCGACCAGGCGCTCGGCGGACTGTTGAGTCGCCTGATCGAGCAGCGCGAGATCGTCGGCACGCTCGGCGAGATCACGATCGTGCACAATCAGGGCGACCGCGCGCAGCTGGCAGCCGATCGCGTCGCCGTCGTCGGGTTGGGCAAGCTAGAAGAGCTCGACCTGGAGGCGATCCGGGTGGCAGCGGCCAGCGCGGCCCGGCGAGCGCGTGATCTCCGACTGGGTCGCCTGGCGACGATTGTCCACGGGGCTGGAGCCGGCGGCATCGAGCCTGAGCTGGCCGCCCGAACGGTAGCCGAAGCGAGCCTGTTGGCGCTGTACAGCTACGACGAGCTCAAGAGCCCGCCCGACCCGCCGACTGTGCCAATCGAGGAGATTATCCTCGTCGAGCGCGATCCGGAGCGCGCCGCGCGGTTCGAGGCGGCGGCACATGCGGCTGGCGTCGTGGCGGCTGCCGTGGCGCTCGCCCGAGATCTCTCGCAGGGACCGGGCAATCTCGTGACACCGACGTACCTGGCCGAACAGGCGCGTCAGATGGCCGAGTCACGTGGGGTCGCGTGTGAGGTGTGGGGCAAGGCAGAGCTGCGCGACCAGGGGATGAACGCGATCCTCGCGGTCAACTCGGGCAGCTCCGAGGAGCCACGCTTCGTCATCCTCCGCTACCGTGCGCCGGCCGACGGTGCGAAGACGCTGGCGGTCGTTGGCAAGGGGATCACCTTCGACAGTGGCGGGATCTCGCTCAAGCCGGCCGAACACATGGAGAACATGAAGCACGACATGTCCGGCGCGGCCGCGGTCGTCGGGTTCGTCCAGCTCGCGGCTGATCTCAAGCTGCCGCTCAACGTGCTCGGCATCTTCGCCGCGACCGAGAACCTGCCAAGCGGCTCGGCATACAAGCCGGGCGACGTGTTCCGGACCTACAACGGCAAGACGATTGAGGTGAACAACAGCGACGCCGAGGGTCGGGTGATCCTCTCCGACGCGCTGGCGTACGCGGCTACGCAGGGACCGGATGCGATCGTCGACCTGGCAACGCTGACGGGTGCGTGCGTCGTCGCGCTGGGGCACCACGCCAGCGGGGCGCTCAGCAACGATGACCGGCTGCTGAGCTTGCTGCGCGAGTGCGGCGAGGTGGCCGGCGAACAGATCTGGCCGCTGCCGCTCTCGCGGGAGTACCACAAGGACATCGAGAGCACGATCGCCGACATCAAGAACTCGGCCGGCCGCGAGGGAGGTGCGAGTGTCGCCGCGGCGTTCCTGGAGAACTTCGTCGACGAGCGCCCCTGGGTCCATCTCGACATCGCCGGCACCGCGTACACGACCGGTTGGGTGCGGGTGCCGCCGTATCAGCCACCCTGCGCGGCGACCGGCGTTGGCGTGCGCCTCCTGGCCGAGTTCGCGCGACGTTGGAGCGCCGCCTAGTCTGGGGCCGCCGCGTCGCGGTCCCGGTCCTGTTCGCCGTGCTTGCGCTCGCCTTTGTCGGGCGCGGGCTGCTGCCCGGCCGGGCCCTGCTTCCGATCGACAACCTATTCCTGTATCCACCCTGGCAGGCGCATGCCGCCGAGTTCGGGGTGTTGCTGCCGCACAACGCGCTCCTCGGCGACGCGATCCTTCAGAACTACTCCTGGAAGCGCTTCATCGCCGCGAGCTACGCCGCCGGCCAGTTCCCGCTCTGGAACCCCTACATCCTGGCCGGCCAGCCGTTTCTGGCCTCGGCCCAGAACGGCTCCTTGTACCCGCCCGGCGTGCTCTTCTCCGTCCTGCCGCTCGGCCAGGCGTACGGCTGGTTCATCGGGGTGCACCTCTGGCTTGGTGCGCTGTTCGCGTACTTGTTCGCGCGCACACTGGGCGCCCGCCGCCTGGGGGGCGTCGTGGCAGGCATCACCTTCGGCTTCTGCGGCTATCTCGTCGTCAGCTTCCTCTGGCCGATGGTCGTCAGCACCGCCATCTGGTTGCCGGCGCTGCTGGCGATTCTGGAGCGGATGATCCGCGGCGCGGTGGCTGCCGCGCCGATCGCTCCTGACGCGCGACCGCCCGCCACAAGCACGGGGTTCAACCCCACGTGGGTTGCGCTCGCGGCGCTCGTCGTCGCGCTTCAGTTCCTGGCCGGTCACCTGGAGATGAGCCTCTACTTGCTGATCACCGCCGGCCTGTACACGGCGGTCAGGCTGCTCGACGAGCTACGGCGGCGCGCTCACGTGGTCCGGGTGCTCGCGGTCGCAAGCGCGGCGCTGCTTGCCGTCGGGCTCGGGTCGGCTCTGGCGGCGGTCCAGCTGGTCCCATTCGCCGAGGTGATTGGCGCAAACGTGCGCGGCGGCTGGTCGGATTATGGCGAAACCATCGGCTACGCCCTGCCGCGTGACCGGGCGCTCGGCTTCCTGGTCCCGGACTATTTTGGCAATCCCAGCCACCACACCTATCTCGACCTACTGGACGGGCAGGTCCGCTCGGTCGCGCACGCCCGCCCGAACGGCGAGCCACGGACCGACACCGAGTGGGGCGGCAAGAACTACGTCGAAGGCACGGTGTACGTCGGCGTGCTACCGCTGCTCCTCGCGGGGGTTGGCGTAGCGGCGCAGACGCGGGGCTCGGGCGCGGTGGGTGCTGTTGCCCTGGTCGCGCTGCTGCTCGCCTTCGGGACGCCGCTGTACGCGCTGCTGTTCTACGGCATTCCGGGCGTCAACCAGCTGCACACACCCTTCCGCTGGATCTATCCATTCAGCCTGTGCGCGGCGATCCTGGCGGGACTCGGAGCGGATGCACTCTGCCGAGCCCACGCATGCTCGGCCGGCGCGCGGTGGGGTCGCCGGCTCGGGCTGGTCGCCGTGCTGCTCGGCGGCACGCTGGTCGTCGGCCTGCTCCTGCTACTGCCGGTCCGCGACACGGCGGCGGAGCTTGCTGGTCGCCTCCCGCGCCGGTGGCCCGAGCTCCGCCAGGGCTTTTCCGAAGCGCGGGTACTCTTCTCGTACACCTACCTGAACCTGCTCGGAGCAGGGTGCCTCCTCGCCCTGGCCGGAGCGCTGCTCTGGCGCTGGTCAGGGCGGCGGTCGAGGCTTCTCGCGAGCGCCGCGGTCGCGCTGATTGTCGGCGATCTTTTCTCGTTCGGTGTGGGCTTCAACACGGTCGCCTCTACCAGTCCGCTGGAGTTCGTGCCGTCGGCGATTCAGGCAATCCCGACGGGCAACCCGCCCTCGCGCATCATGACCCTGGGCGAAGACGACACCTTGCCGGCCAACACCGGCATGCTCTTCGGCCTGCACGACGCGCGCGGCTACGACACGATCATTCTGCGGGAGTACGTCGAGTACCTCGAGCTGATCGAGCCACAGCGCGGCATTCAGTACAGCAAGGTCGCCAAGCTGTTCGACCCGCGCTCGCTCAGCTCGCCGCTCCTGGATCTGCTCAACGTCGAGTACATCCTGACCACCAGGACCGTGAGCCAGCCCGGTTACGCGCTCCTGCGTGAGGCGGACGGGATCAGGGTCTACCGTAACGAGCGAGCGATGCCGCGCGCACACGTCGTGGCCGCCGCGCAGCCGGCAAGCGACCACACGGTCGCCTTGCGCGCCGTTGGGGCGCCCGCCTTCGACCCACGTCGAGTGGTAGTGCTGGAAGGGTGGGATGGTTCGACGCAGACTGGCGGCGAGCCTGGGTCGGCTGAAATCGTCCGCTACGAGAACAATCGGGTCGACGTGCGGGCAAGCGCGCCTGGCGGTGGCTTCCTCGTCCTGGCGGACGTGTTCTTTCCGGGCTGGGTCGCAACACTGGACGGTGCCGAGCGGCCGATCCTCCGCGCCAACGGGCTGTTCCGCGCCATCGAGCTGCCCCCAGGCAACCACGAGGTGGTGTTCCGCTACAGCCCACTTTCGTTCCGGGTCGGGGCGTTCGTCTCGTTCCTCGCTGCGCTTGGGTTGGGATTGCTGGGCGCCGTGGCGTCCTGGCGCCTGGTCGGCTCGCCGGACGTCGCGGCCAGCGCCGCCCGTCGAGTGGTGCGCAACTCGGGGTTCCCGATGGTGACCGGGTTGCTCAACAAGGCGGCCGACTTCGGCTTCGCGCTGGTGATGTTCCGAATTCTGCAGGCCGAAGGCATCGGCGCGTACACGTTTGCCGGCGTGTTGGTCGGCTACTTCGATATCCTGGTTGGCTTCGGGCTGGGGACGCTGATCACGCGGGAGGTTGCCCGCGATCATGCCGCGGCGCGGCGCTACCTTGGCAACGCTCTCGCGCTGCGGCTCGTCCTCTGGCTCGGGAGCGTTGGGCTGGCCGCCGTGCTGGTGGGGCCGCTGGCGGGCGGGCTCGGCATCACGCCGCCGCTCGCGCTGACGATCTGGCTGCTCGTCGCGGCGCTCCTGCCCGGCATCCTGAGCGGGACGATCAGCGCGCTGTTCATGGCGCGCGAGCGGATGGACGCGCCGGCGGTGGTGACGGTGCTCACGACGCTCCTGAAGGTCAGCCTTGGCCTGGTCGCACTGCTTGGCGGCTGGGGCTACGTCGGATTGGCCGGAGTCTCCGTGCTCACGAATGTACTCACCGCCGCCGTGCTGGTCGGCCTGTACGCGCGGACGTTCGGCTGGCCGGGGCTAGAGCTCGACTTCGCGTTCCAGCCGCGCCTCGCTCGCACGTCGTTGCCGCTGCTGGTCAACAGTCTGCTCAACACACTGTTCTTCCGCATCGACGCGGTGCTGCTCAAGCCGATCGCCGGTGACCTCGCGCTCGGCTGGTACAGTACAGCCTACAAGTTCATCGACGGCCTGCAGATCATCCCGTCCAGCTTCGTGCTCGCCGTCTTCCCGCTCCTGTCGCGCCACGCAGCCGGCGACCGTGCCAGGCTCACGCGGGTCTGTTCGGTCGCGCTCAAGGCTCTGCTCGTGCTCGCGCTGCCGATCGCCGTCGGCACGACCATTCTGGCCGAGCCGATTATCTTGTTGCTCGCCGGTCCGAGTTATCTACCCGAGGCGGCGCGGGCACTCCAGGTTCTGATCTGGTTCTTGCCGTTCAGCTTCGTCAACGGCCTGACCCAGTACATCCTGATCGCGCTGGACCGGCAGCGCGCGATCACCGCGGGCTTTGTCATCGGGACAGCCTTCAACCTGACGGCTAACCTGCTCCTGATCCCGACCTACGGCTACCTTGCCGCGAGCGCCGTGACCGTTGCGTCCGAGCTGGTCCTGCTGGTCCCGTTCTGGCGAGTCATCCAGCGCGAGCTGCCGGACGTCTCGCTCGCGCGGCTGGGCTGGCGCCCGGCGTCCGCGGCACTGATCATGGCCGGCCCGGTCTGGCTCGCGGCAGGCGTGAGCTCAATCCTGGCGATCCTGGTCGGTGCGCTCGCGTACGGAGTCGCCCTGGTGGCGTTGCGGGCACTGGACGCCGACGATTGGGCGATGCTCCGCGGCCTGGTCAAGCGTGAGGCTCGATTATCCGTCTGAGGCCGGCCGGTTGTGCTCGCCAACGTCACCGCGCATGACCCCGATGGCGTGGGGCAGCGCCGGCAGGATCGCCTCGAGACACTCGCGAACGCCCTTCGGATTGCCAGGCAGGTTCACGACGAGCGTCCGGCCCCGCACGCCGGCAACGGCGCGTGACGTCATCGCGGCCGGAGTCTTGGAGATGCTGGCCGCGCGCATCGCCTCGGCCAGCCCGGGTACTTCGTAGTCGAGCACGGACTGGGTGGCCTGCGGAGTGACGTCGCGCGGCGAGAGACCGGTACCCCCGGTGGTGAAAACCAGGTCGGAATTGCGCTCGTCGGCCATCTCGCGAATCCGCTCGGCAATCTGGTCGCGCTCGTCCGGGACCACAGCCTGCGCCTCGACCGTCCAGCCGTTGGTCACGGCGACGTCGCGGATCGCGGGCCCGCCCTCGTCCTGGCGCTCTCCCCGAGAGGCCTTGTCGCTGACGGTGATGATCCCGACCCTGATCGTCGCGGCGCCGTGCTCTGGCTGCTCGGACCGTGCCGCGTCTTCAGCGTGGCTCGCCATCGACGTGCTCCTCCGAACGCCGGTATTCACCGCTCTTGCCGCCGACCTTATGAACCAGGCGGATCTGATCGATGACCATCTCTTTGTCGACCGCCTTGCACATGTCGTAGATCGTGAGCGCGGCGGCGCTCACGGCTGTCAGCGCTTCCATCTCCACACCGGTCTTGCCGACGACGCGCGCGCTGGCCTCGATGTCGACGGCCGAGGCCAGTGGGTCAAGGGTGAAGTCGAGGTCGACTCCGGCGATCGGCAGCGGGTGGCAGAGCGGGATCAGCTCGGAGGTTCGCTTGGCGCCCATCACGCCGGCCACCTGCGCGACGGCCAGCACGTCGCCTTTGCTCACGCCACCTGAGCGGATTCGGTCCAGCGTCTCCGGCCGCATCAGCACCCTGCCACGAGCCGTCGCCACGCGCACGCTGTCGACTTTGGTGCTCACGTCGACCATCCGCGCCCGGCCAGCCTCGTCAAGGTGGGTCAACTCGCCCATCGTCGTCCCCCAGGGGGTACAGTATAGCCAAGCTTTGCCGGGCTCTCGGCCCGTTTCCGGACGAGTATGACCGTTGCCCAGGGACCGATCGACGTCGCCGCCTTCGAGGCGCTGATCGGGTTCCTGCTCGACCCGTTTCAACGAGAAGCCATCGAGTCCTACGTGGCAGGACGCTCCGTCCTGGTCGCCGCGCCGACGGGGACCGGCAAGACACCTATCGCCGAGTACGCCGCGCTAGACGCACTGGCGCGCGGTGGGCGGGCGTTATACACCACGCCGATCAAGGCGCTGTCGAATCAGAAGTTTCGCGACTTCGGGCGGCTGGTCGAGCGCGCGGCCGAGGCGGGCCTGATTGACGCCGGCCAGAGTGTCGGGCTGCTGACCGGCGACGTCGTCGTGAACTCGGACGGTCGGCTTCTGGTGATGACCACCGAGGTCCTCCGGAACATGCTCGTGCAGGGTCGCCAGACACCCGAAGAGGCGGGCGTGATCGTGTTCGACGAAGTCCACTACATGGGCGATCCAGAGCGCGGCACCGCCTGGGAGGAAGCGATCCTGCTCAGCCCGCCGGCGGTGCCTCTGGTGTGCCTGTCGGCGACCGTTCCGAACGCGGACCAGATCGCCGCCTGGATTCGCCTGGCCCATGGTGAGCTGGACTGCATACTCTACGACCACCGAGTCATCCCGCTGGAACACCGCTATTTTCTGGACGGCAAGGCGGAGGTGGTGGTGGACGCGGACGGGCGGCGGCGCGCCAGCTTCAAAGGCGTCGGCGGCGAGCTCGCGCGGCGGATTGGGCGACCAGGTAATTTCGGTGGCGACGGTCAGCCCGGGGCGCCTCAATCCTCGGCGACGCTCGGCGAGATCGCCGGTGCCCGGCGTCTCGACGAGGGGCGGCGTCGGCGAGCCGATGCCGAGCCACGGCCGCAACCAGAGCCGTGGGAGGTGCTCCGCTACCTGGAGCGAGAGCGGCTGACGCCGGCGATCTACTTTCAATTCAGCCGCCGCGCCTGCGAGCAGGCCGCCGAGACGTGCCTGGCGCTCAAGCCGGTCCCACACGCGGCCGACCTGATCCAGGATGCCAAGCGCCGGCTGGCCGAGCTGCCGGCCGCCGACCGCGCTCTCCGCCAGGTTGCCCTGCTTTTCCGGCTGCTCCCGCGCGGCGTTGCCGTCCACCACGCTGGCATGCTGCCAGTCGTCAAGATACTGGTCGAGGAGCTATTCTCGGCCGGCCGGCTGCGCGCGGTGTTTGCCACCGACACGCTGGCACTCGGGATCAACATGCCGGCGCGCACGGTGGTCGTTGCCGAGATGAGCAAGTGGGACGGCCAGCAGCATCGGCTGCTCACTCCGAACGAATACCGCCAGCTGACCGGGCGGGCCGGCCGCCGCGGCATCGACGAGCGCGGCGTCTCGGTGGTCCTTTACTCGCCCTGGGTCAGCTTCGAACGCACCCTCGAGGTCGTCACTGGCGACCTCCTCCCCCTGGAGAGCGCCTTCAGTCCGAGCTACAGCACCGCGCTCAACCTCTGGCGCCAGCCAGGCGATCAGGAGCGGCTGGCAGACCTTTATGCCCGCAGTCTACGCCGTTTCCAGCACGACGCCCGCCTGGCGAACCTGGCCGACGAGCGGGACGAGCTCAAGGAGCTGTTCGACCTGCGGGCCGTCCAGGCCGCTGCCGAGCCGGGCACCTGGCAGCTTGCGCGCCAGCTCGCCGACAGTGAGCGAGTATTGAGCCAGGCACGCTCCCACGCCACCCGCGAGTCCCGCGCGCTCGTGGAGGGGCTGGGCCGGGTATTGGAGCGGTTCGGGTATCTCGCCGCCGAGCGCCCGACCCACAAGGCCAGTCTGCTGCGCGGCATCTTCGACACCAATGCGCTGACCCTGGCCGAGCTGCTCGCCGAGCGCAAGCTTGAAGGGCTGGGGCCGGCCGAACTGGGCGAGGTCTGCTCCTGGTTCGCCTTCGACCGTGACAGTCCGATCCGCCCGCTGCCGCTCACGACCCGGCTGTACCGCTTGCACGAGGAGGTCCTCGGCCTGAACTCCAGGGTGCTGGAAGAGGAGCGGCGAGCCAAGGTGACGGTGTCTCGCCCGATCATGACGGACCTGCGTGGGATCGCACTGGCCTGGGCGGGGGGCGAGGAGCTAGGCGAGATTGCTCGTCGCAGCCGGCTGGCCGAGGGTGACCTGGTCGGCCTGCTGCAGAAGACGATCGACATCCTGAACCAGCTCCGAGCCGCGGCGGAGCGCGCTGAGGTGCCGGCGCGCCGCGCCGAGCGTTTGGACATCCGTGCCCTGCTGCCTCTGATGCTGGAAGCCGATGCGCTGCTCAGGCGCGGTGTCGTGGACGCCTCGTATCGTTGGGCGCTGATCGGCCCACCGAACCTCGACGAAGTCGCCGCCGACGACTGGCAGGTGCCGATCCTGGTCCCGACCGACCAGCCGCCGCGGACGCGCCCAATGGAACGGGGCGCTCCGCGGGGCCCACAACGCGGCCCGAAGCGGCGCGGGGGGGCGACGGGCGCGGGAGGGGCGCGGCGGGGAGCGCGGGCGGGGGGGGGGGCGGCGGCGGGGCGGGGGGGGGGCGGCCGGGGGGGGGGGGGGCTGTGGGGGGGGGGGGGGGGGGGGGTTGCGGGGGGGGTGGGGGTGGCTGAGAGAGCCCCCCAGTGGGGGGGGGGGGGTGGTGGGGGGGCGGGTGGG
>JAUJPG010000059.1 GCA_030447245.1 Chloroflexota bacterium | reverse complement strand
ACCACCCGCACCGTCCCGACCGCCGGGGCCGGCAGTGCCCTCACGTCAGCCACGATTGTCGGCTATGTCCCAACCGACTAAGATCGTGAACGGGCTCGTGATCCTGGGTGTGCCTGGCTCTCACCTGCCAGTTCAGCCACCTGCCCACGCGGAACCGCCGAGTAGCCGATGCCATCACGAGGACCTCGTGCAAGTATCCTCTGGATCGCACTAACGCCCAACTTGAAGTGGACGCTTGGGGGATATCGATGGTAGGCCATCCATCCGTCTTCGATCGATGCGCGCCACGCCGAGAGGTGCTCGCGGGTGCGCTGCGCGCACGGTGATCTTCTTGCCGACCTCGACGTGATCACGGGCAGGCCCAGCAGGACCACCGAGACCCGACACGCTTTCACGGCACCTACCCGCGACCGAGAACTTCGGGCTGCTCGTCGGCGACGTAGCAGAGCGCCGTCCGCCGCCGTAGAGGCGTCACCCTGGGCTCATCGGGTCGAGAGACCGGCTTTGGCGGCGCACGTACGCAGCCTGGATCGCCGCGGTCCACGTAGCCCGTGAGAGTGCCGCGCTCGCCGATCTCCTGAGCGATTACAGCATCAGTCAGTTTCCTGCGCGCGGCGAAGTCGGCGTGGCCGCGTTCGTCGGCGAAGAGTCCGACCTCCTCAGCGGCAATCTCCACGCCATCGACGGTCAGCAGATCCGCACGTTCACGCCCTGGGGCAGATTGCGCTCTTGGCGGGGGTACCCCGCCACGAACGACTGCGCGAGGAACGGACATCGGCGGGGGTGCCCCGCAGCGGACTGAGCTCGAGGAGGCGCTCGGCGATCGGCCCATGCTGATCGTCCTGGACGAGCTCGTGCTGTACATGGCCTGAGCCCTCGCCCTGCCGGGCCGAGCACCTGCGCAGTGGCGTGAACAGTCAGTGGGCTACGTTTCTCCAGTCACTGTTCAGCGTCGCAGCCCGCCGCCCGAAGACATCGGTGATCCTGACCCTCCGTCCGAACAGGATGCCAACCGCCGCCGACGGTCGAATTGAGCCAGCACATCTCGACGGCGCTCGAGACGGTCGACGAGCTGCAGCGCACCTCGCCGCAGGGCCCAGAGCCCGACGCCGACGCAGGTGAACGAGCGTGCCGCGGTCTTGGGCCGTCGCCTGTTCGACTCGGTCGATTCCTCGGCGGCCGCCGACGTGGCCTGGGGCTACATGACCTACTACGAGGAGCAGCGCCAGGCTGGCGTCTCGATCGACAACCGCGCGTTCGATCCGATGTACGAGCAGCAGCTCCGCGCCGGCTACCTGTTTCACCCTGAGTTCGTCCGCCTGTTGTCTGAGCGCCTGGCCGGACATTCCGGTTCCAGGCGACACGCGGGCGCCCTCAGGTTGGTGGCGCGGACGCTCCGCGCGACCTGGGAGCGGCGGGCCCAGCTCGGGCCGACGCCACTGCTCCAGCCGCAGCATGTCGATCTCCGCCGCGGCGAGCTGCGCGACGAAGTCCTCGGGCGACTCGGCCGCACGGCGTTCGAGCGCGGCCTGGATCCGACGTGGCGCGGGCGGAGGGGAGCACGCACGCCAGCGACGTCGAAACCGGGCTGGCCTTGGCCAGCCGCATCTGAAGCGGCCCTCGTGACATTCCTGCACAGCCCGCCCGACGGATCGCGCGGCGTCACACCGTCCGAGGTAGCGCCTGCGATTGGCCGACCGCCGTGACCTGGCGTACGGCGCGCGCGGCCTGGAAGAGACCGAGCGGCGGGCCTGGTACATGACGGGAGGCCGACCACTTCCTGTTCCGAACCCGTGCCTCGGTCAACAAGCGGTTCCAGGAACGGCTCGCCCAGTCCAGCCGGGCGAGGTGAAGGGAAACGCTCGGACAGCCGATCCAGGAAGTCTTCTCCGCTTGAGTCCTTCCAGGTGATCCCCCTTCCCGCAGGATCACACGGCGATCGCCGACAACCCGACCGCGTCCGACCCGCGATCGTCCACTACGACAAAGAGTGGTGGTCGGCGGCGGCGACCGCCTGAACTTCAGCAAGTCGTTGTTCACCAAGGCCGTCAACGAGAGCCCGCGCCGCTACCCGCAACAACATCGTCTTCTTGCTGGCTGAAAGCACCAGGATCATGGGCCCAGAAGGAGGCCGTCCGCGCCTTGATCGCCTGGGAGCGGGTAGCCCAGGATATCGAGCGCGAGCAGACTACGCCAGCCCCAGCCAGCGGGACCGACTTCCGTACGTTGAAGGAGCTCGCCCGTCGGGGCGCCTCCGCGTCCTGGCCGAGTTCGTCGCGCTCGAGACCGACCTCGGCGACATCCGCGAGAAGCTCGGCACGCAGGAGCTGAACGCCGTCCGCCTGCGCCTGGTCGAGGCGTATCGAGTGCTG
Organism: Chloroflexota bacterium; assembly: GCA_030447245.1. Classification (GTDB taxonomy): domain Bacteria; phylum Chloroflexota; class UBA6077; order UBA6077; family JACCZL01; genus JAUJPG01. The sequence continues at coordinate 14,842 of JAUJPG010000059.1, read as the reverse complement.
GCCTTCCCACTTGGCGGCGGTGCCGACGCGCTCGATCTGTTCAGCGACCCCGAGGCGGCCTGCTGGCTCGAATCACCGGCTTCGGGTGATCGGCGAGACGCCGAGGCTACGGCGCCGAGAACGTCCGCCGGCCAGGCAGGAGGGACCAATCCGCAGCGCCTGCGGCAGAACTGGGGCCAGCGATCCTCAGCCGGGTGATCGGCCGTTACGTTCGCGATCGTGCGGCGCGCGCTGCTGTGGCCGTCTGGCGAGCGTCGGGTGTCGACCCACGACATCTGGGATGGCTTCGCCGCGAGCCCGAACTGCCGCTGGTACTCAAGCAGACCGACCTCTGCCGACGTTCCGAGCCGCCCCTCACCGTCACGACCGCTCTGGACGTACTATGATCAGGCCGAAAGCGCGTCTACACCGCCGAGAATGCCGCCTCGCTGACGCCGGCTCGCTCCGAATCACTTCCTGTACGACCCTGTGGCGGCGGTTGATGATCGCATCCTGCCGTCGCGATCTCGCCGCGGAGGTTTGGGATCACCTCTGGCCCCCGAGACGGGGTGACCACGACGGATCAAGTGACCACCCGCGCGCTGCTCGATGCCACGCTGGCGGGCGCACTTCCCCGTCCGGCCTCGGACGGGAGCGTGCTCTGGCAGGCATTCCAGGAAGGGGCCCGCGAGAACCGCTGGATACCGTACCTGCGCGGGCCCAGCCTGGCGATTGGTGCCAGCGAGATGGCGGAATGGCCGGCACAGCGCGCTTCGACGACCAGACCGAGCTGGGGACCTATCAGGCGGCCCTGGATCGCGGTACCCGGCCTGCGCCAGACCGACGGCGGACGAGAGGCCCCCGCTAGCGCTGACAGCGCAGGAGATCCGTGCCCGCTGCTGGCCGAGCGGATCGACAGCCTGGCCACCGAGGACCTCGAGCGCGGTACGCCCGCGGTATCTGGTCCGACCCGAGCCGCCCACGTCTGGAGTCGGTCCTCCGCGAGGGCGTCGAGCAGGGCGTCTGGGCGGCCTGAAGCAGGGGCCTGACGAGACCTAGTCGACATGGGCGACGGCACGCCGACGCCCACTATCCAGGCAGGTCCGTCCTGGGTGGTTGTCGATCCATCCTCGCCGCTCAGCGAGGCGCTGACAGTGTCCGCCCTGGTCGCGGGCCGCAGCCAGTCACTCGCGCCGGCACACCGCGCGAGGCGCTGGTCCAGGTCTGGGAAGGGCTCGGTCAGTTCCGCGAGGTCAAGCTCGCCGTGATCATGCTCACCGTCAACGATCGCGACACGTTCGACAACACCCCTGCTCGCCACATGGGCCGACCGACCCGCGCGGCGAAGGTGCACGCGTCGCGGCGATCGCCAGTGGCCAGCGCGAGGCGGGCGGCAAGCAGGAGCGCGTCAACCTCGAGTTCGAGGGGCGCTTCGAGGAAGTCCGCACAATGCTCTCGCCGATCTGGCCGTTCGGCAATCAGGGTGAGCTTGACGTCGCGATCACCGTGGATCCGACGTTCGACCACCGCTTGGCCTCGACGACGAAGCGCTGGACACGCCGTACCGTACTGCGCCGACGGCACCAACCAGCACCCCGAGGCGCGGGCCGCGCGATTCGCGGCCGGGTGGCCGGGGTGGTGTCGCCTGATGGAGCGGTTCCGTCTACGGGTCCGCACGAGCCGAAGCGTGGCCACGTCTGGGAGCTGCACCTGTTCCCCGACCACCCGCGCCATCGGCTCCGCGAGGGCGATGCCCGCGTGCTCGGCTCCCGCCTCGGCGCCGGCAAGCCGCGCCAGGCTCCGCCAGCTGGCCGATCCTTTCCTCGACGGGCCGAAGCGCCCGAGCCGATCTCAGCCGAGGAGTTCGGCCCCCGTGAGCGGCGCCCCGCTGGCTGCGTCCGAAGACGGGATGCGGCTGGCGCTCAGCATTCTCGGCAGCGCGCTACCTGCCGACGGCGCACCAGCGGCGGATGTTCAGCCACGGCCTCGAAGAGCTGCCGTCCGAGGTCGTGCTCTACTGGTTCACCCTCTGCTTCTATGGCTATCGACAGGCCGCCGGGCGTGCAGCGGCCCTGGGCTCCTGACCCACGAGGAGCCCGACACAGACCAGTCGATCGCGGGTAACCAAGCCCGAACGCGTGGTGGACGACAGGACCGCCATCGCCGGCAGCCGAGGGGCGTGACCTCTTCTCTGCACTTGGAGGATCCAGAACAGTCCCCAGCGACTGCAAAGACGGAGGCGGGCGATGGCTCAGACAATCAAGGAGGATCAGCCGCTGTTCCTGGAGGCCGGCCTGCCTGCGCCTCGCTTCCGGCAGAGTCGCAGCGTGACAACAACGCCCTACGGCCGCCGCAGAATCGCCTGATATTTGGTGGGCACGCCGAGCGCCAACCGTCTCCAGGGCCGCAATCCGGCGGCTTGCTCTTTACGATGTCGACCTTGACGAGAAGGATCTTGCCCCCCGCAGTAGATGAACCATCTGCTAGCGATCTGAAATACCTCCCGCCGAAACTCCAGCAGCTCCGCCTGTTCTTCGAGCGACTGCTCGATGGAAGGAACCCACCAAGCTGTCGCGAACGGCGGAGGGTCTTCTTGCGATCACCGGGGGTACTCGGGGACGCTGATCGCGTCAAGGCGAAGACTGGCGCCGCTGAAGGCGCAAACAACGGGGCGAACATCATGCTGGGTTCGGTATGGGGTTGCCGACATGAGCGGGCGTTCGCCCTCTCGCCCAGCGACGAACTGCTCTCCTCGCTGCAGCGATCGATCCGAGACACACTAGGCCCGAGTCGCACGGATCCGATTATCGTGGCAGATCCGCAGCTGGGGGCGGTTCCATCCTCTGGAGGCCGTCAGGTACGGCTTAAGGCGGTCTACAGCAACGACCTCAACCCAGTGGCGGTGATAATTTGTGCCGCCTTTGGACTATCCAGCTCGCTTCGGACGGAAGCTTCTCCCACGGATAGGAGAGTACGCGAAGCAGATAGATGCCAATGTCAGGAGGCGTCTCGCCCAATTCTTCCTGCTCGAGTTGCCCGGGACTTGGTGGTCAGAGAGGAGGCAGCCCGTGCTGTCAGGGTGGCCATCAGCGGCTATTGCGTTCAGAGGTGACTGGCAGCGGATCGTGATCCCATTAAGAACACGTACCCGTGGCTCAGGACGGCCTCTTGCCACTTGCAGTCTGAATATCCCGATCTCTACGAACTCCACCGTTGTCAACGTGAAGGGCAAACCAGAGGGTGCGGTAGCGGCGTTTCCGGTTCCGAGACGGGCGAAAGCAACCACCGTACCTGCATCGTGCCACGATCGGAGTGGTCCAGCTGCACCTGGCCAAGTCCTGGCATTGAGCGCTGGGATCCCAGGGCCACGCCCACGTTCCGCGACGGCAAGGCTCTGTGCCCTCGGTGCGGGCGAGTCGCTGACGGCGACGAGGTAGAAGGGCATCGCGCGGTCGCGCGAGGGTGGCCCTGCCGCGCAGATGTACGCAGTTTGCCCCAGGTGCCGGCCAGACTCAATTACCGCAACGGGCAGCAGAAGACCCGCTATTTGTGGCGGCTCCGCGCCCTGCGCAGGCCGACCTTGATGCAGTGCAAGCTGCCGAAGCCGAGTTGCACCGACTGCTACCACGGTGGGAAGCGCAAGACCTCGTCCCCAATGAAGAAGTGCCTTTTGAGATGGAGGACAAGCGGCCGCGCGAATATGGGATGCCGCGCTGGCGCGACCTTTTCCTGCCGCGTCAACTGCTTACCAACGTCACAGTACTTTGTAGGAGATCCGCGCTGCCCAGGCTCGCGCGCGCGCCGAGCTGCCCGAGGCGGAGGCTGAAGCGGTCAGCGTGTGTCTCGCCTTCATCCTCAGCAAGATCGTGAACTACAACAGCGTCAATACTTCTTCTGGCACAACGGTCGCTACGCGATCACCCACACCTTCTCGCGCCACGATTTCGCCTTCCGCCCCGCCTTTTGTGAGTTCGAGGGTGCGCGCGAGCCGATCATGTGGGGAGCCTCACAGGTAATCGGCGCGTATGATGCCCCTGGCTCGGCTGATCCACGGCGAACGGGTGTCCCTCGATTCTCTTGTGGACGACGAGGCGGCCGACGAGAGTGTCGACGGTCTTACGGAGAGCATGGCCGACGCGGACGCGATTGCGGACCCAAGTGTCGAAGCAGCGATCGGCCGCAACGGCCAGAATGGCGAGTTCCGCTTGCGGCTGGAGGTGTTGATCCCGACGATCACCTGCGATGACGCCGCGGCCCTGTCCGTGCCCGCGCCGGGCACGGTCCATCTGCTGTGCGTCGACCCTCCTTACTACAACAACATTCAGTATTCCGAGCTGTCCAACTTCTTCTATGTCTGGCTGAAGCGGGCGCTGCGGGACTGGCCGGACCTGGCCCCCCTGTTCCGCGAGCCACTGGCCGAGTCGAACCGTGAGGCTGTCGCCAACAACGCCCGCTGGCAGCGCGCCGCCGAGACCGAGTTGGCTGCCTGGAAGGGGCGTTACGCCGCCGCGTACGAGAGTCTTCGCGCCCAGAAGATGCGGGCAAGTGACGCTCGGGCTCGTGCGGTGGAGGCTGCCGGACCGAAGCCACCCTCGGCGAAGGATCGGGCCGATCGCTTCTACGAAGACAAGATGGCCGACATCTTCCGCCGAGCGCGGCAGCTCCTACATCCGGCCGGTCGGATGGTGGTGATGTTCAATCACAAGCAGACCGAAGCCTGGCGCTCGCTCGGCATGGCGCTGATCCGGGCCGGCTTCGAGATCCGCAGCTCGGCTCCGATCCACACTGAGGCCGAATCGAGCCTGAACATCCGCGGCCTCGACGCGGCCCGCAGCACTGTACTCCTGCTGTGCCTGCCGAGAGAGGAGACTGACCAGCCGGTCGGCAACTGGGGCTCGGTTCAGGGTCGCGTTGCACGGGTCGCGCGCGGCGCAGCCGAGCGGTTCCAGTCGCAAGGTTTAGCCGGCACCGACCTGTACCTCTCGGCGCTCGGCCCGGCCCTGGGTGAAGTGGGCCGACAATGGCCAGTGACTGACTTCGCCGGGCGACCGGTCGATCTCGCGGACGCGCTCGACGCGGCCTACGCGGCAGTCGGCCGCTGGCGGCTCGAGCAGATCCAAGCACAGCTCACCGCGTTGGCCGACTTCGCCGACGTGGGCGATCGGTTCAGCGCGGAGGGCGCGGATCGGGACACCCAGACGCTCTGGCTCTGGCTCGACACCTTCCTCGGCGAGACCGCCAGCTCAGACGACGTCCGCAAACTCGCCAAGGCGCTCAACGTCAACCCGGACGACTTTCGGCGGATGGGCCTGGTTTCTGTCGACAAGGATATCTTCGTCCTCCAGCCGCCCCAGTCGGTGGACCTGCGCCTGCTCTCGCGCCGCTTACTCGGCGACGAGGCCCCGCGCGGCCGCGCGGCTCGCGAGGCGGACATCTGGGAAGATCGCACCTTCCCCAACTTCGTCGGCGCGGCAGTCTGGAACGCGATCGGCCTGATGGCCGGGACAGAGGGCGATGCGCGCGGCATCGATCCGCTCCGCCGCTGGCTGGTCGGCTCCGGCTACGGCAGCCAGGCCGAGTTCCGCGGGGCCTTCGCTGTCACGCTGGTTCTCCTGGAGCGGATCTTTGGCAAGCGCCCAGACGACGACACCTGGCGGGAAGCCGCCCTCCAGGCACGGCGCGCATGGGATCTGGTGTTGAAAAGCTGGCATCCCTAGCACACGCCGAGAGCGACGATGAGCTTCCGCGACCTCCCCGACCTCCGGCGCCGCTACGCCGGTCAGGCCGGCCAGCTCGTCAATCAGTTCTATGTGCCGGTCCTCAGTCAGGCGGTCCGTTACGACCGACAGGCAGGCTACTTCGACTCGGCCGCACTGGTCCAGCTCGCCGCCGGTCTGGCCTCGTTCATCCGCCGCCTGCGAGACCTGCCTCGTCGTGACCGCCCGCCGATGCGCCTGATCACGGGCGCGACTTGGAGTCCGGACGATGTCGCCGCCTATCGTCGCGGAGCCGACGCCCTGCGGGCCAGCCTGGCGTGCACGCTCGCCCGCCGCTTCGAACCCACTGACGAGGAGTGCATCCGCCTGGGGCTTCCGGCGGGCTGGCGGCCGGAGGACGACCAGATCGCTCGCCACCGCTTCGGGGCGCTGGCCTGGATGGTCGCCGCAGGCCTGCTCGAGGTGCGGATCGCGCTCCCGCTCGATCCCGACGGGCGCCCGTACCATCCCGGCCGCCACGGTGCGCTCTACCACCCCAAGGCTGGCGTCCTGCACGACGCCGAGGGCAACTGCGTGGCGTTCCAGGGCTCGGTCAATGAGACGAGCGCGGCCTGGACCCGCAATCGTGAGAAGTTCGAGCTGAAGCGGTCCTGGTACTCGGAGCAGGACGCTGAGGACATCCGCGAGGAGATCGCTGAGTTCGAGAGCATCTGGAGCGGCGGCGACCGCGGCCTGCTCTTGCTGCCGCTCCCGAGGGCAGTGGCCGAACACCTCGAAGCGTTCATCCCCCACGACGGGCCGCCTGATCGGGACCCGATGGAGCTGGCTTCGCTCTCGCACGTCATGTCGCTCCGCGATCGGATCACTGCCCAGTGGCTGCTGGATGCACCGTCCCGCCCTGGTGGCGACCGGCTGGTGCTCGACCCGCTCGTGCTGCGCCCGTACCCGCACCAGAGCCAAGTCGCCAAGCGGGCGGTCGAGGGCTTCCCCCAGGCCTTCTTGTTCTGCGACGAGGTGGGCCTCGGCAAGACGATCGAGGCCGGGCTGGTTCTGCGTTCGCTGATCCTGCGGGGTGAGCTGCGCCGCGTGCTGATCATCGCGCCGCGGAGCCTGGTCGGCAGTGGATGGAGGGCTGCGTGAGGAGTTCGCCCTGACCGCCTGGTTCTATGATGGCCAATGCCTCCAGGACGTTGGCGGGCGCGTCCGCCGCACCGACGATCCCTGGGACGAGGACGGTATCGTCATCGTCTCTCGCCAACTCATCATCCGCAGCGAGCGTCGCGGATCCATTCCCGGCGGCGAGCCGACCCTGGGATGCCGTGGTCGACGAGGCGCATGCTGCCACGGCGCGATCTTCGGCAACGCCGCCTGAACCTCACACTGTGCTTCTCCCAGGAGCTGCGCCGCCGCGGCCTCTACCACTGCTTGTGGCTGCTGACCGCGACGCCGATGCAGCTCGACCCGCACGAGGTACACGACCTGTTGTTGCTCTGCTGCCTGGACCGTCCCTCGTGGGGGGCCTGGTCGAGTCTAACCAACTTCGGCGCTTCTTCGAGCAGCTCCAGGATGTTCGGGACCGACCGTTCGGCGCGCACCGACGTGGTCGCCATGACGCGCCTGGCCGTCGATCAGGGTGCGCCAGACCTGGATCCTTCTCAGGTGCCGCCGAACTGGTCGCCGTTCGACTGGAACAGCTTGGTCAGGCGAATCCGCGAGGGCGCAGCAGAGGCTGACCCTCGCCTTGCAGCAGCTTTCCGGCCCGCACGCTGAGGCGATGACGCCGTACCTGGCGCGCCAGAGCCCGCTGGCGGTCCACATGTTCCGCCACACTCGCGCCACGCTCCGCGCCTATCACGAGCGGGGCTTGCGGCCCGGGCCGTCCGTCCGAGAGCCGATCGACGCGGCGGCCGAGTTCCAGACCGACGCCGAGCGTGATCTGTACGACCGCATCGACCCGCTCTGCTGGCGAGTTCTACCGCCTGGCCGACCTACCGCCGACATGAGCGGAGCGAAGTCGGCTTCCTGATGGCGGTCTTCCGCAAGCGACTGTCGAGCTGCTTCTTCGCCTTTCGGCGCAGCCTCGAGCGCCGTCGAGACCTGATCGCGGCGATCAGCGGCACCTATCGGACGTCGACGCGCAAGGGAGAGGTCGCGCGCGAGGCGGCCGAAGAGGAAGACGATGAGGAGGTCGACCCTGGCACGCTGGTCGTGCGCGAGCGGCAGCTTGGCTGCTCCGCTTGTACCCAGGACCCGGCCCGACGCGATGAGCTGGAGCGAGACGGCTGTACCTGCAGGCGTACATCGTCGCGCTCGGCCAGGTATCGCGACAGCAAGTACCTCGTCTTCGAGGAGCAACTCCAGGAGCTGGTGCACAGCGGCCAGCGGGTCATCGTCTTCACGCAATACCTCGACACGCTCGACTACATCCGTAACCAGCTGATTGCTCGCTACGGTGATCGGATCGCGTGTTACTCGGGACGCGGCGGCGAAATCTGGGACCCCGTCCTCAACGACTGGCGGGTGGTGGACAAGGCCGAAGTGAAAGCGCGCGCGCGCCGCGACGACCCGCGCGCCATCCAGATCCTGCTCGGCACCGACGCCGCGTCTACGAGGGCCTGAACCTGCAGCAGTTCTCGGCGATCGTTAACCATGACCTGCCCTGGAATCCAATGCGTGTCGAGCAGCGGATCGGCCGATCGATCGCATCGGCCAGGAAGCGCCGATGGTCAAGATCCTGAACTTGTACGCCGAGGGACACAATCGAGGAGGACACCTACCCGGACCCTCAAACAGCGGATCGGCATGTTCGAGGAGGTGGTCGGCCCGCTCCAACCGATCCTAGCCGAGATGCCCCAGGATCTTCCGCCGCCTGGCCCGGCGGTGAGCTTGAGCTCACCGCGGCTCGCCCTCGATGAAGCCGCCCGCGAGCAGCCTCGAGTCGCCATTTCGGCCCTGGAAGACTGCGTACGCGATGATATGGTGGATGTTCCGCCCCCGACCAGGCGAGTCACCCCATCACCCAACAGCAGCTCGAGGCGTGGTGCCTCGGCCATCCCGCACCTGGTATACGATCATCGCGACGCCCGAGCCGGCGGCCGCCGCGACGATCGATGGAACGGGAGCTGTCTGGCCGTGACCTGGGCCGAGTCTCCCGGCCACCTGGGTGTCGGCCCGACCGAGGAGGTCCTACTCACCTTCAGCGCCAAGCTGATCGACACCTCCCCACTGGTCGGTGAGGAGCACGATCGGGTCCTCGGCGGGAAGGAGGAGTACGCCGCGCCACCAGGGTGACCGTACCTCTCCGCCTGGCTCGAGGCGATCCGCGGCAAGCCACTCACGGAGGACGATTATCAGGTCGCTGGCATTAGCCCGCGGCGCGAATCCGCTGGAACTAGCCTCGACTTCCGCCACTTTGGCCGTGCGGGTGAATCTCGATGGTCGGACTGTCTCCAGGAGGATCGGCTACCAGAGGGCTGGACCTGCTGCAGTTTCTTTGTCACCGTGCGGCTACGATGCCCATGAGACTCGCCGCGCCGTCATCTCTGGAACTGGTGGCGTCAGTCAGAAATGGCCGAAGTCGAGGCTAGGGACGCACCGGCGTCCCTGAGACCCCTGAACAGGACGCTGCCAGACGAATGCGATGGTACCAAGTCCTTTCTCATGCCCCCGGATCCACAACGACGCCGCGACTTGCGTCGGGTCGGCCCGCGCCACCCATCGCACCTGATCCGGTGAGGGTCAGCTCGGCAATGGTCTCACCGCTCTCATCGACCATTCGTGTCCCGTATCTGTTTCTGCGTAACGAGACGAGGTCTCCTGGAGTCCATCGGCCGCAGGGATCGAACACTCGTGTACTGATACGGGAAGTCTGACCGACAGCGGCCCGCCCACTGCCTCTTGATCAGGTCGTGGCTCAGATCCTCTGCTGGAACAAAGCGATCCAAGTGGGGCTCGATCTCCTCCAACCACGTGTTCACCTCAGAAATCGTCAGCCGTCTCCCTGACTCATCGAAACGATCTCCAAGGTACTGGGCCATTGCCCGATCCTGCCTCCGAGTAGGGAGACGTACCGCTGCCGACTCAGTAGAAACGCCATACTTACAAAGAAGCGGTATGACTCCGACGATCGGGTTTGCTGATGCAACTAAATCATCCAGCACGGTGTAGCATGCGCCGAAGATCCACGAGAGCCAGGTGCTCACTTCAGAGCAGTACTTCACTGCTCGCCCGACCGTTGCGTCAGCTTTAAAACGCGCCTGACTTTTTCCCACTCGGAGAATATCCGTGTAAGGCCGAGCACTCATCCATTGGCTGACCACGGAGTAGGCGCATCCCAACTGTCTGACGAGCCAGCCAGGACTTTCCCTGCCTCGGGAACTGCCAGCGCGGCGTCCACTAGTGACGGCAGCAACGACGACCGCCAATCTAGGTCCAGTTCGGCTGGATCCTCGTAGCGGTACGCATCGGCATCGAGCCGCCGGCGCAGAGACTCCACAGATGTCAGCGCGAGTCCCGTCTTTGCGGCGATCAGGAACCGGTCGGTGCCCACGTCAGCCTCGGCACGGTCGAGGGTATCGGCGGCCGAGGTCGCCGCCGCGTACACTTCCGATATCTCATCCGCCTGCATGGACCAGAGACTGTGCATGAAGAACGAGTGAACGGCGTCGCGGCCTTCCAGACCCACTGCCCGGAGCCCCATGAGCAGCGCCTGGTCGGCTCCCGGCAGCTGCCGAATGTCGGACTTGGCCTCGCCCAGCCACTGATAGAGTCGCCTGAGCTGAGAACGCGCCCGCAAGGCCTCGTCACCGACCAGGATGTACTTGCGACCGGTCGAGACCGCCTGGGCCTGGGCTAGTCGATCCGGCACCAGGAAAATACGGCCTTCGGTCTCTCGACCAGGACGCCCGGCACGACCAGCGAGATTCTCGAAGTCCGACTCCTGAAGGGGCAGACTCTCCTCGGCGGCTTCGTCGTAGTAGGAGTTGCCAACGAGCACCACATTCGTTGCAGCAGTGTTCAGCCCCTCACGCAGCGTTGGCGTCGCGAAGATCACCTTTAACCAACTGTTCTCCAGCGCGTATTCCAACGCCCGTTGAACCGCCACCGGGAACCGTGCATGATGGGCAGCCACACCTCGCGTGACAGTGTCCACCAAAAAATGGTCTTCGCCAAGCTCATTTGCCAGGAAGCTGGAGAGGCGGCGGCGTTCCGCAACAAATTGCCCGTATCCGTCAAACGTCGACTTTTTGCATGACGACTCCGCCCAGTCGGTCTGTCCGACGAACACCAGTGTCGTGCCCGGCGACGCTACCAATACTTCCGTCAGGCCGAGCGCGTGGTCAAGATTCGAGGACTTCGCCGCCTCCCGATTCTCCGACCACCCCCAGCGCATCAGTTCTTCAGTGAAGTAGCCACCGAATAGGTCAGGAAGCTGGACTTCGAGGTCGCCGCTGAGATCGTCCTCCTCGTGGACGAGCACGACCCCGCCGCGAAAATCCACTCGCCTCCGACTGGTCTTCCTGAATGCACGAGGAGACCTCGGCTTGCTTGTGCTGCGCACGGCAAGCCCGCGGATCTGCCGCGTCGGCCGTCGGCTCTCGATCACCGTCGCTGTGCGCTCCGACCCGAGCCAAGCGGCGACCTCCTCACTGTTCGACATCACCCCACTCATGACGATCACCCGCGTATCTGGATACAGCAGTCGGAATCGTGTGACGAGGCTCTCGTAGAGGGCGCCTCTTGAAGAGTCTGATATCTTATGGATCTCGTCGAAGACGACGATGCCGCATGAATGAAAAACCTCAGGATCGACCCGTAAGTATGCCTCCAGCTTCTCCGGCGTCATGACGGTCACGCTGTGACTCTCAGCGATCATCTCGATCTCATCATTGACAAACATGTTGACTTCAGCGCCAGCCACCACATTGCGCACGCGAATACTCATGGACCTCAGATGGCGTCTGAGATCAAGGCTCACTTGACTCACCAATGATCGACTCGGCGTCACGTAGATCGCCCAGCTCGTACGGTCCTTAGTGAGTACGCCCATTATGGCTAACTCGGCGATGAGTGTCTTTCCGGCGCCGGTTGGAATGGACACCACCAAGTTCATCCCCGCTTTGCCGTCGAGCACGCCGGCAGCGACGGCCTTCATCTGCGGGCGCCACAGCTCAATGATCCCCGAGGCCGCCAGTGATCGTCTGAACGGTACCGGCACATTGTGTTCTCCGAGCACACGGTGCATGCTGCACTCGTACATCTCGGTAGCAACTGCACGCAGTCGGCGCGCGAGCCAGAGATGCTCCGCGTCTTCACTATCCTTCGACGACACCTCGATGGTGTTGAAGCTGTCGGACGCGCTCGACACGATGCTCGGTGCACCGATCAGCATGCCGCTTGCTAGTTTACGACACGCCAGGCCAATCGCGTATACTCGATCGAGCTCAAAATACGCTTGGTTGCCGGCCGCCCCATCATCTTGCAGGGTCTGGATCGCCACCTGCCCTAGTTCATCGAGGGTAATGCTCAGGTGAAACGCCTGTTGAAACTGTCGAGCCAGGACTGCGGTAACTATCCTTCCCACGGTGTTGTGAAACTCTTCAACGGGCGAGTCATACGCGCGCGCGCCCAAGACATCTAGAATCCTGGTGGCGATCAGTGTAGAGTTCGCCTTGTACGGAGACAGGCTGCCGATGATGGCGCTTCGGATCAAATCATTGAGTGGTGGATAGAAGATTGATAAGGTCTCAGGAGTTTGTTGGCTGCAGCCAACAAACTCCAAAATATTCGCGGCCAGTACCGTCGCGCTCTCGGCCTCCGCTCCATCCAGTCGTCCGATGGCCACAATTTCATCAAGCCAGAGCGCGTATCTTCGCAATCTAGCTACAGCTTCCTCATCAATATTATGCAGATACGAGCGCTGGAGTGATGTTTGAATAAGCTCAGTATGAACAAGCTTTACTGTATCTACAAACTCCTGGCGCGAGAAGAGGGATATTGGCGTGGCAACATCTCTGGAATCCTCAAGGTAGCTTGGCACGGACGAGATCCTCCAGGGTTTGCCAAGCACATGACCAGTCGTCGAGAAACACGAGGCAACAGGAGCGACGCGCGATATTTCCTGCTACAACCGTCTTATACCTGGTCAGTATCTGCATCGATCTCCGATCGTCCGAATGAACGCCGTACACCTTGTACTGCCGCTCGCTTGAGGTCCAGAGGTCCGTGGCCTCCATCGACGCGGGGAGTTTGCGCCGCTCCTCCAGCAAGGTCAGACGATTGAGCAGCTGCGAATCATAATGTCCCTTCTCGAGGCCATCGAAGCCAGTCAGCGCATCGTTGCAGTTCTTTCGCAGGCGATTCTCTGTGGCCTTGACTTGAAGGAGCCGGAGGCGCAGTTCACCGCTGCTGTCCAGGACCAGCGAGATACCGTCGAAGGCTGGCTCCGCGCCGTGCGGCGGGTTCCCATCGACAAGCTCCGTCGTGAACATATCCTGTTCGATCCACAGAGCCAGCGTCTCGCTGGCCCAGGTGATGAGCTCACGGGCTTCGAGCACGCCGTTACGCGTATCTCGTCGCAGGAGCTGTCGCTCATAGAAGTCACGGGTCCGAGCTGGGCGCTTGGTGGGGAGCGATTTGAAGGCGAGCGGCTTGTTGAACGGTTGACTCTCGTAGCGCAGCATCAGGCGCTCGGTGAGTTCTTCGAGGAACTCCATCTCTGAGTGGATCGGCTGGCCGGAGAGCGTCAGCAGATCGGTCTCAGTAAACTCCCCAGGACTGACGGGACGTTCGTTGGACAGCACACACCAGCGCCGCAAAGCGGTCTCCGCAGTCGAGCACGACACCATGTTACCGACGGACTAGATGGGTGGTAGGCGCGGTGCCGCATCATGCATGAGCGGCCCGACATTAGGCCAAAACGGGGCTACCTCTCGCAGCTTTGTGCGATTACATGAACAATTATGACTGAGCAGGCTGCTCCGGCGACAGGCGAGTGACTCTGGCCAGGTGCGAGTCTCAGACCACGTCATGGTGACCACCTCGGGACTCGTGGCGGCTGGGCTGGTGCAGGCGGCGCGAGCGAGACAGTCCTGGAAGTGACCGATAGTGCCGCTGCGCCCGAAGGAGCGGTTGATGCCCAAGAGTAAGCCGAAGCTGCGGCCGGCGCCGTCCGATCTGAATAGGTTCACGTGGAAGGATGGCGACATCCGCATCCTGAAGAAGTGACCGCTTAACACGCCCTGCCGGCCCGGCGTGGGTATGGTCCCGACAAGGATCAGAAGCGTGCCTTTCGGAAAGGCAGCGGCCACGCTCACCCCCAGAGCCGCCACGGGAGCAAAGGCCGGTCCGCCGTGGCCTCGAGAATCGGGCGAGAGCCGCCCACGGCAGCCGAGAAGGGGCGGCCGCCGTCGTCATGGACGGCCAACCCGACCGCCGTCACCAGGTCGTCATGCGCGCCAACCTTGAAGGCTCCGTACTTGTCATTGGCGTCCTGGTCCACCCGGATCTCGTAGTCGAGTAGCTCCTGGGCGAGGACCTCGGCCTCGGCTGCCTTGGGCAGCAGGAGTCGACCGGTCTGCAGGAGCGCTTGGAGCTTCGAGACCAGCCAGGCCTTCCCCAGCAGTATGGCCCCGTCGGCCTGCACCACGCGCCGGTCGCCGTGAGTGAAGTACACCGCGACCGCCCGGATGCCGGCGTCCTCCAGCAGGTCCACCACGGGCTGGCAGACACCGGTCGCATCGGCGTACAGCCGCACCGAGGGCAGGATGGGCGCCCGATGGACCCGGCCCGCACCGGTCCGCGGGTCCACGCTGATCGTTTGCGTGACTGGCGCCGTGCGCGTCGGACGATCGTAGACGCCGCCCACGACCGCCGCCACCCGTGCGGCGACGTCGGGGTAAGGCGTCCCGAGCGGTAGCCGCGCGAGGTGCCGCACGATGTGGTACCGCTCGGTGCGCCCGGCGATGCTGCGCAACTCACCCTCGACCACAGCGATCGCCGTCGGATCACGCTTCTGGCCGATGTCCACCCCGATCGTTACAGCGTCCATGCCTCGACGTCCTCCCGAAAGGCGCGTTCGACGTCCTCGTGCCGAAACGCCCGACTGTCCGCGTCCAGAAACTGGCAAAGGTACTCTTGCTCGAACC
>JAUJPG010000058.1 GCA_030447245.1 Chloroflexota bacterium | reverse complement strand
CACTGCCGGACCATGCCGAGGTAGCCGTTGTTGATGATCGCGATCTTGACCGGGATGTTGTCGGTCACGCAGACCGCCAGCTCCTGGATGTTCATCTGGAAGCAGCCGTCGCCGGCGACCGCCCAGACCTGCTTGTCCGGCCGCGCCAGGTACGCGCCCATCGCCGCCGGCAGCGAGAAGCCCATCGTCCCGAGCCCGCCGGACGTCTGCCACATGTCCGGCTCGTCGAAGCGGTAGTGCTGGGCGGCGAACATCTGGTGCTGGCCGACGTCCGCCACGATCAGCGCCTCGCCCTTGGTCAGCTTGTAGAGCTTCTGGATCACCTGGGGCGTGTACAGCTCCGGCGTGTCGTCCGGGTAGCTCTTCGGCGGGTACTGCTGCTTCCAGTTGTCGATCTGCTGAAGCCACGGCTCGTGCGACTCGCCCTCGCGAAGCTCCGGGATCAGCTTGGTCAGGACGCGCTTGACGTCGCCGACGATCGGCACGTCGGTCCGCACGTTCTTGCCGATCTCGGCCGGATCGACGTCGATGTGGACGATCTTGGCGTGTGGGGCGAACGCCGCGAACTTGCCGCAGCAGCGGTCGTCGAAGCGGTTGCCGATCCCGATCACCAGGTCGGACTGGTCGATCGCGTACGACGAGTAGACGAATCCGTGCATGCCCGGCCAGCCCGCCGACAGCTCGTGGCTCTGCGGGAAGCCGGAGATCCCGAGGAGGGTGGTCACCACCGGGATGCGAGCCTTCTCGGCCAGCGCGCGCAGCTCGCCCATCGCCCGCGAGATCAGCACGCCCTGCCCGGCCAGGATGACCGGCCGCCGGGCCTGCTCGATCAGGCGGGCCGCCTTGCGGATCTGGACCATGCTGCCTTCGAGGTTCGGCTGAAAGCCCGGCAGCTCGACCTTCTCGGGGTACTTGAACTCCGCCTCGAGGGTCAAGATGTCCTTCGGGATGTCGATGTGGACCGGGCCGGGCCTGCCGTTACGGGCGATGAAGAACGCTTCCTTCATCGTCCGGGCCAGGTCCTTGGTTGAGCGGACGAAGTAGTTCTGCTTGGTGATGGGGATGGTGATGCCGGAGATGTCGGCTTCCTGGAACGCGTCGGCGCCGATCATTGAGGAGAGCACGTTGACGGTGATCGCGACCAGCGGCGCCGAGTCCATGTGGGCGTTCAGGATGCCCGTGACCAGGTTCGTCGCGCCGGGGCCGGAGGTGCCCATGCAGACGCCGACGTCGCGCTTGACGCGCGAGTAGCCGTCGGCCATGTGCGCGGCGGCCTGCTCGTGGCGCACCAGCACGTGCCGGAACGGATGCTTGTGCATCTCGTCGTACAGCGGCATGATCGTGCCGCCCGGGAGGCCGAAGATGACCTCGACTCCCTCTTCTTGCAGGCAGCGACTGAGGATCTGCGACCCGTTCAGCCTCATTCCCGACTCCCTTTCCCCGGGGCCCGTGCCCCGGGACACCTTCCCCACGATCCGCGGTGTTGATCGCCCGCAAGGCGTCGATCCGCGTCGCGAAGCCCCGCCGGCGAGGCTCCAGATTAAGCCCCGCACACAAAAACACGGCCGTCTCGCCTGCCTGGGGCGAGGGCCGCTCGCGGTACCACCCGGCTTGACGCGCCCGTTCGCCCGCATCGTCGCCCTCGAGCGAGGCAGGCGGCGCGTCTCATGAACGCCGTCCTCCCGTCCGAGTGCTACCAGAAGACTCGCGAAGACCGTGCCGTCCCGCCGTCGTGGGGGAGGGCATCAAAAAACCCCCGCCCCCACAGGGACGAGGGAATCCTCGCGGTACCACCCTGGTTGATGCGGCCGTTGTGGCGCATCCACTCATGGCGCTCTCACGCGCGCCACCCCGTCCGCGACTACTACCTCATTGGTTCGCCGCGGCCGCTCAGGGGCGAGTTCGGGGCTCCTGCTGCACCGGGTTTCCACCTACCCCCGGCTCTCTGAAGCAGCCCGTCGCCCGTACTGCTCCCCGTCATCGCGTTCTCGTATGCACTTGTGCAGGGAAGAGTATCGGACGCACACCCGGTCTGTCAAATCCTTCGCGTGCCGTGGGTGCGGTCCAGATTTCTGCACGGCCTTGACTGTCAGCCGGGTGCCCTCATGCGCGGCAAGGAGCGGAGCCAGTCAGGCGGCAGGCCTGCAAAACCTGCTGTCGTGGCAGACGATGGAACAGGTGCCCTCCTGCCAACGCTGACCGACGCTTCACGGGTGGTCAAC
This sequence comes from Chloroflexota bacterium, assembly GCA_030447245.1. GTDB lineage: Bacteria > Chloroflexota > UBA6077 > UBA6077 > JACCZL01 > JAUJPG01. The sequence continues at coordinate 20,415 of JAUJPG010000058.1, read as the reverse complement.
CCGCGGCTATTCGAGTCCCATCGCTCGGATCGCGGCGTTGGTCGGGTCGCTGTAGCTGAAGTTGAGGTCCCAGTACCCCAGGCCGCCCCATCTTCTTGAGCTGCTCTTTGACCCGCCGACGCATCTCGCTTAAACTCCACGTACTCGGCGAGCTCCTCGGTGGACACGTTGCTGTCCCGGATGGATCAACCCGGCCAGCCATTCGCCAGTCTTGCGGGCGGCTTTGGCGTGGCGCCACCGTGCCTATGATGAGGAAATGCGACGATCGGCAGCCCTGCAGTCGGCACGTCTGGCGCAGGTCGCGTCGCTGACCGACACGGACGTCGACCGCGTCGTCAACGGGATCGGCAGGCGCGGGATCCCGAAGCTGGCCTATCCGCACCGCCCGGCACGCGGCCGACTTCGCAGCCGAGAGCGCCGACGAATACGTCGGGCCTTACGAGGCGCATCTGGCCCCGCGCCGATCTCCAGGATCTTCACCTACCTGCGGGCTCGGACCGCGCGCCGATCTGGGAGCTGGTCGCGCCCGAGGACGGCGACGGCGATGGATCGCGGGGAGCGGGCAGCCTCTGGTCGTTCTTCCGCCCTCTCGTCGGACCCTCGGATGGCGAGCGCGGAAGCGTGGTGGATCGAAGCGATCGAGAAGCCCCAGCGGCTGGCGGTTCGACGAGGTGGCGATGGCGGCGGTGAAGGACTTGCTCGAACAATGCGGCGCTACCTCACCGTCATAGACGAGTGGGCGGGGGCGCGGGACGAAGACCGCGTCGACCTGCTCCAGCCCGAGCGAGGCGTTCGACCTCCTGTCGGTCCGTGATCGCCTGGCGGAGGCGAGCCTGACGCAGGCCGAGCAGCCAACTGGAGCGGCTCGACGAGCTGCTCGTCGAGTACCGCGGCGTCGTGGGCGGCGCTCGCCGCGGAGAGTGCCGCCCCGCGCTCGCGTTGGTGGTGGCATCTCGGCGTCGAATCGTCGGGGCCATCCCGGCTCGAGCGCCCCTCACCACTTCCTGATCCCGCCTCCCTAACCGCGAGCAGCGGTTTCGTGAAACGGGCGGATGTTCTACGACGCCGTCGTCGAGTCGAGGCGAGGATGGTAGGGTCATGGTTGCGCCGCTTCGGGCAGGCGCGCAACGACAAGCTCGAAGGCGTCGCGAGCCAGGTCCAACGCGTCACGCGCGGCCTCGGCATGGCTGCTCGTCGCCACCAGGATAGCGGAGAACTCCGAGTACGGCATCAGCACTTCAGCGGCCAACCGAAGTTGACTCGCTTGCCCGGATCGACTGCCTCGCAGGCCTGGACCAGCACTTGGTCGTGCGTCTTCCGAGCGGGCCTGATCGTGCCAGGTGAGGAACCCCTTGAGCGCCTTCTCGGCCGCCTGCTGGCGAAGAAGACGGCCCCGTCGAGCACGTTGGCCGCGGCGGGCGCGAATCCGAGCAGGGCCTCGGCTTTGGTCAGGTCACCGCTGGCCTTGCGCAACCACTGGCAGGTCAGCTCGACCTTCGGGTCCACAGGCAGCATAGACGAGCTGCCCTTCGCGGAGGATCGCCGCCGGCAACGATGCCGCCACGACCGTCTGTCGTCGAACTGTTCGCGGGTCCACACCAGCACGTCGAGCGGCGCGTCGACGCCCCACAGCGCCGGTACGCTTGCTCGGCCCGCCGATGGCCCGAGGCGTCGGACGCCGCGACGACCACCATCAGGTCGTAGTCGCTGTCCGCGGTCGCGTCCCGCGCCCGCGATCCGAACAGGTAGATCACTTTCGGCCCGGAGCGCGTCGACCAGCGGCGGGTGACCTCGACCAGGACCGCCTCCTCGGTCGCCGCCCGGACTCACCACTTCTTGATCACCTCGCGGACGTCGACAGCCCGGGCTTAACGGAACAGGCGGATGTGCACCGCAACGCCGTCGTCGATCTCCGGCGCGTACGGCCCCGGTCGGCACGGTCTCGGTCTCGTCCTTCCAGCGGCAGCGGATCAGTGCAGCAGCTCGTCGCCGCGCTCGATCTTGACGAGGCGCGACCAAAACTCCTCGGCGTCCTCGATCTTGAGCTGGAGCGCGCCGACCACGGCGGATCCCCCTGCTCGCGGGGGATCGCCTGTCGTTCGCGCAGCCCGGTCGATCAGCCGGTCGACGCGCTTGGTCCGCGGCGTCTGGGCGTCGCTTGGTTTCGCTGGTGGTACAGAACCCGTGCGCCGAACGTCCGCAGCAGACGACGTGACAGGCGATCGGCAGCTGCTTGAACTGCTGGACGCGCGGCTCGAAGAAGTCTCGACCAATGTAGGCGCGGGTGCCACGGATCTGCGCGCCGCGCCCGAGGTCGCGTCAGGGCGGGTGTAGCCGAGGCCTCGCCATGCTGGCCGCTCATTATAGTGCCTGACATCGTCGGCGCCGATACGCCCCAGGGCGAGGCTAGATGTCGACGAGCCGAGCGTGAGCTCTGGCACGATCAGGCCGCGGCCGACCGCCATCAGTGGACGAGGAGCCTGGCGGCCCTGCGGATGCGGAGCCGATCCCTCGGGTGGTGAGTGGCTCGCACCCACACAGGCCCTTGTCATGCGACCTGGTCGATTCAGGTGACCAGGTCGACGCTCGCTCGCCGCGGCGCGGGGTCGCGGTCTATGGCAACCGCTCGAAGGCATCCTTGAAGTTGGACCGTGGCAGTCGCTGGGCGGGACATGCCCTGGACCTGGGCCTGGTCGTACTGCCGGGTAATACGGACTGCCCCTGGACTGCTCGTCCAGATCGCCCGGGCAGGCGCTGGCGGTGATGATCGCCTTGAAATGCTCGCCCACCAGGATTGGTTGGGTGCAGTCGCAGTTCGCGTCGTAGTGCATGATGCCACGCTGGAACCGCTGGTACACCGAGCTAGCCCTGTGAGGGTCGGCGGTCGGGCGGTGAGCGGCGAGCTCCAGTATTCGAGATTCAGCAGCGCGATGATGCCCTCCTGGCACGCGCCCAGGCGGTGGCCTCGCAGCGGATTGTCGAGAAGAACATGCGGCCAAAATTGACCTGGCGACCCTGCCAGGTGTCCGGCACCTCCTGCCGAACGAAGTAATCGCCTGTTCGGGATAGGCCGCGCTGCCCGCGTTGGCGCCGATGCCCGCAGGCGGGCATCGGGGGCGGGAAAGTGGGGCGTCGGCCGGGTGTACGGCACCAGGCCGTCGTCCGACAGGTTGAGGGTGCGAACTCCGCCGTCGGGTGCGAGCGCATCACCTGGCGCTGGAAGATCTGGGTTGGCATCCCCGCCAGGTCGAGCTCTCGGGAGATCGGCGGGCCGAACGTCCCGACCGCCGCGGGCCTGGAAGTACTCGGCGAAGGCGCCGTTCGCCACGCTGAAGCCGCGTCCGCGAAGTGCAGGCCGTCGGCCACCGCGGCGGCTGGCTCGCGGGTGCGCCCGCGCCAAGCTGCTCGACGATCAGCCATGGCCGCCCACCGACCAGCGTCAAGCTCAAGTCGCGTGGCTCGGTGTTCGACCGCGCCCCGTCGAGGTAGAAGCCGGTACCAGCCGTCGAGCGGCGCGATCGTGCTCGTGGTGCCAAAGGCGTCGACCAGTGTCGCCTGGCCAGCGGCCGCCGCCACCAGGCCGACCAGCGGCCGAGGAGTCACGTTCCAGAGGACGGTCACGCGCTGACCCTCGCGCTCGATCACCACCTGGCCGACCTGGCCTGGCCAGACGAACTGGTAGTGGTCGTTGCGCGAATCCAGGATCGCCGTGATCTCTCGCTCACTGGGTGGGCTTCGCCACCATTCCAGGTGTAGGTGGCCTTCTTCGCCCCCGAGAAAAGATTGATCGCCGTCTGCAGCGCAGCGTAGGCCGGGCGGGTGCTTCCCTCCTCACGGACAGGCCGAAGTTCTGGCCGTTTTTCCGGGAAACTCGTCACGCATCTTGTAGACGCTCATCCGCTCGACGCCGGGTCGCCAGCCCGAGGCGAAGGACTGGATGATGTACGACGCCTGCTGGTCCATCGTGACCCGCCAGGGCTCGCGCGGAAGCAGACCCACCGGGTCGTCCCAGGGCACCGCGTTCGACTCGAGGTTCCAGATCTCCTTCTTCAGGCCGTACCTGGCCATGATGCGGCGGTAGATCTCGGGCTTGGCGAACGAGTTGAGCGGGTTCGCATACGGGGTGGACGGCACGCCGTCGAAGTACCAGTTGTTCTGCGGCGCGGTGCCGTCGCGCTGGCGACCGCGAGCAAGCAGCTCGAGGAAGGGCTCGAGCATCGCCTCCTTGGTGTGCCGAGTACGAATAGCCCAGGCGTCAGCACTTTCGCCTGGTGGGTTCGCCCGCTTCACCGCCAGGTAGGCGCTCTTCTGGAGGCTCCAGAAGTCTTCGACCGAGCCCGCCCAGGTGCGCGATTCGCCGGTATCCTCGGCCAGCAGGTCAGGCTCGTTCCAGACGATCCAGGTGTCCACCTTGCCACGGTACTTCGTCGCCAACTTGCCGATGAACTGAGCCCAGGCGTTGTCACGGTCCTCGATTGGCTTGTCCAGGCCCTTCGGCACCGCGCGGTCGGCCTTGGTCGGGTCGGTGCGGCCCAGCCCGGCGTGTAGAGCACCACCCCCACTAGCTCGACCCCCGCCTGACCTGGGCATCAATCTGGGCATCGGTGTAGTACCCGGGCTGCATCTGTCTGGCCCGTCAGGCTGCATCTGGGCCCAGGGAAGATGATCCGCTCCCACGCCACGCCGGCCCTGGCCGCTGCCTCGGGCGCGTTGATGGCCTGCACCACGCCAAACCGCGGGTCACGGGCAGACGTGCTCGTCTGCGCCGCGCTCGTCACGGGCACGCACCAGGAGCAGTGCAAGCGACAGGATGAGCAGCAGCCGCCGCCAAGCTCGGGTAGCGATCACGGGCAGAGGTCTCCAAAGGAGTGTGAGTCGCGGCAGCCGCAACCGCCGCTACTGGAGAACGAACCGGGGACTCGCCGGTCGCCTCTCTCGCGCGCTCCGCGGGGCGCTGGGGGAACCTGCCTGTCGGCCGCCATGCCTTCCCCGAGCCAGACGGCACAAGATCACAGGAGCCAGTCGGCGCCGCGGCCCTTTCTATACTTGCTGTCCCGTGCCAGCCCCGATCGCCGCGCAGCCTGTCCCGGCCGTGTCATGGCTGATCCCGCCTCGGCGGCGGCGAGCACCTCGCGCGACGGGCCCGGCTCGACGCTCCGAGCGCCAGCGCGTTGGTCCTCGCCGCCGCGGCCTACGCCGCGGCCATCTCCTGGTGGCGGTCGCCCAGCACACGACCTTCCACACCCGTGCGCGGGACATGGGGATCTACGCGCAGGTACCGTGGAACACTGGTCAGCGGCCGTTCGCCTCGACGCTGCTGGCGGACAATACGCTGCACCTGGCCGAGCACGTCGCGCCGGGTCCTCGCCCTGCTGGCACCGCTCTATGCGCTCGTGCCAAGACCCGCGCTGAGCTGCTGGTACTCCAGCAGCTCTGTCTCGCCCGGCGCGACTGGTCCTGCTCTTCTTCTGGGCGCGGCGTCGGGTGGGCGCCCCAGTCGCGCTGCTGCTGTTCGCAGGCTATTGCCTGATGCGGGCGATGTCGCGGGTAGCGCTCTCTGAGTTCCACCCGATCAAGATGGCGGCACCCGATGGCGCTCGGGGTGGCGGCGACGCTCGACGGGCGAACGCGCGGCGGCAATCTGGCTCGTGCTGGGGCTCTTGGTCGAGGAGGAGACCGCGCCACTCGTCGGGGCTGCTGGCGCCTACCTGCTGCTCAGGCACCGTCGGCGGGCCGCCTGACCCTCGCCGCCCTCTCGGCGGCCTGGCTGCTGGCCGTCGTCCTGGTCGTGATGCTGACCTTTCACGACCGCGCCACAGCTGGGCCGCGTCGATGGCAACCGCACCGCCGATCATTTCGGCCAGGTCCGTGGCAATCCATCACTCGCGCTGGCCTGGCTGGCCGCCGAGCGAGGCGCCGAGGCCGCGCTCTGGCTGGGCGCAGACGGCCGGGCTGGCGCTCGCCGCGAGGTGGTGCTCGCGCTGGCAGCGCCGAGCTTCGCAATCCTGTTCCTGCAGGATCGCGAAGGCACCTTTGCCGGCCACTGGTCCGCGGCGATGCTGCCCGGTGTTCTGGTTCGCCGCCGCGAGCGGCTGGCCCGCCTGGCCGGCCTGGGACGGGCCACGCCGACGGGCGGTGATCGGCCTCGGCACCGCGGCGATGGTGCTGGCGATCGGCCTGTCGTACGTCGGCTTCAGCCAGTTCCCCGGCGGGCGTGAGTTCGACGACGATCGCTTCGCCTGGACCGAGCACGAAAGCGAGCTGGCGCGGGCAGGTGGCACTCGTGCCCCCCGCGGCGCAGGTGGACGCGACGCGGCGAGCTGTCCCCCACCTGGCTCACCGCCGGGAAGTGTATCCAGTTCCCGAACACCTTCTACTCGGCCCCGCTACGGCCAGACCTGCGTAAGATCGAGCTGTTCCTGCTGGACCTGACCGACGCGCCGACCCGCCGGGCCCTCGACGCAAGCGAGCAGGACACCGTCCTCACCCGCAGCCCGCGGATGCACGTCCACCGCTTTGGCGAAACGTCCTGGTGCTGACCCGCGAGCGCCCAGTGCACGCGTCCCGACCCAGGCGCTATGGGGGGAGGCGCTCCGCTTGAACGGCTGGGACGTCGAGCGCGCGCCCAACCGCCTGCTGCTTCGCCCGCACTGGGAGCCGGCCGGGCGACCAGGCGCCTGGAGCCGCGTCGCCGAACTGATCGCAGCGGATGGGCAGATCGTTGCAGGCTGCCAGCGTCCCGCTCGACTCGTGTTCGCCACCAGCCAGGTGGATCGCGGTCAGGTGATCGTCGACCTGATTGGACACCCTGGCCCACGGAGCTGCCACGCGGTCCATACTGCGCGACGCTCGCCTGGGTCGACGCGAGCGGCCGGGTCGGTCACGCTGGCCGACGGTACAGAACGGCTCTTCGTGCGTCACCCTGGCCGTAGGCGCCACTCTGGGCGTCGGCGGGTACCATGCGGGCGATGCAGGACATCGAGACCACGATCGCTGCCGCGGCCGTGCGCGCCATTCGACTTCGGGCTGTCACTCGGCTACCCGGACGGTCGCCGCGCGAGGTGCTCGACGTCGTCGTGGAGGGGCGCTATCGCCGCGCCGTTCGGCTGGACGGCGGGCCGTTGCTGGACGTGGCGTCGGTCGGCACGATCGACGAGCCAACTCCTTACGGTGCGAGTGCTTGCGCTAATTCGCCGGCGTCACCCACTGGCCGCGCTGGAGGAGGTAGAACGGCTCGTCGCTCGATGCTTCCGAATCGACGAGGACCTGCGGCGGCCCTGGAGCCGATCGCGCGGGCCGACCCGGCCCTTCGCTGGGGCCTTCTCGGAAGGCTGCGCGGGGCCAGGCGTGGTGATGCCATCCCCATTCGAGGCCTTGATCTGGGCGGTGCTGGGCCAGCAGATCAGCGTCGCGTTCGCGTACGCGCTCAAGCGGGCGCTGGTCGAGCGGTATGGCGAGGGTCTCGAGCATGAGGGGCGGGTGTACCGGCTGTTCCCGACGCCCGAACGGCTGGCGGCCGTGTCGCCGGACGAGCTGCGGGGGCTCCAGTTCAGTCGGCAGAAGGCGGAGTACGTGGTCGGGCTTGCCGGGCTCGTGGCCACGGGCGGGATCCCCTGGGCGGACTTGCGTGACGCGCCAACGCCGGATGCCGTAGCAGCACTCTCGTCGCATCGGGGGATCGGCCGCTGGACCGCCAGGCCGATCTGCATGCGCGGGCTGGGCCACCCGGACGTGCTGCGGCCGCGGACCTGGGGCCTTGCAGGCGGCGGTCGGTCGCTGCTGGAGGCTGGAGTCGACGCGACCGAGCCGAGCTGCAGACGACTCGCCGAACTGGGCCGGCTGGCGCAGCCACTGGCATTCTGCTGGTGGTACTGGCGCGGAGCTGGCGCCGCCGCTGCTGATGATGGTCAGCCGGGCGGCCCGCCAGGGTGAAGCGGGGCCAGGCGTGAGGCTCGCGATCCTGGCCGACGACCTGACGGGTGCCTGCGACTCCGCGGTGCCGTTCGCGGCGCGCGGCCTAGCGACGGTCGTGGCGCTCAAAGCGTCGAGCCTGTCCACGGACGTTGGTGAGGTGACCGTGCTGGCGATCGACGCTGACAGCCGCCCAGGGCCGCCGCGCGGCGATCAGCAGGACCAGAGGGTGGGGCTGCACGCGCGGCACCGGCGGACACGCTGTTCAAGAAGGTCGACTCGGACGCTCCGGGGCCACGTGGCGGCCGAGCTCGGCGCTGCCTGCGGGTGTGGGAAGCGCCGCTGGCGCTGCTCTGTCCCGCGTTTCCATCCGTCGGCCGCCGGGGTCCAGGGCGGCCGATTGTTCGTGGACCAGCGTGGCGACGTCGGCGCGGTCGCCGAGCTAGCCCTTGGAAGGATGCGCGCGCCGATCTGCCGCTCGACGTGGTCGAGGGGACAAGGATCACCATCGCGAAGCGTTGATCCTCGCTGCCCAGGCTGGCATGCGCGTCGTCGGTGGCCGACATAGTACTCCGCCACCTGGCCCTGCTCGTCGTCGCCGGCTGGCGTTCGACCGACAGTCGGTCCTGCTGGTAGGCTCGACGGGGCTGGCCGCGCCATGCGATGAGCTGAAGCTGGAGGGACAACGCCGGGGTCCTGGCGCTGGCGCAGGTCGACAGTTCGCCCCGTGGCTGATCGTCGCGGCAATGGGCGAGGTGACCGCCACGCAGGTTTCGAGCTGGGACGGGCTGGTGCTGGATCTCGACAGCTCGACGCCAGGCGCGCTGAACGACCGCCGATTGCACGAGGATCCTCGGGTAGCTCCGGGCGGCACCCAGGCGGCCTCGCCGAGCAGGACGACGAGCAGTCATCGAGCTGGTGGGTGTTGTTGACGGACGGGCCACCCAGGGCCGGGTTCTGAGCCGAAGGCCGGGCCGCGCGGACTATCCGCACCCTGCGGGCGGCCAGTCGCGCGGAGGGCAGCGCCGAGGCGGCCTGTTCCTGGCCGAAGCGGGCTGACCGCGCGCGCCCTGCCGCAAGACTGCTGGCCTCGTTTCTTGCGCTGGAGGCCAGGCCATACATCATACGGCCAGGCTCGCGGCGGCGCGGGACGGGCTGCTGGTGGTGACCAGGCTGGCCTTCGGCGCACCAGACGCGATCCGCCGAGTGGTGAGCGGAGCTACCCTTGGATTGAGCTGGGTGCGGATCTCTCGGTATACTTTGGGCAGCCAAAGCAGGTGGGCGATGCACTCGCCTGGAGCACGAGGGCTGGGCCATCGAGACCCAACTGGGCCGCGTCTTCGAGCTGCTCGGCCAACCAGAACGGACGGCGGGTACAAGCGTGGTCTCGATACGACATCGACAGCAGACCGATCAGCGTCGACTCCTCCTCCAGGAACGTGGTCAGGTGCTCAAGGACACCCAGCGCGCCAAGGGCGCTGCACCGCGTTGTGCGGCGTCTGGTGATCCACAGCTCGACCAATCTCGGCGGCAAGAGCCCGAGCGACACCGAGCTCGTTCCCGGGGCAACTGCACCCGTCTACGGGCCAGACTGAACCGAGTACAGCGTCCCAGACGGCGGACTGGGCAAGCTGCTCAACAAGCTGGTCGCCGAGGAGCAGATCCGGGGCGATCTCGAGCAAGGGCTGCGTCGCTTCAAGACTATTGCCGAGGCCGAGGCTAGGTGAGTGCCGCGCGGCGAGGTCGGGTCGTGTCCGCCGTGCTACACGCCATACAGCGGCGGCTGGCGATCCGGCCGGCCAGGCGGGGTCGGCTCGGGCAGCCGGGTAGCCGCGCCCGCATCGTAGAACAGCTCGATCGCCGTTGGCAGCGAGACACGGTGACCGATCGAGACGTAGATCGGCCTGACGCGGCGCGCGCGCCCGCAGCGCGGCGCCGATCGATCTCGCCTCGGTGGACCAGCGGCGTCGGCAGTCGCGGCCGCGGCCCTGGCTCTTCGGCCTCGCCATTGAGGATCGGCATAGCGCAGCCGATCGACGGCGCACGTCGATAGCGGCCAGGTGGCAGGCGATCCCGGAGATCGCCGCCAGGTCGGCCCTGCCCGTCCTCGACCTGATCAGGACGTCGGGGGCGGCCGGCTCCTCGAACGCGGCCAGCCCGAGCAACCTCGCGGAACGACGAACGGCGCGTACCTGGGAAGTAATCGAGCAGATCTCGGCCACCTGTTGCTCGACCATCTGGAGATGTAGGCCAGGCCACGAGCGCCGCCTCCCCGGCCACCCCTGCCGGCGGCGTCCTTCGGCAAGGCCAGGTCGGTGCCAGCAGTCAGCCGCGGTCGATCGAGTCGGTCCTCGCGGACGATCCCGTGCAGCCAACTCGCCAGGCCAGCGTGCCGCTGGCGGCATCGGGTCCCGCAGTGATCCAAGGGCAGCGCCCGTATATCGAACCATCACCCGTGTTCGCAGCCAGGACCGTTGTGGCTACCGTGGGGAAGGACGTGTCATCGTACCATGCCCCCAGCACAGCCCCCACAGTGACTGGTGCACGTGAAGGCGCGGATCGGCCCTCGACGGGGACTGGTGGCGTGATACGCTGCCGTGGTGGAATGGCACCGCAAGAGCACCAGCGAACCGCGGGGGGCAGATGACCCGGCGACCGCGACTATGCCCAACGGCTGGGTGACGTGCTGCGGCAACGGGATTCGGCCGTCTTGCGCGCCTTCCTCGTCGAGCAGGCCGAGCGCTGCTGGCGACGAGCGCCAGGTGAATGGGAGCGGGGAAGGATGAAGTACTGGCCGGCGGCCCGGGCGGCCGAGGTGCCGTCTGACCCTTCGACGCGGCGACCAAGTTCCTGTTGGAGCTCGATCCTGGTGCGCGTGGACGACTGGCCTCGGCCTGCTGGCCGCCGTGCGTGTGAGCGTCATCCGCATCGACTTCCGACGTGTCGACCATCATCGCCGACGTCGATAAGGTAGTTCGATCGAGGACCCCCTGGCTGGCCCACGTCGAGTTTCGAATCGAGTCTGACCTCGGCCCTCGCAACACCCAGGTCACCGCAACCTGGTCGCCTCCTGCACCGCTGCACAACCTGGAGTCCAGGAGGCATCGTCGACCTTGCTGCGACCCGAGGCCGATGCCGATCTGATCGGCCGAGTTCCGGCAAGTGCTTCCCGACAGCCAGCTCTCGGTCCGGGATTTCGCATACCCGAGCTCGTTCGGGTCTGGCGGTAGAGGCGGGGTGGCCGCAGGTCTGGCGACGCTGGCCCCGCTGACCGGGCGCGGCCGGACCAGCTGCCGGGAACGGTCCGCCACATGGACAGACGCGTTGGAAACGGGCTTCTGACAGGCGCTGAAGGAGCTCTGGCTAGCGACATTGCTGTTGCTGGGGTACCGTATCCTGATGTAGACGGAACCTTCTTGGGAGGTAGCGGCGATGCGAATCTTCGACCTATCAGACGATCCTGGCTGAGGGCGAGGCGCGAAATTTGGGCCGAGGTGGGAGAACGAACCGAGCCGCGGAGGCGCGGCGGGTGTCCTGCTGCGTTTGGACTGCCAGCGGTTCGGTCCCCCCGACACGCGCACGCGCAGCGGTGGAACGGATCGCCGACGATCGAACTCGAGCGGATGACCGACCCGCGTGCTCGACGGCGCGAGCTGGACGACCTCAGATTCCAGCCCTTGACGGCCTGGCGGCCGACCTGCCCAACGGCTGGGCGACGTGCTGCGGCAACTGAGTTCGGCCGTCTTGCCTTCCTCGTCGAGCAGGCCGAGCCGCTTTGGCGACGAGCCGGGTGGCCGAATCCGCGACCCGCCAGCCCGATGACGTCGAGATGCTGCTGCACCGCCGACGAGTCGTCGCGCGCCTGGGCCGAGATGACCTGCATCCAGGAGGCGAGCGCTGGCTGGCCGCCCGCGGCATCGGCCTGCGAGTCGCGGCGGCCGCCTCTCGCCGCCATCGCCTGGCCACCAGGGCGAGGAGAACCCGAGCGGCATCGCCCGGCCACGTAGCTGGTCCGCTGCCCAGTAGCCACCGTGGAGGGCGTGGACATCGCTCTACGCGGGACGTTCGACGGGGCTCGCGTCGAGGCGGGGCCGCCTGGGCGGGGACTAGCCCCGCCTCTCCGGGATGTTATTGGCGCGGAGTGCGGCGACCGCGACGATAGGCGTCCACCTGGGCGGCCGGCAGGAAGTGCATTCGCCCGAGGCGCTCCGAGCGCAGGCGGCCACGCTCGATCAGGTCTCGGACGCTGCGGGGATGGAGTCCGAGTCGCTCGGCGGCAGCCCGCACCGAGAGATAGCCCGGCGCGCCAATCGCGACGCGCGGCGGCGCCACGCGGACGCCGCCCCGGCGCAGGAGGACTGTGCGAGTCACGCCCGGCGGCGCCGAAGACCTGCTCGCCGACCCCGATTCGGGCACGGTCGGCAGCAGCGCGAGCTGGTTCATGGTCGGTTCCCCAGCAGCCGAGAGAACGCGCCGGGCTGCCGCGCACTCGCTCGGCCGAAGGATCCTGGCCGAGCCGCGATCCTCTGCCCAAGTATACCAGGTTTGGGCGTAGCAGAGGCGGCTTGGAAACCGCTCGTCGGAGGAGCACCGCGGGATCGCCGCTATGCTTCGGCGGCGCTCGCGCGCTCGGCTTCGAGATTGCGCAGGCGGGTCGGACGCATCGCCAGCTCCTCGACGGCTGCGTGCGCCGGCAGCGAGGCGACGAAGACGACCGCCGCGGCGATATCCTCGGGCAGCAGCATCTCGGCTTCCGCCTCCGGCGTCGGCGGAGTCGGACGCAGGCGGATCATTGGCGTGCAGACTTCGCCGGGATGGATCGCGCAGGCGCGGATCCCGTTCTGGCGTTCCTCGAGATTGATGTAGTCCGTCAGGGAGCGGGCGCCAAATTTCGACGCGGAGTAGGCGACGCCGGAGACGAGGTAGGTGCGCCGAGCGGCTTCCGAGACGATGTTGACGATTGTCCCGCTTCCGCGCTCGCGCATGTGGGGCAGGACCGCTCGGGCGAGTAGGAACGGACCGGTCAGGTTGACGTCGATCACGTGGCGCCAGTCCGGGACCGTCGTCTCGGCCAGCGTCCGCCGCCGGACGTTGATCCCGGCGTTGTTGACCAAGACGTCGATGCGCTCGAGCTGCTCCAGCGCCCGCGCCACCAGGTGGTCCACGGCTGCTTCGTCGGTCACGTCCGCCGCTACGGCTAGCGCCCGACGATCGTCGGCTTCGATCGCCCGAACCGTCTCCAGCAGCGGCTCGATGCGCCGTCCGGCCGCGACCACGTCGGCGCCGACTTTGGCCAGTGCGAACGCCGTCGCGCGCCCAATGCCGCTGCCCGCGCCAGTCACGACCGCCACCTGCCCGTCCAACGCTCCGCCCATCGTGCCCTCCCGCTCGTCACAGTTACGGACGTCCTCCGCACGCTGTACAGGGTACCGCCCTCGCTGCCACTGATCGCGACCGCGCGGCCACGAGTGTCTGCCGTCAGGGAATGGTGGGGACGCGAACCGCGCGAAGCCGCTACACTCCACCCGCCAGGACAGCGCCAGCAAGAGCGGTCAGTACGACGACCAGCCACGCCGGAAGCTTCCACAGGACCAGCAAGCCGAACGCGCCCAGCGCGAGCGCAAAGTCGGCCGGGGCGCGGATCGCGCTGGTGGAGACGGGGTGATAGAGTGCGGCCAGCAGCAGGCCGACGACGGCCGCGTTGATCCCGAGCAGCGCGGCCCGGAAGCTCGGTCGCGAGCGAACGTCTTCCCAGAACGGAAGCACGCCGATCACCAGCAGGAACGATGGCAGGAAGATCGCTAGCAGCGCGAGTGCGGCGCCCGCTCCGCCGCTCGGCGCCAGCCGCATCACGGCCCCCAGATAGGCGGCGAACGTGAAGAGCGGCCCTGGAACCGCACGCTGCCGCGCCCAGGCCGAAGGCTGCGAGCCCGACCGCCGACGGCAAGGTGAACCCAACCCAGGCGCACAGACCGCCGACCAGTCCAGCCCGGAGGATTCCGAGCGCAATGCCGACCTGGCTGCTCGCTGGACCGGGCAGGAACTGGCAGAGCGCGACAAGGTCGGCGTACGTCTCCTCGTCTATCCAACCACGGCGATCGACGAGCTCGTGGCGAAAGTAGCCGAGGTGGAAGATCGGACCACCGAACGAGTCAGGCCCAGCCGCGCGAAGACCGTCAGAACCTCCCAGGCCGAGCCGGTCGGGCGCCAGACTTCTTCCTGTTGCATCCGCGCGCGCTCGGGCGTGGAAGGCTCCTGCACCGAGCGACTACTCCAGGAGCCGGGCGCGGCTCTCAGGCGGGATCGGCTCGGAGCTCTTGATGTGCGTAAATATCTTCTGGCGGAAGCGCATGTCACCGATCAGGCACGCACCCACGAGCCGGTTGTCCAGGAAAAACAGCCGCTGGTAGCTACGACTGCGGGCGTCCAGGTGCTCGTAGGCTTCGAGATCGGGGTAGCTCTCCGGCGTCAGACCGATCACCCGAATGTACGAGTCGAACAGCGTGCTGGAGTACATCGGGATATCGCTGTAGACGGTCCTCTGGCCCAGCATGTTGAGCGCCGCGGTCCTGCCGTGGCCGATCGAGTTGCCCCAGGTACCGAGCATGTTGCGGCGCTCGATCGTGACGTCGAAGAACTCGGCAACGTCGCCAGCGGCGTAGATGCCGGGGACGTTGGTTTCCAGATACTCGTTGGTCAGGATGCCGTCCTTCGTCTCAACCGGCGTGCCCTTCAGGACTTCCAGGTTCATCGTCATGCCCAGCCCGGCCCCGAGCATCTCGACGTCGATCGACTGGCCGCCGCCGGTCGTGATCCCCTTGATCGTCCCGTTGTCGCGGCGCACCTCTTTGACTGTCTCGTCGTACAGCATGTGGACGCCGTGGTCACGGGCGATGTCGCTGACCAGCGCGCCGCCGATTTCGTCCAGCACGCGCCTCAAGAATCGCGGGCCGCGAATCAACCAATACACCTCGAGGCCCTGCTCGCGGAACCCTTCGGCCAGCTCGTAGGCGATGTAGCTGCCGCCAGTCACGGCCGCGCTCTTGGAGTGATGAATCGCGTCCAGGATCGCCTCGGCATCGTCGAAGTACTGGAAGTTGAAGACGTTCCTGGCGCCCTCGGCGCCAGGAACCTGGAGCGGGTTGGGCCGGCCGCCTGTGGCGACGAGCAGGGCGTCATAGGGCAGCTCTTCGCCGGTCTGGAGCGTGACCGTACGACCCTCGTGGTCGATGGCGGTCGCTCGGGTCTCCAGGCGGAGGTCGATCCCACGCTCGGCATGCTGCTCGACGGTGCGGAGGAAGACCTTGTTCCGCGGCGTCTTGTCCTTGATGAAGGGCGGTAGCGCGACGCGGTTGTACAGCGGCCAGCGCTCGTCGCCCAGCAGGATGGCCCGGCAGTTTGGGTCGTTCTTGCGCAACGTCTCCGCGCAGGTGGTACCGGCGACCCCGTTGCCGACGATCACGAACTTCTTCGGTTGTTCGGCCATCGCGGGTCCTCCGGGGGCAAGCGCTCGGCCTGGCTACAGAGGCGGATCTTGCGCTACAAGGGCCACCCGGCGCCGAGATAGCGCTGTGGGTGGCCCGAAGCTGTCTGTCGATTCTCCCGCGATTATACCCTCGCAAGGACTGCGCCACGGCGTTGGTCGATCGCTATACTCGGGCGCATGAGCGCGCCGACTCTCAGCCCCCGAATCCCAGATTGGGCCGTCGACGATCCAGCCTACCGCGACGCCCTCAATTACCTGTACTCCTTCTCGGGCGAGAGCCTGCCACCCCGCCCGCCGGCCGACCGAGCCCGCAAGCTTCCTCGAACACGCGCGCTGCTCGCCGTGCTCGGCAACCCGGAGCGTCGCTTCCGAAGCGTGCTCGTCGCCGGCACCAAGGGTAAGGGTTCGACCGCGGCGATGCTCGACGCCATGGCTCGGGACGACGGGTTGAACACCGGCCTGTACACCCAGCCACACCTGCACAGTTGGCGCGAGCGGACCTGCCTCAACGGCCGGGTGATCGAGCCCGAGGTGGTCGTCGAGCTGACCGCCGAGATCCGGCCGGCGGTTGAGCGCCTCACGCGCGAACAACCAGAGGTCGGAACGCCGACGACGTTCGAGGTCGGGACTGTCCTGACGTTGCTCGCCTTCGCCCTGGCTGGCGTCCGCCTGGCGGTCGTCGAGGTTGGGGTCGGCGGGGCACACGACGCGACGAATGCTGTCGAGCCGCTGCTCGTCGTCCTCGGCCCGATCAGCCTGGACCACACGGCAACGCTGGGCCGCACGCTGAGCGAGATCGCGACCGAGAAGGCCGGCCTGCTCCGCCCCAACGGCCTGGCCGTGGTCGGCCACCAGCAGCCCGAGGCGGTCGCGGTCATCGAGCGCCTGGCACGCGAGCGCGGGGCGCGACTGGAACGGCTCGGCCAGGAATGGCAGTGGCACCCCGAGGACGACGCCCCCGCCAGCGGGCCGTTCACGGTCGAAGGATCGGCCGACGGCGAGCGCCGGACGTTCCGCTTGAGCGGCCTGAGCCTGCCGCTGCTCGGCCGCCACCAGCGCGACAACGCCACGCTTGCTATCGCCGCGGCCCACCTGCTGGGGGGCCAGGGCTTTCGGATCGGACCAGGGGCAATGCGACGCGGCCTGGCCCGAGTGGACTGGCCAGGCCGGCTCCAGGTGCTCCGCGAGCGGCCATGGCTCGTCGTGGACGGCGCGCACAATGGCGACTCGGCGCTGGCGCTAGCTCGTGCCCTGTGCGAGTGCTTGCCGGCTCGCCGCACCCACCTGGTTCTCGGCGTTTCGGAGGGCAAAGACCTCGAGGGCATCCTGGACGGCCTGCTCCCAATTGCCGATCGCCTGACCGTGACGGCCTCCGCCCACGAGCGCGCCGTCGACCCGTCCACCCTCGCCGCCGCCGCCCGCGCGCGCGGTGCCGATCCGACCGTCACGCCGCGCGCCGAGCAAGCCATCCACGCTGCCTACGCCCAGGCCGGCCCCAATGATCTTGTCTGCGTGACGGGCTCACTGTTCCTCGTGGGTGAGGCCATCCAGACGATGAGCAAAGAGCGCGGGAGTCGCGCCAGGTGACGCCGCTCGGATCGCCGCCTTGCATCGCGTACGTCGACGCCTTCAGCGGCGTCAGCGGCGACATGCTGCTCGGCGCCCTGATCGACGCTGGCGTGCCGCCGGAGACGCTGCGGTCTGAGCTGGAGCGGCTGCCTCTCGGCGGCTACCGGCTCGACGCTCGTGCGCACAGCTCCCACGACATCTCGGGCACCAGGGTCGCCGTAGTCGTCGAGGACGCGGCCCCGCGTCCCGCGCGGCGCCTGGCCGATATCCTGGCCCTGCTTGACGCGAGTACGCTCGACGACGCTGTGCGCGCGCTGGCCGCGGCCGTCTTCCGGCGCCTGGCCAACGTCGAGGCCCGGATCCACGGGAGCGCGGTCGAGGAGGTCCACTTCCACGAGGTTGGGGCGGTCGACTCGATCGTCGACGTCGTCGGCACCCTGGTCGGTCTGCGGGTGCTCGGCGTCGCCCGCGTCTACGCTTCGAGCCTGCCGCTGAGCGGCGGGACCATCCGCGCCGGACATGGGCTGCTCCCGGCGCCGGCGCCGGCAACGCTTGCGCTGCTGGCGGAGGTCGGCGCACCAACCCGGCCGGCCCCGCGGGACCTGGCCGGCGAGCTAGTCACGCCGACCGGCGCGGCGCTACTCGCCGAGCTGGCAACCTGGGAGCAGCCGCCGCTGCGGGTTCGGCGCGTCGGTTACGGCTTCGGCACACGCGAGCTGCCCTGGCCGAACGCAGTTCGCATCTGGCTCGGCGCGCCGATCGGCGACCTGCTGCGCGACGAGGTCGTCCTGATCGAGACGAACCTGGACGACATGAGCCCGGAGCTCCTTGGCTACGCGATGGAGCGTTTGCTGGAAGCCGGCGCGCTGGACGTCTACTTCAGCCCGATCCAGATGAAGAAGAACCGTCCGGGCACGCTGCTGGGAGTGCTGGCGCCACCAGAGCAGGTTGGTGCGCTGGCCGAGCTCATCCTCGCCGAGACGACCTCACTGGGCGTGCGGCTACGTCCAATGGCCCGGCTCATCGCCGAGCGACGCGCCGTCTCCGTCGAGACGGCGCTCGGCCCGATCCGGGTCAAGCTCAAGCAGCTCGGGGATCGCACGGTGGCAGCGCCAGAGTACGAGGACTGCTCCCGCCTCGCCCGCGCCCACGGCATCCCGTTGGCCGAGGTTTACCGCATGGCGACCACCGCGTCGGTGCCAGTGGAGCAGGCTCCGGAGGGGCGCGATGAATCGCGCCCCTCCGACGTGCCTCTCCGTTGATCGTATGCTGGCTAGAAGATGGCGCGGCCGACGCCGAAGATCAGACCGAAGACGATCGCGACCAGCATCAGAGCTAGCCATCCCACCAGCGCGGTCATGATCGCCTTGCCCGTGGTAAAGTCGAGCGCCTGGCGGATCGCCACGATGCCGGCGACCAACGTCAGGATCGAGCCGAGCAACCCGACGATGCCGCCGAGGATCGGGATGAAACCGAGAATGCCGAGCACGCCCGGGGTCTGGGCGAAGCCGAGCGTCCGCAGCATCTCACCGGGCGTAGCCGCGCCCTTGAAGAACGTCGTCCCGACCCAGTAGGTGATGTACGCCCACAGCACCCAGCCGACGAACGCGGCGACAATGCCGCCTAACAGCGCAACGATCGCCGTGCCGGCCCCGCCGCCATCGCGCGAGGTGGCCGCGCCGAGCGCCCCGCCGATCCCCTGGCAGACCGCGACGATCGCCACAACCGTCGCCGCCTGGCCCGTCAGCGTGTTGTTGTGCTCGACCTCTTCGTACAGGGTCGAGTCCAGCTTGGCCGCGCGCATCATCCGCTCGAACAGCATGCCCTTGACTCCCATACCCGGCCCGAGCCGGGCTCCCGCGATTCTGGGCTGGCCAATCCAGCCCGCTGCATCTTACATGCCGCCGTAGCGCCGGAACATCAGGTGGGCACGCCGCGCTCAGCGGCCGGTGGGAGGAGCCCCACCCCGCGGCTCAACGCTGACCGATCGTCTTGGCGGCCTGCTCGCTAGCCTCGTTGATCTGCTGGCGAAGCTGGCCGATCTGCTCGCCAAGCTCCTCAGCTTCCGTGCCAATTGCCCCGTGGCGCTCCAGCTCATCCTGACGGACCAGCAGGTCGCGCAGCTCGGTCTTGGCCGCCTCGATCCGCTTGGTCAGTTGCAGCGATTGGAGCTCTCGCTCAGCCCTGGCGCGAACCAACTGGAGGTCGCGGAGAGCGGCCTCGGTGGCCTCGATGCGCTGCTGGATCTCACCCATGAGCCCGAGCGTTCCGCTGAGCGCGGCATCGCCATACACGCTGTAGTCGACCGCCTTCTTGAGCTGCTCGCGAAACTGGTGCCGCAGCGCGGTCAGGTCATGCTCCTTGGCGAGCGCGTCGGCCAGCAGCAAGCGGAGCTTCGCGATCGTGACATCGATGTTCTGCGCCGTGCCTCCGGGCTTCACCGATCCACCCTCCTCATCGCAGCGCGCCAACCTGGCCCGACGAGTCTGGACCCATTATACGGGCGCCGTTCGGTGGTGGAAACAGGGTCTCGGAGCGTACTCGGCACCCGCTTCACACGTGATCCCGAGCGATTGCTTGCCAGGCTCGGGCAGGCGCGGCATACTGTTAATAGACTGACGCGTCGGTTTATTCAGATGCAGCGACTTCGCCGACCCAGCTCGCGGCCGCGCGGCCGCCCACCGCTTGCCACGTCGTCGCCTGGCGGCACTCGGCGTCGGATCCTCGACGCGGCGCTCGAGGTATTCAGCGAGCACGGGTACCACGAGTCTGCCGTCGACGACATCGTCGCCCGCGCGGACGCATCCAAGGGCACGTTCTACTTCCACTTCCCGAACAAGCAGGGGATCTTCTTCGCCCTGGCGGACGAGGGCGCTCGACGCCTCGCCCGCACGGTCGACGAGGCAGTCGCCGACGAGCCGGACGCATTGCGGCGGGTCGATCGGGCGCTCGGCGCCGTCCTCGCGGTCTTCGCCCGCCACCGGACACTTGCCCGCCTGCTGCTGGTCGACCTGGTCAACCTGGGCGGCGGCTTCAGCGCCAAGCTGCTCGACGTACATGCCCGCATGGCGTGGCTGATCCGCGATCACCTGGACGCCGCGGTCGCCGAAGGCAGCATCCCGCCCGTCGACACGGAGCTGGCGGCGTACGTCTGGCTGGGCGCGATCAACGAGGTGGTCATGCGCTGGCTCCACACCGGCGAGCCAGCCAAGCTCGAATCGCTCGTCCCCGGTCTACGGACACTGCTGCTACGCAGCGTCGGCGCCGACCCGGGCGGGCTCGACCTGGAGAGACGAGCATGAGGCTTACCCCTGTTTGGCCACGCCGACCGCGCGCCGGGTGCGTCCTGAGCATGCTCGCCATGTTGCTGGCCGGATGCAGCGCGCTGCCTGTGGGCACCACCCCGCCTACGCCGGCGGCCGAGCCGACGCGGGTTCGGGTCGGCCACA
>JAUJPG010000057.1 GCA_030447245.1 Chloroflexota bacterium | reverse complement strand
ATTTCGGCCCGAAGACGTCGGCGTGGTGGCGCGCGACACCCGAGAGACCGTCGCGGCCGAGACGAGTGCGCCCGCCGAGGAGAGTGGCAACCCGACTGGCGGCCTGCTGGCCGGCGGCATGATCGGCGGCGTGGCCGGCTGGCTGATCGGCGCGGCGACGCTGGCCGCGCCGGGTGTCGGCGCGCTGTTCGCGGCGGGCGCATTCGCGGCGGCCGTGAGCGGCGCTGGCGTCGGCGCGGCGGCCGGCGGGCTGCTCGCCGCGCTGACCGGCGCCGGGCTGCCGGAGCACGAGGCGTCCTGGTACCAGGAGCGGGTCCACGGCGGCGCTGTCCTGCTGAGTGTCCGCGCGCCAGACCGCTCCGACGAGGCCAGGGCGATCCTCGAACGGCACGGCGGCCAGCGCTACCCCGACGCCGCGGGGCGGGCGCCGATCATCTGACCGCTAGCCCGGGGCTCCGTGCCCGCTTCCGTCCCGGCGGGAGGGACGTGCGGAAGATTGTGCTACGGCCCCGTCCCCGCCCGGCGCGCCGACTCCGGGACTCCTGCGGACGCCCGGACGAGTGCAGGGGCGGGGTGTGTCCCCGCCCCTGCGGCATCAGTGTCACCGGCCGCGCGGGGCCACCTCGAGCGCCGCTACCTGCTCCTGCCGGGATTGCGCTCGTGGCGGATGTACGTCGTCGACACGCGGCCCGACCCGCGCCAACCGCGCCTGGTCAAGACCGTCGAGCCGGACGAGCTCCAGGCGAAGAGCGGCTACAGCCGGCCCCACACCATCCACCGCGGCCGGGACGAGTGCCTACGGGGTAGTGACGCGGTAGGCGCGGTAGCTCGGGCGATCGCGGCCGGTCAGGCGGCGGCCATCCAGCGGGGTCAGGGTGAGCTGATCGCCCAGGTGCTCGGCGGTCGTGCGATGCAGGATCGCGACCTGACCGGCAAGCGCCTCAGGGGCATCGCCGCCGGCCCCGTCCCAGGTACCGGACGAGATTCTCGAGACGGCCAGCAGCCAGGTGAAGTTGCTCCGCCCGTCGCCACCGCCGGCGCTCTTGACCTCGCTCAGTCGGTCGTCAAGCACGACCACCTCGTCGCCCAGCTCGGCAGCCCTCACCTGGTCGAGCGTCCTGAGATAGAGCGCGTTGCTGAACCCGTCTTCCTGCGTATCCTTGTAGAATTCGGACAATAGCCAGAGCGGGTGCAGGACGAGCAGCACTGCCAACGCGCTGAGTGGCAGGAACGCCGTCCAGGAGGGAGTGTGCCAGCGCGACGCCGCCCCGCGAGCGACCAGCACTCGGCCGAGCTCGGCAAACGCCAGACCAATGCCGACCAGCAGGACTGGCACGACTGGCATCAGGTAGCGGCCGTCGAGGATCGGGCGATACTTGCCGCTCAGCAGTGGCGGCAGCAACAGAGCCGGCAACAGCGCCAGCAGCAAGACCGGGTTCCCTCGCCACGCCACGAGCGCCAGGCCAGCCAGCCCGAAGGCCGGATAGACCAGCACCCACGGGTCGAGCAGGAACTCGAGGGTCTCCTCGCGCTCGTCGATCGCCCCGCTCGTCAGGCGCACGGTCGAGATAGCGAGCTGCTCCAGGTTGTTCAGGTAGACGCCACGGTCAGCGTTCTCGCCGTCGTCGACGTCCGCGTCGAGGTAGCGGGCCTGCTTGGATTGGACGTCGTCAACCACCGCGAAGTGGGTCTGGACATGGTGGGCCAGCAGCAGACCGTAGCCCAGCATGACAGCCAGGGCCGCAAGGTAGGGCCAGCGGGTCCGCAGCCAGACCGGCCGGCAGGCCAGGGTTGCCAGAGCCGCCCCGCCGAGGAGCGGGGCGACCGTCGGGTGGGTCTGGAGGCTCAGGCCGGCGAACAGGCCGGCGAGCGCGAGCAAGCGCCCGCCGCCGGCGCCAGGGACGGCAAGGACCGGCCGCGCCATCCCGATCGCCGCCTGGTGCTGTCGGACGGTGTCGTCCAGAGCGGCACGATTAACCGCCCAGACCAGGAGCCAGAGCGTCGTCGTCGCCAGGAGCGGCGTCATCGAGTGGACGAGTGGGACATGGCTGGAGATGACGGTGTGGGCACCGGACGTCGCCAGCAACGCCCCAGCCAGCAAGCCGGCAGGCCGGCCACCTAGCTCGCGGCCGAGCAGGTAGGTCGGCACCACCGTCAGGCTGCCGAGCGCCCACGCCAGGAGCAGCGGCGCCTCGACGCTCGGCCCGAACAGCTTGAACACGCCGGCCAGCAGGTAGACCAGCAGCGGCCCGAGATACGGCGCCTGGTCATTGAGCGGCAGCGCCCGGCCATCCGCGACGTCGAGCGCCCGCAGAATCGTCCCGCCAATCGACGGAAACTGGGGCGACAGCAGCAGCGACGGCCAGCGGACGGCAAACGCCAGGCCGACCAGCCCGCCCGCCAGCAGGACGTCAGCACGAACGCCGAGCGCCGTGGCGCTCCCGACGCGGGGCAGTACAAAGGTCCTGATCGGTAGGGGGACGGCCATCGGCAAGGGCTCCGAACCTGGTCGCGCCCCCGCCCAAAGGAGGCGGGTCGCCAGCTCCGCGGGCGGGTCTCGGTCACCCTGAAAGAGGCCCAACGTGCCACGGGAGCCCCACGCAGCTGTGCGCGTCCAGCGCGGGACTCCGCGGAGTGGACCATACTGAAGCCTCTCGGCGCAAGGGCTTGCCGGTGCCGGCACTGCCTTTGGGACGGCGTTGAGACGGGCCGCTCGACGCTTTTCGTCGGCCACCCCCGGGCACCCTCGCGACTCGTTTCTGACGGGCGTACGCCTGGCCCTTACGATGCTCAGGCGGGCCGGGCTATGCTCACGGCATGCACATCACCGATGCGACTGCCTACGTCGCCGGTAATCCGTGGAAGACCTGGCTGTTCGTGCCGCTGGCGATCGACCAGCGAGGGTTGTACGGCATGGCCAAGGGGACCTCGAACGCGTTCGCCCCCCGCCGAGAGGGCCGCAAGCGCCAGGCCGATCCAGCGGCGGCCAGTCCGCCGTCAACCGGGCGGGACCGGCCATGAGAGCGCTCCACGGCGTCGTTCCGATGTTGGTGACGCCGTTCGGCCTGGACGGCGCGGTGGACCACACGTCGTTGCGACGGCTGGCCCACCAGCAGATCGAAGCTGGTGCCGACGGGCTGGCCGTGCTGGGACTGGGCGGCGAGGGCGGGTACCTGTCCATCGAGGAGCGCGAGCAGGTCACTGAGACGGTCGCGGACGTCGCGGCCGAGGGTCTGCCGCTGCTCGTCGGCTGCACCGCCGAGACGACCGACGACGCCGCGCGCCTGGCCACCCACGCCGCGGCCAGCGGTGCCGCCGGGGTTATGGTGGCCCCGCCGCGCCGCCCGGACTGGTCGACCGACGCGGTGCGGGCACACTATGAGATGGTGGCCCGCGCGGTCCCCAACCGCGAGCTGATGGTCCAGGACGCGCCGGGGTTCATCGGCGTCGAGCTGGGGGTCGAGCTGGTCCTCCGCCTGGCCCGCGAGCTGGACAACGTTGGCGCCTACAAGATCGAGGCGCTACCGTTCTGGGAGAACGCCGTCCGCGCCCGCCAGGCGGCCGGCGACCGCCTGCGCATCTTCGGCGGCCACGGAGGCCTGTACCTGCCGGACGTGCTCGACGCCGGCAGCGCTGGCCTGATCCCCGGCACCGACGCCACTCCCCAGCTCGTCCGAGCCTGGCGCGCCCACGCTGCCGGCGACCACGCGACGGCCGCCGCAAGCTACGCCGAGCTGCTGCCGTTCATGGTCTACCGCGCCCAGTCCCTCGGTCTGCTCGTCGGCGCCGCCAAGGCCCTCCTCCACGCTCGTGGCGTTATCGCCACACCAGTGAGCCGCCTCCCCGGCGCCGACCTCTCCGCCACCACCCGCGAACGCCTCTTCACCCTGGCCGAGCGCGCCGGGGTGCTCTAGCAATCCGCGAGTTCAGGCCTGACCTACTCGTCCAGGACGACAATGAGGGGCGCCAGATCTCGAGTCACGATCCCCCATACGATGTCCAAGTCGACGTCGGCATAGCCGTGGGTCAGTCGATTCCGTAGGCCGACTATCTGCTGCCAGGGGACGTCGGCAGAACGCGGCGATCTTGTCGCGGTCCACCGCGACGCGGGCGGTCATCCGCGTCGCTCCTCGGTGCCGATTGGGCGTCGCTCGTCCATGAGGTCGCCGGGCACCATAGCGGGCTACGTACTTTCGACGCCACCCGAGACGGTCGAACGTGCCAGGGCGTCGGCGGCGCGGCCCGCGGTCGGCGGGCGTAGCCAGCGGAAGCCATCCACCAGGGCCAGGGCCAGGCAGGCAAACGCGGTGCCGAGGAGCAGGCCGGCCAGGACGTCGCTGGCCCAGTGCCAGGCGACGGCCACGCGGCTCATACCCAGCACGGCCAGGATCGGCACGAGCGACCATCGAGCGGGGCCGGTCAGGCGCGGCCAGCGGGCCCCGACCAGGGCCGCGAGCAGCAGGCCGAAGTAGGCCGCGCGGATGGCGTAGCCGCTCGGCAGCGAGCTCGGCGTCGGCACGGAGGTGAGAGGGTAGCCAAGGCCGAAGCAATCCGGCCGCTCGAACCGGCCGAGGAGAGCGCGCGGGGGCGGTTGATCGAGCCCGTATTTGAAGGCCAGCTCGACGGCGACAGTTCCGAGCAACAGGCCGACCACGGCGAGACTCGCGAGCGGTCGCCGGCGCCACGCGCAGAGCAGCGCGAGTGCGCCGCTATAGAGCAGGCTCACCTCGCCAGCCAGCAGCGGGCTGACGGCCTGACTCGCCGTCAGCATCCAGCACGGCTGCAGGATGTAAGCCGCCTCGCTGATCGGCACGTCGAATGCCCGTGCCCAGCCGAGCGCAACCGTGGCGACCAGCGCAGCGTAGGCCGCGCCACACATGACGGCCGCCCTCGCGTACCGCGCGGCGGATTCCGACCGTGGCCGCAACCGGAGGTGTCCCTTCATCAGATGAAGTCGATCGGCATTGCTGCGTATCGTCACCGAGGGGGCTCGGCCCTCTCATCGCGGTCGGGTCGCCGGCGCACCGCGGACGTGGTGCCCTACGTGAAGGTCCGGGCGAAGTGTGCCAGACCGGCCTCGGCGTATCGGCGTGCGCCGGTGCATACGCCATACGCGATGTCCTCGAGGAGGGAGCAACGGGCGTAGAAGACGGCCCGCTCACGGTCGGTGTCGTCACAGTGGCCCTCGTAATGGGCCAGCGTCAGATCGAAGATCTTCGGACCGAGATCCCGGTAGATCAACGCGAGGTCGTACACGGGATCGGCGATGGCCGCGTCGCTCCAGTCGATGACTCCCGTGACGGTGTTCGCCTCGACGTCCACCAGCAGGTGCTCGCTGCCCAGGTCGTTGTGGCAGAACGCCACGATCTGGGGTTCTGCCGGCAGCGCGCGGTCGAGGAAATCCTCGACCACACAGTGGAGCGCCGCCGGTATCTGCTCCGCAATCTCGCGGTAGTCGCGTTCGGCGTGCTGCCGCCACGTCATCAGGGAATCGGTGTCCCGCGGCACCATCTTCTCCATCTTCTCCACGGGAGCCCGGTGGAGGCGGCTGACGAACGCGCCCAGGGTGGCCGCCAGCCGCTCGGGTTCCGCTACTGGATGCTCGCTGAGGGGAAGGCCTGGGAGCTTGACGTACGCGAGGACGCCCGCCTCGACGTCGGCGAAGATCAGCTCTGGAACGGGTAACGTGGACAGCTCGGTCACCACGGTCAGCAGATCCGCCTCGCGCCGAGTCAGTTCACTCCGACGGGCGGGGTCGGCCTCTCTACTTCTCCGGATGATCAGCTCACCGTTCACCTCGTGCACCACGTTGTCCCATCCCTCACCCAGCCTGGCTATGGATTGGACCTCGTAGCCAGGCAGATGGCGGGTCAGCAGGGCGCGGATGTCGTTGATCACCTCTGCACCCTGGTGGTCCCAGGCGCAAGCCCGTCGAGGGCAGGTGGCGGCTGGTACCGCGGCATCATGAGCGGCGAGACGCTCCAGGAGCGCCTCAATGTCTCACTTGCGACGGCATCAATCTCGACGCGAGCCGGGCGTCGGACGTCTCCCTCGCGTGGCTTGAGACCTGGCGGATGCACCACTGCGTGATTCGGCTGCCCTTGATCGGTCAAGGGGTGGCCAGCGCGGCTACTTGACGTACCTGCGGGCGTAGCGGTCCAGGCAGGCGGCTTGAAGCTCGGCGGGGTCGGCGTAGCCGTCGCGGAAGCGCTCGACGGAGAGGGGACCGAGGTCAGGATCGCTCGTGCCGTCGACGATCAGGTCGGCCAGAGCGCGGCCGGCCGCGGGCGACAGGCTCAGGCCGCCGACGTTGCAGCCGGAGGCGACGTAGAAGCCGTCCAGGCTGGGCATCAGGCCGAGGATCGGCAGGCCGTCCGGGGTCATGGTGGGGAGGCCCCCACGGTGGACGGCGAGCGGGGCGTTGTCCAGGACCGGGAAGTGCGCGGCGACCTCGTCGGTCAGCGAACGCAGAACGCCCAGGTCCAGCTCCAGAGTGGCGATCTGGAAGTTGGAGGGAAGCGTGCCCGGGTCGACCGGCCGCGGGGCATCCTCGTAGCCGCCGAACAGGAGCCCGCCCTTTTCCGGACGGACGTAGACGCTCGCCTCGAGCAATCGAACGACTGGTTGGAGCGGCTCGACGTCGGCAATCGGTTCGGTGACATAGAGCTGGTGGAGGACCGGTTGGAGCGGGATCCGGATGCCGGCCCGGGCGGCGATCGGCGCCGTCCAGGCCCCGGCCGCGTCGACGACGATGTCGGCACGCAGCTCACCGCGATTGGTCGCCACGCCAACCGCGCGACCGTCCTGTTGCAGGACGTCAGTCACGCGGGTGAACGGCATGGCCCGAGCGCCTAGCTCGACGGCCCGCTGCATGAAGCCGATCGGCAGCGTCGAGGGCTCCAGGTAGCCGTCACTCGGGACGTAACCGATCGCGCGAGCCTCGCCGGGCTTGAACCAGGGCGCCAGCCGCTCGGCCTCGGCCGACGAGACGAGCTCGACCTGGACGCCTAGCCCGCGGAGCCGCTCGAGGTCGGCCAGCATGCGAGCCTCACCGTCTTCGGTGTAGGCGGCCTTGAGGCTGCCGGAGCGGTGGAAGTCGATCGAGCGACCCGTGTCCTGCTCGAAGCTGGCCAGCGCCTCGGTCGCTTCGATCATGAGCCGCGCCATCGTCTCGGTCGATGCCGCCTTCTGCGACAGGCCAGCCGCGCGCGGCGAGGTTTGCGAGCCGGGCGCGTGTTGATCTACCAGGACCACTTCGGCCCCGCGGCGCGTCAGGTGGTAGGCCGTCGCGGCCCCGAGCGCCCCCGCCCCGATCACGATCGCCGAGAGCGCCATGCGGCGGATGATAGCAGGGGGTCTGGTTGTGGGCGAAGCAGCCCGGCCATTCGGGTCAGGTCAGGCTCATCTTCCAGCCGGTCGGCCGTTCTCCGCCCGGGCTCGGATCCTGTGCCGCTAGTCGCCCCGGCCGCGGTATTGTTTCATCAGGACGCACTCGTCGCAGTAGGCAGCGACCGCGAACCAGGGCTCTTCGCCGATGACGGTGGCCGGATGCTCGGTGTCCGGCGGGATCAGGAACGCGGTGCCTGGCTCAAGCAGGTGATCGACGCCGTCGATCCGCAGGATGCAGCGCCCTGAGATGGTGTAGACCACCTCTTCGCCGAGGTGCGTGTGGACCGCTCCCTTCGCGCCCGGCCTCCCCTTGACCACGGCAAACTTCTGGTAGCGATTATGGGTGGTGGCCGGCGAGAAAAACACCTGGCGCGTCAGCTCGCCGAGCGCCTCCGGCTCGGAAAGCTGGAGGGGCACCTTGATCGGGCGGCCAGGCTCACTCATGGCGCAACGATAGCAGAGATCGCCGACCCGGTTGGCCGACGCGTGGGGCGCGGTGCGTGGTCGGTTCAGGCGTCGTCGCGGGGAAGCAGGACGAAGCTGCCGCCGTCGAGCGGGCGCAGGACGCGGAAATGTCGCTCGCCGAACGTCAGAACGCGGCGTGTTCGAAAACGGTAGGCCAGCGCAACGACCGAGAGATCGGCCAGGCCGACGTCCAGGTTGGCGTACTGTTCGTCGTACTGCAGGATGAAGGCGTACTCGTGCGCGTGCAGGCACTCGACGCGGAACTTGCCGTCCGCGAGCTCGCAGAGGAATGCCCTGCCGGCCGCCCGACCCAGCGGCTGCCGGACGAGATAGTCGACTTCGGCCGACACGGCTGCTGGCAAGATAAGCCCGCCGGATTCTTCTCGTAAGTTTCGGTCGACGATAGGCATGAGGGGGTCGCGCCGATTCGCCATGGTGACGAGCAGGCCGGCGTCGACGACGAGTGTCACTCTCCGAAGCCCCGCAGGAGCTCCTCCTCCGGGATGTCGGCGATAGAGCCGCCGGGCCCTTCGGCGATGCCGCTCATCGCGAAGGTGCGCGGCAGCACGGGCCGGCTCGTGTATTGGACGATAGCGTCTCGGATGATCTCAGCCTGTGGACGACCCTCGGCCTCGGCCGCCTGCCTCAGCCGCTCGGCCTGCTCGTCATTGAGGTAGACGCTCGTCTTCTTCATGGTTGTAGGGTGCCTTGTAGGGCGACGAGGGGACAAGCTCAGCGCCGACGTTGCTCAGGGGGCCAGCAAGCTGAGGACGACGCTCGTCCGCGGCTCTAGAAGACTTCCTCCGGGAGCTGGTGGAACCCGAGCCGGCGCAGCTCGTCGACGGTCAGCGGGCGCTCCGGCGTCACGCGGCACATCTCCAGGAACACGTACAGCTGGCGGAGGTGCTGCCCGGCGTGCAAGCGGGTCCGCTCGAGCACCTGGCTCAGGGTACGCGGGCCGACGTCCGCGTCGATGGTCCGCGCACATGCTTCAGCGTCGACGACGGCGTACCAGGTGTCGAACTTCTGGCGGACCGTCTCGCCGTAGCGGACGAGGCGCGCGCTGCCGGTCATGAACGGGACGTCGACCTCCTGGAGCCACAGCTTGGCAGGGAAGACACCCAGGACGTCCGCGTCCACGCTCACTTCGACAACCTGGAACAGGTGACGCACCAGCTCGCGTAAGGGTCGGTCGCGCTTCGGATGCGTGGTCTCCCAGCAGTCCTCTGGCACCTGGCGCGCCGCGCGGATCGCGGCGTCCAACACCAGCCGCACCGTCCTGATCAGCTCATCCGGCGGGACAGACCGTTCCTGGTGGTCGATCCCGACGAGCTCGGCAAGCTGGGTCGGGTTCCAGCCGCTCATCGAGCGCTCCCCGACGATCACGGCCGGAACGCTCATAATGCCGAGGGCGCGAAGGTCGTCCATGGCCGACGGATCGGCCGCTACGTTGACGTCGTCGAACTCGACGCCACGACGCGAAAGCAGCGCTTTCGTCATCGCACAGCTGCTTCAACCAGGCTTGGTGTAGACGCGGACGCGTGTCTGCTGAGTCATGTCTTGCTCCCACTGCCCCGCTCGTGCGGAGCGTGCCCCCGCACGAGACTGATTCGGTACGCTAGCGCGCCGGGCGGCTCCAGGGCAACGGAGACCCACCGCTATCGTGCCAGGTAGCCGCCGTCGACTGGCAGGCTTGCGCCGGTGATGTAGGCGGCCTCGTCGCTGGCCAGGAAGATCGCCGCGCCAGCCAGGTCTTCGGGGTGGCCGACCCGCCCCATCGGGACACGGTTGAGGTTACGCTCGAGGCCGGCCGGATCGTTCTCGAAGATGTGACGGGTCTGATCGGTCAGGATGATCGCCGGCGCGATCCCGTTGACGCGAATGTTGTGGGGCGCCAGGTCGACGGCCATCGACCGTGTGAGCATGTGCAGCCCGCCCTTCGAGACACAGTAGGCGACGCTGTTCGGCGGGGCCTGGGTGGCCGCCATCGACTCGACGTTGATGATCGAGCCGCCGCCGGTCTTGACCATCTCGGCGGCCACGGCCAGCGAGCAGAAAAAAGCGCCGTCCAGGTTGACGCGCATGACGGTCGTCCAGAATCCGGGCGTCATCTCCAGAAAGGGCGCCTGGGGCAGGATGCCAGCGTTGTTGACCAGGATGTCGACGCGGCCGAACCGTTTCAGGACTGCAGCGACCATCCGGTCGACCGACTCCGACTGGGCGACGTCGCACTGGACCGCGAGCGCGTCGACGCCGCAGCGCTGGGCGATCTCGCGGGCGGTCTCCTCGGCGCCCTGAGCGTTGACGTCGGCGAGTGCCAGCAGGGCCCCCTCGCGCGCGAACCCCTCGGCGATCCCGCGCCCGTTGCCGCGCGCGCCACCGGTCACGATCGCCACTTTGCCCTCGAGCCGCATGCTTCCCGATCCTCTCCGCCGCGCGTTGGACCACGTCGATCCGGATGAGAGGACGCTACGCCAGGACGCGCGGTGCGTCAAGGCGACCACCGACTGGCCGCCGGTCCACCGAGTACAATGCTCGATCGGATCGGCACCCCCGAATCGGCGTCGATGCCAGGGACGGGGAGGGGCGCGTGAGCGGCACGACGATCGTCGGCGGGATGGTCGCAGCATCCAGGGTGACACGTCGGATCGGCGCGGCGATGCATCCGGCGGCGAACAGAAGAGGCGTGACGCGCGAGTCTCCACGGTGCATCCTCCCTGGCGGCCCAGCCGGATCGGACTCGCTGCGCCCTGGCCGTCCGTGAAGATCTACGTCGATGCTGACGCCTGCCCGGTCAAGGAGCACATCTACCGAGTGGCCGCGCGCTACAGGCTGCCGGTCGTCGTCGTCGCGAATAGTCGGATGCGCGTCCCCGACACGCCGGGCGTCGAGCTGATGATCGTCGAGGGTGGCATGGACGTCGCCGACGATTGGATCGCGGAGCACGTCGAGGCCGGCGACGTGGTCACAACAGCCGACCTGCCGCTCGCCGGGCGGGCGGTGGAGCGGGGCGCCGCGTGCATCGACTTCCGAGGTAAGGAGTTCACTCCGGACGCCATCGGCGGCCTGCTCGCCACCCGCGAGGTGGCGCAGTACCTCCGCGGCAGCGGCGTCTACGGCGGCGGACCGCCGCCCCTGAGCCCGCGCGATCGCGGCCGCTTCGCCGGCAAGCTCGACGAGGTCGTCAACCGCATGCTCCGCGCCGCCAGGAAGCCGCCGCCTCCTGCAGCGCGCTAAGTCATTGGGGGCGCACGACGCACGGCCTGTTGCCACAGCTCGCTGAGGTCAGCGTGGAGTTGGGTGACGAGATCGTCGAAGGTTGAGTCCCTGGTGATTGCGAGACCCCGAGGGCAGTCGAGGGGACTAGAGGACGCGCTGGATCCAACCGGGGCGATAGCTCAGCAGGGCGACGCGGTCAGCCAGGAAGACGGTCTCCGGGACCGAGTGGGGCGCCAGGACGGCGGCAGCCTGACGGTTCCGGCCAGCGCTTCGCCCCGCGCATGAGTGGGGCGGTTAGATCACGCCCTCGGCCTTTAGGCGCTTCAGGTCGTCGGCCGAGTAGCCGAGCCACTCGTGGTAGACGTCGGCGTTGTCCTGGCCGAGCAGCGGCGAGGCGGTGACCTCAACCTGTGAGCTGGTCATCTTGACCGGCCAGCCTGGCATCGTGAACGGGCCGCGCGCGGGGTGGTCCACGGTGACCACCATTCCGCGTGCCCGCATCTCCGGATCGTCGACGATCTCCTGAAGGTCTCGGATGGCGCCGGCCGGCGCGCCGGCCTCGCCCAACAGGTCCATCACCTCGTACTTGGTCCGGGCGGCGGTCCACGCGGCGAGCAGGACGTCGATCTCGGCGCGGTGCTCCCAGCGTGCCTCGGGACTCGAGAAGCGCGGGTCGCCGATCAGGTCCTCGCGCTCGATCGCCCGCAGCAAGCCGTCCCAGTGGCGGTTGCCGGCCCGCGTGGCGTAGATGTAGACGTAGTCGTTGGGGCCGCCGGGGGCGCAGCGATAGACGTTGCAGGGGGCGCTCGTGCCGAGCGGACTGGCGTTGCCGACGCGGTCCGGAGCGCGCCCGGTCATCGACTGGCGAGCGAACGAGATTCGGCAGAAGTTGGTGACCGCGTCCTCCATCGAGATGCTGACCCGCTGGCCCAGGCCGGTCCGCTCCCGCTGGTAGAGCGCTGACAGGACGCCGATGACGAGATGCAGCCCGGCACCGGTGTCGCCGAGCGTCGCGCCGGGCCGGATCGGCGGTCCGTCCGCGACGCCGGTGACGCTCATCACGCCGCCAACGGCCTGGGCGATGAAGTCGAACGACAGACGATTGGCGTACCGTCCTTCCGGCGCAAACCCTTTGACCTGGGCGTAGATGATCCGCGGGTTGATCGCGCGGACCGCGTCGTAGCCGAAGCCGAGGCGCTCGACGGTCCCCGGCGCGAAGTTCTCGACGAAGACATCGGCCTGGGGGAGCATCTGGCACAAGATGTCTTTGCCGCGCGGCTCGCGCAGGTGCAAGGTGATGCTGCGCTTGTTGGCGTTGAGCAGCATGAAGTAGTGCGAGTCGACGCCGGCGCGGTCGGTGGAGGCGAAGCGCCCCTGGTCGCCGAGCGTCGGCTCCTCGACCTTGATCACGTCCGCGCCGAGCCACGCCAGCGTCTCGGTGCAGGACGGCCCAGCCTCGAACTGCGACAGGTCGAGCACTCTGACGCCGGCCAACGCGGCGGAATCAGGATCTTGCTGCATTGGATACTCCTTCGCAGTCCGT
Organism: Chloroflexota bacterium; assembly: GCA_030447245.1. GTDB lineage: Bacteria > Chloroflexota > UBA6077 > UBA6077 > JACCZL01 > JAUJPG01. Next base: position 1,080 of record JAUJPG010000057.1, on the reverse strand, counting down.
CATTAGCAATCCGCCGCTAATGCGCATGGCTGATGGCTGGCTTTTCTACTACAGCAGCTTCCGGCGCGGGTGGCGCTTCTCCAAGCGATCGACCAGCCCGTTCATCGTCAGCGCGATCACCAGCAGCATCGCCAGGCCGGCGAACAGGCCGGCGGTGTCGAACATGCTTGACGTGGTCGCCAGGATCGAGCCGAGGCCGCGATTCGCGGAGATCAGCTCGGCGACGACCGCGCCGACCAGTGAGGAGGCGACCGAGATCTTCAGGCCGGCGAAGACGATGACCCGATCGGCCAGGGTGATCGCCTCGGTCAGGTCGAGGGTGACGAACACGATCGTCTTGCCGGTCCTGTCGATCAGGTGGTCCTGCTGGTGCGGGATGACCGGTGTAAGCTGGGCATCCAACCCGCCGAACGGCTCGTCACGGGCCTCCGCCCTGGCAGTCTAGTGTACGCGGGTGTCGAGGGCAACCGCGTTCAGGGGTGGGGCATGCCTCGACGTTCTGGAGACCCGGTCATCCCGCCGCTGGCGGTGCCGAGCAACGCGGCCAGGACGCGTTCGGGGTCGGCCAGGCGCTCGGCATCCAGGACGCGGATGCCGAGCGCGGCGGCACGATGGCGAGCCGGCAGCTCCAGGTTCGCACTGGTCGCGAACACGGCCACGACCGAGCGGCCGGCCGCGCGCTCGGCGAGGGTTAGCAGCTCGTAAAGCGGGCCGGCCGCCTCGCGGAAGCCGGTCTTGCAGGAAGCCACCGTCGCGCGGCCGCCAGCCGTGCCGGCAAAGTCGATCTCGTTGGCGACCGGGCCCTCGTCGGGGCCGGTGGGGTCGCCCTCAAAGGTCCAGTTGAAGCGGACACCGGAGGCACAATCGTCGAACCGCCCCGAGGCGTCGGCGACCTCGAACAGGTACTCCTCCAGCCAGCGCCCGTGCAGAAACTGAAAGGCCGGCAGGTCGGCCGAGACGACGGCCGGCCCGACGCGGCGGAGCAGGCCGTCTTCAACAAGACGCCAAGCTTTGGCCCGAAAGAATGGCCGGCTCACCCTGCAGGACGCGTACGCCTACGCCAAGTTCGCCCGGGTGGTG
>JAUJPG010000056.1 GCA_030447245.1 Chloroflexota bacterium | reverse complement strand
CAGGCAGATCCGTCGTCGCGCAGCGGCGACCGCGCCCCGAGAACCCGACCCACAAACCAGGCCCCACCACGACCGCAAGCGGACGCAACCGACCACGCCCACTTGACAACCCGACGTCCATATCAGTCGTCGGCGATCAGCCACGCCTCGATCTCCCAGCGCAGGAAGAAACGACGACGGCCGCGCTTGCGCGACGGGATGACCCTGCGGCGGGCCCAATCCTCGATCGTCGACTTCGACGTGCACAGCAGTTCGGCGACGTCCTCGGCGGTCATGACGTCGACGCGGGTGAGCGGTCGGGTTGCGGCATGCGGAGGCGCCGGCGCCTGGTATCGGTCGAAGCGTCCTGGCCGGATCGGTGACGTGCTCACGCGGAACGCCCGCGGTCGAGCCGGATGCCCGCCATCAGGTCGAGCACGGCGTGAACGTGGAGCCTGCCGAGCAGCGCGGGGACCGCCGTGGGCAACGGTGCGTCGCCAGGGGTGATTCCTCGGCCGCGCGGCCCAGGCTGTCGGTCGATCGCAACATGCGTCTCTCGCTATGTCGCGCAACGCCGGAACTACCCCCCGGGAAATCGCGACCGGCGGCTAAGCGACCAAGGACCGCGGCGCTCAGACCGATGCACCGTAGGGCGCCTCGTCCACCCGTCCGCGCACCTCACGACCGCTCCCGAGGCCGCCGATCCTATGCGCGTGTCAGCACGACTCATCCGCCTGCGCCGCGCCGGGACGTGCGTCGGCTGCAGCGCGGAGCTCCAGCCCGAATCGAGGCGTGGTTCCACCCCGATAAGACGCTGAGGTGCGTGCCCTGCACCGAGCCTTGGCACCCGACGGAGCTTCTCGACGTCGGCAACGCGGGCGCGTCGGCCCTGGCCGAGGGCCAGCGACGACGCGAGCAGCGCATCGCAAAGCGACGAAGTCAGTTCGGGGTCCTCGGCGCCGGGCTCGCCGCACTCAACGACCCCCAGCACGAGCAGTCGTGGCGTGAGGGCGCCCGCGGAGAACGCAAGACCGCTGAGCGCCTGGTCAAGGGCCTCGCCAAGACCGGGGTCGTCCTCCTGCACGACCGCCGCACCCCCGGCTCGAGAGCTAACATCGACCACCTCGCGATCGGCCCGGGCGGTGTCACCGTCATCGACTCAAGGCGATCAAGGGCCGCATCCGCGCTGAGAAGCGCGGCGGCCTGTTCACCCCCCGCACCGAACACCTAACGGTTGGCGGGCGCGACCGCACCACGCTCATCGCCGGCGCCGAGAAGCAGGCCGCGCTCGTGACCGACCTCCTGCGCGTTCGCACCGACCATGCGGTCGTGGTCACCGCGTGTCTGTGCATCGTCGACGCCGACGGCCTCCCGCTCCTCGGCACCGTTCAGGTTCGCGACGTCGCCGTCCTCACGACACGGGCGACCGCTCGGCTCGCGGCCCGACCCGGACCCTTGACCGCCGCCGACATCGACCGGCTGACACGCCTGCTAGCCAACGAGCTCCCCGCCGCCGCGTAGCACCGCAGCACTGCTCCCCGAACGCTCCGTCGACCCCGACCACCAAGACCGAGCACACAGTGGCATCGGCCTGATGCGGTTGCCCGGGGGGTGGTCGGCGTCTTGCGCGACTCCACGGGTGGATGCTCTCGATCGGGCTCATCGGCGAGGGTCACGGCTCGCCCGGCTACTACGTCGAGCAGGTCGCCGACGGTCGCGAGGACTACTACACCGGCCACGGCGAAGCGACGGGCCGGTGGCTGGGCGCGGGCGCGGTCAGCGCGAACCTCGCGGGACCGGTCGACAGCGACGCGTTTCTCGCGCTGCTGACGCCGAGGGGCCAGGCCAACCAGCGTGTCGTTGGCTTCGACCTGACGTTCTCGGCCCCGAAGTCGGTGTCAGTCTTGTTCGGGGTCGCCGAGGAGGTCGTGTCGCGTGAGGTGCGCGATGGGCACGATGCGGCAGTCGAGCAGGCCGTCGGCTACCTCGAGGGGCACGCGACGTGGACGCGACGCGGACGCAACGGCCATCAGCGACTCCTGGGGAACGGGCTGACGATCGCGGCCTTCCGCCACCGCTCCTCGCGTGCCGGGGACCCGCAGCTGCACACCCACGCCGTGGCCGCCAACGCGACCGTCGCCGACGGCCGCACGACAACGCTCGACAGCCGCACGCTGTTCAAGCACGCCAAAACCGCCGGATTCGTATACCAGGCCGCGCTGCGCGCCGAGCTCACCCAGCGCCTCGGCCTGGCCTGGGGGCCTGTCGAGCAGGGCGTCGCCGAGGTCGAAGGGGTCGACCCGGAGGTGCGGGCGCACTTCTCGCGCCGAAGCCACGAGATCGCCGAGCACCTCCAAGAGCACGGCGGGCGCTCGCGGCGCGCGCGTGAGCTGGCGGCGCTTGAGACCCGGCAGGCCAAGCAGCACGATCCGCCGGTCGGCCGGCTGCGCGAGGACTGGCGGGCTCGCGCCGCCGAGCACGGCCTCGACCGCGCCGAGCTCGACGCGCTGCTGCACCACGGCCTGCCGCGCCATCCCGACCTCGCTCGCGACGCCGCGCACCTGGCCTCGCCCGAGGGGATCACACAGAAGGCGAGCACGTTCACGCGGCGTGACGCGGTGCGGGCGTGGGGGGCCCCCCACCGCGACGGGGTCGACGCCGAGCGCCTCGGACGCTTGACCGATCGCTGGCTGGCAAGCGATCACGCGATCCGCATAGCCCGCGATCTCGACAGCGAGCAATCGCGCTATTCGACCCCCGAACTGCTGCGCACCGAAAGCGACCTCATCGACGGCGCGCTCGAGCGCCGTGCAAGCGGTGCCGGACGCGTCAGCCCCGAGACCGTTGCGCAAGCCATTGATCGGACGCCGCGGCTCTCCGGGGAGCAGCGCGACGCCGTCCGCACGCTCAATACCTCCGGTGACGGGGTGCAGGTGGTCCGGGCGGCCGCCGGGACCGGCAAGACGACGATGCTCACCGTCGCCCGGGACGCCTGGGAAGCCGAGGGTCACCGCGTCTACGGGTGCGCACTGTCCGCCCGCGCTGCGCTCGAGCTCGAGACCAGCGCCGGGATCGACGCCAGCACCATCGCCCGGCTGCGCCGCGACCTCGACGACGGCCACCGCCTCCCCGCGGGCAGCGTGCTCGTTGTCGACGAGGCCGGCATGGTCGACAGCCGCACCATCGCCGCCCTGGCCGAGCACGCCGCCACCGCCCAGGCGAAGCTCGTCCTCGTCGGCGACGACCACCAGCTCCCCGAGATCAACACGGGCGGAGCCTTCCGCGGCCTCGCGGACCGCCTCGACGCCGTCGAGCTTCGCGAGGTGCACCGCCAAGACCACGCTTGGGACAAGACCGCACTCGAGCACCTGCGCCACGGCCGCGTCGAGGAGTGGGCCGCCGCCTACCGCGAGCACGACCGCATCACCGCGCTCCCCGACCCCGAGGAGGTCCGCGACCGGCTCGTCGAGGACTGGTGGACATCGCGGCAAGACCCCGAAGTCGACGCGGTGATGATCGCCCACCGACGCGCCGACGTCACCGACCTCAACGACCGCGCCCGTGCACGCCTCCAAGCCAGCGGCCAGCTCGACCTCGACGAGCTCAAGGCCGCACGGCGCGGCTACACGATCGGCGACCGAGTCCTCGCCCGTCGCAACGACCGCCAGCTCGGGATCGTGAACGGCACCCGCGCCTTCATCCAGGAGATCAACTCCGACACGCGCAGCGTCGACATCGAGCTTCACGACGGGACGCGAACGACGATCGGCGCCGGCTACCTCGACGCCGGCCACCTGCATCATGGCTACGCCATTTCCGCCCATACCGCCCAAGGCGTCACCGTCGACCACACCTTCGTCCTCGGCACCGAAGACCTCTACCGCGAATGGGGCTACACCGCCATGACGCGCCATACAGAGACAGCCCGCTTCTACACCGTCTCCCCCGCCAGCACCGAACGCGCGCTGCAACCCGAGAACAACCTCACCGAGGGAGAGAGGGCCCTCGACGCCAGCCGCGCGAAGCTCCTCGCGCTGGACCAGGCCGACCCGCGCCTCGACAACGACACCCTCCGCGCCGCTCTCACAGCCCCGCCCCCCGTCGTGACCAAGCGGATCGGAGACCGGCCGCACGGGGTGCTCGACCGCGAACAATGGATACGCGCCGCCGACACCCTGCTGCGCGACCCGAGCCTTGACCTCACCCGTACGCCTGATCTTGCGGGACCGGCGGAAGAGATCGGCATGGATATGGGGCTATGACCCTCGTCGGGGCGACGGAGCCCGCATTGGAGGTCGAAGAGTTCGTTTCGCTGTAGCGAGGCTGCACGACTGAGACATCCGCCGACACCTGTCGAAAGGAGTGCATCCGGCTGGTTGAGCCTCTTTGGCCTCGGCGCCTGAACCGGCGCTCGCGGTCGCCAATGGTCGCTCAAGAGAGCAGCTATCGGCTGATAGCAACACTCCTCCTCGACGTACGAACCCAAGTCCCGCCAGCGCGAGCGGAACACCAATGACAACGAGCACGGCCAGTGTGACGAGTCGAGAGGACGAGACGTAGGCGGCCAGCCCGACGATCGCCGTGACGCCCAGGTCAGCGCTGATCGCGTCAGCGAGGGCCGTAAGGCGGTCGCTGAGCCACCCGGCCGCGCGGTGGGCTGAACTCCAACGCTCAACCATCACGAGTCGGCCAGGTGTTCTGCCGGACTCCGCCGGCCCACGGCGACGTCGGCGACTTCGACCTATGTCGGTTACGGCTGAAGGAGTCTCTCTCAGGGCAGCGCACGACCGGTGCTCTCGGCTGGATCCGCCTATCCGGCTCGTCGCGCGCCGACCGGGCGGACAGAGCGGTGCCTCGGGACATCAACGCGCTGCTCCAGCTCGTTCATCGAGCGATGCGAAGACGGCCAGGTACCGTCGAGCGACAACGTGCTCGCCTCCGGGTTGCAAGGCGCACGCGACCGCGCAGCTTTAGTTCGCATTCGCCTCTAGTGCTTGACGCGAACGTATCATTGACTGATCCCGTGACGTCTACGCGTACCGATAATGTCGCTGATCACTACGTTGAGCACTTCGTCGCGTTTATCGACATCTTGGGCTACAGCCAGATCGTCCTCGAAGTGAAGGACAGTGCCGATGCATTGTCGAAAATAATGTCGCTCAAAGCGGCTGTCGACCAAGCCGAACGCACGCTGGTCATGCGTACAGGATGGCAGAGGAGCGACGCTTCTGTGCGTATACTTTCCGACAGCATCATCGTCGCTATCAAGGCGACCATGGACAACTTCGACGCCTTCTTCCAGCTGATTGCCGAGGCGCAAGCGAACCTTGCTCGCAGGGGCGTGCTCGTTCGTGGCGGCGTGGCGATTGGTCGACACTATGAGGATGAGAAGATCGTGTTTAGCGAAGGCTTGATAAAGGCCTACACCTTAGAATCCACGGCCGCGCGTTTCCCACGAGTTCTCGTCCCCGGCGATTTTTGGGATTACGTCACTAGAAATGGTCACGACGAGGACATCATTTGGTTTCGCGACCTATACACATGGCGTGACGCAGGCGACGGTGAGCTATTCATTGATTATCTCAATTTCATGCCATTCACGCGACGTCACGAACCAAATCACAACGGTCGTGACCTTCGAAACCACCGAGAGCTCATCGTGGCCGGGCTAGCGGCGCATGCGGGATCCCCGAATGTCCTAACCAAATTTCGGTGGCTCGCGACCTACCACAACGAATGGTGCAGCGACCAGTGTCCTGAACACCCCGACCTTCTCATCCACAACGGGCCCGCCTGAAGCGCTCAAGACCCCGCCCGGCCTCAGGAATCAACGGGAGCATGCGCTGGTCGTCCGAAGCGAACGGTTCGTTCAAATCCTAGTGACGACGTAGGTCGTGTCACGACGTAAGGCCGAACTTTGGACCCATTCCTAACAGCTTCCCCCGCTCGTCACGCACAAGGTCACTGACATACCGATAGGAGGGTGTTCTGCGGAAGGGACTAGGCGCGAGAGCACGAAGAGCGCGACGTGCCCGCTGCCGTCGAGCAACGTCCGCCTCGCGTCGCACGTTGCAGCATGCCGAACCGCTGTCACGTGCTCACCGACCACTACGGCTGGCGTCCCCACAGCAAGCCGCTGCGGCGTGTTCAGCGTGTTGGCAGCCAGCTCGTGGAGGGCACGCTGGCGAGCGGCGAGGAACTACGCGGCCAGGCCGCATCGTCGGCGATCGGCGCGGAGATCTCCTTGAAGGAAGTCGGGCTGGGCGACGGCCGCCTGCAGGTCCTGCGCCTTCCGACGTTGACGGTGTGGGAAGCGCTGGCCACGGCCGTGCTGCGCCAGGTGGTTCGAGCCCACACCGCCCGTGAGCGCTTCTGCCGGGTAGTCGACGCCGTCTCTCCCGATCAGGCGTTTCCCGCACCGGCGATGCTGCTTGCGTGCGGTGAGCGCGAGATGGGGGCGCTGGGTTTGCGCTTCTGCTGGCCCAAGCTCACACGGCTAGCGGGCTGGGCGCAAGAGACCGGTGCCGATCAGGCGGTCGGCCCGGATGGCGGACGCGCGCTGCTCGAGGAGGCGGCCGGCCTGTCGGGCCTGGGTCCGTGGAGTCTGGCGGTGGCCGCGTGGGACGTTAGCTGCGATCCGCTGCACTACCCGGTGGGTGACTTCGTGGTCCAGGCCGGCGCTGCAAGCCTGTTCGACGACCGGCCTTGGGCGCGCAAGCCGGACGAGTTCGAGCTGGAGTGGCGCACCCACTGCGGCGCCCATCTGGGTCCGTTGACGCTGTTGGCGCTGGTGGTGGCCGACCCGCGCGGCCAGCATCTCCTACGCGATGTTGCGCCTCAGGCGGACCGCATGGCCTGAGCGATCCCTGTCTGGCTGCGCTCGTGCTGCTCGCGCGCGATCCGCGCCAGCGCGCCTCGCAACTCGACCAACGGCGTCTCTCCGAACTGGATCTGCGAGGAGAAGTTGAACTCGTCGCGGCCGCGCAGAGCCTCATCGACGCCATCGGCGCTGAGATCGACGTGCTGGTAGTCCATGAGCTGGTCGGCCGACCAGCGGCCCTCGGCCAGCAGCTGGTGCCAGACGGGCGTGCCGGGGTACGGACGGAACTCGAACGCGCTGGCGCGCAGTCGCCCGCCGGCGACGTCGGCGATCTTCCACAGGCGCCGGACGTGGTCTTCGGTGGCGTGCAGATCCTCGCGCCGCTCGCCGGGGAAGCCGAGGATGAAGTAGCCCTTGACGCCAATGCCCCGCTGGCTGAGACGCCGAACAACGCGCTCCGTCATCTCAGGGGTGATGCGCTTGTCCATGCGCCGCAGCACTCCGGCACTGCCCGACTCGATGCCCAACGCCACCTCGCGGCAGCCGGCGGCGGCCATGAGGTCGAGGAGCGTCTCGGGGGCGCGGTCCAGGACGTTGATGCGCCCGGTGGCGTCCCACACCAGACGTTGCGGGATGCCACCGGCGATCAGGGCGCCCAGCGCCTCGCGCATAAAGCGCGGGTGGGCGAGGAACAGGTCGTCAACGAACCGCACGGCGCGCACGCCGTCGCGGTGCAGCTGCTCGAGCTCGGCCACAATGTCGGCCGGCGAGCGCAGGCGCCAGCGCACGTCCGGGTTGGCCGAGATGGCCGCGCCGCAGAAGGCGCAATCGTACGGGCAACCGCGCGATCCGACCACCGCCGCCTCCAGTCGGCCGTCCTCGGCTACGAACGGGTCGTCGGCCAAGAAGCGCCGGTCCAGCAGCGGAAGCGCCTCCAGGTCGGGCGCCAGCCAGGAGCCCGCCTGCGGCCGCGACTGGCACATCGCTAGGTGTCCGTGACCCCCGCGCCACAGCACGCCGGGCAGGCGCTCGCGCGCGTGGAGGTCTTCAAGTAACGCCGCGACTCGCGTATCGCCTTCGCCGAGCACCAGCGCGTCGATGCGTGGGATGGCCTCGTCGGCCAGGATGACGTGCGGCATAGCCTTGGCCTGGTGCCCGCCCAGCATCACCGCGATGTCGGGCGACAGCTTGCCCAGCAGGCTGACGCTGTGTCGGTAGGTCGGGGCCAGGAGGTTCAGCCCGACCCAGCGCGGCGCCAGCGCGTTGACCGTGTCGGCCACTTCGCTCAGGCCCAGCCCGAGCGATTCGGCGTCGAGCACGGCCACGTTGAACCCCAGGCTGGCCGCGTAGGTGGCCAGGTACCCCAGACCGAGCACCGGCAGGGTGAAGTCGTTGAGACGGGGCGCAAGGTCGTAGTCCTTCAGCGGTGAGTTGATGAACACCGCGTCCAGAGGACGGCTGAGGTCTGCGCCCGCCAAGCGGGCCTCCATGCCCATGCTCAGGACGGTAGAGCGTGAGCCGGTTCTTGTCGAAGTCATGTGATCACCAGACCTCCGGATGGCGACGCGGCGGCAAGCAACGTCAATGCTCAGCGCTCGGTGGTCGTAGGCGCCGCAGCAGGCGCCGCCACGCAGTGTCACGACGCTCGGGCTCCGGCTGCGCTTCGCCGCGCCCGGGCGCCTCTGCGAAGGCGTGCGCCTTGGCCAGCCGGTCGCGGGCGCGCCCAGTGGCGATCTGCCCGGCGCTCCAGCGCCCGGACCATTCCACCCGTCCGCGCTCCAGCCAGTAGTGCGACTGGCAGCGCATGCTCCAGTTGCCGACCGACGGCGCCAGTGACACCGTCTCGCCGTCGTAGGTCATCCGCCAGTCGGTAGGGGCAAGCGGGGTGATGACTGGCTCGCCGCAGCCGCACATGCACAGATGCATCGCGGTGGCGAACTCCATCGAGACGTAAAGGACGCCGTCCTGGGGCTCGTCGGTAAAGCGCTCGACCAGCTCGTGGGTGTAGGGCGCCCGCTTCACGCGCCGAGTTCCTCGTTGAGGATGGTGTTGCCGTCGATCTCGTAGACCGCCTGGTGCTCGTGCTCGAGGTCGGCGTAGAAGCCGCGCAGCTTCTTCCAGCGGATGACCGCCATCGCGGCGTTGAAGGCGTTGAGCTCGGCGATCTGGATGTTCGTGTCGTACTCGTCGACTTGCGCGCCGGCGGCGGCCACCGCGATGCGGGCGCCGGCCTGCCGGTGCTGCGGGGTGCTGGTGGTGACGCGCAGCGAACCGCCCAGGCCCGCCTCGGCGCGCCACACGCCCATGCCGACGTCGATGAACGAGATGCCCGCCGCCTGCAGTCGGTCCATGATCAGTCGCTTAGGCGGTCCCTTGTCGATGGCCACGAAGACGAAGCTCATCGCGTCGAGCTCGGCGACCGTCTGCTCGTCGAGGCGGTAGGGGTGAGCCGTGATGCCGGAGCGCATGCCGTCATAGATGTCGGCCAGACGTTGCGCCTTGTTGGCCCCCGCGGCCAGCTCCTGCACGCTCGCGGCGCCGGGGGCGCGGAAGGCGTTGTGCTGCAGGAAGCGGTCGCCGTCGAAGAGGTGGATATCCTGCACCGGCGTCTTGGCCACGAGGTCGAGGATGTAGGCGCCAGTGCCGCCCAGCCCGACGATGGCCACGCGCTCGGTGGCCAGGCGCTCGGCGAGGTCGCCGACGCCGGCGCGACCCGAGGCGGTGTCCAGGTAGCGGAATACCGTGTTGACATCGCCCGGGGCGACCACCGGGTGCGTCTGCGCGGTGGCCGCAGCGTCGAGGGCCTGGGCCGGGCCGGCCAGCAGGTTGGCGTAGGTGATCATCTTCTCGAAGTAGTCCGCGTAGCCCTGCGGCGGCTTGCTGGAGAAGATGTGGTCGACCTCCAGGCCGGGCGCGAGCACCTGGTGGGCGCTCGAGTTGAGGATCGCTATGAGCGGGCGGCCGTCGCGATCGCAGGGCGTGTGGCCGGCGAAGTACACGACGTGGTTCTGCGGGCGGACGGTCACGTCGCCGGCCATCTCCAGGTCGCTGACCAGCCGGCCGTAGGCCACCTGGCGCTCAGGCGTCACGTACGGCACATGGCCGAGCACCAGATGACCGGAGGGCGGCACCTCGACCTCATAGCCGTCCTGCTGCAGGCGGGCGAGGTCGGGGCTGGCGGAGATGATGTGCTGCGACACGACGACTTGAGCTCGAGGGCCGCGTCAGGACTTGTCGGTCTTGGTGGCGTTGAAGATCATGCCGTCCTTGACCTTGACCGACTCGCCCTCCACCAGCGAGCCGGCGGGCTTGTTGCCCTGCCCGCGCCGGTAGGTGACGGTGAAGGCGACGTTCTCGCCGGCCTGCACCGAGCCGAAGGCCAGGGCGACGATCGCCTCGAAGGAGATCCCCTCCTTGGCCACCTCGAACGGCTTAGTGTTGACGGTGATGCTGACCTGGTGATGCGCAGCAGGCTGCGCGCGGGTGGTCTGGCTCATTGGTTCTGCTCCTGTGCTGTTGTGCTCGATGGTTGGCGTGGCCGGTGACGGACCGGTGACGAACCGGTTCACTTGGTGTCGCGCGCTGGCGACTCGTGGCCTGGCGCGACGGTGTCGGAGTCGCGCAGCCGGCCGTCGCGGCCCTTGATGCGGAGCTCGCCGCCGCCGGCGTTGCGCAGGATGGGCCGGGCGGCGTCGATGGCCTGGGCTTGCGTGTCGGTGACCGCGCTGGCGCGCTGGTGATGGGGCGCGATGACCTCCCAGCGGCCGTCGGGCCGCTGCTGGACGATGCGCTGGCTGGGCTTGTCGGACATGGTGTGCTGGCTCCTCTGTGGTGCCGGTCATGGGCGGCGTTAGGTGCTCTTTCACCTACCGCGACGCCACGGCGCGTCGCTTTTCCAACCCATCCAACGATTTCTGACGTTGCTCTCGCCGCCTGGCCGCTCGCCATACTCGGGGCGTGGAGGTGGGAGAGGTCCTGCGCATCGATGACGCGATCACCGGCTATGACCGCAACAAGCCCGGACGCCCCTGCATGGTCGTGCGGGTCGAGCAGCGTCCGCGCGCCGGCGCCTGGGTGCTGCCCCGCTCCACCCAGGGCAGCCAAGGCACAGCCGTGCCCGCCGGCCTGCTGCCCGGCCTCAACAAGCCCGGACGGTTCATGTACCTGCCGCACTTCGTTTCGGCCGCCGACCTGGCCGACTGCCTGAGCTTGGGGGTGCTTGAGGATCCCCACCGCCAGCGGGTGCTCGACAACGTCAACGACGTGATGGTCGATTTCGAGGCAGAGCTGTGAGCGGCCTGCTGCTCAGCGCCGGGGATTTCGTGCGCGTCCGCGACGCCGCGCGCGACGGCGACGTCACGCCCGAGCTCTACGCGTTCCTGACGCGTCTGGTGTCCGTAGCGCAGCGCACCCGCACGCTGGCGCCGGCTCCAGTGCCCGGCGGGCGCTGGGATGACCCCGACGCGGTGGCCGAGACCGTGCAGGCCTGGCTGGCCGAGTCGCTGCTCGACGGCGGGCTGCTGCAAGCCTTCGACGTCTGCCTCACGCCCCGGGCGCTGTCTCGCTACCTGGAGCGCGCGCTGCGCAACTGGCTGATCTCGCGGATGCGGCGGGCAGCCGGCCCGCGCCTGCTCGAGCGCGCTGTCGAAGTACTCGACGAAGAGGCGTTCGTGGCAGTGCGCGACGCTGGCGCGGTGGCCGAGCGCTGGTGGGCACTCGCACAGTGGCCCGATCCGGAGCTGTTCGCCGGCGGCGACGAGCAGGTCATCTCGGCAGCGTGGGGCCTGGGGGACTTCGCGCTGCTGCGCTACCCCTCCAGCGAGCGCAGCGACCCGGTGCTCAGCGGCGAGGACCTCCGGCGCTTCGTGCACGGACTGCTGGCGGCCACTGGGCAGGCGCTCTCCGGCGCCCACATCGACGCGAGCTTTCGCGCGCGCTTCGCCTACGCCTACGCCTCGGCGCCGGTAGCGCTCGAGGACGCCCCCGAGCTCGCCGACGGCAGCGAGGTCGAAGCGAGCTTCGCCGCACGCGAGGCGGGGCTGATCGCGCTGGCCGACCTCACCGAGCGTCAGCTGCGGGTGCTGCTGGAGCGTCCGCAGAGCACGCTGGAAGACCTGGCCGCGCGCCTTGGAGTCAGCCGGGGAACGGTCGACAATGAGTGGCGGCGCGCACTGTTGAAGGTGCGTGAGGCCGCGTCATCGGACGCCACGTTCGACGCGGTGCTGGAAAACGTGGTCGAACTGGCGTCAGAGGCAGATAAGCGATGATTGATCCCAACTACGACTGTCCCTCTCTACTGGAGCTCGAAGAAGTCAGGCTCGGCCTGCAAGCCGACGAAGAGCTCGAGCACCATCTCGCCGACTGCGCGCGCTGCCGCACGTTGCTGGCCGTCATTGGCGACCCGCCCGAGCTCGACGCTGCCTCGACCGCGTCTCTCAAAGCCCCGATGCGTGGCGCCCGTCGACATGCGCACGACGATGTCGGGGTGCGCACTGGGGCGCTGTGGCGCGCGGTGCCCGACGCCGACGCCGACTTTGCTTGGGTGGTGGCCATCATCGGCCGCAGCCCCGACAACCGCGACGCGCTGCTGGTGGCCCCCGTGGCCGGCATGCCGCAGCTGGCCACCGACAACGACCTGCTGTTGGATGCCGAGCTGCTCGGCTACCCCACTTTCCTGGACATGGCCAACCTGGGCAGCGTGCTGCGCGAGCAGCTGCTCGAGCCGGTGGCGGCGCTGGCGCGCCCGCAGGCTGAGGCCATGGTGGCGCTGTACCGCCATCTACTGACCGGCGCCCCGGCACCGGACGGCGTCACGCTGGGCTTGGCCGCCCAAGACGAGGCCGACCCTCGTCTGCTCGAGCAGGCGGCGCGCGGCGACGCGCTCCAGGCGCTCTGGAGCCCCGCGCACCTGATCGTCGACGACGAAAACGAGTCGAAGGCCACCAGCGTCGAAGTCTCCGCGCCCTCGCCACAGGCGCTTGAGCCGGCGCTGGCCACGGTGCTGCTATCGGTGGTCTTGACCGAGCGCCTCGAAGGCGCTGAGGCAGCGTGGGACCGTGCAACGCTGCTTGAGGCCAGTGGCGCCCGCGGTGACCATCTGGACGGCTTCTTGGGCGACCGCCTGCAGTTGACCGACAAGGGTGATCTGGGCGACCTGGCTCGAGTGCTGCACACCCTGGAGGTTCCGTGGGAGCAGGCCGAGCCGGCAGTACGCGGGTCGCTGCATCGATCGGCGGGCGGCGAGCGGCGAGCGCACGGCGCCGATGTGCGCATGGCGGCGCGCTCGCGGCGCGGCGCTGACGAGCAGCAGACCGCCAGGGACCTTTACGCCGACCGCAGCCAGATCGACGAGTCGCAGGCCGCGCGCGGCCGCGGGATCAGCAGCTACCTGTCCGACCTGCAGCAGGCACTCGAGGAGCTCGAGTAGCGCCGCTCAGGGCTGCCCGCTGATGCGACCGGCCAGCCGGTGATGCCGGGCGGCGATCTCGAGCACCTCGCGGCTGACCTTGAACAGGCCGCGTAGCTCGCGCGCATCGGTGGTGACGCTGTCCAGCGCCTGGCGCAGCATGGGACCGGGCACCAGCAGCTCGCCGGCGAACGCGTCGGCCTCCTGCTCGGCGGTGTCCCCGTCGCCGTGCTGGCTGCCGAGGAAGTGGTGCCCGAGCTCGTGGGCGACCGAGAAGCGCTGTGCCGCTGGCGGCTCGTCGGCGTTGACCTCGATGTGCTGACCGACCAGCCGGGCTCGCAACGTCCCCAGCCGCGTGCTCTGCTCGATAGTGAAGCCGAGCTGGCGGGCGATGGTGTGCACTATCACCGGCGGATGGTGAAAGCCGTGCTCGCGTGCCACCTGACGAGCGCGCTCGCGCGCGTGAGCAGGATGCGCACGCACATCAACCTCCGGCCCGACCAGCTCGCCGGGGAGGTCGTCATCGACGTCCACTTCCACGGTGTCGGCGCCGCACTCTTCGCACGGTGAGCCGACGGCCAGCGACGACCTGATGGGGAATTCATGGCCGCACTCCTCATCGGTGCAGCGCAGTAGCGGCATGGCTTGAGCCTAATGTGGGCTCAGGCTGGACTAACCCTTTGCCGAGCTGCTGATCGGCGTCCGGCGTCCACACCGCCTGTTTCATCGGGACTTACTGAACTTCCCACGATCTGGATTGGCTCTGCTTGCGTTCGACACAATCCAGGAGACCGAGCGCCAGGGTCAAGGCTCCTGCCACGCTCAGCGTTGGTTGGCCGCCCACGAACCAGACCGCCCGCGCCCAGCGGCAGCCGGGCGCAAGGGGATGGCCCGGTGTCCCGACGAGGGAGACGTCCTCGCGAAGCCTGAGGTTCAGGTAGCGCACGCCCTTTCAGCCGTGAGCGTTACTTCTCCGGCGGCCGCCGCGCTGGTCGGGGAGCTCAGAGTGCAGTCCAACGAGGCGACAGATCGTGTATCGCGCATGGGTTGGATCAAGGTCGCTTCGGCCGTGGACCGTGCTGTGCTCAATGCCCGTCGATTGCGCGGGCGCGTCGGTTTGGTACTCCCGAGTGGTACTCCCGCTCCGATCTGCCGCTTGCGACCGCTCCCAGAATGGAAGAACCCCCGGGTTACCAGGGGTTCCAATAGCGCGCCCGAGAGGATTCGAACCTCTGACCTTCGGTTCCGTAGACCGACGCTC
>JAUJPG010000055.1 GCA_030447245.1 Chloroflexota bacterium | reverse complement strand
AATCGGTTCTGTAGGTCCCAGCGGGGCGCGTCCCCGCGCGCCGGGGGGGGGGGGGGCCGGGGGGGTGGGCGTGACCCCCCCCCCCCACCCCCCCCGCGCCCGCCCCCCGGGGGCGGGCGCCCCCCGGGCCACCCCCCGCGGCAGCGCGCCCGGGGGGTGCCGCCGGCCTTCCTTGATTAGCCTACCGGGGCGTAGCCAACCGCCCGTCAAACCCTGGTGAAGGCGCGATCAAAGTTGCGTAAAACCGCTCGGCAGCCGCGGTGACAGCTCGTGCGGGTTGGCCGTCGCACACGCCGACGCTTCGGCGGTGTTCTGCGCGTCGTCAGCTTGCGTTTAACGCAACCTTGAGCCGGTTCTTACGCGGTGTTGAGCCTCGCGCCGGTGCACCAGCCGTAGCCTGTTAGGCAGGCAGCCATCCATAGCTGCTGACCGCTCCCGACGCTGATGTGGTGACTGCTGCGACCCGGGGGCTGGCAGTCATTGCCTGGTCGGTTTGTCCGCGTGGCGGCGGCAGAGTGACGCCGCGTGATGCGGGCAGGGGCAGCGCGCTGCCCCTGCCCAATGAGGGATCGCAGATGACAAGAAGTGGGCAGGCGCCGCGGCCGACTGACGCCGACCGACGCCCGTGTGGCAATCCGACGCCGACGGCACAGTTTGCCGCGGTGATCGGGCGCCACCCGCTTCGTCGTGCTGGTCGCGATGGCCTTGTTCGTCCTGGGCGCCTGGATGGCGGTGCTGAGCGTCTGGAACGCGGCCCAGTCCGTGGCGCGCGCCGAGCTCGGCTCCGTGAACCTGACGGTCGAGTTCCTCGAGATCGTCAGCGTGATGCTCAAGGCGGTGGTGTTCCACATCGTCGGCGTGGGGCTCTACAGCCTGTTCATCACTCCGCCCAACGTCACGACCGCGCTCGGCGTGCAGACGTTGAATGACCTGGAGTCGAAGATCGTCAGCGTGGTCATCGTCATCATGGGGGTGACGTTCCTCGAGCACTTCATCCGGTGGGAGCAGCCAAACGAGATCGTGCTGTTCGGCGGTACGCTGGCGCTGGTGGTGGCCGCTTTGGTCTTGTTCCAGTTCCAGAGCCACCGCGCCAAGGAGGAGCAGTGGAAGAACGACCCCGACACGCAGGCTCGGGCCCAGCGCCAGCTCTTCCACGAGGATCGTGAGCAGCGCGACGTGCGGCCAGACGAAGTCAGGGGCGTCAGGAACGGAGTCGGGGACGAGTGGCGGGCGGGAAGGACCAGATGCGATTTCAACAGTTCGGCGGGCGTTACGTAGTCCGTCTCGAAAGCGGCGAGCCGGTAGTCAGGACGCTGACCGACTTCCTGCGCGCCGAACGAGTCGAGTTCGCCAACCTCAGCGCGGCCGGCGCGGTGCAGTGGGTGCTCCTGGGCTATTGGAACGCCGAAACACGCGCGTACGAGTACCGCGAGTGCGAGGGGCAGCTGGAGGTAGTCAGCTTCCAGGGCAACAGCTCGCTCAAGGATGGTGAGCCCTTCCTCCACATCCACGGCGTCTTCAGTTGGCGAGACTTTTCGGCCTTCGGTGGCCACCTGGCGGAGGCTCGGGTGCATCCAACACTCGAGGTATGGCTGCGGACCGAGCCGGTCCCGGTCCGCCGGGTGCGGGATGAGGCAAGTGGTCTCGACCTCCTGGACCTGCCCGACCGCCGCGTTGACCCCAACGATCAGGGCCGGTCGACCGGTCCGCCGATCCCACTGCACCGCTATCAGCGGGCCGACCGCGGGAGGTAAGGCGATGCCCGGCAAACTGCCGATCGACCGAGTGCGCGCGGCCGAACACGCGCTGCGCATCTACGAGCAGGACAAGCAGCGCTTGACCGAGCAGCAAGCGACGCTGCGGGATCGCGAGCAGCCTCTCGACGGCGAAGTCGACGCTCCGGCGGTCGGGGCAGGACGGGAGTCCGACGATGCGTGAAGTCCTCCGACAGCTCGCCAACCTGGAGCCGGGCGAGCTGCCCGTACTGAGCGCCTACCTGGACATGCGCTCCCAGGCCACCGGCGAGAGCCCGGCCATTCGCTCTGGGCTCATCGTTCTGAAGGACCGGGTGCGCGAAATCGAAAAGACGTTGGGACCCCGGGGCCAGGCGCTGGACTCCTTCCGGGCTGACGTCGCGCGCATCGAGCGGTACCTCGCCGACGAGGTGGCATCCTCGACGCAGGGTCTGGCCATCTTTGCCTGCGCCGGCCGAGACGTGTTCGCGACGGTCCAGGCCGGCGTGGCGTTCGAGAACCAGGTCTCGGCCGGCCCGGCGCCGGACCTGTTCCAGCTCGCGCGCCTGCTGGACGAGCAGGAGACGGCGGTCGTTGCGCTGGTTGACTCCAATACCGCTCGGCTGTTCGTGACTCGGGTGGGGGCGTTGGAAGAGCTGGGCGGACCCGACGATGACAGCGTCCACTACCGCAAGCGGTCGATGGGTGGCTGGTCGCAGGCGCGCTACCAGCGCCACATTGACAAGCATCGGGCGGATTTCGCGCGCGAGGCCGCGACTGAAATCGAACGGCTGGCCGAGCGCGAGGGCGCGGTGCGGCTGATCCTGGCGGGCGACGAGGTGGCGATCACCCCGCTTCAGGCTGCCCTATCGCCGCGAGTCGCCGAACTGATGCCGGGATCGGCACTGCGGGTGCACATCCGCGCCCCGCGGGACGAGCTCGCGGCCGAGATCGGGCCAGTCCTCTCGCGAGCGGAGGCGGACGACGCGGCCGCGGCGGCCGATCGACTCGTCAGCGCGGTGCGATCGGACGGGCTGGGCGTGGCCGGCCTCGAGCGGACCCGAACGGCACTCGAGTACGGGCAGGCGGATGTGCTGCTCCTGGACCCCGAGGCGGACATCGGCGAGGAGACGCGCAGGAAGTTGATCCGCCTGGCGGCGACGACCGGAGCCGACGTAGAACTCGTGGAGAACCACGTGCCCTTCCAGCAGATCGGCGGCGTCGGCGCGTTGTTGCGGTACCGGCTGGACGGCGAGTAGGCCGACTCGTGCTCGGGCCGGGGGCAGCGGATTGAGCTCTGACCAGGCGCGCCCGCCGGCCGGTGATGGTCAGCTACTCGCCCGGTCCGCGCGCGTGCTGGAGGATGAGACCGCCCTCTCCGCCCCAACCGGGTCCGGCACCCGCCACCGGTGGCAGAGACGGCCCTGGGCGCTGAGGAGGGGCCTGCATGGAGTCGGACGCTTGGAGGGTCGCCCGTTGGGCGCTCGGATTAGATGCTGACAACCTCAGCCTGTGGCAAATGATGCTTCGCGCGCTGGTGGTCTACGTCGTCGCCGTGGCCCTGGTCCGTGTGGGCGAGAAGCGCTTCCTCGGGAAGAACACGGCGTTCGACGTGATCCTGGCGATCATGTTCGGGTCCGTCGTCAGCCGCGCCATTACGAGCGCGTCCGACTTCTTCCCGACGCTGGCTGCCGGCGCGGTGCTCGTCGGGTTGCACTGGCTCGTCGCCGTCCTGACGTTCCGGTCGGACAGACTGGGCAAGGCCTTCAAGGGAAGTGAGCGCGTGCTGATTCGGGATGGCGAGCTCCAGTGGGACGAGATGCGCAGCAGCAACATCACCGAGCGCGACCTGCTGGGGGCGCTGCGGTCGACCGCGCAGCTCGAGGATCCGAGCAAGGTGCGCGTGGCTTACCTGGAGCGGAGCGGCGATATCAGCGCCATCGAGGACACCGGCGAGCCGCAGGTGGTGGAGATTCAAGTAGCTGATGGCGTCCAGACCGTGCGGATCGAGTTGCCCGGTTGATTCGACATCGCACACGGGGCTCGATGACGCTGGGGGCCGGCGAGGATCCCGTTACGAGTGGCGCCCCGGTAAGTCGACTCGCGTGAGAGAAGGACGGACGTGACGCAGCGCGAGGACAGCCTGTACCGGGCTCTGGCGAGAGCGGTCTGGCTGGCGGCGAGCTTGTTCGTGGGACTGTGGCTCCTCGACACCATCATGCCCATCGTGCTGGTGTTCGCCTTCGCAGCCATCCTGGCGATTGCCCTCAATCGGCCGGTGATGTGGCTTGAGGCCAACCGAGTGCCGCGGGTGTTGGGCGCGATTTTCGTGATGGCAAGTGTCCTCGCCGTCGCGGGCATCCTGGGCTGGCTCATCGTCCCGCACCTCACGGACCAGGTGACGGCACTTGGCGCCGACCTCCCCGAATACGCCTCCGCGCTGGTCAATCGCCTGGCAGTCGCCCTGGCCGACAGCCCGGCGGCCGAAGAGCAGTTGCGCTTCGACGCCGACATGCTGAGCCAGCTGCTCCCCACCGTCCAGGCGGTCGCGACGCGCGTGGGCCGCTACACGCTCTCCCTCGTCGGCGTGGTGGTGTTCGTCGTCGTCCTCATCACCTCGGTGGTGTACATGCTGGCAAATCCCCGCCCGCTCCTGCGGGGCGTGCTCCTCGCGCTCCCGGTTTCGCAACGCGATCCCACCGCTCGAGCCTTCGCGCGGGCCTCTATGATGGTCGGCGCGTGGCTCGGGTCCAACCTCATCGTCGGCAGCATCGAGGCCGTGGCCGTTGCGATCGCCTTGACACTGCTCGGAGTGCCGGGCGTTTTCGTGTGGGCCGCCCTCGCCTTCTTCGCCGAGTTCGTACCGAAGCTCGGCCCCTACCTGATGGGGATCCCGCCACTCCTTGTCGCGTTGGCCGTTGATCCATGGACGGCGCTCTGGGTGCTGGTTTTCTACGTGATCTTGAACGAAGTCATGGGCGACGTCGTCACGCCGGCCATCCGCGGCTCCCAAATGGACATGCACCCGGTCGTTCTCCTGTTCGCCGCGCTGGCCATGGCGACCGCGTTCGGTCTGCTAGGTGCGCTCATCGCGACTCCCTTAGCTGGCTTCGTGAAAGCCTTCTATGAGGAGTTCTACCTGGCGCGGCAGCCGGCCGACGTGCGCCTCGAGGAGCGCGTCGGACACATACTGGAGCGCCGTGTCGATGGTCACCCGGCCGAAGTCGGCCACAGCCCGGTGTAGGCTCTCGCTCGGAGCAGCCTCGATAAACCGGTGGTCTTCCGGGTTGACAGTAGCCCTGATGACGATCATTCGCGGCGACAGGGCGACAGTTCGGACATCGACGGAAGGCGCATCGACCAGCAACCAGGATCCGGACCGCGGCGCTCGGCTCGTCGATCCGGCCCGTCTCTCGGCACAACAGGAGGATCATTGAACGGGATCACAGCGCTACTGCTCGGATTGCTCGTCATCCTCCTCGCGGCCAAGGTCGCGGCCGAGCTGTTCGATCGCATCCACCAGCCGCCTGTAAGAGTGCAGAAGTCGTGCAGCACCTGGACAACCCTACCATCGAGAGTGCTTCGCGGCGCGTGGATCGAGTTTCGTATCCCACACGCGCTCCGGCCACGCGTGTTGCGGCGGGGGGGCGGGGGGCGCACAATGGGACGGTCCGCTGGCCGGCCGACGGGCCGGGCCCCGAGGGAGGCACACCGATGGCGCAGACCGGCCCCGCCCCTGCCCCAATCAGCACGGACGAGTTCCAGGCGCTCTTCGACCGCTGCAGCAACTGGGGACGCTGGGGACCGGACGACGAGCGCGGCACGCTGAATCTGATCACCCCGGAGCGGCGGGTGCGGGCGGCCGGGCTGGTGCGGGAAGGGCACACGGTCTCCTGCTCGCTGCCGATCAACACGGCGGCCGACACGGACAACATCTTTCCGGCGACGCACCTGATGCTGCGGGCCGGCGACGTTGCCGAGAGCTGGCCAACGCGCTCAACGGCCGACTACCTGGCGCTGGCGCCGCATGGGCTATCGCACTCACACCTGGACGCGTTGTGCCACCTGTGCTGGCAGGGCAGGATGTACAACGACCGCCCGATCAGCATGGTCAGCTCGATGGGGGCGCTGGCCAACGCGATCACCATCGGCCAGGACGGCATCGTCTCCCGCGGGGTGCTGTTGGACCTGCCAGCGGTCCAGGGTGTGGACTGGCTGGAGCCGGGGACGGCGATCCGGCCGGGTGACGTGGAGGCCGCCGAGCGGGCGGCCGGGCTGCACGTTGGCGAGGGCGACGTCCTGCTGGTCAGGACCGGTCGCTGGAAGCGGCGGCGGGAGGCTGGGGCGTGGGACAGCCGGGCCAGCATCGCCGGGCTGCACACCGACTGCGCGCCCTGGCTGCGCGAGCGCGGGGTGGCGCTGCTCGGCTTCGACGGGATCAGCGACGTCGTGCCGCATGGCGTCGAGGGCGTGGGCCTGCCAATCCACACGCTGACGCTGGTGGCGATGGGGATGCAGCTGCTGGACAACCAGGACCTCGAGGCTCTGGGGCAGGCGTGTGGGGCCCGAAGGCGCTGGGAGTTCTTGTTGGTGATCGCCCCGCTCAAGCTCGAACGCGGGACGGCCTCGGCGACCAACGCGATCGCGGTGTTCTGAACGAAATCGTGAGACGGGCCAGCGCTGGGAGGCGAGCTACTGCGTGTCGGTCCAGGCGATGACGCGCGCTGGGGCTCCCTCGATCAGGAGCGGCAGGACCGCTGCGCAGACGCGCCGACCGGCGGGCGGGCGCGGGGGGATCAGCCACGTGCGGCGGAGACGGTGGCCTCGATCTCTCGGATCAGCTCGTCGACGTCGAATGGCTTGTGGATGAAGCGCCGCGCCGCGCCGCGGCCGAGCGCCTCCTTGATCCCGGGCTGGTGGTCAAGCGCGGACATCAGGATGACTGGGGGCTCGTCCCAACTGGGGTCGGCGCGCAAGAGGCTGAGCAGCTCCAGGCCGGAGATGCCGGGCAGGTTGACGTCGATGACCAGCACTTCGATGCGGACGTGGCGGAACACCTCGCGGGCGGCGGCGGCGTCGTGGACGACGGTGGCGCCCCAGCCAGGAACCTGGTTGAGGAGGGCCCGCAGCAGCTCGGCCACCGCCTCGTCGTCCTCGACGACCAGAATGGACAGGGTGGTTGCGGTCGCTCGCGGCATCGCCACCGCCTCCCGGTTGGGCGCGAGATCGCTAGGTGCAGCAACGCATCTTCCGTTCCACCGAAGTTGGCCGTCGGCCGGGCTGACGTACTGGAGCGTAGCGAGCTGGTCTGATAGTGGACGCGTGGCGCACGCTGGCATGACCGGTCGCGCTAGCCTGACCGCCCGCTGGTGTCGATGGCCAATGCTCGGCACGAGTCCTGCTTACACGGGTGCGCCGCTCAGTATTCGGAGCGAGCTTAGGACGTGGAGAAGAACGTGGGCATTATCTCTTGGCTCATCGTGGGCGCCATCGCCGGCTGGCTAGCGGGGCAGGTTATGGGGGGCCGCGGCTTCGGGATCCTCGGCAACATCGTGGTCGGTATCGTTGGCTCGATCATTGGCGGATTTTTGGCCAGCACCTTCCTGGGCCTGGACGTTGGCGGGTTCAACATCGTCAGCCTGCTCGTCGCGTTCATTGGCGCGGTGATCGGGCTGGGGATTCTCCGCCTGATCCCGGGTAAGCAGCCGTTCGAGCGCTAACGACCCTCGACGCGGCGTCCTGGAGACACGCGTAGACCCGTACGCGGCTTCATCGGGTAATCAATTACCCGATGAAGCCGCTGCTCACGCTGGGGCCTCTCAGGCGCAGACGGGGGCGTCTGCGCGCCAGCGGTTACAGGCGGGATCCTGCTCCGCGGCGAGGCGCTCGCGGGCGTCACGCCACAGCCGGGCCCAGACGGTGTGATCGCGACGGTTCGCGGCTACCGGGACGCGCTCGGGTCGAGCCAGGGCAGGGTGTTGTACTGGACGTCGGGCGGGTAGGTTTCCAGGTGCCGCTTGACGCGGCGGAGCAGCTCGCCGATATCCTCAACCTGGGTCACGAGGATGATGCCCGGGTTGTAGTCCGCTACGCTTCCAAGCCGGACTCCGTGGCGTCGGCTGTGACGTTGGTGCCGCCTGGCCCCGAGCACGCGATCACGATCTCGTCGGGCTCGTAGTCAGTCGTCCTGCAGACACCGTTGCACGGCGGCGACGAGGTCGTCCAGGTCGAAGGGCTTTCGGAGGTAGGCGAAGGCGCCGACCCGCTGCGCCTTGGCGGCGGCGCCGCCGTCCGCGGTGATCGTCAGGATGGGCAGCGCGCGACCGTGCGCCGCGCGGAGGGCGGCCGCCACCTCATAACCGTTCATCAAGGGCAACGTCATATCCAGGATGACGAGTGCCGGCGGCTGATCCGCCGATCGGCGGATGGCCTGCAGGCCGTCCGCGGCCGTCGTCACGGCGAAGCCTTCCTCCATCAGCACCTCGCTGACAATCTGCCGAATGGCTGGGTCATCGTCGACGACCAGGATGGAAGGTGACTGGTCGTCCGCGCCGACTGGGCGGGGCTGGTTGGTCATTGATGGATCGCCTCGGACGGCCGCGCCGGCTCGGCACCGTCCGCGGCAATCGGGAGCCGGATCGTGAAGCTGGAGCCGCGACCGGGAGCGCTGTCGACGGCGATGCTCCCCCCGTGCTGCTCGACGAGCTGCTTGGCGGCGGCCAGGCCGATGCCGGTTCCCGCGATGCGCCCGACGACGGTGCGGCTCCGCTGGAAGCGGTCGAAGATGTGTGGGAGATCGTCCTTGGGGATGCCGATGCCCTGATCCCGCACGGTCAGGACTGCCCATTCAGCCGCGTCCTCGCGCTCGCGGGCCACGGTCACGACGATGGCGCCGCCCTCCGGACTGTACTTGACAGCGTTGTTGAGCAGGTTGCCGACGACGCGCTCGAGCCTGGGCGCGTCCCACCGGCCCACGATGCTACCGTGGTCACCGTCGACGCGGATCACGTGCTGCTCGGTAGCCTGCTGGTGCTGGTCAGCCACGCGGCGGGCCAGCTCCAGGAGGTCAGTTGTACGTGGCTCGAGGTCGACTGGCCGGCCCATCCGGTAGCGGGTCATCTCCAACATCTCGTCGATCTGGGAGGCCAACTGCGCAGTGATCGCCTCGATTTGCGAGAGGACTCGCGTGAGCCGCGCTCGGTCGACCTCGTCCGAGCGCTCAACGTGGCGCCGGAGGAGCTGGGCGCCACCGCGGATCGAGGTCAGCGGGTTCTTGAGGTCGTGCGAGGCGGAGGCCAGGAAATCTTCCCGGGTTTGCAGCTCCCGCTGGAGCTCGCGGCGGGCGCTGTCGAGCCGCTCGGCCAACTCCCGGGCCTGGGCGGCCGCCTGGCGTGCGACGGTGGCCTGGGCGGCGGCCGAAAGTGCCGTCCGCTCGTCCCGGAAGGCTGCTGCTACCAGGGGCAGGAGCAAGCCGAGGGCTTCGGCCTCGGCTGGGTGCGGCGACCCTCCGAGCAGGACGAGCACCGCGCCATCGTCGACGGCGAGACCCAGCCCGCGGACGACCGTTCCCATCTCCGGCCACGGCACCTCGGCGGTGTGGTGGCGAGTGTTCGTGCAGGTGGTGAGGAAGTCGCGCCAGGCGCGACCGCCCGGAAGAGTCTGTTGGAAGCCCGGCGCGGCCAGCAGGGCCCCGATCTCGGGATCCCGGACGAAGACGATCAGGTCGTCCGCCCCGATATGGGTCGCGAGGGCGCTCGCGGCGTCGCGGCGGCGGGCCGGATTGGCGAGGCCGGCGACGAGGCTCAGCGACTGTGCGTCGAGAGCCGGGTTGGTCATGTGGGCAGGACGCAGACGACGGCGGTGCAGTTGTGGAAGCCGCTGAACTGCCCCTCGGCCCGCGCGATCTGGCCGTAGGTGTTACAGCCGGCGAACGCCGCGGGGCTGAGGTCGCGGGCGATCGAGTCAAGCTCGACGCCGAACTCCTGCCCGAGGCGGAGCCTGGTCGCGACGCAGTCGAAGAAGATCGCTACGCTGGGCTGATGGCGGCCGAGCTGCTGCACGGCGTCGCGCGTGGCGGCCGACGCGGCGTCGACCGCGGAGCTGACGCTGGCGCCCATGATGTGCACGATCGCCCCGGTCGGGACGTCGGCGGCGCACAGCACCGACCCATCGGACTGCACTGCCAGGGGCACGCGGACCTTGTGTCCCTCGCCAGTCTCGAGTCCGAGCACATTGTGCAGGAAGAAGGGGATCGGGTCGTCCAGATCGAAGCGCTGGCCAGTGGCTTCGGCGTGCTCCTGGAACACCTCGACGGCGGGAACCATGTTCAGGCTGACCAGACGCATGCCGTCCGACTCGGTGACCCGCAGCGGCGCGCTGCGCGGCACCCACCCGTGCCGGACCCCGATCCCGATCGGCTTCCTGGACAGGATCTCGAGGGCCACCCCCGCGTCGTTGGCGACCTCGGTGCCAAGGAAGACGTGCGTGCGCCGGAAGTTGGCATTGTCGCCGGCCCCGCCGCCGAACAGGCGGTACGTTCCGGCGGTGAGCAGGGTCAGCTGCTCGACGAACTCGTCGGCGTGTCCGGCGAGCGCGTCATTGAGGACGAGCGCCGACCGGAATGGATAGGTGTTGTCGGCCAGGCCGCGAAAGGAGCCAACGATCTGCCGCGCGACGCCGGCCGGGTCGGCGCTCAAACCGCGCCCGAGGCCGGCGGCGAACTGCATGTCCTCGGAGCGCAGTGCCACGGCAGAGGCGAGTCCCTCGCCGCGCATGTTGCTGGTGAACTCACCGGCCGAGGAGCAGCCGACCAGGAGCTTCGGTCGGCAGGAGACTTCGAGCGCTCGCAGGAAGGGGCCGTGCTCATAGCGTGGCGACGCGAAGACGATGAGCGCATCGGGACGATGACCGTTCAGGCCCGCCGCGATGCTGCCGCCGAGGGCGGCGCCGGCCTCGGCACTGTCGGTCCGGTCGGTGTGGGCAACAGCGGACTGGGTCACGTTCGGTTGGTCCTTCCGCGGGCAGGCCGCCGCGCAAGCTCGCGCGCGGTGTGGACGGCGCTCGACCCGGGCGCGCTGCCTGAGCCAGGCTCATGTGTCGCAGAGTATAGACGTGCCAAGGAATTCCGTAGCAGGAGTCTGTTCCGGTGGGGCCGTGCTGGGCACAGAGTAGTGGCGAGCCCGAGCCCAGGCCTGCTACCGGGTCAGGCTCGGGTCGAGCCAGAGCAGGGTGTTGTGCTGAACGTCAGGTGGGTAGGTGTCCAGGTGCCGCTGGACGCGGCGGAGCAGCTCGCCGATGTCTGCGAGCTCGTGCGAGATGATGATGCCCGCGTGTTGTCGGCCGCGACGCTTCCAAGCGGCGCCGAGGTGAAGAAAGTCGAGATAATTGAACGTTAGGATGGCTCGACCATGCCAGGCCGCGTAGGCAAGCTGCACCTCGTCTGCGATACCGCGATTTGCCCGACTGGCCTCGTGGCAGCTCTCCGCATCGTAGCCACGCCGGCTGAGTACTCGGGCCAGCTCCGGGTCGATGTTCTCGTCGGTGTAGAGACGGAGCCCTACGCCGGCCACGGCAGGCGGTGGGCCTCGGCATATGCGCGCTCGTGGCGTTCGATGTCTTCGTCAACACGGGAGGGGTGGCTCGCATAGTAGTCGAGCGCTCCCTGAATCTGTTCGCTGGTGACGTGCGGCCACATCTCGAGCATCCGGTTGATGCTCACGCCGTCGCGGTGGAAGTTGACGACCAGACGTACCGCGATCCGGGTGTTCCGGATGACCGGATAGCCGCCGCAGACGCTGGGGTACTCGGCAACGTACGGGTCTTCGGTCGCGCTCGCGCCGTTCTGGCTGGAGGCCGTGTCCATGGCCTGGCTCCGTCCCACTCGATGGGCAGATGGTACCACGCCCGGAGCACGCAACCACGATCGCAGCTGAGGGCGGCGCGGACGTTATGACGGTGCAGTCGCCGCGAGACGATAGACGGGAACCTGTCTGGTCTCGCCGACGTCGCCGCTTTCGATCAGCGTCTGGGTCGCGCCGACCGTGTCCGGTGACAGGTACTGCTCGCCACATTGGACGCAGACGTCGGCGGGGACGTCGGTCACGATGTAGACGCTGTCGCGGATGGTCTGGGTAAAGGTGATCGTTTCGCGTCGCAGCCAGGCGCCGCACACGGAGCAGGGACTCTGCGCCTCGTTCATGTCCGCGGCCTCCTGGTCCTCAAGTCCTGCTCCCACTCGGACAGGTCCGGCTCGTACACAGTAATGATCTCGACCGTGACCCTGACCGAGCAGAGCGGATGCAGGGCATTGCCTTCGGCCGTCCTGCCAAGGATCAGACATGCAGGCCCGTAATGGTGGCGGGGGTAAGCCTCGGCGATCTCGACGGCGGCGATCGCTTCCTCGACCTCCTGACGGGTGATGGCCCTGGCGATCCGCTGCTGCGCTCCGTGGACGGTGCTCAGGTGGTGAGCCCGGGCATGACGCGCGTGGCGAAGAACTCCATCTCGCGCAGGAAGTCGTCGATGGTGTTGACGGCGAAGAGGATGCCGGTGATCTGGGTGGCGCCGGCCTCGCGGTAGGCCTCGATCTGGCGGCGGACGTCCTCGACGCTGCCGACCAGGTTGCGCTGCTCGAAGCCGCCGGTCTGATTGCGGAGGGTCGAGCTCTGGAGTGAGACCAGGTGGTGGTAGGCGTGGGCACGCCGGAACTTGTCGGTGGCCTCCTCGGTGGTCCGAGCGACCGAGGCGACCAGCTGAGGGGCGATCTCAATGCCGGTCGGGTCGCGCCCGATCCTGGCGCACTCCTCGCGGATGCGGGCCAGACCGGCCGCGATCTCGGCTGGCGAGAGCACGGCTGGCAGCCAGCCGTCGGCCCACTTTGCCACGCGCGCGTAGTGCTGCTCGGCGTTGCCGCCAACCCAGATCGGCAACGACCCAGCGGCCGGCTTGGGGTACATCTGGACGTCCTCGAAGTGCCAGTGCCGGCCGTGATAGCTGGCCTCATGCTCGCCGAACAGCACCCGGAGGGCCTCAATGCCTTCGGTCAGCAGCTCGCCGCGCTGGCGGTTGCGCCAGTCTGGAGCGACCGCGACGAACTCTTCGCGGTAGGCCCCGACGCCAACGCCGAGGATCAGCCTCCCGCCGCTCCAGCGATCGAGCGAGATGGCCTGCTTGGCCAGGACGACCGGGTGGCGGAGCGGCAGGACCATCACGCCGGTGATCAGCTTCAGGCGGCTGGTGGCCGCGGCGACAAAGGACAGGCTGACGAGCGGGTCGTAGTAGTTGGGCGGGGTGGGCACCAGCCGGCGGACGTAGTGCTGGGTGGTGTAGTGGTCGTTGGGCAAGACCGAGTCGTAGCCCAGCTCCTCGGCCGCGCGGGCTATCTTGAGCATCGTCTCGGGACTGGCGAAGGGAGGCGGGAACACCATCCCCTCATAGCCAGTCGGCAGCGCTACGCCGAACTTCATGCTGCTCCTCAATCCACGTCGCTGGGTAGCTTACCCGACCGCGCGGGATGCGGCTGTGCCGATCGCCGCGCGCGGCAATTCCTGGAGGTGGGCGTGGCGATGCTCTGCCTCACCCCGTTCCGAGCTTCGAGACGTCGGTTCCGTACACCTCGCGGAGGGCGCGGCTGAGGTCGTCGAGGGTGGGCTGGACATTGGGGACGTCGGCGGCGACACCGCCGCCGCCAGGGTCTTTGAGACCGGTGGCGGTGAGCAGGGCGACGCAAACGGCGCCGCGGCGGATGCGGTCATCGCGGCGGAGGCGGGTCAGGGCGGCGACCGAGGCGAGACTCGATGGCTCGGCGTAGATGCCCTCGAGACGGGCGAGGTCGGCCTGAAGGCGGAGCAGCTCGTCGTCGGAGACGGTCACGGCCCGTCCGTCGGTCTGGTGGAGGGCGTGGAGGGCCTGATGGGTGCTCTGGCCGCCGGTGATCGATATGGCGACGCTCGGGCCGACGTCGACCGGGCGGGGCTCCTCGAGGCTCTCGGCCAGCGCGACGGTGAGTGGGCCGCCGCCGTGTGATCCGCCGCCGTTCGATTCGGTAGCGGGTCCGACCTCGCCGGCGACGAAGCGCGGGGGGCGGGGAATCCAGCCGAGCTCGGTCAGATCCCCAAAGCCGCGAACGGTGCCCCACAGGCCGTCGCCGTAGCAGACCGGTAGGGCCATCACATCCGGCGCGGCGCGCCCCAGCTGCTCCCAAATCTCGAACGCGAGGGTCTTGTAGGCCTCGATGCCGTACGGGTTGCTGCCGATCGCAGGCTGGAGGTAGTTGGAGGCACAGTACCAGCCGTAGCGCTCGACGGCGAGCCGCATCAGCGTCCAGCGGTCGGCCGGCGTGGGCAGGGCGACGAGCCTGGCGCCGTAGGCTCGCATCTGGGCCAGCATTGCGAGCGGCGCGCCGGCGGTGGTGAAGACGACGCACTCCAGGCCGGAGACGCCGGCATAGGCGGCCAGCGCGGCGCCGGCGTTGCCGGAGGACGCGATGGTGACGACTCTGGCGCCGACCTGCCGGGCGCGGGCGACCAGCACCGCGGCCATCCGGTCTTTGTAGGAGCCAGTTGGGTTGCGGGCCTCGTTCTTGAGGTACAGGGCATCCAGGCCGAGCCGAGCG
>JAUJPG010000013.1:94466-133910 GCA_030447245.1 Chloroflexota bacterium | reverse complement strand
ATGACCGACGCCAACGAAGACCCACTGGCTTCGAGGACGACCCGCAGGTTCTCGAGCGTCTGGCGCGTCTGCTCCTTGATCCCGCCCTCGATCTTGCCGGTCGCGGGATCCTGGCCAACCTGGCCAGCCGTCGAATGATGCGCCGACCCACGCCCGGGGCTCAAGATCGGGTTCACCACCGAGGCGGTCGGATGATCTCCAGCCATTACCGCTCTTCTCCACAGCGACCAGGCTCCCGGGTGACGCCACCGCGCACGTCCCTAGAGCGCGCGCCCATTGAAGCAGCCCCGCTGTAGAGGGTCAAGCGGCCTTGGCCGCGGAGACCTGTTGCGCGTAGGCCAGGCCAGTCGAGGGTCAATCACAACTCCGGCGGATGGGGCCTTCCAGGGCAGGGCAGGGCGTCAGGCTGGAGCGGGTGGCGGGGGGTGACGCGGATGGCGTAGCGATCGCGACGCTGCGCTCTGCCGCGTCGGCATCCGCTGTACGAAGCGCCAGTTCTCGGAGCAGTTCGACACGGCTTTGTAGCTCCTCGATCGGAATCCCTGCATCCACGTTCGGGTCGATCCGCCCTGGGCGGAGTTGATGAGCCGGATCTCGACCCCACGACGCAAGAGCACCTCCGAGCGTAGGGGTGTGGATGAGCTCCTCGCTTGTCGAGCAGCGTGGCCAGGCTGGCTGTGATCCCAGCAGCCCCAGTTCGAGCAGGCGCCGTGACCAGCACGTCCGCGGGGGTTACCGCGCCCAGGTCCGGCCCCGCAGCCGCAGTTGCACCGATCACCGAACGGGACGTGGCGCGCGATCGCCTCCGGGATGAGGCCCATCCCGATCTCGTTGCCACCATCACCGACCGCTACCGACGGGATGCGCCACCGCAGCGCTTCGTCGAACACGTAGTCGATCCGCGCTCGCCCCATGCCGAAGTCGACTTCGCGGGCGTTGTGGTAGATGTCCTTGATGTTCCGGCCGAGGCCGTTCAGTCGAGGTAGACCAGTGCCGGGCTGGATCTCGTCGAGCACCTGGACTCGCCTGAGTGCGGCCCTGTTCGTCGTCCAGCGGGTAGGACCGCATCACGGCCACGGCCAGCTTGCCGCCCGGCATAGTGGTCCTGCGCGCCTCCTCCAGGGTGACGATGCTCATGCCGCCGCCCGATAGATGTCCCCGATGACGCCCAGCAAGGCCTCCGGGTAAACGACCGGGATGGCGTCGAGGCCCAGCGATGATGCTCGGGCGACAACAGCAGCCCGGCGGCCTGTCGTTTTCGCAGATCCTGGCCGAGATCCATGCTCGCGAGACCGACCCTGTCGTCATCGGGATCACTGACCCCGGTAGCACTGCGGCCAGCTTCTCGGCCGCCGCCAGCACGAGCGGCTTGCCGATCTTCTCGCGCGCGTCCTCGTAGAGCCCTTCGATCCCCCCGTCCGCCGAAGTCGAGATTGACTAGACGGTCCATGCGCTCTTCCACGTCGCCCTCCCGAATGCGGGTGCATGGAACTACACTGCCGTTGCGGGCGCTCTCGGCTACGATGGTAGCGGTCCGCACGGCAGCGTTGCCGACGCTGTCGGCACTCTAACGGGGAAGCCGCATGGCAGACAAGATCGAGGCGGTAGCGGAGAACATCGAACTCTGGTACGGTTGAACTGAAGCCGCTGCGCCTATGGCCGAGGCGTCATCCCGCGGCTGTACCAGGCCTCGCGGTCCAGGCAAGGCGGGATCCCGACACTGACCGCGGCGCGAACGATCCGCGAGCGGACCCGGCCCCGCGCGACGTCGTCCTGATTACCACTGGGGCGGAGGCGGGACGCCCTGCCGTTCGGTGAGAACGATGGCCCGATGGGAGCCGGCGATCGCTGCGTGCTCAAGCTGGGGCTCGGCGCCACCGTCATCCTGACCGAGGCGGCGTTCTCGAGATGACCCGCCCCGCGACAGTCCGCGCCACCGGCCTCTGGCCGGGCCGACCTCGCCGCGCCCAGCGGGCCCATCATCACGTCGCCGTCGACACCTTCCCGGCCGACGACGGCGCCGAGTCGGCCGCTGACGAGCTCCTCGACCCAAGACCGGGCAGCCGTCATCGCGATCGAGAAACTCCATTCCATGCCAAGGGGCGTGGCTGCGACCTGCGACGGAAGCCGCTGGGCGAAGGGCGTACCCGCGCCGAGGTCGCCGACGGCCAAGGCCAGGCAAGGCCGGCGTCTGCCGCGCTGGATCGCCGACAACGGCAACGAGATCGGGTGCGGGATCATCGCTGACGCCGTGCGCGAGTACAAACCGTACGGGCGGTCTGCCAGTGCCCGTGTCGGGGTGGCTTGGCCTACGTCGATGAGACTGATGGGCTTATCGTTGCCAACGTCTCCAACTGGGGCGGCTACGCGCTGGCGGCAACGCTGGAGCACTCCTGGGCCAGGCCGACCTCGTCCACGATGGCCCAACCGAGGAGCGTGCCCTCTGGACTTGCATCCAGGCCGGCGGGGCGACGGCCGCTCGGGGCGGCCCGTCTTCGCCGCCGACGGCATCCCGGGGCGCTTCCACGGGTATTTCGTCGACATCGTTGCGGTGGCGCGTCGAGTTTACGAAAACCGAGCCGCCAGAGCGACCGTTCTGGAGCACATGTTCGGCTGCTGGCTGCGGAGGTGGCATCGAGAGGTTGGAGGCGATAGAAGAGTCCCGATGCCTGGATCCATCTCCCCGTGGCACCTTGGGCAGATGACCCTGAATCCGCGGGTGCGCCTTGTGCACTCTGCCTGGACATCGTGGTAATTCACGAGCGACAATCGGCTGACACACGGGAGGAGCCGAAGGGCAAAGGAACGACCGCGGACTGAGTATGGCTCGTGGGCTTCGCGCGGCCGACCTTCCGGCGCGACGAGGGGAGCGGGCGTGTTAGAGGATGAAGTGCCTGAGATCGCCGTGGCGAGTACGCCGACCGTCTAATCACGGTCGAGATCCGCAACCGCGGGATCCCCATCGGCGTCCGCCCGCCCGCTCTACGAAGCGGCGCGCGCTGAAGGCGGCGGCCGTCCCTGATCTGCTGCGAGCGGCGGAGGGGATTCGTCGAGAATGTCCGCCGCGGGGACAACGTCTTCATCATCACGGGCGCCGCGACCGCCGCTGTTGCCAAAAGGCGAGAACGACGGGCCGATCGGGGTCGCGGTCCGCATCCGAGCCCCTATCGGAGCGTCGGCGCCGCTGCCATATACCTGGTCGAAGAACACCACGTCGATCCCATGATCGCATCCAGCGAGGCCGCTGGCGTGGGAGTCGTGGACTACGAAACGGCGCGGGAACGGCACCTGGGCGGAACGTTCCTGACCGCACCGACTGACGGATCCAAGGTCAGCGACTGGGCCGCCACGCTCTTGCTTTACCGTCCGTCCGCCGTGATCAGCACGGAGCGACTCGGCCCGAACGACAAGGGCATTATCCACCCGGAGCAGCCCAGGCATCGCTGGTTGGCGGCCAATGGTCGACCTCTCGCCAGATCGAGCAGGCCATCAGCGCGGCGTGTTCACCGTCGGCGTCGGAGACCACGGCAACGAGCTCGGGTTTGGCCGAATCCACCAGGCGGTCAAGGAGATCCATCCGGTAGCGGGTGCCGCTGCGAGTGTGGCGGGGGCATGGCGACGGTCGTCGAGACCGACGTGCTCGTGACGGCGACCATGTCCAACTGGGGCTGCTACGGGATCGAGGCGATGCTGGCCTTCCTCCTCGGCAGCGTAGACCTTGATGCACGCCGGAGATGGCCCGGCGGATCATCTACGCCTGCCTGGACGCCGACGGGCTCGAGGCGCTGTTCTACACCAGCAGTTCATCGTCGACGGGGCGGCCGGGCGAGAGCCTGATCAGCGTCGTCCAGATGCTCAATGATCTGGTGCACTCGGCACTGGCGACTGGCGGGCTCCGGGCCAGCGCACTGAGAACAACTACTTCGCCCATGGCGCGGTGACGGGAACGATTGAGGCGGCGGGTCGAGCCCTCAGCCAGGAGGGCGAGTGCAAGGAGGGTAGGTCATGGATGAGCAGTGGGTCCAGGGGAAGCTGATCGCCGCGCGTTCCTGAGGCTGTCGGTCGCGATCGGGACGACGTCGCTGGTCGCGGCGTGCGCACCGCCCGCGGTGAGCCCAACGGCCGCGCCGGGCAAGCCAGCTGAGGCGGCGAGGGCCGGCCGAGGCCGCGAAACCGGCCGAGAGAGCAAGCCCGGCCCCGGCGCAGGCGGCTGCACGGCCGCGGAGCAGGACCAAGCGCGAGCTGATCATCGGCGCCTTCGGCGACGCAACCTGAACCCGATTCTCCGCTCCGACATCCTCTGGCGCGGTGGTCCAGCAGAACATCATCGAGCCGCTGGCCAAGGCGAATTACAAGACGCGCGAGATCGAGCCGTTGGTTGCCGAGTCGTGCGGATGGTTGACCCGACGACCTGGCAGATCAAGTTGCGCGAAGGCGTCCAGTGGGACAAGGGCTACGGCGAGCTGACCGCCGAGGACCTGGCTTACACTGGACGTTCGTGATCGAGAACGAGACGTTCCAGTTCGTGACCCTCTTCCCGGTCGAGAGCGTGACCCCGTCCGGCAAGTACGTGGCCGACGTCAAGCTCAAGCAGCTTTCGGCGCCTTCCCCGGCGTCGCGGATGGGCTACGGAGGCCTGCTCGTCTCCAAGAGGGCCCACGAGGAGATGGGCAACGAGAAGTACGCCCGCAACCCGATCGGCAACGGACCCTTCGGCCTCGAATCGTGGACCAGCAACGCCGAGGTCGTACTCAAGAAGAACCCGAGCTATTGGCAGCAGGGTGTGCTGGCCCTCGACCAGCCTCGTCTTCCGGATCATCCCGGACGCACGCGCGTTCGTCTCAGGCGTTGGAGAGGGTGAGGTCGACTTCATGACCCATCCTGACCCCAAGGACGCCCAGTCGGTGCGCAACGACCCCAATCTGGCCTACACGAGCACGGCCGGCTGGAACTGGGATTACCAGGAATTCACCTTCCCGCCCAATCAGGTTCCCGACTTCACAATCGGAACAAGCTCGTCCGCCAGGCGATTTCCTACGCGATCGACCGCGAGGCGATCCAGAAGGAGATCTACGCCGGCGAGGCTACCGTCACCGACAACCCGATCCCGGAGGGATTCCTCGGCTACCGCCAGCCGCTCTTGCGCTACCCGAAGAACAGCGACCTTGCTAAGGCCCGCGAGCTGATGGCCCAGGCCCGGCGTCCGCGGCTAGTGAGGTCGACGTCATCACCAGCGACAAGGAATGGCTGCGTCGCGAGCTCGAGCTGGTCGCGGCGATGGTCAGTCGGGATCACCTACAAGATCAAGGGGCTGGACATGGGCAGCTACAACAACGTCTGGCTGACCCAGAAGAAGTACGACCAGCTACTCGAGGACATCTCGATCGTCTCGCCCGACCCCGATTCGACGGTCTGGTGGTTCTTCCACAGCAAGGGCAGCGTCACAGGCGGCTACAACGTGCCTGAGATGGACCAGATGCTGGACGCTGCCCGCGCCGAGTCAGATCCCAAAAGCGCGAGGTACTGTACCACCAGATCGTGGACCGCGGCCTGGAAGACTGCCCGATGATCTACCACTGCAACGTGAACTATGTGCGAATGCACAAGAAGGGCCTCGTCGGCTATGAGCCGAGCCCGCAGGAGTACATCGAACTGTTCAAGAACATGCGCTGGGAGGGCTGAGGCCAGAGCATCTCGGTGTCCCTGACTTGACTTCCACTGCATGGGCGATCTTTACGGCGAGGCGGCCGCGGAGTGGGCTGCCAGGGAGGTCACCTGAACAGGCGTCACAGGCTATCTCGTTCGGAGGTTGGTCCAGGCACCGTTCGTCCTGATCGCTGTCACGATCATCATCTTCTCGATGCACGTGGCGCCAGGCGATCCGATCGAGCTGATGCTCGGCCAGTACGCCACGCCTCAAATGGTCGCGGCGTCTCCGCGAGCGGTACCAGCTCGACCAGCTCGCTGCCCGAGCAGTACCTGCTCTGGCTGGGTCGAGCGATCCGCGGGGACTTGGGCAGCTCAATCCGCCAGTCGTTGCCGGTCCACCGAGATGATTGCACAGCGGTTCCCGATTAGCCTCCAGCTGGCCTCGGCCGCGATGGTGTTCGCGTTGCTGATCTCGATACCCACCGGCATCCTCTCAGCGATCCGGCGCAATAGCTGGGTCGACTACCTGCTGACCGGGATCTCGATCGGCGGGGCTTTCCGTGCCGAACTTTGCCCTGGCTTTGCTCTTGATCTACGCCTTCTCGGTCAAGCTCGGCTGGTTCCCGATCGCAGCATCGGCACGTCTAGCGGCGACGGAACACTCTGGGGTCGGCTAGTCCATTCGTCTTGCCCGCCGTGGCGCTCGGTGCTCACCAGATGGCAGATCCTCTCGCGGCTGCTCCGCTCGAGCATGCTTGACGTCCTGAACCAGGACTACATCCGCACCGCCAATGCCAAGGGGCTCGCTTTCTGGTCGGTGATCGTTGGCCATGCCGTCAGAAACGCCTTGATCCCGATCGTGACCGTGATCGCGATCCAATTCGGCTACCTGATCGGGATCACCATCACCATCGAGTTCATCTTCGCCATTCCCGGCGCGATCGGCGCTGCTCGAAGCGGTGATCATGCGCGACTTTCCAGTGATCCAGGGATTCACCCTCTTCATGGCGATCTTCTTCGTGCTGGCCAATCTCGCCGCTGACGTGCTGTACACAATCATCGACCCGCGGATCACGTACCAGTGACGTCATCGCTCAACGCGGCCCGGTCCAGTCGCCAGTGACCGCTCGGCCAGTTCCGCAGCGCTATCACCGCAGCGCTCTCGGCATGGCGGCTGGCCAGTTCGCCCGCAACCGCGCGGCGCTGGTGGGCCTAGTGGCGCTGATCCTGCTGACGACGCTGGCCCTGCTGGCGTCGGTACTGGCGCCGTACGACCCAGTCAGCATCAGCCTGTCCGACAAGCTCCAGCCGCCGACGAGCACCCACCTCCTGGGCACCGACCACTTCGGACGGGACGTGTTGAGTCGGGCCATGCACGGCGGCCAGGTGTCGCTCTCGGTCGGCCTGGTCGTGGTCGGAATCGCCCTGGTGATTGGCCTGCCGATCGGTCTCTCAGCTGGCTACTTCGGCGGGCGGTCGACAATGCGCTGATGCGGCTGATGGATGCGTTCCTGACGTTTCCACCGCTGCTGCTGGCGCTGGCAATTGTCGGGAGCCTGGGCGCGGACATACGGAACGTGATGCTGGCCCTCGGGATCGTCTACATCCCCACGTTCGCCCCGGATCGTTCGGGGCAGCACGCTCGCCACGCGCGAAGAGGTCTACGTCACCGCGGCCCGCGCCCTCGGGGGCGATCCGCTCCCGGATCGTGTCGCGGCACATCCTGCCGAACGTGATGGCGCCGATCGTCGTGCAGATGACGGTCACGTTCGCCGCAGCGATCTCGGAGGCCTCGCTGAGCTTCCTCGGCCTGGGCGCCCAGCCTCGACGCCGAGCTGGGGCCGCGATCTGAACGAGGGGCGCCGCTACATCGAGGATGCCCCCTGGCTGCTGGGCGCGCCGATGCTATTCATTATGATCGGCGTCCTCAGCGTGAACTTCTTCGGCGACGGGCTGCGCGACGCGCTGGACCCCCGGGCCCTGGCGCGAGCGCGGTAAGCGCGCGAAGCGAGTAGTCAGTAGGCGGTAGTCAGTGGAGGAGAATCGCTCCTGAGTACTGTCTACTTGGAGGGTCAGATGCCTGAGATCGTTGGCGAGTACGTTGATCGGGTGTGCGCGATTGGATGCGGTTTCAGAGCCCGCCGGGTG
Source organism: Chloroflexota bacterium (assembly GCA_030447245.1). Classification (GTDB taxonomy): domain Bacteria; phylum Chloroflexota; class UBA6077; order UBA6077; family JACCZL01; genus JAUJPG01. The sequence continues at coordinate 126,113 of JAUJPG010000013.1, read as the reverse complement.
GGATACCGCGCGGGTGATGCACAAGCTGTTTGACGCCGCCCGCGCGGACCAGCCCGGGCCGATGAGCTACCTGGCCGCCAAGGGCCTGGTCGACCGTGTCCGAACTGGGGACGCGGTCCTGGTCATCACCGGGGCCGGCACGCCCCCGTTTATGCCCAAGGGCGAGACGGACGGACCGCCCGGCGCAGCGAGTGTTGCGCGGGCGCTCGATGTGGCACTCGGAGCGAAGCCAGTCGTCATGGCGGAGCCCCATTGTATCGAGGGGGTGATCGCCTCGGTCGAGGCGGCCGGTGTGTCGTGCCTGCCCGAGGAGATGTTCCCAGTCCGGGGCGGCCGGGCCCGCGCGCTCGCGTTCCCCTACGGCCCCGACACCCGGGGGTGGGTCCGCGAGGTGGTCGATACGTACAACCCGAAGGCAATGGTCTTCATCGAGAAGGGCGGCCCAAACGAGAAGGGCGTCTTTCACACCATTCTCGGCACGGCAAAGACCGATGACGTCATGGCCTACGGCCACTACTTTGTCGAGGAGGCACAGGCACGCGGCATCTTCACCATCGGTATCGGGGACGGGGGCAACGAGATCGGCTTCGGCCGGGTTCATCCCAAGGTGAAGGACATCCAGCCGGCCGGCCAGAAGTGCTTGTGCCCGTGTGAGTCCGGCATCGCGACCGTTGTCGGCACCGACGTGCTGATCTGCGCCGCCATCTCGAACTGGGGCTCCTACGGCTTGGCGGCAATGCTCGGATTGCTGACCGGACGGCTCGATGCGCTCCAGGACGAGGAGACCCAGTGGCGGATCCTCGACGCCAACGTGCGGGCCGGCGCGATGGACGGCGCCTCTGCGCGGCAGATTATGGGCGAAGACGGCGTGTCGGTCAAGACCAGCATGGCCTTGATCACCATGCTCCACCAGATGATCTCGAACGGCTCGCGCGAGCTCAGCCGAGGTTTCTGATGCCGCTCGACGAGCCGGCCGTCTGTGCCACTCATGACCATCTCGGCACGATCGAGATGCGGATGCAAGGGCAGTCGGTTGGCCTGATCGAGAAGCTGTACGCCGCCGCTCGCGACAAGCAACGTGAGCCACTGGCCTACGCGGCGGCGAGCGGCCTGCTCGAGCGCGTCACACCCGGCGACCGCGTGCTGATCATCACCGGCAGCGGGACGCCGCCCTACATGACGGCCGGTGAGACCGATGGTCCGCCCGGCGCCGCGGCTCTGGCCCGCGTGCTGGTGCTCGGTCTCGGTGCGAAGGTCGTCTTCACCTCGGATCCTCGGCTCCTGCCGCCGATCGTCGCCGCCGTCCAGGCCACTGGGCTGAACGCGCGTGAGTACGACACGATGCTGCAGATGTCGTACGGGGCGGCCTTCGAAGAGTTCCCGAACGATGACGCCGACGCGCAGGAGCACCGCGCCGCCGAGATCCTGGACCGTCTCCAGCCCAGCGCCGTCATCTCGATCGAGCGCGGCTCGCCGAACCGCGCTGGTATCCGCCATTCGGCAACCGGCATGAGCAAGGGCGAGCCGCACCTGGCCCGTCTCCATCTGCTAACAGACGCCGCCCGAGCACGCGGGATCTTCACGATCGGTGTTGGCGACAACGGCAACGAGATCGGCTTCGGCAACATCGGCGAGGCCGTCCGAAAACACAGCCCTTGGGGCGAGCGATGTCAGTGCCCCTGCGGCCAGGGGTTGGCGGCCATTGCCGGCACGGACGTCCTGGTCGTGGCTGCCACGTCGAACTGGGGTGCGTACGCTGTCGAAGCCGCACTTGCCCTGCTGCTCGGCAACCCCGAGTTGATGCACGACACCGAGATGGAGTGGAGGATGATCGAGCACTGCTCGCTCGCCGGTGCCGCCGACGGGGCGACCGGGATGCTCACCCACTCCGTTGACGGCGTGGCCGGGCCGATCCAGGCGCATATCACCGACCTGATGGCTTTCACGATCAGGCAGGCGATGCGGGTCCGCAAGCGAGACTTCTGAGGCGTCGTAATGATCATCGACGGCCACTGTCATACGTTCCCGCACCTGGGACTGGCGAATGGCCATCCGTCCGAGAAAGCCCACATGCAGTCGATGCAGGTGCACATGGTCGCCCACACCCAGCCTACGATCCACACCGCGACGCGGCGAGTGGTACGCGAAGACACCCTCTCGGACGGGATCCACGCCGGCTACCAGGGTCTGCTCAACGTCAACTTCCGAGTCGGTCGGAACGGTCGGCTCGAATGGACCAAGGACGGCGAGGAGTACCACATGCAGTGGATGCCTCCGAGTCTCCAGGACATGGCGGCACCGCCCGAGCTGATGGTCGCGCAACTCGACTTCCTCGGCGTCGACCGTGGCATCCTCCACAACGCCCACGTCTACGGCCTGTTCAACGACTACTTCGCCGAGTGCGTCCGTAAGTTCCCGGATCGGCTGGCCGCGTCGGCCCAAATCCGCGAGGCGCGAGCGGACCAAGAAGGTGAGATTACGGAGCTGCGGCGGTCCGTCAAGGAGCTCGGCCTCGTTGCGCTGCACTTCCAGACCGAAGGCTTCTTTGTCGACAACTACCGCGACTTCCTGGATGACGAGAAGTTCACGCCGTTCTGGGAAGAGGTGCGGGCGCTCGGTATCCCGGTGCTCTGGAACATCCGCCCGTGCGCCGAGCCGCGGCCAGCCAGCTACCGGGATCAGATCCGCCGCCTAGGCGTGTGGGCGCGGCGCTGGCGGCAGATCCCGAGCATCTTCACGCATGGCGTGAACGTCCCGCTGCTGTCCGACGCGCGCGGAGTCGTGACAATTCCCGACGTCTTGTGGGAAGTACTGGCGCTCGACAACGTCTACCTCGAGCTGCTCCTGCCCGGTCATGCAGGGTGGACGCTGGGACTACCCGTTTCCCGAGGGTCAGAGATCGTCCGTCAATGCTACCCGGAAGCTCGGGGCTGGCAAGATGCGTGCGGGGCTCGGACATGCCGTGCACGGAGCGGATCTGCACCTATCGGCAGTCGCTCGACTACCTGCGTCGCTACTGCACGTTCATGTCGGATGCCGATATGGACCTGGTGCTCGGCGGCAACCTCAAGCGGTTGTTCGGCTTCTCTTGATTCATACAGCCGTCCGATCAGGGTGAACCATCAAGTCGTGACCTGAGAGACGAGGAGCACTTCGGCCCCGACGTCGAGTACCGACGAGTTCAGCCGCTCGCCGCGCGCAGCAGGGTGTAGGCGTGGCGCCACTGCTCAGCGGCAGCCTGCTCATCGCCATCCGAGCACGGTTCGCCAGCCATTCGCCGCGCAAACATGACGACCTGCTCTAGCCTCTGAGGAGTCAACTCCTGGTGCCTCCCCGCTCGCGCGGGGTGGGTAGCTCGGTGCCGACCAGGTAGGGGTGGTGATGCTGGTGAGCAGGGTGCGAGTACGCTGGCGTGCTGCGACCTGGACGCTGGTACCGGGCAGGTGAGGGTGGGTCCCGCCTCAAGTGCCGCCTTCCAAACAGGGGGGTCTTCAGATGGAGGGGCACTGTCTCAGAGCCTTCCTCCCCCTCCGTACCCGGTGTGCTGGCCCGTGTTGCTGGCCGCCTCACGCTCGATACGGCGAGGCTATGTTCGCCCACCCCATGCCCAGGAAAATTTCCGCGCAAAATTTCCGTCCGTGTCGCGCTCGCCGCTGGCGAGTTCGTCGGGTAGGCGATGGCCTGCTCCAGGCTCAAGGCCCGCACCGTGGCGAACGCCTCGTCGCCCATCGGCTGGTTGAGCAGGCCGCTCGCCGCCTCCACGTCGCGCGCCGAGCGCTGCCACTGGTCTCGATTTTGGTGGAGTCTCGCGAGGCGAGCCCTCGTACATGTTCGGAGCACTCCAGAAGTCTGGAGATGATCTCCGCCTGACCGGCTGCACTCTGAGGGCACCCGCGCCTCGCCGCGACCTGGGAGCGGCTTCGCCCGCTCAAGTACCGCTGCGCTGCATACGCAGCCAGACCTCGCGGTTCGCGCCCGCAAGGCGAAACGGCGAGACCGTCCTAATCGTCGGACAGCCTGGATGGCAGCACGTCGTCAATGAGTCGGATGTGCTCGGCGCCGCACGCAACGATGCCGTCAGCCTCAAGGGCCCGCTCGCCCTCGACCACCTGCCGCCGGTCGCATTCGAAGTCGGCTACCATGCGGCCGAGTCAGCCGCGTAACCGAACTCTCCACCGAATCGGAGCAAGACCACCTCCACCCACGGTGAAAGCGTGGGGGACCAACTCGCTCAGTCCCACATCTAGGCGCGAGACGACTGGAGGGTCGTACTGGGACAGGAGCGTCCATCAGGCTCATCGAGGCATGGAGAGAACAGACTGCCATGATGTTTTCACTGGACAACGAAGTGCTGGTGAACTGGTTCTTGGAGACGTTCCCGACAGCTCCTGTGGGAACTATGTCATCACAACAGGCTCGGGGCCATTTCAAGAAAACGAGTTTGATGACCTCCTGTTACGGTCTGCTGACGTGCTCGAAATTCACAGTGTAAGAAACGGGATCTCTAACCCTGTCGGTCGTGGTATCGACATGCTAATCATCGGCAGGGAGTGGTTGGGATGAAGTTGACCTGAACGATCTCCTGGACGAACGTCAAGGAGAACGCTTGTGGTCTATTCTCAGGAGATGTTTTTGGCATATTGGGTCTCTGGCAGAGACCCACTTGATGAGATTGTTGCCAAGGCTTTCGGGCGGGACATCCTGCCCTGGAGCATCTGTCGAACGTCGGCTTCGACTGGCCTGGCACTCATGTAGTCCCTTCTCAAGGGAGGTGGATTATTGATAGACGCACCTAAGGTTGGGTTCTGAAAGCAATGGGATACACGGTTGGTAAGAAGGGTCTACCCGACACCATCGTAGAGAAATACTCACCGACCTGTTTGGAACGTCATTATCCAGACTACAAACCATCGATCCAACAGAGGACTGGGGGCTCCAAAATCACAGGCTCGCTTGCACAAGATGGCGGTGAAAATAGCGAACGCCACTGCAAGAATAATAAAAAGGCAGGCAACGTGCATGCAGTTTCGGATTATGAAAGCGATTGAAAGTGGCTAAAGGATAGGTACTACAAGAGACAATTTCAGTGGCCGAGTACGTACGTTAGATAGACAGCGAAGAGTGAACCGCCTGGGGAGAGTCGAGGCTCCAGTCATTGAGGGGATGGAGCCATGATCCGAGCGACGCGGTATCCGCCCGGAGGTGCGGGAGCGGACGGTGCGGATTCCGCGCGATCATCATCAAGGTAGCCGGAAACCGACGTGCACGACGAGGTTGTCCGTAGCGGCGACACCGACAAGGCGGCCTGGCTCGCGGCCGCTTTGGCGCGTGCACAGGCCAACTTGGCTGGGCCGTCCTAATCGTCGAGCAGCCTGGCTGGCAGGATGTCGTCGAGGGCTGATATGTGCTCGGGGCCGCAGGCGATGATGCCGTTAGCCCTGAGGCCGCTCGCCCTCGACCACCGCGTCCACGGCGTCCTGTCTGGTCTCCCCCCAACCGACGCGGTACGTCAGAAAGCCCGGTCGGCCCGCGGGAGCCGTCGCCCTTACGCAGGAAGCGACGTCGGGCCGTCCGCTCCGCCTCGCGGCGCTCGTCGAACGCCTCGGGGTCGGCAAGCCCACGCCAGTCGTCGTCCGTTCCCCAGACCCTCACGATGTAGTACGGCATCGGTTCTTCCCTCCCCGCACGCCGTCACGGGCGCGACGGCGCCGGTGCGCCGCGAACGCCGGTCTGCTCGGCATCGTCCACCTCATCTCCGTTCGCTCGGGCGAACCTGATCATCGCCATGCTGCCGCGGCTGGCAGTTCAGCGCCACCTGCACCTCCCCGCGCCCGGCGTCGTCCCGACCCGCGAGCTGCTGCGCAACCACCGACATCGCGTGCGAGCAGCGGCCGCGATAGGCGAAGCCGTGCACGAACAGCGGCGACCCGGCCACCACGGTCACGACGTTGACCTGGTCGGGACGGCTCTTGCTCGGGACGCAGAACTCTTGCTCGGAGGAGCGGCCGCGCCCAGCCCGCGCCGCGAGCGCGCTAGCAGGTCGAGTGTGTCCCCTAGCAGCCCCAGCGACCGCTCGGGCGACGGCCTGGCCGGGTCGCTCAGCGCGAGAGCGACGGCTCCTCGCCGCGCACGGCGGCCTCGACCATCTCCTCAACCAGCGACGCGTGGTGCGCCATGTGCGTCTCCAGCACCCCGATCGCGCGCGCATCTCCAGCGCATCTCCAGGCCGCGGAGTTGGATTGATCACCCCCACGTGCGTGGGGACAACGTCCACATTACCGTTACACGGACGTTCACCCCCACGGTGACTCAGTCCCGCATTCACTCCCACGTGCGTGGGGACAACGTCAGGCGTGGCGCCGTCCATCCCGCCCTTGGTCGGTTCACCCCCACGTGCGTGGGGACAACGCGCTTGTCGGACCCACGGACGAGGACGCACCCCCACGTGCGTGGGGACAACCGAACGTCAACGCTTGCCTGGGCTGACGGTTCACCCCCACGTGCGTGGGGACAACTCTGGTAAATGGGCTTGTACCCCACGTCCCGATTACCGCGGCGGTTCCACCCCACGTGCGTGGGGACAACCACGGACCTGCTGCAGCGGTTTGCAGATCCCAACGGTTCACCCCCACGTGCGTGGGGACAACGTCCGCGAAGGGTGCCAACTTCCCGCTTCAGAACGGTTCACCCCACGTGCGTGGGGACAACGCGCGGGGCGTCATCTCGGCCGCCAGCGGATGGCGGTTCACCCCCACGTGCGTGGGGACAACGGCCCATCCGCGACGGCGCTGACGAACTCATGCGGTTCGTCCCCACGCACGTGGGGACAACGCACAGTTCGCGGTGCCGTCCACGACCCACGCTTCGGTTCACCCCCACGTGCGTGGGGACAACTGCGGACCCCTAGACGCTGCATCGGGCAACTCCTGGGGATGGCAGCGGGTTCACCCCCACGTGCGTGGGGACAACGTAGCCGACCGGGGCCCTCGGGCTTGGCCGATCCCAACGGTTCACCCCCACGTGCGTGGGGACAACCCGTAGCCATCTTCTATATCACCGATACCGCGTCGGTTCACCCCGTGCGTGGGGACAACGATACCGCACGGTAACTGTCACAGCACCCCCCACGGTTCACCCCCACGTGCGTGGGGACAACTTGTCGTCGGGCGACTGGGCCGCTTGTCGTGCAGTTCACCCCCACGTGCGTGGGGACAACTGGTATTCTCGGTGTTCGCCATGATGGTGGTCCAAGTTCACCCCCACGTGCGTGGGGACAACTTCGTGTTGGCGCGACCCAACCGTGAGGTCGACCCCCCACGTGCGTTCACCCCCACGTGCGTGGGGACAACACTGGGATCGGACGGCGCTTACGGCTTGCGGATCAGGAGCAGGCCGTCAAAGTCGGCGATCGAGCGCGACGCCGATCCCCAGAGGCGCATCGAGAAACCCTGCTCGTTATCGGCACTGTAGACCAGCATACCTGCTCCTCCGCGCAGGCTGCCGCACACCTTCTCCCACAATCGATCCCGGACCATCGCCGAGACGCTCCCCACAAAAACACCCGCTCGCGGCTCCAGCATCCAGCGGGTCAGCTCGCCGCGCACGCTCGCTGGGACCCGTTCCACCATGATCACAACCATGCTTGCCCACCATCCTCGGCCGCGTCCGCCTGGTTCGCGCCACCAGGAACCTCGCCGACTGTCGGGTCCCAGAGACCGCCGGAAGCGCCGCGTCGGCGTCGAAATCGATGGCTGTCTCGCCTCCGCCCCCTCGACGGCCAGGCAACGCTCGATGTCCGGCACGATTCTCGACAGGAGGCGGCGAGCGTGGAAGATGTCACGGCAGGCACGGCGCACTCGGCCCTCAAGGTCCGCGGTGCCTTCGGCCACGGTGCTGAACGCGACCGGGATCGTGAAATCTACCTTGTATAGATCGGCGATGTCGTACACGAACGACAGCATCTTCCCGGTGTGGACGAAGCCGAGCGCTGGCGAGTAGCCGGCCGAGACGATCGCCGCCTGGCAGATGCCGTACAGCGCGCTATTGGCGCTCGACAGGGCACGGTTGATCGGATCGGCGTCCTCCCAGCGGTCGCGACGGTACGAGCGTCCCGACCACTCCACCCCGGTGTCACGGCTCGCCCGCGCGTACGCCTCGCGGACGCGGATCCCCTCCCGCCCACGAATCTGCTGGAGGCTCAGCGAAGCGTCCAGCGGTTCAGCGAACCGCATCCGGCACATCTGCATCACCACCCGCAGGCGCAGCGTGGGGTTGGAGCACAGCCACGCCTGGCGCAGCAGGTTGCGGGCCGAGAGCGCGTCTCGCCCATCCCCTGGGCGTAGAACCGAACGCCCTCCTCGCCGGACCACATCACCAGACAGCCGTTCTCGGCCAGGGCTCGGATCGCCGCATGGTGACGCTCGTCCCCGGCCCCAGCATCAGCAGGGTCGTCGCCGAGCACGGGACCGCACGGTCCCCGTCGCGTCGTGGAACGCGATCGCCTTATCTTCCTGATCGATCTTGCCGTGTTCCAGGTAAAGATAGCTCCAGCTATCGCGGACTTTGGGCAACAGGTGTAGGTCCTTGAGACCACTCATCGCTCACCTCGCCGGCGCAACCGAGAGCAAACCGAAGCCAAACGCCCTGGCGCCACCCACCCCCTGGATCAGCGTCTCACGGAAGCGATCAGCGTCGGCCACGCGCAACACGCCGTCGAGCACCACCGAACCGAAGGTCAGACCTGCTCCGCCGCCCGCGTCCGTCGGGCGAGCTCCGGCCACCTTGTCCGGGCGCGTCGCCGCCTGGAGCGGCACGAAGCCGCCCGCCTCTCCCTTGCGCTGGAGCCAGGCCAATTGCTCCTCGACCGTGCGCAGTTCCACGCGCTTCCCATTGCGTCGTCGACCGTCTGACAATGTCTTGGTGTCGATCTTCTTGGTCGGGTTCGCCCGTAAGCGAAACTGGAGAACCTGGCCGGCCCGCAGCGCCGCGTAGAATTGGTCGACCTCTTTACACGCCGGGTTGCCACCCGCCGTAAGCAGGTAATCGGCTGGCAGCAGGCGCCAGTTCGGTTCTACCCGCGACTGGACGAGCAACCGCCAGACGTTTCCGCGGGGCTCGACGTCGAGCCGATACAGGACGCCGAGCCGCGCGCGGGCCTCGCCGTCAGCCTCGACCGTGGGGAAGCCGGACATGACGCGCTGATGCAGCGCATAGCAATTCACCGAGTCCTGGCGCACCGTTCGGCTACGCGGGTTGAGTAGGAGTCGGGAAAGGTACATCTCATGCCTCCAACGGCGGAGATAGGTCATCCGGACTGAGTGGGTCGTCAGGGGTCAGAAAGAGCGTGCGGAGATAGCGCGCCGCGAAGCGGCGATCCTGGAACGCCGCGCCGACCGGCTGGTCGAGGCGCATCTCCGGGCCAGTGGCGGGATCAGCCTCGAGGACGAAGCGGCGGCGACCGTGCTCGTCCCGATCGGGACGTTCGACCGTCCATGGATAGCGCTGGAGGGCAGCCAGGAGCCGCTCGCCGTCGCACAGCCCGTCCGGGAGCCAGACTGACTGGCCGGGGACGAATGCTTTCCGGCCCAGGCAGAGCTGCCAGGTCGGCGCGGCCAGCGCCTGGTGCAGGTCGCGGAGCAGGCCAGGCTCACCCTCGAGCCCGACGAGAAAGCTGGCGTCGGCCAGGAAGTAGCGGCGCGAGACGACCGTCGTCGGCCGGCTGGCGTCTGCCTTCGCGACGCCGTACCGGTCGCCGCGCCGGTGGGCGCCGCCGGCGGTGTGGTAATCGTCGCGCAGAATGCCCTCACGGTCGACCCGAACGCCCATCCGCAGCCTTGCCAGGTTGTCGACGGGCTCAGTGCGCGGGCGGCCGAGCGCGGCGCAGAGCAGGCCGACGACGCCGCTCTTCGAAGGCTCGCGTCCGCTGTCCCGAGTGGTGAAGCGGCTCTGGGTGCCCCAGGACTGCATCGGCCCGGCCCGCCGAAGCAGCAAGGTGCTGACCGCCGACGCGCTCATGGCCGGCCGTTCGCTCGCTCGAACGTCGCCGCCTCAAGGACGTTCTGGACCAGCTCGTCCACCGTCGCGATTCGTGCGCTCCCCAGGCTGCCGAGCGCACCGGGGTAAAGCGTGGCGACCCAGGTGCTGGTGATACCGTCCTGCCCGTACATGCTGGTCAGATCGCCCCAGTACTTGTCGAGCGCTCTCGTACTGCCCTCGATCAGGTCGCCGTCGCGCCCCGGCCAGACTGGCCTGACGAACGCGTTGGCCAGGTTCCAGAGGCCTCGCTCGCGCGCGACCGCCATCACCAGCGAGGGCGGGTTGTGGGCAGCCATGCTGGTCTGCTTGCCCGTCGGGACGGCCGTGATTGCCGCTCGGAGGTACGCCTCGAGCGTCTGGCGGGCCAGCTCCTCGTCGCCGCCCAGGTTGGTCTTGAGCTGGGCAAGGTCGACGTTGCTATAGCGATAGAAGCACGCAGAGTTGAACTCGATCGTGCCGAGCATGTCGGCACCTTCGGTGTCTTCAGGCCTGAGGTCGTCGACGGCAGTGTAGAAGTCCATCTCCATGCTGACCTTGTTGGTGGAGAGGGCGTGCGCCACCTGGCTGGCCGCGTCAACGTTCCGCTCGGGCAGGTCGGCGAGCATCCGGCCGAAGAGCGCCAGATCCGCTGCCTTGCCGCCATCCAGCGCCATCTCCAGCTCCCTCCGCACGGTGCTTGGCACGTTCGTACCGGTCGATAGCGCATCCCAGTGCGTCTGACACAGGCTCACGCAGCGCTCGATCTCGTCACGTCCCAGGTACAGCAGGTACTGGGTCTTGCCATTCTTCGGGTCGTAGAGGTTGGGCTTGATCAAGCCGATCAGCGCGGCCGCGGTTGTTTCCGCGTCTGCGCTCGGTCGCCCCTGCTCCGTCAATCGCTCGGCGATTCGCTCGACGACCCGCTTGGTGCGGACGGCGAGACGATCGGCGGGCAGCAGCTCCTGCTCTTTGAACGTCTGGCGGATCGCCCGCTTGAGACACTGGCTCGACACGCGGGCGCGGCGGTGGCCGCCGAACTCGCAGTCCTTGGGCGCACCGGTGTCGTCACGGTTCAGGTTGGCGGGGGCGAAGTTCTGCAGGATGTGCAGTTCAAGAAACATGATGGATCCTCCTTGCTGGTTACTCGGCGCTAGCGGTAGCCCGGGTTGGCTCATCGGGCGCGGCGTCGGGATCAGTGGCGCTGTCAGGAGCGGCGACGGCGTCGGCGCGGCCGCCCCAATAGGCGCGGGCCCATGTGCGCTGGACGTAGCGGCTCTCGTGGTCCCAGTGCTGAACGTCCCGGAGGAGCTGGGCCCAGTCCACTCGGATATCCTCGGCGCGAAGCAGTCCGACAATCCGGCGTAGATGGCGGCCGAGCTCGTCACTATGGCTGTTGAGCAGGGCGACGAAGCGGCGCTCGATGCTCGCACTCTCGCGCTTCTGCGCGAGCCAGCGCAGAGAGGCGCCCAGGCCGCTCCTCCCAGGGCCACCTTCGGCGGTCGGCCAGTTCTGCTGGTGCCAGGCGAAGAGCGCGCCGACCAGGTAGAACGCCTCTTCGCGTCGCGCGCCGATGTCGGGTGCCAGCCAGGGCAGGACGTAGCGGTGTGCCTCGACCGCTTCGCCGGGCGTCTTGCCGAGGGCGCGGCGCAGCGCGGCCAGGGCAGCACGGTCTTCACGTTCGATCAGCCCTTGAACGTAGGCGACGAACCGCTGCTCGCGGTTGGACGAGTCGGTCATGCAGGCACCTCCGCGGCTGTAGGAGTGAGAGGGGCGCCGGCAGTGGAGCCGAGCGCCTCGGCAAGACGGTGGTTGAAGAGACGCTCGGCCGAGGCGAGCGCCTTGAGTGAGCGGGCCGAGAGATCGAGCCCGCTGGTGGCATCTCGGAATGAGTCACGCGCGGTCCTTCGGAGGACCTCCCGCGAACGTGGCAGCTCCATCAGACCGAAGACTGTGGCGCCATCATCGTCGACGCTCTGGTCGTCCGCGAGTCGGACGAGAAACTGCTTGAACGGCGCTTCGAGGGCAGCCCAGTAGTGCTGGGTCGGCGCGAAATGCCGGGCCAGCCCGGCGACGGCGGTGCGGTCGGGCTGTCGGGCATTTCGGTCGTCCGAGCCGGGCGCGATCAGGAGCCTCGCTAGCATTCTGGCGCCCGCTTCAAGTGCCCCCTCGACCCGCTCGGCGAAGTCGAGCGCGTTCTTGAGCTCGCCGAGCAGCTCCGACAGCGTGGTGTAGGCCAGAGGGAGCGGCAAGCGCTCGGCGCGCCAGAGAGCGACGTTGGCCGGGCGGGTCGGATCGTCGGCGCCCAGGCCGAAGACCATCAGGCCGTAGGCCGCCTCGGCCGAGATCTCCCCGTCACAGCGCGCCTGCTCCACGAGCGCCAGCCAGTTGACGACATCGGGCCGTCACGTTTCCCGGCCGACCTGCTGAAGCAGCGCGTGGCTGTCGCGCCAGACGGCCCGGCTGGGGTTGAGTCGGCGTGGCGCCCAGCCGACCCTTTCGTCCGCGCGGTACGGTTTGAACGGATCGAGTGTGCCCGAATCCAGCTTGAGGTTCTGTAGCCGCTGGACCCCGACGACGCGAGGCGGATCCCCATCGGCAACCAGGTGGAATCGGCGGCTCTGCCAGGTCAGGTAATCGACCCGGCCGCGTGGGACCGTTCCCTCCCTCCTCGGCGTGGGCAGTCGATTCTGCTCCCAGGCCGGTAGATCGTCTTCGGCACGCCCGAGTTGTGGGGTGTGGGTGCCGTGCTCGAGCAAGTTGAGGGCAAGCGTTTCGAAGAGGTTCGCGCCGGCCGCCAGCACGGAGAGGCCAGTCGCCAGCGGAGCGTTGGAGAGATTGAACGGCCTGCTGATCCCACCGCCGATCGCAAAGGCTTGCTGTGCGACGAGATAGCGAGCAGCCTGCGCCGGCGTCATCGGGGCGGGCCGGACGTCGGTCGTGTGGTCGAACAGGGTCGGGTTGTTGCCGGCCGCCCACTCCTGAGCGAGGACCGAGGGCGGGAGCGTCCCCACGTCCGGCATCCGTGGTACCTGGTAGAACGGGCGCTCCGGATCGAACAGGTCGAAGCGGTGCCGCCATTCTTCGAAGTAGCTGTCGACGTGTTCGGCGTTCCAGTGGCGCTGCTGCCACAGGGTGGCCCAGTCGTCGAACGTCTCGGGGCCGAATAGACGGTGGAGGATCGCCAGCAGCAGGCGGTGGAGCGAGACAGCAACGAGTGGCGAAGGGTCGGCCAGCTCGCGGATCTCTTGGGCACGGGCCAGCGCGTCGCGTAAGCCGAGCTCGTAAAGCTGGCCGTCCTTCGCGAGCAGGCACGGGATCCAGGGCTGATCGACGAGGTTGAAGCGGGGCATGAGCGCTCCCTTCCGTCAGTACAGACCGCTAACCGAGACGAGTGACGGTGACGCCGAGGTCGTCATCGAGCCGAAGCTCGTAGCTGCCGATTCGGCGGCTGCCGTCCGGCTCGAGCACGACGCGCCAGGTATGGCGGAGCAGCGCCTGTTGGTGCCAGGCGGGCGGCGGCTCCGCTTCAGTCGCTCCCGCGGTGATCGCTCGCACGAGCCCAGGATGATTGATGGTGACCGATCGCTCGAGGAGCTGGCGCACCTGGTCGATCTCCTTTGGTCCTTGCTGACCGAGCGCTGCCTCGTCGTGGCGCAGCAGAACAACCGAAACGGTCGGCTCGGCCAGCCGAGTCTGCGCACGCAGGTTTCGATGCAGGGATGGGTCGTCCTCGTCCAGGTCGCGGTTGAAGATCTGGAAGATGTCGCCCGGGTAGAACGGCGCCGCCACGACGGTCTGCTTTGCCTTGGCCTGATCGGATTTAAGCTCCTGGTGCAGCTCGTCCAACGTCGTGCTCCAGCGCTGCTGAAACGCCTGGGGCACATTGCCGGGGTCAACGTCGTCGCTATACACCGCCTCGACGAGCCTCTCGACGTCGGCGGGGACCTCGATCGCCTTACCCTGGCCCTTGAGCGTCAGCCACGACCGCAGCAAAATGTGCCGGTCGTACACCTGCTCATCGCCGCGTGGGAATTGAGGCACGTCCTCGTCGTCGATGTTCGGCGCACACAACCAGAGCGTCGGCTGCTCGAGTCCAGACGGCCGCGCTCGATCGTGGCGGTGCAGCCGACCCGTTCGCTGAAGGACGAGATCGACCGGCGCGAGGTCGGACACCATCAGGTCGAAGTCGAGGTCGAGGCTTTGCTCGATCACCTGAGTCGCCACGATCACCGCGCGGAACGGCCGATGTACACAGCGGAACTCGTGCTCTCCCACCTGGACCTTACTTTCCTTCTTGCCAAAACGAATTAGCGCACGCTGCTCCCGCTTCTGGCGCTCCTGGAAGCGGTACCGCGCGTGGAAGATTTCAAGCTCCGGCTCGCCGTCGTCGGCCAGGTCTGGGAAGTAGGGCCGGAGCGCCTGATAGACCTCCTGCGCCCGGCGCACGGTGTTGCAGATCACGGCCGCGCAGCCGCCCTGGGCGAGGACGCGCTGCAACTCAGTACCCGGCGCGAAGTGGCCGTCTGCCCGGTCGGGCAAGCGGCCGTCCACCCAGCGGAGAACCACGCGCTTCGTCGCGAGCGGAGAGGTTGCCACCGTGCGGACGCCGGTCTGGGCGCTGGAGGCCCAGGTCACCCGCGGGTAGTCCACTCCCTGGAGCCGGCGCGTGTCGGCGTCCGGGGCTTCGAGCCCGCGGAGATACGCTCGGGTCAGCGCCTCACGCCGAAGCTTCGGGAGCGTGGCCGACAGGAGAACGACCGACGTGCCGAGCGCGCCGAGCCACTCCAGCAGTCGCTCGAGCAGGGTCGTCATGTACGTGTCGTACGCGTGGACCTCGTCGACGACAACTGTCTTGTGGGCGAGACCGAAGAGCCGCACGAACACGTGCTTCGTCTGGAGGACGCCGAGCAGCGTCTGGTCGACCGTGCCGACGCCAAATGGGGCGAGCAGTCCACGCTTGCGGGCCGTGAACCACTCGGCGGCAACCACGTTCGGCCTCGCGCCGTCGTGCCCATCCTCGCCGTAGACCTCCCCCAGCTTGAAGAGTCGGTCCCCCTCTCGGCGCAGGACCTGGAACTCGGCCGAGAGCGCCGCGTGCCCGTGGAGAAGCTGGAGGTTGAGGATGTCTGCCGGATACCGCTTGGCCAGGAATGTCCGAGCACGGCTGAACATCTGATTGCTGGTCGCCTGCGTCGGCAGTGCGACGTAACTGCCGCGCTGGCCGATCGTCGTGCTCCAAGTGTCGGCGAGGTAAAAGGCCGCCTCAGTCTTGCCCTCGCCCATGGGCGCTTCGATGATCACCAGGCTCGGCTCGCGCAGCTGCTCGGCCAAATCGACGATCTCGTCCTGGAGCGAGTTCGGCGCGAAGCCGAAAAGATCCGAGAAATGGCGACGGTTGTCATGTGGCTTCCAGCCCGTCCAACCGAGCATTGTGAGAGCCTCGTCGGCCTTTGTTCGCGCCGCTTCGCGGTAGTCAGCGGGCATCGGCGGCGCGTCGGTATCAACGTTCTCGACCGCGAAGGGAAAGAACGTTGTATTCGAACCGATCCAGTCGGCCACCGAGACGAGGCCGGCCAGGTACATCGCGGTCGTGTTATCGAGTTGGCGCGGCGCGGCTAGTCCGGTCACGCCGAGCAGATCCGCGAGCATGTGAACCAGGACCTTCCGCCCGCGTGTCCACTCGCCCTTTCCGACCGCATTCCATTTGTGAGTGAGCTCGCCTACCGCCTCAGCGCGCGGAAAGATGCCGTGATGACCGCCGAGCAGCGCCCCGATGCGCCGGGCGATCTTTGGCGGTAGGTTGAACGGCGGCTCGGTCAGAGTCGCCGGAAGCGCGTAGGCCGTGATCGTCCCATGTGGTATCCGGGCCAGGCCGCGCACGATCGGCCACGCCCGTCCGCTGATCGCCTCCCCACGTGGCACTTGGTAGACAAAGACGGGCGACGCCTTGCCCAGGTCGTGGAGCCCGGCCAGAAAGCCAACCCAACGCTCGGCTGCGTCCTCGGAGACGCCAAGCGCCTCGGCGACCCGGCCTCGAATCGAGCGCGAAAGCACCGCTGCCCACATCGCCTGCGCCACGAGTGCTACGTCGATCATATGGCAGAGCAGTGGGTGATACGACGGCGGTGCATCGGCCCCTCGCGGCAGCTTCCCCCAGAGCGCCATCAGTCGCAACGGTTCCATCTCGCTCAGCGTCCTTGTCACTGTTCCGCGTCTGACCCGCGAAGCTCGACAGCTCTCGCCAAGCGGGTGCTCGACGGCACGAGGTTTCCCAGCCTGTCCATGATGACACCCAGCCGTGACAGCCAGACCGTCACGCTGCGCCCATGTCTCGTATGAAACACCTGTTCTATGCCATGCTCAGACTATCGGGGACGGGCACCCGCGTCAAGTGCTCGCGACGAACTCTTCCAAAAATGCGTGGACCGCGTACACCCTGTTGGCAGTGACCAGGTTGCGCGATGCTTGGGTCGCCGAGTCGCCCGGCGCGGGCGATCATGCTCTGCGATGGCTCAGGCTCCCTCGATTCGCAGGTCGCGTGCGACCGTCAGCAGCCGCGTTTCGAACGCGCTGTCGTGGACCGGGCAGGCTGAGATCCCGTTCCCCGGGTCGAGCCAGTCACGCCCCGACGACTGGGGCAATGGCTTGATGTGCGACGCCACCAGCAGCCGGTGCCCGCGCGGGCCGACCGACGCGAATCCGAAGAAGCCGCACGGATGCGCGTACGCCGTCAGCACCTCCGCCGCGAACCGGCGCTGCCCTAGCCGTCAGACATGCGCATCGCAGCGCAGACCGAGCGAGGAGCGAGCCCCTGAGGTAGCCTGGAAGTGCTCAGCAACCCGCCCACCGGAGGCTCGCCGTGTTCCATTCCGCTGGTGTGGCCCCAGCCGTGACGTACCGGCTCGATGCCGTGCCGGTCCTGGCGGGCTCAGATTCCGCATCGTTTCGAGGTGGACGCCCAGGTGCCGCGCCACACGGGATTTCGGGGCATCCGCGATGCTGTTTTCTCTCCCGCACGGCGCTCCTGTGTAGCAGCCCATGTAGCAACCCGGGCGGACTGTAGCAACGGGCGACGGACGGCGGCGGATGGAAGGGCTCGCCAGCAGATGGCGGTGGCCGGCCACGGACGGAAGCGAAACCCTGTCCTTGAAATGGGGTTCAGGTGGTCGGATGTCCGAGTCCTCGCGGACTGATGATCTGATGGCCTAGCGCTGAGAGGGCTTCGCTCGAGACTGAGAGGTCGCAAGCCTCTGAAGTGGTGCGTTGGTCAACCGGCTCTCCCGGTCAACACACCTTGAATAACATATGTTCAGCACATATAATGAGGTCATGCATGACGTTGGAGACAGGGAGGGCAGGGCGGAGAGATGACGCGGGAGTACAGGACCTACGCGGTGACGCTGGACCAGGAAACCCGCGACCTGCTCGACGCGCTCATGGAACGCCTGTCGCTCCCCAGCCGCTCGGCCATCCTGCGCCTCGCGGTGCGCGAGCTGGCCACACGGCACGGACTGAAAGCCGTGGCGACAGCGCGTCGAGGAAAGGAGCGCTAAGCCATGGTGACAAGCAACGGGCGCGGCGGCATCACCACTGCCCTGATCTACACCCGGATCTCGACCGACGAGCAGCGGGACGGCGTGAGCCTCGACACCCAGTTACGCGAGTGCCGACGGTACGTGGCCGGGCAGGGCTGGATCATCGGGCACGAGTACCAGGATGTACTGTCGGGTACGCGCGATGACCGACCCGACTACGTGGCACTGCTGGATGAGGCCCGTCGGCTACGTGCCGACGACCGCGACCGTCTCGCCGTCGTCGTCATGCGGCTCGACCGTTTCGGCCGTCGAGTGCTGGAGCGAGTGCGCTGCCGCGAGGAGTTGAAGGCACTCGGCGTCCCGACGCACAGCGTCCGCGAGGGCGGGGAGGTGTCCGACCTCGTCGCCAACATCCTCGCCAGCGTCGCGGAGGAGGAGATTCGCGTCTTGGGGGAGCGCGTCTCGGCAGCGCGGCGGCACGTCGCCGCGCTCGGCTGGTTCCCGGTCGGTATGGCAGCGTGGGGATACCGCTGGCGCGACTCGACGGCTGAGGAGCGCGCGTCGGGCTCACCGAAGCGAGTACTGGAAGTCGATCTAGCGACCGCGTCCTTCGTCCGCGAGGCGTTCGAGCGCGTCGCTGCGGGCGAGTCCATGCGTTCGGTCGCGCGGTGGGTCCGCGACCTACCGTCCTCGGCTCGGGGCGGCAAGACAATGCACCAGAACGCCGTCATTCGGGCGCTGCGCTCGCCCGTCTACGTCGCGCGGCAGCGACGAACCGATGACAGCAACCCCCTGACCGAGCCGGCCGGCCGGTGGCCGAAGCTCGTGAGCGAGGTGATTTGGGCCGAGGTCCAGCGGCGGACCAACGGCCACCGCAAGATGCCGCGCCAGGCGAGCGGGCGGTACCTCTTGACAGGCCTGACCCGCTGCCCGGCCTGCGGGCAGCGGATGCAGGTCGGCATCATGGCGCAGCGCCTACCTCGATACCGGTGCAGCGACGTCAGGGGACGCTGCAAGACGATGGTCGTGATGGCACCAGTTGACGCGTATGTCCTAAACCAAGTTGGACAGGCACTGCGCTCCCTGGCGTCCGTGGACCGCGAGTTCCGCGCCTCGCTGCACCAAGCCTGGGAGTTACTCCGCCGCCCGCCCGGTGAGGACACGACGGCTAGGCGCACCGCACTGGAGCAGGCGTTCGAGCGCGCGCGGCAGCGGATCGTGCGCGGCACGGAGATGCTGCTGGACGGCGACCTGGATCGCCCGAGCTATGACGCGATCTGCGCGCGGGCGCGGGCCGACATCGAGGCGTCCGAGGCGGAGTTGGCGCGGCTCCCTTCCGAACAGCCGGCCGTCGGCTTGCCCGACTTACAGGTTGTATTGCGGGAGATGCATCACTGGGCCGCGGTTCTCGCCGAGTCGGACGTGCCTCGTCAGCGCGAGGTGCTCTTCCATCTGATCGAGCAGGTCGTTCCGCACCATGGAACAGTTCGTGGCCACTACGAGGTCGAGATCGTCTGGACGACCCTCGGACTTGCGCTCCGCAGCGCGCTGGGCAGCATCAAGGAGGAAGCTGCGTAGGATTCGAGAATCCCGTTGAACTCGAACGGATAACCCGAGCAGATGCTCCTGCCGACTTGCCGCGCTCGTTGAGCGCGGCGGCCCGCCTGGGCTGTCGCCCCTGATGTGAGCGATCTGACCCGTGATGACGCCCGTCGCCGAGTCGGAGATTGGTTCGACGCAGTTCTGGGATCCGAATTGATTCCCGAACGAGCGAGCAGTAGCCTGATCGTACCGAGGCTAGGTCGCGCCACAGCGCCTCCCTTGCCCGGTTCGCGAGGGATCGGTAACAAGCATGGGGAGGTTGGGATGTTGGTTGTCCCGAGCGGGAACTCCGTGACGACCGCGCCGCGCTCGGCGATCTCGGTCGCTATGGCGCGGTTCTCCTCCGGATAGACGCGGTCCAGTCCGCTGCCGAGGACGGCGAGGGTGCGTCCCTCGACGGCAAGCGCGGCGCGGTGGGCGTACGTATCGATCCCGCGAGCCAGCCCGCTGACGATCGTGACACCCGCCCGCGCGACCTCGCCGACCAGACGCTCGGCCGCCTGGCGGCCGTACGCCGATGCCCGCCGGGTCCCGACGACGGCGACGGCCCACTCATCGGCCGGGATCAGCGCACCAAGGACATAGAGGATCGGAGGCGCATCGGTGATCTCGCGCAGCCGCGGCGGGTAGGCTGGATCGTCCAGGGTCAAGACGCTGATCCCCAGCTGCTCGAGCCGCCGCCACTCGGCGGCTGGGTCCAGCCTGGTGCGCAGATCGAGCAGCGAGCGGACGGCGCGACGGTCCAGGCCGATCTCAGCCAGCGCCAGCGCCGGCGCGGTCCAGGCGGCCCGGGCGCTCCCGAAGTGCTCCAGCAGCCGCGCGAAGCGGGCCGGCCCGACCCCGGCGACCATGCTCAGCAGCGCCCAGTAGACCCGCTCCTGGCCGCCCGCCGGCGCCACCGGGCGGCTGACCCCTAGCCGCCGGTCCAGGTGGGACTGCGCTTCTCCAGAAAGGCGCCGATCCCCTCCTGGGCGTCATCCGCCAGGGTGTTTTCGACCATCACGTCGCGGGTGTAGGCGTAGGCGTCGTGCTGGGGCAGCTCGACCTGGCGGTAGAAGGCCTGCTTGCCGACCTTGACCGTGTAGGGGCTAGCCGTCCCGATCTTGTCGGCCAGCGCCCTGGTCTCCACTTCCAGGCGATCGGCGGGGACGACGCGATTGACCAGCCCCCACTCGGCGGCCGTCCGCGCATCGATCATCTCGCCAGTCAGCAGCATCTCGAGAGCGCGCTTGCGCCCGATCGCACGCGAGACGGCGACCATCGGCGTCGAGCAGAACAGCCCGATCCTGACCCCTGGAGTCGCGAAGCGCGCGCCCTCGCCGGCGATCGCCAGGTCGCACGTGGCGACCAGTTGGCAGCCGGCTGCCGTGGCGACCCCGGCCACCTCGGCGATCACCGGCCGCGGGATCCGCTGGACCGTCTCCATCAAGGCCACGCAGGCGTCGAAAACCGTCTGGTAGGCTGTCTCATTACCGCCAGACAGCTCGGACAGGTCGTGGCCAGCCGAGAAGACGGGGCCATTGGCGCGGATGATGACGGCGCGCACGCCTGGGTCCCCACCAAGCTGCTCGAGCGTGCGGGTCAGCTCGCGCATCAGCGGAAGCGACAGCGCATTCCGTCGCTCTGGTCGGTTGAGTGTGACAATCGCGCTCGACCCAACGATCTCGGTGAGCAGCGTCTGCTCGGCCAGCATACGTCCCCCTGTCCTGGCGTCGGACCGCCGACGTACCACGAAAGTCTGTGCTCCTGATGATACCTGTCTGCGCGCCGTCGTTCCTGCCGGCGCAGCACGGGCGCACGGCGTGCACCCGTTCAGGTCGCGAGCAACCGGGCCTTTCGGGT
This sequence comes from Chloroflexota bacterium, assembly GCA_030447245.1. Classification (GTDB taxonomy): domain Bacteria; phylum Chloroflexota; class UBA6077; order UBA6077; family JACCZL01; genus JAUJPG01. The sequence goes on along the minus strand of JAUJPG010000013.1, from coordinate 105,120 downwards.
GGGGGAGATCGTTCAGCAGGAAACCGCGCGCCCTCGGCTCGGCGCGATCGAGGCGTCAGGCGAGGCCGCAACCGCGAGCTCCGATTCCCACACTGCCGGGCAGAGGGCATGGCATCAACCGTGAGCAGCGCCGTCAGGCAGCCAAGCAGGGCACGGGGGCAGGCCCGGCTTCGGCGACGGGCCCTGCTCATGTGCTTCGTTGACGCCTTCGGCAACGCAAGGGCCGTCCCCAACGCCTTTCTGAAGCCGGGCATGCGGGGCGCTTTCGGTGGCAGGACTGTCTCGAAGTCCGCCGCGGCGTTCGGAGCCGCTCCTACGCGTCACCCGACGGCTCGGCACCCGCGGCGCGGCGCGTGCGGCGTCGGCGCGGGGCCGGAACGTCCTCAGTCGATCCCTGGTCTGACAGCGCCGGGGCGACCGCCGGTGTCTCTTCGCTCGGCGGCGCCGCGCTCATATCGACCTGCGCGGAGGCCGGACGGCGGCGGGTGCGGCGCCTCGGCGCCGGTTCGCGCACCACGTCACCCCGCGCCGCCTCGGCGTCCCGCGCGGCGTCTCGGGCGCTGCTGGACATGCCACGGCTGACGTCAGGCTCCGAATCGGCTGCGCCGTTCGGCGACGTCGCTTCGGCGCTCTGGATCGGCGCGCCCGTGGGGGTATTCGGCCCGATCAGAGCACCGCCCTCGCGTGCGCTGACTTCATGCTCCGATGTGCCAGCCCGCGGGGCGCCGTTGTGTCGGTCGTCAGCCTGGATTCCAGCGACGCGCGGCCTTGGCGCCGATTCTTCCGCCCGGCGGCGGCCGCGTCGGCGACGGCGGCGCGCGGGCCGGTTGGGGTCCGGCTGCCCTGCGCCAGGCCGTGCCTGCGCAGGCTCAGGCGCGCCGTTGTCGAACGGAGCACCGGCCGCGCCTGGGAACCCGAAGCTCGGCGAGCCCGGACGGGGCGCCATGCGTGGCGGCGGTCGGCGGCGCCCTGGTTGTCGCGGACCCTCCCGCTCGACCGCTCCGCTCAACCCGGCCGTCCGCACGTGACCGGCGACTCGTGCATTGAGCAGCCGGCCAATCAGGCGCGGACCCGGCTGGACCATGCCGTTGGCTCGGATGTAGCGGATGATCCGATCGAAGTAGCTGCCACGTAGGGTGGACGCATCGCCGACGATGATCAGCGAGCGCCGCGCACGGGACAGCGCCACGTTGATTCGCTGCATCAGCCGCAGGAAGCCGATGTCGCGACGCTGGTTGCTCCGGACTAGCGAGACGATCACCACGTCCTTCTCGCGGCCCTCAAAAGCGTCCACCGTGTCGACTTCCAGCATGCGCCCCCCATTCGGCTTGCTCCCGCCGTTCGGGCCTCCGTTGCGGAACTGGCCGCCGCGCTGCTGGAGGATTCGACGGAGCACCGCGGTCTGCTCGGCGTACGCGGCGATCACGCCAACGTCGAGGTCGCGGCCGGCGGTCTGAGTCATGACGTGCCGCGCGATGGTCGCGACCAGCCGCGCTTCCGGGACGTTCATCAGCGAGGCACCGCGGCCGCGCACCTCGCGCAGTCCATGCAGCCCACGCGTGTCGACCCAGGTCACCGGCGATAGGAACAGGGGCAGGTCGGCCGGTCGGCGCGGGGCGCGCGGGCCGGTGTGAAGCCGTGCTTCGTAGAACACCTCGGAGATCAGCCCGGCGATGACCGGGTGCATCCGGTTCTGCTCGTCCAGGAAGACCGTGGCTGCCTCCGGGAAGCGCCGCTCGCGCAGCCACGCGAACAGGCTCTTGCCGATCGCCGAGGTCTGGGCGGCGGCTGGCTCCAGCCGAAGCTGCTCCTCGGCATCCGACAGGACCGGCTGCAACTGGAGGTGATCGCCGACGAGGATGAAACGCCGTCCGCGGACCAGCGGGATCAACGAATCCAGGATCGAGGCTCGGTTGGCCTCGTCAAGGACCGCGTAGTCGTAGGTGCGGCCACCGGCCTCGGGGTGCAAGGCGAGGGCGTCGACCGTGGTGAAGATGACGTTGTACGCCCCGAGGTCTTCGCCTGACGGCACAAAGTGCGGGCGCGCGTTCGGGTGGACCCGATCGTACAGCCCGACCCGCGCGATCTGGAGCTCGGGCACCGATTCCAGGTACGGAAGCGTCTTCAGCAGCAGGTTGTCAACACCGTGATTCGAATGCGAGCAGACCAGGAGCGTGGCGTTTGGGTCACGCAGGACGATCTGACCGACAATCTCCGCGAGCGTCGTCGACTTGCCGGTGCCGGGCGGCCCCTGGATCATCAACGCCTGGCCCTCTTCGAGCCCGAGCGCGAGCGAGACGGCGCGGACCTGGCTGCGGTTGCGCGCCACGAAGCGGTTGACGAACCGGGCCGGGCGCAGCTTCCGTGGCGGCGGCAGCGACGCCGGCGAGGCGACCAGGCGAACCGCGTCGCGCAGTCCGCCAGTTGGGTTGTCCAGCTCTTCCAGGATGGCCCGCTTTTGGGCCAGGATCTGGGTCTGCGGACGCGGACGCACCGTGCCACTCGACGGAGGTTCGGCACCGCGCGCGTCAACTTCGAGCGCACCCTCGGCCGGGTCCGCGCGAACCAGCCGCGCCGAGGAGATCAGCCGCCCGCGTTGGTCGAGCAGGTCGAGCCACTCGCCCTCGTCGAATGCGGCGACGGCCGAGCCATCGATGCCGCTCAGACGGTACGGGTCGGTCTCGCTCGGACTGCCGATGCGTGGCGCTGCCTTTTCGTAGGTCGCCGCAAGGCTCTCGGCACGGACCATCTCGTTCTTGGCCTCGGCCTCCAGCGCCTCGCGGAGCGGCGCCACGAATCCGGTCCAGCGGCGGCCGACCAACCGCTCGAAGGCGCCTTCGAGGTACGTTGCCTGGTCGGCCTCATCGAGCTGGTCGGGCGGCGGCAGCTCGACGTGCTCGGTGCGGAGCTCCATGCCCACGGCGGACTTCATCTTGCGCGGATCGCGGTCATCATCCGTGGTCGGCCGGGCGCGCTCGATCAGCAACCCGCCGCCGGCGAAACGGCCAGACATGTCCAGTCCGATGGCTGGGATCCAGAGCGAGAGCGCCTCGCCCGCCGACCACCGCTCGGGCGTCGTCCAGAGCAGCAGGGTATCGGCATTTGCGTGCTCGCGGAGCCGACGGAAACGGACCTCGATAGGGCCAGTTGCCAGGCCCGGCAGGGAATTGGTTTCGCCGTAGATCTTCATCCAGGCGGTCAGTGCGGTTCGGACCGTCGGCGCGAGATGCAGCCGGAGGGTCGCAACCCCCCGCTGCTGCCAGCGCGAGTTCCGGAACGGCAGCCGCCGACGTCCGCGGCCGGGGACTGGCATAGAATTCCTTGCCCTGTGATGCAGTGCTGCGAGTGCTCCCGCACCCAGCCGCTTGGCCGGGCGGCACGCCTCAGGACGTCACGGGAGCACGAAACCCTCGTCAAAGACTCTCGACGCGGCAAGGCTGCCACTCGATCGCCTCAGCCTTCGGACGGTCGCGCCCCGTGGCGCTCGGACGGTTTGCTCGATCAGCGTACGCGAACGGCAGGGCCCGCGCTGTCGATGTCAGCGATCCAGCCCTGATCGGTGATGCCCACCCCGCGGCTAGCCGTCGGGCACCGCTCGTCGCTGCTCCACCTATGTATACGCCGAGCGCCGCTGGCCCTGCAAGGGCAGGGGATCATGGCGACGTAGCGTGGCAAGCGGAGCGGCCGACGTATCGGTCCCGTTCGTCACCTCCGGGCCGACCCGTCGGCTTGACTGCCTGGACGCGCGGTGAGCAGTTGGTGCAGGGGCCATATCTATGCCGTCCTGATACGCTTTGATGCGTGAGAACAACAATCAACGTTGATGACCGACTGCTCGCCGACGCTAAGCGGCTCGCGCATGAGTCCGGCAAGACGCTGACCGCTGTCATCGAGGACGCGCTGCGCGAGCGGCTGGCGCGGCGCGGGTCCACCGGGGAGCGTGAGGACACGTTCCGGCTCCACACGTTCACCGGGAGCGGCCTGCGCCCGGGCGTCGACCTCGACGACTCGGGCGCTCTGCGGGACCTCATGGATGATCTTGCCTGATGTGAACGTGCTGGTCTACGCGCACCGAGGAGATGCGCCAGAGCATGCGCGGTATGCACGCTGGCTCGAGAACGTGGCACGGGGTGACGAGGCTTTTGGCCTGGCAGAACTGGTGCTGAGCGGGTTCCTGCGCGTCGTTACGCACCCGCGTATCTTCATCCCGCCCACACCGTTGGAGGACGCGCTGGCGTTCGTGAAGGGGCTGCGCGGGAGGCGGACCTGCGTGCCGGTGGCCCCGGGCCCGCGCCACTGGCACGTGTTCGCGGGGCTTTGTCGGCGTGTAGGTGCCAGGGGAAACCGGGTGCCCGACGCCTACCTTGCCGCCCTTGCGATCGAGTCGGGCAGCGAGTGGATCACCGCCGACCGGGGCTTCGCTCGATTTCCAGGCCTGCGCTCGCGACATCCGCTGGACTGACGCCTTCCTCCTCTCACCCGAGCCCAGCCTCACGACCGCGGACACGCGCCCGGCGCGATCGACCGACTCGGTCTCCACGAGGTCGGCGGCGTCGGCCAAGGCCCGCACGCCCCCGGGGTTAGCTCGTGAAGGTGTAGGCGCGGCGTTTGCTGCGGATGAGAATGCTCTGGACGACGCCGAACGCTGCGCAGAAGGCGATCATCGCGCTGCCGCCAAAGCTCACCAGCGGCAATGGGACGCCGGTCACCGGCAGAAGGGTCAGGTTGGTTCCCAGGTTGACGAACGACTGGAAGAAGAGCATGCAGCCGACCCCAAACGCGGCCAGCCGGCCAAAGTCGTCGCGCGCCTTCTCGGCCGCCCGCGCGATCCGGAACAAGAGCAGGAGCAGCAGCCCGAACAGGACCATCGCCCCGACAAACCCCATCTCCTCGGCCAGGACGGAGAAGATGAAGTCGCTCTGCTTGACGCGCAGGTAATCGAGCTGGGTCTGGGTACCCTCGAGCCAGCCGCGCCCGAACATCCCACCCGAGCCGATGCTGATCCGCGCCTGGAGGATGTTGTAACCCTCGCCGAACGGGTCGGACTCAGGATTGGCCACGGTCTCGATAAAGTGCAGCAAGCGCGCGCGCTGGTACTCGCGCATCAGCAGCCAGCCGCCTGGCGCGGCCAGCACGGCTGACAGGCTGATCAGACCCAGGTGCAGCGGCCGCGCGCCGGCCATCGCAACCATGCCGAACCAGATCGCCACGAATGACAGCGAGGTGCCCAGATCCGGCTGGAGGAAGACCAGCCCCAACGGCGGTACAAGCAACCCGATGGATGCCAGCGCCCGCCGTAGCGAGAGCGGCCCATCACGGTCTGAGAGGAAGCGAGCCAGGGCGATCACCAGGAACACCTTGGCTAGCTCGGAAGGCTGGACGTCGAACAGACCGAGCGGGATCCAGCGTCGGACCCCGAATTCGGCCTCGCCACGGCCGACCACGAGAACCGCCGCAAGGGTCAGCAGGGAAAAGCCGTACCCGTAGTACGCCAGCGTCCGATACGCGCGGTAGTGGACGGCCGTGAGCAGGGTCATCACGGCGAGCCCGGCCAGAGCGTAGAGTCCCTGCCGGAACGCCGAACTGCTTGAAGGCGTGAAGCGGTCGCAGTCCGGCGCACACGTCGCGCTGTGGACCATCATCAGCCCATAGCCGACGAGCCCGAAGATCGCCAGCAAGAACAGATAGTCGAACTGCCGCCAGAGCCTCACGCGGCCAACGCTCCGAGATCAACGCTCCCTGTGCCAGGTGTTCGGGAGGCGCCGTCCTCCAGCTCAAACTGGGAGTCTTGCACGTGCACTCCGATCATTCGAGCTCGAGCCGCCGCCAGCCGGATAGGGCGCGGAGCAACCGGCGCGCCAGGAGAAAAACGAACGGCATCAGGATGGCGTTGAGCAGGGCCGTCGGGGCGAGCACCTGGATCAGCCGCGCGAAGCTCGGCATGCCCCAGCCGAGCACCTGGAGCGCCAGAGCCGTCAGCCCGTGGTAGGCCACCGTTGCAAGCACCGCCAATCCGAACAGCAGCCCCATACTGCCGCCCAGCAGCGCCGACTCGCCAAGCGCGACGCACGCCCCGATCGCCGTAAGCAGAACGGCGTACAGGCCGAGCGGCGTGCCGCTCACCAGGTCGAGCGTGAAACCACCGATCAGGCCAGTGAGGGCGCCCTCCTGGACACCGCGCAAGAGTCCCCAGGCCATCACCATCAGCAAGACCCAATTGACCCGCCCGCCCCCGACCTCCAGCCAGTGACCGATCGTCGACTCGGCCATCGCGCCGATCGCGAGCACGGCCGCGTACACCAGCAGCGACACGGGACGTCACGCCAGTTCCGCGCTCGGCGTGCCAGCACGCCGAGCGCGGAAGGTTGGGCCTGGAGCGACAGTCATCGGGTCGGCTCAGGGTCGGCCAGGACGTACAGGTGCTCGAGTCGACGCAGATCAGCCGCGGGCTCGATCACTGCCTCCTGGAAGACGTCGACGTCCCTGCGTCGGATCTGAGTGATCTGCCCGAGCACGAGTCCTTCTGGCATCACGTCGCCGAGATCCGAGGTCACCACGGTGTCGCCAGGCTGGACGCTCTCTTCCTGCGGGATGTACTGCATGAGCAGGCCGCCCTCAGGGCGGCCGCGGATGGTCCCGGACACCCGCTCGTCGGAGCTCTGAATCCGGCCGCTGATCGAGCTGTTGACGTCGGTGATCAGCAACACTTTGGACGAGGTCGGGCCGGCCCGGGTCACGCGACCGGCCACCCCGCGCCAGGCGATGACCGGCATGCCGTCACGGATGCCGTCGCCGGTGCCGCGGTCAATCGTCATCACCTGGACGTACGGCGACGGGTCCCGGGCGATCACCCGCACCGGAAGCAGCGCGGGTGAGGCCGGCCGCTGCTTGAGGCCGAGCAGGTTGCGCAGATCGCGGTTCTCTACCTCCAACTCGCGCAGCCGGGCAATCTCCGCCTGGAGTCGGTCGATCTCATCCCGATACTGATCGTTCTGGCGGGCCAGGTCGCCGACTTGGCGGACGATCCCGGCGACGTCCTGGACCTGACCGAGCAGCCTGGACACGCCAAACTGGAGTGGCGCCAGGAGTTGGTGCCCGGCCGCTTCGACCCGCCGGGCAGGCTCCGGGAGGAAAATCAGGACGCCAACAGCAACGACGACGAGCGTCGCCATCCACCCCGGCAGCGGCCGGCGGCGCGCGCGCATCGCCATCAGGCAGTCCGCCGACCGTCGTGAGTCGTCATCGCCTCGGTCCCGCGCGTCGATCCTGGGTGTCGACCAGCACCTTACGGAGCGCGTCCAATTCGTTGAGCACCCGGCCCGTCCCGCGCACCACGCAGCCAAGCGGGTCGCTGGCCGGGCGGACGCGCATCTTTGTCCGCTCGGCCAGCAGCTCGAGCAATCCCGGCAACAGTGATCCGCCGCCGGCCAGGGTGATGCCGCTGGCCATCAGGTCGGCGACGAGCTCAGGCGGCGTCTCCTCGATGGTGTCGGTGACCGTGTCGACGATCTCGTTCACTGAACCGGCGATCGCCCGGCGGACCTCCTCGCCCGACACCGGCACTTCGGAAGGCAACCCGGTGACCAGATCTCGACCGCGGACGGGGACGGTCACATCGCTGCCGTTCGCCGATCCAGCGGCAATTTTGACCGCCTCGGCCATCCGCTCTCCGATCAGCAGGTTGTGGCGCTGGCGCATGTGCACCACGATGTCCTGGTCCATCTCGTCGCCAGCGGTTCGGATCGTTCGGCTGGAGACGATGCCGCCGAGCGAGATCACCGCCACCTCGGTGGTCCCACCGCCAATGTCGACGATCATGCAGCCAGCGGCCTCGGTGATCGGCAAGCCAGCGCCGATGGCCGCGGCCATCGACTCCTCAATCAGCCAGGCTTCGCGCGCGCCCGCGTTGATCGCGGCGTCGTGGACGGCCCGCCGCTCCACCTCGGTCACACCCGAGGGGATGCCGATCACGACGCGCGGCCGGGGGATGATAGCATACTGCGCGTGGACCTTCTCGATGAAGTAACGGAGCATCTGCTCGGTCACGTCGAAGTCCGAGATGACTCCGTCCTTGAGCGGACGGACCGCGACGATATTGGCCGGTGTGCGACCGACCATCCGCTTGGCCTCGGTGCCGACCGAGAGGATGCGTTTGGTTTTCGGATTCATCGCCACGACGGATGGCTCGTTGATGACGATGCCTTTGCCCCGGACGAGGACCAGTGTGTTGGCGGTGCCCAGGTCAATGCCGATGTCACGCGAGAACAGGCCAAGCAACGAGTTCAACGGGTTGCGAACCATCGAAGGCGTCTAGCGGTCGCGACCGGCCGCGGCGCGGGCCAGCCCGTCCGAGCCGGTCCTCCGCGCGACGAAGCCGGACCGATCGGAGCCCTGCGTCTCGAAACCGAGCCCGCGCTCCTTGAGGCTGACGTAGCCCGGCTCGCCGACCCCGATGATGATGTGATCCAGGACGGCCAGGTCGAGCAGCGTACCGGCCGCGACGGCCTCGCGCGTCAAACCCACGTCCTCAGGCGACGGTGTCGGGTCGCCGCTCGGATGATTGTGGACCAGGATGAGCGCATTGCTGTTCTGGCGGATCGCCTCGCGGAACAGCTCGCCGAGCCGCACGCCGACGGTGTTCAGGCTGCCGTGATAGACGTCGGGCGAAGCGATCACCTGGTTCTTGGTGTTGAGCAAGATGACCCTGAGATGCTCCTGGCCAAGCGCGCTCATCTCGCCCTTCAGTAAGTGGGCCACGTCGAGCGGGGAGCGAATCTGCGGCCGATCGATCGGGTTCAGACTCATCAGTCGGCGACCCAGCTCGAACGCCGCGTGAAGCTCGATCGCCTTGACCTGGCCGATCTCGTCGTGCCGGCGCAGCTCGGGCACACTCGCGTCCTTGATGCCGGCCAGCCCCTTGAAGTCCGCCAGGAGGCGGTTGGCGACGTCGAGCACGTTGCCCGAGCGACCACCCGTCCGCAGGATGATCGCGAGCAGCTCGGCCGTGGACAGGTGCTCGGCGCCGACGGCCAGCAGCCGCTCGCGCGGCCTCACCGACTCGGGCAGCTCCTTCAGCCCGACGCGGTACTCGACCGTTCGTGGCGCGGCGATGGTCACCCTCCCGCGGCGGGCGGGCCTGACCGGCCTGGTACCCCCGAAGTCGGCGCGATTATACCCGAAGCGAGCCACGCCTGATGCGCGTCGTCTTCATGGGCACGCCAGCCTTCGCGCTGCCGGCGCTCGAGGGCCTACTCGCGGCAGGGCATGACGTGGCCCTGGTCGTCTCGCAGCCGGATCGCCCGGCCGGGCGCGGACGGCAATCCGCGTCACCGCCGGTCGCGAAGCGTGCCCGACAACGGGGTCTGGCGCTGTTTCAGCCGGCAAGCCTGAAACCACCCGAGGCATTCGCCCGCGTGCGCGATGCCCGGCCTGAGGCGATTGTCGTCGTGGCCTTCGGACTGTTGCTGCGGCACGAGGTGCTGGACCTGCCACCCCTCGGCTGCCTCAACATCCACGCCTCGCTCCTACCCCGCTGGCGCGGCGCCGCCCCAATCCCAGCTGCGATCCTTGCCGGCGACGAGGAAACCGGCGTCTGCCTGATGCGCATGGAGGTCGGCTTGGACACCGGGCCAGTCCTCGCCTGCGCACGCACGCCAATCCGGCGCGAGGACGACACGCCGGCGCTTACCGCGCGGCTTGCGGAGCTCGGGCGCGATCTCCTGCTCCAGACCCTGCCCGCCTGCGCCGCGGGCACGCTGGTCCCCGAGCCGCAGGACGATCACCTCGCCACCTACGCCCCCAAGATCGCCCGCGAGGACGCCCGCCTGGACTGGTCGCTGCCGGCCGTCGAGCTATGGCGCCGGGTCCGGGCCTACCGCGGCTGGCCGGACGCCTTCACGACCTGGCAGGCGCACCAGCTCAAGATCCTGGCCTCCCATCTCGGCCCGGCCGCCCCGCCGGGCGAGCCGGTCGGACGGGTGATCCCCGAGCCCGACAGTCGTGGCTCGCGTCCCGCGGTCACAACCGGGCATGGGAGCTTGATCCTCGACATGGTCGCGCTCGAAGGACGCCGGCCGACCGACGCCGCGGACTTCCTGCGCGGCCACCGGGACTTCGTCGGCACAACGCTCGGTACGTCCGCCGTCGACGCGGAGGGCGAGGGGATCGAGGGTAGCTAATTTGGCGATCGGGACGTCCCCATCTCGCCCAGCGTGACCCGCAGGTCCAAACCATCGGGCAAGTTCGGGGCCGTGACGACCTCCCGCCGCAAGCCGAGGATCGCAGCGACGTCCAGCCCCATCTGCCTGGCGCCCGGCCGCGCCTCGACGACAGTCTCGAGGTGCGGGCGATCTGCATTGCCGTAGCGAGCAACGCGCAGCCCGCGGGCGCTGAGCGTATCCGCGATCTGCTTCGCGACGCCCTCGGTACTGGTTCCGTTTAGGACCTCGACCGTTCCCGTAGGCGCCGCGATCCGCGAGGCCATGGTCCGTTGTAAGCCCGGTCTGGGCCGCAGGAGGTACGCTCCATCGCCCCCGGTGAACTCCTCGACCAGGCTCAGGTCGACGGCCAGACGCTCCGGCTCGGACGGAGCGCGGACCAGCGATGCCCCCAGGGTGACGAGGTCCAGCAGCCCGAGGTCCGTCTGGGTTGTCCG
>JAUJPG010000013.1:0-94366 GCA_030447245.1 Chloroflexota bacterium | reverse complement strand
GCGATGCCCCCAGGGTGACGAGGTCCAGCAGCCCGAGGTCCGTCTGGGTTGTCCGACGGATCGCGGCGACGACGGCCGGAAGTCGCACCCAGGCACCGGGTTGCAACAAGGTGGTCCGCACGGCGTTGAAGACCTGCTGCTGCCGGGCGATCCGCCCGAAGTCGTCGTCCTGGTGCCTGGTGCGGGCGTAGCGCAACGCCGTCTCGCCATCCATGTGCGTGCGTCCGGCCGGAATGTCCAGCACGATGGTGCCGTAATCGTCGGTCGGGAAGGCCTCGTCGTGGATCGGTACGGCCACGTCGATGTCCACGCCACCGGCGGCATCCACGATGTCACGGACCCCCTGAAGACCGACCAGCAGGTACCGATCGACGCGCACTCCCAGAACACCGCCTACGGCTCGCCTGGCCGCTTCCGGGCCGCCCAGCGTGTTAGCAGCGTTGATGCGCTCCTCGCCGAAACCGGGGATCGTTACCCACAGGTCACGCGGGACCGAGACCAGCACGACCCTGGCCGGAGAGCGGTCGGCGACGACCGTCAGCAGCGTATCGGTTCGCCCCGAATCACCTCGGCGGAGCTCGTCCGGGCGTGCGTCGCTGCCGAGCACGAGGAGCGACATCCGAGCCGGCATCAGCAGCCAGAGACTTGCCGCGGCAATCAGGGCCAGGGCCAGTATGCCGAGAAGCACGCGCCCGATGCGTCGGCGTGTCCCGCTCCGCGTGTATTCAAGCGCGGGCGGGGGAGGGGGAGCCGCTCGTCGCCGTGCGCCGCCCGGCTCAGGCTCGGCCTTGACCGGCAAAACTTCACCGCCTGGGACATTTGGCTGGCCCGAGGTTCCGCTCCCAGACACGACAGGGGGCACCGCCTCTCGGGCCGCGCTCGGGACGCGGCGATAAGTAAGCTCGGACAACCCAACCCGCAGAACATCGCCATCACCCAGGGGGCGGAGCACCCCCGGCGCAAGCGGGAGGCCGTTCACTCGGACCCCGTTGGTACTCCCCAGGTCTCGCACGCATCGACGGCCGTCATGCTCCACGATCTCGGCGTGGACCTGGGACACGTGCTCGTCCCGCAGCACAACCTGATTGCCGCCCCCTCGCCCGATCCGTACGGGCGAGATCTCCAGCACGCATTGAGTCTCCGACGCTCCTGGAGCACGAACAACCAGCCATTCCCGGCGGCCGCCAGCCATACGCCCGTCCCCCGTCCGGTCAGCGATGCCTCGTCTCCTCGTGGAACCAAGGCGTGTAGCAGACGCCGACGAGCAGGCCCTCGGGGCTGAGCAGTCGGGCGATCGTCTGGGTCCACGGCTCGGTCCTCGCTTCGTGGATCAGCTGGTAGCCGCGGCCTTTGAGCTCGTCGGCCGCCGCTTCGACCGCATTGACGTTGTCGAGCTCGAACTCCACGGTCGCTTGCGGCACCGGGACGTCGTGGGGCCATTCCGAAGTGCCGAAGCAGGCCCGGGCGGCCTCGATCAGCGGCCATAGCCCCAGGTGCTTGACCCCTGCCAGCTTCTCGGTGAAGGCGTAGTCCCCCTGCCTGCCCTCCAATGACAGGCCGAGGGCGTCCTCGTAAAAGGCCTGGCTGACGGCCGGGTCTCGGACGATGGGCGAGAATCCGGCGACGAAAGCAACGCGCATGCTCAACCTCCTCGGTGGAGAGTGTGCCACGACGATTGCGGAAGGAGCCTGGCGTCCCAGGAACGATTGGCCCGCGGCCTGCGGCATACTTCGCCTATGCAGATCAAGCTCGCTCCGTCCATCTTGAACGCCGACTTCGGGCGCCTCGCTGACCAGATCAGACAGGCCGAGCAGGGCGGGGCTGATTACATCCACGTCGACGTTATGGACGGGGCGTTCGTCCCGAACATTACGATGGGGCCGGCGATCCTTCAGGCGGTTCGCGCCGCGACCAGCCTGCCGCTCGACGTGCACCTGATGATCGAGGAGCCGCGGCGTTTCCTGCGCGAGTTCGTCGACGCTGGCGCCGGGATCATGACGGTCCACGTCGAGGCGGTCCGGCACCTTGACGCCACGGTCGCCGCGATCCAGGATGCGGGCGCGCGGGCCGGTGTGGCGCTCAATCCGTCCACGCCGCTGTCGGTGGTCGAGGAGATCCTGCCGCGACTCGACCTGCTGCTGGTGATGACCGTCAATCCCGCTTCGGCGGTCAGCAGCTAATCTCGTCGACGCTGGACAAGGTAGCGCGCGCTCGGGCGTTGCTGGACACGCGCGACAGCCGGGCCGAGCTGGAAGTCGATGGCGGCATCAAGGCTGACAACGTAGCGGACGTGGTCGCGCGCGGCGCGCAGGTGATCGTGGCCGGCTCGAGCGTGTTCGTTGGCGAGGGTAGCATCGCGGCCAACATCGCCGCCCTGCGTACGCGAATGAACCCCCCGAGCGAGTAGCGGCCCGCCCAGGCCGGGCTTGGATCAATTCACGTTCGCCGAAGCGGTCCGAGGCTCGTCCGACCGGGACTACCGAACGTCCCGTCACACCTCCCGATTCGCCGATCGGGTTGTAACGGCGATGTATCATCGCTATGAGAACGCGCATGCCCATTCCCGGCCCGGACGGCGGGCGTTCGATCCGCCCAGTCCGGCCGTCCCGGCGGCGCCCGGGGCCGACGTAGGTAGGATGACGATCCACTGTGTTGGCAGAGGGTGACACCGTGAGCGGTTCCGTGAACGTGAGCACCCCGAAGGAGGCCGACCGTGACGATTCACCCATCCCCGAAAACAGATGAGATCCAGCTAGAGGCCCGCGCTCACGCCCTGCGCATTGCTATGCTGAGCAATTCGGAGTTCATGGCAGGTATTGACGCCAGCTTGGACGCGGAGCGCGAGGGGCGCATCGTGCCGCTGGCCGAGCTGGATCGGGAGCTCGACTGGGCTGACTGAGGGGGCAATCCTTCAGCCTACAGGTTACGGAGAACGTTCTCCGTTCCCGCGGGGACTTAGACACGACGACCGCCGGGAAATCCGTCGGCTGCTCGGGCTCATCCAGCAGGACCCGTACGTCGACAACCGAGCGAAGATCGTGCTGCTCCGCCTTCGGGCGGTTTTCACTGTGTACGTCTCGCCGCGCTTCTGGATCGTCTATCGTCTCTCGAACGCCCTTATCACGGTCCACAACGTCGGCAGGGCGTCCAACCCGCCGGGCACCCTGGTGAGCCTGGGATGCCCCAGGTCCGCAAGCTCTAGCACACCGCCGCCCGCCGGGTCTGCCCTGCGGGCGGCCTGGTGCAGGCGGTTGATGCTCGGTTGGGTGCTCGATTGGCGGACGCTTGAGCTCTCGATGGGTCTTCCAACAACCTGGCCAGGGATCATACCGGGTAGTGCTAGGCGAGGACCATGAAGAGCAGGTAGCCGACGTACACCAGGTAGAAGATGCCTCCGCTGAGCAGGGCGTTCGCGGTCAGCTTGGCCGCCGCCCAGGCTCAAGGTGCCGAAGATGGCGCCAGCGGCCAGGATGGCGATCCCGGCGCTCACGAACGCGGTCGTCGATTCGGCGTTCACGGTCCACTCGCTGAACAGCATCCCGAACGCGGCCGGGATTGCGCTCTGGAAGACCATCGCGCCGGGCCAGATTGCCCAGGGCCAGCGTGTCTTTGCCCTTGCGGACCCAGAGGATGCTATTGAACTTCTCCGGTAGCTCCGTCGCGGCCGGTGCGATCAGCAGAGCCAGGATCACTGCCGGCACGCCAAGCGCCACCGCTACCGCATTGACCTCCTCGACGAAGAGGTACGCGCCGCCCAGCATAATCAGGAGGCTCACCACGAACTGGGCAACCACCCGCTCATCGCCGGGTCCTTGGCAGACCGCTGAAAGTGGAGCGGGTTCAGGTGCTCGGCGCCGCCGCCAACTCCTCGACCGCCTCGAGCGGCGACATCCCCTCGGTGTCGGCGTGGGCTTCCTCGATGTCGGTGGCGTGCTTGTAGACGTAGAAGACGTACACCCCGATGACCGCGATGGCGATCACCACTTTGATCGGATAGCCCGGCACGAACGCTGCCACGATTGCAAGCCCGTACGCGATCAGAAAGAAACGGATGTCACGGCCGAGCACCCGCGAGTTAACGCGCAGCTCGGTCGTCCGGCGGATGATGACCCGCGTCTGGCAAAGATGATGATCGCCAGGCCGGTGATGAACATCGCCAGCGTGGACAGCATGAAGGGCGCGCCGAGGATCGCGCCAAGGCCAACTTCGTGGCCGTGGCCACCACCGATGAACAGGATCGCCACGACCGGGATCAGCGTCTCGGGCATCGCTGTACCCACCGCGGCCAGGATGCTGCCGACAACACCCTCGTTGAGCTCGAGCTTGTGGCCGACCCATTCCACCGCGTTCGTGAACAGCTCGGCCGCCGCCAGAATCACGCCCAGGCTCACCAACAACAGGATCGCGGTCAACATCGTCGGAGGTCTCCTGTCATGCGCGCCTCCCGATCATCGCAAGATTCAGCGTCGAGGCTTGTACGCGTCGCCGGCCACCGCTGCCGTCGACAGCGCCCAGGTGCAGCAGCGAGCTCGACATGCAGGATGGATGCTGGCGCGGCCGCCTGTCAAGCGGATGCTGGCTCGACGCGGCAGGGCGAGGGGCTGGTCCGCGGGTTCGGGGAGACACCCACATGGACGATCGCGCGGTCCTCGCTTCCCCGACCCTCGAAGCGGCGTCTAGACGCTGACGGCTTGCTTCCGATTGGTGCGGATGCAGCGGGTGCAGGCCTGGACCTTCGTCGACTCACCGCGCACCAGCAGCACCGCCTTCTGGACGTTGGGTCGCCAGACGCGGTTTGTCTTTCGGTTGGAGTGGCTGACATTGTGGCCAAACGCCACCGCCTTGCCACAGATCTCACATCGGCCCTTCACGTTGTCGCCCTTCTCTGTCGCGGGCCGCTCGACCTGCCGACGGCCGGGAGCAGCGCCCTCATAGAACGGTACATCGACCGCCAGCTATACTAGCGCACTGTAGCATGGCTCCGATCGGCGTCGCCATCGCGCGCGACGGGCCGGCCCACGATCCATCCCCGGACTAACCCGACTGCGAGAGTCAGTGGCGACTGCCCCCCCGACGTCTAGCGCCGACGCCGGTTCGCCCAACGCCAGCGACCGGCCAGCCGGCTCGTTCGCGACCTCGGAGCACGTGCGCGAGGCCATCGCCGCCGCGGCCACCTGGTTGGAGCTGCAAGCGAGCAGCGTCGACGCGCTGAACGTCTTTCCGGTGCCGGATGGCGACACCGGGACGAACATGTCAATGACGCTGCGTGCTGCCGCCGACGCGGCGCTGGCCGAGACGACCGATCGCGCCGGCACGGTCCTCGGAGCGGCGGCGCGTGGCGCACTGATGGGTGCGCGCGGCAACTCTGGCGTGATTCTGTCGCAGCTGCTGCGTGGCTTCGCCGAAGGGTCGACTGGCAAGGAGTGCCTGACGATCGCGGACGTCGTCGACGGCTTTGCGCGGGCATCCGACGCCGGCTACAAGGCAGTCGGGCGGCCGGTAGAGGGAACGATTCTGACCGTCGCGCGGCGGGCAGCCGAGGCGGCGCAGGCCGCGGCGTCAGAGGTCCGGACGCTCTCCAAGCTACTCGAGCGCGTCCTGCGAGTGACCGATCAGGCCGTCGCCGAGACCACCGAGCAGCTCGACGTCCTGCGCCAGGCCGGCGTGGTCGACGCCGGCGCCCAGGGCTATCGGCTGGTCATCGAGGCTTTCTGGCGGGTGGCGTGCGGTAAGCCGATCGTGACGGATGGCGCCACAACGGCCCCCGCCGCCAGTCACGCGCTGGTGGCCGCTCAGCATGTCGGCGAGGGTGAGCTGGGCTTCTGCACCGAGTTCCTGATCCAGAATCCGGCCGACTCGGTCGAGACGATCCGCGCCTACGTCGAGTCGATCGGCGACTCGGTCATCGTCGTCGGCGATTCGGGACTGGTCCGCGTCCACGTCCACGCGCTGAAGCCGGGAGGCGTGCTTGACTACGCCGCCGAGCGCGGGACGCTGACGCGGATCAAGGTCGAGAACATGCAAGTCCAGCACGACGCCGGCACCGATGCCCCGTCCGCGAGCGAGGGAGTCAGCAACATCGGCGTCGTGGCCGTGGCGCCGGGGCTCGGCTTCAAGGAGCTGTTTGGCAGCCTGGGGGCCGCCGCGGTCGTCGAGGGCGGCCAGACGATGAACCCGAGCGTTCAGGACGTCCTCGCCGCCGTCAACGGCGTCGGCTTCCGCGAGCTGCTCCTGCTGCCGAACAACGGCAACATCCTGCTAGCGGCCCAGCACGCCGCCGAGCAGACCCCGCGCGCGCTGCGCGTCGTCCCGACCCGCTCGATTCCACAGGGCATTGCCGCGCTGCTGGCCTTCAACTACGAGGCTGACCTGGACACCAACGCCGCGCTGATGTCCGAAGCCGCTGGGCGAGTCGCGACGATCGAAGTAACCCGCGCAGTCCGGTCGGCTCAGGTCCAGGGCTTCCAGGTCGAGCGCGGCCAGAGCCTTGGGCTGCTCGACGACACGCTGGTGGCCGTGGCCGAAGACCTCGTCGAGGCAGCGCTCAGCGCTCTTGCGCGCGCCGAGCCGGAGCGGCGCGAGATCGTCACGGTCTATCGCGGGGCCGACACGACCGAAGCCCAGGCCACGACGCTGGCCGAGGCCGTCCGCGCGGCGCACCCCCACCTTGACGTCGAAGTGGCCGCTGGCGGCCAGCCCCACTACCCCTACATTCTGTCGGTGGAGTAGCTCGCGGGATGACCAGGATCGGGGTCGTCACAGACAGCACCGCCGACTTCCCAGGCGACTCCCAGGAGCGGCTGGGGATCGTTGTGGTGCCGCTGTCGGTCACCTGGGACGGCGAGAGCTTTCGCGACAAGCTGGACCTTTCCACAGCCGACTTCTACGCGATGCTGCGGGAGCGGGATTCGCTGCCCAAGACCTCCGCACCGGCGGCCGGGCTGTTCGAGGAGGCGTACGAGCGGCTGCTCGGACAGCTCGACCACGTGATCTCGGTGCACATCTCGAGCAAGCTGAGCGGGACCTATGGCATTGCCCAGGGTGCCGCAGAGCGCGTCGGCGGCGGGCGCGTGTCGGTGATCGACAGCCTTCAGACCACGATGTGTCAGGGCTGGCTGGCGATGCGCGCGGCCGAGCTCGGCGCCGAAGGCGTCGCGCCCGAGGCGGCCGTCGCCGAGATCCGCTCCTGGGTGCCGCGGCTGCGTCTGTACGCCATACTGGACACGCTCGAGTACCTCCAGAAGGGCGGCCGCATCGGGCGCGCCCGGGCGTTGGTGGGCGCCCTGCTGAACGTCAAGCCGATGATTACCATCCGCGATGGTGAGGCCCACCCCGTCGAGCGCGTCCGGGGCCGCGCCGCCGGGATGCGCCGCCTGGTCGACGTGCTGGCATCCCAGGGTCAGCTGGCGCGCGTAGGCGTCCTCCACGGGGGCAGCCCCGAGCTCCTGGGAGAGCTGGAGAGGCTCTGGAAGGAGCGGCTCCCCGGCCAGCCTCTGGAGCGCGGCGAGATCGGCAGCGTGCTGGGCACCTACGCCGGGCCCGGCGTTTTCGGCGCGTGCGGCCTGCTGGCGGAGTAGCAGGTGAGCGTTCAGCCGTCATCCCGGGCCCGTTGACGGCTGAACACTGACGGCTGACGGCGTGTCTGATGGCTGACGGCTTCCTCGACAACGCTCGCCGCGTGCTCGGCGCGGAGCGTCGCCAGGGCTGCCGCGATGCGACCGTGGTCGGCGGGCTGGAAAAGTACCTGGCGAACTGGCGGGCGCGGGTCGCCGCGAACGCGGTCGACCCGTCACCGCTGCTATTCGCGGAGCGGATCGTCGCCACGCTCGAGGGGTACGGCGTCGCTCCGCCGGAGGTCCGGGCCGAGCGGCTGGACCGAGCGCTGGCCCTGCTGGACAGCGGCGCCAACGGCGGGGGAGGCGCTCTCCCGGGCCGACGTCCCTCCACCACGCCGACCTTTCCCCCACCAGAGGAGCGGTTCGGAACAGGTGCGCTTCGCGGAGTGGAGCCGATCCAGCCCGCCCCGAAGAAGCCCGCCGCGCCAGCGCCACCAACGGACACGCCGATCGACCAGGTCAAGGGGATCAAGCCGAAAGAGGCTCAGCTCCTCGCAAAGCTCGGCATCGTCCACTTCGGCGACCTGCTCTGGCATCTCCCGACCCGCCACCAGGCGTATCCAGCCGCGCGCGGGGCCGCCGACCTGCTCTTGCAGCCGATCGCCAGCTTCGTCGGCAGGGTCATCGACGTCGAAATCTCCGGGTCGCCGCGCGGCGCGCTGCACCGGATCGTTTCGACGCTGGCCGACCCGACCGGTCGAGTCACCGCCACCTGGTTTCGTCACGGCCGTTTTAGCCCGGTCAAGGTCGGCCAGATGATCGCGGTCAGCGGCAAGGTCTCGACCTCTGGGCGGGCGCTGAACTTCGACAACCCCGACTGGGAGCGCGCCGACGCCGGCGAGCCGATCCATACCCGCCGCCTGGTACCGACCTACCCGCTCGTCGGCGGGCTGGCAGACCGCTGGCTGCGTGAGAAGATCAAGTGGGCCGTCGACGCTCTGGCCGACGGCGTTCCGGACCCGCTTCCGGTGTGGGTCCGTGACGAGCACGGGTTGGAGCCGCTCGGCGCGGCGATCCGCCAGGCCCACTTCCCCGACGACGAGGCGGCGCTGGTGCTGGCTCGCCGACGGCTCGCCTTCGACGAGCTGTTCACGACCCAGCTCGTCGTCCTGCGCCGCAAACTGGACTGGCAAGGAGCGGTGGCGCCGGTCCTGCTGCCGGTCGACGGCCCGCTCGAGGCCTTGCTCGGCGCCCAGCCGTACCGCCTGACGCGCGGGCAGCAGCGGGTCTTGAGCGAGATCTTCGCCGATGTGGCCAGGCCCCAGCCGATGATCCGCCTGTTGCAGGGTGAGGTCGGCTCCGGTAAGACGGCCGTCGCGGCCGCGGCGCTGTTTGTCGCGGTCTGCCACGGCGCCCAGGGCTCGCTGATGGCGCCAACCGAGATCCTGGCCGAGCAGCACTACCGGACGCTGACCGAGTTCTACGACCGCGCCGAACCCGCACTGGCGGCGATTGGCTCGCGGCGGCCGCGTGTCGGGCTGTTGACCGGGAGTATCAAGGGCAGCGGGCGCCGCGCGATCTACGACGGTATCGCGGCGGGCGAGATCGACCTGCTCGTCGGGACCCAGGCGGTCATCCAGGAGGGCGTCGAGTTCGGCCGACTCGGGCTGGCCGTGGTGGACGAGCAGCACCGCTTTGGCGTCCGCCAGCGGGTGGCACTCCGTGAGAAGGGCGGCCACCCGCACGTGCTGGTGATGACCGCGACGCCAATCCCGCGGACCCTGGCGCTCAGCCTGTACGGCGACCTGGACCTATCGACGATCGACGAGCTGCCGCAGGGTCGACTGAAGATCGACACCTATCTGCTGACCCCCGACGAGCGCCAGATAGCCTACGAGAAGATTCGCCGCGAGGCGGCCAACGGTCACCAGTCGTTCGTAATCTGCCCGCTCGTCGAAGACTCGCCGCACCTCGAAGCCCGCGCGGCGACGGCCGAATTCGAGCGGCTCCATTCGGGCGAGCTGCGGGGCCTGCGGCTGAGCCTGCTCCACGGGCGGATGAAGCCGGCCGAGAAGGACCGGGTGATGCGCGAGTTCCGCGACCGCCAGCACGACGTGCTGGTCACCACGGCCGTCGTCGAGGTTGGCGTGGACATCCCGAACGCGACGGTCATGGTGATCGAGGGCGCCGAGCGGTTCGGCCTGGCCCAGCTTCACCAGTTTCGCGGGCGAGTGGGTCGCGGCGAGCTGCCATCAGTCTGCCTGCTGCTGACCGAGGACGCCAACGAAACGGTCCTCGAGCGCCTGCAGGTTGTCGCCGACTCGGACTCAGGTCTTGATCTGGCCGAGCACGACTTGAAGCTGCGCGGCCCGGGCGACTACTTCGGCGTCCGCCAGAGCGGCTTCCCCGAGCTGCGCGTAGCGACCCTCGACGACGCCGGGCTCATCGAGCGTGCCCGGGCCGCCGCCCGCAAGATCCTGGACCGCGACCCGGACCTGGCGCTCCCCGAGCACGCCGGCCTCGCCGCCCGCATGGCCGACTTCCGCCGGCGCACCGGCGAGCCGAACTGACCGGCGATGGTCAGCGGCTGATGGTGAGCTGGACGTTGCTCCTGGTGGTGGTCGGGAGCCAGGCGGGGCGGCGGGCCTCGAAGGCGGTGATCTCTTCCTCGTGGCCGAGCGTCAGGCCGATGTCGTCCAGGCCGTTGAGCAAGCAGTGCTTGCGGAACGGGTCGATCTCGAACGAATACTCCAGGCCGCGGCCATCCGAGACGGTCTGCCTCTCCAGGTCGATCGAGAGCGCAAAGCCGGGCTCGCCGGTCGCCCACTCGACGATCTTGCCAACGGCCTCGGGCGGCAGCTTGATCAGCAGCAGGCCGTTCTTGAACGAGTTGTTGTAGAAGATGTCGGCGAACGACGGGGCGATGATCGCCCGAAAGCCGTAGTCGACCAGCGCCCAGGGGGCGTGCTCGCGCGACGAGCCGCTGCCAAAATTGTCGCCGGCGACCAGGATGGTCCCGTCGGCGTACTCGGGCCGGTTCAGGATGAAGTCAGGGTCTTGCTTGCGCCAACGCTCAAACAGCCACTGGCCCCAGCCGGTTCGCTCGATGCGCTTGAGATGGACGGCCGGGATGATCTGATCGGTGTCGACATTGGCCCGATCCAGCGGAACGACCTTGCCGGTATGGGTGGTGAACGTATCCATGCTGTTCTCCCGAGCGTCTGGCGTCTCCGGTAGCCAGCATCCGCCAGGCCGCGCTACTCCTGGATCTCCCAGTCGCGGATGTCGACGAAGTGTCCGGCAACGGCGGCGGCAGCGGCCATTGCCGGGCTGACCAGGTGGGTCCGACCGCCGGGGCCCTGGCGGCCCTCGAAGTTGCGGTTCGAGGTCGAGGCGCAGCGCTCGCCGGGCTGCAGGATGTCCGGGTTCATCCCCAGGCACATCGAGCAGCCAGCCTCGCGCCACTCGAAGCCGGCCTCACGGAAGACGCGGTCCAGTCCGCGCTGCTCAGCGTCAGCCTTGACTTGCTGCGAGCCGGGGACGACGAGCGCCCGGACGGTTGGGGCGACCTTGCGGCCACGGACGACGAGGGCCGCCGCTTCGAGGTCCTCGATGCGCGCGTTCGTGCAGGAGCCGATGAACACCCGATCGAGCGCGATGTCCTGGATTGGCGTGTTCGGGCGAAGGTCCATGTACGTCAGCGCGCGGAGTGTTGCCTCGCGCGCCTCCTCGGTCTCCATCCGGTCCGGATCGGGCACGCGCTCGGTGACTGGAGCGACCATGCCGGGGTTGGTGCCCCAGGAGACGTGGGGGGTCAGCTCCTCGGCGCGGACAACGACCCGCTTGTCGTAGCTCGCGTCCGCATCCGAGGGGAGCGTCCGCCAATAGTCCAGGGCCTGCTCCCAGAGCTTGCCCTTCGGCGCGTGCGCGCGGCCCTCGAGGTACGCGAACGTCGTGTCGTCCGGCGCGATCATCCCGACGCGGCCGCCGCCCTCGATCGTCATGTTCGAGACGGTCATCCGGCCCTCCATCGACAGCGCGCGGATGGCCGAGCCGGTGAACTCGACGGCGTGGCCGGTGGCGCCGCCGACGCCGATCCGCCCGATGATGGCCAGAATGACGTCCTTGGCGGTGACCCCGCGCGGCAGCTCGCCGTCCACGCGGATCTCCATCGTCTTCGGCTTCGGCTGGATCAGCGTCTGGGTCGCCAGGACGTGCTCGACCTCGGAGGTCCCAATCCCGAAGGCCAGCGCGCCGAAGGCCCCGTGGGTCGCGGTGTGGCTGTCGCCGCAGACGACGGTCATGCCCGGCTGAGTCAACCCCAGCTCTGGCCCGATGATGTGGACGATGCCCTGCAACGGGCTGAGCGCGCCTTCCAGGCGAACGCCGAACTCCGCGGCGTTGCGGTCCAACGCCTGGAGCTGCTGGGCCGAGATCGGGTCCTCGACCGGCAGCGTCCGGTCGGTCGTCGCCACGTTGTGGTCGGCCGTGGCAATCGTCAGGTCCGCGCGCCGGACCCGGCGCCCATTGAGCCGCAAGCTCTCGAACGGTTGCGGCGAGGTGACTTCGTGGACCAAGTGCAAGTCGATGTACAGCAACGCCCGGCTCGTTCGGCGCCTCGCGCACGACATGCGCCTGCCAGACCTTCTCGAAGAGCGTCCGCCCGCTCGCCATGATCTTCCTCCGTGCTGGTGCCGCGCTCGGTTGTCGCGGCGCACCCCCGCTAGACTGGTCTGCGTATCGGTCGTGGTAGCGACGCGCTCGCGCCCGCTCGCGGCGCACCACGCGGCCTGCCGCGGGCGTGGCACGGTCGGTGCGTTCGTATCAGCCGCTAGCCCACCAGTATAATAGCGGGGTTGCGCTGCGCCGCACGATCGACCCTGCCCGGGCGGACTCGGCGGTTCGCCAGCGCGGGGGCACCGACCGAGCGTTGTCGGCGGCTGTGGCGAGCTTGACTGCGCGTCGTCACTCGTGGATGCTGGTCTGCGGGACTCGTCCTCCAGAGCCTCCGCCTCCCCCCGAATCATCGATTGCCGAGTGTTGCCATGGCCGTGTTCCCATCCGAAGATCGGATGCGGTTGAAGCGGGTTCGCTCTGAAAAGGCGATCCAGCTCGCGATGCAGAACCACTGGGACGAGGCGGTCGAGATCAACCGCCAGATCCTCGAACTGTTCGATGACGTCGACACGTACAACCGCCTCGGCAAGGCGCTGATGGAGCCGGCCACTATGCCGAGGCTCGCGATGCGTACCTGCAATCCGAGAAGCGTGACCCGAGCAACACGATCGCGGCCAAGAACGTCGCTCGCCTGTCCCGCTGGCCGACGAGGCGGCGGCCCCGGCACGGCGCCAGCCGCGACGTCAGGGCCAGTCGACCCGCGCCTGTTCATCGAGGAAAGCGGCAAGACCGCCGTCACCTCGCTGGTCGACGTCGTCCCGTTCGAGCAGATCGCGACGCTGACCGCCCGGCGACACGGCGGACCTGCAGATCGACGGCGGCGTCGTCCGCGTCGTCTCGCCGACTGGCCAGGCGATCGGCCAGATCGAGCCCAAGCTCGCCCAGCGGATCGTCAAGCTGTCCGAGATGGGTAACAGGTACTCGGCGGCGATTACGTCGATCGACGAGGTCATGTTCGTGTCATCGTCCGTGAGACGCATCGCGCGGGCATGGGCCGCGCCCGTCGTTCCCACCGCGGCGGCGGAGATCCGCCCCTACACCAAAGACACCATGTTCCGAACCGACCTGGAGGACGACGAAGATCTGGACACCGACGAGGTCGAGCCCGACGCGGACGTCGACACGCCGGCCGAGGCCGGACTGGACGAGGCCCCGCTCGCCGACGACACCGACCAGGACGAGGACCGCAGCCGAGCTGCGCCCGGGCGGGGGCGGCGCCGTGAACGGGCGCCGCCCTAGACGACTTTCAGCTCGGCCGCCGGCGGGTGGAGGGTGATCGGCAAGACGTCTTCCATCCGATCGACGTGGGTACGAAGGTCAGCTCGCGGCGGGCGTCCGCGGGGACTTCCGAGGTCTTTGAGGTTGTCGCGGGGCAAGACGAAGGTCTTGATGCCCGCCCGATGAGCGCCAATCACTTTTTCGCGGACGCCGCCGACCGGCAGCACCCGACCGCGCAGGGTGATCTCGCCGGTGATCGCCACCTCGCGATAGGCTGGGCGGCCGTCAGGGCTGAGACCAGCGCGGTGGCCATCGCGATGCTGACCGATGGCCCGTCCCTTGGGGATCGCGCCGGCCGGGCACGTGAATGTGGACGTCGGTCGTCTCGTAGAACGACTGCCGAATCCCCAGCTCACCAGCCCGCCCGCGCGAAGCTCAATGCCGCCTGCGCCGACTCCTTCATGACCTCGCCCAACTGGCCAGGACGAGCTGCCCCTTGCCGGGGCAGCAACGACACCTCGAGCGTCATCACGTCACCGCCGGCCGGCGTCCACGACACGCCGGTCGCGGTCTCGTCGCGCTCCTCGGCCAGGTTGTGGCGGAAACGAGGCGGCCCGAGAAAGCTCTCCACGGTCTTGCCAGTGATCGTCACGCGGGGTGATCCGCCCGCCCGACCCATCGGCGGCGACTTCTCCGCCACCTTCCAGCAGACCGCGCCGATCTCGCGCTCCAGGTTCCGGAACACCGGCCTCGTGGGTGTAGGCGCGGATGATTCGGCGGGTGCCCTCGGCGGAGAAGCGGAAGCCGGGCACTCGTCAGGCCATGCTCGCGGGTCTGCTTGGGGATCAGAAACCAGCGCGCAATCTGCAGCTTCTCGTCCTCGACGTAGCCTGCTAGCTCGATCACTTCCATCCGGGTCCAGCAAGGCCGGCGGCACCGGGTCCAGCATGTTGGCCGTGGTCACGAACAGCACCCGTGAGAGGTCGTACGGGACGTCCAGGTAGGGTCAGAGAAGGCGATGTTCTGCTCTGGATCCAGCACTTCGAGCAGCGCGGAGGACGTCGCCGCGGAAGTCGGCGCCGAGCTTGTCGATCTCGTCGAGCATGAAGACCGGGTTGACCGTGCCCGCGGTGCGCATCGCCTGGAGGATGCGCCCTGGCAGCGCGCCGATGTAGGTCGCCGGTGCCCGCGTATCTCGGCCTCATCGCGCACGCCGCCCAGCGAGACCCACAGGAACTTGCGGCCGAGCGCCTCGGCGATCGATCGCCCGAGGCTGGTCTTGCCGACGGCGGGCGGCCCGACGAAGCAGAGGATCGGGCTCCGCGTCTGCTGGGCGGTCGCGGTGGCGGCCGTCACCTTGCTGCCAGCAGCTTGCGGACGGCCATGAACTCGAGCATCCGCTCCTTGACGCGCGGCAGGCCGTAGCGGCGCTGCTCGAGGATCTCGGCGGCGCGCTCGATGTCGAGCTGGTCGTCGGTCGCGACCGACCAGGGCAGCCCGGCAATCCATTCCAGGTAGCTGCGGACCATCCCGACTTCGGGCGACATCGCCGGCATCGCCATGAGCCGATCTAGCTCGTCGTCGGCCTCTCGCGGACGATGGGCGGCAGCTCGGCGGCGTCAAGCTTCTCGCGGAGCTTGCCGATCTCGCGTCCCTGGGCATCCGCGTCTCAAGCTCCTTCTGGATCGCCTTGATCTGCTCGCGCAGGAAGTAGTCACGCTGGTTCTTGTCGACTTCCTGCTGGACCTGGGAGTGGATCCGAGTCTGCAGCTCCAGCGCGTCAAGCTCCCTGGCCAGCAGGAGGCTGGCTTTCTGGAGCCGCTCGGCCCGGATCGAGCGTTTCCAGGACGTCCTGGCGCTCGGGCACCGTCAGCTCCAGGTCGGCGACGACGAAGTCTGCCAGCCAGCCGCTTCGTCGACGTTGATTGCCGCCGCGTGGTGCTCGTCGGGGATCGTCCGGCTCAGCCGCGCAACCTTCTCGTACAGGCTCAGCACGGCCCGCATCAGCGCTTCCACGGCCGCCTGGTCGTACGGCGGCTCCTCGACGGGCACGATGCTCACCCGCATGTACGGCTCATCGTCGACCGCGCCGACGACGCGCTGGCCCTGAACCAGGGCGGACGCTGGCCCTGAACCAGGGCAGACGTCGAGCCATCCGCTGCATCTTGAGCAGGCGTCCATCCCGCGACGACGGCCTCGGTCCCGATCGCCCGCAGCGAGCGGTCGTACAAACAGTGTCGTCCCACCCGGCACCCGGCACGGCGACCGCGATGAACCTTACGGCGGGGGGCGTGGGTCTCGCTGAGCCAGAACGACGAGCGCGACGTCCGCGAATCGCGCAGAGACGAACGGAGAGCCATCGCGCTCGCGGCTGCGCCCCCCGGCCCTCCGCCACCCCCGCCCATCGTGTCCTCGATCGCCCGCAGTACGACGGCCGCACGTCGCGATCGACAAACAGTAGAGGATGTGACCACATGCGGGAACAGCACGCCCGTCCTGCCGCTGCGTCTCGGTGACGCCTGCGCCGCCTTAGGTTGCCGTGCCGCACGGCGACCGCGTCGTGGTGGTCGTACTCGTGGTCGTGGTCGTCGTACCCGTGGTCGTCGTGGTGGTCGTCGTCGTGGTCGTTTGCTTGTCATCGTCGTCGTCGTCGCGCTCCTGGCGGACGATGTCGGCGCGGATCTCCTGCCGCTGTCCGGCGGGACGGCCGGCAAACCTCGCGGGTGTCGCCCTGAATCTCCTGCAGCGCGGTCGTGACCGCCTCGAACGCGGCGTTCCAGGAGCTGAGCGGTCCGCGCGGAGGCGGCCCGTCCGGGGTCAGCCGCGCCCGCCCTCGACTCGGCGTACCGGCAGGTCACTCAGGTGCAGCGCGCGGCGTAGGTCCAGGCCGTCACAGTCCTCCAGGCAGACGATCACCACGATGCCCTCGGAGGCGTCGGCCCGAGGACCGAACGTCGTCCCACGCCAGACCCGCGCCGATGCGCCCGGGGTCGGATAACCTCTGCGGATTGAGCTGACTCGAAGTCGGGCGAGACGTCGAGAACTCATCGGGTGACCCGCTGGCCGGACCGTCTCGGCTCCCGGCTCGATCTCGGTCCCGAGGTCATATCAGGGCGGATCACGCCGCCGCGCGCGGACGACCGTCCCGCTGAGGTGGTCGTGTCCGTCGTACGGACGTCGTCGTGGTGCCCGTCGCAGGACGGTCGGGCCCCGTCATCGTCACCGTGGTCGCGCCCAGGGCGGACGATGTCGGCGCCGAGCAGCACGGCGAGCGCGCGGCGAGCAGCAAGCGTACGCATGGCGAACACCTCCTCGATTGGTATCGCCCTGCATCAAAGCCAGCGGGTCGAAGCTCGAACGCGGCGTGGCAGTAGCCGTCGATGGTACGGCCGTTCGCAAACGCAGTGCAAATCCGCGCCGCTGACGACGCGTCGCGTCTTCCTCGACCCGCTCAGGGATCTCCCGAAGGTCGTCCGTCCTGTCCTCGATGCTACGATAACCACAGCTCAAGTCGGCCCGAGGAGCAGGAACGTTGATCACACGCACCGTGCGCCTTGAGCGGGCGTTCGCGAGGATCTGCTCCGCGAACGTCGCGGCACATGCTCCACCTGCCACCACGGCAAACACGCGGCCGCCCTCCGCGGGTGGGCCGCTTGACGCCAGGGCGGGTCGCGCGATACTACCTGACGAAGAAGGTTGGCCTTGCCGGTCAGCTTGTTTCTCATCTCCAGCGCGGACGACCGTCCCGTACTCCGGACAGCGTCACAGGTGCCGCGACGTTGGCGGCCAGCGCTGAAGGACGGTGCGCCCTGTTCTACCTGGGCACGTTGCGTGGCTGCCAGGGCAGGAGCGGCGCGACGCCCGCCGTCGCGGCGAGCACGCGGCGAGCATAAGCGTACGCATGAGCGACATCGTCTCGATTGGTATCGGTCGGCATCAAAGCCCACTGCCTGTCGAGGCGTTGCATCCTCAGCGGGCGAGCCTTCGCGGTGCGGGTGGCGCAAACGCAGTGGTACAATCCGCCGTCTCCCTGCCCGGTCGGGTCGGGCCACGCGACGCCGAGATGATCAGAACCCTTGCCCTGCGTCGATGCTACGGGTCCAGGCAAAATCGCGGCGCCTTGATCACCCTGGCCGAGTGCGGCGTGAGCTTGGGCGCTGCTGACGGCCGGCGGCTGCGCCTGGTCAACCTGGACCCACGGCTCCCCGGCAAGTTCGACGAGGGCATCGACGCGGCGCGCGATACTACCTGCTGATGGCCGCCGGGTACCGCCCGTTTCGCGACATCTGCGCGTCGCAGGGCCCGCTCTCGCTGGACCTGTTCTATCCGACGTTTATGCTGTTCGAGGCAGACGCTCGCTGGGCCGTGGCCCGGCGATGAGCGACATCGTCCGATTGCTCGATTCTCCCCTGGTCGGCCTGCTGCTGGTTGCCACGATCGCCCGAGCGGCCACGGACGCCGAGATGATCAGAACCCTTGGTGGCCCAGGCGCGACGGCCGCTGCTCCTGCTGCTGAGCCCGGGCTCTACTTGAAGAACTCTCGGCGCGCAGCTTCTGCTGACTGGTGGAGGTCACGGGCGCTGGCGCCCGGCGTTTATGCTGTTCGGGCAGACGCGGTCGGCGCGGCGCTCGCCTACCAGCGGCCGCCGCTGGGTCAGCGACGGCGACGAGGGGCATGTGCGCGTCATCGTCCGTGAGACGCATCGTGCAGCCGGCATGGGCTCGCGCCCGTCGTTCCCCACCGCGGCGGTGGAGATCCGCCCTTACACCAAGGACACGATGTTCCGAACCGACCTGGAGGACGACGAGGACCTGGACACCGATGAGGTCGAGCCCGACGCGGACGCCGACACGCCGGCCGAGGCCGGACTGGACGAGGCCCCGCTGGCCGACGACACCGACCAGGACGAGGACCAGTAAGCCGGGGCTGCGCCCGGGGCGGGGGCGTCGCCGTGAACGGGCGCCGCCCTTAGACGGCTTTCAGCTCGGCCGCCGGCGGGTGGAGGGTGATCGGTAGGACGTCTTCCATGCGATCGACCGGTACGAAGGTCAGTTCGCGACGGGCGTCCGCGGGGACTTCCTCGAGGTCTTTGAGATTATCGCGGGGCAAGACGAAGGTCTTGATGCCGGCCCGATGGGCGCCGATCACCTTTTCTCGGACGCCGCCGACCGGCAGCACCCGACCGCGCAGGGTGATCTCGCCGGTGATCGCCACCTCGCGATAGGCCGGGCGGCCGGTCAGCGCTGAGACCAGCGCGGTGGCCATCGCGATGCCGGCCGATGGCCCGTCTTTGGGGATCGCGCCGGCCGGCACGTGAATGTGGACGTCGGTCGTCTCGTAGAACGACTGCCGAATCCCCAGCTCGCCAGCCCGGGCCCGCGCGAAGCTCAATGCCGCCTGCGCCGACTCCTTCATGACCTCGCCCAACTGGCCGGTCAGGACGAGCTGCCCCTTGCCGGGCAGCAACGACACCTCGAGCGTCATCACGTCACCGCCGGCCGGCGTCCACGACACGCCGGTCGCCACGCCAGTCTCGTCGCGCTCCTCGGCCAGGTTGTGGCGGAAACGAGGCGGCCCGAGAAAGCTCTCCAGGGTCTTGCCAGTGATCGTCACGCGGGTGATCCGCCCGCCCGACCCATTGGCGGCGACTTTCCGGGCCACCTTCCGGCAGACCGCGCCGATCTCGCGCTCCAGGTTCCGAACACCGGCCTCGTGGGTGTAGGCGCGGATGATTCGGCGGGTGCCCTCGGCGGAGAAGCGGAGCCGGGCACTCGTCAGGCCATGCTCGCGGGTCTGCTTGGGGATCAGAAACCGGCGCGCAATCTGCAGCTTCTCGTCCTCGACGTAGCCTGCTAGCTCGATCACTTCCATCCGGTCCAGCAAGGCCGGCGGCACCGGGTCCAGCATGTTGGCCGTGGTCACGAACAGCACCCGCGAGAGGTCGTACGGGACGTCCAGGTAGTGGTCAGAGAAGGCGACGTTCTGCTCTGGATCGAGCACTTCGAGCAGCGCGGAGGACGGGTCGCCGCGGAAGTCGGCGCCGAGCTTGTCGATCTCGTCGAGCATGAAGACCGGGTTGACCGTGCCCGCGGTACGCATCGCCTGAAGGATGCGCCCTGGCAGCGCGCCGATGTAGGTACGCCGGTGCCCGCGTATCTCGGCCTCATCCCGCACGCCGCCCAGCGAGACCCGCAGGAACTTGCGGCCGAGCGCCTCGGCGATCGATCGCCCCAGGCTGGTCTTGCCGACGCCGGGCGGCCCGACGAAGCAGAGGATCGGGCTCCGAGTCTGCTGGGCGGTCGCGGTGGCGGCCGTCACCTTGCCGGCCAGCAGCTTGCGGACGGCCATGAACTCGAGCATCCGCTCCTTGACGCGCGGCAGGCCGTAGTGGCGCTGCTCGAGGATCGCGGCGGCGCGCTCGATGTCGAGCTGGTCGTCGGTCGCGACCGACCAGGGCAGCCCGGCAATCCACTCCAGGTAGCTGCGGACCATCCCGACTTCGGGCGACATCGCCGGCATGGCCATGAGCCGGTCTAGCTCGTCGTCCGCCTTCTCGCGGACGATAGGCGGCAGCTCGGCGGCGTCGAGCTTCTCGCGGAGCTTGCCGATCTCGCGTCCCTGGGCATCCGCGTCTCCAAGCTCCTTCTGGATCGCCTTGATCTGCTCGCGCAGGAAGTAGTCACGCTGGTTCTTGTCGACTTCCTGCTGGACCTGGGAGTGGATCCGAGTCTGCAGCTCCAGCGCGTCAAGCTCCCTGGCCAGCAGGAGGCTGGCTTTCTGGAGCCGCTCGGCCGGATCGAGCGTTTCCAGGACGTCCTGGCGCTCGGGCACCGTCAGCTCCAGGTCGGCGACGACGAAGTCTGCCAGCCAGCCGGGCTCGTCGACGTTGATTGCCGCCGCGTGGTGCTCGTCGGGGATCGTCCGGCTCAGCCGCGCAACCTTCTCGTACAGGCTCAGCACGGCCCGCATCAGCGCTTCCACGGCCGCCTGGTCGTACGGCGGCTCCTCGACGGGCACGACGCTCACCCGCAGGTACGGCTCGTCGTCGACCGCGCCGACGACGCGCACCCGGCGCTGGCCCTGAACCAGGGCAGACGTCGAGCCATCCGGCATCTTGAGCAGGCGGCCGACGACGGCCTCGGTCCCGATCTCGTACAGGTCGTCCAACCCCGGCCGCTGGACCTCTGGGTCTCGCTGAGCCAGAACGACAAGCGTCCGCTCGCGCTCGCGCTCGCGGCTGCGCCCCCCGCCGCCACCCCCGCCCATCGTGTCCTCGATCGCCCGCAGCGAACGGTCGCGATCGACAAACAGTGGCGTGACCACATGCGGGAACAGCACGGTATTGCGGACCGGCAGGACCGGCACGGCGACCGCGATCGGTAGCTTCTTACGGCGGGGCATCACACGCGGGCTCCCTCGGACGGCTCGGGCGCGTCCCGGTCAAACCCCAATTATAGAAGCCCTCGACTACCTGACAGCGCGGCGTGAGTCCGGTGGATCCAGGCGAGGCGGAGACGGAGCGAGCGATCCGCGCCGATGGCCCGCTCCGTCCGGGTCAGAGATTGCTCATCGCCGCTGGCCGTCGGCGGCCTCGGTAGGTCATTCAGGGCAGCCGAGCGTGTAGGTCCAGGCCGTTCCCGTCGGGCGGTCACCTTCACGGTGACGGTCGTCTCCCTACCGGGGCCGTCCGACGGCCGCACGCTGTCTGACCCGCTCACCGGGCCGCTGGTGGAGAAGACCACCGTGCCTTCGCAGAGGATGTCGAACTGGTCGGGCGCGCCGAACGCATCATAGGTAAAGCTGAATGCGCCATGGACGAATGGTCGTCATTACGGCGCGACGTGTATCGCGGCCCCAGGTGGCGCGCCTTCGCGCTGCGGGTTTCCGAGTCAGGATGGTACAATCCGCGTTCCCTGCCGGTCGGGTCGGGCCACGGACGCCACGATGATCAGAACCCTTGCCCTGCCGGTCCAGGCGCGGCGCCTTGGCACCCTGGCCGAGGCGGCCGGCGCGTTCGCGCTGCTGACGGCCGCCGGGCTGCGCCTGGTCAACCTGGACCAGCTCGCCGGCAAGTTCGACGAGGGCATCCGCGGCGCGCAGCTTCTGCTGATGGCCGCCGGGTACCGCCCGTTTCGCGACATCTTCGCGTCGCAGGGCCCGCTCTCGCTGGACCTGTTCTATCCGACGTTTATGCTGTTCGGGCAGACGCTCGGGGCAGCCCGGCTGGCCCCGGCTCTGTTCTCGCTGGTCGGCCTGCTGCTGGTTGCCGCGATCGCCCGAGCGGCCGCCGGGCCGGTGGCCGGCGCGACGGCCGGGCTGCTCCTGCTGCTGAGCCCGGTCTACTTGAAGAACTCTCGGCTGGCACTGGTGGAAGTGCCGGCGCTGGCGCCGGCACTGGCAGCGGTGGGCGCGGCGCTCGCTTATCAGCGCTGGGGCGACCGACGCTGGTTGGCCGCCAGTGGCGCGCTGCTGGCGCTGGCGCTGCTCACGAAGCCGATGGTGTTGCCGGCAGCCGTGCCGATCGCCCTGGCGGTGCTTCTGCGGCCGGGCCAGCGCCTGCCGGGCGTCGTCCGTGACGCGGCGATTGTCGGCGGTACCTGCGCGGCCATCGCGACCATCGTCATCCTGGCGGTCGGGCCGGCCGACGTGTACGACCAGATGGTCCGCTTCCGAATCGCGTCGCGCCAGGTGGAAGGCTGGAGCCTCAAGGAGAACTGGACGGCGATCTCGGGCGAGCTGGTGGACGAAGGGCTTGCGCTCCACGCCGCCGCGGCCGTCGCTGGGCTGCTCCTGCTGGTCGCCCGGCCACGGCTGGGGGTGCCGCTCGTAGCCTGGCCGCTCGCGACGTTCGCGCTGCTCATGGCGTACTCGCCAATCCAGTTCAAGCACGCGGTGATCATGCTGCCGCCGCTGGCGCTGCTCGTCGGCGTCGGAGCCGGCGCGTGGTGGTCGAGCGCGGCAGGGCCGAGATCGACCGGCACGCTCACCTCTCGTCTTTCGCGAGTCTCGCTCGTCGTGTTCAGCCTGGCGCTCTGGTACGTGCTGACGCTGCCGTCCGTTCTCGACCTCGATCGTCGCCTGCTGCTGGGCCAGGGCGAAACCCGGCCGGAGAGCTACGACGACGAGGTCGCGGCGATCGGGGCACTGACCGGGCCGCGTGAGTTCATCGTGTCCGACGAGCCGGCCGTCGCATTCGCAACACGAAGGCTCGTCCCGCCCCGCCTGGTCGATACCTCGGCCGTCCGCATCCGTTCTCGATCTCTGGGGGCGACCGACGTGATCGCGGCGACCGAGGCGCACGACGTCAAGCTGCTGTTCCTCTTCAGCGACGGGCTGCGGAGCCTCCGGCGCTTCGCCGAGTGGGTCGACGAGCGGTACGTGACGGTCAAGATCAACGAGCGCCGCAATGGCAAGGACCGCGCGCTCTACCTCCGCCGCGACGCCGACCTGGACGGCGCCAGGGCCCTCTTCGAGCGCAGCCTGGATCGCTCTACGCTCGGGACCTTCGGCGGGCAGCTTCGGCTGCTCGGGCACAGCCTGGAGCGGGGCGAGGCACGCGCGGGCGGCAGTCTCCAGGTGACGCTCGGCTGGCAGGCGGTCGGCCCGATGCAGGCTGACTACAGCGTGCTGACGATCCTGCGTGATGCGCAGGGGCGGGTGGCCGAACAGACCCAGCGCGGCCTCGGCGGGGGCGGCGAGGGGACCTCTGGGTGGGAGCCGGGCCGCTGGGTCATCCGAAGCGCGTCGTTGCCGATCCGCGCGTCGACGGCCGCCGGCGACTACCGCCTGTCGGTCAGCGTCTACGACTCGCGCGCGCGGCGGACCGTGCCGCTCGACGCCGGTGCCGACGAGCTATCGCTGACCACGGTCCGGGTGCGCGGGTGAGTGAGCAAGCGACGTACGCGAGAACCATGCAGTCGCGTACCCTCTCGCTGACGGCGCTGCGCGCCCCGGCCGCCGCGGCGGCGACCTGGCCGGCCGAGACGCTGGCGCTCGGGATCATCCTGGTTGGCTCGACCTTCATGCGGCTGGTCCGCTTGAGCGGGTCGAGCGGCGACCTGGACGAGGGCATTCGCGGGATGCAGCTGCTGCTGATGACGGCCGGTTTTCGGCCGGTCCGCGAGATCTACTCGTCCCAGGGGCCGCTCCTGCTGGACATGCTGTATCCGCTGTACTCGCTGTTCGGCGAGACGCTCGGCGCAGCCCGGCTGGCGGTTGGCGTGTACTCGCTCGTCGGGATCCTGGGCGCGTTCTGGGTCGCGCGGCTGGTCGGCGGCCCGCTCGGCGGGGTCGCGGCGGCGTCGCTGCTGGCGCTCAGTCCAACCTACTTGCGCAATTCGCGCCAGGCGCTGGCCGAGGTCCCGGCGCTCGCGCCAGCGATTCTGGCGATCGGGGCCGCGCTGGCCTTCCAGCGCAGCGGGCGCCACGCCTGGTTGGTCCTGTCCGGCGTCCTGCTCGGCGTGGCCCTGCTGGTCAAGCCGATCGTGGCCGCGGCGGTCCTGCCGGTCGCGCTGGCTGCCGTGCTCGGCAGACGGCGCGGCCTGGGGCCGCTGCTGCTCGTCGGGCTCACGACGGCGCTGGTCGTCGCCGGGGTCATCCTGTCGACGGACCTCCAGGCGGTGCTGAACCAGATGGTCGACTACCGCCTCAAGAGTCGTGAGGCGAGCGGCTGGAACCCGCGCGAGAACTGGAAGCTCCTCCAGGAAACGCTCGGGCGGGACGGGATCGGCCTGTTCGCGCTGGCGGGCGGCTCGGGCCTGGCGCTCCTGCTCGACAGTCCGCGGCGGGCGCTTCCGCTGGTCGCCTGGGCTGGGCTCAGTCTCGGCCTGCTGCTGGCGTACGCGCCGCTCTTCCCGAAGCATGCTGCCGTCCTGCTGCCGCCCGTCGCGATCCTGGCTGGAGCGGGCATCGGGCGGGTCTGGCAGGCCGTCCGCGCCGCGCGCTGGCAGGGGATGGTCGGCGTCCTGGCGCTGGCCGGTCCGGCCCTGTTGTACCTGTGGTCGGCGCCGGCGGTGCTGAGCTGGGACGCGCGGTTCATGAACCTCGGGCCGAGCACCGAGGGCGAGCGCTTCCCCGAGTCGGCAGACGCCGCCGCGGCCATCGCGGGACTGACCCAACCGGCCGACTTCGTGGTGACCGACAACCCGGAGCTGCCGTTCCTGGCGCGGCGGCTGGTCCCGCCGGAGCTGGCCGACCCGTCGCGGACGCGGGTCCGCGCCCGCGAGCTGACAGGCGAGGAGATCGCCCAGGCCGGTGACGCCTACGACGCGAAGCTGGTGGTCCTCTGGGGCGACCGCCTGCGCGGGCTGCGCGCGTTCACCACCTGGCTCGATGAGCGGTTCCAACCTGCCAAGGTGTACAGTCGTGGCGGCAACGCCCCACGGGTGGTCTACCTGCGGCGTGATCACGCCGACTCGAGCCAGGCCCGCGCGGCGCTGGCGACCACGACCCGGGAGGGAGCCATCCGCACGACGGCGAGCGCCGACTTTGGGGGCATCCTTCGTCTGCACGGCTGGGGGCTCGACCGCGCCGAGATGACCCAGGCCGGCAACCTGGGCGTGACCTATGAGTGGGAAGGGCTCGGCCGCGCCAGCGTCGACTACCACATCCTGACCGAGCTGCGCGGGCCGGACGGCCAGGTCTGGGCGGACGAGGAGCTCTCGCTGGGCAGCCGCAACGTCGGCCTGACCGAATGGCAGCCGGGCCGCTGGCTGTTCCAGACGTCGATCTTCAAGCTCCCGGACACCGCGCCGCTCGGCGAGTACACCGCCACGGTCGGCGTCCTGGACACTCGAGCCCGTTCCGAGCGGCATATCACCGCCGGCGACGAGCGGCTCGGCTCCCGCGTCGACCCGCTCTACCGCTTCGAGCTGGGTACGATTCAGGTCCGGTAGTGGATCGGACCGTAGGGGCGGCGGATGGGGCCCCCGTCCTGCCGCGCGCTCTGCCGCGATCTGCCCGGGAGCGGGTGATGCCTGCGTCGCCCCGAAGCAGATGGTGGCCCGCGGTCCACTGGGTCATGCTGGTCGCCATCTTGGCCGGCGCCCTGGCGATGCGGGTCATCGACCTGGAGGGCGCCCGCAGCAACTTTCCGGACCTGTTCGACGAGGGCATTCGGGCCGAGCAGCTCTTCTTGATGGCCCAGGGCTTTCGCCCATACCGCGACGTCTACGCCGCCCAGGGTCCCCTGCTGCTCGACACGCTCTACCCCTTCTATCGCCTGTTCGGCGAGACGCTCGGGGCGATCCGCCTGGGCGTCGGCGTGCTCTCGCTGCTCGGGCTGGTTGGAGCCTACCTCGCCGCCCGCGAGGTCGGGGGTCGCGTCGGTGGGCTGCTAGCGTGCGCCCTCCTGGCGCTCAGCCCAGCGTACCTGGAAGGCTCGCGCCTGGCGCTCGCCGAGGTGCCCTCGATAGCCCCCGCGTTGTTCGCTCTGGCGCTGATCGGTCGCTTCCAGGTCGGCGGCGGCCGAGGCTGGCTGATCGGATCGGCGCTGCTGCTGGGCGTGGCGCTGCTGTTGAAGCCGATGATCGTGCCGGCGGGACTGGCGGTAGCGGTGGCACTCCTCACCCGCGCTCCCGCGGTCGTCCCCACCGTGGTCGGGGGGCTTGTCCCCCCGCGCATAGAGCGGGCGCGTGCGCTGGCCGACGTGGTCCTCTACGGCCTGGTCGTCGCGGGGCTCGCGGCGGTGGTGGTCCTGATCATGGGACCGCGTGAGGTGTTCGAGCAGCTGGTCGTCTACCGGGCGGGAGCGACGAGCGCCGCGAGCTGGGATCCGCGAGCAAGCTGGAAGGAGGCGATCCAGGGACCGGTGTCGGCCGAGCCCGCGTTGTATGCGCTGGCGCTGCTTGGAGCCATGCTGCTCGTCTGGCGGGCGCCTCGACGTGGCGCGCCGCTGATTGCCTGGGCGCTGGCGACGCTCGGGCTGCTGTTCGTCTACAACCCGCTGCACCCGAAGCACCTGGTGTACCTGGCCCCGCCGGCAGCCGTGCTTGCCGGCGCCGGGCTGGGGGTCCTCTGGCGCACCACGAGCGCCGCGTCCCGCCAGTCGCCGCGCTGGCTGCTGGCCATCGGCGCGCTCGCGGTCCTGCTGCTCGCCTGGGACGTGGCAGCGGTCCAGCCGGCGCTCGCGCGCGGCGTCCAGCCGATCGTCGACGAGAACGACCTGGACCTGCACGTCTTCGACACGCCGGCCGAGCGCGCGCTCCGAGCGCTCGTCCCCGCCGACCGGTTCGTGCTGACCGACCACCCGTACGTCGCCTTTCTGGCGCGGAGGATGGTCCCGCCTGAGCTGGTCGACCCCTCGCGCGGGCGGACGCGGGCCGGCACCCTGACCGACGACGTCGCCGTGCGCGCCGCGACCGACCGCGACGCGCAGGTGGTCATGTTCTGGGCCGACCGCCTCCGCCGGCTGGGGCGGTTCAACGCCTGGGTCGAGCAGCGCTACCAGCCGGTGATCTCGTTCGGGACGCGGCAGGCGCGCAACCGACGTGGGAAGGACCGGACCATCTATCTGCGTGCCGATCAAGACTTCGCGGCCGCGCGCACCGCCTTGCTGGCGACGCTCGACCAGCCGCTCGGGACTGAGTTCGCCCAGGACGTCCGCCTGCTGGGAGCAACCGTCGGCGCGACGGAGGTTGGTCGCGGCGAGCCGTTCGCGGTCACCATGGGCTGGGAAGGGGTGCGCGACGTCAGCGTGAACTACCACGTGATCCTGTCGCTGGTCGGTCCGGACGGGGCCGAGTACGCTGCGCAGGAGCAGGACATGGAGGGCACCGCTGACGGGACCATCGGCTGGGGTCCCGGCACCTGGCTGTTTCGCGGCTTCATGCTCGTTCCTGACCTGGCCGCGCCGCCTGGCGAGTACAGCGTCCTGGTGGGCCTGGACAATACGCGCACGACTCGTCCGGCCGAGGTCACCGCGAACCCGGACGAGCTGGACGCGCCGGCCGCCGGGCGCGTCAAAGTCGGGACTGTCCGCGTCCGCTGATGGTCGACCACGCCGTGGCGGTGACACCTCCGTCATCCGACACTATCGGAGCACCATTTGGCCGCGTGGGTGGTCGACTGCCGGCACTCGCGCGGCGGGCGACCGAGATGCTGAGCCTCGGGCTGATCCTGGCGTTCGCATGTTGGCCGCGGCGGATCCTGGCGTCCTTTCCGCCGCCGGGGCGAACCAGCCGTGCGTGTCAAGTCAAATGAAAATGTCACCGGGGCGGGCTTCGTGGGTGACGGTTCCCTCAAATGAGAATGTCACCGGGCCGCCGCTCCTTTCATGATGGGGTGTTCGGAGGCTGGTTGGGGTCATCGTCGCCGTCGTCGGGCCTGTGGAGCTGTGCGGCAACGCGGTAAGCGTTGTCCACAGCTTCATAGGCTGAGCCCGTCGGGAGGGCCGGGTCCTCGCCGCTAAGCCGCCACCTCGGCCGCGGGAGTCCGGGGCCGAGGGACGGGCCGGCCGGGGCAGCAGCAGCGCGTCGAGGTCGGCGTGGATCGCCCGGCGGAGGGCCCGCGGGTTGGTCGCATTGCGGAGGGCCGCGAGGCGGGCCCGCTGCTCCGCCGGGCAGGGCATCGGACCCCGCGAGGCGGTCGAAGGGCGGCTTGGCCGCGTCCCACCTCCGACGAACCCGCGTCTTATCGGGGGTCTTCTCCACCAGGTGCAGGACCGGCTGGAACAGGTTGTAGTAGCTCCACATCTGCTCGTACAGCGCGTTCAGGGCGGCGCACTGCTGCGGCGTGTCCAGCCGTCCGTGCCCGACGTAGGCCCGCACCAGCGTATCGTTCTTCTGCTCGACGAGGCGGTTGTCGTTTTTGTGGTACGGCCGCGAGCGCGACAGGGTCAGCCCGGTGATCGCCGCGCCCCAGAAGCGCACCAGGTGGGCGTTGAGGAACTCCGGCCCGTTATCCGGGTGCAGCTCGAGGATCGGGAAGGGCAGCCGCGCGAGCACCCGGCGGAAGCCGTGCTCCATCGCCCGCTGGCTGCGCCCGAGCACCGCCACCCGCTCGCTCCAGCCGGTCGCGACGTCGACCAGCTGCAGGGTGTGGACGTAGTCGCCGTGGGTCGACGGTCCACTGTGGTGGACCAGATCGACCTCGAAGTGGCCCGGCCTCCGTGTCCCAGGGGATCCGCTGCATCGGGATCGCCCGGGCCACCCGGTTGGCCCGCTCTGGCCCCTTGCGCGGCAGGCGGGCGGTGTCCTGCCCCAACCGGGTCAGCCGCCGCTGGATGCTGGCGATGCTGATGCGGCCGAGTTGGGCGACCAGCTCGTCGGTCAGGACCAGTTCGCCGTGCGCGGCCAGCCGCCGCGCCGTCGGCACCAGGACCGGCGTCAGCCGCTCAGCGCAGACGTCATCGAGCGTCTCCCAGATCACGCGGAGCGCGTCGTCGAGCGCGATCCCGTAGACCCGTCCGCGCTGCCGGGCGCGCGGACGCCGCGTCAGCTCGGCCGACCGCAGCAGCCGGATCAGGGTCTTGCGGTCCAACGCGGTCAACTCCTCCAGGTGGCTCAGCAGCCGTCCCCGCTCGGTGCGGTCAGCCCCCAAGTAGCTCGCCTGCATGCGCTTGATGCACTTCCGTCGCTCGTCAATCGTCATCTCTTCGCTGTCCGGCATGGCCCCCTCGGTGACATTCTCAGTTGAGGGAACTGTAGGCCCGCCGCGACATTCTGCGTGAGGGAATGCGCGTGCCTTTCCTCGGTTCTCAGGAGCATGGTAGAGTTAGGTCCGTTTCGGGCGGCCCGCGGGGCGCCCCTCTCCAGGGAGCAGTGATTGCACGCTCGTGCCGATTGGCGCCCGTCGGCCAAGCGGGCGGCCGCCTGGACCGATTGGCTGCTTGTCGGCGCCATCGTCGTCTACCTGCTTGCGAATGTTCCGTTCCTCGTCGCCTGGCCCG
Source organism: Chloroflexota bacterium (assembly GCA_030447245.1). GTDB lineage: Bacteria > Chloroflexota > UBA6077 > UBA6077 > JACCZL01 > JAUJPG01. The sequence continues at coordinate 65,028 of JAUJPG010000013.1, read as the reverse complement.
CGGTCAACGGCGACGAGGGCCGCGAGATGAACGCGTTCTGGGTTGCCAGCGGCATCGACCCGTCGGCGCGCAACCTCGATCCGATTTACCAGCACGACCCGCTCTACAAAGGCGGCCTCCAGGGGCTTTCGACGGCTATTTCGTTCCGTCTCTTCGGCCTCGGGCTGTTCCAGGGACGCATTGTCTCCTTGATCTGGGGCGGGGTGCTGCTGTGGGCGACGTTCCTGGCCGGCCGCCGCCTGTACGGGCAGGCAGCCGCGCGATCGCGGTGCTGTGCCTGGCCGTCTCGCAGCCGTTCCTGGTCTCCTCGCACATCGTCCGCCCCGACGTCGTCGTCGCGGCGTTGGTGATGCTCGCGCTGTACTGCGCGCTCCGCGGTCTCCAGGATGGCGGCCGCGCCTGGCACCTGGCGGCCGGGGCATTGCTTGGTCTGTCGTTCGACGTCCATCCGAACACGCTGGCGTTCATGCCGATGGTCGGCCTGTGCTACCTGTTGCGTTTCGACGGCGGACGTTGCTGGCTGGTGAGAGCTGGCTGTTCACGGCCGGGCATCAGTCTCGGCGCGGCCTACTACGTCGGCGTCCGAATCCTGCCCGACCCTGGCCACTACGCCGAGGCGTTCAGCTACTGGATCGGCGTCGACAAGCGGCCGCCGAGTGCCGACGGCAACATCCTGGGCGCCCTTCAGGCGGAGCTCGGGCGCTGGGCGCAGTACTTCGGGCGGCGGATCGTGGAACTGGCCCTGCTGGCGATCGGCGTGTGGGCGGCGGTTCGACGTTCGTTCGCGACGCGGCGGCTCGATCCGCTGCTCGGCGGCCTGCTGATCGCCCTGGGCGTGTTCGTGGTGCTGGTCAGCAGCAAGACCGAGTATTACCTGATCCTGTTCTTCCCGATGCTGGTGCTCCTGCTGGCGTCGGCGATCGCCGAGCTGGGTGCGGGGCTTGCGGCGGTGCCAGGCGGCGCGCTCGTCACCGGCGTCCGTCCGCTGGCCGGCGCCCTGCTGGCGGTCCTGGCCGTCTCGGGACTCGGGTTCGAGGACAATTTCCGCGACATCGTCGAGGCGGCCTCCGACTTCCGCGAGCGCGACTACGGGGCCTTGTCTGCACAGCTCCAGGCCCAGATCCCGCCGGGCTCGGTCGTCGTGGCGCCGCCGGTGTACTGGATCGGCCTGGCCCGTCCGCCGTATTACCTGGAGTATGTCGACTTCTACGTCTGGGAGCGCATCCGCCGCGAGCGCAACGTCTCCTGGCCCGAGTTCCTGCGTCAGATCGACCCGGAGTACGTCATCCTGGACGTCAAAGCGAAGTACGACGTGACCCGCAGCACGCCGCGCTTCATGGAGGACAACGCCGATCTGGTGGCCCAGATCCGCCACGTCCATTACACCCGAGTCGAGGTCTGGAAGATGCGCGCGAGCGGTGGGCAGCGCGGAGCCAACACCCCGTCCGGGCCGAGCGGGCTCCGCGAGGCCAGCCGATGACGCTGTCATCCGCCGAGCGCGTCCACGCCGTGCCCGTCGCCGAATCCGGTCCTCCCCGCCGCGGGCGGCGGTCCGGCCTGGCGCCCGCGCTCGTAACGCCGATCGGACCAGGAGTCGCGTGCTCGTCGCCGCAGCCCGGCCTTGCCCTGTTCCTCGTGAGCCTGTATCCGCGGATCATCAACACCGGCGGCTACCTGACGACCGACGAAGGCAACTGGATGGGGCGGACAGCCCTGTTCACGCGGGCGCTGGTAGAGGTGACTCGGCCGGGACCTACCAGAGTGGCCACCCGGGCGTGATGACTATGTGGCACTCGCTCGTCGGGATGGGCCCGGAGCGGGCGCTTGGGCTGGTCGAGTACGTGCGCCCGGATGGCCTGGAGAAGGCCCCGAACTACCTGGAGACGCTGCGGCTGGCGCGGCAGCCGTTCGCGGTGATGACCGCGCTCGCCGTGGTCGGGATCGCGTTGCTGACCTGGCGGCTGTTCGGCGCCGGGCCGGGCCTGCTGGCCGGAGTGCTGCTCGGCCTGGAACCGTTCTTCCTGGCCCACTCGGTCGTCGCGCACGTCGACAGCAACGTGACAACCTGGATGACGGTCTCTCTGCTGGCGGCGCTCGTCTACTTCTGGGCTGGCGGCGGCCGCGGCTACCTGGCGCTCTCGGGCGTAGCGGCCGGCCTGGCATTCCTGAGCAAGGCGCCCTCGGCGTTTCTGCCGATGTTCGTGCCGATCGTCGCCATCTCCGCGTTGCTCTCTGGGCGTTGGCCTTCCCGGACCGCGCAGGCCGAAGGCTCCTCCAGGAAGCGAATCCTTCGGCTGCTCGTCGATGGCCTGGCCTGGGGACTGCTCGCGCTCGTCACGGCGATGCTGCTCTGGCCTTCGTTCCGGGCCGACCCGGTCGGGACGTTGCGTCAGATGGTGGACTACACCGAGGCGGTCGGAGGCTCGGATCACGAAAACTTCTTCCTCGGTCGACCGGTCGGCGATCCAGGACCGTTGTACTACCTGGTCGCGCTTGCCTTTCGGCTGACGCCCGTGACGATCCTCGGGCTGGCGCTGCTGGTCGTCGGTATGCTGCCGATCGGGCGGCGGGTCCCCAATGACTGGCTACCGCGGATCGGCCTGATCGTCCTGTACGGTGTGTTGTTCGTCGGGATGATGTGCCTGGCGCCGAAGAAGTTCGACCGCTACCTGCTGCCGATCGTCCCGGCCGTCGAGATCCTGGCGGCGGTCGGGCTGTGGCTCCTGTTGCGACGGCTGCCGCACGGCCTCGGCGGGCGGGTCTTGCCCGCCGCGCTGCTGGTCGTGGGCGTCGCGCAGATCGTACCGGCGGCGCTGGTCTACCCCTACTACCTGGCCTACTACAACCCGTTGCTTGGCGGTGGGGCGGCTGCCCAGAAGGCGTTCGTCGTCGGCTGGGGGGAGGGTCTGGACATCATCACGAGCTACTTGAACGCCAAGCCGAACGCCGAGCGTTTGACTGTGGCCGGCTTCTACCCGCGAGTCATCAGCGCCCAGTTCAAGGGGTCGGTGCTCTCGGACAAGCAGTACGACGCGGCCCAGGCTGACTACGTCGTGCTGTACGTCAACGCCGAGCAGCGGGACCTGGCGAATCGGCTGCGAACCGTCACGCGGGGGCGGCGGAGCGAGGTCCAGGTCACGATCAACGGCATTCGCTACGCGCGCCTCTTCCCGGTCCCGCCACCGCCGCGCCGTAACGCCGCCGGCACCGTGTTCGGCGGTGCGATCCGCCTTGACCGCTCGTTCCTCAAGTCAGACGAGCGCCGGTATTTGAAGTCGGACAGCGTCAATCCCGGCGATACCGTCGAGCTGACGCTCCGATGGCAGCTCACCCGACCAATCGAGGAGGACTTGACGGCCGTGGTCGAGCTGGTCGATCGACGAGGGGCCAGGATCGCCGAGCACGTCGCGCCGGTGACCGGTGCCGATGGGCCGACGTCGGCGATGCGCCCGAGCGAGATTGGGATCGAGTCGCACCGCCTCGAGCTGCCGGATACCCCGAACGAGTACAGCCTGATCGTCGGCCTGCGGCGCCCGAACGGCGAGTGGCTCCCGATCACGAGCTGGCCAGAGCGACTCGGCCGGGAGTCGCGGCGCGCTCCCGGCCAGGTGGTCGTCGACACCGTTGACGCTGAGTGACGCTGCGACGATTGGTGTAGCCCCCCAGCGCCCTTCCCTGTCGGGGAGGGCGAGCTACTCCTCCTTGCCTGTCGGGAAGTGGTTGGGGGGGTTAGGTCTCTGCCTCGTGTTCGCGCTGGCGCTCGGCGCGCGGCTGGTGGCCCGGGACGTGGCGATCACGGCCGACGAGGACAACTGGATGCGACGGGCCGGGGGCTTCACCTACGGGCTGCTCAACGGCCAGCTCGGCCGGACGTACCAGAACGGCCACCCCGGCGTAACGACGATGTGGGTGGCGATGTTGACGCTCGGCCCGGAGCGGATGGTCCAGTATGCCGACCGCGTCCACAATCAGCGGCTGGTCGGGCGGGTGGCCGGGTTCTGGGAGGCGCTGGTCGACGCCCGCCTCGGTTTTGCACTCGCGACGGCCGCGCTGGTGGCGGTGATCGCCGCGTTGAGCTGGCGACTCTTCGGGCCAGCCGTGGGTTTGGCGGCCGGCGTGCTGGTCGGGCTGGAGCCGTTCTACCTGGCGATCTCGCAGCTGGTCCACATGGACGCGCTGCTCAGTGGCTGCATGATCGCCTCGGTCCTGGCGGCGTTGGTGGCGCGGACGCCAGACGGTGGGCGCCGCTGGCTCGTGTTCTCCGGCGTGCTGGCCGGGCTGGCGCTGCTGTCCAAAAGCCCGGCCTTGTTCCTAGTGCCGTTCGTGCCGGCGGTGTTGGTTGCCGGCACGCTGAAGCATCGCGCGGGCAACCTCGCTTCCCGGAGCCGGGTGTGGCCTCCCCAGAACATCAGGACGCGCACCGGGGACCTGCTGGTCTGGCTGCTCGCACTCGTCGTCACCTTCGTCGCGCTGTGGCCCAGCGTCTGGGTGCTCGGGCCGACCGAGGTGCTCGGGCGCGTGGCCCAGTTCACGCGCGAGACCGGCGGGCAGCCGCACGAGGCCGGCACCTTCTTCTGGGGCGAGCCGCGTGGCGATCCAGGTCCACTGTACTACCCGGTGGCGGTCCTGTTTCGGCTGGCCCCCGCTACGCTGTTAGGACTGCTGCTGCTCGGGGTCTTCTGGCGGCGCATGCCGCCCGAACGCCGTCCGGCGATCCTGACGCTCCTGGGCTACACCCTCGGCTTTCTGGTGATGATGACGTTCGGCGCCAAGAAGTTCGACCGTTATCTGCTGCCAATCTTCCCGGCGCTCGGCGTCCTGGCGGCGCTCGGGCTCGCGGCCGGCCTGGAACGGATCGCCTCGGGCGCAGGCGTCGTGCGCACGGTAAGCCCGCCCTGGGAGGGGGGCGCACCGCGTGCTCACTTAGCGGTTGTGGGTGGCGTCCTGGTCGCGGTGCTGGTGGCGCTCTGGCCGGCCGCGTCGAGCTACCCGTACTTTCTGTCGTACTACAGCCCGCTGCTCGGCGGCGGGGCATCGGCGCAGCGGACCATCATGGTCGGCAACGGCGAAGGGCTGGACCAGGTGGCGCGCTGGCTGAACGAGCGGCCGAACGCCGAAAATCTGTGGGTGGTCTCGCACTCGTTCGACATCCTCCAGCCGCTGATCGTTAGCTCCGGCGAGCCGCTCCGCGACCGTGTGCCGAGCCGGGCCGACTACGTAGTGCTGTACCGCTTCGGAATGCAGATCGGGCACAGCCCGCGCGTGCTGGCCGAGTACCTCGATCGTCCCGAGCCAGAGCTGAGCGTTCGGATCGGCGGCATCGAGTACGCCCGGGTCTACCGAGGTCCGCACCTGGCCGCGCAGGCGACGCTGGCGAACCGGTGAGCCACGCGATCGCGGCGGACCACCGACGACCGGCCACCGACGCCGATCAGCAGGATGCGTCCGAGCGCGCGGTCGTCCGGTCGGGCCATGAGTCGTCGGCTACCGAGCGTCGATGGCTGGTGGTTCTGGCGGGGCTGGTGATCTTTGCCCTGGCCCTGACGCCACGGCTGGCTGGTCGTGGTCTGTTCCCGACCTCGGACGAGGATAGCTGGATGCGGCGCGCGGGAGGCTTCACCTGGGGGCTGGCGAATGGTCAGCTGGGGCGGACCTATCAAAACGGCCATCCCGGCGTGACGACGATGTGGACGGCGATGCTCAGCCAGGGCCCCACGGGAGCGATCCGCTTCGCCGATCGGGTCCACAACCTGCGCGTCGTCGGCCAGGTTCCCGCCTACCTGGATGGGCTCGCCCAGGCACGGATCGGCTTCGCGGTGGTGGCGGCGCTCGGTGCGCTGGCCGCGGCGCTCCTGCTCTGGCGCCTGTTCGGCCGCGAGGCGGCACTGCTGGCTGGTGCGGGGCTGGCACTGGAGCCGTTCCTGGTCGCCAACGGTCAGCTCGTCCACGTCGACGGGCTGCTCACGACCTTTGTAACGCTGTCGGTGCTGGCTGCGCTGGTCCGCGGCACGGCCGGTGGCGGCCGCGGCTTCGTGCTCCTTTCCGGCGTCGCGGCGGGGCTGGCGCTGCTCTCCAAGACGCCGGCCCTGTTCCTGGTCGGGTTCGTGCCGGCGGTGTTGGCCGTCAGCACCCTGAAGCTTCGTGTAGACGCCCACACGTCCCAACTCCCCAGAGCGCTCAGTGCGGACCTGCTCCTGTGGCTGCTCGCCACCGCCCTGACCTTCGTCGCCCTGTGGCCGGCCGTCTGGGCGCTCGGGCCGGTCGAAGTGCTCGGGCGCATGGCGGCTTTCACCCGCGAGACCGGCGGGCAGCCCGACGAGGTAGGCAGCTTCTTCTTCGGCCAGGTCGGCGCTGATCCCGGGCCGCTCTATTACCCGATCGCCACGCTGTTCCGCCTGAGCCCGTTCGTCACGCTCGGGCTCATCGCGCTGGTCGTGTCCACTCGGCGCCTGCCTCGCGCCGCGGGCGCTCGGGCCGGCTGGCTGACGCTGTTTGCGTTCGGCTTCGCGCTGATGATGACCCTCGGGCCAAAGAAGTTCGACCGTTACTTGCTTCCGATCTTCCCGACCCTCGTCGCGCTCGCGGCACTCGGTTGGTCGCTGGCGCTCAGACGGCAGACTCGACCGGTGACGCGCGGTGCGCTGCTGGCAAGCCTCCTGGCGCTTATGGCGTGGCCGCTACTCTCGGTGCAGCCATACCCGCTGGCCTACTACAACCCGCTGCTCGGAGGCGGGCCGGTCGCGGCGCGGACCGTCATGGTCGGCAACGGCGAAGGACTGGACCAGGCGGCGGCGTGGATCGCGGCGCAGCCGGCCGCGGCTGAGGCGCGAGTCGCCGCCCACTCCTTCGACATCCTGGCGCCGATGATCCCGGGCGACGGCGAGCCGTTGCGCGAGGGCGTCCCGAGCGACGCCGACTACATCGTGACCTACGGCCGTCGGATTCAGATGCAGCGCTGGGGCGGCGCACTGGAGCGTTACTTCGCCGCCAACCCACCAGTCCACTCGGTCTGGATCAACGGCATCGAGTACGCGCGCGTCCACGAAGGACCGCGGCGGGGAGACCAGCCATGACCTCGGCGGGGGTTGTACCCACCAGGGCACGTGCACCCCGCGAAGCCCACACGATCCGCCCCCGCGATGAGCCCGCGTTCTCCTCCGTGCGCCACCGAGGCAGACTCCTGGCGGCATGCCGCGGGCTCGCCGTCGCCCTGGTGCTCTTCTTCGTGGCCCTCGTGCCGCGGCTGGCAGATCTGGACGCGTACGTGACGATCGACGAATCGCGCTGGGTTCAGCGGGCGGCCGATTTCGGAGCCCTCGTCGACCATCGTGACGACGAGGATACCTTCATCATCGGCCACCCCGGCGTGACCACGATGTGGACAGCGCTGCTGGGGATGGGGCCGGAGCGGGCGCGTGCCTTCTCGTTCCGCGAGGGGCGGACCGACGTCACCCGCCGCGACGGCTACCTGGACGCCCTGCTCGCCGCGCGCCGGCCGTTTGCGATCCTGGCCGCGGCCGGCGTGGCACTGATCACCCTGCTTGGCTGGCGGCTGCTCGGGGCGGGACCGGCGCTCGTCGGCGGACTGCTGCTGGCGCTCGAGCCGTTCCTGGTTGCCCACGCCCGCGTGGTCCACCTGGACTCGATGCTGGCCACCTACACGGCCGTTTGCCTGCTCGCGGCGCTCGTCTTCTGGCAGGGCGGCGGCGGGTGGGGCTACGCCATCCTGGCGGGCGTGGCGGCCGGGCTGGCGTTTCTGACCAAAGCGCCGTCGGTCTTCGTCCTTGGGTTCGTCCCGCTCCTGGCGCTCTCCCAGCTGCTCGCGGGCCGCCGCGCGGGCGCGCCCGGAGCCCGCGGCCTCAACGTTGTGGCGGCCGGCCTGGTCTGGGGGCTGGTCGCGCTGGTCGTCTGTCTGGCGCTCTGGCCGGCATTCCGGGTCGACCCAATCGGCACGTTGCTCAAGATGGCGCAGTTCACCGAGCGGGTCGGCGGGGGCGACCACGACAACTTCTTCTTCGGCCAGGTGCTGGAAGATCCTGGGCCGGCCTTCTATCCGCTGGCATTGCTGTTCCGTCTGGCGCCGCTCACGTTGGCCGGGCTGGTCTTCGCAGCCGTGGGTTGGCGTCGGCTCCCGGCTGCACAGCGCCGGACGGTGCTGACGCTCGGCCTGTACTGTCTCGGCTTCGGTCTGATGATGAGCCTGGCGCCCAAGAAGTTCGACCGCTATCTGCTGCCCGTGTTCCCGCTGCTCGGGCTGGTCGCGGGGCTGGGATTGTGGACGGCGTGGCGGTCGACGATGCGCTTCCGGCCGTTCGGTTCTGGAGGCGCGAGCCTCGCGCTCACGGCCACCGCCCTGGTCGCCGTCGTCAGCCTCCAGGCTGGACCACTGCTCGCCGTCCACCCGCACGCGTTAGCGTATTACAACCCCCTGCTCGGAGGCGGGGCTACCGCTCAGCGGGTGATCCTGGTCGGCTGGGGCGAGGGTCTGGCAGAAGTGGCCGACTACCTGAACGCGCAACCACGCGCACTCGGCCTGCCAACCGTGGCAACCTCGTACCACCGGGTCCTCCAGGCCCACCTGGAGGGCAGCGCGCTGCCCCTGGAGCGCGCTCGGCTGGCCGACTACGTCGTGCCGTACGTCAACACGCTCCAGCGGGGCGCCGAGCGCGAGGCGCTGACGCCGTTCCTGGACGCGGGCAGACCTGAACTGGTCGTCGCGATCAACGGGATTGAGTATGCCCGGGTCTATCGTGGCCCGCACCATCCACTCGGGGCGAGTGTCGGCGCTGATTTCGGCGGGCGGGCAACGCTCGTCGACTACCTGACCGCGCCCGGCAGCGGCGTTGCGCGGGTCGGCGAGGAGATTCAGATGCTCCTGCGCTGGGACCGCACCGCCGAGGGTGACGAGCGGGCGGCCGTTCAGCTTCTGGCCCCGGACGGCCGCGTCGCCGTTCAGGACGAGCGGCCGCTTGGAGCGGACGGGCCGGACGCTTCGGGTCGCCTTGGCGAAGTCCACCGTCTGACCGTTCCGCCCCGCACCCCACCGGGCGAGTATCGGCTCGTGGTCCGCGTCTCAGACCCCCGCCAGCGCGGAAGCCTCACCGTCGTCAACTCGACGTCCGGCGAGACGGAAGCGGTCACGCTGCGAACGATGACGGTCGAGCCCGGATCGTAGATGGCGACGCGCACCGAGCCCGACCGAAGCGCGTCGCTCACAGACGGGCCGGCGATGGACGATGCGCCGGCGTCGAGCGTCGCCCGGATGGTGACTGGCCGGGCTGGCTGGCGGTCGGCGGCTGGGGCGCCCACCCTGTGGCTGGCCGTCGCCCTGGCCGTCTCGCTCGGGGCGCGGCTCTGGAGCGTCGGCTGGCAGCTGCCCTGGCAGTTCCATCCGGACGAGGGGCACTACAGTTGGAAGGCGATGGACATGATCGCCACCGACTCGCTCAACCCGAAGTACTTTCGCAATCCATCGCTGTTCACCTACCTGCTGTACGGCCAGTACCGGCTGCTCGGGTTCCAACCGCCAAAGACGGATGCCGATGCGACGACGAGCGACGGTCCCCTCCGCCCACCGACGGGCGTGGCGTTGGTCGGGCGCCTCACCAGCGCCCTGATGGGCTGGGCAACCGTCGCCACGGTCGGCTGGCTCGGCTGGCGGCTGGCCGGCCCCTGGGCTGGAGTGGCGTCCGCGGCTTTCCTCGGGCTGGCGTTCATCCACGTCCGCGACGGGCATTACGCCACCAACGACGTCCCGGCGACCTTTCTGCTCGTCCTGTCCGTCGCGGCCAGCCTAGAGATCGTCCGGCGGCCGACTCTGAGAAATTACCTGTTAGCTGGAGTGCTGGGAGGTCTGGCCACGTCAACCAAGTACAACGCCGGCCTGTTCGTTGGTCCGCTCGTGCTCGCCCACGTCCTCTCCCGAGCGGCCGCGCAGCCGCGCTCGCCTGATGGCGTCCTCCAGGAATTGTGGCCGCGCACCTGGCTCCTCGCCGTCTCGCTCGGCGCGGGCGGGCTGGCGTTCCTGGCCGGCACGCCGTACGCGCTGCTCGACTCCAACGAGTTCTGGGCCGGCTTTCGGACGCAGCTGCGGCTGGGTGGCGAGGGTTGGGAAGGGCAAGTGCCGGGACCCTCAGCGCTGCTCTACCTCCAGGCGCTGGGTCAGGGACTGGGCTGGGGCGTGCTGGCGCTCGTCGTCGTCGGAAGCGTGCTGCTCGTCCGGCATCGGCTGCGCGAGGCCCTCGTCGTCCTGACCTTCCCGGTCCTCTACCTGCGCTTCATGCTTGACACCGAGCTATTTTTCGTCCGCTTCGCGCTACCGGTTGCGCCATTCTTTTGCCTGCTCGCCGGCTGCGGGATCGGCCTCCTGGTGAGCCGTGCCCACGCTAGTAGCGGAACAGGCGCGGCTATCTCTGGCCGCCTCTGGCCGGTGATCTCCGCGGCACTCGCGGTCGCCGCGCTGGTCCAGCCAGCGCTCGACGTGGCCCGCCACAACGCGCTCGTGCAGCGCGAGGACACCCGCGTCCTCGCCGCCCGCTGGGCGCTCGACAACGTCCCGCCAGGCGCCAAGGTGGCGCTCGAGGAGTACACGATCCGCGACCGACGCCCGCGCGCGTACGGCGGGCCCAGCTGGCAGCTCGACACCGATCTGTTCAACGTCAACAACGTCGCAGTCTCTGACCCAGCCCGAGCGCTCCGCGGCCCGCACCGCTACTTCATCGTCTCCAGCTTCCAGTACGAGCGCTTCCGCGGTGACGCGCCGAAGCTGGCCCGCCAGACGGCCTTTTACGACGCGCTCTCACGCGAAGGTCGCCTGGTCGCGGAGTTCCTTCCGGGTCAGGATGGCACGTCGTTGCCGTTCGACCTGGAAGACCTGTACACCCCATTCTGGGGCCTGGATCGCTACGAGCGTCCGGGGCCCACGATCCGGATCTACGAGGTGGGTCGAGGGTGACCTTGGCGCATATGTTGAGGCGGAGCGGCGCGGCTACTCCAGGTAGCCGAGCGCTTCGAGGCGCGCGCGCACGACGGCTTCTTCCTCGGCCGACATCCGCGCGGAGTCCGACCCATTGCGAGAGTCCTGGAGCTGCTCGAGCTGGGCGTGGAGCTCTTCGAGCAGGTCCGGCCGCTCGCCGGCCAGGTTGCGCCCTTCGAGCGGGTCGGCTTCCAGGTCGTACAGCTCGCGCGGGACCGTCGGGTCGTCGGGGGCAGCGATGTACTTATAGCGTCCGGTCCGCAGCCCGACCAGACGGTTGACCTGGTCGTGGAGCATGGTCTGGAGCGCCTCGGTCAAGGCCGGGCGGTCCTGCGCGTCGTCGCCGCGCATCACCGGTAGGAGCGTCGGCGCCAAGCCGAGCGGGCTCGGGTCGACGCCGACCGCGTCCAGGATCGTCGGCGCGATGTCGATGTGGCGGACCTGGATGTCCGGTCGGCGGCCTTCCGGGACCAGGCCGGGCGCCGAGAAGATCAGCGGCACGCGGATCAAGTAGTCGTAGACACAGAGCTGGGCGTGACCGGCGACCTCCGATTGATCGCGCTCGACCAGGACCGCCTGCTTGCCGAACGAGAGGATCCGCTTCTTGGTCCTCGGAGGGAGACCCCGGGTCAAGCTGTACCCGGCACGGATCGCGAGCTGGACCCACGGGCGGGGGTCGTCGATCGCTCCGGCGATGCCTTCGCCGTGGTCGCCGGTGATGACCAGCAGGGTCTTGTCGCGGTCGACGGCGTCCAGGATGCGCGGAAGCTGGCTGTCCAGGTAGGCGACCGAGCGCTGGTACAGCTGCTTGCCGTAGCGCGGGCTGGCGAACGACCCCTTGGCCCGTCGCGGCCAGTGAAGCTCCCACAGGTGCAGAAACATGAACCACGGCTCCGGCAGCCCCGCCGAGAGCGTCGCGATCAGGCGGCTACCCCATTCGGTGTCCAGGTAGCAGTTGCGCTCGCGCCGGTTGTACACGTCGAACCCACGATTCAGTCCGGTCACCGGGAACAACGGCCCGGTCACCTCGGCGACGGTGTGGTACCCCTGGTCGCGGAGCACCTCGGCCAAGGTGGCGACGTCTGGCTGAAGCTTGTAGCCGAGCAACGAGCGAATCCCGTGCTCAGATGGGTAGCGACCGGTCAGCATCGTCGCGACGGACGGGGTGGTGGTGGTGGCGGCGGCGATCGTCTCGTCGAAGCTCGTGGACCGCGCGAGCAGGCCGTCGATCGTCGGCAGCGCGGGGTAGCGCTGGCGGTCGGCCAGGATGTCGGCCCGCATGCAGTCGACCATGATGAACAGGACGTTCCGCTGCATCCTCAACACCGCCGCGGCGCGGGATGTAGCCGAGGTCCTCGAGCGTGCCCAAGACCCGGGCGGCGCTCTCCTCAGGCGATTCTCGATCGGTGCGCACGACGACCTCGGGCGCGTCGGCGGCTCGTACGGGTCGGAGACGCCGGTGAAGTTCTGGATCTCGCCGGCCAGCGCCTTCTTGTAGAGGCCCTTGACGTCGCGCTCGACCAGGGCGTCCAGCGGACACTCGACGTAGACCTCGACGAAGCGGCCGATCCGCTCGCGGACCTCGTCGCGGACTTCCTGGTACGGCGAGATCGCCGCCGCGATCGCCGCCACGCCATTGCGGCTCAGGAGATGGCAGACGAAGCCGATCCGACGGATGTTCTCGTCGCGGTCCTCTTTGGAGAACGTGAGCCCCTTCGAGAGATTGGTGCGGACGACGTCGCCGTCGAGCACCTCAACGCGCAGCCCGCGCTCGCGCAAGGCGTGCTCGACGAGCCCAGAGATGGTCGTCTTGCCGGCGCCGGACAGGCCGGTGAACCAGAGCGTGAAGCCCTGTTGTGGAGTCACACCTACCCCCCCATCCGGTCTTTCGGTTGGTGGGATAGTTCGGTCAACGGACGTCCCTGCATGTCGTCTGGGATCGGCTCGCCCAGCAGGTCGAGGATCGTCGGTCCGACGTCGAGCAGCCGCAGGCCCTGGACATTGTCGCCGCGCGTCGTGCCGTCGACCAGGCCGAAGACGCCATACCGAGCGTGGTTGGCATCGTCCGGACCGATGTCGTTCTCGGTCGTGTAGACCGAGCCATGCCCGACGTACCCGTTCGATCGCCAGGCGAGGTCGTCGAAGTAGACGATCAGATCAGGGGCGACGTTGCGAACCCGGCGATAGATCTCTTCAGGCTTGTACACCTGGGTGGCAAGCGGTGAGCCGTCAGGGGCCGGGATCGCGCGCAGGCGCTCGGCCAGGTCGTCGCGGGCCCGCTCGTAATCCTGAGGTGCAATCGTGCCCTCGGGCTCGCGACCGCGGACGTTCATGAAGATCCGGGCGTAGTAGCCGCCTTCGCCCCAGGCGATTGTCCTGGACCAGTCGACCGCCACCTTCGAGAAGGGCGTCATGCGGGGTGGTTGGGACGTGAGGGTCAGCAGGCCCTCGCGGATCAGCCAGTCGTTGATGCAGATGAACCCGGCGGCGGTCCTGGCCCCATGATCCGAGACGATCATCACGGCCGTATCGTCACCGGCCAGATCGAGGACCGAGCCGACCTGGTCGTCGATCAGGCGGTAGTAGTCGCGGATCGCCGTCGCGAAGGGCGAGTCGGGATCGTGACGCGGGTGGGAGACGTCGTGGTCCCGCCAGAGTCCGTGCTGAATCCGATCCGAGCCGATCTCGACGGCGGCGAAGAGGTCCCAGTCGCGGTTCTGCATCAAATGCCGGATCACCCGGAAGCGCCGCTCGGTCATGTCAACGCAGGAACGGCGAATGTACTCCTTGTCCTCGGACCGAAAGCTCATGACGTCGACCAGGTACTCGCCGACGAGCCGCCGGATCTCGTCGCGCAGGCTGGCAGGATAGGTGTACTGCGAGGTATCGCTCGGGGTCAGGAAGCAGCCGACCATGCTGCCGCGGATCGGCTTTGGCGGAAAGGCAGGCGGGACGGCCATGACGACGCTGGACCGGCCGGACCGGCCGAGGACGTCCCAGATGGTGTCTTCACGGACCATCTGCGAAGTCGCCATTGCCAACTTGTCGTAGGAATGGTCGGCGCGGTTGCGAAAGCCGTAGATACCAAGCTCGCCCGGGTCCTTCGACGTCATCGCCGTCATCCAGGCGGGCACGGTGATCGCGGGTATGCAGCTCTCGAGCGGCCCCCAGAGACCGCGGTCAAACAGGCCCGAGAGGACCGGCAGGTCGCCGCGGAGCTCGTCGAAGAGAAGCTCGGGCGGGGCCGAGTCAATCCCCAACATCAGGACACGGCTGCGATCAGCCACGCGGCTACACCGTCATCTATGCGCGGCCCGCGTAGCCCTCGATCAGGACGGCCGAGACTTCCGGGCGAGTGTACTCGAGTGGCAGGGGCTCGCCGGCCATGAGCATCTCGCGCACCCTGGTACCGGAGAGGGTCAGGTGGTCGGCGGCGTCGTGCGGGCAGGTCTTGGCGCTCGCCATGTTGCCGCACGCGCGGCAGTAGAAGGTGTGCTCGACGAAGAAGGGGGTGATCCCCAGCTCGCCGGGGCTGAACTCGCGGAAGATGTGCTGGGCGTCGTAGGTGCCGTAGTAGTTGCCAACACCGGCGTGGTCGCGCCCGACGATGAAGTGGGTGCAGCCGTAGTTGCGCCGACACAGCGCATGGAAGATCGCCTCGCGCGGGCCGGCGTAGCGCATCGCGGCCGGGAACACCCCGAGCAACGTCCGCTGGGCCGGGTAATAATCCTTCAGCAGGACCTGGTAGCTCCGCATCCGGACGTCGGCCGGAATGTCGTCCGACTTGGTCGCCCCGACTAGCGGGTGCAGGAACAGCCCATCCACGATCTCCAGCGCGCATTTCTGAAGGTACTCGTGGGCGCGGTGGATCGGGTTGCGGGTCTGGAAGCCGACAACGCTGCCCCAGCCGCGTTCGGCAAACAGGGCACGGGTACGGGCCGGCGGTAGCTTGTGGTCGTCGAACGGGGTCGGGTTCGGCGCCTCCAGCATGGACACCGTGCCCGCCAGCAGGACGTCGCCCTGCGCGTACAGGCGTGCCACGCCGGGATGCGCAGCGTCCTCGGTTCGGTAGACGTGTTTCGCCTCTTCGGCCTTGTCGTAGCGGTAACGCTCGGCCAGCTCGAGCAGTCCCACTAGCACCCCGCGCTCGTCTTCCAGGGCTAGCTCCCGGCCCTCGCGCAGCCCACTCGCGGTCTCCTCGTCCACGGCCAGCCCGACCGGGATGCTCCAGGGCGAGCCGTCCGCCAGGCGCATGTCGGAGACGACCGAGCGATAGTCCCGCTCGGCGAGGAAGCCGGTGAGCGGGCTGAAGATGCCCGTCGCCAGGCACTCCAGGTCGGAGGCGGCCACGCTGTCCAGGCGAAGGCGGCGCAGGCCAGCGGCGCGATCGACGGCGGCGGAGCGCTCGCCGCCGGTCAGGACAGCGTCGACGAGCGGGACGGTCGCGGTCTGGGCGTCGAGGAGGCTAGCAGCACCGGCCATGGGCGTAGACTGGTCCAATCCATCCGTGCCCGGCCGGGGTCCGCGGGGGCAACGGCAAAAAAACGGCCGCGTCGGCGGCGCCGACACAGGCGGCTAACGGTACCAGGAGGCGTCACTCGCAGGCAAGGCGCGGGGGCCTCTCGATCGGGCGACGGACGGGCGAGCCTGACGATGCAGCGCTTCAGCGAGCGTGTTGCCGGGTGCGTGTTGCCCGTTCCCTGATGCCCTGCTATCGTGCCCGGGCGGGAGGTGGCCATGGCGAGGATAGCGTGTTTCAAGCGCGGCCCCATCGGCGAGATCCGGCTCAACCGTCCCGAGGTGCTCAACGCTATGGGTCACCAGTGGCCTGCCGACCTGCTGGCCGCCGCCCGCGAAATGCAGGAAGACGACACGGTCCGCGTGGTCTTGCTGACCGGCGAGGGACGGGCGTTCTGCAGCGGCCTGGACCTGACCCAGCTCGCGCGGGGTGAGATCCCGAACAGCTTTTTCCCGGCCGCCGAGCACGCCTTCCGCGCGATGGAGACGCTCGACAAGGTCGTCATCGCAGGTATCCAGGGCTACTGCATCGGCGGCGGTCTCCAGTTGGCCATCGCCTGCGACGTCCGAATCGCCGCCGCCGATGCTGTCCTCGGCCTACCGGCCGCGCGAGAGGCGTTCCTGCCGGGCATGGGCACGTACCGGCTGCCGCGGGTGATCGGCATGGGCTGGGCGCGCCACTTGGTCCTGAGCGGCGAGAATGTCGACGCGGCCGAGGCGTACCGGATCGGGCTGGTCAATCGGGTCGTCCCGCGCCCCGACCTCGAGAGCGAGTTGGAGTCCTGGGCCGAGCGCTACCTGGACGTCCCACGGCCGAGCATGACCTGGGCCAAGCGCCTGTCCAATCAGGCGCACGACCTGGACTGGGAACAATTCCTCCAGGCGTACCAGGCGGCGATGAACCTGGTCCTGGCCAGCGACGAGCACCAGGAGGCCCGTCGCGCGTGGCTGCGGAACAAGGGCCGCCGGGTGAACGACGAGGCCGTCGCCAGCCTCGGCTGACTCATCCGTCGGCGTGCCCGGCCGCATGTCCACGACGGTACCCGCAACGAAGTCCTGAGCGGCGGCGGCATCATCCCGGGGCTGGCGTCGCCTTCGGGCTGCTGTGTCTGCCCCTCCCGGTTAGCGGCGGAGCTGGTCCAGGAGCTTGCCGACTACCGCGGCGGCCTGGCCTGGTGGCTGGCCGGTTGAGGCTATGCGGATGATCTCGACAGTCGTGGACTCCCACACCGGCCCCGGTGTGGCCGGTGCCGGCGAGCGGCTGGGGCCGAGCGCCGACAGCAAGGCACGCGCGGCGAGCTGGCGGGTGACTGCTGGACCGACCAGGCCGGCGCAAATACCGGCGGCGAGGATCGCTCGCTTTGGCACGTGCGGGATCGGCAGGGTCAGCGCCGGCAGACTCGGGCGCCTCGCCGCCAGGACCACCCCAACCCGTGCCCGTGTGGCACCGGGCAGCGCCGGCAGAGGGACCGGCTGCTCCGGGACGTCGGGCTGCGCCGCCAGCCGATCGGCCGGAAGCTCCACCAGGGCGGCGACCGAGGTGGCAGGAGGCGCGTCTAGCGGTAGCTTGGCAGCCAGCCCGGGGCGGACGGCGCTTGGTCGGGCCACGCTGCCATTGGTCGCCGCGTCGGCGAAGGGCGCTGTCCGCTTGAGCGCGCGCCGGAACCGCTCGAACATCCCGCTACCTCCCCGGATCCTCTTCTGGAAGAGGATACCCCGAGATCCCCGGCCGGAGCCATTGACCATCCGGGCGTGGCTGGCCCTCGGTCGCGGCTGGTCAGCGCATCGGCAGGCGGACGGGCGCGGTGCGTCCTTCGGCGGCCGCCTGAAGCCAGTCAGTCACCTCCCTGGCCAGCCGGTTGGCGATTTCGCCCGGGACATCCTGGTACGACGCAGAGCGCGTGCCGACGACGGTTGTGCGGCCCCCACGCGCGACCGGCAGGTAGGCTAGCAGGCCGGCGTCCATCCGCCGCTCCGACGGGCGGTGGTGCAGCCGCAGCTCCAGCCAGGCCCCATCCGGCCCCCGCCCAGCCGCCTCGGCCCAGGCCACGCCGCGAGCAAGCCCGCCGCGGTGGTGGGTCAGCCCGGTTCGGGTGAGATCCGCCCGCAGCTCGGCCACCATGCCGGCCAGCACCTCGTCCACAATCGCCATGCTCGCCTCTCCTGGAGCGTGCCCGCCTCGACTCTACCAGCGAATCGATGGCGACTCCGCTACGGGAAGCACACGAGCGCGGCACGATCTCGTGACGCGCCAGGGCCAGGAACGGACGAACGACGGAGGGCCGAGGGTTCGAGACGCCCTCGTGCCACCCCATCGTCCGTGCCTTTACTGGTGCCCGCGAGCGGGGCGGCCCGGTAGAATGGGCCGGGAGCGTATTCAGCGGGGGATGCCGAGCACGGCGCACGGACGTTGCAGCGGGTGTGCGCGGCAGGACATGACCGAGCAACGTTTCGAGATTGGCGCTGATGGGGCGCGAGCGTGGATCTCGGCCGACGACGCCCATGATCTGCTCGAGCGTGGGGCAATCGTCGCCTGCGACGTGATCCCGTGGAGCTCCAACTACACTTTCGCCGCCCAGCTTGTTGTCGACGGAAGGCCGGATTTCCTCGCGGTCTACAAGCCGCGGCGCGGCGAGGTGCCCCTGTACGACTTTCCGGACAACACGCTGTACAAGCGTGAGCGAGCGGCGTACGTGCTGAGCCGCGCCCTGGGCTGGGAGTTCGTCCCGCCAACGGTCATCCGCGACGGTCCGCACGGCGTCGGTAGCGTTCAACTCTACGTCGAGCCCATGCCGCGGGCGGACTTCTTTCGCTACAAGGACGATCACCGCGAGGAGCTTCAGCGGATCGCCCTGTTCGACGTGATCGCCAACAACGCCGACCGCAAGGCCGGCCACTGCCTCAAGTCGCGCGATGGCCGGATCTGGGGCATCGATCACGGCCTGACGTTCAACACCGCCCCCAAGCTGCGGACCGTGATCTGGGACTACGCTGGCGAGCCGGTGCCTGAGCCGCTTCTCGCCGGCCTGGCAGCCGTTCGGCATGACCCGGCCCGCTCGGCCGCGCTGCGCGAGGCGTTGGGCCAACTGCTCTCACGCTCGGAGGTCGACGCCTTCTTCAGGCGCACAGACGCCGTCCTGGAGTGCTGCCGCTTCCCAACGATGGTCTCCCGCCGCAGCGTTCCCTGGCCCTGGTACTGAACGGGAAGACCGGAGCCAGGAGGCGAGGTTCGAGTGTCCTCCTGGCTCCGGCCTACTGTCGACGCGCAAGGGCTTCCGGATTGACGCAGGAGACCGGGGGCTCGCCGCGGAGAACGCGGGCGACGCTCTCGACAGCCATCGCGGTCATCGCGCGCATCGACTCGTTGGTCACGCCCGCGATGTGCTGAGTCAAGGTGATCGTGTCCAGACCGAGCAGAGGGCTCTCCGATGACAGTGGCTCGGTCTCGAAGACGTCGAGCGCCGCGCCGGCCAGGCGGCCTTCGGCCAGGGCGCGGGCGACAGCCGCTTCGTCGACCAGCGGCCCGCGCGCGGTGTTGACGAGAAACGCGGTCGGCTTCATCATCCGAAGCGCGGCGTCGTCGATCAAGTGGTGCGTCGACGGCAGTAGGGGCGCGTGCAGGGTGATCGCGTCCGCGTCCCGAAGCAGCTCGTCGCGCTCGACGTACCGCGCCCCGTACTGCTCGGCGAACGACTGATCCTGGATTACGTCAGAGAGAAGGATCTGAACGCCCCAGCCCTGCAGGCGGCGCACAACCTCTTTGCCGATCAGGCCCGTCCCGACCACGCCAACGGTCTTGCCACGCAGCTCGACTCCGTACGGGCGTGGGTTCCAACCGGTCGTGCGCATCTGCCGATCGGCGAACGCGATCCGCCGCATCGCAGCTAGCAGCAACGCCACTGCCGCCTCGGCGACCGAGTGGTGGTTCGTCCCCGGCGTGGTGGCCACCGCGACGCCACGCGCGGTCGCCGCGTCGACGTCGATCGCATCGTAGCCGACGCCCGTCCGCGAGAGGATCTTCAGGCCGGGAGCGCTGTCTAAGACGCGGGCGGTGTACGGCTCGACGCCGACGATCGCCGCGTCGGCCCCGCCAAGGACGGCGATCACCGCCTCCTCGTCGGGCACGCCCACAAAACGGTGCATCGCCAGTTCGTGACCAGCTTCCTTGAGCGGCTGCACCATCTCGTCCGCCTCGGACTGCACCTGCATCGTGGTCAGCAGTACGCGCGCCATCGTTCTCCCTCCGCCTGGGTCACTCACTCCGCGAAGCGCGCTTGTTACCCAACCCCTCTCCGATGCGAGTACAACCGCGCGAGAGGGGCTTGGCCGTGAGATTCCCGGTTTCCGTCCCAGCCTGAACCCGTATGCTACGCTATGGCCTCGCCGGCCGAGTCGACCGTGCTTCGTTGTTCCGCGGGTAAACGACTCGGTATACTCTGAGAACAAAATCCGACCAATCTGGTAGGAATCCTGTGACTACGGCGCCGTTGAACTTGCTGGATCTGCCGGCCCGCTTCCGAAACCCGGCACTCGACGAG
Source organism: Chloroflexota bacterium (assembly GCA_030447245.1). GTDB lineage: Bacteria > Chloroflexota > UBA6077 > UBA6077 > JACCZL01 > JAUJPG01. Next base: position 44,997 of record JAUJPG010000013.1, on the reverse strand, counting down.
CCGGTGTCGAGCTCCTGGCCGGCGCCGCGCGCGGCGGCTGGCCGCCCGAGTGGCGAGCTCGTCGACAGCTTCGGCCGCCGGATCGAGGATCTCCGGATCTCGATTACGGACCGCTGCAACTTCCGCTGCACCTACTGCATGCCGGAAGAGGGCCTCAAGTGGCTCACCAGCGATCGCGTCCTGACCTACCCGGAGATCGTGCGGCTGGCGCGGATCGCCGTGGACCTTGGCATCCGTGAGGTCCGGCTGACCGGCGGCGAGCCAACCTTGCGGCCGGGGCTGGCGGATCTGGTCGGCGAGCTGTCCGAGCTGCCGAGGCTGGCCAGCCTCAGCCTGACCACCAATGGCTTCTTGCTGACGAAGCTGGCCGGTCCGCTGGCCGCGGCTGGGCTGACTCGGATCAACGTCAGCCTGGACTCGCTCCAGCACGAGAAGTTTCACCAGATCACCCGTCGCCCGGCTCTCGACAAGGTGCTGGCCGGCCTCGAAGAGCTGGAGAACCACCCCAGCATCAGCCCGATCAAGATCAACGCCGTAGCGATGCGCCACTTCAGCGAGGACGAGGTCGTCGCGTTTGCCAAGCTGGCGCGCCGCAAGCCGTACGTCGTGCGCTGGATCGAGTTCATGCCGCTTGACGCCGACGGCAATTGGGAGCGGGATCGGGTGCTGACTGGCGGCGAGATCAAGGAGATCATCGAGCGGCAGTTCATGCCACTGGTTCCGGTGCCCAGCCAGGATCCCAGCTCGACCTCGAACCGCTGGCGCTTCGCCGATGGGCTCGGTGAGATCGGCTTCATCAATCCGGTCAGTGAGCCGTTCTGCGGGACTTGTAATAGGATCCGCTTGACCGCGGATGGCCAGATCCGGACGTGCCTGTTCTCGGTGGAAGAGTACGACCTGCGCGCGCCGATGCGGGCCGGGGCCACCGATCATGAGCTAGCCGACATCTTCCACAACGCCGTCGCCAACAAAGAGAAGAAGCACAAGATCAACGAGGGCGAGCAGTTCCAGCGCGCCTCGCGCAGTATGTCCCAGATCGGCGGCTGAGGAGGCCACGAAAGGACGGACGACGATGTACGTGGGCGCTAGCCCCGCGTCCGTCGTCCGACGCCACGTCCTACCTGGTGCGAAACTGCTGTAGGATGCTCGGACGTCAATCGCGTCCCAGACCGACGCCACGTAGTCCTATGGGACTGGCGGCATTGCGTGACGGCCTCATCGGCGCGGCGCGGGCACCGTGGCTGGCCGTGGTCCTCTACCTGGCGAACCTCGTGACGATCCCGCCGTCGGCTTCGGCCAGCCAGAGCTTGCGCTGGCGTTCGGCATCGTTGCCGCGGATCGGCCGTGGCTGCTCGGGTTGCTCGGCGGCGACTGGCTGAACGTGCTCGTGGAGCTCGCCGCGGCCGCCATCGCCCGCGGCAGACCGGGCCGAGGCGGTGGGATCGGCGCTGCTCGTGCCGCTGCCGCTGGTGCTCGGGGCGGGGCTCCTGGTGCAGGGGCTTCCGCACCCGCAGCCGCCGTTAGTGTACGCGCTCCGCAGGACCAGGCTTCGCTGGCGGCATCCTGGAGCGCTTGCGCGCCCCGAGCGACGCGGCGCTGTCGTTCCGACGAGGCTGTGTGCGCTGGTTCTGGCCGTTCGTCATCCTACCTCGGAGGGCCTTTCGGGCTGCTCGGGATGTCGCTGTTCGTCCCGCTGGCCCTGTTGGGCGGGCTTGCGCTGGCCGCGCTCGGCGATGTTCTGGGGGCCGCCGCTGGTGCGCGCTCCTGGTGCAGGGGTGGGGCTGGCCGCGGTGTGGCTGCGCGCGCCCTCGGCGGCTGGCTGGAGCTGGCGCGGGCGGGCGCGCTGGCCGCGCTCGGCGATGTTCATGGTCGCCCGCGGCGATCCACGCGCCGCGCGCGCGCTCGGTCGCGCGCGCGCACCTCACCCTCCACCCGCGCTGCCTGATCCACCTGCTTCTGGCCTGGCTCATCCTGACCCGGGCTCGGACTGGCCCCGCCCGATGGCCCAGCTCGCCGCGTCCGACGGCTCGATCACCCCGCGGGACTCGGGGAGGTGCTCGTCCAGACCGCGCGCTCACCGGCGACTGGCTGAAGGTCGCCCGCCTGGGAACCGCGTTGGCCCTGGATCGCCGTCTGGGCGGGCTGGGGTCGCCGAGCTGACCCAGCGCGCCCAGACGCGGTCTCACGTCAACTCCGCTATAACCGGAGTGGGTCGGGCAGGGGCGCGCTCCGCGAGCTCGACCGATGAACAGACCTGGAGGGTGACAGATGGCGGAGCAGAAGTCACGAGGTGGACACGCCGAGCCGAAGCGAGGGCGCCCGGACCTGCCGAAGGACTACGGTGTGCCCACTGGCGACGAGGGCTTACTACCCTGGAGCTGGGCGGTCGAGCGGCTGGAGCATGCCCGCAACTACTGGTTCAGCACGACCCGTCCGGACGGCCGCCCACACGCGATGCCAGCCTGGGCCGCCTGGCTGGACGGCCAGCTCTACTTCGAAGGCAGTCCGGAGACACGCCGCGCGCGCAACCTGGCCGTGAACCCGTCCCTCGTGGTGCACCTGGAGAGCGGCGACGAGGTGGTGATCCTCGAAGGTGAGACCCTCGAGGTTGGCCGGCCGGAACGACCGCTGGCCGAGCGGCTGGCCGCCGTCTTCACCGCCAAGTATGCCGCGACCCATGATTACCGACCTGCCGTCGACCAGTGGGACCGCGGCGGCCTCTGGCTCTTGCAGCCGCGAGTCGCGTTCGCCTGGAACCAGTTCCCGACGGCCATGACCCGCTGGACCTTCGACGACGAGTGACCGCGTGATGCCATACGATGTTCGAGGGCGCGGGGCCGAAAGGGGATCGTCGTTGGGGGCCGCTACGGGGGCGAACGAGTACGACCTGATCGTCATCGGCGCAGGCTCGGGTGGCCTGTCGGCGGCGCCGTTCGCCGCCAGGCTCGGGGCACGGGTTGCGCTGGTCGAGAAGGACAAACCGGGCGGCGACTGCCTGTTCAGCGGCTGCGTCCCGAGCAAGACGCTCGTCAAGGTCGCCAGGGTCGCGCACGACATGCGCCGCGCCGAAGCTTTCGGCCTCGAATCGTGCGAGCCATGTGTGGACCTGGGCCAGGTGATGACCCACGTCCAGGACGTGATTGGCCGGGTCTACGAGTTCGAGAGCCCCAGCGTCCTGGCCGACGCGGGCGTCGAGCTCGTCACCGGTGCCGCCCGCTTCGTCGACCCGCACGCTGTCCAGGCCGGCGGCCGGACGCTCCGCGCACGACGGTTCGTCATCTGCACCGGCTCGCGGCCCGTGCCGCCGCCGATTCCTGGACTGGACGGGGTTGGCTATCTGACTTACGAGGACGTCTTTCGGATGACCGAGTTGCCGCGGCACCTGCTGGTGCTGGGCTGCGGGCCTATCGGCATGGAGCTGGGCCAGACGTTTCGGCGGCTCGGGTCCAGCGTCACCATGTTCCAGCGTTCTGACCGCCTACTCTCGATGGCCGACTCGGAGAGCTCGGACGTGCTCGCCGAGGTGCTGCGCGACGAGGGCGTCCGCTTCCACCTCGGAGTCAACGTGGACCGGGTCGAGCGCGCGACCGAGGGGATTGCTATCACCGCGGACGGGGCCCGCGTTGTCGGCGATGCGCTGCTCGTCGCGACCGGTCGGCGGGCGAACGTCGATCAGCTCGACCTCGAAACCGCGGGCGTAGTCTTCGGCCCGCGCGGCATCCCGGTCGATCCGTATCTACGAACCAGCCAGCCCCACATCTACGCCTGCGGTGACGTGTTGGGCGAGCAGCAATTCACCCACTACGCTGGTCTACAAGGCTACACCGCCGTCCGCAACGCCCTTCTGCCGGGCAAGGGGGTCGGCGTCCGGGAGCACGTCCCCTGGACGATTTTCACTGACCCAGAAGTGGCGCGGGTCGGGCTGACCGAGGCCGAGGCACGCGAGCGACACGGTGGCGACGACGTCCGAGTGACCCGCTGGCCGCTCGACCGCGTCGACCGCGGCCAGACCGAGGAGGACCGCCGCGGCTTCGTCAAGGTGGTCCATCGCCCAAACGGGGAGATCCTCGGCGCGCACATTGTCGCCGGGCGGGCCGCCCCGATGAGCCACGAGCGTATCCTGGCGAGGGCACCCAACATCAAGCTTGGGGAGCTGGCCTCGGCGGTCCACGTCTACCCAACGTATGCGCTCGGCGTGCAGCAGACCGCCCTCGACTTCAAGCTGACCGGCCTGCATCAAGGCCTGGCCGGCCGGCTGCTCGGCGCCGCGGCCCGGCTCGCGCGTTAGGCGTCTCCCTCACCACTCCAGCGCCCGCACATCCTGCTCTGCGAGACGAAGACCGGCCCACTCGACGACCGTTCGGCCATCCGGACCCGCGAGTCCCGCTTGCAATTCCGCGAGCGGCGCCAGGACGAAGCCGCGGTTCCACAGCTCGCGGTGCGGGATCGTCAGCTCCGCCGTCCTCACGTGGGTGTCGCCATACAGCAGGATGTCCAGGTCAATCGGCCGCGGCCCCCACCGCGGGCCCGGCTCGCGGCCGAGTCGCGCCTCGGTCCACTTCAGTAGTGCCAGCAGGGCGGGCGGCTCGAGCGTCGTCTCCGCCTCGAGCACAGCGTTCAGAAAGAATGGCTGGTCGGACACGCCGAGCGGCGCGGTCTCGTACAGGCCGGAGCGTCGGATCACCCGCAGGCCGGGCTTCGAGGCGAGCTCGCGGATGGCCTGGCTCAGGGTCGCCGCGCGGTCGCCGAGGTTCGCGCCGAGCCCAACGTAGATCGGCACCCAGGTCGGTGGCAACTCGCTCCATTCGCGGGCGATTGCATCCGCCACCTTGACAGCCCGGACCGACTCGGCGACGTCGTGCACCCGGACGATGTCCGCCCCACCGCTGACTGCTAGCGCCGCCGCCGCCAGCGAGCCCTCGAGCCGCTGCTCCACAGGCAGGTCCAGGACGCGGCCGATCGAGCTCTTGCGCGATGCCCCGATGAGGATCGGCAAACCGACCGCCGCGCGCAGCTCCGGCAGCCGACGCAGCAGCTCGAAGCTGACCGCCGGCGGCTTGGCGAAGCCCAGGCCAGGATCGACGATAAGCTGGGTGCGCGCCACGCCGGCGGCGCGCGCCCGGGCAACCGACTCGCAGAGCCCCTGGACAACCCAGGCGACGACGTCGTCGGGATCGTCCGCACGGCGTCGGCGCCAGTGGCCGACCACGAGCGCCGCGCCCGCTCGGGCGGCCACGACAGCAAGGGCCTCGTCGAAGTCCAACCCGCTCACGTCATTCACCACGCCGGCCCCGATTGCCAGCGCCGCCTCGGCCACACCGGCCTTGCGCGTGTCAATCGAGATCGGGACCCTAACGTCACCGGCCAGCCGCTCGACGGCCGGCAGCACCCGCCCCAGCTCGACGACTTCGGCGACGGTCTCCGCGCCGGGTCGGGTGCTCTCGCCTCCGAGGTCCAGCACATCGGCGCCGGCCGCGACCATCGCCGTCCCGCGCCCCAGGGCGGCCTCGACCCCACCGGCCAGACCGTCGCCCGAGAACGAGTCCGGGGTCAGGTTCAGAATACCCATCACCAGCGTCCGCGCCCCGACGCGGAGCGTGTGGGAGCCGGACTGGATCAGTCCCGGTTCACGCACCCGGAAGAGCTCTCAGCCAGTTCCCAGGCCGTGGCGGCTCACCAGCCCGCGGCGGCGCCGTCGCCGCGGGGGTCGGCTCCGGCCCAGAGGGTACCCTCGCCATGATCGATCCAGATCGCCTGGGCGTGACCGAGCGAGTCGCTCCAGTTGGGGGCGATCCGGACCTCGTGACCCATGTTGGCAAGCTGGGCGGCTACGTCGGGGGAGATCCGGTCTTCGATGGTCAGGGCAGCCGTCTCGGTGCCCCAGGTCCGGCCATACAGCCAGCGCGGCGCCTCGATCGCGCGCTGGACGTCGTAGCCGAAGTCGAGCATCCGAGTGACCAGCGCCGACTGGGTCTGCGGCTGGCCCTCGCCGCCCATCGTCCCATAGGCCAGTGCCGGCCGTCCCTCCTTGAGCAGCATTGCCGGGATGATGGTGTGGAACGTGCGCTTGCCGGGCTCCAGATGGTTCGGGTGCTCCGGATCGAGCGAGAAGAACGACCCGCGGTTCTGGAGCAGCACGCCAGTGTCGCCGGCGATCACGCCTGAGCCGAAGTCGAAGTAGACGCTCTGGATCAGCGAGACGACATTGCCGTCGCGGTCGACGGCACACAGGTAACAGGTGTCACCGCCGGCCGCGACCGGTGCCGGCGCCGGCGGCCGGCGCGCCGGGTCGATCCTCGCGCGGATCTCGGCCGCGTGCTCGGGCGACAGCAGCCGATCGAGCGGGACCTCGACAAACTCTGGATCGCTTAAGTAACGGTCACGGTCCACGAACGCCAGTCGAGCGGCCTCTACCAGGGTGTGGAGGTAGGCGATGCTTCCGTCGCCGAGCGCCCGGATATCGATGCCGTCAAGGACCGCCAGAATCTGAAGCGCGGAGAAGCCCTGGGTGTTCGGCGGTACCTGGTAGGCCGTGTGGCCACGGTACTGGACTGAGATTGGCTCGACCCAGTCCGAGCGGTGGGCGGCGAAGTCGTCCGGCCGGAGCACTCCGCCGTGCGCCTCGAGGTATCCACAGATCTGGGCGGCAAGCGGCCCATGGTAGAACGGCCGCGCGCCCCCGTCGGCGACCTGCCGGAGCGTCACGGCGAGGCGCGGTAGGCGGAGACCTTCGCCGATTCGTAACGGTCGATCGTCGGGGCGGAATGTCGCGCTGGTGGTCGGGTCGAGCTTGAGCACGTCGGCCGCCAGGGCCGACCAGCGTGCCAGGCTTTCGGGGACCGCGAATCCGTCTTCGGCCAGCTCGATCGCCGGCGCTAACAGCTCGGCAAACGGCAGGCGCCCCAACCGCTCGTGCAGTGTGGCCCAGCCGTCGACAGCGCCTGGGACAGTCAGCGCGGCGAGCGGGCCGCGGATCGGAATGTGCTCGTGGCCGCGTGCGCGGTAGTAGTCAATCGTGGCTGCCGCTCCGGCCCGTCCACTGGCGTTGAGCGCATCCAAGCGCTTGGCCGCGGCCTCCCAGAGCAGGCAAAACAGATCGCCGCCGGGTCCGGCCATGTGGGGATAGACGACGCCCAGGACGGCGTTCGCGGCGATGGCCGCGTCAACCGCCGAGCCGCCCCGCTGGAGCATCCACAGCCCCGCCTGGGCAGCCGCGTGGTGCGGCGCGGCAACCGCGCCTCGCGTCGCCAGGATCGGCTGACGCCCGGTCCGCGGAAGCGCCATACCGCCCTCCTACGGGCCCGGCGGATCGCGCCGAGGCTCGCTCGCGGCGGGGGCTATCTGCTCGCGTGCCGCCGCCGGCGTCCCGGCGGTAGAGGAGACTACCTCGACCTCTTCGCGTCTGACCGTATCGGTGATCTGCCCAGTGAAGCGAACCGCCCGCTTGTCGATCACGATCTCACGCGCGATCACCGCGACCCGTTCGGCGTACAGCTCTTCGCCTCTGAGCCGGATGATGATCGGAGGCCCTTGCTCGACGCGGCTTTCGGAACGGGGCTTCGGCATCGTGCCAGGGCCGCCGACTGGGCGCTCCGGCGCGACCGGGTTGACGTCGGACCGCGGATCTATCGGCGCGGTCACATCCGCGGGCCTTGTGGTGGTCACATCCTCGACGACGTCGCGCGGCGTCCTCTGCACGGCCGCGAGCTCGCCCTCCTCCGATACAGGGGGCCCGGGCGCCGATGGCGCATGTTGCCCGCGCGCCGATTGCCGCCGATTGTCCTGGGCTGCTTCCAGCAGCACGGCCGCGCCCTGCCGCAGCTCGAATTCCCGTGCACCGTAGGTCGTTCCACCCTCCAGGATGATCCCTTCAACGTACCCACTCTCGGTGTCCACGAGCATGTCGCTGATCGTGCCGAGCAGCGCACCATCTCGGTCCAGCAGCTTCCGTCCGCGTAGGTCTTGCTCTTCGTCGACGAGCTCCCAGTCCCACAACTGAGACAGCGGCTTCCGCGCCATCGTGCCCTCCTATTGCTTACCGCGTCCCGTCCGACGACGGGTGTCGCGTCGCTCCGGTGCGCCACGTGCCTCTGACGCTAGTACGACCCAACGGTCAAGACGAGGGGTTGTCATTCCGAGCGGCCCCAGGCTGTCATCCAGCACGAGCCCTGACGTGTCATGCCGAGCCCTCACCTGTCATCCCGAGCGGAGCGAGGGATCGACAGACTGGGTGCCGCGCTCGGGATGACACGTCAGTGGACTGCGCTCGCGTCAGCCTCAGTGTGGCGCACTACTAGTTTGGCACCAGCGCCCCACGAGTGATGTGTCCGTCCGCTTGCTGGGAGAACGCGTCGTTGACCTGGTCGAGCGGGAACTTGTGGGAGAGCACCTTGTGGTACGGGTATTTTCTCGTGTCCGCTGCATGAACTTGAGCGCCTTCTCCAGGTGGTCGGCCTCATAGTGCGAGACGCCGATCATCTTGCGATTGCCGAACACCAGCAGCGACGGATCGATCTCGCCCTTCCAGCCGACGTTGATGTTGCCGATTTCGAGGTAGCGACCCTCCGGGGCGGTCATTCGCAACCCCTCGTCCATGACGCCAGGGTGGCCGACTAGCTCGACGACCACGTCGCCGCCCCAGTCGTTGCACAGCTCCAGGACGCGCTTGATCCGATCCCCGGACTCTGGAAACTGGCGCAGGTCGATCGTCTCGTCGGCGCCGAACTCGCGGGCCAGCTCCAGACGCTCGTCGACACCGTCGATGATGACGACCCGCTCGGCCCCCGCTTCCTTGGCCACGGCGGCGGCGTACACGCCCAGCCCGCCGGCCCCCTGGATGACCACCGACTCGCCGAGCTTCAGGTCGGCGTACTCGATGCCCGGCGATGACCTGAGTGAGCGCGCAGTTGATGCCAGCCACCATCTCGTCAGACAGGTCATCCGGTACCTTGAACAGCGCGCTGTTCGGGCGGAGGTAGTAGTACTGCCCAAAGGCTCCCTGGAAGTGCGGCCACTCCTCGCACGACACCCACCAGTTATTCAGTCGCTTCGGGCACGATTTGTACTGGCGGCGGAGGCAGGCGCGCGCAGCGCATGCACGGGTTCATGTACTTGTAGACGATCCGGTCGCCCTCCTTGAGCGGCTGGCCCGTCGAGTCGGTCGTGACCCCCTCGCCGAGGCTGTGGACGGTTGCCTCGTGCCCGAGGACCAGTGGCAGCGGGCGGCCCATCGCCTTGACGTCCATGTCACCGCGCCAGTAGTGCATGTCCGATCCGCAGACGTTCGCCAGCGCCACCTTGAGCACGACCGCGCCCGGCGCGGGATCGGGCACAGGGTACTCGCGGACCTCAAACGGATTGCCTGCGCCCCAGAACGTCGCCGCCTTGCCCGGTCTCTGCCATCGGTGTTCCCCTCCAGTAATCCCTCGTCTGCCGCTGGTGACGACGGTACCACATCGTCGTCGTGCCGAGGCTCGCCCGAAGCGGACCTCGTAGACCGCGATCGGCGCGCTTGCCCTTCAGGGGCACCTCGCCGCTTGGCACCAGCACGACGTCCCTGGATGCCTGGAGCTCGGCAGCGGCGTCTCCACCGCCACCAACACCTGGCCCGGCGCAGGCCACGCCGCACAGTCGGCTGGCCACGTGGACCGTATCGCCGATCACGGTGTAGTCGAGGTGCTGCGGCGACCCGATGTTGCCGACGATGACCTCGCCGCCGTTGATGCCGACTCCCATCCCCAGCGAGTGCTCCGCGCCGCGCCCCGCCAGACCTGCTCCAGCCGTCGGTACTCGGCTTGCATGGCGCAGCCGACCTGGAGCGCGCGCTCGGTGTCGTCGGCGCCGCGTTTGGCGCGCCGAACGCGGCCATCACCGAGTCGCCAATCAGCTTGAGAACGGTTCCATGCTCGCGCTGGACGGCGTCAATCATCGCGGTGAAGTACTCGTTCAGGAGCTCGACGACCGCGGCCGGGCTCAGGCGAGCCGACATCGAAGTAAGTCCGCGGATGTCGCAAAAAAGGACGGTCACCCGCATGCGGGAGACGTTTCCATCGGCCGCTGGTGCCTTCGAGCAGATGCTCCACGACCATCGGGCTGAAATAGCGCTGGAGGCGGTCCGGAGCTCGACGCCGCGATTGACCGACCGCGCGACGCATATGCGCAGCTCGGCCAGCAGTTGATCGAACAGAATGTCCAGGTCGTCGAGCTCGCGCGAGAGCAGCCAGTGGTCCCGCTTGAGGATCGGCGGCTCGACGACGGCGGCGAAGAGCGTGAGGAAGCGAGCGAGCTGGCGCCGCAGGCGACCTTGAACAGAATGTAGTGCGGGAATCCGATCGGCAGCACGCTGGCGCCCGGCGACGAACGCCCAGAACTGGTCCGGCCATTGTCGGGTCGGCGGTCATCGCGCCGAGCATCAAGATGGCGGCCACGACAGTACCGAGCCCGGTCACCAGCCCGACGAGCAACGCCAGGTAGAACACCCGCCACTGGGGCGACAGCAGCGTCTTCGCTGAGGCACTCTCCTCGCCATCCGCGACGGTCCAGAACTCGCGCCACTGCGCTTCGAGGTCGCCAAAGCGCTCGGCCTCAATGGGCCCCGGCAGACGCATCTGCTCGGGGCGGAGGGCGGCAGCCAAGGGTGCCGCCGCCGCCCTCGGCGCCGAATCCCGTCGGCCGAAACTCCTGGCAGCCCGCGCGTCCCGAGCATGACCTTGATGGCGCCGAGGCCGTCGGGGCGGATCAACTCGCTCAGCGCCCGCCGATTCGCCTCGTGCTCGGACGCCGATACGGCTGCCGCGTTCAGCAGGCGCAGGTAGTCGCGCAGGCCCAATCCCGTCAGGAACCTGGACTGGTCAGCGGGCCGATCGTGGTCAGCGCGGCTCGAGCGCAGGCCCGTGCCAGGGCGGTGAAGTCGACGTGACTGGTGACGTCCTGCTGGCCGACGTGGCTCAGCGGGTCACTCGCGAGGGTGTGGCCGCGGTAGCTCAGCAGCGTTCCGTGGCGGCGGCGCGGGGCGTAGAGCTCGGCGGCCGGGTAGCCGTAGTCCAGGACCAGCAGCGCTCCCGGGCCAGGCTCGCCGCCGCTCGCCCGGCCCAGTCCTGCGCGGCCTCCGCGGTGCAGTCGCCAGGGCGGACGCCCAGGTCCTCGAAGTACGCGGCGAGCCTCGGCGTCGACGGCGTCCTCGACAAAGACGAAGCGCTCGCCGTCGTCGGACAGGCCACGTACCGTTCGACGAGTCGATCGTCGCGGACGGCGACCAGGTGAGCCCAGGAAGGCATCGACGAGCTCGTTCGCGATCACGCATCCGACGATCGTCTGGTCAATGTCAAGGGCGGACCGCTCGTCCCCGGCCATGCGCTCGTCGACCAGCTGGCTGCCTGGCGCGTCTCGTGCTGGGTCGCCCGCAGCGCTCGTCGCGCTCGCTCGACCAGCAGGTAGCGGACCGCTCGGCTGAAGTCGGCGCCTCGTGGTCGGCCCACGTCAGCAGGTCACGGGCCAACGCGCCGCTGCCCGCCCGCCTCGACCAGCTCGAAGCGGGTCGGTCGGCCGAGCGCGACCCAGACTTCGGCCACTTGACGGCCAACCAGCGCCCCGAACGCCCGGGTGCAGCTCGGCGAGGTAAAGTAATCGCCGCCCGCGCCGCCGAGGGCGGCCGCTCGGCGTAGTAGCCGCCAGGACCGTAGAGCACCGCGGCCATGAACTCGGCGAAGGTCATCCGGCCGGCCTCGCGCAGGCGCTCGCGAATTCCCCGTTCGGCGACGGTCATGGGATCAGGATCACGCGCGCTTCTTGGCTCGCGGCAGTCCCGCCCGCCTGCGCCACCCGGTCTAGGCGCGCTCCTTCGCCAGCTGGACCATCTCGGCCAGCGTGTCGGTGGCGGGACGTTCGCCGCCTGGAACGCGGCGATCTTGGCCTGCAGGGTGCCCATGCCTCCCGAGATGATCGCGCCCGGCGTGGCCCATTCGCTTCCCAGGCGGCGCCGAGCGGCCGGAGATGAAGGCGAAGAACGGCTTGCGGAGGTGGTTCTTGATGTGCGCCGCGGCCATCTCCTCGTCGGTCCCGCCGATCTCTCCGATCAGCAAGATTGCCTCGGTCTGGTCGTCCGTGGCGAGCATCTCGAGCACGTCGACGAAGACGTCCCGATGACGGGGTCGCCGCCGACGCCGACGCAGGTCGACACACCCAGGCCGGCCTTGGTGATCAGGTCGACGACTTCGTAGGTCAGCGTCCCGCTACGCGAGACGACGCCCCGGGTGCCGCGTCGGAAGATGTCGACGGCATGATCCCAGCCCGTGCCTCGTCGGGCGTCATCGCACCCCGGGCAGTTCGGGCCGATCAGCCGCGCCGTGCCGCGCTCTTCGATGAATCGGACCGCGCGCACCGTGTCGATCCGCGGCACGCCCTCGGTGATGCAGATGACCAGGCGCAGGCCGGCCGCCGCCGCTTCGATCATCGCGTCGCCCGGCGAACGGCGGCGGGACGAAGATGATCGAGGTGTTGACACCCTGCTGCGCGACGGCGTCGGCGACGCTGTCGTAGGCCAGCACGCCCTGGGTCTCGGTCCCGCCTCGGCCAGGCGTGACGCCCGGCGACGAGCGGCGTGCCGTACGCCAGCATCTGCTCGGTGTGGGCCGCCCTCCCGGCCGGTGATGCCCTGCACGACAAGTCGGGTGTCCTTGCCGACGAGGATGCCCATGTCCAGGATGCTCCTTCGCCAGCGCGACCACCGTACTGGCGGCCTCGATCAGGTCGGCGGCCGGTACCAGGACCGAGCCTTCCAGGAGCTTCAGCCCCTCCTCGGCGCGAGTGCGGCCATCCGCAGCACCATCGGCACCTTGACCCCCAGCGTGGCGGTCGCCTCCAGGACGCCCTTGGCAACCTCGTCGCCACGGGTGATCCCGCCGAAGATGTTGAACAGCACGGCCTTGACGTTCGGGTCCATCAGAACAATCGTCAGCGCTTCGCGGACGGTCGCCGCGCTCGCCCCACCGCCGATGTCGCAGAAGTTGGCCCGGCCTGCCGCCCGGCGCGGGTGACCAGGTCCAGCGTGGTCATCACGATCCCAGCCCCATTGCCGACGATGCCGATGTCGCCGCCCAGGCGGACGTAGGTGACGCCGCGGCGGTGGGCCTCGGCCTCGATCGGGTCCTCCTCACTCTCCTCCTGGTACTCGGCCAGTTCCGCGTGGCGAAACAGGGCGTTGTCGTCGACGTCGAACTTGGCGTCGGCCGCGATGACCCGACCGTCACGGTGACCATCAGCGGATTGATCTCTGCCAGCGAGGCGTCTGAGTCGACGAAAACGCGGTAAAGTCGCTTGGCGATGTCGACGAACTGGCGGCTCGTCTTCGGGTCAAGCTCGGCGCGCTCGGCCAGGCCGCGGAGCTGAAAGTCAAGCGGTCCGTACGCCACGTCGATCGGGAATCGCGCGATCTTCTCGAAGTGCTCGGCGACCTCTTCGATGTCGACCCCGCCCATCGCGCTCGCCATCATCGGGCGACCTGGTCGCTCGGTCGATCAGCACGGCCAGGTAATGCTCGGCCGCGATGTCGACGGCCTCCTCGATCAGCAGCCGCTCGATCTTGAAGCCCTTGAACGTCTGGCCGAGCATCGCGGCGGCGTGCTGGCCGGCCTGCTCGGGCGTCTCGGCAAGCTTGATGAAGCCGGCCTTGCCGCGCCCGCCAGCGTGGACCTGGGCCTTGACCACGCAGTGCCCCAGCTCGCGCGCCGCGTCCTGGGCCCCCGTGGGTCGGTCACCATCGGCCGCGCGGCACGGCGATGCCGGCCCTGGCGAACAGCTCCTTGGCCTGGAACTCATACAGTTTCACGCGAACAGATCCTCCCGCTTGCGATTCGCGCCGTTGAACGCGGTTCCCGCTGGACACTCGCTGAGCTCGGCCTCGTCACCCTCGAGCCAGCGCGTGGATCCCAGTCCCTTTTTTAGCCCCCTCCCTTGGCGCGCTCGCGCGCGTCGACCGGGGCCGGCTCGAACTCGTCCGGGGCGGGGGTATACGGCACTGTCACGCCGCCCTGAATGACCGCCTGGAGGCCGCCCGCCGCCTCGATGCGGGCGCGCTGGTCAGCTTTGGCCAGGCGGTCGACGTCCTCGGGGTCGCAGATCGACCGCAGCTCGCGTTCGCAGACGGCCAGCGCCTCGGCGTAGGCCGGGTCGGCCGCCAGGTCGCGGGTCTCGTGCGGATCGTCCACCATGTCGAAGAGCTGCGGTGGCATCCCGACGTAGTAGACGTACTTGTAGCGCTCGTTGCGGACCATGAAGGTGCCGGTCACCGAGTACAGGGCGTGGTACTCGCTGAACGTCGTCCGCGGCCGGTCGGGTTGCTGGGCCAGGCGAAAGATCGACTCGCCGTCGAGGTCCGCATCCTCCGGTTTCAGATCCAGGCCAACCGCCTCGACGATCCCGGGGAAACAGTCGGTCAGGTTGACGGTGGTATTCGAGATCTTGCCGACGGGGATGTCCGGGCCGGCCACGATCATTGGCACGCCAACGGCGCCCTCGTACATCGTGCTCTTCCACCACAGCCCGTGCTCGCCGACCTGCTCGCCGTGGTCGGTGGTGTAGATGATTCGGGTGTTCTCGGCCTGGCCTGATTCGTCGAGCGCCCGCAACACCTGGCCGGTCTGGTCGTCGAGGAACGCGACCATCCCATAGTAGGCCTGCAGTGCCCGCCGGATCGTCGATTCGTCGAACGGCTCGTCGAGCGCCTGCTGGCGGCGCATCTCGTCGATGCTTGGATGGTGCGGCCAGTCTTCCGGGCGCCACTGGACCGGCATCGGCAGGGACTCCGCGGGGTGCATGCTGAAGAAGGGTTCCGGCGCCCTCAGCGGGAAGTGGGGATAGGTGAACGAGACGAACAGCGCCCAGGGCTCGCGCTCCCGCGCGCCCTCCTCCTTGAGCCACCTGACTGCCTCTCGGCCGATGGCGCGGTCGTAGCGAGTGTACTCGACTTCGCCCGGACCGGCTGCCAGGACGTTCGCGCGGTTCTCGGCGCGGACCGGCATGTCGCCTCGCAGGAGCTGGTAGAGGTCGCCGACGCCCTCGAGGACGTGCATCGGCAGGCGCTGGTCGGGAAAGCCGCTAGGGTCACCGACGCGGCGGTAGTGGAGTTTGCCGATGGTGGTGACCTTGTGACCGGCCTCGGTCAACCGGTGACCCCAGCTGGCGGCCTCGCTGCCGATGTAGGGCCTTGCGTTATCCCAGGACTCGATCCGGTGGGCGTAGCGGCCGGTCGCCAGACTGGCCCGAGAGGGAACGCAGATCGGTGTGGGGCAGTAGGCATTCGCAAAGCGTGTCCCCCGTGCCGCCAGCGCGTCCAGGTTGGGCGTCTTCACCACCGCGTTCCCGTAGCAGCCGAGTACCCGCTTGGTGTGCTGATCCGAGTGAATGAAGAGCACGTTCGTCGGCGTCACGTCTACCTCCACTGTCTGTCCTGTTAGACCATGCACGACCGACGACCGAAGGCCAGCGATGCTCGGTCAGCAGTCTCCGCCGGATCCGCCCCGGTAGCAAGGACCGGGGCGCCCTGTTGGACGAGTGGCAACGATGCCGACCGTCGTCTACTATAGCCTCACAGGACGGGTGCTTCCGTCGTCTCACGGACTCAAGCAGTCGTTGGCTGATGTCTGGGGTAGACAGAGCGAGTCCCACAGCACGCCAAGAGCCAACGTCGAGGCGCGGGTCCGCGTCAGCTCAGGAGTCCGACCAACCCCGTCAGGTAGCCGGACCATGCAGGGAGGGGACCAATGGCACGGATCTCTCGGCGCGTGACTCGTCGCTCGTTCTTCGTCGCGACCGCTGCTGTGTCGGCGACATCCCTCCTGGGGGCGTGCGCGCCGTCCGGACAGGCGCCGGCCGCGAAGGAGCCCGCGCCGGCCAAGCCGGCCGAGCCGGCGGCCGCGCCCGCCAAGCCCGCCGAAGCTGCCAAGCCCGTCCAGGCGACTGGCCAGACCGGCGTCTCCAAGCAGTTCGCTGGCACCACCCTCAACGTCGCGAGCTGGAGCGGCCCCTGGCCGAAGTGGCTCGGCGAGTACATCCCGGAGTTCGAGCAACAGACCGGCATGACGGTCAACTACGAGACGCCGGCCTTCCCGGTCTACAACCAGCGGGCCGACCTGGAGCTGTCCACCAAGGGCAGCGCCTACGACGTGCTTAACATCACCTTCATCTGGAGCGCTCGCTGGCTCGGCGCCGGCTGGTTCCACCCGATCGACGAGTACGTCAAGGATCCGAACAAGACCCCGCCCGACTGGGGGACAGACGATTTCCTGCCGGTCATCGAGAACCTCAAGGACAAGGCCGGCAAGCTGTACGGCTTCCCATGGATCGCCGACGTCTACATGGCCGCCGCGGCTCGCCACGACCTGATCGAGCAGGCCGGCCTGAAGCTGCCCACCACCTTCGACGAGATGCTGAAGATGCTGGAGGCGGTCCACGACAAGGAGGGCGTCAAGGGGTTCGTCACCGAAAACCACCACGGCTGGACGTGGATTCCGTACCTGCAGGGATTCGGCGGCAATGTGTTCCGCAACCCGCCCGACGACTTGATGCCGACGCTGGACACGCCGGAGGCGATCGAGGCGGCCGACTGGTACTCAAACGTGCTGAAGAAGTACACGCCGGAAGGGATCCTCTCGTTCACCTACGACCAGGCGCTGCAGACTCTGATGCAGGGGCGGGCCAACTACATCACCTTCAACCACGCCTGGGTGTCCCAGCTCGGTGAGCCCGACAAGAGCAAGGTCGCCAAGACGGTCGCCTACTCGATGATGCCGGCCGGCCCGAAGGGCGCCTTCCCGGTGTCGCCACGCATGGCTTCGGTATCCCGGTCGGCTCGAAGAATAAGGACGCGGCCTGGCAGTTCATCCTGTGGGCATTCTCGAAGGACATGTTCACGCGGATGCTCACCGAGAAGGGCTACACCTCGATCACCCGCAAGTCGGTGGTGGATGCCCCGAGTTCAAGCAGAAGAACTCCATCAACGGGTACGACCTGGCGGATATCTACTCGAAGTCGATCGCCCTGGCGGGCGAGGGCGGCTACATGAAGTACCGCACCATCAACGTCTACCCGCAGGTCGACCAGCAGATCGACAAGGCGATCGAGCGGATCGTCTCCGGCCAGGCGTCGGCCAGGGAGTCGATGCAGAAGGCGCAGGTCGACTCAATCGCCGACCTGAAGAAGGCGGGAGTGGACGTGTAGCGGGCCGAGCGAGCGATGCTCGCCGCGCGACTCGAGAACCGGGGACATGGCCGAACGCATTTCTGACGTCATCCCGACGGCCCACCCTATCCCCCGCGCCACCGCTGGCGGCACCGGCTGGGCCGCGCAGCAACGCCGCGCCTTTCTGGCCGGCCTCCTTCCGGCGCTCGTCGTGCTCGCCGTCATCACCCTTGCGCCGGCCGTGTACCTGCTCGTCACCAGCCTCACGCCGCTCAACCTGGCGCTACCGGAGCAAACCACCTGGAACTTCTCGCGGCCCTGGAGGAACTACGCCGAGCTGCTCCAGGACGAGCGGTTCAGCAACTCGGTCTGGGTGCAGGTCAGACTCTCGCTCTTCACCGTGGTCCTCCAGATCCTGGCCGGTCTGGGGGTGGCGCTGATGCTCAACGGCCGCTCGCGGGTGCTCGAGGCAATCCGCACCACCTTCTTGATCCCAATGGTGCTGCCGCCGATCGTGGTGGCGATCATCTGGAAGGTCCTTTACTCCCCGGATATCAGCCCGTTGCACCGAGTCCTGGCCTTCATCGGCCTCCCGATCCCGTCGCTGATCACCAGCCCGCAGCTCGCGCTCTGGGCGATTGCCATCGCCGACGTCTGGGAGTGGTTTCCGTTTACGATGCTTATGATCCTGGCGGCGCTGCAGATGATGCCCGAGGAGCCGCTCGAGGCGGCGCGGATTGACGGCGCCGGCGCCTGGCAGCTGTTCGTGTGGGTCGTGCTACCGCTGCTGCGCCCCACCATTCTGGTGGCGGCGCTATTCCGGTTGGTCGACAGCATCAAGGCCTTCCCGTTGATCTTCGTGCTCACGAACGGCGGGCCCGGCAGCGTGACCGAGGTGACCAACTACTACGCGTACATCCAGGCATTCAACTTCTCCTACCTGGGCTTTGCCAGCGCGATCACCGTGGTGATGGTGGCCGGCGTCTTCCTGCTCAGCGCCCTGATCATCAAGATGGTCGGCAAGGAGGTCGAGGTTGAGTAGCGCCAGCCTCACCCTGCCCAGGGGCCGCGGCCGACGACGGCTCGGTCCGACCCGAGTGCTGTACTTCGCTGGCGTCGGCGCGCTCCTCTTGGTGGTAGTCTTCCCGTTCCTCTGGCTGCTCCAGATGTCGCTGCGGCCCGAGATCGAGATGTTCTCGTCGGCGATCTTCGTCTGGCCTACCCTCGACAACTACCTGGCACTACGATCCGGCCAGTTCCCCCGCAACTTCTGGAACAGCACCGTCTCGAGCGTCGCGTCCACCGTGCTCTCGCTGCTGATCGGCGTGCCGGCCGCCTACGCGCTGTCGCGCGCCCGCTTCAGGGCCGAACGGCACATCGAGCTGTGGATCCTGGCCACCCGGATGGCCCCGCCGATCGCCTTTACCATCCCGTTCTTCCTGGCCTACCGCTACCTCGAAATGCTGGACACCGTGCAAGGGCTGGTCGTCATCTACATGACCTTCAACCTGTCGCTGGTGATCTGGATGATGCGGATCTTCTTCGACAGCATCCCACGGGCGCTCGAGGAGGCCGCCTGGATCGACGGCGGCTCAGTCTGGGGCTCGTTCTTCCGCGTCACGCTCCCGCTCTCCGCCCCCGGTCTCGCCGCCACCGCGATCTTCTGTTTCCTGTTCTCCTGGAACGACTTCTTCTACGCTCTGATCCTGACCCGGACGCAAGCGATGACCGCGCCGGTGGCTGTCGTCAACTTCATGCAGTACCAGGGCTGGGAGTGGGGCAAGATCGCCGCGGGAGGAACTCTCGTCATGCTCCCGGTGGTCATCTTCTCGCTGCTGGTGCGCAATTACCTGGTGCGTGGCCTGACCGCCGGCGGGATCAAGGGCTAGGGCGGTCGTACGCCATGATGCCAGGCTGTCCGTAGTCGATCAGCGGCGCCGCGCGCGCGTGCGGGTTTGTAGACGTTCACGGCGAGCGGCCAGCGGCCCGCGTGGCTCGCCGATGAGCTGCTTACTCGGTCGCTTGCTGGGAGCACCAGTAGCTGGGCATGCGGATTCGGGGCGAGCGAATCGTGGGAGGCGATGTGACGGCTGAACGCCGCCATGGCGCGATGGGCGAGACCTGTTTGGAATTACCCGTCGGTCGGTAAGCGCTGCAGGCCGTAGCGCCGGAAGGCCCCCTGGCTCCAGTCGGTGTCGTCGAACCCGGCCCGCTCGGCGTCCAGAAGTACGCCGTGCGCCGCGTCGCCGACCGGGTGTGGCACGCCGAGGTCTGAGGCGAGGTGGGCCGCGTAGCGCATGTCCTTCCGCTGAAGCGCCAGGCGAAAGCTCGCCGGCGCGTCCCAGTCCCCCCGGAAGGCCGCCGCCGTCTGCTCGAAGGCGTTGATGTTGATCGAGCACTCGGCGAGAGCCTCCAGCGCGCGGTCGGGCGGAACGCCGTAGGCGGCGAGCAGCGCCAGGCCCTCCGTGACGGCAGCGTTGCACGTCGCCAGGACCGAGTTATTTACCGCCTTCATCGCGTGTCCGGTGCCGAGTGGCCCGACGTGGATGACCTCGCGCGCGCTGGCGCTCAGCAGCGCGCGGCACGCCTCGAAATCTTCGCGCTCACCCCCCACCAGGTGGACCAGTCGCCGCGCGTACGCGCCTGGCACCGCGCCGTTGCAGATCGGAGCGTCGATCAGTCGAGCGCCGGCCTCACCCAGGACTTTGCCGAGTCGGACGGTCGCCTCCGGATAGCCGGAGGTCATCTCGACGCAGCGGGTGCCGGGCGCGAGATGGCCGATCAGGCCGTCGGACCCCAGATAGGTGTTCAGGACGATGTCGGAATCGGGCAGGAGCGTGACGACGACGTCGACCGCCTCGACGAGCTTCCGGCGCGACTCTTCGAAGACTGCTCCCCTGGCCACCAGGGCGGTGACGGCATCACTCTCGCTCTGCAGGTCGAAGATCTTCAGCTCGAACCCGTCGTCGACCAGGTTCTGAGCAATCGGGAACCCCAGGTTGCCGAGGCCGATGAATGCCACTCGCTTGTCCGACACGTTCCCTCCTCCACCCACTTCGGATCAGCTCCCAGCGCCTCGGCGTCACGCAGACGGGCGCCCTCATCGAACGCCCATGCCGCTCCCTACTCTATCAACTTGGCGACGGCGATGCCGCGCTCGCCGGCGACTGTGTACAGCAGGTGGGTGCGACCATTCTCCCGGAAGATCGCCGGGTCACGGAGCTGGCGAACCGGCTCCGTCACCGCGCGAGGCCGCGTGGACGCCGCCCTGGATGGCATGGGCGGCAGGCCGCCGTCGCCTGGCGGTCCAGGGCCATCCCTCGTCGGCTACGCAGGACCTTCTCGCTGGCCGGGTACCTGCTGGCGACAGCAGGTCCTCGGTGATCGGCGGGCGGCGTCGACCTCGTCGCGCTGTCTGCGCCCCGACGCCCTGATGGACATCGCCGAGGGCTGCAGGGCCGCGCCTCACCCCGCTCGCGCTCGCCGCCGCCCGGGTATTGGGCCGAAGTCGGGACGTGATCGTCGGGCTCGAGCCGCATCATGCTGGCTTCTTCGGGCGACCACCTCGATGGTCAACGTCCCTGAGGCGTGATGCTCGGCGCGCGAGCGCTGCTCAGGCGAGCGCGGACGAAGGCGCGGGCACCATCGGCATCGTCGGCCTGATGCTGCTCGCTCGGCGCTGCCGCGCCGCGCTTGGCTTCGGCCCGCCAGTCTTCGCGCTGGTCCTTGTCGGCCTGACTGGTCGCCTACTCTCCCAGCCGAGAACTGGGCGCTACGCGCCGCCGATCCAGAAGGCTTCATCGCGGCGCCTGCTGGTCCTCGGCCTCGCGCGCCGGACCGATCCTCCGTAGAGATTCTGGTCGGCGAGGAGAGCCATGGGCATTCTGCCCGGCGCCGGACCTGCTCCTCGACCTTCGCGGCACGGCCTCCTATCAACAAGCGCTGGGAGAGCGGGCGGCGGCTGGCTCGCTGCTCGGCAAGGGCGCATTCATCGCCATGCCCGCTCGGCGGTGGCGAGCATGTACATCGGCAACCTGCAAGGCCGACGAGGGCCGTCGCCTGCGCGGGACGCCGTACGCCCGAACCCGGCGACGGTGGTGCTCGCGTTCGAAGTGTCGCCTGCTCGGCTTGCCAGCTCGCCGAGATCCTCGGCTTCGTCCTGGGCGCCGAGCGCTGCGCCAGTCACTGATCATGGTTTCTCAGCATCGTGGAACGGGGCCGACGTCGAGGACTGGGGCACGATGCTCGTCACAGTTTGACGACGGCAGCGTCGCCCAGATCAGCGCGTCTGACGCGGTGCTCCAGGCGGAATGAACCGCAATCCAGATGGCCATTCGGCTACACTGCCCGGTTGGGGCCTTGGCCATCGTGTGCAACATCAACTTGTTTGAGGAGCCGAACGACGCCGTCCAACGGCCTACGCACCGCGACTCGACCGTCTTCGCCGACGAGTACCTGGTCGAGGCGGCAAGTCGAGACCAAGGCTGGCTGGAGCTGGCGCAGGGGGTCGACCCTCAGCCCGACGAAGATTGGATGACCCGCGGCTATCCCCCAGGAGTTGCACCACTCAGCGCCGGCGCGCCGACCCGTGGACGTGGCCCGTGGGTGGCGTTCGGCCGTGACCCGCTCGACGACGGCGCTCTGGCGCGCGACGTCCTGGCGACGATCTACGGCGCCTACGTCGGGTCTATGGTGTGCAGCGATCGATCAGGCCGCCGCGTCGATCTGCGCCCGAATGAGCTCGAGCAGGTCCTCGATCATCGACGTCGTCGACTTGGCGACGAGCCTGCACGCGCCGCTCGCGCTCGCCCGCCGCCGGGCCCGCAAGCACGTGATCGACCTGTGATGCTCGGCGAGGTACCTGAGGACGAGGGTTGCTCACCCGCCGCCGGGGTGCGCTACGCCGAGAACTGGCGCCGCCGATCCAGAAGGCGCGGCGCCTGCGATCACCCCTCCGTATGGTCGGCGAGGAGAGCCACAGCGGCACCCACGCTCAACAAGCGCTCGGGCAGTGGTCACGCTGCCACCCGCTGCTGTACATGAGGGACGGACGACGGTTGGCACTATGAGTACATCTACACGTGGAAGGCGACGGAGGCACGATGCGTCACGACGACGGCAGCGTCGCCCAGTACGTCTGACGCGGTGCTCGGCGGAATCCGCAACCAGATGGCCATCTACACTGCCCGCTCGGCCATCGTGTGCAACATCAACCCGAACGACGCCGCGTGAGCGACCGTTTCGCTGACGAGTAACGAGACCAAGCGCTGGAGCACCCCTCAGGTATCCATCCCCAGCGGTTTCTCGCCGTCTGAACGCGACGTCCTGATACGCACGGGTTCGAACAAGCCGAACGTGTTCGGATGAGGACGAGGGGGCGGGTGCGCCGGAGGCCGGGTCTACCTCCGATAGTGGCGCCGACGAGTTCACTATGAGTACATCGGTAACGATGAGCGCGACGGTCGGACGACTGCCCGAATCCCAGGGCGATCCCCAGGTGGTCAGCGTTGCCGTTTGATAGTGACGTCATGCCGTCTGGCGAGTCTGTCAGCGTTGCCGTTCCCGGTGTGATCGTCTTTCGTCGCGGTCGCACCTACCAGGAGTCCACTCCCCTGTGGCCTGAGCCGCCCGGGCCCCGGAGGGGGCGCCGAACATCGTCTTTATCTTGCTCGACGACGTCGGCTTCGCTCACTTCGGCTGCTACGGGTCGGATATCGAGACGCCGAGCATGGACCGGTTGGCGGCTGGGGGCCTGCTCTACACCAACTTCCACACGACCGCGATGTGCTCGCCGACGCGGGCGAGCCTGCTGACCGGCCGCAATCATCACGCGGCGGGGCTGGGGATCGTCACCGAGTTCGCGACCGGCTATCCCGGCTACCAGGGACGGCTGACCAGGCGCGCGGCGACGCTCCCCGAGATGCTGCGCCCACACGGCTACAACACGTTCACCGTCGGCAAGTGGCACCTGATGCCGCTGCGGGACGCGACCGCGTCGGGTCCGTTCGACGCCTGGCCGCTTCAGCGCGGGTTCGACCGCTGGTACGGGTTCCCGGCCGGCTACACCGACCAGTGGCACCCTGAGCTGTGCGACGGCAACCAGCCGATCGACACGCCACGCCGGCCGGGCTATCACGTCTCCGAGGATCTGGTCGATCACGCCATCGAGTACATCCGCGATCAGAAGAGCGTCACGCCGGAGAAGCCGTTCTTCCTGTACGCGGCCCTGGGAGCGTGCCACTGGCCGCACCAGGTCCCGAAGGCGTACGTCGACAAGTACCGAGGGCGGTACGACCGGGGCTGGGACGTCGTCCGCGGGGAGTGGCTGGCCCGCCAGCTCGACATCGGGATCGTCCCGCCCGATACCGAGCTGGCGCCGCGCAACGACGACGTACCGGCCTGGGAGGAGCTGACGCCCGATGAGCAGCGGTTCGCCGCACGCCAGATGGAGGTGTACGCGGGCTTTCTCGAGCACACCGATGCCCAGATCGGTCGGCTGGTAGATTACGTCCAGGAGATCGGCCAGCTCGACAACACGATGATCGTCCTGCTCTCCGACAATGGCGCCAGCAACGAGGGAGGCCGCATCGGCTACGCCAACGTCTACAAGGCCCACTCCAACCGCGTCGCCGAGCCGCTGGAGGTGAGCCTGCCCACCCTGGAACAGCTGGGCGACGAGACAACCAACCCGCACTACCCGACCGGCTGGGCCCAGGCTGGCAACACGCCGCTCAAGTGGTACAAGAAGAACACCCACGGTGGCGGCGTGCGCGACCCGCTGATCGTTCACTGGCCGGCCCGGATCAAGAACACCGGCCTGCGCCACCAGTACCACCACGTGATCGACATCGTGCCGACGATCCTGGAGCTGCTCGGCGTCGAGGCGCCGGCCATCCTCAACGACGTCCCGCAGCTCCCGATCCACGGGACGAGCGTGGCCTACACGTTCGACGATCCGACGGTGCCGACCCGCAAGCGGGTGCAGTATTACGAGATGCTCGGCAACCGGGCGATCTGGCACCGGGGCTGGAAGGCGGTGGCGAAACACCAGACCGGCGCGGATTTCGCCGAGGATCGCTGGGAGCTGTACCACCTCGACGGGGACTACGCCGAGAGTCGCGACCTGGCCGCCGAGCATCCCGAGAAGCTGCGCGAGCTGATCGAGCTCTGGTGGGCCGAGGCCGGCAAGTACGACGTCCTGCCGCTTGACGACCGCGACATCGGCTTCCTGCGCGCTGCCGGGCGGCCCGGCGCTCGGACCCGCTTCACCTACTTTCCGGGGATGGCGCGGGTCGAGCGGCAGAACTCACCGAACATCACCAATCGCTCGTACGCCATCGAGGCCGACGTTGAGATCCCGCGCGAAGGGGCCGAGGGTGTGCTGCTGGCGGCCGGCAACCGCTTCGGCGGCTACGTCCTGTTCCTCAAGGACCGCCGGCTTGTGTACGAGTACAATTTCGGCGACGTCCGCTATGTGATCCGGTCCGATGCCGAGGTCATGGAAGGCCGGAGCACGCTGCGCTTCGAGTTCGCCAAGACTGGTCCGCATCGCGGCACGGGAACGCTGCTGATCGACGGCGAGCGGGTCGGCGTGGGTGAGCTTTCAGAGACCTGGCCGTTCATGGCAGCGCAGGCCGGCCTCCATTGTGGCCGCGACGATGGCTCGCCAGTGAGCGAGCAGTACGAGGTTCCCTTTACCTTCACCGGCACGCTCCGCCGCGTGGTGGTGGAACTGAGGGACGATCAGCAGCGGGACCCGGCCGCGGAGCATCGCGCCGCGCTCGCTGAAGACTAGCGCTCGCCGAGGATCTGGTCGACCGTAAAGACGACTAGTGGGGAGGCCGCGCGGGTGGCGGATCAGCAGCGCGACGTCGACGCCTCCGAGTCTGACGGGGAGCCGCACTTGCGGATCTACTCCGACGCTCCCAGAGGCTGTGGCCGTGGTCGGAGGCCACGATCACCAGCGCATCGTCCAGCTCGGTACGATGCCGTGCGAGAACCAGGAGGGTCGCACGGCACCCAGAAGTTGATCTCCTCCTGAAACGCGAACGGACCACTCGCGCAGTGGTCCGTTTCCTGACCGCGGACGAATGTCCAATGGTCAACGCGGTGCCAGAGGTTCTATGAGAGCTTGAACCGGCGGTACGGATCAGAGAAAGGCCTCCGATCGCCGACCTCGCCAAGGATCTCCTACGGCATGTGCTGCTCCTCCGGGATCGGTCCCGAGCCCGGGGTGGCGATGAAGCCGCCCTTGAGGCGAGAGTCGCCGTCGTGAAGCCGATTGGTTCGCGCACCGGAGTGGAGCGCCCGTCGGGCCGGTAGGGTCGGCAAGGACTCCGGATCGGCGCGAGTAATGCGGACTCTCTGGCGGGCAAAGGCGTCAGGGTCGGGCGTCGCGATCCGGCGCCCGGGCGGTGGGTGATCGTAGCAGCCGACCTCGTCAGGTCTGAGCGTATCGCAATCGACCAGGACGACGTTCATCGCAGCGCCATTGCTGGCGTCCGGTATGAGTGCAGCTCTCCTTATCTGGCCAGGATCTCGTCGGCAGCCCTGGCCGCGTCGTCGAGCGCCTGCTTGGGGCTCTTCCGCTGGAAGACCGCGCTCTCGATTGCCTGGCCAACCTGCGTGGAGATCTCCTGCGCGCCCTTGCCGAAGTACGCGATCCGCGCCCGCGGCTGCGCGTCAAGGAACGGCTGCATCAGCGGATGCTTGGCGGCATGCTCTTTCCAGGCGGCTGTGTCGCGGATCGAGACGCGCGCCGGAAGATTGCCCAGGCCGGAGACCCAGAACACGGCGTTCTCCGGCTTCATCAGCCAGCTCAGGTAGGTCCAGGACGCTTCCTTGTTCTTGCTGTCCGAGAAGATCGGCATCGTTCCCATCCCGAGGGGCACCGCGCTCGCCTTGTGTTGGGGCATCGGCGCCGTGCGGACCGGGAACGACATCGCCTCGGCGCGCAAGACCCAGATCGGGTAGAGCTGCATGTGGCCGACCTTGCCGGTTTCGAAGTCGTTGCCGCTGACAATGTTGTCGATCGCCTTGAGCGGCGTGACTTTGTGCTCGTGCACGAGATCGACATAGAACTTGAGCGCCTCGACGCCCGCCTCCGAGTTGAACGCGGCCGACTTCTCGTCGGATGTCAGCCATTCCCCGCCGGCCTGCCAGAGGTAGGCAATCCACACCTGGTCCGCCGACCAGGTGATCGGCTTCGTGCCGATGTAGTGCCCCCAGACCTGCTGGTCGGCCTTGGCGATTGCCCGGGCGTTCTTGACGAGGTCGTCCCAGGTGGCGGGCGGCTTGTCCGGGTGGAGGTCGGCCTTCTTGTACAGATCGGCGTTGTAGTAGAGGCCGAGCACGCCGGAGTTGACCGGCAATGCGTAGAAGTCGTCTCCGCGAGTAAGGAGCCTCTTGATCGGATCGAGCCAGTCGAGCGTCGCGATATCCTTCTGGTACTTGGACAGCGATTCGACCTTGCCGGCCTGGATCAGGTTGCTGGCCAGCGATGGGCCACCGAGGTAGGCCAGGTCCGGCGGGTTGCCGCCGGCGACGGCCGTCGCCAGCTTGGTCGGCATCTCGGCGATTGGGACGACGGTGGTCCTGACTTCGATGCCCGAGTTCTCGGCCGAGAACTTCTCGTTGACCTTCTTGATGTGCTCCTGTTGGGACCCGGGGATGTCGAACCACAACTGCAGCACGGCCGTCTTGCCAGCGGATTGGGCGGCTGGCGCATTCTGCTCCGCGCCCTTCGCGGGTACCTTGTCCGCCGCCCCGCCAGTCGCTGGTGCCTGTGGACGACACCCGGCGGCAAACAGTGTGGCGAGCGCACCACTCCCCGTCATCAAGAACATGCGTCGATCGACCTGCTTCGGACTTCGTTCAGACATGACGGTGCTCCTTTGCTCCAGGCCCGGGTCGGCTCACCCGCCGCGGGCCTAACGACGCGCTTCGATCAGGGCCGACGGCGCTCACCTTCACAGCGGCACTCAACCCTTGAGTCCACTCATCACAACGCCTCGGACGAAATACTGTTGGAGCACGAGGTAGAGCAGGAGCAGGGGCAAGGCCGACAGCGTGGCACCGGCCATGATC
This sequence comes from Chloroflexota bacterium, assembly GCA_030447245.1. Classification (GTDB taxonomy): domain Bacteria; phylum Chloroflexota; class UBA6077; order UBA6077; family JACCZL01; genus JAUJPG01. The sequence continues at coordinate 17,736 of JAUJPG010000013.1, read as the reverse complement.
AGGCTCCAGTCGCTCAGCTCCCCTTTCATCGAGGACAGGCCAAGCTGGACCGTTTTCATCTCTTCCGAGTTGACGACGACCAGCGGCCAGAGGAAGTCGTTCCAGGCCGCGGTGAACGAGAAGATCGACAGCGCCGCCACTGCCGGCATGCTCAGCGGCAGCACGATCTGCCAGAGCGCCCGCCAGCGACTACTCCCGTCGATGAAGGCGGCGTCCTCCAGCTCAGACGGGAAGTTCAGGAAGAACTGGCGCATCAGGAACACCCCGAAGAAGGCGACGATCCTCGGGACCACGAGGCCCTCATAGGTGTCAATCCAGCCGAGCCAGCCGACGATCAGGAAGCTTGGAATGAGCGTGACCTGAATCGGGACCATCATCGCTCCAAGATACATGAAGAAGATCGCGTCGCGCCCCCAGAAGCGGAGCCGCCCGAAGGCATAGCCGGCCAGGATCGAGGTGGACACTACCCCGGCCGCTTCGATCGACGACACGATAAAGCTGTTGATGAGCCACTGGCCGACCTGGTAGGTGCGCAACACGTCGAGATAGTTCTGCCAGCGGGGGCTCTGCGGGATGAAATGTGGAACCGACGTGAAAACCTCGGCGCTCGGCTTCAGCGACGTCGAAACCATCCAGATGTACGGCAGCAGGACGACCAGCGAGGCGGCACTGAGCACGACGTACAGGAGCGCCTGCCAGGCGAGGTGACGCTGCCTGCGACTCAGGCCCAGGACCGCCATTGGTGTGACCTCCGTCGGTCGCCGCTCGAATGCACATCGAGCGACGACCACCCGTGAACTGCTGATGACTCCTAGAACTCAGTCCGCCGGCCCAGGACCCGGAACTGGATGAGCGTGGCCGCGAAGACGACGACGAAGAGGACGTAGGCCACAGCGCTCGCGTACCCCATCCGGAAGAACTCGAACGCCTGCTGGTAGAGGTGGAGCACGATCACGTCGGTCGCGCCGACCGGCCCGCCGCCGGTCATGACGTAGATCAACCCGAAGGAGATCTGAGTGGCACGGATGAGGCCGAGGACCATGACGAACAGGGTCGTCGGCATCAGCAGCGGGAAGGTGATCCTCCAGAAGACCTGCCAGAAATTGGCACCGTCGATCCGTGCCGCTTCCTTGAGGCTCTCCGGGATGCCCTGGAGCCCGGCCAGGTAGACGATCGTGAAGTAGCCCACCTCGCGCCAGGCGAAGGTGAGGATCACGGTTGGCATCGCCCAGGCGGGGTCCGACGCCCAGCCCGGCCGAGGGAGTCCGAGCAGCCCGAGCAGGTAGTTGACGACGCCGTAGCCAGGATCGAGGAGCCAGAGCCAGACCAGGCCGGTCGCCACGAACGAGGTGACCACCGGCGAGTAGAAGATGCCGCGGAACAGACCGGTACCACGGAGTCCCTGGTTGAGAGTACTCGCCAGCAACAGTGAGAACACGACCGTGAGCCCGATCACCCCAACCGTGAATACGATCGTATTGGTCACGCTGCCGATGAAGGACTCCGAGCGCAGCAGCTCGGCGTAGTTGTCCAACCCGACGAAGGTTCGCTGGTCAGACAGAGGATTCCAGTTGTGAAAGCTGAGGTAGAATGCGAAGACGAGCGGAAAGGCGACGAAGACACAGAAATAGAGCAGCGTGGGAAGGATGAAGAAGTAGCCGTAGCGGGCCTGCTCTGTCCGCACGTAGGCCAGAAGTCCGGATGATCCGCGGCGCGTGACCACGGCAGCACGGGGAACTTCTCGCTGCCCTACTGCCATCGTCCGTTGTCTCCTACTGACACGGCGTCGATGTCCGGTGCGGTCTCGCTCGACCTCGCGGCCGTGTGTTCCGTCATGACATTGGCCCCTCTAATCCCCTGCCAGGGACGAACCAGTCCGGGGCTCAGGCGACCGATACCGTGGCATGTCGAAGCTCGTGGGCGCGATCCCGGCGCGCATATTCGTAGAAGTAGTGAACTGAGTTGCCGACGAAGAGGACGTCGACATAGCGGATCGAGCCGCTGCCATACGACGAGCGCACCCAGGGCGTGTGGGCCGGAGTCAGTGGACGCCACGCGCGAAGATCGGACGAGACGGCCAGCATCGTCTGCTCGTCGTACGAGTCTGCGCGCGTCGTCCCCGCGTCGAACAGCATCGTCCAGCAGGGTGCAAGGTAGACGACCGCTGACGGGCGCACGTTGATCCCGCCCCAGCCTTCCGGCCCCGCCTCGGCGACCACCTGCGCCGTCGGGAAGTCGATCCCGTCGACCGACCGGTGCAGAGCGATCATGCCGCGGCCGCGTGAGCGGAGCAGGCCGTCGGCGTCCGGCCCTAGGTGCTGATCCCGCCAGGCCACTGAGGTGAACGCCAGGTACTCGCCGCCCAGGACGAGAACGACCGGGTCCTTGACGTGCGAGAATCCGTACATCGCCGAGTCCATGACGATCCGTCGCTCGCGCGTGTCCAATGCGCCGATCGACGATGCCTCGAGGAGGTCGACGCGCCAGGTTGCAGGGTTGCGATCGTACGGCTGGGCAGTCTCCGACGAGACATACAGGCGCCACTGGCGGCTGAACGGATCGCGGATCAGGGCCGAGCGCTCGATCGAGTTGGCGCCGAACTGCTCCCGCGTCGCTTCCCAGACCACCTCCCAGGCCGACGCTGGCGCGCTTGGGTCGGTGCTGGCCACCACGCGGCACAGCCCGCCCCGGCGGTCGCCGAGCGGCCAGCGGGCGCGGTAATAGCAATAAAAGCGGGCGGTCTCCGGATCGTAGACCGCGCTCGGCGCCCCTGCCCAGAACCCATAGCCGCTACCGGGCGGCTCGGCAACGACGTTGCCGGCATCGGGATCGAAGCGCGGCAAGATGCCCCACCACTTCTGAGCCGCGGCCTGGCCAAGCCCGACGTCCTGCATCACGAGTGCTGCCGTTGGCGACCTGCCGTTGGCAACACCGTCGTCCTCCAACCCCGGGGTCTGCTAGCGGTAACAGAGGGTACTTGAGCGGTGCCCAACTGTCAACGGCGCTGTAGTTAGCCAGCAAGAATGTCCGCTTGGTGCGCCAGCAAGAATGTCCGCCCTGGGGAGGCGGGCAGATGCGGTTCACAGCAGCGATGGTTGGACGGCGCGTTGCGGTGGTCGAGCTGGTTCGGGAGGGCTGCTGAGCCAGGGAGGCGGCGGTGGAGTTGGGCCTGTCGGCGCGCCAGGTCCGTCGATTGGTGCGCCCGGCTGGAGGGGTCGGCGGGGAGGCGGGGGCGTTGGGCTATCAGCGGCGGCATCGGCGCCGAATCGGCTAGGCGCGGAGGTGCGGGCGGCGGCGCGGGCGGTCCAGGCGGCGCACCCGCGCTGGAGCGCGCAAGCGATCTGGGAAGAGCTGGAGGCGGTGGGCAGGAGCCGCTGCCGAGCCTGCGCACGCTCAGCCGCTGGCTGGGCCCGTGGCAGGCCCGGCCCCGGGGACGCCCGGTCGCGGCCCGGCGCGGCGGTTCGAGGCCGCGGGGCCGCTGGAGCTGGTCCAGATGGACACCACCAGCGGGCAGTGGCTCGCAGGCCGTCGGATGGCCTACGTGATCGTGCTGCTGGACGACTACTCGCGGGCGATCCTGGCCGCCACGGGCGGTCACGGCCGACTCGAAGCTGGCAGAACCTGCGGGTGCTGGAGCAAGGCGTGGGGCGGTACGGGCCGCCGCGGTGCTGTACAGCGACAACGGCTCGATCTTCCGCACCACGCGCCACGGCGGCGGCCGCTTCTTCGTCTATCGTCCCGAGGTGCTGGCCGGCGAGGCGCCGACCAGCTGGCGCGCGCGCTCGGCGAGCTGGGCGCGGTGCTGCTGACCCACACCCCCGGCAACGCCCGCGCCAAGGGCAAGCTGGAGCGCTGGAACCGCTTCTTCCAAGAGCGGGTGCTCGCCGACGGGCCCTACCCGAGCGTCGCGGCGCTCGACGCCGCCCTGCAGGCCTGGGTCGCCCACTACAACGCCCGCCATCGCCACCGCCCGGACCCGGCTGCGTCCCGGCGGCACGCCTGGCTGGGCACGTCGGCGCCCACTGCCGGCGGGACCCGCCCGCTCGGCGACGTGTGCGCCCTGCGCGAGACCCGCAAGGTCGCCAAGGACCACACCATCTCGCTCGACGGCGTGACCTATGGCCTGCCCCGCGAGCCAAACCTGGTCGCCTACACGGTCGAGCTGCGGATCCGGCCGGGTCCAGAGCGTCCGCGTCTGGCACGCCGGCCGGGCTCGTCGCCGAGCTGCCACACGACGCGCCCGCGCCCCCGGACGGCCTCAGCGTCGACGACCTGCTCGGTCGCATCCTGCCCCAGCTGGAGCCCAAGCAACCCCGGGCCGCAGGGGGCGCCACCGGGCGGGCTCGCGGCCGCCGCCCAGGTGGGCCCGTCCAGCAGGACGAACGAGCTTTGAAGGAGGAGGTAAGGACCGCCGTTTCCCTCGAGCGGAGCGGACATTCTACCTGGCGTAAGAATGCGGACATTCTACGTGGCGTACTACCATTGCCTCAGAACTCGTGCTACCTGGTGCGGGATCGTTGCCGAATAACCCGAGTTACCGAAGGAGCCGAGGAGATGGGCGTGAGGCAAGGGAGCAAGCACGAGCTGGTGACCGCGATCCGGCCGCGGTATGCGCGAGCGAGCCGGGTGGAGCAGGGGCAGATCCTGGATGAGTTCGTGGCCGCGCCTGGCTACCATCGCAAGCACGCGATCCGGCTGCTGCGGCACGGGCCGCCGCCGGTGGGAGGTGGCGGCGGCGGGCGGCCGCGGGTCTACCGGCGGTCGTCGGGGGGGGCGCTGCGGGAGGTGGCCGAGGCCAGCGATTGGCTGTCCTCACGCGGACGGTCGAGACGGACCTGCCGTCGCCTGCTTCTCGAACGATCCCTGCCCACTACACTCCTTCATGGCACCGGTGTGGTCAGGCGGCTCGCTACATCGACAGAGCCCCGCTCGATGATCACCGGGCGGGGCCTCTATTACCCATGAAACCTGGACGCTTTCGCTCGGGGCTCTCTCCTAGTGCGCCACAGCGCTATGCGGGGGAGACTCGTACAGCTTCATGAAAACTCGGACCTCCCGCGGCCGATGCCGATCATCCCGTGTCCAGCTGAGGAGTCCCGGCAACGTGTGTATCGGGCGGCGCGGTTCACTGGCTCGGCGCCGGTAGCCGTGACACCAACATGAGGCTTCGACAGGGGTGGACGGGCTTGCCGGGGTCGATGGTAGCCGAGCAGCGGGGGAGCATCTGCCGACGTTCGCGGGGTCGGACCTGGAGTGTCCAACATGGTTGACACTTGAGCGGCGGGTGTAGCGACGGACATGGTTGCATGGTAGCCGCTGGCGCGTAGAGGCGGCGCGAGCGCCCGGCCCGTTGCCCTTCCGCCGCTGTTCTGCGCTATGCTGAACCGGCCGTGGCCGGCCGAGGCGGGCGGGAGAACGCCCGCGTTTCACGGATCGACGGCCCGCGAGCCCTCGATCGAGCCCCTTCCGGCATAGACGTCGAAGCGGGCCAAGAGGAGGCCGTCTTGGCAGCCGAGCCTCGCGAAGAGATGATCTCCGTCGGTGGGATCAAGGCCCACACGCTCGTCGGCGGCCGAGGCGCGCCGCTCCTGGTGCTCCACGGCGCCGGCGGGCCGAACGGCTGGCGGCGCTGGCACACCGCCCTGGCGGAGCAGTTCACGCTGTACGTCCCCAGCCACCCCGGCTTCGGCCGCTCCGACGCCGCCGACTGGATGGAGAGCGTCCGCGATCTCGCCCGCTACTATCTCTGGTTCCTGGACGTCGTGGGCGTGCCGCGCGCCAGCATCCTCGGTAGCTCGCTGGGCGGCTGGGTCGCCGCCGAGCTGGCGACGATGAACCCGCACGCGGTCGACCGTCTGGTGCTGGTGGCGCCGGCTGGCCTGAAGCCCGAGCGTGGCGAGATCCTCGACATCTTCTACTACCCGCTCGACACGCTGCGCGGTCTTCAGTTCCACGATCCGGGACAGGTGCCGGAGTGGGACGAGCTGTACGGCCAGCCGCCAACCCCGGAGGAGCAGGACGTCCAGCTCCGCAACCGCGAGATGGCTGCCCGCCTCACCTGGAAGCCGTACCTGTTCGACCCGCGCCTGCCGCGCTTTTTGCCGCGGGTCACGAACCAGACGCTGATCGTCTGGGGACGGGAGGACCGGATCATTCCGCCGATCTGTGGCGAGCAGTACCTGCGGCTCCTCCCGAACGCGACTCTGCGGCTGATCGAGGGCTGCGGCCATCAGCCCCAGATCGAGAAGCCCGACGAGCTCGTGCGGATCGTGCGCGAGTTCCTCGGCGCCGCCAGCCCAAGCGCCAGCGGTGCACCGCGATGAAGCTCTACTTCTTCAGCGAGATGCCGCACCACGAATTCCCGGACGAGGAAGGCGACAAGTACCCCTCGTTGCGGCTCGACTTCCCGAACTCATTCTTCAACCGCGAGATCGCCGCGCGGAATTACCACAACTACTTCGACGAGTATGTCCTGGCAGACGAGGTCGGCTTCGACGGCATCATGATCAACGAGCATCACAGCACGCCGTCGTGCTCCAACGTTTCGATCAACATGTCGGCCGCGATCCTGGCGCGCACGACGAAGCGGGCGAAGATCCTGCTGATGGGCAACATCCTGCCGATCCAGGACAACCCAGTCATGGTCGCCGAGCAGATCGCGATGGCGGACCTGATCTCCGGCGGTCGGATCGTCAGCGGGTTCGTGCGCGGGATCGGCGTCGAAACCTGGTGGGCCAACGTGAACCCGGTCCACAACCGCGAGCGATTCGAGGAGTGTCATGACCTGATCATCAAGTGCTGGACGACACCGGGGCCGTTCCGCTGGGAGGGCAAGCACTACCACTTCCGGCACGTAAATCCGTGGTGCCTGCCGCTCCAACGGCCCTATCCGCCAATCTGGGTACCGGGTACCACCAGTCCGGAGACGGCGCTCTGGGCCGGCCGCCATGGCTACACCTACGTGCCGTTCCTGGTGCCGCTGCCGATCGCCCGCGAGCTGTTCGACTACTACCGGCAGGGCGCCTCCGAGGTTGGCCGCGTGGTGACACCGGACAACCTCGGCTTCATGATCTGCGCCGTCTGCGCCGACACCCCGGACAAGGCCAACCAGGCCGGCCCGCACTTCCAGTGGCGGATGGGGCCGACGCTGCGCGCCCCCGTTGAGTACTTCGCGCCGGCCGGGATGCGCTCGCGGGCCGGCCAGGCGATGGCGCTTCGCGCCCGCCCGGCCTCGCTGAGCAAGATGCCCTACGAGGAGCTGGTCGCGAACGACCTGATCGTTGCCGGCACGCCCGAGTACCTGCTCGCGCGCTTCAGCCACATCCAGCGCGAGCTGGGCATCGGCCATCTGCTCCTGCAGGGCCACGAGTCGCGGATGGACCACCCGACCACAATGCGCTCGATCGAGCTGATCGGCAAGCAGGTCATCCCTGCCCTGGCGGCGCTGTAGGCGCGGTCTAGGGGCCGCCGGGCGGCAAGAAGTGCTCTCAGGGCACCAGGCGCTGCAACGGCAGCTGCGTCCCGCTGTGCACCGCGCCGAAGACTCAGTGTAAGGGGACCGCCCGTGCTCGCGAGGGCCCGAGCACCATCATCGGCTCAGCGCCGAAGCGCGCCCCGCGTTCTGATCGACCTCGGCCAAAAACGCTGACGTGAGCTCCGCCACGCTCGCGGGATGCTCCTCTTGAGGCAGGTGGCCTGCCTCCTCGACGATCTCCACACGCGCGCCCGCGATTCGCTCCCGGAAAGCCTCGGCGTAGCGAGGCGACGCGATGCGGTCGCTTGCACCCCACACGACGAGCGTCGGGGCCGTGACCCGGTGCAGCCGCTTGGCAAGCCCTCGGTTCGGGATCGGCCACAGATACTTGGCAGCCGTGGCCATGGACTTGGCCCGCTCGAGATGGAACTCGATGCGGGCGTCACCCTCGGTCGGCGTCTCGGCCGCGGCACGGGCGGCGGTCGAGTCCTGGTCGTGGTAGAGCGCCGCGGCCAGATCGGCCGGCGACATGACGAAGAAGTCCTGCACGGGATCGTCCGCAAGCCACAGGCCCATCGGCGCAATCAGCACCAACGCGGTGAAGCGGTCGGGCTGCACAGCTGCCAGTTCAGTCGCCACCATGCCGCCGAGCCCATGGCCGATCAGCGGCAGGTCTCGCAGCTTCAGCTGGTCCAGGAAGTCCAGGTAGTAGTAGATCAGGTCGGGCAGGTCCTGGAGCTGGTCGTTACCCGTGGATTCCCCGTACCCCGGATGGACCGGCGCGATCACGCGGTACCGCTCAGTCAGCGCGTCGTGGAAGGACGTCCAGGTAGGCCCGCCTTCACCGTGCAGGAACAGCACCGGCGTACCGCTGCCCGCCTCCCAGACCTCGATGTCGAATGCACCGGCGCGGACGGCCACCTGCTGCTTGCGCATGCGCTCCCCTCCTTCGGGTGTCGGCTCGGTCCAGTCGAATCCGCCAGGTGGACGCCCGACCGATCGGACCGACCATCGTGGATGATCAGCGCGCTTTGGCCGCGGTCAGCACCTCGGCTCGTGCCGTCGTCGGGGCCTGGGTGCGGAGTGGTGATACTGAGCGCCGGCCGTCGAGCGGCTTGATCCACCAGCGGTCCTCGTACCGGCCGTCCCAGAGGTGGCGCAGCTTTGGCAGGACCTTCTCGCCCATCAGCTTGATGTTGTCCATCGCCAGGTCGTGGGGGATCGAGCCGAACTGGTTGAGCACCATCAGGTGGCCGATGTGCAGGTCCTTGATGACCTGCTCGAGCTGCTCTGTGACCTGACTGGGCGTGCCGGCAACGATGTTTCCCTGCGCTAGGAGATCCTTCCAGGTGAGCGACGGCGGTCGATCGCCGAAGAAGGTCGTCTGTCCCAGAAGGCCCATCTTGATGGTGTCGAGCGTCCGGTAGCCTGGAGCTTCTCGGAAGCCCGGGTAGACGTGCAGCATCTTGTTGTAGAAGTACTCGCCGTGGGGGCCGAACTTCTCTTCAACCTCGCTCGCGGATTCGCCGACCGCGACGAGCTGCAAGAAGCCAGCGTGGTAGGGGTTACGCTCCACCCCCAGCTCGTCGGCCTTCTTCCAGAAACCGTCCATCACCAGCTTGCCGCGCTTGAAGCCCGAATACGAGAGATAGGCGTACAGGTACCCCTTTTCAAGGCACCAGCCCCAGGTCTCGATCGAGCCACCGCCGGGGATCCAGACCGGCGGATGCGGCCGCTGAATCGGTCGCGGCCAGATGTTTACGTAGCGGAGCTGGGTGTACTTGCCGTCAAACGAGAAGACGTCGGGATTGGTCCACGCCTCGATGATCAGCCGCTCCGCCTCGTAGTAGCGATCGCGCAGCGTGGCGGGGTTCATGCCGTAGGCGAAGTTCGTGTCCTGGCTGCTGCCCACGGGGAATCCGGCGATAAGCCGGCCGCCGCTGATGACGTCCAGCATGGCGAACTCCTCGGCCACCCGCACGGGCGGGTTGTACAGGGCGATGGAGTTGCCCAGGACGATGACGGCCGCGTCACGCGTCCGTCGCGCCACCGAGGCGGCCATGATGTTGGGCGACGGCATCATGCCGTAGCCGTTGCCGTGGTGCTCGTTGACGCAGACGCCATCGTAGCCAACCGTCGTGCCGAACTCCAGCTCGTCGAGCGTGTCGTTGTACATCTCGTGGGCGCGGGCCGGATCGAACAGGTGGCTGGGGATGTCCACCCAGACGCTGTGGTGCTTCTCGGCGAAGTCCTCCGGTAGCTCGCGATAGGGCATCAGGTGGAACATCTCGAGCTTCACGCGAACCCCTCCAGTTGATGGGTGACGGGGGTGTGCCTGAACAGCACCCACAGTGGCGTGCGTAGGAGTTGATCCTTGAGGCGCTAGCGCCCATCAGGACAGAGCGTTCCACAACCAGCACACCGGTCATGTCGACGGAGGCCCGTCGGCGCAGGGGATCAAGAAGAGTGCGGACTCCTGACCTCGAATGTCCAGAGTGGCAGGGTGTGGTCAGGAGAGTATAGCGGCACCTCCTCGCTGCTGTTCGTCATCGGCGATCGCCACTTGACATCCGTGGCAGAGGGCGTATGCTTGGTCGCGCTGAGCCGGCTACCCGAGGACAAGCTCGGAGTTGGCAGATCGGGACAGGAGGCTGCCGTGAAACGGGTGTGGCTCGCGGTCGTGGTGCCGGGTTTGCTGCTGATGAGCATTGGTGGGGGTTTGGTACAGGCCCAGGGCCGCTGCTCGACCGTGGTGGCGAGTGGCCTGGTCAACCCGCGCTTCCTGGCCTTTGCCGAGGACGGGACGTTGTACGTCTCGGAAGCCGGCTCCGGCGGTACGGAGGTCCTGCCCGTTTCACCGAGCGGCGACCCATCGGAGGAGCCCCAGACGCGCGGACGGACCGGCCAGGTGACACGCATCGGTCCCGGAGGCACAAAAACCGTGGTCGCCTCCGGTTTGCCGTCCTACGGAGCGGAGGGCTTTGGTGGTCCGGCCGGCCTGGTCGCGTCGGGGGGGATGCTCTGGTTGGCAGCTGGCGGGCCGGCCGAGGTGACCTCGCAGGTCGAGCCGCTGTCCGTCGAGGGTGCGGTGGTGCGGATCGACCCGCGGACCGGCACAGTCGCGAAGGTAGCGGACGTGCTCGCCTACGAGAAGGCGAACAACCCCGACCCGTATCAGGTCGAATCGAACCTGTACGGCCTGGCCCTCGGTCTGGATGGCAGCCTCTACACGGCGGACGCCGGCGGAAACGCGGTGTATCGGGTCGACCCACGGAGCGGCCAGGTGAGTCTGGTGGCAGTGATCCCGGGCCTCCCGATCTCCCGCGAGGATCTCCCGCCGGGTCTGATCGGCCCTGATGAGCCGGTGGCGAATCCGGACCGAGGCGACCGCCCGGAGTCCGATCCGGTGCCGACCAGTGTTGCCGTCGGTCCGGACGGCACGATCTACGTTGGTCTACTGACTGGCTTTCCCTTCCTGCCGGGACGGGCAACAGTGCTGCGCGTGACCCCGTCTGGCGAGCTGAGCGACGCGGTGACCGGTCTGACGATGGTCGCGTCGCTGGCCTTTGGTCCGGATCGGCTGTTGTACGTCTCGCAGCTCAGCACCAGCATCGAGTTCTCGTCGCTTGACGAGCCGCCCAGCATCAAGCCGGGCAACGTCCTGCGCGTGCTGCCGAACGGACGAACGCAAGTGGTCGCCGACGGCCTGAACCTGCCCCATGGCATCGCGTTCGACCAGGCTGGCAATCTCTACGTGGGGGTCAATAGCACAGGGCTTCCCGGCGCCCCGCCCCCGGCTGCGCCCGAGGGGCAGGTACTCCGCTGCGACGGTGTCGCGGCGGCGGCGCAGCCACCCGCTCCAGCTCCGTCGCCTCCGCCAGCGCCCGCGCCCCGACCCGCGCCAGCCCAGATACCCAGCCGCTGATCCCCGCCCCGAGCGGGGACCGGCTCTCAAGCGCCCGGGGGAGCCATGCGGACGCGGGACCGCTCTGCCAGGCTCAGCGGCGCACGTCCTCACCGAGCCGAACGTCGAAGTGCTTGATCCAGTACTCGCCGACGTAGAACTGCTTGACTCGTTCCACGAAGTGGCGATACGTCTCGCCGCGCTCGTACTCTTCGAGCGCCTCGCGGCTGTCCCACAGGGTCAACGAGATGCCTTCGTTCGGATCGTCCGTGCCCCGAAGCAGCTCGCGGAAGCGCAGGCCCTTGACGCCATGGCTGGCCGGCAAGATCTCTTCTCGGTAGATTCGCTCGTACTCCTCCCACGCCCCCGGCTTGACCTTCCCCCAGGCCACTCGTGCCAACATCACGCCACCTCCCGGTCGGTTCACGTCCCACTGTATACGTACTCGGGGCGGCTGTCTACGGCCCGCCCGACCGGCTTGACGACAGCCGAACATGCTACGGCGATCTCCTGGGTCTGGCCGTGTCGACGGGCATGGAGTGGATCGTCAGCCTCGCATCGGCCACCAGTCCGACGGCGCAGGTCAGCGTCCTCCGCAACGACAAATGGTCAGCGCTATCATCCATGAACCCTGAACGACGTTCGCTCGCTCCCCTGACCTGGACGCCACAGCGCTGAGCGGGAGAGACTCGCACAGCCTCATCGTCCCGCCCGCCGTCCGCGCCGACGCCCGCTACTCCAGGAACGGAGTGATGACAGCCGTCGATCGAGGCCTCCTGGCGGCTGCGGAAGTCCCGAGCCGTCGCGGCTGAGGTACTCCGCGGTTCTGCCGCGGCCGCTACACGGGAGCCAGGAAGTCGGCGGCGACCCAGCCCTCGTTCTGCTCCGCGTCGCGCACCCGGCGCCAGGTGCGTCCCTCGCTTTCGCGCGGGCCGTCAACGGCGCGCAGCACCGCGCCTTCCGGCACGGTCGCGATGCGGGCGGCGCCCAGGCTGGGGGCGGCGCGCAGGTTGAGGCGGCTCCCAGGCTGGGGGCGGTGCGCAGGTTGACGCCCGCACCGTCGGTCCCGACCACCCGCAGCCGCTCCTCGCCGGTCGGAGCGGGCGCGGGCTCGGCCGTCACGGGCGCCGCGGCCTGTGCAGGCGAGGGGTCCGTGGGCGGGGTCGGCGAAGCCGATGGGTCCGGCGGGGCCGCGATGGCGGGCGAGATCAACGCGCCCGGCGCCGCGGCGCCGGCGTGCGGCCCCCGGGCCACCCGCGGCCGAGCCCCCCCCAGGAGCTGGCCCGCCTCGACCGCCCGCGCGAGGCGCTCGTAGGCCGGGCGGGGCGTGCCGTCCGGGTTCGTGATCGACCACCAGACCTGCTCGTCCTGGGGGCCCCAGGCCGGGTCGGCCACCGTCCAGAGCGCCATCACCCCGATCCAGGGCGACCACCTCTCTCGGGCGTACTGGAACGCTCGAACGATCAGCTCCGCCTTGGTCGCCTCGTCGGTGGCGTACCAGGAGTAGCCCTCGTGGATCGTGTCCGTGGTCCAGCCGAACTCCATCAGCCAGATCTGCTTGTCCCCATCGCCGTGGGCGACCATGATGTCACGGAGCTGCTCGACCCGCCGGAAGTAGAAGGAGGGGTGCCACATCCGTTGGGCCATCACGGGGCAGGCGCCGGGTTCAGCCTCGACTGAAGGGCATTGGACGTTGGCGTTGGCCCCCAGCACGTCGTAGTTGCCCTTCAGACCCGACTCGAACATCGCCCGCAGGTACTGGTCGTCCGGCATCGCCTCTGGACCCTGCCAGCCGGTCGGCGCCAGGCTCCCGGCGATCACGGTCACGCTCGGATCGGCCGCCTTGGCTGCGCGATAGGCCGTCCCGAGCAGGCGTACGTAGTCGGCCGCGCTCCTTCGGTCGATCGGGCGCTGGCCGCCCCACTCGCGGTCCAGGTTCGGCTCGTTCCAGACCTGAATGGCGTGCACGGTGCCCAGCGGCGAACCGGCCTTGTAGCGGGAGACGAAGGCTGAAACGAAGTCGGCGTAGTCCTGGTAGTTGTTCGGCGGGCCGGTGGGGGCTCGGTCGGCCCGCGCCCAGCGGGGTTGGCGGTCGAGGCGTGCGATGATCTTGAGTCCGCCGGCGTTGGCGGCCCGGACGACGCGGTCGGCCTCCGTCCAGTTGTACGCCCCCTTGGCCTCCTTCTCGATGCCGGCCCAGGGGAACAGCAGCTTGACCCAACCGAAGCCGAGCGCCTGGACCAGGGCGACGTCGCGCTCCGTCGTGGCCGGCTGGTCCCACAGGAAGGCGTTGAGCCCATACTCCGGGCTGTTCGCGCGAGACGTGCCCTGGGCGGCGAAGCTGGGGGCGGCGAGCAAGCAGAGCAGGAGGCAGGCCGACAGGAGCGGGCGCGCCGCGCTTAGACGACGATGCACAGGTGGATCCTCCGGGGGCACGCAGAAGCTGCCGCAGTATATGGGGCACCGAGGCCCCAGGCAACGCCTGGTTCCGACCCGATAGGTGACGCAGGTGATCGCACGGTACGCGGAGCCGCCACGCTGGGCGGCTCAGGCGCCGCGGGTGAGCACCCGAGCGCCAGCGTCCTGGTAGGGGATCCCGTGATGGATCGGCAATCGCCACCACGTCTGGGCGCGCCGCTCGGCGCAGCCACGGTGGGTGCGGGACCAGCGCGGTGCCAGCCACCACGGGTGCGGCGGCGAACCGCACGGGTCATCGGAGCTTCACGGACAGCCTCCGCACACGTCCGGCGCGGCGCCCGTCCACCCTGTACTCGGGAGTGTGTCCGTTCGGAGCCCGCGATCGGTAGGCATCCCTCGCCTGACGGCGTCTCGCTGCCGATGATCGGGGCGCCGCTGACCTCAAGCCGAGGCGGTGCGCTCGTTTCTCGTGGCTCGGGCGCTTGACCGTGGCGCGTCCCATCAAGTTTCTGGTCTACTTCATGTGCGCGACCTGGGCAAGGGGGTTGCCGGGGTCCCGGTCCTAGCGACTCGCCTGCCCGCGCTGGGGTTCCGGATCGATCGGCCCGCGCCGGACTATCCGAAGGCATCGCGGGTGTAGTCCTCCGGGGAGGAGCGCCGCACGTGGCAGCCGTCGCCGAAGCTCCCGCTCGACATGACAGGCAATCGCTCGACGGTGTCCCGGTGCAGGCGGCCGCGCTTCGGCGCTGGAGGCTCGGGCCGGTCGCGCAGCGGGAGGTGATTCTCGCGCTGCTGCTGACGCTGTGCTACGGCTTCTTCTACCAGGTGCCGTTCTGGAATGAAAACAGTCGCTACGACCTCGTCCTGGCGCTGGTCGACGACGGCGCGACGCGTATCGATCGGTATCACGAGAACACCGGGGACAAGTCGCTGTACGTCGGCCACTACTACTCCGACAAGGGTCCTGGTAGCTCGCTGCTGGGCGTGCCGGTCTACGCGTTGATGCGTGCTATGGCAGCACAGGCGGGCTCCGAGCGGCCAGATCCCACAACTGTCCTGCACGCGCTGACCTTTACCGTCTCGGGTCTCACGACGGTGCTGCTGGCTGTGCTGCTGCTGCGCTTCCTGCGGCCGCACGTGGGCGAACGCTGGGCGCTGACGGTAACCGTCGCTTACGCCTTAGGGACGATTGCCTTCCCCTTTGCCACGATGTACTTCGGCCACGCGGCGTCGACGTTCTTCCTATTTGCCGCCTTCTACGTGCTGTCGCGGCCGTGCGCGGCACGCTCGACATGGTCGCCGATCTGGGCGGGCTTCCTGGCCGGGTGGGCGGTGCTCGTCGAGGTTGCCGCGATCATTGGAGTGAGTGTGCTGCTGCTCTACGCCCTCTCGCGCCATCGGCGAGCGCCCTTCCTGATGGCGGCCGGTGCGCTGCCGCCCGCGCTAGTGCTGCTGGGCTACAACTGGGTCTCCTTTGGTGGGCCGTTCAGCCTCAGCTACTCGAACGTGGCGAACAGTGGCTTCGCCGCCGGAATGAGCCGCGGGGTCCTGGGCGTGACGGAGCCGAAGCTGTCGGTCCTAGGAGAGATCTTGCTGGGTCCGCGTGGCCTGCTCCGGCTGTCGCCCTGGCTGGCACTGGCGCCTCTTGGCTTCTGCGCCGCCCTCTGGCGCGCATACTCCTGGCGTGAGGTCGCGGTCTGTGGAGCGATCGTCTGGGCCTACCTGCTGTCCAACGCCGGCTATTACCTACCCTTGGGCGGAGTGACGCCCGGCCCACGCTTCCTCATGCCGGCGCTACCCTTCGCGGCCGTGCTTGCTGGCCTAGTGCCCCGGGCGGCCCGCCCGCGCAGCGAGCCTTTGATCGCGCTATCGCTGGCGCTCGTCTCCATCGCCACGGTCACGATGCCGAACGCGACGGAGGCGGTGAAGGCACCGCTCGAGGATCTCTGGCTACCGCGCTTCCTCACCGGAAACCTTGCCAAAACAACTGCGTGGGTCCGCTGGGGCTTACCCGGGGCCCAGCCGCTCATCGTGCTCGGCTTGGCAGCAGCAATCGCCACCGGCGCGCTCTACGCCACCACGTTGAGGACGCCGTTGGCGCGCCGATTGGCTGGGGTGGGGGCGGGCCTGCTTGCAGCGCTCGTCTTGGGATTCGGCACGCCGCTGGATCCGTCGTGGGGAGTTGGCTCGAGCGTGCGAGCGGATGTGGGCAGGCCTTGGATTGCCGTGGCGGCCGCGGGGACCACGCTCGTGCCCGGCGAGAAGGGGCAGCCGAAGGTGGAAGCGTGGGCCCACCTCGAGAACTTCGGGGGCGAGATGGGACAGACGATGGTGATCTTCTCGATCCATGACTCGTCAGGCCAGCAAGTCTGGGCCGCATGGCACGGTCACGTGCGCTGGCGGCCGCATGAGCGGAAGCGACTGGGAGTTGAGTGGACCCCGCCCAGCCTCGCACCGGGAGAGTATCGGCTCGCCGTCAGAGTCACCGCCGCCGCTCCGGGGCTCCATGTGGACGAGCAACAGGTGTTGACGAGGGTCGAGGATGCCGCCCGCCTCCGTGTCCGCGCCTAGCCACCCACCGGCTTCGGCGGCCACCCGCGCCCGTGCCTGGGCGACGCTCCGGGGTTTCGGGCTCGAACATGGTGTGCCACTCCTCGTTTATGCTGCGCTGACGATTGGCCTGACCTGGCCGACCGTGCGGCATTTCACCACCTCCCTCACCAGCGACGGCGGCGACGCCGGGCACCAACTCTGGGTGCTTTGGCGCCTTCAGCAGGTACTGCTCGGGCAAGAGCCGCTGGCGTACACCAGGCTTCTTTTTTATCCCCATGGTGCATCACTACTGACCCATTCTCAGGGTGCGTTCTCGGTCGTGGGGGCGGCCGCGGCGCCGCTCTGGGCCTTGGGGCCCGAGGCGGCGTACAACAGTGCGCTGCTGGTCAGCCACTGGCTGACCGGTTACTGCATGTACCTTTTGGCGCGCGGACTCGGCTTCCACCGCGGCATCGCCGTCTTCGCGGGTATCGTTCTGATGGCGGCGCCAATCCGTCAGGCGGGGACGCTGGGCCACCTGGACCGAGCGTTCGTGGGGTTGCTGCCGCTGACGCTACTGGCGCTGCACCGGGCGCTCGAACCGCGACGGAATGCCTGGTGGACGGTCGCGACCGGGCTTCTGCTCCTGCTGACGTTGCTCCACAATGGTTTTCAGTTCGTCAGCGCGGCCCTTGCCAGCGGGTTCTTGCTCGCGGCCTGCTGGCTGGCCGCAAACCGCGCTAACCTGGCCTTCTTGTCTGGACGGACTGCGCTGATCGCCGCCAGCACTCTGGTGCTTGTCGGGCCGCTGCTGCTGGCGATCACGATGGCCACTCGCGATCTGCAACAGCCCGACCCGGACGCTTACAATCGCTCGTCGCCCCAGTTTCAGCCCGACCTCGTCCACCTATTCATCCCGAGTCTGTATAGCCGAGCGTTCAATGCTCTGATCGGCAGCAAGTTCCTCGAAGGACCGATCACCTGGAGTATCGAAACCTCTGTCTATCTCACCTGGACCGGCCTGTCGCTCTGCCTCGTTGCCCTGTTCAGTGGTGACAGACGAGCCCGCCTCTGGCTACTGTTCGTCCTGCTCTCGGTCCTGCTGGCCCTCGGGCCCTCGCTGAAGCTTCTCGGCCAGAGCCGCTTCACGGAATACAACCTGCCGATCATCCTGCCATACGCGTTCCTGACCGCGCTGCCAGGGCTCGACTTCCTGCGAACGCCGGGTCGGTTCATGCTGATCGGCTTCGTGGGCTTGAGCGTCGCCGCCAGCTTCGGCCTCGCCTGGCTCGTGCGCCGCGTACCGCGTCTCCGTTTCGACGTCATGGCCGTCGCGACCGCCCTGTTGCTGACCGAGACGTGGCCGAATTCCTGGCCGGTGGACACGCTGCGGCCGGCGCCGGACTTC
>JAUJPG010000012.1:126401-128449 GCA_030447245.1 Chloroflexota bacterium | reverse complement strand
CAGGTGCGCCAGGAAGCGCTCATCGCCGACGACGAAGCGGGCAACGATGAGCGGGTTGAAGACGGTCATCACAACCGGCACATCCGGCCCGAGCGCCGCGCGGACGAGCCGAACGGTTTCCAGCTGGCGCCCGAGCGCGCCGGCGTCCGGGTCAAGCGGGGCCAGCTTCGCCCAGTCTTCGGCGCGCTCGACTGGACGGTTCAGGTACTCGCGCTCGCCGAGTGGGATGCCGACGTAGCGCGTCCGTGCGCCCCAGCCCTCGACGACGTAGCTCGACGACGGCGTGACTTTGGCGAGGTCCCAATCGTAGCGCCGATGGTACGCGACCGTCACCTCGGCCAATCGTGCCGCGTCCTGGTCGTCCCCCGGCCAGTGCCGCCAGAAGGCGACTGGCAGCCGGTCCGCCCGATCCCCGGCCAGCACGGCCTCGATCCGCTCACGCTGTGTGGTCACTGGGCACCTCGCGCGGTCACTCTAGCAGACCACGTCAGGCGACGATCTCCCTCTTCAAGCCGCGACTATCACGCGGGACCTCGCCGGCCAGTAGGATGAGCTCCCATCGGGTAGAGACCCACCCTCACCTTCGTGACCGACCTGTCCCCTCACGATTGGCCTGGCAGATCCAAGGTGATCAGCAGCGCCTGTTCGACCTGGCCGAGGGCCTGTGGCGAAAGGGTTCCCAACGGATGGAGCAGACGCGCCTTCGAGAGCGCGGTGATCTGCTCGCACAGGGCGACCGAGTCAGCGTGGAGCCCTCCGTCGGGCGCTCGCAACAGGACGCGGCTCGCGAAGAGGCGGCGTCCAGGGCGATACGTCGTACATGGGACGCCGATCACGATAGCCAGGTTGGTGTTAATGACGTCTCGGCTGACGAGGATGACGGGGCGAGTGCCCGCTTGCTCGGAGCCCTCGGTCGGGTCGAGTCGCGCGAGGTAGACGTCTCCGCGCCTCACGCATCCGCCTCGACGCCATTCGGCCCGCGATCCTCCGCATCGTGGTACTCCGCCTCGCCGATCTGGAACGCTTCCCAGGAAGCGTGCGCGAACTCCTGCTCTAACAGGAGCACCTCCTTTCGGTACTCGGCGTCGTGCGCCATGTCGGCAAAGCTCGCGTCGATCTCGGCGCGGCGCCGAGCGGCGAGCTCGCGCCGGAGTGCGGCAGCGACGAGCTCATTCCGACTGCGCACCTTGCCATCGCGGACGGCTTTGTCGGCCGCTTCCAGCAAGTCGGCGGGCAACGCCAGGGTCGTACGAACAGTCTTGGCAGCCACCCTGCTCCCCCATCCTGATGACGAAAGTGATGACGAATATAGCATCACACCATCAGCCGGCGTGGCGCGACGACGAAGCTCAGGTATGCAGGGCCAGCAGGTGAGCAGCACGCGGCTGGACGTGCTGGGCGTCCAGCTCCAGTGCATCGACCAGTGGTGCGCTCGCTGGAGTTGACCAGACCGAGCGCCAGTCTTGCGTCGAGGGAAGCTGAAGCTCTTGGACGCTCACGCGGGCGGGCGCGTCGCCGAAATTGGCCAGGAGCAGGCGGTGCTCCGAAGCGTGCCAGCGGAGCAGGACGAGTAAATGCTCCCCGACAGTCCAGGCGCGGGTAGCCTGGCGATCTTGGTGGCGAAGGACGGGGTCAGTGCGGCGGAGGGTGAGGAGCTCCTGATAGACGCGGTAGACGTCGGCATGGCGCTCACGGTCGGAGAAGTTGAGCCTCGAGCGCAGGAAGGTCGCGTCGGCCTGCGGGTCCGGGATCTGCGCGCGGACTGACGGATCTCGGAAGGCGGAGAACGCCTTGAACTCCTCGCGGCGGCCGGCAGTCACCAGCCGTCCGAGCTGGGGCGTGTGGTCGGTGAAGTACAGGAACGGGGACGTCGCGGCGAACTCCTGACCCTGGAAGATCAACGGCGTCTCGGGCGCCAGCAGCAGGACAGCGGAGGCGACGAGGTAACGCTCGCGGTCGATCAGGTGGGCCAGACGCTCGCCGAAGGCGCGGTTGCCTACCTGATCGTGATTCTCGGTGCAGAACACGAAGGCCCGCGCCGGTTCATC
>JAUJPG010000012.1:31227-126301 GCA_030447245.1 Chloroflexota bacterium | reverse complement strand
GGGGTGGTGTGGCGGTCGGTGAAATAGGCATCGGCGAACGCGCGGAGGTAGTTGCCGTCTGGGCCAAGGTGGTTGTAGACGACGTCGAGCAAGACACCCAGGCCATGGCCATGCGCGGCGTCGACGAGCCGTTGCAGCGCCTCCGGTCCGCCGTAGCGTGAGCTCGGGGCATACAGGTTGACCCCGTCATAGCCCCAGTTGCGCCGCCCCGGGAACTCGGCGATCGGCATCAGCTCGATCGCCGTCACGCCGAGGCGGACCAGCTCGGAGAGCTGTGGGATGATGGCGTCAAACGTGCCCTCAGGGGTGAACGTCCCGACGTGCAGCTCGTAGATCACCAGGCCGTCCGGCCCGAGGCCGGGCCAGGCATCGTCCCGCCACACGTACGCTCGAGGATCGACGACCTGCGACGGACCGTGCGGCCCGGCCGGCTGGAAGCGGGAGCACGGGTCCGGGTAGGCTGCGCCGCCATCGAGCCGATAGCGGTATCGATCCCCCGCTTGCACCGTCGCCACGTGACCAGCGTGATAGCCGTCGGCCTCGGGCGTGAGCGGATGGTGGATCGCCCCACCAAGCGCTTCGACCTGAACTTCGACCAGCGCCGCGTGTGGCGCCCAGACCCGGAACTGCACGCCTTTCTCGGGGACGACCCTGGCGCCGAGACCGTGCTGCCGCGTCGCCTCGCCCGCGAGCCTATCCATCTGGACCCCGCGGCCAGCGGGCGCAGGCGGCGGTCAGGTCGGCCAGGCGCTCGGCATACGCTGGGGTCAGCGCGCCTTCGGTGTAGCGCCAGCCCCAGTTGCCGGTCGGGCGGCCGGGGACGTTCATCCGGGCCTCCGCTCCGAGGCTCAGGACGTCCTGGAGCGGGACGATCGCCCAGTCGGCGACCGACTGGAAGGCCAGGCGGATCAGGTCCCAGGCGATCTCTCGGCCGTCTCCCCCGAGGTAGCGGAGGATCGCCTGCCGCTCCGCGGTGGCCAGGCTCGCAAACCAGCTGACGGTCGTGTCGTTGTCGTGCGTGCCGGTGTAGACCACGAACTCACGCGCATAGTTGTGAGGCAGGTATGGGTTGCGACCGGTCGGGACGCCCCGGGCGTCCTCGCCGAAGGCGAACTGGAGCACCTTCATGCCGGGGAAGCCGAGCCGCTCGCGCAGCTCGATGACGTCTGGGGTGATTTCGCCCAGGTCTTCGACGATCATCGGCACGCGCCCAAGATGCGCCTCGACCGCGTCGAACAGCGCGGCGCGAGGGCCGGGCACCCAGCGGCCATGCTGGGCGGTCTCGTACTCGGCCGGCACTTCCCAGTACGCCTGAAAGCCGCGGAAGTGGTCCAACCGGATAACGTCGACCAGCTCCAGCGTGGCGCCGAATCGCTCGACCCACCAGGCGTACCCTTCGGCGGCCAGGCGCTCCCAGTTGTAGAGTGGGTTGCCCCAACGCTGACCGGTAGCGCTGAAGGCGTCCGGTGGAACGCCGGCGACGACGGTCGGCTGGCCGTGACTGTCCAGGTAGAACAGGTCGCGGTGGACCCAGACGTCGGCCGAATCATGGGCAACGAAGATCGGGATATCGCCGACGATGCGTACACCCCACTCGTGCGCGTATCGCCTGGCAGCCTGCCACTGGCCGAAGAACACCCATTGAGCAAACTGATGGAACCGGACTCGATCAGCAAGTGTTCGCTGCGCCTCGGCGAGCGCATGTGGATCGCGTAGCGCCAGACCGGGCGGCCAATCGAACCAGGCCCGGCCACCCTCGACCTCCTTGATCGCCATGAACATGGCGTAGTCGTCCACCCAGGCACGGTGCTTGGCGCAGAACGCATCGAAGTCGTCGCGGTCGGCCGGGGGACTCGCCCCGAAGCGCTCGAAGGCACGGCCAAGCGCACCCAGCTTGACCGCCTCGGCCTCGTCGTACTGGACCTGGTGCGGCGAGACGTCAAGAGCGGGTAGGTCAGCCGGGTCGAGCCAACCGCGGCCGACGAGCTGGTCCAGGGCGATCAGCAGAGGGTTACCGGCGAACGCGGAGCGGGCCGCGTAGGGGGAGTTGCCCATCCCGACTGGCCCGAGTGGCATGACTTGCCAGAGCGTCTGGCGACTCGCCTGGAGAAACTCGATCCAGCGGTAGACGCCGGCCCCGAGGTCGCCGACGCCGTGCAGCCCAGGCAGGGAGGTCGGGTGGAGCAGGAGGCCAGCGGCGCGCGGCGCTGAGGGATCGATCACGACGCCTCCCGATGCAGCAGTGCCACGGGGAAGTCGGCGAACAGCGTGGCGAGCGCGAGAGCTGGTTGTCCATTGCCGGCGTGCGCGGGGTGATGCAGCTCGCCGGTGAACAGGTCGCGGTAGCGGACGCCAGCCGCGTCGGCTGTGAGCAGGACCCGGCCGTCTTCCCAGAGGATTGCACCGTCCTGGGGAGCAGCTACCCTCACGCCGGCCCACTCCGCGATACGGGGCGTTCCAGGGCCAGATCGGACGGCGCCGGCGAGCCGAGCGAGCAGTCGCGGAACGACCACGACGATCTCCTCGTCGCCCAGGCGTCGGGCGAAGGCGCAGGCCTACTCCTCTGTGCGGCCAGCCACCTCAAGCGGGCTGTACGCTCCCTCGCGGAAGACCGCGGCGTGGTCGCGCCGATAGGCCAGCGTCCGCTGGGTGACGTACAGCTTGATCCTGCCGTCTTGCCAACGATCGGCCAGGTCGCGGGCCAACTCCCGGAGGCGCCGGCCGCGACCTTTGCGCGTGCTGGCCGCCGGATCAGCGGGAGCGAGACCGCTGCATTCGGGAACCGATGCGCGGGATCCCGGCGGAGTATGCTCGATCCGCCTGACATCCCGTTGGAGACTCTCCAACAATCGCTGACGGACAGCATAGTCGACCGGCCGGCGGTTGTCCGGGTCGACCAGACTGAAATCCCAGAGCTCGTTGCCCTGATAGACGTCCGGCACGCCGGGAACCGTCAGCTTGAGCAGCAGCTGGGCGAGGCTGTTGATCGCGCCGAACGGGGCGATCCGGACGTGCACGCGGAGAAAGTCCTCCAGGAACCGCGCGCCGACATGCTCGTCCAGGATAGAGCCGATGAATTCGTGGACGGCCTGATCGTACGCCTCGTTCGGGTTGATCCAGCTCGTCCTGACCTTCGCCTCCCTGGTGGCCTTGGCCATGTACTGCTGGATGCGGGCGACGAGCTCGGACGACGGGGGTGCAGCCTCTGCTGCGAGGGGCCAGGCGCCAAGCAGGACCTGGTAGAGCAGGTACTCGTCGTTGCGGGATGGAGCGGGCTGGCCGTCGACCAGTCGCTGGCGGCGGCGGTTCAGGCGGGACCAGCGCCCGACGGCGGTGGCCCACTCGCGGGGCATCTCGGAGAGCACCGCGATCCGCGCCCGGACGTCCTCACTGCGCTTGGTGTCGTGGGTTGATGTCGAGAGCAGGGTGTGCGGCCAGCGGCGCAGCCGCTCGGCGTTGAGGCGGTGGAAGGCGGCGACCGAGACGCCGAACGACTCGGGCTCGCCGCCGACCTCATTCAGCGCCACGAGCCGATTGTCGATGTAGAACGCGGTGTCCTCAACGGCCTTGGCCATGACTGGCGCGGTCGTCTGCTGGAATTTCATCACGAAGCTCAGCTGCTCCTCCACAGCTGGTCCAAGCCCGCGTGTGCTTGCCTCGCGCGGCTCGCCTCGTGGCTGCAGGAGCAAGGTGTCGCGGATGAACTGGAAGACGGAAGCCTCGCGAGCCGGGTTACGGCGTCGGGCCAGGGCGACGGCGACCTCGACGTGGGCGCGGTCGTGCTCCGAGATCGGCGGGCCCGTGATGTAGGTGCGGTAGACCGGGAAGCAGGCGATCACGTCGCGCAGCGCCTCGCGAAGCGCGTTGAGCGTGAAATCGCGCGAGCGACGGTCCCGCTCGGCCAGACGGCTGAGCTGACTCGCCAGGACGTTCACCTCGCTGGCGAGGCTCAACCGCATGATGGTCTGCTTGCAGTCGAAGACCAGGTCGTGGAAGTCGATTCGCCGACCGACGAAGCGGGCGTACAGGTCGTCGAACCGCTTGCGATTGGCCGCGTCGACGAAGATCCCGCCAACGGCGGTCAGGAAATCGTACCCAGTCGTGCCGTGGACGGCCCAATCCTCTGGCAGCGCCTCGTCCTTGGCGAGGATTTTCTCGGCAACGACGTAGAGCGGGAGCGAACCGTCGCGGCAGACCGACGCGCCCGCCGTCCCAGCGTGGTCCGCCACGAGCGCGCCGCCACCTGTGCCCTCGGCAATCCTCACAGACGCCGTCTGCAACCGCCGAAAGTACCCGGCGGGATCGCACAGCCCGTCCGGGTGGTCGATGCGCAGGCCAGTCACCGCCCCTTCGCGGACGAAGCCGAGGATCATGCGGTGGGTCTCCTCGAAGACGATCGGGTTTTCCTGGCGAATCGCAGCCAGGTCGTTGACGTCAAAGAAGCGCCGGTAGTTAATCTCCTCCGCGGCGACCTGCCAGAAGCTGAGCCGGTACGCCTGGTCGCCCAGGATGGCATCCAGATCGTCGAAGCTGTGCGGGTCACCCGGCTGGCCGTTCAGCCGCCGCAGCTCGGCCTCGATCTCCTCGCCCACCTGGTCCGCGTCGTGAACGAGCGCCGCGAGCCGCCGCTTGACGACTTCCTTCTCGCGGTTGCGCTCGATCACCAGGGTTGGGTCGCCCTCGTCACGCGCGGGGAGGTGGCCAATCTGAGTCAGAATGCTCTGGAGCTCGACCAGGCGCTCGTCGTCGACGGCCAGGCGCTCGGTCAGGCGGGCGGCCGGTCCAGCCAGGATGGCGGCGTAGCTGCGCGGAGCGATTGGCAGGGTGTGCTCCCAGTAGCACAAGAAGAAGGCGCCGTCGCGGAACGCCAGCCGAAGCTCGCCGGCTTCGAGCACGTTACCGTACTGGTCGCCGAGGATCGGCAGCAGCACCTTGCCGGCCAGCTCGGGCTTGATCGGATGCCAGTCCACGTCAAAGTACGAGGCGTAGACGGAGATCGGCCCGTTCTCGAGGACATCCAGCCACCAGGCGTTCGTCCCCGCACCGATCCCCATGTGGTTGGGCACGACGTCCAGGAGCTGACCCATGCCGCGGGCGCGCAGGGCATGAACCCAGCGCCGGTAGCTGTCTTCGTCGCCGACCGCCGGATTGAGGGCGTTGTGGTCGCAGATGTCGTATCCATGGGTACTCTCCGGCCGGGCCTTGAGGTACGGCGAGGCGTAGCAATCGGTGATCCCCAGCGCGTCGAGGTACGGGACCAGCTGCTCGGCGTCCTCGAAGGTGAAGCTCCGACCGAACTGGAGCCGATAGGTGGCGCCGGGGATGCGGGCGGTCGTCATCCAGCCGAGCCTCTGCTCGGCGCATGTCCGACAGCGGACGCTGCCTGGGCCGGCCCGGACCGGCTGCGACGCAAGGGGTCGGCGCGGCTTTGACCCGCGCCGACCAGCGTTGTACTCGGGGCCGAGGCAGGGAGGAGCCTGAACAGTGCCAGCGAGCGACCGGCCAGCTTGTACTGCTGGCCGGATTGGCAGACAAGCTTGCCAGCGGCCATCTCAGGGCGGGCTGTGTCGACGATCAGCTCCCACTGCTCGGTGCTCGCGGCGCTCGGTATGGTGAAGGCGGTCCTTCCGGCCTCGGCGTTGAGCAGCATCATGAGAGTGTCGCCGACGATCGACGCTCCCTGTTCGTCCACCTCGTCTATCAAGTCGCCCGCCAGCCGCAGGCCCAAGGCACGAAGGGCCGGCTGCGCCCACTGCTCGTCGGTCATCTCGAGGCCACTCGGGGCAAGCCAGGTCACGTCTTTGTCGCCGCCGCGGATGCGCTGACCCTGGAAGAACGTGCGGCGGCGGAGGACCGGCTGCTCGGCCCGGATGCGAATCACCCGGCAGGCGAAGTCAAGCAGGTCGAGCGCGCCGTCGTCCAGCTCCCAATCGAGCCAGGAGATCTCGTTGTCCTGGCAGTAGGCGTTGTTGTTGCCGCGCTGGCTGCGGCCGAGCTCGTCGCCGCCGCAGAGCATCGGCACGCCTTGCGAGAACAGCAGCGTGGCCAGGAAATTCCGCTGCTGGCGCGCCCGGAGCATCGCGATCCGCGGCCTGGCGCTGGGCCCCTCGACGCCATGATTCCAGGAGAGATTGTGGTCCTGGCCGTCGCGGTTGTTCTCGCCATTGGCGGCGTTGTGCTTGTGGTTGTAGCTGACCAGGTCGGCCAGGGTGAAGCCGTCGTGGGCCGTCACGAAGTTGATGCTGGCAGACGGGCCGCGCGCGTCGTGTCCGTACACGTCGGACGAGCCGGTCAGCCGCCAGCCCAGCTCGCCGGCCCGGCCCTCGTCGCCGCGCCAGAAGCCGCGAACCGTATCGCGATACTTGTCGTTCCACTCGGCCCAGCACGGGGGGAAGTTACCTACCTGGTAGCCGCCTTCGCCCAGGTCCCACGGCTCGGCGATCAGCTTGACCCGCGAGAGGACCGGATCCTGGTGAATGGCGGCGAAGAATGCCGACCATTGGTCGAAGTCCCGCGGACCGCGGGCGAGTGCCGAAGCGAGGTCGAAACGGAAGCCGTCCACCCGCATCTCCAACACCCAGTAGCGCAGGCTGTCCATGATCAACGTGAGCACCTGAGGGTTGCGGACGTTCACGGTATTTCCGCAGCCCGTGTAGTCTTGGTAGTAGCGGGGTTGATCCGCCTTGAGGCGGTAATAGGCGGCGTTGTCGATGCCGCGGAGGCCGAGGGTTGGGCCGAGCTGGTTGCCCTCGGCGGTGTGGTTGTAGACGACGTCGAGGATGACCTCGAGACCGGCTGCGTGCAACGCCTTGACCATCGCTTTGAACTGAGCCACCTGGTCGCCGGGCTGACCCGCCGTCGCGTAGCGCGCCGCCGGGGCGAAGTAGCCAATCGAGTTGTAGCCCCAGTAGTTGACGAGCCCGCGGTCCACCAGCCGCTCGTCGTCGACGAACTCGTGGACCGGCAGCAGCTCGACGGCGGTCACGCCGAGCGACGTCAGGTGACGGATCGCGGCCGGCGTTGCCAGCCCGGCGTAAGTTCCGCGCAGCGCCTCCGGCACCTCGGGATGGAGGGCGGTGAACCCCTTGACGTGGAGCTCGTAGATGACCGAACGGTGCCAGGGGATCGCGGGGCTTCTGTCATCGCCCCAGTCGAACGATTGGTCGACCACGACGGACCGCGGCA
Organism: Chloroflexota bacterium; assembly: GCA_030447245.1. Lineage (GTDB taxonomy): Bacteria > Chloroflexota > UBA6077 > UBA6077 > JACCZL01 > JAUJPG01. The sequence goes on along the minus strand of JAUJPG010000012.1, from coordinate 119,116 downwards.
CAGCCCGCGCATCGTCGCCCGGGTCCAGCGCCAGGTCAGCGCGCGGATCACCCGGTGGGTAGCCGAATACCGGCGCGGCTCCCGCCCAGTCGACGGCGCCGGCAAGCGCCAGGGCGTACGGGTCGACCAGGAGCTTGGCGGGATTGAAGCGATGGCCCGCCTCGGGCTCGAACGGGCCGTGGACCCGGTAGCCGTAGAGCTGGCCCGGGCTGACGTTGGGCAGGTAGCCGTGCCACACATGGGCCGTCCGCCGGGGCAGGCAGACGCGAGTCTCCTCGCCGTCGGCGTGGCGAGCATCGAACAGGCACAGCTCGACCCCCGTCGCGCGCTCGGAGAACAGGGCAAAGTTGACGCCGCGGCCATCCCAGCGCGCGCCGAGCGGGAACGGTCGCCCCGGCAAGATCTTCATGGACACCTCGGTGCGCCCACGCTTGGCTCGGTGTGAGCGCACGTCGCCGGGGCGTACCTATTGTGCCATCTGTGCTGCCGCTCGGTGCCCGTTGGGCCGCGTCACAAGGTGGTCACGGCCTACTCAGTAGCCGCCGCCGGCTGCGCTGGCCCTGAGCCCCAGCAAGAACGGGTTCCGCCGTCCGTGGCCGCGCTCGGGCCATCCATTCGACCCCACGGTCGTGTACCCGGTCTCCAGATTCAAAGTGTCGGCGTCACGCTCCACGTGCATCTCGGTGGAGAGCCGCGCGTTCCAAGCGTCCCACTGCTCGACCGCGGCCGCGTGCTCGGAGAACCGGCAACGTTGGCGCCAAGGGCATCCCAGCGCGCCGAGCGGGGACGGCCGTCCCGACAAGATCATCGCGGACACCTCGCCCAGCTCACGGGGCCACGTGCGGGTTGCGAGGCGGCGATCCACTCGGCGCGGTGCAGGAGCCCCATCGGGCTCCCGCGATTTACTGCCTTAGCCAGGCGTCAGGATGAAGCGAAAGCCGAGGGTTCGGTCCGGGTCGATCAGCACGCCTTCGGGCGCGGATGGTCTGGTCGCCGTCCCAAGGGCCGCCAGGGTGGTCCGGGATTGCTCGAGGTCGTCGACGCTGAGAACGGCGTGGAATGGACCTTCGTCCATCGCCGCGAGCGCATCAGCAACCACGCCCGGCCCGGTTGGCGCGAGCAACGCGATCTGGAAGCACTCCGAGGTCCCGACGTGGAAGATGGCGCGGTCAGCCCCGAGTCCGGACGCCGCGTCACGCCCGGCGAGTGTCAGGCCGAGGTGCCGCGAGTACAGGTCGAGTCCGCGATCCAGGTCGGCCACCACAACGCCGATCTCCCGCACGGCGCGCACCCCATTTGGGTGACGGCCAATCGCGTCCAGGGCCAGCCGCTCGTCATCTGGTCCGTCCCACTGGATAAGGAACGGCCAGGGTCGGCGGTACTGGTCGCCGCCCGGCACGAGCAGCCGCCAGCTCAGGATCGACCCGTCCGGTCGCCGGCGTTGCATGGCGAACGGCCCAACCGCGGCCAACCCTGAGGAGGCCAGCCGGGCGGCATCCGCTTCGATGTCGGTCGTGGCCAGGGCGTAGGCGACCAGACCGCCGGGGTGTCGACGGATGAATTGGACGAGCGAGTCGCGGCTTGCGGCGGTCGCCTCAGCTTCGTCGTAGACGGCGATCAGCTCCAGGTAGTCAAGCCCGAAGCGGACGAGCGCGTTGTGGGTGCCACGTCCGGTGTGACGCCCGCCCGGGCGCACGTCGAAGCCAAGCCAGGCGCGGTACTGCTCGGCGGCCGTGTCCAGGTCGCGGGTGGCGATCACCAGGTGGTCAAACCGGTCGATCATCACGTCTCCTCCGCCGTCGAGTGACCGCCAGCGTTGCCGGACGGCCCGTCACGTCGCCGGCGAGGTGGCCGATCCGTCTCGCCGGCATGGTACATTGAGACACATGCCGAGCTCAGGCGAGAGCGGCTGGCCGGGGCAAGCAGCGGCGACGGGAGAATCGGCCTGATGAACTCGCCGCGCTTACTGTTCTACGCCACGCTGATGCTACTGGTCAGCTTCACGTTCAGCTTCGCTCGTGACGTGGGGTTGATCGTGGCACTGCCGTGGGTCATCGCGAGCTGGCTGTCGTGGGGGCTGGGGGTGGCCTGGGTGCGGAGTCGTGGATGGGGCAGGGCCGGCAGCGCGGCGGGCCACCACGAGGAGCCGATGTGAAAACGTCGGTCCTGTATCACGGCAACTGCAGCGACGGCTTCGCCGGAGCCTGGGCGGCCTGGCAGTCGCTCGGGGATCGCGGCGAGTACGTGCCGGTTCACCACGGCGAGCCGCCGCCCGAGATCCCGAACGGCGCGGACGTGGTACTCGTCGACTTCGCGTACGATCGGCCGACGATGCTCGCGCTGCGCGACCGGGCGGCCAGCTTGACGATCCTGGACCATCACAAGACGGCTGAGGAAGTCCTGCGCAACTTTGACGGGGCAATCTTCAACATGGACAAATCGGGCGCCATGCTGGCGTGGGAATTCTGGCACCCCGGCACCGAGCCCCCGCCGTTGATCCGCTACGTCGAGGATCGCGACCTGTGGCGGTTCGCGCTGCCCGACAGCCACGAGGTGACCGCAGCGCTGTCCTCGTACCCCATGGAGTTCGAGCTCTGGAGCAGGCTCGACATTGCAGCGCTGGCGCACGATGGCCGATCGATCCTGCGCTTCAAGATGGAGACGGTCAGAACGATCGTCGGCTTCGCGCGGATGGGTGTGGTCGCCGACCACGCGGTCCCGATTGTCAACGCGACAGCCCACTGGTCGGACGTGGGCGCGTGCCTGGTCGAGCGGTTCCCCGACGCGCCGTTCGTGGCGTCCTATTTCGACGACGCGGACGGAGTCCGGCGTTGGTCGCTCCGCTCGAACGGCTCGTTCGACGTCAGTGATCTCGCCAAGCGCCTCGGCGGCGGCGGCCACCGCGCGGCGGCCGGCTTTACCGAGCGCCCAGGTGCAGGCCATGCGGTTGTCACGGGAGGAGTGGGGTGATCCTCGGCCACCTGGCGGCCGCGGTCGGCAAGGGGCTCGCGGCCGGCCTGATCGGGACCGCGGCGATGACCGTCTCTAGCACCGTGGAGATGAAGCTACGCGGTCGTCAAGCAAGCAGCGCCCCGGCTGATGCGGCCGCGAAGGTCCTCGGCGTCGAACCGACCGGCGAGGCGGAGAAGGCGCGGTTCTCGAACCTCGTTCACTGGGGGTACGGGACGCTGTGGGGAGGGGTTCGCGGGCTCATCGGCGCGATCGGCCTGGGTGGAGCGCCGGCGGCGGCCGTCCACTTTGCCGCGGTCTGGGGCACCGAGCTGAAGATGCTGCCGTCGCTGGGCGTCGCGCCACCCCTTGGCGAGTGGGGCGCCGAGGAGATCGCGGTCGACGTGCTCCACCATGCCGTCTACGCGACCGCGGCAGGGCTGGCCTACTCCTGGCTGGACGGCTGAGCTCTTCCGCCTGAGATCCAGCGCGGACGCGCGCCGGCCCCTACGCGTTGACGTGAGGCAGGACCTCGCGGAGGACGCGGTCGAGCTGGCCCAGCTGGTCCCAGGAGCAGAGGCGGATCGTGACGCGGGTGATGCCGGTGCCGCGGAATGAGCGCAGGTTCTCGATGCACTCCTCCGGGCTGCCGAGCGCACTCCAGCGCTCGATGCGCTCGCGGCTGAAGTCCGCCGAATAGTACGCGTCGAGGAACCGCTTGGTCTCCGCGTAGGCCGCGTCGCGGTCTTCGTTGACGTTGATATTGTGGTACAGGCAGTTCTCCAGCGCGTCGGGGTTGCGCCCTTCCTCGCGGGCGTACTCGCGGATAGTGCCCCAGTACTCGGTCAGGATCTCAGGCGTCAGGCTGTGGGTCTGCCAGCCGTCCGCCAGGCGGGCGACGCGCCGCAGCGCCCGCTCGACGCGGGCCGGGTCCGGATTGACCGTCCAGGGGTTGTTGGCCAGCCAGATCCGACACGGCTGCTGGACCGGCTTCGGCTCCAGGGTGATGTCCTCAAACTGGAAGAACTGACCCTGATGGCTGACCCGATCCTCGCTCCAGAGCCGGCGAAGGATCGTGACGTGCTCCTCGAGTCGCTTCTGTCGCTCGCCGACGGGCACCTTCAGCGCCCGCGCCTCGGCATCCCAGTCGCCGGCGCTGCCGCCGCCAGCGCAGACGATCAGCCGGGTCCGCCCTTCGGCTATTTGGTCCAGGCTGGCCCACTCATAGGCAAAGACCAGCGGATCGCGAAGCGGGAAGCTCGCCATACAGGCCGGACCCAACAGCAGCCGCCTGGTCCGCCCGGCGATCGCGGCCAACAGCGTCAGCGCGTCGAGGCGCGGCTTGGCGAACAGCGAATCCCCAACCCAGACCGAGTCGAACCCCTCCGCGGCTTCGGCGCGATCGGTCAGCTCGAGAAGCTGGGCAGGGGTGTTGATCCCGAGCACCACGCCACGGTTGGCCAACGTCAGTCCGAACGTCAACGCTGGAGCAGCCACGGAAACCTCCTCGCCTGCGCCGAGCAGCGGTGGCGCCGTTCGGCGAGCGCAGGCGCATCGTACTACATCCTCCGGCCTGCTCCGGCGAGCCGTGGGTGCTAGCATAGGATCTCGCCGAGCGGGCCAACGTGGGGCCACTCGTTGCCACGCTGATCTCGGGGGACACCAGGATTGCATGAAGGGCCGCTGCTCCGCCTCGATCGGGTCACCAAGCGCTTCGGCGGTGCCGTCGCCGTCGACGGAGTGACGGCGAGCTTCGATCCTGGCGTGATCTACGGACTGATCGGACCGAACGGTTCTGGGAAGACCACGCTGATCAACCTGATCAGCGGGCTGTACGAGGTCGACGCTGGGACGATCGTCCTGGGCGAGCACCATCTGGAAAAGCGGCTGGCTCACCAGATGGCCGCGCTCGGGATCGTCCGCACCTTCCAGATGCCCAAGGCCTTCGGGTCGATGACGCTGGTCGAGAATCTCCTGCTGCCGGTGGCCGGCGATCACCGCCGTGAGTCGCTGTCCAACCAGCGCGGCCGCGCCGGGGAGGTGCTCCAGCACACCGGCCTGGACCATCTCGCTGATGCCCCCGCCGCGTCGCTCTCGGGTGGTCAGACGATGCTGCTCCAGCTTGCGCGGGCGTTGATGCACGAGCCAGTCCGACTGCTGCTGCTGGACGAGCCGTTCGCCGGCGTCGCGCCGGCGATCAAAGAGCGGATGATGGCGACGATCCGCCGAATCAACCAGGAGCGTGGCGCGGCGGTGCTGCTGGTCAGCCACGAGATGACGACGATTCGCGCGCTGTGCGAGCGAATCGGCGTGATGAACACCGGGCGCTGGATCGCCGAGGGGCCGCTTGCCGAGGTGGCCGCCCGTCCCGAGGTGATCGAGGCGTACCTTGGGAAACCGATCTGATGCTCGAGGCGCGCGACCTGGCGGTCGGCTATCGGGAAGGGATCGACATCCTCCAGGGGATCAGCCTGGAGGCGGCACCGGGGGCGATCACCGCGATCATCGGACCAAACGGGGCTGGCAAGTCGACGCTGCTGCGCTGCTTGTTCGGACTGCTCCCGCCGCGTCGAGGCGACGTGCTCCTGGAGGGCCGGTCGATCGACGATTGGTCGACAGACCGGCGCAAGGCGGCCGGGATCGCCTATCTGCCGCAGCACAACAGCACCTTTCCGCACCTGACCATCGAGGAAAATCTGAAACTGGGTGGCTGGCTCCTCCGCGACGATCGGGCCAAGCTGCGCGAGCGTATGGAGTACGTCTACGGGCTGTTCCCAATCCTGGCCGAGCGGCGACGCGCGCGCGCGACAGACCTGAGCGGCGGCCAGCTCCGGATGCTGTCAGTCGCCAAGGAGCTCGTCACCCCGCCGCGGCTGCTGCTGGTCGACGAGCCGAGCGTCGGGATGGCCCCGATCGTGGCCTCCGAGCTGTACGACCTGCTGGTGCGGCTGCCGGGCTGGGGGATCACCGTGCTGCTTGTCGATCAGAACATTACCGACGCAATCAGGATCGCGGAGCGGGTCTACCTGATCGGCGAAGGGCGCGTCCAGCGCACGGAATCGGGGGCCTGGTTCCAGGATCATCTTGAGGAAGTGATCCGCGAGATGCTACAAGGGCCTGTGCCGGAGTCGCCGCGGGCGTGATTGAGCGACGGCGCAGCCGCGCCACGTCGATCCGCACCGGGGTGCAGGCACCGCGGGGAGTCGCCCTCGGTACCGGCAGGTCAGATGCGACGCCGATACACGGCGAAAGGATGGGACAGAGCGTGCACACACCAATCTCTCGGCTCCAGCTCGGCCTGTTTGGCGCGGCGATGGCGTTCGCGGCAGCGTGCGGCGGCGGGACGCCGGCCGCTCCTACAACAGCGCCGGCTAAGCCGGCGGCAGCCAGTCCGGCCGTTGCCAGCCCTGGCGCCGCGGTCAGCCCGGCCGCCAGCCCCTCGCCCTCGCCAAGCCCTTCGCCCTCGCCGAGCCCGGCGGCCAAGCCCGCCGGCCAGCCCCCGGCCTCGCCGGCGCCGGTCGCGGCCGCCCCAGCCAGCGGCCCGCCGACCAGGCTGGGCGTGCTCACGCCGCTGTCGCCGCCGGGCGACGCCGCCGCCGGGCAGTTGATCGTCCGCGGCGCTGAGCTTGGCGCGGAGTACGTCAACATGCGGATGGGCGGGATCCTCCCCAACGCCTCGTGCCAGTTGCCGGGGCCGATCGAGCTGATCCGCGGCGACGACCGCGGGACTCCCGAGCAGGGAATCGCCGGTCTGAGGAAGATGGTCCAGGACGATCGGGTGGTCGCGATTATGGGCCAGTTCCACAGCTCGGTCTCGTTGGCTATCCAGCCGATCGCCGACCAGCTCCAGGTCCCGTGGATCTCGACCCAGTCGTCCTCGGCCGACATCACCAACAATCGGAAGGAGTACACCTTCCAGACCCACGTGATCACGACTGACCGCGCGGTCTCGGTGGCCGACTTCGTCAAGGCGAACGGCTTCAGGAGGATGGCCGTCGTCGCGGAGAATACCGATTACGGGACCGGCAACGTCGATAGCATCAAGCAAGCGCTCGCCGGTAGTGGGGTCGACGTGCGTGACTGGATCTTCGACCGGACTACGGCCGACATCTCGCCGCTGCTGCTGCAGGTCAAGGCGTACAACCCGGACCTCATCTACAACGTCGCCGTCGGCGCGCCGGTGTACACGATGATCAAGCAAGCGAACGACACAGGCCTGCTGCCGCAGACACCGATGCTCGTCTCGTACGACCTGCCAATCCGGCCGGAGTACTGGCAAAACCTGGGCGACCAGGGGCGCGGGATCATCTTCGTCGGCTACTACCACCCCCAGCAGCCGCTGAGCCCTGCTGGCACCTGGATGCAGACGGAGTACCAGCGGCGGTTCAACGAGCCGGCCCTGTACAGCACGTTCGCCGCCTTCGGCAACGTCTTGCAGCTCGCCCAGGCGATCAACCTGGGTTGCTCGACCGAGGGGCCGTCGATCGTCAAGGCGATGGAAACCGGCCCGCTCACGACCTGGAATCAAACCGGTGTCAGCTTTCCGCCAGCCGCCGGCGAAGACTACCACCGCGTCAAGCAGCCGCTCCTGCTCATCCAGTACGCCGAGACCAACCAGGACTACGGCGCGGCGCCGATCGTCTACCCGCCAAACCTGAAAACCGGCGACGTGCGCCGGTAGCGAGCACGGGCCGACGAATGGCAGCGGATGCGCGTGGCGGAAGGTCGCACAAACCGTTGCGAGCCCGCTCCCTGCCGTCGACGTCCGGTACCTGGCTGACGGCGCGGCATGCTTGACGCGCTCAGCAACCCGCAGATACTGGCGCAGCTAACCGTCGTCGGGCTGATGCTCGGGGCGCTGTACGCGCTGATGGCGATCGGGATCACGTTCATCGCCAGCATCATGAAGCTCATCAACTGGTCGATGGGCGAGTTCTACATGATCGGCAGTTACGTCCAGTACTACCTGATCGTGCTCCTGCTCGGCCCGGGACTGTGGTACCTGGCGCTTCCCGTGTCGATGCTGACGGTGTTCGCATTTGGGCTGGTCGTCCAGCGCGGCCTGCTGGCCCCGATGTTCAAGTACGACGAGGCGCGCCGTTTTGAGTACGCCACGATCGTGACCATTGCACTGTCGGTGCTGCTGCAGAACGCGGCGATCATCCTCGCCGGCCCGTACCAGTGGTCGCCCCAGGAGTACCTGCCGACGCGGGCGTTCGCCGGCCTGAGCCTGAACGGCAGTCGCCTGGCCGGGGCGATCGGCGCGGCCGTGATCCTGGCCCTCTTCTACCTCTTCATCCGCCACACGATGGTCGGGCTCTCGTTCCTGGGGACGGCGCAGAACCGGCTCGGCGCCCAGACGGCTGGCATCCGCCTGGGGCGGGTCGACATGGTGGCCTTTGGGATCGGCGCCGCGCTGGCCGCGGCGGCCGGGGCGCTGCTGGCACCCGTGTTTCTGGTCTACCCGACGAACGGGATCACCAGCACCGTCAAGGGGTTCGAGATCATCATCATCGGTGGGCTCGGCTCGCTGCCAGGGGCGGTGGTGGCGGCGTTCGGGCTGGCCTTGGTCGAGAGCTTCGGCTCGTTTCTGATTTCGCCGGCGTACCAGGACCTGTACGGCTTCGTGTTCCTGATCGCCTTTCTGCTGTTCCGTCCGCAAGGTCTCTTTGGCGAGCGCGAGCGCCGTGTGTAAGCCACGCCGGGGCCTGTCGGGGTATGTCCCGAGGCGGACGGCTGGTGGGTGAGCTGCTGCGCTCGCTAAGGGATCAGCCGCTTCGAACGGGGCTTGGCGCCGCCGTCGTAGTCTTGCTCGCGCTGCTGCCGCTCGGACTGAACGGCTACCAGACCCAGGTTGTGATGCTCGGGTACTTCTGGGTCATCCTCGGGATCAGCTGGAACCTGCTGGCCGGCTACACCGGCCAGTTCTCACTCGCGCAGCACGCGTTTGCCACGATCGGGTCGTACGCCTCGGCGGCGGCGGTCCTGGCGCTCGGGCTGCCGGTGCCGGGCGGGATCGTGGTGGGAGCGCTGACCGCGGCCGTACTCGGCTATGGGCTCGGCTGGGTCACCCTGCGCCTGCGTGGGATCTACTTCGCCATCGGCACCTGGGCATTCGCGGAGTCGGTCCGGATCCTGCTGTCGGTGAACTATCACATCACGCGGGGTGACGCGGGCCTGCCGGTCCCGTTCCTGTTCGCCACGCCGGACCCGTTCCCGTACTACTACGTCTTCTTCGCCGTCAGCATGCTGGCGCTCGGGCTCAACGCGGTCGTGCTGCGCACGAAGCTCGGCTACCGGATGCGGGCGATCCGCGACGACCAGGAGCTTGCCGTTGCCAGCGGGGTCGACGTGGTCAAGTGGAAGCGCGTGGTCTTCGTGATCAGCACGGCGCTGGCCGGCCTCGGCGGCGGGTTGTACGGGCACGCTATCGGCCTGCTCAGCCCCAATCAGGCCCAGTTCTCACAGATGGCGTTCGTGATCATCGCCGTCGTCCTGGGCGGTTTTCGAACGCTGTGGGGGCCGGTCGTCGGCGCGCTGCTCGCGCAGGGCCTGGCTGAAGCGCTCCGGATCTCGCAGGAGTGGCGCTTCGTCGTATTCGCCGCGCTGGTGATTCTGGTCGTGCGAGTCTACCCGCCGGGGATCATGGGCGGGCTCGCCATGCTGGCCGAACGGCTACGCGGCCGGCCTCCGCGGAGCCCGAGCGTGGGGACGCCGGTGGCCGAGACGCCGATCGCCGAGCGCGGCGGCGTGCCGTGATCTGCCCGGTTCCGAGCGTCTTGCCATGAGCGCGCCGCGGCACATCCTTGACGCCGGGCAGTTCTCGCCCGCGTGGCTGCACGAGGAGCTGTTCCCGCGGGCGGACTTGATGCGTGAGATTCATGCGCTCGGCGACTCGCGGCTGCTCGTCGGGCGCCGGCTGTTCTGCCTGTTCTACCAGCCCAGCACGCGGACGCGGATCTCGTTCGAGAGCGCGATGACGCTCCTCGGCGGGACGGTCAGCGGGATCGAGGTTGGCGCCGAGGAGCGCCGTCAAGCCGACGAACCGATCGAGGATCGTGTCCGCGTCTTGTGCTCGTACGGCTACGACGCGCTGCTGATTCGGTTCCACGAAGAAGGGGGTGCCGCCCGCGCCGCGACGGCTTCAACCGTGCCAGTGATCAACGCTGGCGACGGCGAGGGCCAGCACCCGACACAGGCGCTGCTCGACGCCTACACGATTCGCCGCGAGCTCGGCCGTTTGGACGACTTCGAGATCGCGCTGGTCGGTGACCTGACCTACGAGCGTTCGGTGAACTCCCTGGCCGAGCTGCTGGCCAAGCTGCCGAACGTGCGCCTGCGCTTTGTCTCGCCCGCCACCCTCCGCCTCCGGCCGGCCGTCCGCGAGCGGCTGACCGATGCCGGCGCCGACTTCGAGGAGCTGGACGACCTCGACGCCGTCGCCGCGAGCGCCGACGTCCTGTACATCACGCGAGCCCATTCCGACCGCATGACACTGGCCCAACGCTTCGAGCCGGTCCGGCGCAGCTACGTCGTCGACGCCGAGGTGCTGGGCCGCCTGAAGCCGACGGCCATCGTCCTGCACCCGCTGCCACGCGGCCCGGAGCTGGCCATGGGTCTGGAAGCCGACCCCCGCGTGGCCCCCTTCCGCCAGGCCGAGAACGGCCTGTACGTCCGGATGGCTCTGCTGACCCTGCTGTTGCAGCCGGGGGGCGAGCCGCGAGCAAACTCATAGGCAGGTTGCGTCGTTCCAGGATACCGCGATGGCGGTTCACATGAGGCTTGAACCTCCGGAGGTAGCCGTAGCGGGAGAGTCAGCCACGGACGTCATGTGGGGTGATAGACGCGAAGGCGGCACGGGGGATGACGCCGACGTCATCGTCGGTAGGCGGATGGCACTCGATCGAGGCCGTCTTCGATCCCGTCCCACGATCCCGCAAATAGACGGCACGATCAGACGAGAGTGGTATCACTCAAAGAGAAGTGTCTGGCCAGGCAAAGTTGTAATGTCCGATGTAGTAGGTTCGCTTCAAGTACTCTAGGTCCGTCTCCCACTCCCTAATGGCTGTCGCCATCGCAGATGAACGCCTACGTTTGGCATTGCGCGCAAAAGCTGCTATGCATTCGGCCATCTTACGTAGCCTCTGGCCCGTTCCAGGCGCTCCCCATGCTGACATGTAATCCTTCGAAACCACTCTGGGAACATTCAGCGCATATACGTCATCGAGAATGGATCTTCGTGAGTCGTCACCCGCCCCATTCTGTCCGACGCTGTACCCCATGAATCTAAGGAGGCCGGTATCCGGCCACTCCTCACCTTTGACTTGACCGGGCCCTTCCGGTGCATCAGTCGTAGGCGAAATGAAACTTTCCTGCTGGAGTTCAATGATGCGATCAACGATATTACCTCTAAGTTGCCTAGCTAGTCTCCTTCGGCGGAAGAGTAGCTCATTGAGTATCTCAATTAGAGTCGGCAGGTGATCCCAATTTTCGGTCGTCAAGGTTTGTAGCTCGTTGCTCAACTTGCCACTATGCGGCCGGGAGACTTGTGGGAGAGCGTTGTCACTCACCTGACGTCCTCCTTCATGCTCCGTGTGACTGTGGTCTCTCGGAGGGGGTGAGCTTGACGATCACCCCCTCGCGATCCAATCCAACGAGTTCAACGAGGTAGGCCGCTCCCGCAACCTGCGGATCGTACGGTGGATCTCACGAGCGTTGATCCCCAAACGGATAGCCGCACTGAGCGAATCAGCTACGGCTAGTATCGGTGGTGACGGCGACGAGCGGTGACACGATGTGGCGCTACGGCGCCAGTGTGCGCTCTGGGGTCAGGACGTTCGGCATCGCGGCGCGGTCGTAGGGACGCTGGCGGACGGCGGCGTGGATCCAGCGGATCAGGCCGATGGCGTCCCAGACGGGCAGCCCGGTGGCCCGCTGGATGGCGGCGGCGTACGGCGGGAGGTTGGTGCACTCCAGGACGAGGGCGCCGATCTCGGGATTGGCCTCGACCAGCTCGACGGCGGCTCGCACGACCTGCGCTTCGGCCCTGGCGACGTCGAGCGGACCGCGGTTGTCGATGATCGGGCGGTACAGGGCATCGGCCTGCTCCAGGCCGGCGACGACGACACGCTCGAGCATCGCCGCGTCGACGCCGACTGCCGAGAAATGGTCCGCGGTCAGGGTGACGGCGCTGATCGTCAGCACGCCGACCTTGCGGCCAGGCCCAAGGGCGGCCAGCACCGTGGGCACCTGGATCAGGCTTGAGGTGAAAAAGGGCACGCCGACGGCTGCGGCAAGGGCGTGCTGGTGCATGGCCAACATACCGCACGACGTGCCGATCGCCCGCGCGCCCGCGGCTTCCAGCTCACGGGCCGCGTCGCAGAATGCCTCGACGAGCCCATCAGCGGCGTCGAGCACGACGCGGGCTGGCGTGGCACGGCCCACCACGCGGTAGAGAACCGGAAAGTCGAACGTCTCGGCGAAGGCGATGTCGCCGGGCGGGCGCGGGAAACGAGCGTCAAGCAACAGGATGCCGACCGGGAGTCCGTAGAACGGTTGACCACCGACCAGCATCGTCATCGTCCCGCTACCTGTCGCGGCTTCGGCGCACCGCTCGCCTCACGCGCGATCATAGGGATGACCGCGACCAGGCGTCAACTGCTCGCGGCCGACGGCGAGTGATGAGCACGGCGGGCAGCAGGCCGTGCGGTAGCGCGGCGTGAAGCTTGCAGAGGCGCGGCCCATGGCCATCCCCGAGCCTGCCAACCGCGAGCCCGCGGACGTCGACACGGTAGGTCGATCCACTGGGCAGCCCCAACCGACGCGCCTGCTCGTCGCCGGCCTGGTGTCGATGATGCTGGGGATCGTCGGCGGGCTGCTGATCGGCGGCGAGGTCAGTCACGCTGTCAGCCCCGGCGCGGGGATCGGCCCGTTCGTCCTGCTGGCCGGACTGCTGCAGCTCGGGCGGACCCGGAGCTGGGCACGACAGTTGGCCTGGGCGTGGTTCTGGCTGCTGCTCCTGACCTTCGGCGTGGGAACGTTGGCGCTCATCGCCTTCGCACTCGATCCGTCGCTGCAGGCTGAGGACCGATCGGGCGAGCGCACGAGGGCATTGCTCGTGGCCGGCGCGCTGCTCCTGCTGGTGCTGACGGCAACGATGGTGCTCGTCGCGTCGGGTCGCTGGCTATCGATCGCAACGCGATTGGGCGGCAGCCGCGAGCTTGGCGGCTCGGCGCACGCCCAGGCGGTGGTCGGGCTGCTGGCCTTTACTCTGATCGCCTGCGTGCCGCTGGTCGCGCTTGCCGGCGAGGCGCCTTTTCTGCGCATCCTCGCCGAGGACCCGACGGTGCTGGACGTCGATCGGTCGACCAGCGGGCAGGTGCTGGACCTCGCCTACGCCCTGTGCTGGACGCTGCTGCTGGCGCTCGTCGCCGCGGGCGCTCCAGGCTGCCGGGGAGCGCGCGCGGCGCTCAAACGGCTCGGCATCCTGCGGCTTGACGCGCGGGACCTGGCCAGGTTGGTCGGCATCACCGCCGGCCTGCTGGTGCTCGGGACGGCACTCGACCGACTGACCTTCGAGCTCTGGGGCTGGGCGGAGTGGCCGCGCACGAGTGCCGAGGACGTCGAGCGCTTGTTTGCCTGGGTTGGGGATTCGACCGTGACGGCCGTCGGCGCTGGCGTGACCGCCGGCGTTAGCGAGGAGATCATCGCCCGCGGCCTGCTCCAGACGCGCCTCGGCTGGCTGCTCCCGAACCTGGCCTTTACCGCGATGCACGCCTTCCAGTACGGCACCGACGCGCTCGTCGGCGTGTTCGTCACCGGCGCGGCGCTGGCCTGGGTACGAGCGCGCTGGAACACGACCGCCGCCATCTTCGTGCACGCCCTGTACGACGTCGTGCTGTTCGTCGCATCGCTGCTCGAGCTGCCCTTCTTCTAACGCACGGCTCTGCCGATCCTCACACCGTCGGCCCGGCGCGGACGGCGTCGGCGACCCTGCGCGGGATGCGCTGGCCGTAGCCGGGCTCTGCGTGGAGCTGGCCGTACTCGACGACGACCTTGCCGCGCAAGATGGTCACAACTGGCCAGCCCGCGATCTCCCAGCCTTCCCAGGGGCTGTAGTCCGTCTCGTGGAGGTCGTCGTTGCTCAAGCGCTTGGCGATCGTGGGGTCGATCAGGGCGACGTCGGCATCGCTGCCGGGGGCGAGGGCACCCTTGCGCGGGTACAGGCCAAGGATCCTGGCGGCGTTGGCCGAGGTCAGGTCGGCGAAGCGTTGGAGCGAGAAGCCGCGCCGAGCGACGGCCTCGGTGTAGACGATCCCCATCCGCGCTTCGTGCCCGGCGTGGCCGCCGGTCGTGTCGTCGATCCGATTTCCCTGGACCTTGACGCTCAGCGGGGTGCAGATTCCGTCCGTCGCGACGGTCCCGATCGTCCCACGAGTCATACCGTCCCAGAGGGCGAGTCGGTCGTCCTCGCTCTTCAGCGAGGGGTAGGTATGGTAGATCTGGCCGTTCGGACGATGGTACGCCTCACTGGTCAGCGACGCGTAGTGGTGCAAGGTCTCGCCGTAGATCGGGAAGCCGCGGCCGCGCGATTCGGCGATCGCCCGAACGCCCTCGGCGGCGCTGACGTGGACCATGTACAGCGCCGCCCCCTCGATGCGCTCAGCCAGGCGGATGATCCGCCGAAAGGCCAGGTCTTCGGAAAGGGTGTTGTGCACCTCGGGCATGTGCTCGAAGCTGACCCGCCCCTCTCGAGTCAGCTTGTCGTACATGTGCATGACGATGTCGTCGTCCTCGGCGTGGATCGCAGCAACGCCGCCATGCCGCGCCGTGCGCTGCAACACTTCCCAGATCAGGCCGAAGCCAAGTTTGCGGCCGCGCCGACTGGGCGTGATGTCGGTGGTGAAGATCTTGACGCTCGGAAAGCCCGCCTGGATCGCTTCCGGAAGCTGGTCGAGCACCTCAGGGGGCACGTCGCCTCCCAGGATGAGGTGGTAGGCGTAGTCGGTCCGGGACTCGCCCTCCCAGTCTGCCTCGCGCCGCTCGATCGTCTGCTGCAGGGTGTCGCCCGGCGTCCACATGGCAAAGTCGACGAGCGTCGTCGTCCCGCCGAACAGCGCGGCGCGGCTGACCACCGGCGGCGGCGCACTCAGGCCTGGGGGCCTGCCGCCGGGGCTCGGGACCGTCCACTTACTGTGGACGTGCGGGTCGATGCCACCCGGGACCACGATCTTGCCGGCCGCGTCCACGACCCGCGCGACGTCCTCAGTCAGTGTGCCCGGCTCGGCCAGCGCGACGATCTGCTCGCCCCGAATAGCAACGTCCCAGGAGCCCGTGCCGTGCGGGGCGACCACCGTGCCCCCGCGGATCACCAGGTCGAGCATGGCGCCTCCTCCCTTCTCATGAACGGTTTTAGGCGAACGGTCCTCGGCGTGACCGAGGGCGTGCGCGATACCAGTTGTCCATGCTTTGGTCAATACTGCTCGAAGAACCGTTGGACCTGCTCGGGGTCGTCGGTGACTGTCAGGGCGAGGATCGCCAGCACGCGCGCCTTTTGCGGGTTGAGGTTGTCGGCCACCACGATACCCTGTTCGCGCTCGCGTTCGCGCCTGAGGACGCGCCCGCTGCCGGCCCTGTTGCTCTGGACGACGAGCACGCCTGCTCGGAGCACGGCGGTCGTCGGTGAGCGCCCGCCACTCTTGAGGTTGTCGGCCACCACGATGCCCTGTTCGTGCTCGCGCTCGCGCTGGACGCGCCCGCCCTGGACGACGAGCACGCCAGCACGCCGCGCCTCGACGAGCGCGCTCCGACCCGCCCTGGATGCCCGCGGCCCCGCCAGCGACCAGCGCGTCGATGGCGGCGCCGTCCGAGCCGGCGTAGGAGTAGGCGATGTCAACGCGCGGGAGGTCGGCGCGGCCGGCGACGTCGAACTCGGTGTGCGGGGCGTGCCGGCGCGTCGGGGCACGGTAGATCGCGACATGCCCATCCGGGTCGGCGTAGCCGAGCATGCCGAGGTCAGGGCTCCGAAACGTCTCCAGGCGATAGGTGGAGCCTTTGGTGACCTCGCGCGCCGCCTGGATCTCGTCGTTGAGCAAGACCAGTACGCCGAGGCCGCGAGACGCGGGGGCCGCTGCCACGCGGACGGCATTGACGAGATTGAGCCCCGCGTCCGTACTCAGGCCGTTGGGCGGTCGCTGGGCCCCGACCAGCACGACCGGCAGATCGACCTTCACGGTCAGGTTGAGGAAGTAGGCCGTCTCCTCGAGCGTGGCGGTCCCGTGGGTGATCACGATCCCGTCCGGCCGCTCTTCTCGAGCCGCCAGGTCGTGGACGAGCTCGTGCAGCTCGAGCCACTCACGGGGGCCGACCGCGGTGCTGAGCAAGGCTCGGAAGCGGATTGGGACGACCTCCGCCGCTGCGGACACATCCGGAAAGCGCGCCAGCAGCTCGTCCACTTCGAGCGTTCGGCCGAAGTCACCGTACTCGAACAGGTCCAAACTGTGGCGGCCAACGGTCGAGATCGACCCGCCCGTTCCGATGACGGCGACGCGCGGACGGGTTGTGCGAGTCGTCACGCGCGGGGCAACGCGGCGATTGGCTGGCCCGGCTCGCCGATCACGCTGACGCCAACCATAGCCGCGCGGACGCGATCAGCCATGCGTTACCTCCTGGATGTCCGGACCGGCATGATGCAGAACCGCTCGAGCCCGCCAGGCCTGGATGATCACCTGACGAACCTTCCGACCGTGGTCAGCAGGTCGTCCAGGTCAAACGGTTTGCGGATCGCCCCGTCAGCGCCCATCAAGCGGCCACGCTCGTCGATCTCGGCGACGGCGGTCATGATGCACACCGGCACGCGCGCGCCGCGCGCGCGAAGCGCGCCCATGAACTCCTCGCCGCTCATGGTCGGCAGGGTCAGGTCCAGCAACACCAGGTCGGCCAGCGACAGCTCTGGCGCGCACAGCGCCTCGGCCGGGTTGCGGAACCCGTGGACCAGGATGTCCTCGGATTCGAGCACCGTCTGTACCATGTCCAGGATCGCCTCGTCGTCTTCGACCACGACGACGCGCCGAGAGGTGGAGGGTGACGGAGTGTGCATCACATCCTCGCGGGCGCGCGGCGCCCCGATCAGTTCGGGGCCTACGAGCAGGAAGCCTATGCTATCATGGCGCGACTGTCCACAGGGAGGAGCCAGACGGGCCTGCCTCGTTTCCGTCCGCGGCGCGGGCACGCCCCGTCGGACCGCGGGCGTCCCGCCGGCCCCAGTTCGTCCACCTGTGACGGTCGTCCCGATGGTGGGCCACCGGAGGGGCCTCGTGTGTCTCCGGGTATCGGCGCCGTCACCCACCCGCTGACGCCCAGGACAGCAGCGGGACGGTCGGTGGTCCCAATCCTGATGGCACTGACGCTCGCGGGCGCCGTCTGGCGGCTCGCCGCGTTCGCCTTCAACGTCTGGCCCCACGGCGACGTCGTCCTCGACGCGGCGATTGCCGACTCTGTGGCGACGCGCGGAGCGTTGCTCGTCCCGATCGTAGACGTCCGCTACTACCCGATCGACCGCTTTGGCTGGGGCTACCCACCGGACCAGCACCCGCCGCTGTGGCCGCTACTCGGCGCCCCGCTCGCGCTCCTGCTCGGCAACGGCTACGCGGCGCTGAAGCTGCTCAGCCTTCTCGTCGGGGTTGTGCTGGTACCGCTCTGTTACCTGGCCTGCCGACCGCTGATCGGGCACGGGCCGGGGCTGCTGACCGCTGGCCTGGTCGCCGCCTCGTACCCGCTGGTCGACTTCTCGGGCAACGGCTCGCTCTGGATCTTGCTGGCGCTCTTCTATCTGCTCTTCGTCTGGCGCGCCGGTGCCCGCGGCCTCGACGAACGGCGCGGCGCAGCGGTCGTCGGGATCATCATGGGGCTTGCCTTGCTGACGAACTACCCGGCCGTGACGCTACCAGTCGCGCTGGTCGTGATCCACGTCGTGGGCCACGGACGGCGGGCATTCCGACGCGAGGCGCTGGTCGGCCCGGCCATCAGCCTGGGCGTGATGCTCGCCGTCGCCGCGCCCTGGCTGGCCCACAACGCGGTCGTATTCGGCAACCCGCTCTGGAGCCAGCCGCTCGAGCGCTCGCTGGCCGGCGGCAGCCGACAGGTCGAGTACGTCATCCTCGGCGACGAGGTGATCAAGCGCACCCTCCCTCCGATCGAGGGCGCGGCGGCGGCGGCGCGGGCGCGGGCGGTCGACCTGTATGGCAACGTCGGTTTCGTGGCGCGCCAGCTCCTGGTCCTCACGCCGGTGCTGCTAGGCTTCTTCCTGGCGGGCGTCGGGTGGTGGGTGTTGGGCGCTGGATGTCGGGGAGTGGAAGGCCCGGATGCCCCCGCATCCACCACACCCAGTCACGGCCTGACCGCGCTCGTCATCCTGGCGTTGGTTCACCTGGCGCTGGTGGTCTGGTGGCCGACGACGAAGTTCCGCTACCTGGTGCCCCTGCTGCCGTTGGTCATGGCGATTGGAAGCTGGTTTGCCTGGCAGCTCAAGCCACCGGCCATGCGGAACTTGCTCGTGTCGATCACCGTTGGGCTGTGCCTGTTCACCAACCTGTGGACCTTCGCGACGATCCCGAGCCACACGTACTACTACGACGGCGGGCTGGTCCGCGACAACTTCGGTGGCCAGGGCGAGACCGAGTGGGTTGAGGAGACACGCCATTTGCGTGCCGCCGCCGACGCGCTGGTCGCCCGCGGCCGGGGTCCGATCCTCGGCGACCACGTCCTGCACGCCTTCACCGGCTATCCGCTCGTCGTCAACTCGACGGCGTATCCACCTGACATCGTCGGCCACCTGGCCCGCAAGTACGGCATCCGCTACATCGTCGCCGAGCGCGCCCGCGCCGAGGCGTACCGGTTCCTGCAACCGACCGAGCTGTGGGCCGACGACCGTTTCGTCGTCCTGGAGCTCGGAGGCGGCTTCGGCAGGTAGCCGGTCGACCCTGGGAAGCTGTCGGCCGGAGACGTCGCGCATCGTTGAATGACGGGCAGGCGCTGCTTCCCGTCCGCACTCAGAGCACCCGTCGTCCAGGCGGCAGGTACAATCGTGGCATGGGCGCGAGCGGGTTGGGGCTGGCGGGCGGGGCGCTGCTGGTCGTGTTCGGGGTCGGGGGACTGCGCCAGGTCTTTGGGATCTGGGTCAGGCCGCTGGAGGCCGAATTCGCGGCTGACCGTGCCGCCGTGGCGCTGGTCGCTGCGCTCAGCCTCCTGGCCTTCGGGCTCGGTCAGCCGCTCGCCGGGCGGCTCGTGGACGTCCACGGCCCGCGACTGATCGTCCCCGGCGCGGTTCTGTTCGCGGGCCTCGGGGCGATCGGCGCGTCACAGGCGGGGACGCTCTGGCAGTTTGCCCTGATGTTCGTCATGGTTACCTCGCTGGCCTACGCTGGCGCGGCGAACGCGACGATTGCCGCGGCGGTTGTCCAGCGGTTCGTCCGACGCCAGGGCCTGATCTTCGGGATCATCAGCGCCGGTGCGCCGCTCGGACAGCTCTTGTTGGCGCCGCTGGGAGCGCTGGCCATCGCCGCGGTCGGCTGGCGCTCGACGATGGCCGGCTTCGGCCTGGGCCTGCTGCTCCTGGTGCTGCCGGTGGCCTGGTGGCTGCTCGGTCGATCGCCAGCTCCGCCGCGGGTGGTGACGCCGGGGCTGGCCGGCGTGTACCGCGCGGCATTCAGGCAACGGCCGTTCGTGCTGCTCTTCGGGGCCTACTTCCTATGCGGGATGACGACCCTCGGGCTCGTCCACACCCACCTGGTGCCGTACGCGGCCGACGTTGGACTGCCGGACGTGCTTGGCGCGCAGGTGCTCGGGCTGCTCGGGTTGGCGAACGTCTTTGGCCTGATCGGGGCCGGCCAGGCAGCCGACCGTTGGGGCAGCCGACGACCGCTGATCGCGGCGTACGGGGTACGGGCTTTCGCGCTGCTCTGGCTGGCGACGGCGACCGATGAGCTGGCTTTGGTCCTCTTCGCGCTGGTGTTCGGGCTGACCGACATGGCGACGGTCCCGCTGAGCGCAAAGGCAGCCGCCGAGCTGTTTGGGTCGCGGATGATCGGCGCGCTGATGGGTCTGCTGGTCGTCGCTCACCAGCTCGGCTCGGCCGTCGGCTCGTACCTGGCCGGGCTGGGCTACGACCTGCTCGGCGGCTACCCGCCGGTGATCGTCGTCGGCGTGGGCCTGTCCCTGCTGGCCACCCTGTTCGCCGTGGCGCTGGAACCGCGCCGGCGGGCCGCGGACACTCCGGCGGTGGCCGCGGCGACCACCTGAAGGGTCCGAAGACGACGCGGGCCCGTCGGCCGCCGCGCGCAGCGCCGACCGTAGGTTCAACGCCCAGCGTAGGTTCAATGCCGATGGTAGATGTCGTAGCGCCAGTCATTGCTGTCGACGGCCTGTCGAAGGTGTACCGCGTCGCCAAGAAAGAGCCCGGCCTGCTTGCGTCGCTGCGCGGGCTGGCGCGTCGGAGCTACCTGGACGTCCGCGCCGTTGACGACGTCAGCTTTCGGATCGGTCGCGGCGAGCTGATCGGTTTCCTTGGGCCGAACGGGGCTGGCAAGACGACCACGCTCAAGGTGCTGGCCGGGCTGCTCTACCCGACCTCGGGGCAGGTGCGGGTGCTGGGCCACGAGCCGTTCCGCCGAGAGCGGGCGTTCCAGCGACGGTTCTCGCTCGTCCTGGGCCAGAAGAACCAGCTCTGGTGGGACCTGCCAGCGATCGAGTCGTTCCTGCTGAACAAGGAGATTTACGGCGTGCCGGAGGCCGAGTTCCGGGCGGCGCTGGACGAGCTGGTCGAGCTGCTGGAGCTAGGTCCGCTGCTCGGGGTTCAGGTACGCAAGCTCTCGCTCGGCGAGCGGATGAAGTGCGAGTTGGCCGGCGCGCTGCTCCACCGCCCCGGACGTGCTGTTCCTGGACGAGCCGACGATCGGGCTGGACCTCGTGATGCAGAAGAAGATCCGCGAGTTCCTCGCCGACTACAACCAGCGTCACGCGGCGACGATCCTGCTGACCAGCCATTACATGGACGACGTGGAGGCGCTGTGCGGGCGAGTGGTCGTCATCAACCAGGGCCGCCTGGTCTACGATGGCCGACTGGATGACCTGGTCCGGCGCCACGCCGGCGACAAGCTGCTCCAGGTTGAGTTGGACCGACCGGTTGCCAGGGCTGAGCTGGCGGCCTTCGGCGAGCTGGCCGATTGGCAGCCCCACAAGGTGACGCTCCGCGTCCCGCGCGCCGACGTTCCTGAGCGCGCCGCCCGCCTCCTGGCTGCCTTGCCGGTCCGCGACCTGGCGATCCAGGAGCCGGACGTCGAGGACGTCATCCGGGCGCTGTTCATCGAGGGAGGCTAGGGGCAGGGTATGGGCCTCTACGTCGCGCTCTGGCGGATCGCGTTCCAGGATGCGGTCCAGTACCGCGCCGAGGCGGTGATCTGGTTCCTCTACGACGTACTGGGGCCGATCACGATGGCGTTCGTCTGGCTCGCCGCCTACGAAGGCCATGACCAGATCGCCGGCTACGATCTCGGCTCGATGCTGCTCTACACGCTAGCGGTGATGGTCCTCCGCAATGCGATCACCGCCCACTGCGAGTGGGACGTCGACCGCCAGATCCGCCAGGGGGAGCTCTCGATGCTCTTGGTTCGGCCGATGAACCCCTGGGCGACGTGGCTGCTACCGGACTTCGCCTGGCGCGGGTTTCGCCTGGTGCTCGTTGCGCCGGTCCTGCTGTCTTGCTTGCTCTGGCTAGCGCCGCACCTCGACGCGCCGTCCGTCGCGTGGACGTGGTTGCCGCCGGTGGCGCTGAGCATCGTCCTGGGGTATCTGGCCTCCTTCTTCCTGAAGCTGTGCCTCGGCTTCTGCGGCTTCTGGCTGACCGACATCTTCGGCCTCGTGACCCTGCACGAAGTCCTGACCCTGGTCTTCGGCGGGTTCCTGCTGCCGTTGGACCTCCTCCCAGGCTGGCTGCGCCCCGCGGCGGACGTCCTGCCGTTCCAGTACCTCTTCTACGTTCCGGTCCAGGCGGCGATCGGCCGCCTGGTCGGCCCGGCGCTCCTCCAAGCGCTCCTCGCCCAGCTCGCCTGGACATTCGGACTGGGCATGCTCGCCTGCGCAATCTGGCGGTGCGGCCTGCGTCGCTACGAGGCGGTCGGCGGATGACCCACGCCGTCCGCTACTGGCGCGTGTACGTCGCCTGCCTGCGGAATTGTCTGGTGCGCGAGTTGGAGTTCCGCGTCCACTTCGCGTTCAGCGCGATCGCCAGCTTGGGCTGGGCGTTTCTCTCGCTAATCCTGGCCGGCCTGGTCTTCAGCAACGTCCGCGACATCGTCGGGTGGAACCTGGATCGGATGTTCATCCTCAGCGGCACGTTCGTGTTGGTCGTCGGCGCGAAGAACTTCCTGTTCCAGCGCAGCATGTTCAGGCTCTCCGAACTGGTCAACAAGGGCGAGCTGGATTTCGTGCTGACCAAGCCGATCGCCAGCCAGTTCCTGGTCTCGGTGCGTTACGTCGACTTCACCGAGCTGCCGGGCGTCCTCGTCGCCATTGGCACGGTGCTCTTCGGCGTTCGGCGCGTCGGCCTGCAGCCATCGCCCGTCGACGTCGCCCTGTACCTGCTGCTGGTCGCCTGCGCGGTCGTCTCGATCTACGCGCTCTGGTTCATGACCGTCACCCTGGCGATCTGGACCGGGCGGATCAACAACATCGGGCACCTCCTGCCGGCGATCATGAGCGTTGCGCGCGTCCCAAGCGACGTCTTTCGCGGACCGCTTCGCCTCCTCGTGACGTTCGCCATCCCGATCGCGCTGGTCGCCACGCTGCCTTCGAAGGCGCTGCTCGGCCTGCTCGATCCGTGGATGGCCCCGTACCAGGTCGGCCTGACTTGCGCGCTGCTCTGGGCCTCGAACCGCTTCTGGGGCTACTCGCTGCAGCGCTACTCGAGCGCGAGCAGCTAGGTGCAATCGGACAGGGAGCGGGCAGAGGGCGGGCCCCCGCCAGGAGACCTTCAGCGTGCGCGGCCACGACGGGGTTGGCGGATCGCTCTCCTGCCAATCGCCGCCTTGCTCCTCCTGCTTGCCACGCATCCTGGGCGCGTCGCGGCGAAGAGCGTGCTGCTGCTGCCGGAGGTCTTCAACCAGGTGCCGATTCGGCCGCTGATCTGGCTCACGCCGTCGCCGCGGCGCGAGGAGTTCGCGTTCGAGTACAGCGTGGGGCACGTCGAGGGCGACCTGTACGTACCGAACGCGAGCGGTCGGCACGGTGCGTTGATCCTGATCCTGGGGGCGCGGCCGGTCGGGAACGACGCGCCGATGCTGGTCCGCTTCGCCGAGGGTCTCAGCCGGGCCGGCGCGGTTGTGATGGTGCCGGCCTCGACGAGACTGGCCGAGGGGTTGGTCCCACCCGAGGAGGTCGACGCCATTGTCCAGGAGGTAGAGCTGCTGCGAGCACGCGACGACGTTGATCCAGAGCGGATCGGCATCCTGGGCTTTTCGGTTGGCGGTTCGCTGGCGGTCCTGGCGGCCGGCGACCCACGGCTGGCAGGACAGCTTCGATTCGTCAACGCGTTTGGCGGCTACCACGACGCCCGCGACGTGCTCCGCGCGGTCGCCACGCGCAGCCTCTCGTACGCGGGCACCGACGAGCACTGGGAGCCGCATTCACTGACCAGGTGGGTGCTCGGCCGCCAGATGATCGACACGCTGCCAGAAGGCGAGGACCGGATGATCCTCGATCGGCTGCTGGTCCAGGAAGAGCCGGACGCGCGGGCGGAGACCGACCGCCTCTCTCCAGTTGGGCGCGCCGTCCTCGGGCTGGTGGAGGGGCTCTCGGCGGAGGAGGCAGAGCGGGCGTTGGCCGTGCTGCCCCCGGCTTCGCAGGAGCGTCTACGGCGGATCTCGCCCTCGCAGGTGCTCGACCAGCTTCACGCCGAGCTGTTCGTCATGCACGACCTCGCGGACAGGTTCATCCCGTACACCGAGTCGCGGCGGCTGGTGGCGCGGGCGCCGGCGGAGGACGTCGGCCTGTATACCGAGTTCGAGCTGTTCGATCACGTCATGCCGGACCAGCCGCCAAGCTCGCCGAGGCTGGTGGTGGAGCTGGCGAAGCTGTATCGGCAGTTCTACCGAATCCTGCTGCTGGTGGTCTGAGGCACCCTATCGGTCAGAAGCGGGATGACTGGAGCGCCTTTGCCCACGAGCACCTCAGGTCGTGAGTCACGAGTCTGGAAGCAGGTGTGAAAGACTGTGGACTCACGTGGAGCCACCTGCCATAATGCCGGCCAGCGGGATCGACACCGCCTGCCGAAGACGCACGTCGGCGTGGGGCTTCGGGTCCAGGAAGGAGCCGACGTCCCTTGGAGCGGACGGGCAGGCCCACGTCCTCGCCCCTCGACCTGAGGGTGGTGCGCAGGAGTTGCTGGCGTGAGCATCGTAGCGGTCATCCTCGCGGGCGGGCAGGGCGAGCGGCTGTCCGTCCTGTCGGTCAAGCGCGCCAAGCCGGCGGTGCCGTTCGCTGGTAAGTACCGGATCATCGACTTCGCCCTGTCGAACTGCGTCAACTCGGACATCTACAACGTCGCCGTCCTGACGCAGTACCGTCCCCACTCGCTCCACGACCACATTGGCGTTGGCAAGCCGTGGGACCTGGACCGCGCCCGGGGCGGCATTCGGCTGCTCCAGCCGTACCTTGGCCGGCGCGAGTCGGATTGGTATCGAGGCACCGCGGATGCCGTGTTCCAGAACCTCCCGTTCCTGGCCGACTGGAAGATGGACCTGGCGCTGATCCTCTCCGGCGACCACATTTACAAGATGGACTACGGCCCAATGCTCAGCTATCACCGCGAGCAGCACGCGGACGTGACCGTCGGAGTGATGGAGGTGCCGCTCGAGGAAGCCCACCGCTTCGGGACGATGATCGTCGACGACGCGGGCCAGATCGTCGAGTTCGAGGAGAAGCCCGCGCGACCGCGGAGCACGTTGATCTCGATGGGGATCTACGTCTTCAACCCGGAGATCCTGACCCGACGCTTGACCGAGGACTCGCGGCTGCGGACGTCGGCGCACGACTTCGGCAAGGACGTCATTCCGCGGATGGTGGAGACCGACCGCGTGTTCGCCTACCGCTTCGAGGACTACTGGCGCGACGTCGGGACGATCGCCTCCTACTGGGAGGCAAACATGGGGTTGCTTGGCGACCCGTCCGACGTAGATTTGTGGGACACCGACTGGGTGATCCACACCCGCAGCGAGGAGCGGCCGCCGGCCAAGGTTGCGGGACAGGCGCGGGTGGCGAACAGCCTGATCTCGCACGGCTGCAACATCTACGGGACGGTTGAATGCTCGGTGCTGTCGCCCGGCGTCTTCGTTGCCGAGGGGGCCGTCGTCCGAAACTCGATCCTGATGACCGACGCGATTGTCGGGCGCGACGCCGTCGTCGACCAGGCCATCATGGACAAGGAAGTCGTCGTCGGGGCCGGCGCGGTCGTCGGCCGGGGCACCGACCGGACGCCGAACCGGCTCGAGCCCGGGAACCTGTCAACCGGCATCTCCGTCGTGGGCAAGCGGGTGCGGGTGCCGCCTGGACTGAAGCTCGGGCGCAACGTCCGGATCGACGCGGACGTGGTCGAAGCCGACTTCGAGCATGTCCTCCACGTTGACTCGGCGTTGCCAAGCGGTGAGACGGTCCTCGCCCCGAGCCGCCGCGAGGCCGCCCGCCTCCGCGCCCGCACGGCCTAGCGCCAATGCCGCGGTGGGCAGCGATCCCGACCTATCGACTCGAACCGTGCGGCGCACGGATCGCTGTGCTTCTCGCGGTCGTGCCGGTCCTGCTGGCCTGCTCCGGGCAGGCTGGCGCGGCCGGTCCGACGCGCGGAGCCGACCCGGCTGGCCCCCCCTCCTCGGCACCGATCTCCGCGACGTCGCGCCAGCAAGGCGCCTGGTCGATGCGAAGCTCGATGTCGACCGAACGCGGGGAGGTTGGGGCGGCGGTGGTCGACGGTCGGCTGTACGTCGTCGGCGGCTTCGGCAGTGGCAGCGACGTCGTCGAGGCGTACGATCCTTCGACCGACCGATGGGAGGTCCGCGCCCCGCTGCCGCGCGGCGTCCACCACCCTGGTGCAGCCGCTGCCGGCGGCAAGCTGTACGTCATCGGCGGCTATGACGCCGCGACCGGCGCGGCGATCGCCGACGCCTACGAGTACGACCCGACCCTGGATAGCTGGCGCGCGCTGCCGCAACTGCCGACCGCCCGGGGAGCGTTGGTCTGTGTTACGGCCAACGGCCAGATCTACGCCGTCGGCGGCCAGGCCGGTCGGGGCAACCGCCAGGAGAACGAGGTGTACGACCCGGCAACCGGGGAGTGGGGGGCCCGCGCGCCGATGCCGACCGGCCGTGACCACCTCGCCGGGGCCGAGCTAGACGGGCGGGTCCACGTCATTGCCGGTCGGGTCAGCGGCAACTTCGGCCGCAACCTGGACATCCACGAGGTGTACGACCCCACGACCGACAGCTGGACCACCAGCGCGCCGATCCCAACGGCGCGAAGCGGGATCGGGGCGGCCGTGCTGGACGGTCGGATCCACGTTCTGGGCGGCGAGGACAACAATGGGACCTTTGCCGAGCACGAGGCGTACGACCCGGCGACCGATAGCTGGGCCACGCTGGCCCCGCTGCCGACGCCGCGCCACGGCCTGGGAGTGCTCCAGCTTGACGGCGTGCTCTACGTCGTCGCCGGCGGGCGGACGCCGGGCGGCTCGGCGAGCGGCCTGGTCGAGATATTCACTCTCCGCTAGCCGCGCGGCGGAGACCTCACCCGTGTGGCGCGCGGCACGAGATGGATGTGGGGCTCGGGATCGTCGAAAGGGCCAGCGCGCGGCCGCCCCATCGGTAAGCGCAGGCACAAGACCAGATGAGCTACGAGGCGCTGACGCTGGACCCATTGACGTTGCTGCTGGCCTGGGGGGCCGGGGCGCTGTCGTTCGTGTCGCCGTGCGTGCTGCCGCTGCTGCCGGCCTATCTTGGCTACATGACCGGGCTGTCGACCCAGGAGATCGCCGCGCCGACCGGCGCGGCCACGCGCGCCCGCGTCCTCGGCCGTTCGGTCGCGTTTGTCCTCGGTCTCTCGGCCGTGTTCACCCTGCTCGGTGCGTCGGCCTCGCTGCTCGGACAGCTAGTGCTCCAGCACCAGACGTTCTTGCTGCGGATCGCCGGGCTGATCGTGATCGCGTTCGGCCTGCACACGCTCGGCCTGATCAGGATTCCTCTGCTGTTCCGAGCATCGCGGGCTGACTTTGGGCACGCCCGAGGCGGCTATCCGGGCGCTCTGCTGATGGGGGCCGCGTTCGCGATCGGCTGGACTCCGTGCGTCGGCCCGTTTCTGGCCGCCTTGCTAGCGCTGGCCGGCCAGGAGCACACCGTGGCCCGCGGGATGCTGCTGTTGTTCGTCTACGGCCTGGGGCTGGGAGTGCCATTCGTCCTGGCCGGCCTGGCGCTCGGGCCGGCGCTGCGACTGCTCCAGCGGGTCAAGGCGCGGATGCAGGCCGTGGAGATCGCGAGCGGGCTGCTGATCGTCGGGATGGGCGTGCTGATCTTTACCGATCGTCTGGCCCTGATCTCTGCCGGGCTGACCGCGCTCTTCGGGACCGGTTTGGCCGCCTGAGCCTGCTCGCCGCGAGCGTAGCCTCAGGCCAGGTCGAGCACTTCCGCGTCGTCGCCCGGGAAAATCTCGCCCGAGGTCACGACGCGGGCCATCTGGCCGGAATGACCGACCAGCGCCTTGAGGGCTCGCGGATCGAGCTGGCGTACGCTGTTGCACGCCGGCCGCACGTGCGTAATCTCCAGGACCGCCGAGCCGATCCGGAGGCGCGCCCCCGGCCGAAGCTCCTGCAGGGGGATGCCCTCGATCACGAAATTCTCACCCAGAGCGCCCGGCCGCACCGGAATGCCGGCCGATCGCATCGCCGCCGCGACACTCGCATCCAGCAGGCTGATCTGGCGCGAGCCCGCGCCGGCGTGACGATCACCCTGCAGCCCGTGGTCGGCGATCAACCGACCCGAGGAGACGGGCCGTTTCCACAGTCCCGGCTGGTCGCCAACCGCGATCGACAGCAGACGGCCCGCGCCCGGCTGAGGCACTAGGCGAGCAGGCGGATGCGCGGGATCAGCGTCCGATCGAACTGGTCGAGCCGCTCGGGGCCAAGCTCCCGGACCTGCTCCAGGCAGCGCTCGGCGTGCGCGATGAGGTCACTCACGTCGACCCCCTGACAGGTCGGCGCGAACCAGCCCAGCATCTCGACGCCAGCCCGCAGCTTTGCCTGAGCCCCATGATAGTTGCCGTTGCCGAGGTGGTAGAAGCCGACGCCGACCAACAAGATTCCCTGGTACAGGTAGCGGATGTCGCCCTCGGTGGCGCGCCAGAGCAGCTCAAGCGTTTCATGTTGCTCGAAGAACTCGCCGTCGTTGAACTCGTGGAGACCTTTGAGCAGGTCGGCCGGCGGGGCCTCCCCGCAATCCGCGGCATTGTACGGGCCCTGGCGCCGTTTCTTCGCCCCGACGAACTCGCCGCGATCCTCGTGCCGCCCGCTCGCCTCGGCCGTGTCAACCGCCTCGCTCCGAAGAGCCCGCTCGCTCATCTGCGCGCCCCGGTCAGCTCGCGTGCCAGCTGGGATAGACGCCGCTGCCTGCTCATCTGCGCGCCCCAGTCAGCTCGCGTGGCAGCGGGAAGGTGACGTCCTCTTCGACGACCCGCTGCTCGCGGACGTTGGTCGCGCCCAGCTCGCGCAAGCGCGCCACGGTCTGCTCGACCAGGTACTCGGGAGCGGAGGCGCCGCTCGACAGGGCCACCGTCCGGACGCCGTCCAGCCAGGTCGGGTCGAGCTGCCCGGGGCTCTCGACCAGGTGGGCACGACGACCGGCGGCCCGAGCGACCTCGACCAAGCGTTTGGAGTTGGAGCTGGTCTGCGAGCCGACCACGAGGACCAGGTCGGCCTCCCCAGAAATCTCGGCGACGGCCAGTTGGCGATTGGTCGTCGCGTAGCAGATATCCTCTTTGGGCGGCATCTCGAGGCGCGGAAAGCGCAGCCGGAGCCGATCGAGGATCGTGCGGGTCTCCTGGACCGAGAGCGTCGTCTGGGTCAGCACGACCACGCGCTCGGGAGCGGGAACCTCGACCTCGTCGGCCTCGCCGACCGTCTCGATCAGCGTGCCCTGGTGAGGCTCGATCTCGCCGAGCGTGCCGATCGGTTCGGGGTGACCGCGGTGGCCGATGTACAGGACGTGGTAGCCCTGCCTGGCGTAACGAATCGCTTCCAGGTGGACCTTGGTCACCAGCGGGCAGGTGGCGTCGATCACCCGCAGTCCACGGGCCCGGGCGGCGACGCGGTCAGACGGCGGGACGCCGTGGGCCGAGAAGACCAGGACGCTGCTGTCTGGCACCTCGGCCAGGCTTTCGACGAAGACGGCCCCACGCCCACGGAGGTCGGCCACGACCTGATGATTGTGGATGATCTCGTGCTTGACGTAGACCGGGCGGCCGAAGATCTCCAGGCAGCGCTCGACGATCTCGACCGCTCGGGACACGCCGGCGCAGAAGCCGCGCGGGCTCGCCAGAGTGATTTGCATACCTGGAGTATACCACCCGACTCGCGCGGGCCCTCTCAAACCAGCCGCCGAACGACGGGCTGAAGGGGCACGGTCGGATGACCAGCGCTCCGCCGCCACGGCCGGTCGGGAGGCCGACACACCCCCAGATCCAGCACCAGGATCAGGCCTGGAGGCCATGCTATCATCGCCCCGCCAGGACCTGTCCGGAGGACGCCGTATGACCCGCAGCCATTCGGAGATCGTGGTCGTCGCGCTCGCCTGGATGCTGGCGCTCGTCGTCGGGCCGACCGCGCTGTGGGCGCAGTCAACCGTCCCGGTGTCCGAGGAGGAGGTGGTTCGCGGCGACCCCACGCGACCCAACCTGGCGCTGGTCATCAACGTTGGCGCCGGCTACGAGCCGGCTACGGGGATGCTTGATACACTCGCCGAGAAGGGGCTCCGGACGACGTTCTTCGTCCTCGGCTGGTGGGCCGACCAGCAGCCGGAGCTGCTCCGACGGATCGCCGACGACGGGCACGAGATTGCGAGCCATGGCCACAGCGTCTTCGAGCTGACCAGGGTCTCCGATGCCGACGTCCGGGAAGACCTGGAGCGCGCCGACGCGTCGATCAGTGCCGTCACGGGCCGGACGACCCGTCCGCTCTGGAGCGCCTCGGCCAGTGACCGCGATCGACGAGTCAACCGGATCGCAGCCAGTCTGGGCTACCGCCCGATCTTCTGGACGTACGCGACGAGCGACTGGCGGCCGACCGCGACGGCCGAGGGCATCTATCGCGAGGTGATGAATAACGCGTCGAACGGCGCGATCATCGTCATCCACTTCGACAGCCCGACCACGACGACGTCGACGGCCGCCGCGCTGCCACGGATGATCGACGACCTCCGCGCGGCTGGTTTCACCCTGGTGACGATCACCGAGCTGCTGGTGGGCGCGGGATGACAACGCCTGGGCCGGCACGATGAAGGCACGCGCCGCTCGGGCTCAGCAACTCGAGCGACCCGCCTCTGAGAAGCGCTCGGTGGCGGAGGCGCTGGAGCCGGCGGAGCAGCGGGTGCTACTCCCGGGCTTGAGCTGGGACACCTACGAGCGCATCCTGGCCGACAACCAGGAGCGCAGTGTGCCGAGGCTCGCCTTCGACCAGGGGGTGCTCGAGGCAATGAGCCCATCCACTGAACATGAGGTGCTCGGACGCAACATTGGGTTCCTGGTCGGGCTCCTGGCAGCGGAGCTCGGCATCGATGTTGTCGACGTGGGCTCCACGACGTTCAGGCGAGCGGACCTCCAACGCGGCTTCGAGCCCGATGGTTGCTTCTACGTCCAGAACGCGGCACGCATCCGAGGCAAGACGCGGATTGACCTGAAGGTCGATCCTCCACCGGACCTCGTCATCGAGGTAGACATCACCAACAGCTCGCTCAACAAGCTCCCGATCTATGCCCAGATCGGCGTCTTCGAGGTCTGGCGCCATGACGGGCAGCGGCTGGTCATCTTCCGGCTCGAAGGCAGCCAGTATGTCGCGGTTGCCGCGAGCGCAGTCCTGCCGCCCGTGACCGACGCCGTCCTGTCGGACCTGGTTGAACAGGGCACGAGGCTGACGCGACCAGTGTGGATGCGCATCGTTCGCGAGTGGGCGCGCCAACCCCGCAAAGCGGGGGACCAGCCCGCGTAGCACCACGCACCTGAGTCGAGCCCGCGCACGAGCCCGAGGCACATCGGCGAGCCGATGTGCTGGGTCGTGACGCTTGGGCAGCGCAACACGCCGCGAGGCGTCGCCGTCTCGGTGTGCTTGCCGCCACACTGAGCGTACCCCTGGCTGCCACCACGTCGGCCCCTCCCACGCTTGCCCCCTCGGGTCGGTGGCATGGCGGCCGACGGCGGCGGGGCGTTCAGGCGTGCTGGGTGTTGCCGCCGCACACCAGGACGCCGACGCGGGCGCCTTCGGGAATGCCGCTCTTGCCGGAGAGCAGCCCGGCCAGCGCGGCGGCGCCGCCTGGCTCGGCGACCGTCCCGGTCTCCTGCCAGAGGAACTCCTGAGCGGCAAGGATGTCGTCGTCCGTGACCAGCTCGACGCGCGCCACGTGCGCCCGGGCGAGAGCGTAGTTTGCCTCGCCGACTCGGCGGGCGCCCAACGCGTCCGACGCCAGCGAGTCCAGCCGCGTCAGGTCGACCGGGCCACCGGCGGCCCAGGCTTGATGGAGCGTGGCGGCGCCCTCCGGCTCGATGCCGACGACAGTCAGCCAGGGCATCTCCGAGACCGCCGTCGCCATACCGGCGATCAGACCGCCCCCGCCGACGGCGATCAGCAGGTAGTCGAACGGCCCGTCCGCGTCGTCGACGAACTCGGGCGCGACAGTCCCCTGGCCGGCGATCACCGGCAGGTCGGCGTAGGCGTGCAGGTAGGGCCGCCCGTGTCGCTCGGCTTCGGCGTGGGCCGCTTCGGCCGCCGCGGCGTACTCTCGACCGACCAGCCGGACGTCGGCGCCCCAGGAGGCGATCCGCTCCCGCTTGACGGCCGGCGCCGTCTCCGGCACGTAGACGGTGGCCGGTACGCCGAGCTGCCGCGCCGCGTAGGCCACCCCGAGGCCGTGATTGCCGCCGGACGCGGTGACTACCCCGCGTTGAATGGCGCCTGCACCCAACGACAGCATCGCGTTGAGCGCCCCGCGCGGCTTGAACGAGCCGGTGACCTGGAGGTTTTCCAGTTTGAGGACGACGTCCCAGCGCAGCTCGGCGCGAGCAGTGCGGCCGAGCGCCAGGACCGGCGTGCGGCGGACGTACGGCGCGATTCGGGCGGCGGCCTGCCGCACGTCGTCCACCGACAGGAGGCTCCTGGTCTGGACCTCCGAGCTCAACGTTCCGTCTCCACCCACACCCGCGGCATCAAGGTTGACGCGCTCTGGTCGTTGTGCGCGAAGCTCCGAACCTCGCCATCAGAGTCTTGGCGGGTCGGCCGACCGCGCCGATCGAGCGTCCAGCGATCCAGATGGCGGTGGCACGGACGGTCCGCGGGTCGGCGTCAATCGTTCCCCGACTGAGACCGCTTGTTGTGAGGTAGCAATCGGCACTGGCGGCGGGCGCCGAACGGATACCCATCAGCAGGATGGCAGCTCGAAAGCTGACTTAGGAACGTCGTCGCTCAGCGGCACCCGGGATTATAGGCGGATAATCGCTGGCGGGCGGCGGCACGGCACCGCGACCGGGGGTAAGGCGGGCCATCGGGCAGGTTTTCGCCCTCTCCTCATCTGACGGAGCCAGCTGTTCACCGAGGCTGGAGGGAGCTTGTGCAGTGAACACGATGTGGAATGAGGGGCAGATTGCGCACTGCTACGCAGACTTGGGCGACGTGCGCCTGCACTATGTCGAAGCGGGTGAGGGGCCGCTGGTCGTGCTCCTGCACGGCTTCCCCGACTTCTGGTATTCGTGGCGGCATCAAATACCGGCCCTGGCCAGCGCGGGGTTCCGCGTGGTCGCCCCGGACATGCGTGGCTACAACGTTTCAGATAAGCCGCGCGGAGTGAGGGCCTACCGCAGCGCCATTCTGGCGCGTGACGTGCGGCGGCTTATTCTTGCCTGCGGGGCGGAAGGCGCGGTGGTGGGCGGTCACGACTGGGGCGCGGCGGTGGCCTGGCTCGTCGGCATGCGCCATCCTGAGGTGGTGCAACGGCTGGTGATCATGAATGTGCCGCACCCGGAGCGCTTCCTGCGCGGTCTGCGCACCGGTCGGCAGCTCCTGAAGAGCTGGTACATGTTTTTCTTCCAGCTCCCACGACTGCCGGAAGCCAGCCTGCGGGCGGGAAACTTCGCGGTCCTCCGTCAGACTCTCCGCACCGATCCGATGCGGCCAGGAGCGCTCACCGCCGAGGACATCGAGCGGTACGTCGAGGCGTTGGAGCGGCCCGGCGCGCTCACAGGGGCAGTCAACTACTACCGAGCGCTCTTCCGACAGGACCCGCGCAGGCTGTGGGCGGATCTTCGGAGGATCGACGCGCCCGTGCTCGTCATCTGGGGCGAGCGCGACCGCTATCTGGGCAAGGAGCTAGCCGAGCCTAGTCGCCGGTGGGTACCGAACGTACGTGTCGAGCGACTGCCGAATGCCAGCCACTGGGTGCACATGGATGAGCCGGAGCGGGTCAATAGCCTGCTGCTCGATTTCCTTGCCGACCGAGATCACAAGTGAACGTACACAGGCATTGTCAGCGGACATCCGGCTCAGCCCGCGCGGGTCGATCACCCTGCTCGACCATCCGGACCTCGCCGATGGCCGGCGCGCGGCCCCCTTCTGAGCCCGGCTCCGGCGCGCCGTCGCCCGCTCGACCGCCCGGGGCCGGCTGGCGATCGTGACCGTCGACAACCTGGGCATCCACACCCCGCGGGGCTCGCGGGTGCGCGAGCGGGCGTGGACGCGCGGGCGGCCCGCTCGCGGCCGGGAGGCGGAGGCTCGGGTCCACCGCCGCGGCAGGCGAAGTGTCGCCTTGCGGCACTCGCCGGTCACCACCACCACCTCGTCCAGGATGCGGCCCTTCTCGGTCCGCGCGGCGCGCCGATAGCGCGCGCGTTGGGCCGCGGCATACTCGCGGATGCTCTCTCGGTCACAGCGACCTCCCGCACCTCGGCAACTGGACCGCTGCGGCACCGATCCATCACCGGGTAACCAAACTTCTGCGGTGATGCTAGGTGCAGACCCAACGCGGACGCCTCGCAGGCTCATGCCGCCAGGCTGGCAACGGTCGGGCGGCGTGACTGTTTAAGGCGGCCGATCCGGCATTCCCGCCCACGTCGAACCGCTTCGTCAACTCGATTGCGCCACTGTCTTGGATAGGCGCACGTCTGGCCGAACCCGCGCGCACTGGCGAACGGGGGCACGCCCGTTGCCTACCGCGGCTACGGCGCACTGCTCCCCCGGGCCCTGCTCAACCACCCGACGAGCGCGATAGGCCTCGAAGCGCACTTCGAAACTCCTGGCGTGGGGCATCCGTCAGCAGGCGCTCATGAGCGAGGCTAATCTTCGATTGCTATGGCCCGCACGGGAGAGCCGTCGGCGCCCTCGAACGGGATCGGCAGCGCGAAGAACTGCACACGCCGCTTCTGGATGAGGTGCAGATTCGTGAGGTACTCGATCACGGCAATCCCACGCGGAAAGAACACGTGGTGCGTATCGTTCTCTTCCTTCTTCACCTGGCCTTGACGGCGTGGATCCGTCACTTGGTAGCGCAGTACGAAATCAGGAGGATAATCGTAGCCGACCAGCTTGACCTTGCGGTCGACCAGCCAGTCGCAGGCACTCCGGTGTGTGTAGGGAGCTTCACCCCAGAAATCCATCGATTCCCAGCTGCACTTCAACGGCCAGTCCGTCCTCAACAGGACGATGTCACCCTCGCGAACATCCGCCGCATGCTGCTCCAATTCCTCGGCAGTGACGGGCTCGTTGGCCCCAATGTGGCTGAGATCTACGACCAGGGCCTCCCCGAAGTATTTCTCC
The DNA here is from genome assembly GCA_030447245.1 of Chloroflexota bacterium. Taxonomy (GTDB): domain Bacteria; phylum Chloroflexota; class UBA6077; order UBA6077; family JACCZL01; genus JAUJPG01. Next base: position 84,069 of record JAUJPG010000012.1, on the reverse strand, counting down.
AGGGGCACGCCCGCGATGTCACTTCCTTCTGGCAGGAAGTGGTTCGGCGCATCGGCATGCGTGAAGCCGTGGGAGTTGATGGTCATGAATGAGTGACGGAAGCTATCGCCATCGGCGAAGTCATGCCAGAGCATCACTCGCGCAAACCAGCGCCAGTGCTTGCGGGTGGGGAGGGTGAGATCGATCACATGCGGCATGGCTGATCCTCTACGAGCATGCTTTGGTTGGGCCTCTGGACGGCACTCCAGGGTGCGAACCACGTCCAGAGTGATCGGCTGGCAAGCATGGCCAGGGCGTAGACCGCCTCGAGCTCGGTCGGCGGGACATACCCCAGCACGCAAGGGAGGGCCTGGCGCTGTACACGCCGCGGTGAAGCGGTCGAGGTTGGCCTCTGCCTTGGCGAAGGTCTGTAGTCGTTCAGGTACACCTCCTCGTGCTCGAGCGTCTCGAGGACGCTCGCGGCTTCGGTATGGTCGTACGGCTGGCCCACCAGCTTGAACTGACGGCTATGCGCCCACCCTCGGGCCATGATCGCCACTCCTCGCGATCGCCGTCAGCATATCGCCGACGGAACGAAAGCGATAGAGTCCATGAGTTCGCTATCTCGGGCTCATTCCAGAATCAGCCGGGTCCAGGCCAGGCAACTCCCAGGAGATTGTCACCCGGTGGCAAGTGTGAGGTGTGCTGGTTTCTGGCGGACTGATGCGCGGTACCGTGCGGCGCTCACATGGACAGCCGCCGGCGGTGTCTTGCTGGTGGCCGGGGGGCTTGGCTACCTGGGCACGCGCGGCGGTGCCAACGCCACCGCCCACATCAGTCTCCAGGGCTGCCGGCCCGAGCCGCCCGGTGTCCGGGTGCTGCCTAGCCGATCTTGATGCCGAAGACGCGGTCGAGGATCACCACGAGCGTGAGTATCGAGAAGAACGCCGAGAACAGCAGCAGCGCGGCTTGCCGCCAGAGCGGGGCCTGGATCTCCCTCGGCAGGAACTTGCGATTGACGTAGAAGAGGTGGACTCCGTAGAAGGCCATCTCCAGGCCGGCGATGAAGGCGCCGAGCAGGATCAGGATAAAGGGCTGGGCCAGGTTGATCGCGATGCAGCCCCAGACCACGAAGGTGACAAGGCTTGCGTAGTACACCCGGCGCACGTCGCCCTTGGCCAGGCTCCTGATGGCCGGATTGCTGGTCCAGAGGATGTCGGTCACCGTCCTCGGAACCAGGTCGACGATCGCGAGCTGCGAGCTGTACAGGATCCAGAAGCCGGTCAGGAGCGTGCCCCACCAGAGCAGCGTCCCGCCTGTGCTGCCCAGGCCGCCGAACGCGGCGGCGATGCCTTCGGCCTGCCGGACCGCCACCCCCATGCCCCCGACCTGTACTCCCGGCTCGATGAACTGGACGGTCATCAGAGCCGGCAGGCCCATCCCCAGAAAGGAGCCCAGCGCGAAGATCCAGCCCTGGTCGAAGCGGACGTACTTGAACCACTCGCGGAAGTTCCGGACGTTGTCGGGCGTCGGCTCGAATACCTTGCCGGTGGCCGCGAGCGGGACCTTGTGCCCGCCGACGGCGGCTGGGATGTAGCCGACGAGGCCAGCCATTCCCATGCCCTTGTCGCGCACCCAGTTCGTGAGGGTGCAGTTGCCGAGCCCGCCGGCCCCGGCATAGGCGGCGAAGCCGGCCACGATGAACCAATCCGCGCCCCGCGGCACCAGGCCCATCAGCTCACCCGTCTGCGGGCTGCGGATGTAGTAGGCGCCGCCGCCGAGGAAGCCGGTGATGACCGCCAGCCAATTGGCCGGGCTGACGAAGATCAGGCCGATGGCCAGCAGGAAGACGAGGATCCAGATCACCATAAACCACTCGGCGATCTCGAGCGACCTCTCGACCTTCCGGCCGAACAGGAACAGGATCAGCGAGGCGAAAAACGTCATGTAGCCCCAGAACAAGACCTGGCCCTGGTGTTCTGGCCCGGGCACGCCGCCGATCAGCGCCGCGACGATCGCGGTGGCGGCGGCCGCCGCCCAGCCGGGCCATCCGAGCTGGATGAATCCGAGGATCGAGTAGACCCAGCCCCAGAAGGCCGCGCCCGGCCTGGTCCGCATGAAGCCGCTCATGACCGGCTCGCCGGTGTAGAGGGTGTAGCGACAGGCCTCCTCGTTGAAGATCCACTGCAGCAGGATTGAGATCGTCGCGACCCAGAGCAACGCGGCTGTGAACTGGGCGGTTACCGCCGGACCGATCAGCCACTCGCCGCTGCCGATCCCCAACCCGAGGACGATCGCACCGGCGCCGGCCCCGCGGAGCGCGGTCCGGAAGCTGTAGCGCGGCGGGGCCGGCAGATCGGCCACTCCCCATGGCGGGAGCCCGCCGGCCTGCACCTGCTTACCGGTGCTTGCGCCTGTCGCAGGATTGACGCCGGGATCCTCGGCCATCACTACCCTCCGATGCGTCCAATGCCCGGGCCGCGGAACTGCACCACGGTCGGACGCAGAAAGTGGCGACGCGTCGACCAAGCCAGACCCGTCTCAAGCGCCGTCTCCCCGCGGCGCTGGTTCTGCTACCAACTCTAGTCCTCAGCCCTGGGGCTGTCAACTCGCCCTTCCGGCCCGCTCTTGCGGTGGCGGACCGGGCACCTGCCCCCGGCGCATGGCTGCCGCGTTCCCCGATCTCTGGCCCAGAACACCCACTACCGGCGGGCTGGGCTCGTTGGTCATACTGCCGGCGGTCTGGTAACGTTTTCGGGAACGATTCTGGGGCGTGTACAACGGACATGCGACCATCGTGGCGCTAAGTCCGTCGGCTACGACTACCCGCCGGATGACCCGATCCGCGACCGCTATCTGGCACCCGAGCGCGAGCATGAAGCCAGCGACGTCGCGACCCACGCCACCTTCTTTCCGGCTGACGTGAGCGTGATCGAGTACCTCCAGAACCTACATCTCCTGACCAAGCGCGTCCTGCTGTTCGCGCTGCCGTTGCCCGTTGAGGGCGGCGATGGTGCGCCGGCCCGGGTGATCGCCCTGCAGCCGAAGGAGTAACACGCGTGCCAGACGAGGTGATGCTTGGTATCGACGTCGGCGGGACGTTCACCGACTTGATGGCGTTCGAGCCGGCCAGCGGCCGGCTCTGGGCAGCCAAGGTGCCGACGACGCCGGACAACCAGGCGCGGGGCGTGCTCGACGCGATCGGCAAGGCCGCAGTTGCGCTGCTGAACGTGCCGCGGATCGTCCACGGCACGACGGTCGCGACGAACGCGATCCTGGAAGGGAAGGGCGCGAGGGTCGCCGTGTTGACGACGCGGGGGTTCCGCGACGTCCTCGAGATCGGGCGCGGTAACCGCCCGAGGCTGTACGACCTGAAATTCGTCCCGCGGCCGCCGCTTGTCGCCCGACCGTATCGGATCGAAGTGGACGAGCGCGTTCTGGCCGACGGCTCGGTCGAGCGCCCGATCACGGCCGCAGCGGTCGCGGCGGCCGTTCGGGAGCTAGCCGGTCGGAGTGCCGACGTCGAGGCCTGGGCGATCTGCTTTCTGCATGCCTATCGAAACGATGCCAACGAGCGGTCGGCCGCCAAGCATCTCGTGGAGCTGGTTGGCGACGGTTACATCTCGTGCTCCGGGACAGTCATTCCGGAGTACCGCGAGTACGAGCGCTTCTCGACGACGGTGCTCAACGCCATGGTCAGCCCCTCAATCGACCGATACCTGAGCGCGCTCGAGGCGCGCCTGGCCGCGAGCGGCTACCGGCACCCACTGCTGATCATGCAGTCGAACGGCGGCACCATGACGGCTCAGGCTAGCCGCCGCCTACCGGCGGTGACGATGCTCTCCGGGCCGGCCGGTGGGATCAACGGGGCGGTGTTCCTGGCGCGGGCGGCCGAGCTTCCAGACGTCATCACCTGCGACATGGGCGGCACGAGCACCGACGTCTGCTTGATCAAGGCATATCGGGCCCGGACCACCTATCTGGGGACGATTGCCGGCCACCCGACGCGCCTGCCGCAGATCGAGATCAACACCGTCGGCGCCGGTGGCGGCAGCATCGCCAGTGTTGACATCGGCCCGGTCCTCAAGGTCGGTCCGGAAAGCGCCGGGGCGCGCCCTGGCCCGGCATGTTACGGGCTCGGCGGGACGGCCGCGACCGTTACCGACGCCAACGTGGTGCTCGGCCGGCTGGGCGGTGGCGAACGACTGGCCGGCGAGGTCGCCCTGGCGCCAGAGCATGCTCGCGCGGCCGTCACGACGGTCGCCGCCGAGCTGGGCGGCCTGTCGCCCGAGGCCGCCGCCGAAGGCATCATCCGACTGGCGGTCGTCAAGATGGCCGGGGCAATCCGCGAGATCTCGGTCCACCGGGGTGACGACCCGCGCGACTTCGTCCTGATGGCGTATGGCGGGGCCGGCCCGCTGGTCGCCTCGGAGCTGGCGAGCGAGCTCGGGATCGAGCAGGTCCTGATCCCGCCCTACCCTGGCAACCTGTCGGCGCTCGGCCTGCTGGCGTCGCCCTTGCGCCAGGACCTGGTCCAAACCCAGGTCGTTACGCTCGAGGCGCTCGACGACCCGACTCTCTCCGCGCACTTCGACAAACTGGCGGAGGCGGCGCGCCGGCTGCTGGCCGAGGAGAGCGTCGATGTCGACGCCGTCACGGTCGAGGGTGGGTGCGACGTGCGGTACGTCGGTCAGTCATACGCCCTGTTCGTCCCTGTCGACCCGGCCCGTCCGGACCGCGCCGCTCTCGAGGAGCAGTTCCACCGGCAGCACCAGGTGGTCTACGGCCACAGCGAGACGCGAGAGGCGATCGAGATCGTCAACTTCCGGGTGAGCGCGCTCGGCCCGACGGTCGAGCCGCCAATCCGCTCCGATTCGACGCATGATGATGGACGACCGACGACCACGCGCCGTCCAGTCTACTTCGGCGGCCGACTCGAGGATGCCACCGTGTACGACCGCGCCGCGCTGCGCTCCGGAACCGCGATGAGTGGGCCGGCGATTGTCGAGGAGATGGGGAGCACGACCTGCCTCTGGCCGGGAGATCGGGCCCAGGTCGATCGGTGGGGCAACCTCAGGCTGACTGTGGGGGACCGAGCGTGACCAACTCGACGATCAGCCCGATTACCGAGCAGGTCATCAACGAGCTGCTGATCTCGATCGTCCGCGAGATGCGGGCGACGATGATCCGTTCGGCGTACTCTTCGACGGTCTACGAGATGATGGACTTCTCCTGCGCGCTGTTCGACCCGGCTGGGCGGATGGTCGCCCAGGCTGAAGATCTCGGCTCGCACGTCATCCCGATGCCGGCAACGGTCAAGGCGATCATGGAGCAATTCGGGACGGACCTGGCGCCCGGCGACGTGGTCATGCTCAACGACCCCTACCACTCAGGGACTCACCTGAACGACGTCAGCATCGTCTACCCGCTGTTTGTCGGTGACGAGCTGCTAATCTTCCCCGCCAACCGCGCCCACTGGGACGACGTCGGCGGGTCGACGCCCGGCAGCATGTCCGGACGGGCGCGGGACGTCTTCCAGGAGGGGCTGCGGATTCCGCCGATCAAGGTCTACGAGCGCGGCAAGGTCAACCAGGCCGTGCTGGACCTGGTCTTCTTGAACATGCGGGTCCCTGACGAGCGTCGCGGCGACTTCCGCGCCATGATGGCGACCTGCCGTCTCGCCGAGCGTCGCATCGCCGAGCTGGTCGGCAAGTACGGCCTGGACACGGTCAAGGCGGCGATCGAGATGAACATGGGCCGGAGCGAAGAGCGGATGCGCCGGAACATCCGCCAGTTGCGGGAGGGCGAGTACGTCTACGAAGACTACCTTGAATTCTACGGCGCCGAGGGGCTCGACCCGGTCCTGATGCGGCTTGCGTTGACCGTTCGCGACGGATCGATCCACGCCGACTTCGCGGGGAGCTCGGACCAGGTGCCGGGCCCGGTGAACTCCACCCTGGCCGTCACGACCGGCGGTGTCGTGATCGCGCTGAAGTCGATCCTCGACCCCGAGGGGCTCATCAACCACGGCAGCTTCCTCCCGATCACCGTCAGCGCGCCGGAAGGGACGATTGTCAACGCCACCCCACCGGTGCCGGTCGGCTCGCACGGGGAGATCCGCAAGCGGGCGATCGCGGTGACGCTCGGCGCGATTGCCCAGGCCGCGCCGGAGCTGGTCGCCGGCGACATGCAGGGAACCTCCAATCACAACATGATCGGCGGCCTGAACCCGCGCCACGGCCGGCCGTTCGTCTACTACGAGTGTCCGATCGGCGGCAACGGCGCCTTCGCCGAGGCGGACGGCCCGAGCGTCATCTGCACGGTCGACTGGGGCGGCGACATGAGCCCGATGAAGCCGGCCGAGGCGCTCGAGCTGGAGGTCCCGCTCAAGATCGAGAGGACCGAGCTGGAGACCGACTCAGCCGGCCCAGGCCGTCGCCGCGGCGGGCTGGGAGTGCGTCGAGAGATTCGGATCCTGGCTGAGAGCGCCAGCTACTCGGTCCTCTCTGATCGCGCGGTCCTGCCGCCCTTCGGCGTTCTGGGCGGCCGGAGCGGGCGGCCGAACCGCTACGACGTCCGGCGGGACGGGGACGAGCTGCCGATCGAGACGCCGGGCAAGATCAGCGGCCTCCAGCTCCGGGCCGGCGACCTGGTGACGCAGCACGCGGCCGGTGGAGGCGGCTACGGTGACCCCTTGAAGCGCCCACCCGAGGACGTGGCGCGCGACGTCGCCTGGGGCTACGTCACGACCGAGCACGCCCGCGTCAAGTATGGCGTCGTGATTCGGCTGGATCAGACGGTCGATGAAGAGGCAACTGTCCGCCAACGGAACCTCCTGCACACGCGCGAGATACACCTGCGCGTTGTGTCAGGCCAGGACGAGTTCGCCGGGCAGCTCGGCCGACACCGGATTTTGCGTCTGCATCCAGACACCCTCGCCGCCCTTGGAGCGGCAAACGGCGACGTGGCCGAGCTGACCGGGCCCGGTCCGGCCCCACTTCGCGGCTGGGTCCGCGCCGACGGGAGCAGCGCGCCGGCAACCCTGCCACTCGGTCCGTTCGCTCGCCGTGTCCTCGGCGTCGAGGACGGCGCGGAGATCGACGTTCGTATCGTCCACAAGGGCGCTCCCCGGCCCGTCTCGTTCACGACGACCGGGGACTAGGGAGGTTGGGCGACTGACCGAACGCGTCGCCCTGGTGACCGGCGGTGAGCGTGGCACGGACGTTGCACACGCGGCGTGCACGTAGTCGGCGTAGTCGGCCGCGGAGTATCATGGTGGGCATGAGGAGGCAGCATCGTGTCGCAGATCAACATCAACCAGCCGGACCCGGATGCGCCGCGGACGGTGGACGCCACGCCGGTGCGGACGACCACAGAGAGCACCGGCAGTAGCGTCGCGGCGGGGATCAACCTGGTCACCACGCTTGTCGTGCTCGCGGTGGCGCTGGTGATCATGTACTTCATCTATCAGATGGTCATGCCGATGATCGGCCGCTAGCGTCGATCACATCCTGAGTGGATAGCGGCGAGAGGCGCGGTCGAACCGTCCCTCTCGCGCGTTAGGCAGGGATCTGACCGGGCCGCGCGCGCAGGCACACGCGCTCCTACCCGGCGTGACGCTAGCTCCAGCGGGGCACTGGCTCCGGGTTGGCGTCCTGCTCTGGATGAGCGCCCGACCCTAGGTGTGGCCGCGCCAGCTCCAGCGGGGCTGGTAGCCAAGCAGGCGTTTTGCCCTGGCGGATACGACGGCTGGGGCGGTGCCGGTCAAGCCAGCCGCCAGGGTCTCGATGCCAGGGTAGAAGCGTGGCAGCAGGTCGGCCAGCGGCTCGCGGGCAAGGGCATCGTCGGCGGTGATGAACATCGTCTCGCAGTCGAGCGTCTGGTCCTCGAGGGCCAGGCGGAAGCCGACGGCGAGGTCGCGGACGTCGCAATAGCTCCAGAGCACGCGGTGGCGGATCGACGGGTCGTCTAGCTCGGCGATGAGCTCGGGGTAGCGCGAGGGCCACGCCACCAGCGGCGGGCGAATGCTGATGGTTGTGATGCCGGTCCGTCGGTGGAGCGCGGCCATCGTCTCCTCGTCGATCAGCTTGGACAGGCTGTAGGCGTCCTGGGGGCGGCGGGGGTGGTCCTCGTCGATCGGCAGGCTGAGCGGACTCATCGGGCGCTCGGCCATGGTGATACCCAGGGCGTTGATGCTGCTGGCGGCCACGATCTTGTGGAGGCCGAGCCGACCGGCCGCCTCGCCGACGTGGTAGGTCCCGATGACGTTGGTCCGGAAGACGGTCGGGTAGGGGTGGAACTGGTTCGACGGGATCGCCGCCAGGTGGACCACGGCATCCGCGCCGCGCAGGACGTCGTAGACGGCGCCAAGGTCCTCGCAATCGCCGAGCTTGTGGGTCACCCCGGGCGGCGGATCGGCGGGCGCCAGGCGATCGAAGACGACGACTTCGTGCCGCGGCGCCAGCTCACGGAGGAGCCACCACCCGATCCGCCCGGAGCCTCCCGTGACGACGACGCGCATGATCTCTTCTACTCGCTCAAGTTCTACTCCTGCCAGCCTCGACGTTTCAGGAGCTTCTGGAGCTCGTGCTGGACGTAGCCAAGCTGGCGGGCGGCCAGGCGGAGCTGGATCGGCGCGTCGGGCTCCTCGTCGGAGGCGCGCGCGAGGTCGCCGTCCTGGAGGCCGCGGGCCAGGCGGTCGACGTGGTCGACGAACGCGCCGACGCTCTTGATCTTGAAGACGCGGTGGCCATCGGCCGTGCTGGGTCCGGCGGGCGCGACGCCGGCGACGCCGTCCTCTTCAGGCGCGGCATCGTGCGAGCCGATCCAGAGATCGGCGTCATCACCGTCCTGCTCGACGGCCCGTGGGGCGCGCGGCACGCGGGCGGCAGGCTGGGCTCGGGCCGCGATCGCGGGCGGCGTGGGGGCGTCTTGCTCGCCAAGGTCGATCGCCTCGATCGGGCTTAGTCCTGGCTGGTTCGCAGCGGCCTTGCAGGCCCGGGCGAGTGCCGCGGCCGATAGCCCGCGCTCGACGGCGAGCTTCGCCAGCTCCGCCTGGCGCTCGGGCTGGCCGACCTGGGCCAGGTGCTGGGCCTGGGTGACGGTCAGGCTGCCGTCGGCGATCAGGTCGCGCACTGGCGGGGCCAGATCACGCAGGCCGAGGTAGCGGCGGACGGTTGTGGCGGACAGGCCGAGCATCTTGCCGACGGCCTCGTCCAGCCCGCGCTCGCCGAGTGTGGCGTGGGTGCGGGCGAGGTTGCGGCGCAGGCGGGCAAAGCCGTCGGCCTTCTCGATGTCGCCGAGGTCGCGCCGCTGGAGGTTCTCCAGCATCTGGCGGACCAGGCGGTCGTCTGCCGAGGCTTCGACGAGCAGGCACGGAACGACGTCCAGCCCAGCGATGATCGCGGCGGCGCGGCGTCGATTGCCGTAGACGACGCGGAACTCGCCATGTTCGCCGCTGACCCCGAGCGGCTGGAGCAGCCCGTGCTCGCGAATGCTCGCAGCCAGCCCGTCCAGCTCATCTGGTCCGGCCTGGCGGACATTGTCCGGGTCCGGCCGGATCGTCCGCGGGTCGATCAGCATCAACTGCGCGCCGGCCGTCGGCGCGCTGGTGGCGTGCACGCTCATCGCGCCCCCTCACAGGCTACGTCAGGGCGGGAGGCCCGCGCCCGCCTGGCGATCATAGCCGCGCCGAGCCAATCGGTCGGCCCGGGCCGGCTCACGAAGCCGTCTCAGTCGCAGCCGCCCCGAAGCCGGATCTGTCGGGACCACGGTTTGGAAGGTGGACGCCCGCGGCCGCGCGCGGTCACGGTTAGTGCGACGAGCACGCCGTCGAACACAGCCGTGATCGCGGTGACGAGCACTGTCAACGAGCGATCGCCGTGTCGTAATGACCGTCCCGCCGACGGGCAAAGCGGCGTGATCTTCGGAGTGGGGGCGAACGTTTGCAGCGAGCCTGGCCGAAGGACCCGCGACTAGTCAGGGAGGGGCGTGGCCGGGTCTCTGGAGGTGGTGAGCTGCCCGGCGTTCCCGCCGCTTCCGCCGCCGTCGGCGTGTTCGACGACGTCGACGGGTGCGATCCCACCTTCAACGCGCTCGCTTGATGTTCGACGACGTCGACGGGTGCGATCCCACCTTCAACGCGCTCGCTTGACCCACCGCCCGCCACGTCATCGGTGGCCAGATCGGCCGGTGGCGCCATATCCCTGAGGCGTGCCCGCAGCTCGTCCCCCTCGAGCACTGGGAGCTCCCGGACTGTCCTGTCGCGCTGGTCATGCTCGAAGGCGCCCAGCATCAGGGCATCCAGGAAGCCCGGCCCATTGACCTCGAGGATCTCCGCCACAGCGTGCAACCCCTCCAACTCGGAGGTGACTCTTTCGAGGCGGTTCCCCGACTCGACATCCCAGAGCTCATCGAAGACGGCCATGGCTGCGCTAATCTTTCCACGGGACTACGTGATCGGCCGAGCTCTGGGCACCGCGGCGCGCGCGGGACTCGCGCTGATCACGGCGGCACCGCGCGATCGTGTACGCCGCCTCTCGATCCAGCACGCCAGGGATGGGCGGCCAACTGATATCGTCAAAGCATGTCGAGCTACGAGTACCGCCAAGCACTCGATGTAGCTACCGAGGCCGCAGCGGAGGCGGCCCGGATCCTGCTGGCCGAATGCGCGCTCGAGGGCGGCCCGCGCGGCTCGGCGGGCCATTGTCCGGCCGACGGGATCGCCGAGTCGGCGATCCGTCAGCGCCTGGAGTCCGCCTTCCCCGAGTGGGGCTACCTGGGCGAGGAGACCGGCGGGCGGCCACCTGCCGCGGGCCAGACGCACATCTGGCTGGTCGATCCTAACGATGGGACCCAGGCGATGCTGCAGGGCTTCCGCGGTCATGCTGTCTCGATCGGCCTGCTGCGTGACCGGGTGCCCGTGCTCGGCGTGGTCCACGCGATCGATGCGCCCGACGACGAGGGGGATCGCTTCGCCTGGGCCGAGGGCTGTGGACCGCTGACTCGCAATGGCGTGCCAGTCCAACGGGACCCCTGGCCAGATCAACTCGCGCCGCACGACCTGGTGCTCGTCTCGCAGGCCGCGGACCGGCGCCCGGTCGCCAATCTGCGCTGCATCGAGCCGGCTCGCTTCATCCCCGTGGCCAGCATCGCCTACCGTCTGGCCCTCGCCGCGGCGGGGGAGGCGGTGGCTGTCGTCTCGCTGAATAGCCCGGGGGCCTGGGACTATGGTGCCGGCCATGCGCTCCTGCGCGCTGTTGGCGGGGTGCTGATCGATCAGTCGGGGAGTGAGGTGCGCTACGGCCAGGACGGTGGGAGCAGCACCGTCAGGTGCTTCGGCGGCGCTCCCGACATCGTCGAGCAACTACGGACTCGGCCCTGGGGAGAGGTCTTCGCCAGCGGCTTCGGCGAGGCCGTGCCGCCGGAGGGCATGCGGCCCGCTCGCCTGACGCCCGGTACGCTGTTCCACGAGAGCGGGATACTGCGACGCGCCCAGGGCTGCCTGCTTGGTCAGGTCGCAGGTGATGCGCTCGGAGCGCTGGCCGAGTTCCAGTCCGCGGCGACCATCGCGAGCGCCTACCCGGACGGGGGTCCGTACTTGCTGACCGACGGCGGGACGCACCAGATCATAGCCGGCCAGCCGACGGACGATTCGGAGCTGGCATTGACGCTCGCTCGGACGCTCGTAGACCAGGAAGTCTACGATGCGGAAGCCGTGGCCGTCGGCTACGGTCGCTGGTATCACGGCTGGACCCACGATCTGGCGCCGTGTCCCCATGACTGGTGTCAACCGTTCGACGTCGGAACCACCACGTCCACGGCGCTCGGGTCCGTCACGCTAGGCGACGCTCGGGCGGGCACCGCGGCTCAGGCTGCGTCGCAATCGGCCAGCAGGTCGAGCCAGTCCAACGGCGCGCTGATGCGGATCAGTCCGCTCGGCATCTGGGGCTGGCGGCGCGACCCGGACGAGGTGGCCAAGGCCGCTCGCGTCGACGCGCGCCTGACCCATCCCCATCCGGCCTGCCAGGAAGCGTCGGCGGTGTTCGCCGTGGCGATCGCGCACGCGATCAAGCGGGGGACCGGCCCGGAGCAGACCTACGCTCGAGCGCTCGCCTGGGCCCGGGACACTTGCCCGGAGCCCGCGGTGATCAGCGCGCTCGAGCGGGCGGCCTCAGAGCCGCCGGCGGACTACTACACGCACCAGGGCTGGGTGCTGATCGCGCTGCAGAACGCCTTCTTCCAGGTGCTGCACGCGCCCTCACTGGAGGAGGCGGTGGTCACCACGGTGCGCGCGGGCGGCGACACGGACACCAACGCCGCCATCTGCGGAGCGCTGGCGGGGGCCGTTCACGGCCGCGATGACGTGCCTGCCCAGTGGCGGCGGATGGTACTCTCCTGTCGACCCATGCCGGGCTATCGGCACATCCAGCGCCCCCGCCCGGCCATGTTCTGGCCAGCGGACGCCCTCACACTCGCGGAGCGGCTGCTGGGGTAACGCCGCGTCCAGCAGCAGGGCGCGCGCTTCCTCGTCCAGACGCCACCGCATCCAACGCTCAGAGCGCCGGGACCGCCAGCGCGGCCTCCGTCTCGCACGCCGGCGCCGCGGCGTGACGCGCTGCGATCCCTTCGGCCGCCGCGGGTAGGTCGATCGGCACGGCGGACCCGATCAGCGTCCCCCTTGCGGAGTACGGGGTGCCGGTGCGCATGGACGATCCGCCCGGCGGCGTCGGCGACCTCGTGCCAGACTTCGCGCGTCTCCTCGTCCGGGCCGACGACCTTGCGCATCCACGACAGGCTGCCCCGCTGGGCGCTCGGGTGCGCCCGGAAGAACAACTGCTCGGTCGAGCCGTCTGGCAGGTCGATTATTTCGCGGGGGAGCCGGGGGTCAGGTGGCGGCGCCGTTGACTTTGGCGGGCTCGGGGCCGACCTGGGTGCCGACGACCTGGTCCACCAGGCCGTAGGCGATGGCTTCGTCGGCCCCCATCCAGAAGTCGCGGTCGAGGTCCCTGGAAATCTGGTCGACCGGGCGGCCGGTGTGGAACGAGTAGATCTCGTTCATGCGACGCCCGATGCGGAGGATCTCGCGCGCCTGGACCTCGATGTCGGCGGCGGTGCCCTCGAAGCCGGCCGAGCCCTGGTGGATCATCACCCGCGCGTTCGGCAGGATCGTCCGCTTGCCCTTGGCGCCGGCCGCCAGCAGCAGCGAGCCCATCGACGCGGCCAGCCCGACGCAGGTCGTGGCCACGTCGGCCGGAATGAGCTGCATCGTGTCGTAGATCGCCATGCCGGCGGTGACCGAGCCGCCCGGTGAGTTGATGTACATCGAGATGTCCCGGTCGGGCTCCTCGCGCGCGAGATAGAGCAGTTGGGCGACGATCAGGTTGGCGATCTGGTCGTTGACCGGCGTGCCCAGGAAGATAATCCGCTCCTTGAGCAGCAGGGAGTAGATGTCGTACGACCGCTCGCCGCGGTTGGTCGTCTCGATGATCATCGGGACGTACATGCTTGGGGCCGCGCCCAGCCGGGCGGACGGGTTCGGGAGGTGCAGGCCGGGGGCGGAATTGGACGTAGTCAAATCGGTCATGATGCCCTCCTGGTGCCCGGAGTATACGGCCCCGCGAGCGTCTAAGGGCAGTATGCGCGGGGTGCCCCGGGCGCTATGCTCGCGCCAGCACCGAGGATCGCGCGTGGGTGCGGACGTGGTCGGCGTCCTCAGGCGGGGGCCGGCTGGGAGCGGGGCACGGATGACGGCTGTTGCGAGCACGCCGGGCTCCCGAGCGCGGCGGCCTTCCGCCGCGTCGCATGCCCGCCCGGGGTCCCTCGGATTATGAACTTGGAGGCTCCGCCCTTTAATGTTTGGACATCCGCCGTCGGAAGCGGGTATCGTGGTGGCGCGGGAGCTTCGCGGTGGGCCTCCGGGGACGACAGGCTCCGGCGACAGACCGCTCCGGCTCCCTGCACATGGTTGGTATAATGCCGGTCCGGGCAGCCCTGCTGGCGGGGCAGGCCGGGGATGGGTGACGTGTCCCGTTCCAGCAGGATCCTGCTCCTCGCACTCGTCCTTGCGCTCCTGCCGCTCGCCGTCCCACCGACGACCGCGGCCCAACAGGCGACGCAGATGACGGTGCGCGCCGGCTTCGACGGGATCGGCAAGGTCGGGGGCTGGATGCCGATCGAGGTTGAGGTCCGCAACGACGGTCCGGATATCGACGGCGAGATCCAGATCATCGTCAGCGACACGAACACCAGCCGTGGCACCTACACCCGCGCGCCGACGGTCTACACCGCGCCGGCGATCCTGCCACGGCGGTCCCACAAGCGGATGGCGCTCGAGGCCGAGCTGCGCGCGACGGGCCAGCGGGTCCAGGCTCGGCTGGTGAGTGGTGACTCGGTCCTGAGCGAACAGGACGTCCAGCTTGGGCGGGTAGCGGCCGGTGACTTGCTGTGCGGGGTGCTCTCGCGGAGCGGCCCCGCGTTCGACTTTCTGCCGAGCCTGGAGCTGCCGCCGCCGCTACGGCGGGCACGGATCGCCCACCTGGAAGTGGCCGAACTGCCGAACCGGCCTCAGCTCCTGGGCTCGTTGGACTGCCTCATCTTCGACAACATCGCCACCGGGTCGATGCTCCAGGCTCAGAAGGATGCGCTGGCAACCTGGGTGAGCGGCGGCGGCTTGCTGGTCGTGATCGGCGGACCGACCTGGCAACGGACCGTGCAGGCGCTGCCAGCGGAGCTGCTGCCGGTCAAGGTCACCGGGCTGGCGAGCGTGGACCACCTGAACAGCCTGTCCGAGTTCGAGCGCGAGCCGCTGACCGAGGCGGGGCCGTGGCTGATCTCCCAGGCGACGATCACCGATGGCAACACGGTCGTCGAGCAGGACGGGATCCCGCTGATCGCGGCCGCTCGGCGAGGCGCCGGAACGGTCATCTACCTGGCGGCCGACCCGAGTGTCGAGCCGTTACGGAGCTGGGCTGGGACGCCGAAGCTGTGGCGCTACGTCCTGGCCCACGGCACCGGCGGGGTCGGGATGACCTCGTCGGCGGCAAGCTCGTTCGTCGGCTGGGGACGGATTCCGCGTAACGCGCTGGTCGACGTCTCCGTCCTGGCCACGCCATCGGCGGGTTGGCTGGTGCTGGCGCTGGCGCTCTACGGGCTGGTGGTGGGGCCGCTCAACTACGTTGCCTTGCGGCGGATCGGCCGGCCGGGCTGGTCGCTGGTCACGATCCCGCTGATCACCGGGGTTGCCGCCGTCGGGACGTTCACGCTGGCGGGCGCTGCCCGCGAGAGCGATCTGGTCTTGAACGCGGTGTCGCTGGTGCGCGGCAATCAGCAGGCGCCGGCCCACGGGCGGAGCTACGTGAGCGTGCTGTCGCGCCAGCAGGCGCTCTACGACATCCGAGCCGACGAGTCGTCGCTCGTCAGCGGTCTGTTCTATCCCTTTCCTCGCGACCCGAACGCCGAGGGCCAGAATTGGTCGCTGCGGGTCTCCGGCGGATCGGCGCCGATCATCGACGACCTGCAATTGACCGCTGGGACGCTCGGCACGTTCGTCGCGGACAGCCAGCTGTCGCGGCTGGGGAGGATCGAGTCGGACCTGCGGGTGGAGGGGCGCCACCTGGTGGGCACGGTCACCAACGACCTCGGCGTCCCGCTGTACGACGCGACGCTGATCCTGGACTATCAGGTGGCGCGAATCGGCGACTTCAAGGCCGGCGAAACGCGCGAGGTGGCGATGGCGCTGAACGCGGCGGCGACGGCCGGCTTCGGGCCGCCGACGTCGTTCTCGAGCCTGCTGTACCCGAGCCCGCTCGGGCCGGCCGCGGCCGCTCGGCGGGGCACCGACGCGGCGCGGCGCGACGTCCTGGACTCGGCGTTCGGCCAGGGCTTCAACTTCCAGCGGCTGGAGCTGGCCGGGCCGACGATGATGGGCTGGCTGGACCGCGGCGTGCTGAACATGGACGTCCGCGACGCTCAACCCGCCAGGCTGGAGAGCACGCTCTTCATCGGCTCGATCCCGATCAGCGTGCCGAAGGGCTTCGAGGGCGAGCTACCGGCGCAGACGGTCACCCGACGCCAGCTGGGCGCGGCGACGCTCAACCGTCAGCAGTTCGGCAGCTACGACCTGGCGAGCGGCGAGTCGATCGCCTTCCAGTTCAGCCTGCCGGTGAGCAACGGCAAGCTCATCCTGGACGGGCTGTACGTCAACATCGACGGCCGGTTTCGTGGCTCGACGGTTGGCGGCCCGCCGCTCGGCGAGGTGGCGCTCTACAACTGGCAGGCGGCCGAGTGGGAGGAGCGCATCGTCGGGTTCGGGCGGAACCTGGTCAGGGACCCGGCACCGTACGTCTCGGCGACCGGCGACGTGCGGGTGCGCTACACCTTCCGCCCGACCGCGGACAGCGGGATCAGCGGCGTCAGCTTCAGCCGCTTCGACGTGACCGCCGCGGGGCTGATGCGTTGACGAGCGGGAGCCTGATCGAGCTCGAAGCGGTCAGCGTTGGGCAGGACGGCCGGGGGCGTGGCCCGATGCCGCTACGGGGATTGACGCTGCGCGTCGACGAGGGGGCAAGCCTCGGGCTGGTCGGGCCAAACGGGTCGGGCAAGAGCACCGTGTTGCGGGTGCTGGCCGCGCTGGTCCGGCCGACGGCCGGGCGGGCGCTGGTGGCCGGGTTCGACACCCGCCACCACGCGGCCCAGGTCCGGCGAAGAATCGGCTACGTGCCCGAGCAGTTCGGCGTCTACCCGCGCCTGAGTATCGGCCAGTACCTGGAGTTTTTCGCCCGCGCGTCCGGGGTTTCCCAGTGGGAGCGGAAGAATACGGTTGAGACGATGCTGCGGGTGGTGGACCTGTTTGACGCGCGGCACGCGGCGGCCGAGGCGCTTTCACGCGGGGCGCGCCGCCGCCTGGGACTAGCGCGGGCCTTGCTGCACAACCCGCCGATCCTGCTGCTGGACGACCCGCTTGGCGGCCTAGACGGGCGCGGGCGGCTGGAGCTGGTGGAGGTGCTGAAGGAAGTCCGCGGGATGGGCATCACGCTGCTCGTCGCGACGCACCTGCTGGGCGACCTGGCCCAGCTGTGCGATTTGGTGGCCGTCCTTCGCGAGGGGCGGCTGGTGGGCATGCTGCCGTTGGCGGTGGCGCTTGGACGCGGAGAGCGTGGTCGCCGGCGGATCCGAGTGGAGCTGCTGGACGGGGTGGAGCAGGCCGCGGCTGCGCTGCGCAGCCAGTCGGGCGTGCTCGACGTGTCCGAGGCAGAGCGTGAGCTGCGCTTCGTCTACGAAGGCGACGCGTCCGGGCTGGCCGATGTCGTGGCGCGGTTGGTCCAGGGTGGTGCGCGGGTGACGGAGTTTGGCGGCGGTACCGAGCACCTGGACGAGCTGGCGGCCGCGCTCGCCGAGGGTGACGCCTGGGCGGACGCGAGCGGTCCGCTGCCGGAGCCGGTGTCGGCCTGATGCGAGGTATGGGCTGATGTGGGGCGCCGTTGTCGGCAAGGAGCTTGCTTCGCGTCTTCAGGGACGGTTGACGTATGTCGTACTGACGCTGATGGTTGTCACGTCCACCGGGCTGGTGCTCGGCTCCTTCTGGCTGATCGTGACGAGTGTGCCAACCCTGGTGCCGGTGATCGGCTCGAGCGCGGCGACGTCGTCGACGCCGACGTTCGCCGCGCTGATCAGCGGGTACCGCGGCGTCTTCCTGTTCTTCGTGATGGCGTTCTGTCTGCTGTCGGCGCTGGCCGTGGTCGCGCCGGCGGTCGCCAGCACGGCGCTGACCGGCGAACGCGAGGAGGGGACGTTCGACTCCTTGCTGGCGACCGGCCTGCCGGCGCGCTCGATCGTCGTCGGCAAGCTTGTCGCCTCGGTCGGGTTTGTGCTGCTGGTGGCGCTGACCGCGATCCCGGGCTTCGCGATGGCGTGGATGTTTGGCGGCGCGGGGGCGGTCGACGTGATCCTGACCGGGCTGCTGCTGCTCGCGTCGCTGTGCTTGTTCGCGGCGATCGGCGTGTTCTGCTCGTCGGTCGGGAGGTCGTCGGCGGTGGCGGCGCTGTACGCTTACGGGCTGGTCTTCTTCTTCGGCACGGGCACGCTGGGACTGTACGTGCTGGGGGCGTCTGGCGGGATGGAAACGGCGTTCCGGCCGCTGCTGGCGCTCAACCCGTGGATTGCCCTGCTCTCGGTGCCGGATCAGGTGAGCGGGCAGATCGCCCAACTGCTGCCGTTCCAGTACCGCCCGCTGCTGGACAGCGGGTCGCAACAGGGTCTGTTCGGGGCGATCCGGACGCCGCGCTGGGTGCTGACGCTGCTCCTGTACGCGGCGCTGACCGCGCTGTTTGTGCTGCTGAGCAGCGCGGCGATCGATCCGTGCCATCGCTGGAAGGGGCACCGCTCCGTGCGGGCGCTGCTTGGTGGCGACACATGGCGGTGATGCCGATGCACAATGCCGACCGATCGGAGCTCTGGGAGCGGCTGACGGTGCTGGGGCGGGTTCTCAAGCTCCAGCAGATCGCGATCTGGACGGTCCGCCTGCTTCTGGTTGGGCTGGCCATCGACGTTGTCTGGCTGGCCGGCTCGCGCGTGCTGCCGTACATCGTTCCAACCACAGCGCTGCCAGCGGTGCCGCTAGGCCTGGCGGCGCTCGGGGCGCTCGTCCTCGCGTTCTGGCAGCCGTCGCGGGCGCACCTGGCCCGGCGAGCAGACCGGGCGCTCGGGCTTCAGGAGCGGCTCACGACGGCCGTCGAGCTGCAGTCGGGATCGCTGGACGCGGGCGGGGGCGATTTCGCGGGCCTTCAGTTGCATGACGCGGTGAGCCATTTCCGGCGGGTCGAGCCGATCGAGGCGTTCCCGCTCCGTGTGGCGCCCCGCGAGCTGGCCGCCCTGGTGGTGCTGACGGCGCTGGCGGCTGGCCTGGCGGTCTTGCCAAACTCGATGCAGCAGGTAGTCCGGCAGCGCGAGCAGGTACAGCAGACGGTCAGGCAAGAGGCCGAGCGGCTGAGCAAGCAGGCAGACCAGGTCCAGGCGGCGGGGCTTGACAACCCCGGCGAGGACGTGCAACAGGTGGAGCAGGCGCTCCGCGACGCGGCCAGGGCGCTGGAGCAGCGCTCGCTCAGCGGCGAGGAGGCGCTGGCCGCGTTGGCCGCGCTGGAGCAGCGACTTCAGGGGCTTGGAGGCCAGAACGGCGCCGAGCTGGAGGAGGCGCTCTCGTCGCTGGCCGGCTCGCTGGCCCGGGAGCCGAACACGCGCCAGGTTGGCACGAGCCTGGCCAAGGGTGACTACAGGCAAGCCGCCGAGGAGCTCCGCCAGGTGGGACGGAACGCCGAAAACATGTCGCCGGCCGAGCGCCAGCGACTGGCCCGATCGATGCGCCAGGCCGGCCAGCGCGCGTCGCGGGCCAACCCGAGCCTGGGTCAGAGCCTCAACCAGTCAGCAAACGCCCTGGAGCAGGACAACCCCAGCGAGTCCCAGAGGGCACTGGACCAGACGGCCGGTCAGATCGAGCGATCGGCCGGCCAGTTGCAGGCCGGTGCCGAGCGCGAGCGGGCGCAATCGCAGATCCAGCAAAGCCGTGGCACGATCAGCCGATCGGTCCAGCAGGCGCAGGGCCAGGGACAAGGACAAGGACAAGGACAGGCGCAGGGCCGCGGCCAAACCGGCGCGCGACAGCCCGGCGCGCAGGGCAGCGGGGCCGAGGGCGGCGAGGACGGCCAGGGCCAGGGCCAGGGACAAGGGCTCGGACAAGGCCAGGGCCAGGGCGCCGGGCAGGGCCAGGGGGCGGGGCAGGGCGAGGGCGATTCGGGCGAGGGAGATCAGCCTGGCGGGTCGGCCGCGGGGACCGGGTCCAACCCGAACACGCGTGGCGACACGATTTACGATCCGATCCTCAGCCCACGCCAGGACTTCGTCGACTCTGGCCAGGGGTTCGACCCGACCCAGTCCTTCGGCAACCCGAACCCCGAGGACGCGGTGCGCAACGACGCGCAGGTCGGCTATAGCCAGGTCCACGCCCGCTACCAGGAGCGGGCGGTCCAGAGCCTGGAGAACAGCTATATCCCGATCGGGATGAAGGACCTGGTCAAGGACTACTTCACGAGTCTGACACCCGAGAAGTAAGTGTGTGAGCCGCCCCAGATTGCAGACCCGCACGCGAACCTGAACCGCCGAGAAGGATCATTCGCTTATGGCCATCGCTTCATCACAGCTTGCGCCGGCTGACTTCATCCAGATCGCCAGGTCGATCGAGGAGGAGGTTGGCAAGATCATCGTCGGCCAGGACGAGGTCGTCCGTGGGATCTTGACCTGCGTGCTGGCGGGCGGCCATGCATTGTTGGAAGGTGTCCCGGGGTTGGGCAAGACGATGCTGGTCCGCACCCTCAGCGAGGTGCTTGATCTGTCGTTCAGCCGCCTCCAGTTCACGCCGGACCTGATGCCGGCCGACATCACCGGCACGAACGTCATCTCCGAAGACGGCGGGCTGCGCGGCTTCCAGTTTCAGCCAGGGCCGCTATTCGCGAATCTGGTGCTGGCCGACGAGATCAACCGCGCGACCCCGAAGACGCAATCGGCGCTGCTCGAGGCGATGCAGGAGCAGCGGGTCACCGTGGCCAAGACGAGCTACCCGCTGGAGCGGCCATTCTTTGTGATGGCGACCCAGAACCCGATCGAGATGGAGGGCACCTACCCGCTGCCTGAGGCGCAGCTCGACCGCTTCTTCTACAAGCTGAACGTCTCCTATCCATCCGAGGACGAGCTGCTGAGGATCGCCCAACGGACGACGACCGGCCGCCCGCCGGAGGTCCGCCCGGTTGCCGATGGGCCGACCGTGCTGGCGATGCTCGAGCTGGCGCGCGAGGTGCCGATCGCCGAGCCGGTCCTGAAGTTCGCGGTACGCTTGACGACGCGGACCCACCCGGACCGGCCGGCGAGCCCGGAGTCGACCCGCCGCTACGTGCGCTACGGGGCCAGCCCGCGCGGACTCCAGTCGCTGGTGCTCGGGTCCAAGATCCGGGCGATCCTCGAGGGCCGCTTCAACGTCCGACGTCGAGCCGCGGCGGTTTGAGGCCGCGCGGCGCGCGGCCGCGCGCACGATGCGCGAGCTGGGCGAGGGTCTGTGGCGACGGTCATCCTGGCCCGCGCTCAGCCGAGGTGCTGGCGCCGACAACCGAGGACCGCCAGGCGATCGGCCAGGCGCTGGACTCGGCCGAGCCTGGTTTCGGCGCGGCCGACATCCAACAGGCCCTGATTCTGGCCCGATCGCTCGAAGGCAGCTCGGGAGCCGGTCGACGCTCCGCGCCGACGCGGGTGTACCTGTTTAGCGACGGCGCGTTTGGCGACCTGAGTGGGCTCGACGCCGAGGGCCTGGACGTCCGCTTTGTCTCGGTTGGCGTGGGTGCCGACAACCAGGGCATCACGGCACTGGCCGCCCGCCCGGACCCGAGCAACGCCCGCCACTTCCAGCTCTTCGCGCGCGTTCGGAATTACGCCGACAGCGAGGCGCGGAGCACGCTCTCGCTCCAGGTGGACGGCAACCTGACCGAGAGCCGTCAGGTGGAGCTGGCCCCGGGAGCGGCCCAGGAGTTTGTCTTCTCGGACCTGCCACTCGGCGCCAAGGCGGTCGAGGCTCGGCTGGCGGGGACCGACAGCTTTGCGCTGGACAACGCCGCCTACGCTGTGCTGGACGTGCGCCGGCCGACGGAGGTCCTGCTGGTATCCCAGGGCAACCTGTTCCTGGAAAAGGTGCTCGGCTTGTTGCCGAACAGCGAGGTCTTCCGGATCCAGCCGCGCCGCTACTTCTCGATCGACCCGGACCGCTACGACGTCGTCGTCTTCGATGCCTTCCTGCCGGAGGCAATGCCGCGCGGCAGCGTGCTGGCGATCAACCCGCCGGAGTCGTCGCACTTCATCCTGGAGGGCGAGCTGCGGCGGCCGCGAATCCGGCGCTGGGAGCGTGACGATCCGATGCTCCAATTCGTGGACCTGCGCGACGTGGCGGTGGCTCGGGCTCAGCGGATCGTGGCGCCCGGCTGGGCCAAGACGCTGATCGAGGCCGAGGACGGCTCGCCGCTGCTGTTCGCGGGCGAGAACGAGGGGCGTCGTGTGGCGGTCCTGCCGTTCGACATTCGCCAGTCCAACCTGCCGCTGGCGGCGGCCTTCCCGATCTTCATGGCGAACGTGATGGGCTACCTGGAGCCGGGCGGGCAGGTGGCGCTGCGCGACCTCCGCCCGGGCGACGCGCTGTCAGTGGCACCGCTACCTCAGGCTGAGGAGGTCGTGATCCGCCGACCGAGCGGCCCGTCTCGGACGTTCCGCGCCGAGGGCCGCCCGATCAGCTTCGACGAGACCCGCGAGCCAGGGCTGTACGCGGTATCGCAGCGGGCGGCCGGCCAGACGATTTTGGAAGAGCCGTTCGCAATCAACGCCTCGGACGAGATGGAGTCCGACATCCGCCCGCGCGCCGTGTCGGTAGGCGCCGGTCTGGCCGTGCAGACCGGCCCGGCCGAGCTGGTGCCGGTCAATCGCGAGATCTGGACCTGGCTGGTCCCGGCGGCGCTCGCGCTGCTGCTCTTCGAATGGTTTTGGTTTCATCGGCGGAGTTAGCAGGGTGCAGATTGACATGCTGCCGGTTGGATTGATCATCAGATGACGCTCGACTTTACGCAACCGCTGGCGCTCCTGTTGCTGGCGGTGCTGCCCCTCTTCTGGCTCGTTGGGCGGGTGAGTCGGACACACCTGCCGGCGAATCGGCGGCGGCTGGCGCTTGGCGTGCGGTTGCTGGTCGCGGCACTGCTGGTGCTCGGGCTGGCTGGACCTCGAGCCACCGGGCGGGCCGACCAGCAAGCTGTCGCCTTTCTGGTCGACGTCTCGGACAGCGTCACGCCGCAAATGCGCGACCGTCAGCTTGGCTGGCTGCGTGAGGCGGTCGCTGGAATGGGCGAGCGTGACCAGGCGGCGATCATCGCCTTCGGGGACCAGCCAGTGGTTGAGCGGCCGCTGAGCGGCGTGCGCCAGGTCGGGCCGATAAGCTCGGTGGTCGGCGGTGGCAAGACCGACGTCTCGGCCGCGATTCGGTTGGCGTTGGCGTCGATGCCGAGCACGATGGCGCGCAAGATCGTGCTGGTCTCGGATGGCAACGAGAACGCCGGGCGGGCGGTTGACCAGGCGCGGATCGCGGGCGCGGCGCAGGTGCCGATCGACGTGGTGCCGTTGTCCCAGCAGACCGGCCCCGAGGTGCTCGTCCGCCAGTTGGAGACGCCGGCCTTCGTGCGCGAGGGCGAGACGTTCTCGGCAACGGTCACGATCGAGGCGAGCCAGGACTCGCGGGCGCGGGTCCACCTCCTGGCCGACGGTCGACTGCTCGGCAGCCAGGACATCGAGCTGAGCCAGGGGACCAACAGCGTCGTGTTGCCTCAGGAGCCGCTCGGGCCCGGCTTCCACCTGTTCCGGGTCCAGCTCGAGGGGCGCGACGACACCTTCGTCCAGAACAACGAGGGCGGCAGCTATACCGTGGTGTCGGGCAAGCCGCGGGTGCTGTTGATCGAGTCCGAGCCGGGCGAGACGCGCTATTTGGCAGATGCCCTTCGCGCGTCCGGGCTGGAGCTGGACGTCCGTGACGTCGGCCAGGCGACACTCGACTTGCCGACGCTTCGTGGCTACGAGAGCGTCGTCCTGGCGAACGTGCCGGCCGCGGACATGAGCGTGCCCCAGATGCGAGCGATCAACTCGTACGTCCAGAACCTGGGCGGTGGGCTGGTGGTGATCGGCGGCGAGAAGAGCTACGGCGTCGGCCGCTACAACCGCACGCCGCTTGAGGAGGCGCTGCCGGTGCGGATGGACCTGCGCGGCCGAACGCTGACCGCGAGTGTGGCTCTGATGCTGGTGATCGACGTGTCTGGCAGCATGGCCGGGGGACCGGGGTCGTCCAAGATGGACCTGGCCAAGGAGGCGGCGATCCGCGGCGTGGAGCTGCTGAGCGAGCAGGACCAGGTGGGCGTGCTGGCCTTCGACGACACGAACAAATGGATCCAGCGGATCGGCTTCCTGACCGATCCCCAGGCGACCCAGGCGTCGATCGGAACCTTGAACCCGGGCGGTGGGACGGCGATCTACCCGGCCCTGGAAGAGGCGTTCCAGGCGATCGCGCCGGTCGAGGCAAAGGTCAAGCACGTCCTGCTGCTCACCGACGGGCTATCGAGCGGCGGCGACTACGAGGGGCTGACCCAGCGGATGCTCCAGAACGGGGTGACGCTGTCGACGATCGCGATCGGCTCTGACGCCGACTTCAGCCTGCTGCGCCGCCTAGCGGACCAGGGTCGCGGGCGCTATTTCGAAGGCAACGACCCGTTCGAAGTGCCACAGATGGTGATCAAGGACACCCAGGAGGTCGCTCGCGCTGCAATCGTCGAGGAGGCGTTCCGCCCGACCCAGGTCGGCTCGAGCCCGATCCTCGAGGGGATCGACGCGAGCCAGCTTCCGCCGCTGCTGGGATACGTTTCGACGACGCCGAAGCCGACGAGCCAGGTGCTGCTGATCTCGAAGGACGTCGACCCGATCCTGTCGGAGTGGCAATACGGGCTCGGCCACGTCGTGGCCTGGACCTCGGACGCCAAGAACCGCTGGGCGCAGGACTGGCTGAACTGGCCGGACTTCAGCCGCTTCTGGGCTCAGGTGGTGAAGCGGACGATCCCGAACCCGATCGACCGCAACATGCAGGTCCAGATCACCCAGGAGGGCGCGACGGCGCGGGTGACCGTGGACGCGGTGTCCGATGACAAGAGCTACCAGAACTTCCTCACGACCCGCGCGACGGTGGTCAATCCAGGCCAGGCCCAGGACCAGGTGGCGCTACCGCAGGTCGCCCCGGGGCGGTACGAGGCCCGCATTCCGATCGGCGGCGAGGGCGCCTACTTCCTGAACATCGTCCAGACCGACGCCAGTGGCACACTCCAGGCCGGCCGGCCGGCCGGTTTTGTGATCCCCTACTCAGCCGAGTATCGCGACCTGCGGGCGAATCCGGAGCTCCTCAGCCAGATAGCTCGCGAGAGCGGCGGTGCCGTCCTGACCGACGCGCGCGGGGTGTTCGCGCTGGACCGACTGGTCTCGGGTCAGCCGCGCGAGCTGTGGCCGTGGCTGCTGACGCTGGCATCGCTGCTGTTCGTCTTCGACGTCGCGGCACGACGGCTACGGCTCGGCTGGATGGACGCGCGGCGGGCGTGGGCCTGGCTGGACGAGCGCTGGCTTCGCCGAGCCCAGCGCGCGGCGGCGCCGGCCGCGAGCAAGCTGCTGGCCGCCAAGGGCCGGATCTCGATCGAGGCGACCGGCTTCGGCACCGGGCGTAGCGATCGGTTCCCGGCGCGCGGCGCGGCCGGGGTTGGAACCACCGCCGCGGCCGCCGCGCGAACGCAGAGCTCTTCGGCACTTGGCGCCCGCCTGCTCGACGCCAAAAAGCGCGCCGCGACCGCCCCGCGCGAGTAGCCCACGCGGACGCCCACCGTGCGCTGGGTTGCCGGTAGCTGTGGTGGTGTGCTGTCGTCCGGACGGAACGGGGACACGCATGGCCATAGACCCAGAATAGGCTAACCCTGGGACGTCACCTGGGAGGCGAGATTGGCTCCAGGAGCTGCAGGCCAGCAATGCGCCGAAAGTGCCTGATATTCCGGGTCACGAGCATCAGGTCGTGGTGAATGGCGGTAACAGCAATGAGGATGTCTGGGTCGCCGATGAGCTGCCCGCTCCTTCGGAGCTTCCCACGAATTCGCGCGAACTTCCGCATGACCGGCCGGGTCAGAGGCAGAATGCGCACTCCCCGGAGGAATTTGTGGAAGCCTTCTTCACTGGCCTCCGGATCCTTGCCATAGTAGATCCCCCTCGTAGATCTCCCCGAAGCTCATGATGCTCATCGCCAGGCCTTCCTGAGCAAGGCTGGAAAGAAGCTGGTGGCTTCCGGTCGGCCTTTCAGATAGTCAGCTACCTGGTCGCTGTCGAGGAGGTACTTCACACCTCGATCGTGCGTCCGACTGATAGATCTCGGCTTTCATAGATGTCGGCAATCAGCTTGTCGGTGTCGATGTCCTTCCAACTACCGGCGGCCGAGCGGAAAGCCTCGTCGTCGGTCTCCCGGCTCGACCGGCGCCTGGCTGGCCGCCTGATCGGACGCAGGACCGCGACACCCTCGCCGTGTAACCGCAACAGGCGCGGCTCTCGCGTCTGCCGCACCTCCTCGGCGACGCGCACCAGCTCCGGCGCGTCGTCGACGTCGATGGCCTTCAACTCCTTCGTCATCGGACGCACCTCCTGTCCAGCACAAGTGTATGCCGGCCAGGTTGCCGAGAGTTGCCTACGCCTTCAGGCGGGGGTCGAGGGCGTCGCGCAGGCCGTCGGCAAGCAGGAAAATCGACAGGGCGGTCAGGAAGATTGCCAGGCCGGGGAACAGAACCAGCCAGGGGGCGCGGGTGACGTTTTCGAGTGAGCCGGCGAGCATGCTGCCCCACGAGGCGGTGGGGGGCAGGACGCCAAGGCCGAGGTAGCTGAGGGCGGACTCGGCGAGGATGCCGCCGGCGATGTCGAAGCCGGCAATGACGGTCACCAGCGAGAAGACGTTGGGCAGCACGTGCTGGAAGATGACCCGCCCGTCCGAAGCGCCGAGGGCGCGCGCGGCCAGGACGTAGTCGCGCTCGCGGACCGAGAACGCCGTCCCACGGACGAGCCGGGCCGTCCCCATCCAGCCAAGGGCGCCGATGATGACGGCCAGCAGGAACGGACGGAGGACCGGGTCGCGGGGGAGGGTGGTCGAGATCATGATCAGCAGGAAGAGGGCTGGGATGTTCGACAACGTCTGGATGACGGCATTGGAAAGGTCGTCGAAACGCCCGCCGTAAAAGCCGGAGGCAAGGCCGACCGGGACGCCGATCAGCAAGGAGACCAGGGCGATGGTGAGCCCGATCAAGAGCGAGACGCGTCCGGCGACGAGGGTGCGAGCCAGGACGTCGCGGCCGAGGTCGTCAGTGCCTGACGGGTGGGCAAGCGAGGGCGCCTGGAAGCGTTGGGTGAGCGTCTGACGGTAAGGGTCGAGCCCGAAGACGCTCTGGGCGATCACCGGGGCGACGACCGTCAGCAGCACGACGGCGACGAGAAGCCAGAGCGCGGCCATCGTCAGGTGGTCTCGACGCAGCCGGCGCCAGGTCGCCTTGACGTAGCCTGCGGGTGCAGCCTGGTGGGCACGTTCTGGCAGGGCAGGCGGCGAGACGGGGACTTGGGCAGCTATTCTTGCCACCCTGCTACTGCCCGGCCACGCTCAGCCCCGCGAGCTTGCCCATCGGCTAATCGTACCGGACGCGCGGGTCGACCCAGCCGTAGGCGATGTCGGCGAGGAGGTTGCCGAAGATCAGCAACGCCGAGAAGATGACGGTGAGCGCCATCAGGACCGGGAAGTCGCGCTGGAAGGCGGCATCAACCGACATCCTGCCCAGGCCGGGCCAGGAGAAGGTCGTCTCGAAGAGGACCGAGCCGGAGAACAGCCCGGACAGGACGCCACCGAGCATGGTGACGATGGGAATGAGGGCGTTCCGCAGCGCGTGGCCGTACAGGACCACGCGCGAGCCGAGCCCCTTGGCCTGGGCGGTCCGGATGTAGTCCTGCCCCAGGATATCCAGGATCTCCGAACGGACGAAGCGGCTGAAGCCGATCCACCCGCCAAGCGCGCCAATCAGGGCCGGCAAGGCCAGGTGCCAGAGCCGGTCCGGGAGCGAGCCGTTGCCGACGGTGTACATCCCGCCGAGCGGGAAGATCCGCAGCGTCGACGCGCTCAGGATCAGCAGCATCAGCCCGAGCCACCAGTGCGGCAGCGCGTTGCCGAGGACGGTGAAAACGCGGATCGCCTGGTCCTGCCAGCGCCCCCGCCGAAGGGCAGCGTAGACGCCGAGCGGGATCCCGAGCAGGCCGAGGACGAACGACGCCAGCGAAAGCTGGAACGTGGCTGGTATTCGCTCCCAGATTTTCTCGATGACCGGCCGGCGGTCGACGAACGAGTAGCCGAAGTCCAGCCGCGCGACGTTGCCGAGCCACTTGAGATACTGGATCGGCAGTGGGTCGTTGAGACCGAAGGACTCGATCACGCGAGCGCGGAAGTCAGGACCGATCCGCGGATCTTCCAGGAACTGGGCCGGCCCGCCAGGCGCCAGCCGCGGAATGGTGAAGCCCAGCATCGAGATGAGCAGCAGCAGCCCGACGGAGTGGACCAGGCGCCGAAGGATGTAGCGGGTCAGGCCGGAGGTCACGGAAGGCTCACGCCACGGTATGGCCGGACGTATCGTTCGCCCAGGTGCGTAGGGGCATGCTCCTGGGCAGCGTACAGACGATCGGGCGACAGGTCACCACGTCCCGCACGCGCCCGTCACTTGATGTACCAGCGCTCCCGGTTGTGGCCGATGCCGAGCGGCGTCGGCTCGATCCCGCCGATCCGCGAGCTCATGCCGGTGTAGGCCAGGTTGGTGGTCAGGAAGGCGTAGGGGGCATCCGTGGAGATGATCTGCTGGATTTCCTGGTAGATCTGCTTGCGCTTCTCGCGATCGAACTCGCGGGCGCCCTGGTCGAAGAGCTGCTCGACTCGCTTGTTGACGTAGCCGACGTGGTTGAGATCGGGGATCGAGTCCTCGCGCCAGATCTGGTTCATCCAGTGCGGCTCGAGGGTTGACCGCCAGGCGCCGATGTTGACGTCCCAGTCAAACGGCTCGGACTTGACGGTGGACAGGTAGGTGCCCCACTCCATGCCCTGGACCTCGACGCTGGCGCCGACGTCACCCCACGCCTGCTGCATGATGGTGGCGATCCGCTCGAGCGTCTTGCTGGTGTTCGGACCGTATAGGATGCGCAGCTTGAGCTGTTGACCATCTTTCTGACGCACACCGCCCGCGCCACGAGTCCAGCCAGCCCTGTCGAGCATCTCCTGCGCGATCGTGGGATTGTGCTCGTACTTCGGGACGTTTTCGTTGTAGACCCAGCTCGACGGCGGAAACACCGAGTAGGTCGGGCGAGCCAGGCCGTTGAAGACGAACTCGGCTATCGCATTCCGGTCGACGGCGTGGGACAACGCGCCCCGGACAGCGGGGTCCTGTGCCCAGGGGCGTCGGAGGTTGTATCCCAGGTACGACCATTGCGCCGCCGCGGGCCACCATTCGTAGACGGTCGCGTTCGGCAGGCTCTTGGCCTCGGCGTAGTTGTCTGGCGTGAAGCCGGCCGCGTCGACCTCGCCGCTCTTGAGCATCTGGAAGGCGATCTCGGTGCTGGGAACGATCCGGACCGTGTACGTGTCGATCAGCGGACGGCCGCCGTAGTAGCGGTCGTTGGCAATGAACGTAGCGCGGTCATCTTTGAGCCACTCCTGGAGGAGGTACGGACCGGACACGACCGACGGCTTCATGATCTCAGGATTCTTGGACGGATCACTCCAGTCGAGCTTCTCCCAGATGTGCCTCGGCAGCGGGGTGACGGCATTGGCCGCCTCGAGCCCGACAACAATTGGCTCCTTGAGCTTGACGACGATCGTCCGCGGGTCGGGCGTTTCGTACGAGGCGATCAGCTGGAGGTTCGAGACGTAGGCGTACTTGTTCTCTGGCTTGATCGCTTGATCGTATGCCCACTTGTAGTCGCCAGATGACAGGGGAGTGCCGTCGCTCCACTGGAGATTGTCGCGAAGCTGGAACGTGTAGGTGAGCTTGTCGTCTGACGTCGCCCAACTCGTCGCCGCTTCAGGCTTTGGCTCGAGCGTGTACGGATCGTACTCCCAGAGACTGCCGCCGTACACCAGGCCTTGGTAGGAGCTCGAAGCCGTGTCCGTCGTGCCGTAGGGATGGAAGCTGACCGCGTCGCTTGTTTGCGCCTCGACCATGCTGCCGCCACGCTGGCCGGATGGCGCGGCGGCGGCTTTCGCGGGGGCGGACTGAGCCGGCGGGGCGGGCAACGGGCCCTGGGTCGGGATGGGCGCGGCTGTCGCGGCTGGGGCAGCGGCCGCCGGAGCGCTCGTTGGGGCGCTTGGGGCGGGGGCTGCCGGAGGTGCGCAGGCGGCCGCGAGTGGGAACACCAGGCACAGTGCGAGGACTATCTTCAGCGCGGGCACGCCCCTGTTCATGATCAACCTCATTCCATCGCCTAGCTGTCGCCGATGTGGCGAAGCGTACCGCCGATGCGAGTCACGCGTCAAAGAAACGGTTCGAGCACGGGTGTGCGGCAGCGGCCAGAGATGGGCGAGGCAAGGCGGCCGGTGAGGCTCAGCCCTGCGCGTACTCGGGCGTCACCTGGTAGAGGTACTCGTGCAGGTAGCGAATCTCCTCGCCTTTGGCACGCAGCTCAACGCGCAGCAGGTCGCGGATCGAGAGCATCGCCAGCAGTCGACCGCCCGACACAACCGGCAAGTGACGGATGTTGGCCTTGTCCATCTTGGCCATCGCCGATTGATAATCGTCGTCGACGTCGGCGACGACGATGTCATGGGTGTAGACCTCGCCGATTGGCGTGGCGGCGGGGTCGCGCCCGCTGGCGACCACCCGACGGACGACGTCGCGCTCGGAGAAGAGCCCGGCGAGCTTGTCGCCGTCGAGCACGGCGACGATGCCGACGTTGTGCTCGGCCATCGCGCGGACCGCCTCGGCGACGGTCGCCTCACACTGGACCGATACGAGGAACTCTGGATGAATGATCTCGCGCAGCTTCGTCATCGAGGCCTCTCCTTGCGGGCCAAACGACACACCGCCGGCCACCTGCCGGTGCCCCATCGCACCCGACGCAGCCACCGTACTCCCCGCCGCCACCGCCGTCAAGAGGGCGCTGCGGTCGGCGAGGCGGCCAAGGACTCGCCGTATAGAGTGTACGTCGCGCCGTAGCTTGCGAGACCGGCGTCGCATGCGCCTACACTAGGGACGTCGGCCGAGGCGGTGGTGGGGCTCGGCGGAGCCATCGACACGGGGAGAGGGCATGGCCGTCACGAAGATCGTCGTCGCAAGATCGGTCGCCGGCCTGCTCGACCGGGCTGAGGAGGTCGAGCACGAGGAGACGCTCAACGAGGACGCCACGGTCGAGCGCTGGACGGCGC
The DNA here is from genome assembly GCA_030447245.1 of Chloroflexota bacterium. Classification (GTDB taxonomy): domain Bacteria; phylum Chloroflexota; class UBA6077; order UBA6077; family JACCZL01; genus JAUJPG01. The sequence goes on along the minus strand of JAUJPG010000012.1, from coordinate 53,018 downwards.
TGCTTCGCGCCGAGCTGACCGAGCGGTTCCCAGGGGCCGCCGTCGAGATCCGGACGCAACGATCTGAGGCCGCCGGTCTGCAAGTCGAGGTCCGAGCCGATGACGAAGCCGAGGCGCGCGCAGCCCACGAAGCTGTGACCGCGATCGGCGAGCGGCTGGCCAGCGGCGAGGACTGGGTCGTCCCCGAGGTCGGGGGCTAGTCAACCCGGGGCAGCATGCGCGATCCGCGAGCGTGCGTCGGTACGAGTGGGTGGGCGACCTGGGACTCGAACCCGGGACCTCACGGATGTGAACCGTGCGCTCTAACCAACTGAGCTAGTCGCCCTGAGGAGTACGTGCAAGTATACGCCGACCTTCGGGGTGCCGCAACAGGATGCAGCGCGCCGCGCGTCCTCACAATGGATGACTCGGGCTTCATCCGGGCAGTCGTTCAACGAGGTCGTCGCTGCCTCAGCGGGAGCCAGCTCGGCCTTTCTCCGCCTGAGCACGTTCCGAGAGTAAGGGGTGCAAGCAGCTGCCACTGATCTCCGTCACCCGTCTCCGCCTGCGGTCCGCGCGCTACCTGCCGCCATTCGCCTGGCATGCGCTGGCGAGCACACGCCAGGTGCGCCGCGCGCCTGGTCTTCTCGACGGGCAGCTCGCCTTCGAACAACCGCTGGGGTTCTGGACTGTCACGGCCTGGAACGACGAGGCCGCGATGCGCGCCTACCGCAACGCGGATGCGCACCGCCGGGCGATGGCGAAGCTGCTCGGGTGGTGCGATGAGGCGTCAGTTGTCCACTGGCAGCAAGATGGCCGCGAGCTGCCGGACATGCCCGAGGCGCTGCGACGGATGGTCGCCGAGGGCCGGCTCTCCAAGGTCAAACATCCATCCCCCGAACACGCGGCCAAACAGCTCGCGCCGGCGCGGACGGCCCCGCGCCCGGGGCTGCGGCTGCGCCCGTCCACGCCCCGGGCCTGATCGCCAGAAAAGTCCGGACGTGGTCTGCTTCCTGAAACATCTCCCGCGGTGCATCCCCGGGGAGCTGCTGGTGATGTGGCATGGCACGCCGGTGCATCGTGCGCAACCGCTGATGCACCGCCAGGCCGCCGGCAGGGCCGAACGCATCCTGGCGGAGCAATTGTCCGGCCAGGCGCCGGAGCTGAATCCGGACGAGGGCACCTTTCTGAGACTCCGAGGCCGGCAACCCCGAGCTCAAGCGCCCGGCCGGCCCGCGTACGTCGTCCTCGACGAGGCGGCCAGAGCGGTCCTCCCAGTGCCCCGCCTCGGCGTTCAGCCAGTACCCGAGCTGGGCAAGTTCTGGGCGCCAGCGCGCACCACGAGGGGGTGAGGCCACCGGCCGGGGTCTCCCCTGGCCGGTGGCCTCACGGGCTAGATGCGTCGGCGGCGAGCGACCAGCCCAACACCCAGCAGCACGACGCCCGCCACGGCCAGGCCCCCGATCGCCCAGTCGGCCGGGGCGGCCTCGCCGGTGCGCGGCAATGCCCGAGGCGCCTGCACCGGTGCGGCGGCCGGCTTGGCGGCCGGGGCCGGCTTGGCGGCCGGGGCCGGCACGCTCGGAGAGGGCTTCGGGGCCGGTGCACCAGGCTTGGGCTGCGCGACGGGGGCTGCCGCCTCGGCGCAGCTCATGTCGGGGTCGAAGACCGAGAACAGGACCATCCCATTCGGTTTGAAGTAGGCGTGCAGCATGTAGTGCGGCACGTTGACTTCGGGCGGGCCGGGATGGCCGGGCAGCAATGGCACCGTCTGCCCGAACAGCTCAGGCTGCGGCAGGGAGGCGGCCGCTTCCCACTCCAGGCCTACGACCCGCATGTTGACATCCAGCAGCAGCAGCGGTGGGTTCTGCGGGTCGAGCTGGCCGCTGGGGAACTGCTCCGCAAAGCGCTGCGGGTGGACGGCGTGGAAGCCCATGCTGCCGGCCGCGGGTGGCAGGCCGGCATCCGCGGCGGTGACGCAGTGCGGATCGATCTCGAAGCCGGCGGCCAGCATCTGCGCCTCGGTCATGCCCTCGTAGCGCGCGCGGACGGCGGCGAAGTCGGATGACTGCGGTATGAGCACCGGCGCGGGTGGCTCCGGCTGAGCGACGACCGCCGCCGGCCAGGCGAGCAGCGCAAGCGCGACGACGGCAAGCGGACGGCTGACGTGGGGACGCCTCTGCATGACAACCTCTCCCATGCAGCCGACACCGCCGCGAGTACGGCGAGTGCCCGCCGTCCGCGCCAGGAGCCGAGTGATAGGTTGCGCCGAAGCGGCGATCTTCTCGACTCGCTGCAGACCAGCGCATTCTAGTGCCGCGAGCGGTCGGCGTCAATCGGACGTTCGTTGGCCAGCAAGCATGTCCACCCTGAGACGCGAGCAGCATGCGGCTCGGCGCGGCGATGGTTTGGCGAGGCGGTGCCGTGCCACGGTTGACGCCGCGCGGGGCGAGCACTGGCCGCACCCGGCCCCGCACCCCCACCCGCGGCTCGTCGACCAGCGCCCTAGCGCGCCTGGTCATGGCCGACCGGCATGGGACGGCGGGCGTGGCAGCCTGCCGCCTGGGCCCGCGGGACCCACTGGTTTGGGCCGTGCTCGAGCAGCGGTGGGGAGGTCGTCGGTGGATTACGCCCGGATCACCGTCCGAGCGACCGTGCTCTTACCGTCCATTCGGCTTGCTCGAATGCTTCGTTGATCCGGCTCCAGGGGAAAGGTTGCCCCGACGAGCTTGTCAAACGGGTAGCGCTGCCGTGCGTGCCGCATCCAGCTCAGCGCTCGGCGGGATCACCCAGGGTTGTACACCACCACCCCATGGATGGCCCGCGACAGGCGCACCACGTCGTGCGGGACGATCTCCGCCGAAGCGCCAGCGACGATGTTGCTGATCCAGAGATAGCGGCCGCCGACGCGGAGCATCTCCAGCCCCTCCTGGACGACGCCGGCAATGCCGACCAGCTCAACGCAGACGTCGGCGCCCACGCCGTCGGTCAGGTCCTTGATCCGCTCGACGCGCTCTCCTTCGACTCGACCTCTTTGAGGTTGATCACGTGGTCGGCCCCGAACTGGCGAGCCAGCTCGAGCTGCTCGGAGACCGCGTCGATCGCGACGACCTGTCCAGCACCCATATCTTTGGCGACGCCGCAGGCGTAGATGCCGAGGCCGCCAAGCCCCTGGATCACCACCGTGTCGCCCAGCGTCACACCGATCTTGTTCAGCCCGTAGAAGACCTGCGAGAGCGCGCAGTTCACCGGCGACGAGCTCGTCCGGCAGGTCGTCCGGGACCCCGAAGATCCACTGGTTCGCCTTGAGCAGGTAATACTCGGCGAACGCGCCCAGGAAGTGCGGCGGGTCGTCTGCCGTGCGGTCGGTGGTGGTGTGTTAAAGTTTGTGCAATGGGGTGACACCGAGCAGGCACGCACACCTCTGGCAGCTGTGGATGATGTACGCGAAGGCCACGCGCTCGCCCTCGCGCAGCGGGCGCCCGAGGCTGTCGTGGCTCCGATTGGCGCCCAGCCTGCCGACGCGCCCGGTCATCTCGTGCCCTTGAATGCCCGGGGCCCGCTGGAACCACGACATCTCTCCCCGCCACATGTGGAGGTCGGACCCGCAGATGCCGGCCAGGCTCACGCGGACAAGTACCTCGTCCGGCTCGGGCTCCGGCACGTCGTAGTCGACCAGCTCCATCGGGCGCCCGTTCTCCGGCGCCCGCCGATCTTCCAGCGTGACCGCCGCCTTCCCCTTCATGCTCGTCCTCCTCGGAATCCGCCCTCCGCGCGCTCGCTTACCGGCTCGCGACGCCGTACAGCGTGTTCGGCAGCCAGAACACGATCTGCGGGAAGAGCAGCAGCAGCACTAGACCGATGACCTGGAGAACCATGAACTGGAACATCCCGCCGTAGATCTCGGTCAGCTCCATCTCCGGCGCGACCCCTTTGAGGTAGTAGGCGGCCACGGCCACCGGTGGGGAGAGGAACGCCGTCTGCAGGTTGACGGCGACCAGGATCGAGAACCAGAGCAGGTCGAACCCGAGCGACGAGATGACCGGCAGGATGATCGGCAGGAAGATCAGGATGATCGCCGGCCACTCGAGCGGCCATCCGAGGATGAAAATAAGCACCATCATCAGCAGCAGCACGACGATCGGCGGGAAGGGGAGGCGAAGGAAGATGTCAGTCAGCCATCCCCCGGTTCCCAGGCGACCGAACACCGCCGCGTAGAAGTTCGCGGCGGCTGCCAGGAAGAGGATCATGCTGGATGTCTCGATCGTCTGAAAGGAGGCTTCCTTGAACCTCGTGAAGTCCATGCGCCGGTAGGCGACGGCGAGCAAGACCGAGGCAAGGGCGCCCATCGCGGCCGCTTCAGTCGGCGTCGCCAGGCCGACGAGGATGCTTCCGAGCGCGGCGAAGATCAGGAGGAAGACCGGGACGATGCCAAGCATCAGCTCGCGCAGGAGCTGCCCGACCGACGTCGCCCGCTCCTCGACCGGCAGCGCCGGGCCCAGCTCCGGCCGCAAGAAGCTCCGGCCCAGCGTGTAGGCGATGTAGAGGCCCGACAGGAGCAGCCCGGGGATCACCGCCGCGGCGAACAGCCGGATGACCGAGATGCCGGCGACCGGTCCGAGGAGCACCAGCATGACGCTCGGTGGGATCAGGATGCCGAGCGTGCCACCGGCCGTGATGGCCCCGGCCGAGAGCCGCTTGTCGTAGCCGGCCTTGATCATCGTCGGCGCGGCGAGGATCCCGAGCAGGGTCACCGAAGCGCCCATGATCCCGGTCGCCGTCGCGAAGACTGTCGCGGTCAGCAGGACGACCAGGTAGAGCGAGCCGCGGACCGGGCCCATGAGCAGGCGGAACGCCCCGAAGAGCCGCTCGACGAGGCCGGCCCGTTCGAGGATGTAGCCCATGAACACGAAGAGCGGGACCGCCGCCAGCACCTCTTCCTGCATCAGCCCGATGGTCTGGATGACCATCAGGTCGAAGACGACCGGTCCGAAGCCGATATAGCCAAAGACGATCGCCAGGATGATCAGGGTGAAGGCGATCGGGAAGCCGATGAAGATCGCGACGAGCAGCGCGCCCAGCAGGACCAGTCCCAGCACCTCTGGGCTCATACCACGACCTCCTTCGCGTGATGCTCGGGCGGCCACTCGCCGGCAATCGCCGCGTAGACGCTCTTGAGCAGCTCCGACAACCCCTGAATCAGCAGGAGGATCGCCGTGATTGGAAGGATCATTTTGAACGGCCAGATGTACGGACGCCACGGGCTCACCGCCGCCTGCTCGTTCACCAGGTAGGAGCGAGAGGCGTAGTCCCAGCCGGCCACGAGGAAGAAGATGATCCCCGGGTAGAAGAAGAAGATGTAGAGCGCCGCGTCGACGATTCCCTGCGTCCTCGGCGACCAGTTGCGGTACAGGATGTCGGTCCGAATATGGGCTCCCTGGTAAAGCGCGTACGATGCCCCGAGCATGAACAGGGCCCCGTACATCATGTAGGTGACGTCGTACGCCCAGACGGTCGGGGCAGCGAACAGGTAGCGGGCGAAGACCTCGTAGACCAGGCCGAGCATCAGGGGCACGATGAGGAAGGCGAAGATCCGACCGGTCCACAAGGTGAACGGGTCGATCAGGTGGATGATCCGCAAGAGCGCCGTCATCAGCACACTCCTCCACGTCGTTGGCAGTCCCGCGGGTCTACGGGCCGAGAGCGGGTGTCCGGTCCTGGCCTGCGATTCAGGGCCCGGCCGCACATGGTTGTGAGCGCGTACATGGCAGCCGTGGCGGGGCCGACTAGCCGAACGCCAGGAACCCAGCGTGGGCTGCCGTCAGTCGGCCGGAGCCGCGCGGCCCACCATCAAGACGGACCGCGCGGCTCCGACGGATTTAGCCCGATCGGGGCCAGTAGTGGTCGGCGGCCAGCGCGTAATCCGGGTGCGCCCGGCGGCGATACGGGACGACACGCTGGGCGAACTGCTTCTGGGAGTTCAGGACCCTGGCGAAGAACGGGTTCTCCTTGGCGACTCGGTCGGCGACCCGGTCCCAGCCCCGGAGGATCTCCAGGAGGATGTCGGGCGGCGATTGGACGACGGTCACGCCGTGTCGGTTCACCAGCGTGTCGAGGTCCTGGCTGTTCCGATCCAGGATCTTGACCGTGAACTGCAGGTTCGTGGCCATGGCGGCGTACTTGACGGTGGCCTGGAGATCGGGCGGCAGCTCATCCCACTTCTGCTTGTTGATGAGCGTCTCGACGATCCCGGCCGGCTGGTGGAGTGCCGGGAAGGTGGTAGTACTTCAGCACGTCCTGGAAACCGAGCGCCATGTCCGAGGTCGGCTCGCTGTACTCGGCGGCGTCGATGACCTTGCGCTCGAGCCGACGGGATGATCTCGCCGCCCGCAACCGCTCAACTCCTTGAATCGGAGACATATAGACTTCAGGCCCTTGAAGTCGTTCAGATCCTTGATCGGGCACCACCCGAGCGGCTCCGACCTCCCCGAACGTCGGGAAGGCGATCACGTTCATGTTCAGCTCCTTCTGCAGCTCCTTCTGCATCCCGGAGCGTCGCGGCGGACGACCCCGGGCCAGGCGTAGGCCGAGTAGGCCTGTGGACGGTGTCGAGGATCTCGAACGGCGGGACGATCGCCCGGCCCGGCAACACTTCGATCCGCAAGCGACATCTCATCGCCATCGCGGCGAAGTCCTGTCGTTGTAACTGGCCCTTGAAGTCGTTCATCCCGAGATCCTTGATTGGGCGAGGGAACTCACCCGAGCGGCTTCCGCAAGCGGCCGCCCGGTGATCTCTCCCCGAACGTTGGGAAGGCGATCACGCGAACGTCTTCATGTTCAGCTCCCGGTCATCTGCAGGTGCAGCTGCCACGCCCGGCTCCAACGCCCGGCTGCCGCGGTCGGCGGTCCAGCGCGCTCGCCGACGTCCTGCCGAGAACTCCATCGATAGCGAGGTAGTCCTCGTGTATTGTGTCCATCCCGAACGTCCGCCCTGGGCGCGCGGTCCACAAAGAGCGTTGCGCGGCCTGGTTCGTGCTTAGCCGTACCGGTGGAGTTGGGCCTGTCGGCGCGCGCAGGCCGTCGATTGGTGCGCCGGCTGGAGGTCGGCGGGGAGGCGGGGGCGTTGGAGGCCCTTCGTGGACGGTGTCGAGGATCTCGAACGGCGGGACGCTGCCGAGCCTGCGCGCTCAGCCGCTGGCTGGGCCCGTGGCGGCACCCCGACGCCGGTCCGCAAGCGGCCGCTGGAGCTGGGTGACACCACCAGCGGGCAGTCTCGCAGGCCGTCGACCATCGCTGCTGCGAAGCGGGCGATCCTGGGGATCGAGCTGGCAGAACCTGCGGTGCTGGAAAGGCGTCGGTACGGGCCGCCGCGTCCAGGCTCGATCTTCCGCACCACGCGCACGGCGGCGGCCGCGCCTCCATCGTCCCGAACGTGGCGCGCGCGCTCGGCGAGCTGGGCGCGGTGCTGACACTGACGCGGCCATCGACCGCTTCTTCCAGAGGCGGCTCGCCGACGCCACCCTGCAGGCCTGGGTCGCCCACTACAACGCCACCGTCGCGGCGCTGGCTGGGCGATCCTGCGTGGGTCGCCCACTACAACGCCATCGCCATCGCCCGGACCCGGCTGCGCCCGGGTGGCTGGGCACCCGGCGAGGGCCACGCCCGCTCGGCGACGTGTGCGCCACGCCATCTCCGCCGTCGAGCGTGACCTTGCGACGGTCGCCTCACGCTGCGGATCTTCGCGCGCTCGTCGCCGAGCTGCCACACGACGCGCCCGCGCCCCCCGGACGGCCTCGGCGTCGACGACCTGCTCGGTCGCATCCTGCCCCAGCTGGAGCCCACTTCGCATCGATAGCACGCCGTTTCCCCCGAGGGAGCGGACATTCTACCTGGCGTAAGAATGCACATTCTACGTGGCGTACTACAGTTGCGATGAGCTCGCCGAGCGGTCTGGTTGGGCGTGGCGCTGAGTTGTTCGGCGCTCTGGCGGTCGAGTATGATCTGCGGGTGGAGCGGGCCTTCTGGTCGTATCGTGCCGGGCTGGTTCGTCGCCACGCCTTTCGGCCCAGCGAGGCCGCGCCGCCCCGCAACGTGGTAAGGAACGGCGTGGCCGCGTGCGCGGCGCGGATGGATGATGGTGCCACCACCCGGTGGCCAGCAGTCCCTGGCGGAGTCAGTGGGCCGAACGTCATCCGTAGGCCGAACGTAGTCGGTAGGATTGAGGCGCACGCCATGCCACCCACCAGAGTGCCGTCTACGCAGCGCGGACCGACCAATCGCAGCACGTCCTCGGCCCGCCCAGCAGCACGCGCACGCGTAAGCTGGCCCGCTGGCGTCGAGTGGTGGACGGCGGCTCGGGATGGGTCAGCGCGGCCAGGGACTGGTCAATCTGATCCGCGAGCTTCGCAGCGAAGTGCGCAAGGTGGTCTGGCCATCGCGGAAGGTGGTCGTCAACCTGACCGGGCGTCGTCGTCGGCCTGTCCGCCGCGCTCGGCGTTTTTCTTGGCGGGATCGACTTTATCTTTCAGGAATTCTTCCGCTTCCTGCTTCGGGCAACGGTGCAGGCGGCTACTAACCAAACTCAGGTGCACAGTCCAGGGTTCGACGCCAGAGGTTCAACGCTGGTGGCAAGCGCGCCAGGGTGCGCGTTGGACTCGAACCGTTAGACTGGGTGTGGCCCGGCGGAGGCCGTAGACCATGGCGCGAGACGTGCGACACGATCGACGAGCGGACGAGTGCTGCTGACCTCGTCGACGATGTACACGATGACGGCAATGCTGCCACCGTTGACGGCGGCGGTCCGATTCAGGACGATCGTCAGTGGTACGTGATTCACACGTACTCCGGCTATGAGAACAAGGTGAAGACCAACCTCGAGCACCGCATCGACTCGATGGGCGTCCAGGACAAGATCTTCCAGGTCGTAATCCCGACCGAAGAGGAGATCGAGATCGAGGACGGACAGCGGCGGACGGTTCAGAAGAAGGTCTTTCAGGGGTACGTGCTCGTCCAGATGCTGATGTCCGACGACTCGTGGTACGTGGTCCGCAACACGCCGGGCGTGGCCCGGCTTCGTGGGCCACGGCACCAAGCCGAGCCCGCTGGACGACGCCGACGTCAGCGCATCCTCAAGCAGATGAAGATGGAAGCGCCGAAGGTCAGGTCAGCTTCCAGCCGAACGAGCGCGTCAAGGTGGTCGACGGCCCGTTCACCGACTTCATCGGCGTGGTCGACTCGATCAACGCCGAGAAGAACGGAAGGTACGGGTGCTGGTCTATCTTTGGCCGTGAAACTCCGGTGGAGCTGGACTTCCTGCAGGTGTCACGCATCCCACCTGAGGCGCGAGCAGCTGGCGCCTGGCAGGCGGATCTGGGCTTCCTCGCAGGCTGCTAGATGTAGAGTCGGCGTCGTTCGCGACGGTTTCGAGAAGTGAGGCACTATGGCCAAGAGGTGCGCTATCGTGAAGTTGCAGATCGACGCCCGGTAGCGACGCCGGCGCCGGCGGTCGGCTGACCCTGGGTCAGCACGGCGTCAACATCATGGGCTTCGTCGGGGTACAACGAGAGGACGGCGGCCAGGCCCGGGCAGGTGGTCCCGGTTGAGATCACCATCTTCGAGGACCGCTCCTTCGCGTTCGTCCTGAAGACGCCGCCCGGCGTCGGACATGATCAAAGAGGCGCTGAGCATCGAAGGGGCTCGCTGGCCCGGCAGGGTGCCATCGGCACGATCTCGCGGGACCAGGTCCGCGAGATCGCTCAGATCAAGATGAAGGACTTGAACGCCACGACGCCCGAGAACGCCGAGAAGATCATCGAGGGCACCGCCCGCAGCATGGGCGTGGCTGTCGAGTCGTAGCGTTCTTCTCTTCGCACTGCGCGGAGAGAGGGGGCTGGCGGTCAGGGACGAAGGCGTGGGAGCCTGCTTGGCGGGCGCTAGTACCACGAGGAGGATGTATGGCCGGCAAGAAGTACAAGGATGCCCTGAAGCGGATCGATCCGGACAGGCTGTACGAGCCGCGCGAGGCGCTCGCGCTGCTCAAGGAGCTAAGCTACGTCAAGTTTGACGAAGCAGTCGAGCTGCACATCCGGACCGGCGTCGACCCGCGCCACGCCGACCAGCTCGTCCGCGGCTCGGTGGCGCTGCCGGCCGGAACCGGCAAGACGCGGCGGGTGATCGCCTTCGCCCAGGGCGACAAGGTCCGTGAGGCCGAGGAGGCCGGCGCAGACGCGGCCGGCGCCGAAGAGCTAGTCCAGCGGGTACAGGGCGGCTGGCTCGATTTCGACGTCGCGGTCGCCACCCCGGACATGATGGGGATGGTGGGCCGGCTCGGGCGAGTCCTGGGGCCGCGCGGGCTGATGCCGAACCCGCGCACCGGTACGGTCACCCCGGACGTTGGGCGAGTCATCCGCGAGGTCAAGGGTGGCCGAATCGACTTTCGGGTCGACAAAACGGCGGTGATCCACCTGCCGGTGGGGCGGGTCTCCTTCTCTGAGGAGCAGTTGCTGCAGAACCTCGGCGCGGCGGTGGACGCCGTGGTGCGAGCCAAGCCGACCGCTGCCAAGGGCGTCTACATTCGCTCGGTCGCGTTGGCGACGACGATGGGCCCCGGTGTGAAGCTGGACGTCCAGACGGCGATGGCACTGGCGGCGGCGTAGTCTCAGCGGATGCCCGGTTGGCGGGTTGCGAGCGGAGTTGCCGGTCGGTTGGAACCCGCGTTACACTTCCGTTGACAACCGAAGACTGGTGCCAGAGACAGCGGGCGCGCCTCGAGCGAGGTGCTTAATGCAAGACCCGCCGAGGGCGCAACGCGGATCCGCCGGGCGACCTCATGGTCGGCGGCCGTTTTGCCCCGGCGCTCGGCCCCGGGGGCGTTTGATGCCCCGGGCGAGGCAGGCGGAACGAGGAGCGAAAGGAGGGCCGAGTGCCGAGAGGGGGTCCGGCGAGCGAAGGAGCACGCGGTCGACGAGCTCGCTGACAAGCTCGGCCGCAGCCGTGGATGGTGGTCTTGACCGACTACCGCGGCATGACCGTTTCCGACATGTCGGACTTGCGTGGGCGGTTGGGCCAGGCCGCCGCCGAGTACCAGTTGCCAAGAACACGCTGACGCGGTTCGCGGCAGAGCGGGCTGGGATGACTGCACTCGTCCCGATCTCGAAGGGCCAACGGCGATCGCCTTCGGCTACGAGGATCCGACCGCCCAGAAGTCGCTCAACGACTATCTCAGGACGGCGCGGCTACTGGCCGTCAAGGCGGCGCTGATCGGCGACCGCCGACTGACCAGAGAAGACATCGGCAGGCTGGCCGAGCTGCCGCCGCGCGACGTGGTGCTGGGCCAGACGCTCGGAAGCGTGGTGGCCCCGCTCTCGTCGTTCCTGATGGTCCTGGCGGCCACGCTGCAGAACGTGATCGGCGTGCTCGAGGCGCGCCGACAGCAGCTCGAAGAGAGTGGCGCGAATGGCGCCGTGGGAGAGGATACGGGCATGGTGAACGAAGAGCTGATCTCGTCACTCGAGAAGATGACGGTGCTGGACCTGGTCGAGCTGAAGAAGACGCTCGAGGAGCGCTGGGGCGTCACTGCCGCCGTGGCCATGGCACCAGCCGGGGCCGGCGCCGTGGCAGCGCCGGGTGGTGACGGGGCCGCGGCAGTGGCCGAGGAGCAGACCGAGTTCGACGTCATCCTGAACGACTTCGGCGCCAACAAGATCAACGTCATCAAGGCCGTCCGCGAGCTGACCAGTCTCGGCCTCAAGGAGGCCAAGGACCTGGTGGAGGCGGCGCCAAAGCCGATCCGCGAGGGCGTCAACCGTGACGAGGCGGACACCGCCGCTGCGAAGCTGAGGGAAGCCGGCGCAACCGTCGACGTCAAGTAGCGCGCCATCCCTGGCTCGGGACGCAGCACATCTCGCTTTGTCCGGGGCACGACGAAGGGGCCTCTCGTGTGACGAGAAGCCCCTTTGTCGCTTCCTGGAGGGTCGCTCGGTTGCCGCCTCGATGTCGGTCGTCGATCGCTCCCCGAGATGCGACCTCCATGCTTTCTCGGGGGTGCTACAATCGGCCGACCGCGGCCCAGGACGGGTCGGCGTGGACGGGACCGGGCGACCGGACCGGGCCTGCCAAAGGAGGTCGAGATGGCGCTGGTGGCGGTCTCCCGCGAGGAAGGGAGCTTGGGCGGCGACGTGGCCCGCGGGTTGGCCGCGCGGCTAGGCTACCGCCTCCTTGACAAGAAGGCGCTGCTCGAAGCGGAGGCATATGGCGGCATCAACTCCGACAGCGCCCGAGCTGAACGAGAAGCGGCCGGGCTTCTGGGAATTCGAGAAGGAGCGCCGCCGCTACAGCGTGCTGCTGCGCGCGGTGGTCTACAACGTAGGCCTGTAACGTCGTCTTTGGGCCGCGACTGACCGGCATGGGCGAGATAGCCCACGCGCTGCGGGCGCTGGTGATCTTCCGTTCCGGGCCCTGGTCGCGCGAATCATGGAGGGCGGTGGTCAGCCTGGTCCGATGACGCGCGAGCAGGCCGAGGACGCGCCAGGCGGACCGCAAGGAGCGGGCTACGTTCGCTACCTGTTCCAGTCAGATTGGTTGGACCCGCTGCACCACAACGTCGTGATCAACTCGGCCGTATCGAGGTGCCGCCGCGACCGACCTGCTCGCCGAGATGATCGGCTCCGGGGGTACGATCCGACCGCCGCGTCACGCGGGCGTCTCGAACAGGCTCGCCGAGGCCAGCCGCGACGAGGCCGAGCGGCTGGTCGCTCGCCGCTGATTCGCAGCGCGGCGCGGGCCAGGGGCTTTCCTCTTCGGCGGGTGATCCGCATCCTCGCTGCCGGCCACATGTGCGGAGGGGGCCCCAGATGAACGATACGCCGCGGCGCACCGACATCGGGCGACCCGAGTCGTCGCCGTCTACTGTGGTCCTGGTGTGCGCTAATGCCGCCGGCGCCGTAGAAGCCGTCGTCCGCGCCGCCTGGGCGGCAAGCGACGACCCGCCAACTGCGCCGACGGCGACGCCTGGATCGATCTTCAGTCCGTCGGTGCTATGGTTTCGGTCGTCGAGGCCTCCAACCGCCGATCAGCTTGGGTCAAATCTCGCGAAGCCTGGGGCGCGGCGGGGCCGTCCAGCCGTACGTCCCGCACACGCCAGTCGGCGTCTCGCTCCATCACAAGCCCTGGTACTCCAGCATCGCAACGTAGCCGGTCCAGAGCGCGAGTGGGAGGACATCGCTTACCACTCCTCGAAGGAAGGTGGTGTTGATCTCGTTCCTCGGCGATTACGGCACCCAGGATCCGTCCGAGGCCCAGGTCGCGGCGGCGGCGCGGACGGCGCCTGGCTGGTCCGCCGCTTTGAGATGGACCTGGGGCGGCTGACCGGGCATCGCGACCACGCTCCGACGTCCTGCCCAGGAGAGAAGCTCTACAGAGCCGCGCCCATCTCCACGCCGCGCCTGGCGGCGGCGCGCTGGATCTGGGCCTGGGTCATCGTGTACGTGATGCGGTCCAGCCACGCTGCCGCCCGGCCGCCAGAGATGCGCATGTCGTCGGTGCAGCGGAAGCGGCGTACGGAAGGAAGGTGCGTAGACGTCGGCGGCGCGGTCACGTCCAGCGGGTCTCCATCCACGGCGTACAGCCAGAAGGCATGAGGCGGCGTCGGAACAGCCTGCCCCGAGCGTATAGCCGCCGACCTCTGGGTGCCAGAAGGCATGATCGAACAGCCTCCCAAGGTGCGTGCGTGGTTCGGCTCGGTCCGGGTGCGCGCAGCATCACGATCGCCTGATCGTAGCCAAAGTAGCGTCCGACGATCTTCGCGCGGCCGGGCGTCGTCAGGGGCGTGGTTCACCGCGTAGGCGTACAGCCCGTACTCTTCGCTGGTCGAGCGCCTGGAGAGGACCAGGCGTGATATCAGCGGCCGTTTCGGCGAAGCTCGGCCATGAGCTGGGCCATCAACGCCGCCGAAGGTGGTTGTTCCACCATAGCCCGCCGCCGAAGGTGCTGTCCCAGAGCCCGCATCGGTCAGGAAGCTGGCCGCGCGGGTGGCGCCCGTGAGCGCCCGAGCACGGATGACCGGATCGGCGGTGACAGCAGCGTCCAGGAAGGCGAGGCCAATGACCGCGTTGTCGTCGGCGTAGATGTCGCGAAGGGTCGGGTTGGAGCCATCCAGGTCGGCGCGCGGGGCGCAGTCCGCGTGGCAGTGGATCCCAGAGACGCTCCATCCACGTGACGGTCTTGTCAACCTGGCAACGAACCGCGACCGAGGCGGACGCGCCGCGTCGGCACGCAGCTGGAGTGCGACGTACCAGTGGTCGCTGATCGCGGCGTTAGTCGCGTAGGTGACGTACGGCGCGCTCGCGCAATCAAACGCGCCGCCCATGCAGGCCAGCACGCGCCAGGTGTACTCCTGGGCGCGGAGCGCCTGCCTAAGATACCGCTGTTCGCTGGGCCTGAGGGCGTTCTCGCAGCCGCCCAGCCCCGCACCAACGGACCAGGGCCAGAACGAGGGCGCGCCAGCGCAGCCCCGGGCCCGCTCCACTGCCCCCAATTCCTCATGCCGCGCGCAGCGCGCGGCGCAAGCGCGTCACCAACCTACCCCCATGGTGCTGACTACCCCTGGCGGCGCCGGCGGTCACCCCCATTGTACGCGCCCGGGCCCGTGATCACACCCCCGCTCCCAGGCAAGCTCGGCCCTCGCAAGCCCTCTCACGGGGTCCCGGCACTGTCACAGCCGCGGACAATCGTCAAGACACCCAGATTTCCGTCTCCAGCTCGGCAGCCGAGCGACTATGCCTTGACGAGATCGTGAAGAAACTGGCGCGAGCGCCGTGTGCGCCATCCGTGGGTGGGGGAGGAATGCCGTGCTGAACAAGTTCCCAGTCGGTGGCGAGCTGCTGCCTTCGGCATTGCGTTGGCTGCGACTGGGGCCGGGGCGACTGGCGAGGACCTCTGGAACTCGCCAATCGCGCTGGAAGATCTGAGCACCGTCGAGCGTATCGGAGAGCGAGGGCGCCGAAGCATCGAACGAAGGATTGAACAGCTCGGGGCCGTGGCCGAGCTGCCGCCAACAGCCGACGGCGGTAACCTGCGGGAGCTGGTCGAGGGCGAACCTCGCAGTGACCGAAACTGCGCTGGCAGGCAGCCTGGCGGCCGCGCGCAAGCTGAACCTCGCACTTGCCCACCTTGAAGTCGCCACGTCAGGACCCCTCGCTGGATGGCGGCGAGCTGGCCGACGTCCGCGAGGCACAAAGGGCCGAGCGGCTGGTCACGCTACCCGCGTGACCCGAGCTGCGGCTGGCGCTTGGCAGCTGTACCTGGCGCTGGACCAGGTGACGCGGCGCTGGCCGAGCTGGAGGAGGCGGCCAGGCTACCAGAGCTGGCCCTGCTCCACACTTGCTCGGCTTCGAGTACGCCTACCGAGGGCGGATCGGCTTCGGCGCGTGAACACTGGGGCCGCGCACGACCTTGACCCCGAGGACGCGATGAGCTGACCGCCTCGATGCGATCAACGACGGCCGCGACTCCATCCGCGCCATCTGGCAACAGGCGGCGACGTAGGGAGCGGGACGATGGACACGACCGTGCTGACGATCGACACGACGCATCGTCGATCTGACGCCCGGTCGCCGATCTCTGTGGCACGCGCGGCGACGGACTGGTCGCGCCGCGCCGCATGCCACGGCCGGTTGGCCTGATGGAGCTCGGGTCTCCGAGGGCGACCTTGAGGAGCTGCTCGAGCGCCTCATGCCGCGCGACGTGCGCTACCGCCACCGCTATCGGGGCCCGTGGCCACGGCGCCGACACCTGCCAGTGCTGGTCAGCCCGTCGCTGCGCCGTGCTGGCCGGCAGTCCTGCGCTGGGCACCTGGCAGAGCATCGTGCTCGTCGACTTCAATGTGGACAACCTGTCCCGCACGGTCAGCTCCCGCGGCCTGAGCCACGGGATAACCGACGGCCCGGCCGATACCTCGTATCTGACCCGACCCCCGAGGTCAGCTCACCGGGCCGACCGTCTCGCACAGGGCCAGGAGCAAGAGATCCTCAGCATGCGCGATGCGCGACAGCTGCTCGAAGGCGCCATCGACACCCACGTCCACAGCGCCCGACCTGCGCCACGCAAGCTGGACGACTTCGAGGCGGCGCGCCAGGCGCTTGGCGATGGCGGCCATCGTGCTCAAGAATCACTCCTGGAGCACCGCGTTGCGGGCCGCCTAGCTTCGAGGTGCAGGTGCCGGGTGTCAGGGTGCTCGGCTCGATCGTCCTGAATCAATCGATGGCTGAACCCGTGGGCGGTCGAGGCGCGCGCGGGGCGGCGCGAAGGTGGCGTGGATGCCGACGTTCCAGGCCGAGAACCAGCTCGCCGCCGAAGCCAGGCCCGGGGCGGGGACGCCCCACCGCGCACGCCTCAGGTCGCGTCGCAACCCGGCCGTTCGTCTTCACGGCGGATGGGAGGTTGACGCGGGACACCGAGTCGGTGTTGGAGATCGTCCGTGACCGAGGCATGATCCTGGCCACCTCGCCCGACGAAGTGGATCGGCTGGTCACGCGGGCCCGTGGAGATGGGGCTAAGCAAGATCATCCTGACCCATCGACATGCGCGAGATCGCGGTGCCAGTCGAGCTCCAGCGACGGCTGGTCGAGCGCGGAGTATTCTTCGAGCGCACCTACAACATCGTCAGCCCGCCGCACGGCGAGTTGACGATGGCCCAGCTCGCGGCCCGCATCCGCGAGGTCGGTCCCGCCAGCACGATCATGGCGACCGACTTCGGCCAGGTCGACCCCGCAGCCGAGGGCCTGGAGCTGTACGCCCGAGGCCTGCTCGACATGGCTTCGGGGCTGACGAGATTCGCCCGATGCTCCGCGACCACGCCCGCGAGCTGCTGGGCGTCTAGAACTGGCTCCAGGGGCTAGCGGTAGCGTTCCTGGTGGATCAGCGCGGCGAGCGGCTTGCGCGCCTGGCGGGGCGGCGGCGGCGTGGTGGGCGTCCTCATCCACGTAGCCGAGCGAGAGGCGCACAAGGCGCTCGGGCGGGATGCCGAGCATCTGGCCTGGGCCATGCCGCCCGCGGCGAACCAGCCGATGCAGGAGCCAACGCCGTGGGCGAGCGCGGCGAGCTGGCGAGAACGCCGTGCCCTCATCGAAGGTCTCCTGGGCGACCTTCTCGGGTTGCTGGCCATCACCAGGACGATCCCGAGCGCGGCGCCGTCCAGGTGCTCAGCGTAGCCTTCGGCCTGTGCAGAGGCCCGCAGCGTCGCTGGGTCACGGACGACGACGAACTCCCACGGCTGGAGATTCCTGGCGCTGCCGGTCCAGCGGGCGACCTCGAGCAGGTCGTCGACGACCTCCCGAGGGAGCGGGTCCGGGACGGAAATCGCGCACCGTGCAACCCGCGAAGAAAGGCGATCCGATCGCCCGCGCAAGGTTCAGCCATGGCGGCTTGCTCCGCGCGCCAAGGCGCTGCGCGATCCCGGCCATTCCACACTCTGGTCGCGCCGCGCTACCAGGGTACCCACCGCGTGATCGACATGCGAAGATCGCCGCCGCGCGGCGGGATCAGTGGCAGGGATCACCGCGTTTGGCCGAGACTGGGTGCGGAGCCACTCGTCGCGGCTCAGGCCAGAGCTGGCTGCCCGACGGCAATCCCGACCGACGGGCGGATGAGATCAGCCCGAAAGAGCGGGCGCGGATGCGAGACAACGTCGCGCTTGTCCGCGCGCGTGGATGTTCTGGGACAAGGCTTCCACGATGGCCGGGGTGGTCGGTGTAACCAGGTGCGCTTGCGGATCGGTGCCGGGCCGCGGCAGGGCAACAGAGAAGCCTCACCACGGATGACCGATAATGCAGGCGTGGAGGCATCACCGATGGATCTTCGAACGCTCCAAAGGCCCTTGAAGGAACGGTATCGGTCCGACCCGAGCAGCTCGCGCATCACGCTCAGCGCGCGCGCAGCCAGAACTGATAGCCCGCTTGCTCGGTCGACATCGGCCGCGCTATTTACCAGGCAGAAGCGCACAGCGGCGTCGGCGGCGCGGGCACGGCGGCCTGTTCCGGGGACCTGCTGCTGGGGCTCTGGCCGCTTGCGCGCAGATCACCTGCCAGATGGTCGCGACGGCGATGGGCATCCCGACCCGCGAGATCGACGTGGTGGCCGAAGGCGACCTGGACCTGCGGCACTCTTGGGATCGCCAAGGACGCGCCCGTTGGCTTCGAGCAGATCCGCCTCCGCTTCGACATCGATGCGCCGGACGCGACGCCGAGCAACTGCGCGCCTTGCGGGAAAAGGCCGAACAATACTGTGTGGTCATGCAGACGTTGACCCAGCCGCCCAACGTGCGGACGGAGTGGTCAGAGGCACCGTCCGCGAAATCAGCGTGACCGCCGCCAGTTCCGGCAGGTCGTCACGGCCGCCACACTCAGCCACGAATGAGCGTACTGCACATCCGCCGCCTGCCTTCGGCACCGAGCATACTCGCGGCGTAGCGAGAGGCCCGCGGACGTCCTCCAGCTGATCTCGCACTTGCCCGCGACCGCCTGATGGGTCGTGCCCCCGCGAGCATCCCGATCACCAGATACACGGACACACGGGACCCTTGAACCACCGTCTTGCCGAACCGAATGCGCGAACCCACGACCGTCCGAGTACAAGCTCGGCCAGCATCTCGGCTTCCGCCGTTCTCTCGCATCGTCGCCGAGACACGCGGCGACGGAGTGCCCCTCACTCGCGCCAATCTCGCCTCCGACCCGCGGCAGTCCGCAACCGAGCGTGGCGGCCTGGGCAAGCAGCGCCGCCGCGTTGAGCAGGTCGTCGTGACCGCTGGTGCTCCGGGGACCGAGAAGGTCATCAGCTGTTCTCGCGGAGCTGGTAGACGGCCGCGCGGGCCTGGTGGAAGAGCCCTGGCGGAGGACTGGGCGTCGGGCACACGACGGAGCGACTGGTTTTGGCATCTCCCCGGGGCGTCGGACGGTGCGTAGATCTTCAAGCGGCCGTTGTTGACCGCGTCAGAAAGTCGTAGGCGAGCCTGCTCTTGCTGGCGGCGGTGTAGACGTAGGGCAAGACGGTCCCGCTCCCCAGCGCGGCGCCGAGGAATGTCGCCAGGCCCGAGCCGACGCCAGTCGCGTCCACCACGACGCGGGCGCAGCGCCAGACCGCGCGGACCAGCTCGAGAACCTGGGGGTAGAGCTGGCGGTGGGGCGTCCCACGCCAGGCGTAGAGCGCGACGACCCGCAGCCGCGGCTCGACGACCAGCCCGTCGACCTGGAGACGCTCAGCATGGGCGATCATCACCACGGTGCTGTCACGCCCGGGGGTTCACCCGCGTCAGGACGCCCTCCGGGTCCTCCTCGTCAGCGCCAGCGACGTCGATCCCGGCCACGAAGTCGCCGGGCGCCGAAGCCGGCGGTCGGCCATGGGGATGCTCGCCCTGGAGGATCGCGAGCTGGGCAGCCGAGGAGGAAGCCGCCGGCCTGCTCGAGCGCCTCCAGCAAGTACTGGGTGCGGATGATCGGGTGGGACCGCCCGCGCGATCTCGCCTTCGACGTACTGCCCGTAGGCCGGGGTTCGCCGCGCCACCTCGCGCCAGTCGACCCCAAATGGCGGCGGACTCCGTCCCTGGCCTCGGCCTCCTGATTGACCGCGATCGAGCGCGCGCAGCAAGTCGTCGGTCAGCCACGGCGCCGTACAGGACCGTCGTGGTGTTCGCGGTCGCGCCCATCGGGCGAAAGTCCTTGTCCCACTTGTCGGGGCTGACGTCCTGGGCTTCGTCACACTCGAGCAGGAGGGTCGCGGTGGCGCCGACGACGTTGGCGCGTGGCTCGGCGGAGAAGAACTGGATGCGAGCAGCCCCGAGCTCGACCGTGTAGCCGTTGCGCAGCCGCCAGCGGCCCCGGGGTCAGGTGGTTGTCCAGCGCCCGCCGAAGCCGTGCGATCGAGGTGAGGAGCTGGGGCCGGAACGTCGGCGCACACTTGACCAGGCTGCCGCCGGACCGCTGGTGCCGGCGAGCAGGAACGCTTCCAGGTGGGCGGATAGTTCGTTCTTGCCGCCTGGCGCGGCATCAGGACGGTGAACTGAAGCCCGTGGCCAGCGCGGATCGACTCGAACACGGCGCGGGCGACCCGGAGCTGGTAGTCACGCAGCGGCATTCCGAGGACCGCCGCGCCGAACACGCCGACATCGCCCAGTGCCCGCCGCATACCCGCCACGCGGGCCGGCTCCTGCTCGGGCCGCGCATGTTGCACGCCGATCTGCGCCATCGCCTCAACCTCCCACCCGAGGCGCGCACACCAGCCGCCCCGCGAGGACGCTACCCGTGCGTCAGGTGCCGCGTTCCGGTGGCCACGGGCGGGAATCGCAGTTGAACGTGGCCGGACGCTGGCGGCGCGCCAGGTCCAGTGGCCTGGATCAGGAGGTCTGCCGAGTCGGCCATCGTACACCGTGAGGTGCGCGTACAATGGCAGATGATGTCATGACGCAAGGGTCGAAGCGGCCGTACAACACGGTGGTCGAGCTGTTCCCAGAGGCGGCCGAGTCGCGGCGGGTGGCCTTCGAGATCGCGCCGGGGATTGACGTCCGCTGGGTCCAGTGCCATCGCTGCCGACGCCGTTTCTGGTACACGCTTCACGAGGGTACGCCAAACGAGGAACGCTGGCAGTGGGGCATGCGGCTGCGCGAGCGGATCCTGGCCCAGCTCTGCTCGGAGCACCCGACGAGCGCCCCCACGGGGTAGCCCTCGTCCGCGCGCGGATGGCCGATCGCGCGCCGCAGGCCCTATACTGGGCGGTGCCCGTGCGCCGCGGACGATCCAGCGCGGGAGCGGCATACCGCCGCGGCTCGCACTCCGACGCGCAACAGGACCCTCCGGAGGGTGAGCGATCTACGCGGCTCCACCGCGGCGACGGCCCATTGAGCAGGCCCGCCGTCTTCCCTCAACCTCCGCGCGCCGCGTCCGGGCGCGTCGGCCTCCGCGGCGCTTCCTCGGGCCGCTGGTCGTCGCCGGCCTGGCGCTCGCGGTGTTGTTCCGCTTGCTCGTCGGCGGGGCAGCGCGGCCGGCCGACGAGCCCGATCTGCTCGCCAGTGGAGGGCGCGCGCCGGCGGCGCTCGAAGGGCTGCCGGCAGGAGTGCCCGGCGCCAGCGTGTCCGCCGAGGGCGGCGCCCTCGACGTGGCCGCCGGGCCGGCCGCCCAGGCACCGGATCCCGGCGCAGTCGCCCAGTATCGGCTGCGCGAGGCGGTGTTCGCACCGTTCCGCGGTCTGGGCGGTCGCTTTGGGATCGCGGTCAAGGACCTGGGCAGCGGCCGCGAGGTCGCCTGGAACGAGACGTTCCCCTTCCAGGCCGCCAGTCTGTACAAGCTACCGGTCATGTACGAGGTCTTCAAGCTGCGCGAATGGGGAAACCTGACGTTTCGTGAGGAGATGACGATCGGCGCCGCGGACGCGGCGATGGACCTCGGCTCGCTGCCCTGGCCGGTCGGGACGCGGATCACCGTCGGCACCGCCTTGGAGCGGATGGTCACCATCAGCGACAACTCGAGCGCGTTCATGCTGGCCCGCAAGGTGGGGACCTGGCGGATCAACGAGGATGCGCTGAATCTCGGTCTGCAGCAGACCTACATCCGCAACGACGACCTGGCGACCTCGGCCCGCGACATGCTTCGCCTGCTGGAGCTGATGGCTCAGGGCGAGGCGGTCGACGCGCCGACCAGTGCCGAGATGGTCCAACTGCTGGCGCGGCAACAGATCCGCGACCGGATCCCGGCCTTGCTTCCGCCGGACGTGACGGTCGCCAACAAGACCGGCAACTGGGAGGGGGCGATCCACGACGTCGGGATCGTCTA
>JAUJPG010000012.1:29952-31127 GCA_030447245.1 Chloroflexota bacterium | reverse complement strand
GCGCCGGCCGCGCCCGCCGCCGAGCCCACCGCGAGCGTGGAACGCCGCCAGGAGGCGCGCCCGACCAGGACGCCTAAGCCGGAAACTCCCAAGCCGGACAATGCGCCGGCGGCCACGCCGGCGCCGGCCTTGAAGCCCTCGGTGCCGTCCATCCTGAGTCCTGGCAACGGCAATCCGCTCGGCACGCCGGCGGCCAAACCGCAGCCGTAATCCCGTCCTCACCTGGCGCGGGAGGAGCGGCTCCTCACTCGGACCCGCGACCAGTATGACCGAGACGCTTACCAGTGGATGACGATCGGGGTGCCCACACCGGCCCAGTTCCAGTACCAGAGCGAGTCCGCGTGGTTCATCCCCAGGCAGCCGTGGCTGCCGGGGTAGCCCCAGTTGCTGGACCAGTAGTTCAGGTGGAGCGCGTGCCCTGCGCTGGTGAAGTACTGGGTGTAGAGCACGTTGCTGACGTCGTAACCGGGCCCGCGCATCCGCTCGTTCGGCACCCGCCGCTGGATGACGAAGGACCCGGTTGGCGTCTCCCAGTCGCCGACGCCGCGGATCGCCAATGCCGCGTAGACGGCTTGGCCGTTGTTATAGGCCGCGACGATCGTCGGCGACGACAGGCTGACGTCGATCCAACGCCCGGAGCGCATCGCCTGGGGGGTCGGCAGGCGGAGGTCCCGCTCGCCGGTGTAGGTGCCATCTTCGAGCCGGTAGAAGATGGTGCCGTCATGGGCCTCGACCTTGTCGCGCACCTTCACCGCGGCATTGTGATGGATCTCGCGCACCAGGACCGAGTCGTCCTGGAGCGGCTCGCTCCAGAGGCTTGACGTGCCGATCGAGCGGGCCGGGACGTCCAGCGTCTCGACGACGCGTGGGCCCATCAGGTACTCGGGCGGCGGCGCGCTGCTCGGCCCGATGGTCGCGGCGTCAATGTAGGCAAAGTCCTGCGCGCGCGGGTTGTAGACGTAGAATCGATCGCCCTGCTGGCTGCCGTGGATGCGGAAGTAGCTGAAAGGACGGACCCGCCCGAAGCTGATCGACCGGCTTGGATCGGCATCCGACCAGAGCTCGGTCGGCAGGTAAGTCTGGACCCAGCGCTCGCCGGTTTCCTGCGCCCGCGCCACTGCCGGCCAGGCGGAGAGCGACGCAGCCCCCGCCAGCATCAACCCGAGCGTTCGCCG
>JAUJPG010000012.1:0-29852 GCA_030447245.1 Chloroflexota bacterium | reverse complement strand
TGGTCGGCCAGTCTGGGGCGCGCTTGTCTTGCCAGACATCGGCTTCTTATGATCGCGCGAGCGAGAAGGCGACACGTTGGGGCGGAGGTGGGTGATGGCGACCACGGGACGACTGGCCGCGTTCTACGGCCCACGCGAGCCGCTGCGGATCCAGGAGTACCCGGTGCCGGAGCCCGAACCGGGCGCCGCGCTGGTCAAGATCAGCCTGGCTAACGTCTGCGGCTCGGACCTCCACATGTGGCGCGGCGAGCTTGACCTGCGCAAGCTCGGGCGGGCGCTGCCGCGCAACCTGGGCCACGAGATGTGCGGGCAGATCGCCGCGCTTGGCGAGGGGGTCGCGACCGACTCGGCCGGCGAGCCGCTGGCCGTTGGAGATCGGGTGGTCTACCGCTACACGTTTGCCTGCGGGCGCTGCCGGGTTTGTCTCACCGGTCGGTCGCGCGCCTGCCCACACCAGGCTCACCACCTGGCGACCAGCTGCGAAGTCTGGCCTCACTTCAAGGGCGCCTACGGCGACTATACCTACTTGTTTCCCGGCCACACCGTGTTCAAAGTGCCGGACGAGCTCTCGGATGGGATGGTGGCCGGGGTCAACTGCGCGTTCTCCCAGGTAATCTGCGGGCTCGACGTCGTCCGCCTGGACTTGGGCGAGACGGTCGTGATCCAGGGGGCAGGTGGGCTGGGCATCTACGCCACCGCGGCCGCCCGCGAGCTGGGGGCCGGGCGGGTGATTGTCATCGACGGGGTTGCGGAACGGCTGGAGCTGGCGTCGGCGTTCGGCGCTGACAAGCTGATCGACTTGCGCGAGCTTCCTAGCATCGAGCAGCGGGTGGCGCGGGTCAAGGAGCTGACCGGCGGCTGGGGGGCCGACGTGGTGATGGATCTGGCCGGGTTCATCGACGTCATCCCGGAGGGATTGCAGATGGTCGGGAATGGCGGACGGTACGTCGAGATCGGCAACATCTCGCCCGGGATCTCGTTCTCGCTCGACCCGGCCGGATTGATCCACCGCAATGTCAGCATGCACGGCATTGGCTTCTACGAGCCGCGTCACTTGAAGCGTGCGCTCGAGCTGATGGCCCGCACCCGCGAGCAATACCCGTACGAGCGGATCGTCTCGGACGTCTTTCCGCTGGAGCAGGTCAACGAGGTGCTGGCCGCGCAAGACAAGGGCGGGATCACCCGTGCCGCCCTGAGACCGTGAGTCCCCGAGCCACGCAGGGGGGACGCGATCCTCTGGGAGTTCGACTCGGCGACCCAGAACCACCGCCGGTACGTGCGGTGACTACCCGCATCGAGCTGGCGAGCGGGCGTGGTCAGCGTGCGCGGGGCGCTGCCGCCGGACACTGGCCTGACCGTCGCCCTAGCCAAGAAGATCGCCAAAGAGTCGCCCGACCGCGACCTCCACAACGCGCCGCTTGGGCCGGGTGACTCGGGCGCGTATTCCCCGATCTCCAGAAAATGCGCGAGTTCGGGCCGAAGAGCAGGCGGCCGAGCAAGTCGACTGCGAGCGCTGAGATCAGGTTCGTTATGGTCTAGCGGCCGAGATGGGCGAGGACGGCTTGGGCTTCGGCCATGACGTCGCGGACGATCTCGCCAGCGCCCTTGACCTCGCGGATCAGGCCCGCGACCTGGCCGGCCGGCGCGCTGCCGTGCTCGACGTCGCCTTCGAGCCGTGCCTGAATCGAGGCTGGCCGGCCGACTTCCAGGAACTGGATTGGGTAGGGACGGATCTCGTCGCGGTGGGCTTCCCAGTGCTCGGTGAACGCGTTCCGCAGCAGTCGACACGGCTTGCCGCTGTGGGCCGGGCTGACGATAGTGCCTTCCTCGTCGATCTCGGCGACCTTCGCCTTGTAGTTGGCGTGAGCGGTCGCTTCGGCCGAGGCGATGAAGCGGGTCCCCATCCAGACGCCGCTGGCGCCCAGGGCCAGGGCGGCGACGAGCCCACGCCCGTCGGCGAACCCGCCGGCCGCGACGACCGGCACGTCGACGGCGTCGACGACGGCCGGCACGAGCACGATGCTGCCAATTCGCCCGGTGTGGCCGCCGGCCTCGTGACCTTGAGCTATCACCGCGTCGACCCCGCTCTTAGCCACCCGGCGCGCCTGCTTGACGTTGCCGACGACGCTCATGACGGTCATCCCGAGTGCGTGCGCGTCGTCGACGACTCCGAGCGGGTTGCCGAGACCGGAGATCAGGACCGGCACGCGCTCTTCGAGGACGATGTCGATCTGGCCCTGGATCTCGCCGGTGTAGTGGACGGTTGTGGCGTCAGTCGCGGTCGGGAGCTGGGCGAGGAGGATGTCGACGCCGAATGGACGGTCGGTTCGCGCCTTGACCAGGCGGATCTCGCGGCGCAGCTCGTCGTGGCTCAAGTGGCCGGCCCCGATGACACCCAGGCCGCCGGCGTCGGACACCGCCGCGGCCAGCTCGCCCCGCGCGATGAGCCCCATACCCGCCTGCATGACCGGGTAACGGATTCCGAGCAGCTCGCAGAGGGGGGTCCGCGGCAGGTCACTGGTGTGCATCATCAGCCCTCCATCTGCTTCTCCGGCGAGGCGGCGCCCATACGCTTCGGTCGTCAGGGTGGCGACGCCGGGGGATGCACCATGCCGTGTGCACGGTTGCCAACGTTACCATGGAGGCGGCATGACGACGCCGGAGGTGGCATGACGACGCCGCGCGACATCGCCCTGCTCAGACTCGCAGCGCAACGCATCGTCGGTCCTGGCTTTGCTACCGCGACCGATGCCGTGCGCTGGCTCATGGCCGTGCAGGCGCAGGACTATCCAGGGGCCGTGACCTCGATCGCGATGCGAACCGAGCCGAGAACCCGCCAGAGCGTCGAGGCGGCGCTGAACGCGGGTGAAGTCGTCAGGTCGTGGCCGATGCGCGGCACCTTGCATGTTGTGCTTGCCGAAGACCTGTCCTGGATGCTGGATCTCACGACCAAGCGCCTGATCGCGGGAGCGGCAGCGCGGCGCGCCGCGCTCGGCCTGGATCTGCCCACCATCGAGCACGCCAGGCGCCTGGCGACGGATGCCCTGGCGGGCGGGCGACAACTGAGTCGGGACGACCTGCTGACGATCTGGGACGAAGCCGGCCTCCTGACGGTGAAACAGCGCAGCTACCACCTCCTCTGGCATCTCGCGCAGACCGGAACCCTCTGCTACGGACCGGTCCGAGACGGTGAGCAGCACATCGTGCTGGTCGACGAGTGGGTGTCCAACCCAAGGCGTCTCGACCGTGAGGAGGCGCTCGGCGAGTGGGCGTTGCGCTACTTCCGAAGCCATGGACCGGCAACGGTCAGAGATTTCGCGTGGTGGACGAAGCTCGCCGCTGCCGAGGTCAAGACCGCGCTCGCCATTGCAAAGCCCCAGCTCGAACGTGTCGACGTCGACGGCGTCGAGTTCTTGATGGACCCGGAGACCACGGCCCTGTTGGACTCGTGCCGAAGCAGCGCGCAGGGGGTCTTCCTGCTGCCCGGCTTCGACGAGTTCATGCTGGGTTACCAGGATCGCGGCGCGGCGCTGCCCGCCGCGTTCGCCCAGCGCATCGTCCCCGGCAACAACGGCATGTTCCAGCCGACCGTCGTCGCCGGCGGCGAAGTCGTCGGCACCTGGACGCGGACCGGCCGCGGCTCCAAGCGGGCCGTGCTCGCCACACCGTTCACCGCATTTCCGAGCAAGGTCCAGAACGCGATTCCACGGCTGTACGATGCCCTCCCGTAGGTCACGGCCCGTGTCGTACGTAGGGCGCTCTTGCAACGTGGCGAACGTTGAGGATGGGACTCGCCCGACCCGGTACGGGCGAAGGCGCGACAGCCAGCCCGCGGCGGCTGACGTTCGAGCGAGGCCTGCTACGCTTATGGGACAGACCGAGAATGGCGCGGGCAAGCGCGGCCGGGGGTGGGATGGGTGTAGAGGAGGACGTCAGGCAGCAGTTGGCGGCGTTGGGCGTGGAGCATGAGATCGTACCGTGCGACCCGAGCCTGGCGGACACGGCCGCCTTCTGCGCCGCGTACGGCTACGCGGTCGAAGACTCGGCCAACACGCTGCTCGTCGTCGGCAAGTCCGATCCGCCGCGCCACGCCGCCTGCGTCGTCCTGGCGCACACCCGGCTGGACGTGAACCGGACGGTACGCCAGCGGCTCGGGGCGCGGCGGGCTTCCTTCGCCTCGGCGGACGACACTCGAGCGCTCACCGGGATGGAGATCGGCGGGGTGACCGTCTTCGGCCTTCCCGACGAGCTCGCGATCTGGGTCGACGCCCGGGTGATGGAGCGGGAGCGCATCGTCCTCGGCGGCGGCAGTCGATCGTTCAAGGTTGTCGCTCCGCCGACGATCCTCCTCGGACTCCACGGTGTCGAGGTCGTCGACGGGCTAGCGACCGAGGCGGGCACTCCTTTGAAGACGGGCTCAGAGTGACGGCGCCCAGAGCCTCGAGATGGGACAGGAGAAGCCGGGCAGCAAATCCGTCGTTAACGCATTCTCGCCGGTCAGCGTCGCGACGGGCCGCAAGTCGCCGTCGACGCGGCGATACACCTCGATAGCCTGCCGCTGCCAGTCGACGATCCAGTACTCCTGGACGCCCTGCCGCGCATAGAGCGCCAGCTTGACCTCGCGGTCGCGGCGCTCGTTCTCGCGACCCGGCGAGAGTACCTCCACGACTAGCTTCGGCGTGGTTCGCAGGTGGCCTGCCTCGTCCACCGCCGTCGCGACCCGGGCGCGACTGATCCACACGACGTCAGGGATGACGTCGTTGTCCGCCGTGAAGATCAGCCCCGGGACGGACATGGCGATGCCCAAGCCGGTCTGATCATTCCAATCATGCAGGCCTCGAGCGATTCTGTCGGACGCGTACTGATGGTGCCAGTGCGGCTGCTTCGACACAAACAGGTCCCCGTCGACAATCTCGTAGCGCAGCCCCTCGATGGACGGCAGCCGCTCGAGGTCCTCGGAGGTGAAGCGCGCGGAGGTGCTCATGCGTGTGACTCAGGCGACAGGGACGGGTTTGTCCCTAGTATGCAATGGCGGCTGACCCACGGTCGAGCCGGTGCCGGGCGGTCGCCACATCTCGGTCGACCTTCTTCCTGTCCCAGCCGCCCCAGGGTTGCGGTCTGCTTCTGGAGCACACTGGGCTGGACGCTGAGCAGCCTCGCGACGGTGCGCAGCGATTGGCCGACGTGCTCGTTGAAAGCCTCAGGCTTCGAGCTTGCGGAGGGCCTCGATCGTTCGGCCGAACTGCTCGATGGCGGCCGCGTTCCACGGATCGAGGATGACGGTCATGTGGCGGACGCCGTGGCTGGCGAACGCGTGGATGCGCGCCGCGATCTCTTCGGGTGGGCCGCTGAGCGCGTCCGGTGCGCCGTCCGCGCCAGGCAGTGTCACGAAGCAGCCGGCGGTGCGGAGGAGCGTCGACGGGTCGCGGCCGACGTCGCGGCAGGCCTCGTCCAGGCGGGCGAACGGCTCGGAGAGCCTATCCGGGGTGCTGTGCCAGACGGTGTTGTAGGCATCCGCGTGACGGGCGACCAGACGCAGCATTCGCGGCCCGCCCGCGCCAATCCAGATCGGCGGGCCGTTTGGGCGTGGGCCGCGTGGGCGCAGCTCGCAGTTGCGCGCCTGGTAGTACTGTCCCTGGAAGTCGACGTGGCCCTCGCGCAGGAGCGGGAGGATAATGCCGAGCGCCTCCTCGAAGCGGCTCGCCCGGTGGTCGAAGGAGTAGCCGAAGGCGTCGTACTCCGGCTCGTGCCAGCCGGCGCCCAGGCCCAGGATCAGCCGTCCGCCGCTGACCTCGTCGAGGGTGTCGGCGATCTTGGCGAGCAGGGCCGGGTTGCGGAAGGAGGTGCAAGCGACGAACGGACCGAGCGTGACCCGCTCGGTCGCCTCGGCCAGCGCGCTGAGCAGCGTGAACGCCTCCCAGACGCCACGCGACTCCCCTTCCGGCAGCTTGATGTCCTTGGTCGCGCGGAAGATCAGGTGGTCGGCGACCCACAAGGTGTCGAAGCCAACCGACTCGGCAGTGCGGGCCATCTCGCGCAGCTCGGCCCAACCGACCACCCGCTCCTGGCTGGGGGCACGGATGTCGCCGTTGCGCAGCAGCAAGCCGAGCTGCATCCTGCCGCCCGGCACGCTGTCGGACGCCTGAGCCATGTCATCTCTCCGCCGTCGATGTCGGCAGGGATTGTAGGCGACTCGTGTGGAGTCACTGTGGTCGGCGTGCGACAATGGGAGCATGCACGCCGAGGCGGACCGCGCCGAGTCGCCGCTGACCCGACGCCTTCTCGACCTGCTCGCCACGCGCGGAGTACCCCATCGCGTGCTCCGTCACCCGCCGGTCCGGACCAGCGAGGAGGCCGCCCGCGCCCGCGGTACGCCGCTGGAGGCCGGCGCCAAGGCACTGGTCTGCCACGCCGACGCGGCGATCGTCCTGATCGTGGTGCCGGCCCACGCCCGGCTCGACGCCCGCGCCTTCAAGCAGCAGACCGGCACGAAGAACGTACGGATGGTCGAGGCCGGCCGGATGGTCGCGCTGGTCGGCGCGCCGGTCGGCGCGGTCCCACCGTTCGGCAGCCTGATCGGCCTACCGACCTACGCCGATCGGGCCGTCGTCCCCCCGGGAGATCGCCTTCAACGCCGGCGCCCGCGACGTCTCGGTCACGATGCACGGCTCGGACTACGGATGGCTGGAGCAGCCGGTGCTCGGCGATTTCGCCCTGCGTGAGAGTCCTTCCTAGGCGCTCGGGCCTGTCACGGCGCTGCGCGGGCCTGGGCCGCCCGGGCTGGGTAGCTGAGGCGCGCCGGGCGGCCGTCGCGGCGCAGGCGTCGCTAGATGGCATCGGGCCCGCCCGGTGCGTTGCCGTGGCGAGCGTCGTTGACCTTGCTGATGAAGGCAACGTCCTCGGGGCTGGGTGCGCCCTCGACGTGGGCGAAGTTGCCCCGACGGTAGTTCTCGCCGATCGCGTTCCACAGCTCCGGCTTGCTCTGGAAGCCCCGGGCCACAGCCTGCGAAAGCTGCTCCCACCGATCGGCCAGGGCCTGCGCCTCTGGGCTCGCCGGGTCGAGGTGACGGTTGGCCCGCACCTCGGTCAAGAGCCTGGTCCACCCCTGCTCAATGGACATGCGCTCCTCGGTCGGGACCTGCTCGCGCAGCTCCCCGAACTGCTTCATCTGCTCCGGCGTGTAGTACTCGTCCATGTTGTCCTCCTTCTGCGCCAGCCCGTCCTGCACGGACGCCGACGCGGCAACCACCAGCTCCCACTCCCAGCGGCCAGTCGCCAGACGGTGGTCCACGAGCTTGCTCAGGGCCGCCCCGATCCGGTGCAGCTCCGCAACGCGGTCCCGTAACGCCACCCGCTGGGTCCGCATCGACGCGACAAGGTCGAAGTCCGGCCGCCCCAGCAAATCACCGATCTGCTTGAGCGAAAATCCGAGGTAGCGCAGCGTCAGGATCTGCTGCAGGCGCAGCAGATCCTGCTCTGCGTAGCGTCGCTGACGGCCTTCCGAATACGCCGAGGGTCGCAGGAGCCCGATCCGGTCGTAATGGTGCAGCGTCCGGACCGACACCCGTGTGAGCGCAGCGATCTCGCCGACGCGGTACATGCGCTCCATCTGGCACCTCCCGCACCAGACTGTAGACCCTGACGTTGCGTCAGGTTCAAGGGCTACGACGCGTCGGTTTGGGGGAGATGGCGGGCGACTCGGCTAGAATGCTCGGCGTGAGCACGCCGCGTTTCGCGACCCTGCCCAGCCTGTCGCCCGCCGCGCGGCTACCGGCGCAAGGACATCGACCCCGAGGAGCTGACCCGGGCGATCGGGTGGCGATCAGACCGCGGTCCGCGAGCCAAGTGCCGCTGGCCGGCGGAGACGTCGTGGCGCCGACACTCTCGCGCGAGGGACACGCACTGGACCACGCGCTGGCCCGTACCTCCGGCGCGACGCTCCGACTCGGCAACGAGCTGACGCTGCTGCGCGACGGTCCGGCCACCTACCGGGACTGGTTGCAGGCAATCGAGGGTGCGAGGCGGTGGGTCCACCTGGAGAACTACATCTTCAGGGCGGATGGCATCGGGCGGCACTTCGCCGAGGCTCTTGTCGAGCGCGCGGCGGCCGGCGTTCAGGTGCGGGTGCTCTACGACTGGTACGGATCGCTCGATGTTCGGCCGTCGTTCTGGGAAGGCCTCAGGCGAGCGGGCGTCGACGTCCGCGTCGTCAATCCACCGGCGGTCGGCGTGCCGCTCGCCGTCGTCCAGCGTGACCACCGCAAACTGCTCGGCGTCGACGGCAGCTACGCCTCGGTTGGCGGCGTCGGGATCGCCGACGCATGGCTCGAGACCGCCCCCAGCACCGGCCTGCCGTACCGGGACACGTCCGTGCAGGTACTCGGCCCAGCGGTGGCCGACGTCGAGCGGGCGTTCGCCGGCGTCTGGGACCGCGGCGGATCACCCCTTCCGGCTGACGAGCGGCCGCGCGCGGCGGACATCCCGGCGGCCGGCGACGAGCCGGCCCGGGTGATCATCCAGGAGCCGGGGCGGATGCGGATCCTGCGGGTGCTCCAGATCCTTTCGGCCGGGGTGAATCGCCGGCTCTGGATCGCCGACGCGTACTTCCTGGCCTCCGGGATTCTGCGCGAGGCGCTGATCGCATCGGCGCAGGACGGGGTCGACGTCCGCATCTTGCTCCCTTCGACAAACGATCTACCTCTCGTCGGGGCGATGTCCCGTTACGGTTACCGACCGCTCCTCGACGCCGGCGTGCGGATCTGGGAGTACGGCGGACCCATGATGCACGCGAAGACCACGGTCGCCGACGGCTGGTGGTCGCGAGTTGGCTCGACGAACCTGAACGTGACCGGGCTGATGACCAACTGGGAGATCGACGTCGTCGCCGAGGATCGCCGCTTCGGGACCGAGATGGAGGCGATGTTCGAGGACGACCTGGCCGAGGCGCGCGAGGTGATCCTCGGGGTCCGGCCCAGGCCCGAGTCAGCCAGGCGCCGCGCCCGTGACCTGTCGCGTGGCAGTGGGCCACAGGCGGCGACGACTGTCGCCAGCGTCGGCGGCGCGGCGCTCCAGGCCGCCGCCGGGAGCGGGCTGGCCGGCTATGAGCGGAAGGTCGGGGCCGCTATCGGGGCCGGGGTACTCGGGGCGTCGCTGCTGGCGGCGCGCTTCCCGCGCGTGGTTGCCTGGCCGCTGGCAGCGGTCGGCGGGGCGCTCGGTGCCACGACCCTCGTGCGCGCTGCTCGCTGGACCGGCCCGGAAGAGGCGGCCGCGCCGACGGACGAGGCGACCGACGGATTGGTCGGCGCGGACCGATCTCCCGCGACACGGGAGATCAGCGGCCCCGCGGGCGGCCGGCCCGCCCCTGCGCGTCCGCCAGGGTCGATCTGACGGCCGTCCTCCCAGGGAACAGGTCAGTCGAGCAGCGCGAGCGACTGACCAGGCCCGACCACGGTGACGTCGATCGCGGGCGCCAGCCGGGCAGCGTGGTCGGCGAACGCGCGTGGCGGCTGCGCCAGGAAGCGGGGCCGGAGCCAGCCCATCCCGAACGGGCAGAGCGCCCCCCAGTGGATCGGCATTGCCAGGCGCGGGCGCAGCATCCGGAGCGCGACCGCCGCCCGCCGCGGGTCAAGGTGACCTGCGCCGAGGGTCGGTCCCCACCCCCAGACCGGCAGTAAGGCGACGTCAAGAGCACCGAGACGGCCGAGGTCGGCCATCTCGGGGAAGAGGTCGGTGTCACCGGCGAAGTAGATCCTCTGGCTGCCGCGAACGAGGAAGCCGAGCGCCTCCCCGCGCGGCCCGAGCGGCGGGCGGAAGCCGGAGTGGTTGGCGGGTGTCGCGACGACCTCGACCGGGCCAATCGCGTGGGCCTCGCCGACGCCCAGCTCGACGACGTGGCGGAGGCCGAGCGACCGCAGGAGCCGCGCCGCGCCGCGCGGGACGATCAGTCGCGTCGCGGGATCCAACAGGCGTAGCGAAGGGAGGTCGAGGTGGTCCCAGTGCAAGTGCGAGATGAGCGCCGCGTCGACCTCGCGGTACAGCTGCTCGTCGACCGCCCCGCCCAGGCGCCGGAGGTGGGCCACCCGATGGCGCAGGAGCGGGTCGGTCAGCAGCCGGACGCCGTCGAGCTCGATGAGCACGGTCGAGTGGCCGACAAACGTCAGCCGAGGCTCACTCGCACGGATCGAGGCGCTGGTGGCGAGGGCGATCATGACATGCAGTCTGCCAGAAACGGCGGTCGCGGGCCGAACCACGCCCGGCCGGTCATGGCCCACGGGCAGTCCACGCCCGGACCTGGACGCGGTCCATGCGGTGGCTGCGCCATCGGAGCCGTCGAGCTCGTGGGTGACGCGGTTCGGGCAGTGGCCGGGTAGCGACGGCTGAGGTCCAGCGCCTGGAAGGTTCGCGGCGCTCTTCTGGTCGGGCGTGAGCCTGTGCGCACACCTCCGAGCTGAACGGGTGACAGTGGTCGCGGCGGTGTGTACCGGGCGCCACCGGCTGCTAGACTGACTCATAGGCGCCCGTGGGGCTCCGAACTTCGCTCGGCAGTGGGAGGAACCTTGTGGTTTCGCGTTGTCCGCGCCCGTTGATCTTGCTCGTCGTCCTGCTCGTCTTTGGTGCGGCCTGCCAGCCGGCCACCTCGTCGCCGACGGCCGCGCCGAAGACTGACGCCAAGCCGGCGGCCTCGCCGGCGACGGCAGCCAGTCCCGCGGCCGCCGCGTCGCCAGCCGCCTCATCGGTTGCCGCCGCGTCGCCAGCCGCGTCGCCGGGTGCCGCTGCTTCGCCAGCCGCCAGCCCGGCCGCCTCGCCCGCGGCCTCCCCGGCGGCCAGTCCGGCCGCGGGAGCACCAGCGGGGGCCGCGCCGGCGGCGAGCAAGGCGCCCGCCGCGTCCACCTGGCGACCAGAGCGGCCGGTGGAGATGGTCGTCCAGGCCGCGCCCGGTGGCGGAAGCGACATCCTGGCCCGCACCGTTGGCGACATCCTCAACAAGGAGCGGATCGTCGAGCAGCCAATCGCCGTGGTCAACCGACCCGGTGGCAGCGGGGCGATCGCCTACGCCTACTTGAACGAGAAGAAGGGCGATCCACACTTCATCGCCACGGTGACCGCCAGCTACCTGACCACCGCGATCCAGGGGCAGTCGCCAGTCAGCTACCGCGACTTCAGCAACCACGCGGTGCTGGCGGTCGACGACTTCATCGCGGTCGTCCGCGCAAACGCGCCCTACAGCACGCTGCAGGAGCTGGTTGACGCCGCCAAGGCTGCGCCGAACAGCATCCGCGTTGGCACGACCCAGGTCGGCTCGTCCGACTCGATCATCGAGTTGCGCCTGGAGCAGGCCGCCGGTATCGAGCTGAACGCCGTCACCTTCAACAGCGCCGGCGAGGTCAACGCCGCGCTGCTCGGCAGCAGCGTCGACCTGGCGTTCGCCAACCCCGGCGAGGTCCGAGAGCTGATCCGGGCGCGGCGACTGAAGCAACTCGCGGTGTTCGCGCCCCAGCGCCTGGCTGGTTTCGAAGACCTGCCGACCGCCCGGGACGCGGGTTACGATGTCAACGTCGAGCAGTTCCGCGGCGTCGTCGGGCCCGCCGGCCTGACCCCGGACCAGCAGCTCTACTGGCAGAACGCGCTCTACCGGATGACTGAGACGGCGGGTTGGAAGGACTACATCGAGAAGAACACCCTCCGCCCGCTGGTGCTGGTCGGCCAGGACGCCGAGCAGTACATCGCTCGCGAGAGCGCCCAGCTGACCGAGGCGCTCAAGGGCCTCGGCGTGGCGCAGTGACGATCGCGGGATCGACCCCGATGCTGAGGGGGCGGATCGGGTGACGCGCGTCGACGTCTGGATCGGGCTGCTGCTGGCGATCGCCTGCCTGGCGGTACTGTGGCAGGCGACGGCGCTGCCGTACCGTGCGCCGACCGGGCCCGGGCCGGGCTTCTTCCCGCTCTGGCTCGCGGTGATCGGCGCCGGTCTGGCCGTGCTGATCGCGGTCAAGGCCCAACGCACGCCGGGTCTGGCGGCCGGACCGACCGAGCACGGCGGGCGGGCCGGTCTGCTCCGGGTCGCCCTGGCCGCGGGCGGGCTTGTCGTGACCATCGCGCTGATCCCGGTGCTCGGGCTGATCCTGGCTGTCCTGGCCTACCTGCTGTTCCTGGCGCTGGCGATCGAGCGATTGTCGCCGCTGGTCGGTATCGGGACGAGCGTTGGGACGATGGCCTTCGTCTACGTCGTGTTCGCGCGGCTGCTGCGCGTGCCGTTCCCGACCGGGCCGCTGGGCTTCTAGCGGTGAGCCACCGGGGGCTGCGAGAGGACGAGACGCGGGTGACCAGCGCCGTTGTGTCCTCGGCGACCTCGGTGGCGGGGGACTAGCGCGGTGGACCTGATCAACAACATCGTGCTCGGCTTCTCGGTGGCGCTGACACCGCAGAACATCTTCTTCGCCTTCGTCGGCGCGCTGATCGGCACCATCATCGGCGCCCTGCCGGGAATCGGTCCATCGGCCGGTGTGGCGCTGCTGCTGCCGGTCACCTTCGGGATGCATCCGGCCTCGGCCATCATCATGCTGGCCGGCATCTACTACGGCGCGATGTACGGCGGCACGATCACCTCAGTGCTGATCAACACGCCGGGCGAGTCCGCCTCGGTCATGACGACGCTCGACGGCTATCAGATGGCGGCCAAAGGACGGGCCGGCGCGGCGCTCGGGATGGCGGCGATCGGCTCGTTCATCGCCGGCACGGCCGGCGTCTTGGCCCTGATGCTCGCTGCGCCCCCGCTCGCCGAGGTGGCGATCTCATTCGGCCCGCCCGAGTACTTCGCCCTGATGGTCCTTGGCCTGACCACGCTGACCGGCTTGACCGGCGCCTCGAAGCTCAAGGGCCTGCTGATGGGCATCGTCGGCTTGATCCTCGGCACCATCGGCATCGACCCGATCCTTGGCAATGCGCGCTTCACGTTCGGCAACCCGAATCTTGCCGACGGGCTCGACTTCCTGCCGGTCGCGGTTGGCCTGTTCGGGATCGCCGAGATCCTGGGCAACGTCGACCTGCCGACCCGCGCCGAGCCGATCAAGGCAAAGATCACCGGCCTATTGCCCACCCGCCAGGATTGGGCCGACTCGTGGGGCGCGATCGGCCGCGGGACCACCCTGGGCTTCTTTGTCGGCGCGCTGCCCGGGGCGGGCGCGACGATCGCCTCGTTCCTCGCCTACGGCCTCGAGAAGCGCATCTCCAAGCGGCCGGAGCGGTTCGGGACCGGGATCATCGAGGGCGTGGCCGCGCCGGAGTCGGCCAACAACGCGGCGGCGGCTGGCGCGCTCGTGCCGCTGATGGTGCTCGGCATCCCGGGCTCGGCGACGACGGCGGTCATGCTCGGCGCGCTGACCCTGTACGGCCTCCAGCCGGGTCCACTGTTGATGGACCTCAACCCGGACGTGTTCTGGGGGCTGGTCGCCAGCATGTACGTCGGCAACGTGATGCTGCTGATCCTGAACCTACCGCTGGCGCCGGCCTTTGCGAGCATCCTGCGCGTCCCCTACTCGGCCCTGGTGCCGATCATCATGGGGATCGCCCTGGTCGGCGTCTATAGCGTGCAGAACAGCACCTTCGATCTCGGCGTCGCGCTGGCCTTCGGGATCATCGGCTACGCCTTGAAGCGGTACGGCTACCCGTCCGCCCCACTGGTCCTGGCGTTGGTGCTCGGCCCGTTGATGGAGCGCGCCTTCCGCCAGTCGCTGCAGATGTCGCAGGGTGGCTTCGGCATTTTCGTGACCCGCCCGGTCACCGCATTCTTCCTGCTGGTCGCCCTGATCGTCGTCGTGGCGCCACTCGTCGCCTGGTTCCGCTCCCGCGGCCGGCCGATCCCGGTCCCGGTGCCGGAAGAGCGCCAGGTCGCCTGCTAATCCCGCACGAACCGCGGGCGCCCGCGAGCCAATGCTGAGTGGTGTCGACCTCCCGCCCATCCTTCCGAGCAGGCGCGCTAGGTGGCGGCGCCCGACACGAGGATCGCACCCCACACGGGGGTGGCGCATCCACCGGGAGGGACAGACGTGCAACGTAGTTTTGGGGCGAGGCGCCGCGATCGGCGGCTCGGAACGTTCTGGACATTCGTCGGCGTGCCGAGCGGGAAGTCGCCCAGGTCGATCTACCGTCGGGCCGACGGAGCCGGCCGGGCAATGCTCGCAGACGGTCACGTACCATCTCTGAGGCAAACCCGTGAAACGGTATAGGATCGCCGTGGTTCCGGGCGACAACATTGGCCCTGAGGTGATCTCCGCAGGCTGCACCGTCTTGCGGCGCCTCGAGGCGCTGGGCCGATGCGGCTTCGATTTCGAGACGTTCCCCTGGGGGGCGGGCCACTACCTGCGGACCGGCCGCGCGGCACCCGAAGACGTCGTGGAGCAGGTCCGCCCGTTTGACGCGATCTACTTTGGCGCCCACGGCGACCCGGCGCGGGTGCCGGATCGGATCAGCTCGCGCGAGCTGATGCACCCCATCCGCCGCGGCCTGGACCTGTACGTCAACCTCCGACCGGTCCGCTTCATTCGGGGTATGACGTCGCCGCTCAAGGCGCCGGAGGGCATCGACTTCGTGGTGGTGCGGGAGAACACCGAGGGCGAGTACGCGAATGTCGGCGGGCAGGTCCACGCGGGCGACACGCACGAGGTGGCGATGCAGACGACGGTCATTACCCGGCGCGGCGCCGAGCGGGTGATGCGCTACGCGTTCGCGCTGGCCCGCGAGCGGGGCGGCAAGCGGTACGTCCACTGCGTGACCAAGTCGAACGCGCTGGCCCACGTCATGGAGCTCTGGGATCGCACGTTCGAGGCCGTGGCCGCGGACTATCCTGACGTGCGGACCGGCAAGAGCCATGTCGACGCGATGAGCATGTACGTGGTCACCCGCCCGGCCAGCTTCGATGTGGTGGTGACCACCAACCTCATGGGCGACATCATCAGCGACGAGGCGGCCGCCGTGGTCGGCAGCATCGGTCTGGCCGCCGGCGCGAACCTGGATCCGACCCGAGCCGGCCCGAGCATGTTCGAGCCGATTCACGGCTCGGCGCGGGACATTGCGGCCAGGGCATCGCCAATCCGCTGGCGACGATTCGCGCCGCGGCGATGATGCTCGACTGGCTAGGGGAGCGCGAGGCGGCCCGCCTGGTCGACGGCGCGGTGGACGCGGTACTCGGCGAAGGACGCGTGCGGACCCGCGACCTGGGAGGCGACGCGGGCACGGCCGAAATGACGGCGGCTGTCCTCGAGCAGCTCGACGTCAAGCGCGGGAGCTGATCGAAGCGTACGCGCGTCATCCAGGATGTCCCCGGCACGGGCATACGTCGGTGACGTCGGGTGCCACCATGGCGGAGCGTAGTGGACGCGACCGTACGTGCTTCCGCGGGTGCTGATATACTGGCGGCGGCCGCGGCGATGCGAGGGCCAACCACGCGGAGAAGAAGCGACGGCGCTTCGCTAAAGGGCGCGGGGATGGCGACGTCAGATCTCGGCGACAGCGACACCGAGCCTCGCCCTCCCGGCGCGGCCGGTCCGGGCGGCGACCAGCGGAACCGCGACCGGGATGACGCCGCGGCGGACGGCAGCGCGATCCCAACGGTCCACGTCCGCGAGGTCCGCCAGGGTCACAAGCCCGGCGAGCGCTACGTCCGGGTCCATCGGCCCTTCCATCACACGTTTCGCGAATCCGGGCCTGACACGCTGGTGGCGCGCGAGCACGTCTACGTCCCGCGCAGCACGATCGGTCGCCTCTGGCAACGAGCCCGACATCTGCTGATCGGGCGGCCGCTCGCCACCTCCGAGCTGGCCCACGAGCGGATTCCCAAGACCAAGGCGTTAGCGGTCTTCGCCTCGGACGCCCTGTCCTCCTCGGCCTACGCGACCGAGGAGATCCTGCGCATCCTGGTCATGGCGGGCAGCGGCGCCCTGTCGTTGACCCTGCCGGTCGCTGGGGCGATTGGCGTCCTGCTGGCCATCGTCGTGACGTCGTACCGCCAGACGATCAAGGCATACCCGCAGGGCGGTGGCTCCTACATCGTGTCCAAGGACAACCTGGGCACCTGGCCGGCTCTGGTTGCCGCCTCGGCCCTGCTCACCAGCTACATTCTGACGGTCGCCGTGAGCATCTCGGCCGGCGTGTTCGCCCTGACCTCAGCGGTGCAAGAGCTGCACGAGTTTCGGGTGCCGCTGGCGATCTTCTTCATCGGTCTGATGACGTTGATCAACCTGCGTGGCGTCCGCGAGTCGGCGACCGTGTTCGCCCTGCCGACGTACTTCTTCATCACGATGGCCCTCGGCATGATCGGCTTCGGCCTGTTCCGCCTGGCGACTGGCTCGATGGCTCCGGACCCGGTCGAGACCGCTCGGGAGATCGAGGCGTGGCGCCAGAGCGGCATGGTCGAGTCGCTCAGCCTCCTGCTGGTACTGCGAGCCTTCGCCTCGGGCTGCGCGGCCCTGACCGGTACCGAGGCGATCTCCGACGGCGTGCCGGCCTTCAAGCCGCCAGAGTGGCAGAACGCGCGGACCACCCTGACCTGGATGGCGGTCATCCTGGCCGTCCTCTTCCTCGGCATTTCGTACCTGGCGAACCAGCTCGGGCTGGTCCCGACCGTCCACGAGACCGAGTCGGTCCTGTCGATGATCGCGCGAAGCGTCTTTGGCTTCGGCCCGCTCTACTACCTGATGCAGGCGGCGACGATGCTGATCCTGGTCCTGGCGGCCAACACCGCCTACGCCGACTTCCCGCGGCTGTCGTGGTTTTTGGCCCGCGACCACTTCATGCCCCACCAGTTCAGCTTCCGCGGCGACCGCCTCGGCTTCTCGACCGGGATCATCACGCTGGGCCTGCTGTCGGTCCTGCTGGTGTGGTGGTTCGACGCCGAGACCAAAGCCTTGATCCCGCTGTATGCGATCGGGGTGTTCGTCGCCTTCACCTGCTCGCAGGCCGGCATGGTCAAGCGGTGGTGGACGCGCCGCGAGCCCGGCTGGGCCTACGGCCTGCCGGTCAACGTCGTCGGCACGATCACGACGGGTCTGGTTGCCGTGATCCAGGCTGTCGCGCAGTTCACCCACGGCGCCTGGATCGTGATCGTCCTGATCCCGATCCAGGTGATCATCCTGCGGCGGATCAACGCGCACTACGTCAGAGTCGCCGACCAGCTTGCGATGGAGCCGTCGAACGAACCGATGCAGACGCTGCCGGAGCCGATCCTGATCGTGCCTGTGCCGGGCCTGAATCGCGCGGTCGCCCGCACCCTGAGCTACGCTCGCGCGATGTCCAAGAACGTGACGGCCATCCACGTCACCGATGACCTGGAGGAAGGGGCTGCGCTGAAGCGCCGCTGGAAGCAGTGGGGCAGCGACATCCCGTTGGTCATCCTCGAGTCGAAGTACCGCGCGCTGCAAAGCCCGCTCCTGCACTACCTCGATGCCGTGGCCCAGAAGAACCCGACGACGCCGATTACCGTGGTCCTGGCCGAGTACGTCCCGCGGCACTGGTGGGAGTGGCCGTTGCACAACCAGACCGCGCTCCAGCTCAAGGCCGCCCTGTTCTTCCGCCCGAACACCGCCGTCGTCGACGTCCCGTACCACCTCGCGCGCTAGATTCCTTCGCGAGGTGGCAACCGCCGACACCGTCGGCGAATTGGCCGCGCGGCTGCAGGCATGCCCGTATTGTCGCCTGTTATCATCGGCGCTTGGATCCTCCTGAGATCGCTCGTTCGGAGCAAGGCCGTGGTCGCCGTCTGCCGAATGCTGGCCATCATGCTGCTCACCCTCGGGCTGCTGCAGCTCTTGCCAGGCGGTCCTCAGGGCGATCGATCCCAGTCGGCCAGCTCAGAGAATTCACTCACCCCCAGCCAGTCCTACGTCGGTTATGTAGCACGGGCGGTGATCGCCTGGCTTTCACCCGGAGGGGCCAGCGCGTACTGGACGCTCCGTGAGGCCCGTACACGTACCGCGGCCCTGCTGACGCACGTCCTTCATCACGGAACGACGATGTTCCTTTTCGCGCTGGGCACGGTGCTGGTGGGGTGCTCGCCGGGACACTCTGCTGTGGGACTTCGCTGGGCTCGAGCGTTGCGCGGGCCGCCCTCCCTGGCTCCGGCGCCCTAACCAGCTCGGCCCGCGGCTCGCCGTCTGCCGGTCGCGCGGTGACTATCGCACACTCACCCGCGGGACGCGCCCGGGACAGGCCAGAGGTCCTCAAGTTCTCGCGCAGAATGGGCTGACCCCGGGTTGCTTGAGCGCCGGCGCGATTGCGCCGTCCATCACGGGTACGGCTCCGAGGTGGTCTGGCAACGATCCGCGGTAAGCTCGCCGACACGAGGCCGGCAGCCAGAGCTATCGCTGCCGCGCCCACCCACCACCCACAGCGAGTTCCAGGGAGAAGCTGATGCACGGCGAGAGCATCCTGGTAGACATTGGGCTGGCAACCGTGTCCGCGACGCTGCTGGCCTACGTCGCGCGGATGCTTGGGCAGCCGCTGCTGCTGGCCTACATCGGAGCCGGCCTGCTGGTCGGGCCGCCGGGCTTAGGGCTGGTGCACAACGAGCACGAGATTGCCGAGCTGTCCGAGCTGGGCCTGGCGTTCCTGATGTTCATCGTCGGGCTCGAGATCGACCTCAAAAAGCTGGTCAGCTCGGGGCGTGTCGGGGCGCTGGTCGGGGCGATCCAGGTCGTCCTCTGCGCGGTCATGACGCTCGGCTTCGCCATGCTGTTCGGGTTCAGCGGGCTGCCCGCGCTGTATCTCGGCGTGGCGTCCGCGTTCTCGAGCACGATGATCGTCGTCAAGCTCCTCTCAGACAAGAGCGAGCTGGACACGGTGGACGGCCGGCTGACCCTCGGCATCTTGCTCATGCAAGACGTGCTGGCGATCGTCGTGCTGGCGCTCCAGCCGAACCTCGAAGAGCCGTCGCTCATCCCAATCGGCATCTCGCTGCTCTCCGGTCTCGGCCTGGTGGCGGGTGCGCTGCTCGCCTCACGCTTCGTCCTGCCGAGCCTCTTCCGGTATGTGGCCAAGAGCCCGGAGATCGTGTTGATCTCGGCCATCTCCTGGTGCTTGATCGTCGGATATCTCGCCGTCCTGGCGAACTTCTCGATTGCGATGGGAGCGCTGATCGCCGGCGTCACCCTTTCGGCATTTCCGTACAGCCTGGACGTGGTGGCCAAGATCCGCACCCTGCGGGATTTCTTCGTGACCCTGTTCTTCGTCTCCCTGGGCATGCAGCTCCACATCGGCTCGATCCAGATCGTGCTGACGGCGGTCGCGCTGTCTGGGGTGGTGATCGCAAGCCGCTTCCTCACAATTGGACCGGCGCTGTACCTGATGGGGTACGGTGCCCGGATCGGCACGTTGTGCTCTCTGTCCCTGGCCCAGGCCGGCGAGTTCGCGCTGGTGATCGCGGCGCTCGGCCTCTCGCTGGGCCACATCGGGCGCGACGTCGCCTCGATCCTGGTCCTGACGTTGGTCATCACTTCGACGTTGTCGACCTACATGGTCATGGCGAACCACGCCATCGCGCATCGCGCGGTCGCTCTGCTCAAGCGGCTGGGCATCACTGAGCGAGCAGGCCCGGCGGCGCCCGCAAGCCAGGCCGCGGAGCACGAGGTGGTGGTGCTCGGCTTCCACCGCGCCGCCAGCTCGATCCTGCACCTCACCCAGGGCTCGGATCACCGTCACAATCTGCTGGTCGTGGACTTCAGCCCCGAGGTGTACGGGGAGCTGCAGGCAATGGCCGTACCGATCGTCTACGGCGACATCAGCAATCTCGACACGCTGGAGCACGCTGGCGTCGAGCAGGCGAGTATCGTGGTTTCAACGGTCTCAGAGGACTTCCTGCGCGGGACCGACAACATCACCCTACTCAGGCAGGTTCGTCGTCTCAACCCTCGCGCGCGCGTCATCCTCTCGGCGGAGACGTTCGAGCGGGCCCGCCAGATGTACGAGGCCGGCGCCGACTACGTCATCCTGCCGCGGGTCGAGACGGCGCGGGCATTCGTGGACGTCCTGGAAGCGGCGGAGCGCGGCGAGCTGGACGTTCTCCGAGCGCGCGCAATCGCCGACCTCGCCGACCGCAAGGAAATTCTTGCATGAACCTCGACGACAGCGACGCGAGGGCGCCTCGATCCAGACGAGCGGCCTACACTGAAGGAGGACTCGCGACCTAACACGGATCACGCACCGGCGATCGGAGGTGGGCGACGATGCCTCCTGAGGCCAGAAACCTCCGCGGGAACGGTAGTTTCGCGACCGGGGTGAGGACCGATGGACGAGCTTGCGCTGTTAGTGGACCTGGTCCTGGCCGCAGGGACCGCCCTGATCGGCGGCCTGATCGCCCAGCGGCTTGGCCAGCCCGTCATCCTGGGGTACCTGGCGGCCGGCGTGGCCATCGGGCCGTTCACGCCCGGTCCGGTTCGCGACATCCACAACTTGAGCGTTCTGGCGGAGGCAGGCGTGGCACTCCTGATGTTCGCGCTCGGGGCAGAAGTCTCGCTGGCGGAGCTGCAGCGAGTTGGGCGAGTGGCGGTCATCGGGGGTGTGCTCCAGATCCTCGGCAGCATCGGACTGGGCATGGCGGCCGGTCCGCTGCTCGGCCTGAGCCCGTCACAGGGGATCTTCTTCGGAGCGCTCACGGCCCTCTCCTCGACCGTCGTCGTCATCAAGCTCCTGCACGGACGTGGCGAGCTCGGGAGCCTTCACGGGCGTGTGGCCCTCGGGATCCTGATCGTCCAGGACCTGAGCCTGGTCCCGATGATGGTGATCCTGCCAGAGCTGGCTCGGCCGGCCGACGCGCTCGCCATGACGCTGGGTTGGGCCTTCCTCAAGGCCGCGGGGCTCTTGGCAGCTACGTTCTTCGTCGGCACGCGCGTGATCCCGCGGGTGCTGGATCTGGTGGCGCGGACCGGCTCACGCGAGCTGTTCCTCCTCTGCGTCTTCGCGCTGGCGCTCGGGACGGCCCTCGGGACTCAGTTCTTTGGCCTGTCC
The DNA here is from genome assembly GCA_030447245.1 of Chloroflexota bacterium. Lineage (GTDB taxonomy): Bacteria > Chloroflexota > UBA6077 > UBA6077 > JACCZL01 > JAUJPG01. Next base: position 8,858 of record JAUJPG010000012.1, on the reverse strand, counting down.
CTCGCGCTTGGCGCCTTCCTGGCGGGCCTGGTCGTCTCCGAATCGGACCTCAGCCACCAGGCCGTCGCGGAGATGCTGCCCCTGCGCGACCTGTTCGCAACGCTGTTCTTCGTGTCGGTCGGCATGCTGCTCGACCCCTTTTTCGTCATTCGGAACGTGCCGGCCGTCTTGCTCGTGGTCGCCGTGGTTGTGCTCGGGAAGCTCTTGCTGGTCACGCTGCTGGTCCGCCTCTCCGGGTACGCGGTCCGCGTGGCGCTGCTGACCGGCCTGGCCCTCCCGCAGATCGGTGAGTTCTCGTTCGTGCTCGCCCGACTGGGGGTCGGGCAGGGGCTGATCGACGATTACCTCTACAACCTGACTCTGGCGGGGGCGCTGGTGACGATCATCCTCAGTCCGGCCCTGCTCCAACTGGCAGAGCCGCTCATGGGCGCCTTGCGCCGCCTGCCGCTGGTTGGACGGCAGTTCGACGAGCGGCTACCAGACGATCTGGCAAGCGATCAATCGGGACTCAGCAGGCACACCGTGATCTGCGGGTTCGGCCGGGTCGGCCGAGAGCTGGCCGAGGCGCTGGAGCGATGGGGCTTCGCGTACCTGGTGATCGAGTACGACCCGCGCGTGGCAGCCGAGATTCGGAAGCGTGGCGTGCCGGTCATCTTCGGCGACGCCGCCAAACCGATGGTGCTCCACCACGCTCGTCTGGAGCAGGCCCGGGTGCTGGCCATCACGGTGCCCGACCTTCCGACGGCCGACCGCGCGGTGCGCGAAGCGCGCCCCGGATGAACGAGGAGATCGACATCGTGGTGCGCGCCCAGGGTGGGATGGGGCTGCACCGCTTGCGCGCGGCGGGCGCCACCGAGGTCGTACGCCCCGAGTTCGAGGCATGGAGTTCGTCCGCCACACACCCTGCGCCGCTACGCGCCCACCGAGGTGCAGCTACGGCGCCGCACCGAATACTACGATCCGCGGCGCGCCGCTAGGCCGCTGGGCACACGAGACAACCGTCGGGCGCCGACAATCTCGAAGTGCGGACTAAAGCAGACGGCTTCACCCGCCTTGGTGGTCTTCGCCGTCAGACGTTCGTCTGATCGCCACGTCGTACCACCTGGTGCGCCGCTACGCGCACGCTCGTGGCCGCCTGGCACCGCCCTTGCTGAGTACCTCCTCCCGAGCGGGGGGGCAGATGGCCACATCGGAGGCGGCGCGCAACGACACGGGCAGCCGAATCACGTGGCTGCTGCAGGGGCAGATCCGCGGAGGAAGAGCGGGCGGCCTTACGGTGGCGGGTGATGTGCCTAACTGGGGGTCTACTTCTCGCGCCGCATCGCGGCCCTGGCTGCCGGTGTGGTGTCGCCAATCGCGACGCTCGTCCTCGTGCTGATCACGCTCTTCGGCGCGCTGCCGATGTACAAGCTGTGGCCGAGGAAAGCCCGCATGGTGATGGGTCGATCTCGATGCTCGAACGCCTGCTCACCTGGTGGCGGGCAAGCTGTTCGTGCTGTGCTTGATCGGGTTCGTCGCGTCGTCATCACCATCACCCTCTCGGCCGCCGACGCGACGGCACACCTCGCGGAGAACCCCTTCACGCGCTTCGTGCACCACGTTCTGGCGACCCTGTTGCTGATCGCCTTGCTTGGCGCTGTCTTCCTCAAAGGCTTCGGCGAAGCCATCGGCGTCGCGGTCGTCCTGGTCGCGGCCTACATCCTCTTGCACGTCGTCGTCATCTTCTACCAGTCGCGCAGCAGCCGCAGGTCTTGTCATCCATTCGGGACATCCAATGGGCGATGCTCGCCTGCCCTGCTCGTATTCCCCAGAGCTGTCCGGGCTTTGAAACCCTCGTCGTCATGCCGCTGGTCAAGGGCGACCCTGCTGACACGCCCGAGCGCCCTGAAGGCGCATCCGCAACGCGCGCAAGCTGCTGACCGCCGCGGCGGTCATCATGAGCGTGCTGCTGATGGCGAGCACGACGACCCTGCTGATCCCGCACGCCGAGTTCGAGGAAGACGGGCCGCCTACGGGCGCGCATTGGCGTACCTGCACACCTACCTGGGCGACCTTTTTGCAGACGACATCGGGACATCTTGATCCTGGGCGGCGCGTCGGCGATGGCGGAAACATCGTGCCGCGCTACTTGCCGCGCTACGGCGGCCCCGGACTGCCCACTCGTGTTGATGTTCACGCTGGTCTGCTTCATGGTCACCATCATCTTCAGGGCGGACGTCGAAGCCCAGGCCGCGCCTATGCGACGGGCGTGCTGGCCTTGATGACCTCGGCCACCGTCGCCGTGACCCTGTCGGCCCGCCGCCGGGGGCAAACGATGGCGACCGTTGCCTTCGGTGTCGTCGCGCTGATCTTCACGTACACGACGGCCGTCACGATCGTCGAGCGGCACGAAGGGCTCCAGAACGCGGCGTTGTTCATCGCCGCCATCGTCGTCACCTCGCTCGCCTCGCGGCTGTGGCGCCAGACCGAGCTGCGCGTTTCGCGCGTCGTGCTCGACGACACCGCGCGACGTTTCATCGCCGAGGCGTGCCGAGGTGAGATCCGGATCATCGCCCACGACACCGACGTCCGCGACGTCCGCGAGTACGCGAGTACGCGAAAAAGGATCGAGCGCAGCGTGCGTGTGGCGGCATCCTGCCCCACGAGCACGTGCTGTTCCTGGAGGTCAGCGTCTGTGACCCATCCGAGTTTGCACCCGACCTCAACATCGAGGGTGAGGAGATTGCAGGGTACCGCGTACTGCGCGCGCAGAGCGCGGCCGTGCCAAACGCCATCGCGGCGTTTCTGCTCTACCTACGGGACACGACCGGCAAGGTCCCCCACGCGTACTTCCAGTGGACCGAGGGTAACCCTCTGATGCACCTCGCGAGTTACGTCCTGTTCGGCGAGGGCGACATCGCGCCAGTCACGCACGAGGTGCTGCGCGAAGCCGAGCCCGAGCCCGAGCGCCGTCCGGTGGTCCACGTCTCGTGACTGGGCGCGCGTAGGACAGGTTTTGGGGCGCGGCCTGGAATGGATCACCCCCGCCCGGCGGGCGGCCGCACGGACGGCTTGCAGCTACTATTCACCGATGCGGCTGGTCGAGCATGTCGTCGGCACGCGGGCGATCTCGGCGTTCGCCGCGTACCTCGCCCGCCACTTTGGCTGCCCGCGGGTCGTGGAGCTGGGACCCGCTCGGGATACCCAGCCCGCGCCCGACTGGCCCGAGCTCGCCGACGTGCAGCTCGAGCACCGCGAGGCGATGGACCCCCCGGACGACCGTCTCGCGTCCTCGGTCATCAGTTGCCGCCTGGACGCCGCGGAGCCGCGGGACGGAGAGACAACGCTCGCCGCGTTGCGCGCGGGCCTCGACCACGCCTCCGCCGCGATCGTGACAGTCGATCCTGACGGTTGGCAGGCGGATGATCTGCGCGGCCGAGTCCGCGGCCCGGTCGAGCTCGGGCGGTGGCTCTCCGATCACGGCCTGAACGTGGACTTCGTCGGCCGCGCCGGCGGCGTGGCGGGTTGGGAGCGGCGGGCGCTCGTCGCGGTGCTCGGCAACACTCACGACCCCGCCAGGCGGGCCGCGCCGGTCGGGTTCCGGGTGGTGGCGATTATGCCGACCTACAACGAAGAGGACGTCATCACCCACACATTGGGCTACCTCGTCGACCAGGGGATCGAAATCTACATGCTCGACAATTGGTCGACCGATCGGACCGTTGAGCGGGCACGACCCTTGCTGGACCGCGGGCTGCTCGCCATCGAGCGTTTCCCAGCCGCGGGGCCGAGCGGCACCTACGACCTGCGGGACATCCTGACGCGGGTCGAGGAGGTGAGTATGACGCTCGATGCAGACTGGTATGTGCTCCACGACGCCGACGAGCGCCGCCGCGGCCCCTGGCCCGGCGTAGGTCTCCGCGACGGGCTGTACCACGTCGATCGGTGCGGCTTCACCTGCATCGACCACACGACCCTGAACTTCTGGCCGACCGACAACCGGTACGATCCGACCCGTGACGTGGAGCAGCAGCTCACTTCCTTCGAGTTCAGTGACCATCCTGGGCACTTCCACCAGCGCCGGGCCTGGAAGAACCTCGGGCAGCGGGTTGCGCTCGCCAGGACCGCCGGGCACGACGTGTTCTTTGACGGTCGCCTGGTCTACCCGTTCCGTTTCCTGCTGAAGCACTACCCGATCCGCTCACAGGCGCACGGAGAGCGGAAGATCCTGCGAGAGCGGCGGTCGCGATTCAACGCCGAGGAGCGGTCGTTCGGTTGGCACGCGCAGTACGACGTGCTCGATCCGAGCCCCCGTTTCCTGCGCGATCCAGCCGACCTGGAGCAGGCCAATCAGGAGACGCTCTACGAGAAGTACATGATCGAGCGGCTGTCGGGCATCGGCATCTTCCGCGAGCCGCCTGCCTGGGCAACCCCGCCGCGGTGAGTGGAGCGGCGCAACCCTCGGTGGCGTGGACGGCCGCGCAGTGTAGGTCAACGTTCCTGGCCGCGGGGAGCAGGGAGATGATCGGCGATCCGTGGCGCGGGACCGCCCGGCGGCTGCGAGCCAATCATCCGAGGGCCAGGTGAGTGACGTGGTGCCCGTGGGCGAAGCGAGCGAGCGGGTTGCCGAACGGCGACTCGGCTGCAGCCTGGCGTCTCCAGATCGCTCAGAGATCTGGCAGGCGACCGTCGGGCACAGCGTACTCGGCGGTGGTCTCCGGCGCCGGAGTCAGGATCGCCGCCCGACCGCGGTAGAGCACGGTCAGGATCGGCGGGACCACCAGCGTCGTCAGCACGCTCATGATCACCACCACCGAGAAGATCGGGTCCGGAATCGCGCCGAGTGACTTGCCGGCGTTCGCCACAATCAAGCCCACCTCGCCACGCGGCGCCATCCCGACCCCGACGATCAGGGCCGAACGACGACTCATGCCCCACGCCCCGGCCCCGCAGCCGAACACCTTGCCGACGATCGCTAGGCCGGTCACGGCTAGCGCCAGTCCAAGGAGCGAGCCATCCAGGAACAGCCGCCAGTCGACCCGGCTGCCGGTGATCACGAAGAAGAGCGGGACGAGTAGCTCGTACAGCGGCAGCGCCTGGTGCTCCAGTTGGTACTGCTCGCGCAGCTCGGCGAAGACCATGCCGGCCAGGAACGCGCCGATGATCGCCGCCAGCCCGACCTGAGCCGAGAGCGCCGCGAGACCGAGCATCAGCAGCACGGCCACGACGAAGGGAGCGTTCCGAATCCGGAGCCGTTCCAGATGTATGCTCCAGCGTTGGACCGCGTGCCGGCCGGCCAGCGCGACGAACGCGGTGAAGGCGATTGCCTGGGCGGCGACCAGGGCGATCGCAGGGACTGACACCTGCCCGCTCTCGCCGAGCGCCGAGACGATCGCCAGCGCGATCATCGCCAGGATGTCGTCGATGACCGCCGCGCCAAGGATGATCCGCGCCTCGTCGGAATGGAGGTGCCCCAGGTCTGCCAACACTCGGGCAGTGATCCCGACGCTGGTCGCCACCATCGCCGTGCCGACAAACAGCGCCTCCAGGGTCGGGTGGCCGAGCGCGGCCATCAGCGCGTAGCCCAGGATGAATGGGACGACCACCCCGGCCATCGCCACGGCCCCGGCGCGTACGCCGACGCGCAGGATATCGGAGAGCCGCGTCTCCAGTCCGACCAGGAACAACAGGATCAGCACACCCAGCTCGGCGATCACCTCGTAGATCGAGGCCAGGACTTCGATCGCCTCGGCCTGGCCGTGGAAGGTCGCGACCATCTCCGCGGACGGGAGGCCGATCCACCCGAGCGCAAACGGTCCGAGCAGCATGCCGGCCAGCAGCTCGCCGACGACCGCTGGCTGCTTGAGCCGCTCGAATAGCTCGCCCGCGAGCTTGGCCGACAGGAACATCAGGAAGACGTCGGCCAGGACCTCGGCGGCAGTGTGCATAGGGAACTCCCACGCAACGCGGTCCCGGCCGGGCAAGGACCGCGTAGGGTCATGCGGGTGCGCCACACACGGCGACCCGAACACAACACAAAAAGAGACCGCCTTGGCAGTCTCCTCCTTCGGACCGGATACGGGGTGGCCGACCCCGAGGGGCCGCAGCGCCTCGACATTACTCTACCAGCCGCCGCCGCCGGCATTCAACGCCGCTCCCCGGGCTCCTGTCTGGACCAGCCGCGAGCCAACTACCCGCCCCGGGCCACGACACACCGCGGCACGACGAGCAGGTGCGGGATCAAGAGGTTGGGGAGCGTCGCGGATGGCACCTACCGGTCGCTAGGCCGGTTGTTCGTCCAGACGGTCCACGACCACCCGACCGTCCTGGATGACGGCCAGGATGCCGCCGTCGGCGCGGTTGTCCGACAGGATCGCGGCGACGTCTTGGGTGGCGTCGCCGCGGACCAGGAGCAGATCAGACCGCTTGCCCACGTCGAGCGTGCCGACGACGTCGAGCACGTCGAGCAGATCGGCCCCGTTCCGGGTGGCGGCGATCAACGCCTGGATCGGCGACAGCCCGGCCTCGACCATCAGCTCCAGCTCCCAGGCGTTTCGTCCGTGATAGTTGTACGGCGTACCAGCGTCGGTGCCCAGGACCACCCTAACGCCGGCCGAGACGGCAAGCTGAAAGCTTTCCAGGTGCGGCTCCCGGACCGCCCGGGCCTTGGCGCGGGCCCAGTCGGGGATCGAGCCTGGCTCCGCATCGGCGAGCCCGCGCGCGGCGGCCAGCGTCGGCGCGAGGAACGTCCCGCGCTCCTGCATCTCCCCGACGATCTCGCGCGTCAGGAAGAAGCCGTGCTCGATCGAGTTGATCCCCGCTCGGACCGCGGCCATGATGCCGTCGGAGCCCTGGGCGTGGCTCGCAGTTCGTTTGCCGGCCTTGCGGGCCTCCTCGACGCCGGCCCGTAGCTCGTCCTCGCCAAGCTGGGCGGCGCCGGGCTCAACGTTCGGGGTCATCACGCCACCGGTGGCCATCATCTTGATGACGTCGGCGCCGTCCTTGATCTGCTCGCGGACGGCTTTGCGGACCTCGTCGGGGCCGTCCGCCTCGCGTCCGATCCACCAGCCGTGGCCACCGGTCATGCACACCACCCGATTGGCCGCGCGGATACGCGGCCCCGCCATCTTGCCGGCGGCGACCTCATCGCGCAGCAGCACCTCGATGCGGTCGCGCCCGCCGAGCGTACGGATCGTGGTAAAGCCGCCGCGGAGGGTGTCCGCGGCGCGCCGAGCCACGTTCCAGGCGACGACCGGCGTCGGGTCATCCGCCTCACGGAGCCAGTCGCCGCTGCCGCTGAGCGTCAGGTGAACGTGGCAGTCGATCAGCCCAGGCAGCAGCGTCGCGTCAGGCCGATCGATCCTCCTCGCGCCTGGCGCCCGAGGCTCGGACGCCGAGATGGCGGCGATGCGCCCGTCCTCGACGAGCACCCACCCGTCCCGAAGCACCGTCTCGTCTGTCGCCGGGAACACCCACCCCGCGCGAATCACCAGCGCGCCAGATCGATCCATGCTTCCCCCACGTCGCGACTCGACATCCGGCGCCGCGGCTCGCCGGCATGATAGCCCGAACTTCGGTGGCGGCTGGCTGCTTGGTCTGGCGGCTCACTGCGATTGATGCAGGACTTCGTCCCAATCCGGCCGCAGCGGCCTCACGCCCAGCTCTGCGATCGTCAGCCGAAGCACCTCCTGCAAGCTGACGTGCCCGATAGGCAGGTGCGCGCCGGCAAAGTCGGGCCGCAAACGCCCCTCGGCGACAGTCGCACCGAGGTGCAGGTGCGGGATCGTCACCCTTCCGTCGGGGTGCCAATGGTAGGCGACGATCTCGCGGCCGTTGCGATCCGCAATCGTGTACCGATACGCGACCGTGCTCGCGCTCCAGGGCAAGCGTTCACCGCTCGTCTCGGCGAGGCGGTAAGTGATCTTCACGGATAGATTCAGGTCGGTGGCGGCGAGCCGGGCGGGATCGCTACTAAGGGTTAGTTGGTGCGGCCGGCCGGGTAGAGGGTAAGGCGCGCGCTCGATGAAGACTGATGTCGCCACGCACGATATGGCCAGGCTAAGAGGCGTGAGCAACGCACGCCGTGCCTCGGCGCGAGTTCGGGCGGCCAACGGATGCGGTGGCTCTCAGCGCCGCGTCAGCAGGATCGGTTCGGCTCCGGGGTAGACCTCGGATCCTGGCTCGAAATTCGCGGGCATCTCCCCATTGGTCACGTGCAGCATGAGGTGCACGTTCGGGAACTGGTCGCCCAGCGGAGACGCGGTAGCAATGATCCGGTCCTCGGTTGCCTCGTCGGCGCGATCAAGGAACAGCCAGATGTCGACCGACTCCCGCCCCGGCTCGACACGGCCCAGCTCACCCAGAACCCAGAGCTGTTTGACGGTCGGCTCGTCCCGGACCACCTCGGCAAAATACCCGGCAACCTGCTGCGCGACGGTCAAATCCTGGATCGCCACGCCGTGCCCTCCTCGTTCCGCGGTCACATCAAGCATAACATTCGGGGCCTCAGCCCTCGCCGGGTCTGCCCTCGGGGAGCACGGTGCCCGGCTCCAGGCGGGCTGTGGCGTGCGCGGCTGGCTCAGGCGTCAGCAGGGCGACGAGCGTGGCCAGGACGCGGGCCGTCGCCCCCCAGATCTTGTGCTCGCCGTGTCGGTAGAACGAGACCTCGCGCGGCGCGCCGCGGATCTCCCAGATCTCCTCGGCCAGCGTCGTCGGGTCCAGCAAGAGCGCCAGCGGAACTTCGAACAGCTCGGCTACCTCGCCCGGTGCAGGGCGAAAGGGCGGCCGTCGCGGCGAGTAGGCGATGAACGGCGCGACCAGGTAGTGGCTGACGACGATGTGCTCCGGCTCGAGGCAGCCCCACACCTCGAGCTGGGCCG
>JAUJPG010000011.1 GCA_030447245.1 Chloroflexota bacterium | reverse complement strand
AGCCGGTCGGCATCGGTCGGCATGAGCGGTTCATCATCGACATGCAACGCTTTTTGAAGCGGGTCGACGAGAAGTCCACTACCTAGCATCACTGGGCTCGGTGTAGCCGCGCTAGTAGGGCGATGGGCTCGGTGTGGGAATGGTCCCCCGCGGTCCGAGGGTAATGGTGGACCCCGTGGCGCACGGTCGGTAAGGTCACGCGCCAGCGTTCCGCCGGTCACGGCGACCCCGCCTCGGCGGGCAGTGGCTGATGGCCAGGAAATCGCGCCTCCCGATTGAAGCCGGCGGGTACCAGTCCAACCGGGAGGCGCTCGGGATCAGAGGGTCGGGTCTGTCCAGTTTGCGGCTACTTGGTACCGATCCCCACGATCAGCTCGCATGGGCCTTCGAATCCACCACGATCCTCGAAACGGCGGAGCTCCCGCTCGATCTCGTCCCATGCGGCCTGGCGCTCCTCCTCGGACAAGCCAGCCAGCATCTGGTGCAGGGCCCCAAAGGATTCGCGCTCGAAGCGCAGGCATTCCTCCGCTGAGCGCATCCGCAGGGGCGACGGAACGACGCGCGTCTCGACGTCGCGAAAACCTGCCCGCTGATACGTCTCCTCCAGGATCCCAGGCGCGCCGAGGCTGAACGGACCGGGCTGGCCGGGCAGCGGCGGTGGGAGTTGGGCACGACGGCGAATGATCGAGATCGGAACGGAGAAGAAGCCGTTGTTCTCCGGGGTCGTGTAGACGATGGCGGCCACCCGTCCGCCCGGCTTCAGCACGCGCCGCATCTCGGACAGCGCCCGCTGCTGATCCGGGAAGTAGATCAGGCCGACGCGGGACGTGACCACGTCGAACGACTCGTCGGGCAGCTCCAGGTTCTCGCCGTCCATCACGCGGGTCTCGAGGTTGCTCAGTCCGCGCTCGCGTGCCGTCCGTGCGGCGAACTCCAGGATATTGGACGAGAGATCGGTGGCGAGGACATGACCGGTCGGCCCGACGCGCTCGGCGATGGTGATGGCCGGCTCCCCGGCGCCCGACGCTACGTCGAGCACGCGGGCCCCGGGCCCGATCCGCGCCAGGTCCAACATGCCCTCCGTCGCGGGGCCGAGCCAACTCTTGAGCGTCGGGCCCCAGCGATGCCATGCCTCCGCGGCCTGCTGCCACTGCTCCCGCGTGGTCTCCTTGTACTGGATTGGATTGAAAGTGGTCATGGTCTACCTCCTGGTAAGAGCGTGTTTTCCGCCCGCATCACGGGCGGATGATGGTCGGCGTCCCCTCCTGGGCGGCCAAGATGAGCAGGAACCTGACCGGCGTGTCGCCAAGGTTCCGGCCGTTGTGCCAGGTGTTGACCACCTCCGCGAGACTCTCGCCCGCGCTGAAAGCGTGCGTCCCGTGCCCCTCCATTTCGATGGTTAGCGTCCCCTCCAGCATGTAGACGAACACGGGGTTAGGGTGCAGGTGCCGACCTACCTGGCCGCCGGGGGCGACTTCCGCCAGCACAGCGACCAGCTGATTGTCCGACTGCGGGAAGCGGATTGGCTGGCCGGTGAACGTCTGAGAGGCCTGCAGGACCGGGGTAAGGGTGAGGCCGACCGGGCCCGTCGGGGAAGGTTCGGCTTGTGCCGAAACCTCCGCATGCCCGAATACGTGGGCGGCGCGGCCAGTCACCAGCGCGAGTGCGACGACGAGGACGACAACGGTCTTCTTCATGGATGTGCCTCCCGGATAGTTGCCTTGCTCTGCCCTCTGGAGCCGTAAGGTTCGCGGCCCCGTCGCGGCAGCGCAGGCACTCGAGTGAAGCTTGAGCCCTCTTGCCTCCCTTCTGGGCCCATGCTAAGGTCCAACCGTTGGAAGGCCGTTGGAGAGGCCGTGAGATGGGCACGCTGCACCTGGCCCTGCTCGGTACGCCTATCATCCGACACGCCGAGGTAGCGCTGACCTTCCCCACTCGGAAGGCCGTCGGGCTGCTTGTCTACCTGGCCGTCGAAGGCGGCCTGCACTCGCGAGAGAAGCTCGCCGCGCTCTTCTGGCCCGACAGCGACCAGCAGCATGGCCGAGCGATGCTCCGTTACACGCTCGCCAGCTTGCGCCGCGCACTCAGCGATCCCGCCGGCTCACCACACCTGATCACCGAGCGTGACGTCCTGGGTCTCGACTTCAACTCCGGGGTCGAGATCGACCTTCACACCATACAAGCAGCCGACCTCCCCTCCGGCATGGGGACAATCGGGGCCACTGCGTCGAGCGTGGCACCCACAGCTGTTGCCGAGCTCCAGCAAGCGGCCGAGCTCTGTCGCGGCGAGCTCCTGGAGGGGCTCTCGCTGCCCGATGTCGCGGACTTCGATGAGTGGGCCAGCCTCCAGCGCGAGAGCTGGCGTCGGAAGACTGAGCGCGTGCTCGACCGGCTCTGCCAGCTTCGATCAGACCGCGGAGAGCTCACCGAAGCCGTCGAGACGGCCCAACGCTGGGTCACTCTCAGCCCCCTGAACGAAGAGGCCCATCGACGCTTGATGCGACTCCACCTGGCCAGCCGGGATCGGACCGCGGCGCTGCGCGCGTATGAAGCCTGCCGCGCCATCCTCGACACGGAACTCCACGTCGCGCCAGCACCAGAAACAGAGTCGCTCGCCGAACGCATCCGGATCGCGGAACCAGCAGGGCACAAGATCTCGCGCGAGCCAGCCGCGCCGCCGGCCCCACCTGCGCTCCTTGAAGGACCGCTGGTCGGGCGCTCGGACGAGTTCGTCAAACTGGTCGAGCTGTATCACACCGCCCGCCGGGGACGGGCCCAGGTGGTCATCCTACGGGGCGAGCCTGGGATCGGCAAGACGCGGCTGGCGAAGGAGTTTGTCGCATGGGCGGCGGCCCACGGGGCCGACGTCCTGGAGGGTCGGGCGTTCGAAACCGGCGGCCGCCTGCCCTTCCAGCCGCTGGTGGACGCCCTACGTCCGCGCCTGGACCGCGAGAACGCCCCGGAGGACCTGCTGAGCGACGTCTGGCTGACCGAGCTTGGCCGCCTCTTGCCGGAGCTGCGCGACCGCTACCCCGATCTGCCAGTGCCGCCCGGTGATGAAGCGGCGGCCCGGACTCGGCTGTTCGAGGCCGTCGCTCGGCTGGGCCAAGCCCTGGCAGGCCGGGCCCCCTTGGTGTTATTCGTCGACGATGTACAGTGGGCGGACGCGGGCTCGCTGGACGTGCTGCACTACACTGGGCGACGCTGGGCGGAGAGTGGCGCACCCGTGGTGCTGCTACTTAGCCTGCGCGCGGAAGCACTGGCCGATACGCCCGCGCTCGACGAGTGGCTAGTGGGCCTGCGGCGGGACCTCGCCGCGACGGAGATCGACCTCGGTCCGCTCACCGTCGAGGACACACTGCACCTGGTGCAAGGGTTTGGGGGCCGGGTGCGGCGATCGGGGCAGAGCCGACCCGCCAGGCCCGAGCTTGAACGAGTCGCGCGGTGGCTCTTCGCCGAGACCAGCGGGCAGCCCTTCTTCGCAGTGGAGATTATCAGGGAGCTGCTGGAGCGGGGAGCCCTGGTCCTGCGAGTCCGCGAGGACGGCGAATGGGAGATCGATCCCCGGGCCGGCATGGCAGACCCGGCAGTTCTCGGCGGGGTCCTCCCGCCGGGGATGCGAGAGGTCATCCGCACCCGGTTAGCGCGCCTCGCACGCCCCGCCCGTGAGCTCCTGGCCGCGGCAGCCGTACTTGGTCAGGACTTCACCTTCGAACAGCTGTGTCGGGTGGCCAACCTGAGCGAGGATGAGGCGCTCCTGGCCGCCGATGCGGTGGTGCGAGCCCACCTACTCCGCGAGGCAGAGGCCGATCGCGCTGGATCTGCCGTCGGCACCTACTACTTCACGCACGACAAGATCCGCGATGTGGCTTACGCTGAGGCCGGCGACGCCCGTCAGCGGGTCTTCCACCGTCGGGCACTGGAGGCGTTGCAGGCCACTGCGCCGGCGGCGCAGCTGGCTCGCCACGCCGTGGCTGCCGGGCTCGAGGAACCGGCACTCCGGTTCAGCCTCGCGGCGGGCGATGACGCCATGCGACTGCTGGCGGCGCGCGATGCGCTCGCTCACTACCACCGAGCGCTGATGATCGCCGAGCGCCTGGGTTGGACCACGGCTCTGGCCGACCTGCAGGCCCGGTGCGGCAAAGCATACGCGAGCATGGCGCTATGGCCGGAGGCCCGGCGCGAGCTCCAGGCTGCGCTTGACGGCTTTGAGGAACAGCAGCAGGAGCGACGCGCCGAAGTCCTGGTCGATCTCCTGGAAGTATGCTGGTGGCTGCTGGATGTGTCCAGCGTGCGTCAGTGGGCGAAGGAGGCGCTCGCACTGGCGGAGCGCCTGGGGCGGGGCGACCTCGAGACGGCCGCCAGCGGCTGGCTGGCCGCGGCCGTGGGCGCCGATGGCGACGTGACCGCGTGCGTCGCCCAATGCGAGCGCGCTTTGGCGCGCGGCCATGAGCTCGGCGTCGCGCCCCCCGCGCCGGTTTACACCTACCTCTCCCTCTCGCTGTACTGGCTCGGGCGACTCGAGGAGGCTGTTCAGCGCGGTGGCGAGGGCGTCCAGTCCGCGCGTGAGGCAAACCACACCACGGCGACGATGTTCTCGCTCCCGCATTTGGGTCTCGCCCTGGCCGGCCAGGGACGATACGACGAGGCGATGTGGGTGTTCGAAGAAGCGCGACGGTTCGGCCGCGAGTACGGGGTCGACACCTTGCTCGCCCGCGCCATTGCCATCTCGGCAGGGTTCCACCTTGACGTCTGGGACTTCGAGGGCAATGAGGCGCGCGCGGAGGAAGCGCGCGATCTCGCCCGTTCGCTCAGCTTCGCGCCCCCCGCCGTGAGCGCGGGCATCGACCTGCTCCTGAACTTGGCGCGGCGGCAGGAAGTGGGTCGTGCCGAGGAGCTGATCGGGGAGGTAGCGGCGTCGGTCGAGAAGGCGGCCGGCTGGCATGGGTGGCTCTGGAGACTGCGCCTGGCGGAGGCGCGGGCGGAGATCGCCCTGGCGCGAGGCAACTGGGAGGACGTGCTGCAGTGTGCCGGTGATGCGATCGAGCGGAGCCGCGCGCGGGAACGCGTGAAGTACCAGGTGATCGGCCTCACCACCCGTGCGCAAGCGCTGCGGGCCCTGGGACGCACGAAGGAGGCGATCGCCGATCTGAGTCGGGCGGTCACCCTGGCGCGCCCGGTCGGTGACCCGGCGCTGTTTCTGCGCCCCGCGGCCGAGTTGCTCGCCGTTGATGGAGATGATTCGCTCGCAGCCGAGGCCGGCACGGCCGTACAGCGAATCCTCGGAGCGTTGCCGGATGCAGACATGCGCGGGCGTTTCGAGGCGGCCGAACCGGTTCGCATCGCGGTGAGATTGACAGCCTAGCATCCCGGCGCTGTACAGGGCTCTACGGCAGACCTCCGAAGCGCACAGCCCACCGCGAAGCGCCGTCGGGTGCGCCTTGAACGCGTCAATCATCAGTGGTTGAGCGTGACCGCGCTCGACCTGCCACCCCGAAAACGCACTCATCGCGCCCGCACTGGCTCATGCTGAGGTGGCCCCTGGGCCATCGCGAGCCCGGGCAGCCGCGCGCTTGACGGTCGATCCGGCACCGCCTACCATGCCTCCGCGCGTCCCCGCTGGCGCTCGACGGAGGTATCGATGGCGTACGAGTACATCCTGACCGAGCGTGACGGACCGGTCGGCATCGTCATCCTGAATCGTCCCAAGCAGCTCAACGCGCTTAGCGGACCGCTGATGGAGGAAGTGGTTGCCGCGCTCGAGGACTTCGAGCACGACGACGCGATTCGGGCGATGGTCCTGACCGGCGGCCCAACCGTCTTCGCCGCCGGAGCAGACCTCAAGGAGTTCGCGACCCAGACATCGGTGACGATGCTGACGAACAGCCGGATCGCGCTCTGGGACCGGATCAAGGCACTCTCGAAGCCGCTCATCGCCGCCGTCAGCGGCTTTGCCCTGGGCGGCGGCTGTGAGCTGGCGATGCAGTGCGACATCATCATTGCTTCCGAGACCGCTCGATTCGGGCAGCCGGAGATCAACGTTGGGCTCATCCCCGGTGCCGGCGGCACCCAGCGCCTGACCCGGACGCTCGGTAAGTTCAAGGCGATGGAGCTGATCATGACCGGCGCCTTCATCGATGCCCACGAGGCCGAGCGGCGCGGCCTGGCCAACCGCGTCGTTCCGGCCGAACTGGTGGTCGACGAAGCGAAGCGGCTCGCCTTCCAGTTGGCGGAAAAGCCGCCCATCTCCCTCCGGTTCGCGAAGGAAGCGGTCATCAAGGCATTCGAGACCACCCTCGCCGAGGGGATCGACTACGAGCGTAAGCTGTTCTTCTTCCTCTTCGGCACACAGGACAGCAAGGAGGGCATCAACGCCTTTGTCGAGAAGCGCAAGCCGACGTACGAGGGCCGCTGAATGGGAAGCGGGTAGGTGAGCGGGGTGGCGTACGAGACGATTCGCTCCGAGGTGTCCGACGGGGTCTTGACGATCACCCTGAACCGCCCAGCGGTGTACAACGCCCTCACCCCGCAGATGAGCCGCGAGCTGGAGGACGCGCTCAAGGCAGCCCGCCGCGACGCCAACATCCGCGTCGTCGTCGTGACGGGCGCCGGAACGGCGTTCTGCTCCGGCCAGGATCTCAAGATGGCGCACGAGCTGATGCCTGAAGGCCAGCCACCAGCGCTCGGGGACCTGCTTCGCCAGCACTACAACAGCCTGATCCTTGCCATGCGACGGTTAGACAAACCGATCATCGCCTCGGTCAACGGCGTCGCGGCCGGGGCCGGCATGAGCCTCGCCCTCGCCTGCGACCTTCGGATCGCGTCGGATCGAGCCAGTTTCGTCCAGTCGTTCGTCAAGATCGGGCTCGTCCCTGACTGCGGAAGCCTGTACGCTCTGCCTCGCATCGTAGGACTGGCCAAGGCGCTCGAACTGTGCCTGCTCGGCGAGCGTATCGATGCCCATGAGGCGCTACGGCTCGGCCTAGTCAGCCGACTGGTGCCGGCGGACGAGCTGCCGACGGCGGCGTCTGAGCTGGCCGCCCGGCTTGCCGCCGGCGCTCGCCTGGCGCTCGGACTGACCAAGCGCGGGTTGAGCCGCGCCCTGGAGACAGACCTGGACGGAATGCTGGAGCAGGAGGCGCTGCTTCAGGAGGTCGCGGGCCGCTCGGCCGACTTCCGCGAGGGCGTCAGCGCCTTCAAAGAGAAGCGGCCCGCGCGCTTCAGCGGCGCGTGACTCCGGTCCGCGGCGTCCTGGCGGACCCTCCTGGCGACGAGCGCATGCTGGTTCACTGATCCTTTGCTCGACATTGCGCTTGTCGGCACCGCCGGTGCGTTCCCGCTACCAAATCGCTGGCTCTCGGCCCTGCTGGTCCGACTCGGGACGCGGATGCTGCTGTTCGACTGCGGCGAGGGCACTCAGATCAGCATGCGCCGCCTCGGCTGGGGCTTTAAGGCGCTGGACACCATCTGCTTGAGCCACTTGCATGCCGATCACGCGGCCGGCCTACCCGGCTTGCTGCTGACCGTTGGCAACGCCGGAAGGAGTGAGCCGCTCACGATCTTCGGTCCGACCGGAACAGAAGCCGCGGTCCGCGGCCTCCGGGCCGTCGCCCCCGTTCTGCCGTATGAGGTTGTCATCCAGGAGCTCAACGGCGGCGAAACCATGTCCTGGGCAGGCGCCCAGCTGGGGTGCCTCGCCGTCGACCACGCGCTCCCCTGCCTGGCCTACCGGGTGGATCTTTCGCGTGCTCGGCGCTTCGATCCAGCGCGCGCCCGCGCGCTGGGACTGCCAGTGCCGTTGTGGAAGGGCCTGCAACACGGCGACGCTGTGGAGTGGCAGGGCCGTAGCGTAGCGGCAGACGAGGTGCTCGGACCGGACCGTCGAGGTCTACGGCTGGCATACGTCACCGACACCAGACCGACCTCTGAGCTGCCGAGCTTCCTGGCTGAAGCCGATCTGCTCGTGTCCGAGGGCACCTACGGCGATCCCGCCGACGCGGAGCGAGCCGTCGAGAACAAGCACATGCTGTTCGGCGAGGCCGCCATGCTGGCGAGGGCGGCTGGCGCGAAGCGCCTGTGGCTAACCCACTTCAGCGCCAAACTCACTCAGCCGGCGGATTACCTCCCCCACGCGACCGCGGTGTTCCCGCCCACGGTGATCGGTCATGATCACCTGACCGGCACCTTGAGCTTCGCGGACGAGGATCCCAATGGATAGGACCAGGTCCACCCCGTGCAGATCCGGACTAGCCGGCCGCGCTAGTGATTAGCCAGTGTGGGCGCGGGCGGATGCGGCGAGGTTGAGCGACGATCGGGCCGACCGTGGCGTTCGGCCAGGCGAGCGTTCACTCATGCCGCCTGGGGACCAGCGGATCGAGTCACGCGGGAGCCCGTGCAGTGGCCCGGCACCGAAGCGGCCGTCCAAAGGTATCAAGCATCCCCACGGCGCACGTCACGCAGCAACGTGCGGACGCGATCGGGGCTCAGGGGAAGGTCGCAGACTGGCACCCCGAGCGCATCCGCGACGGCGTTCGCCAGCGCCGCGCCGGCCCCAACCGTCCCTCCCTCGCCGGCGCCCTTGATCCCGAGGGGATTGAGCGGCGAAGGCGCGTCCTCGGTGATCAGGACGTCAATCGGGGGCACCTCGGCGCTTGTGGGCAGGAGGTAATCCATGAACGTCGAGGCGAGCAGTTGGCCCGTCTCGTCGTACGCCAGCTCTTCGAGCAGCGCGCCGCCAATGCCCTGGGCCGCCCCCCCGACGATCTGCCCGTCGACCAACATGGGGTTGATCGCCCGGCCGACGTCGTAGCCGATCAAGTAGGCAAGAATCTCGATCTGCCCCGTCTCGCGGTCCACTTCGATGGCCGCCAGATGAACGCCGTACGGGTAGGTCATCTGGCTCGTCTCGAAGTAGGCTTGCTCGTCAAGCAGCGGGCTCATGCGGTCCGACAACGGCTGACCGGGCATTGCGGCGCGCGCGGCCTCCGCGAATCCCATCCCCCGGTCCTGCGCGCCGATGACTCGAACTCGTCCGTCAGCCAGCTCCAGATCCTCGGGCGCGACCTCGAGTACGGCGGCGGCGACGCGGAGCAGCTTGTCGCGGACACGGATGGCCGCGATGTCGGCCGCGTTGCCAGCCATGACCGCCCCGCGGCTGGCGAAGGCGCCACCGCCGTGCGGGACCAGCGCCGTGTCGCCGTGGATAACGGTCACCTGCTCGGGCGTGACGCCCAACCGATCGGCGCAGATTTGGGCGAGCGTGGTCTCCATGCCCTGCCCGACTGACGCGTTCCCGCTGTACAGCGCCACGCGCCCGGTCAAGTCAATCTCAACGCGCGCGCTCTCGTACGGGCCTAGGCCGGTCTTCTCGACGAAGTAGCCGATGCCGATGCCCAGCAGCCGGCCTTGGGCGCGCGCGGCCTCCTGGCGCGCGCGCCAGCCGTCATAGTCGAACCGCCTCAGCGCCTTGGTGAAGAGGAGGTCGTACTCACCGCTGTCGAAAATAATCGGCACGTCCAGCGCGCCGGTCCCGAGGTCATGCGGCATGTCGGTTGGCGCCAGGAAGTTGCGTCGCCGGATCTCGGCGGGGTCGAGTCCGAGCCGTTCGGCCGCCAGATCGAGCGCCCGCTCGCGGACGAACGTTGCCTCAAACCGACCGGGGCCGCGATACGTTCCGGTTGGCGTCTTGTTGGTCAGGACGCAGGCGACGACGCACTGATAGGCGGGTATCTTGTAAGGCCCGGGCAGCAGCGCCGAGGTTAGTTTTGGAACCGTCGCGCCGTGCGTCCGCACGTACGCGCCGTGATCGTTCAGAAAGCGATCTCGCATCCCGAGGATCGTTCCGTCCGCGCGCAGCGCAAGCTCAATCTGGTGGATCTGCTCGCGCGAGTGATTGGTGGCCAGCAGGTGCTCGAGGCGATCCTCCACCCAGCCCACCGGCCGGCCGAGCCGAATGGTCAGCAGCGGGACGAGGAAATCCTCCGGGTAGAACTCGCCGCGCACGCCGAACCCGCCCCCGACCTCTGGTTCGACGAAGCGAATCTTGTGCTCAGGGATGCCTAGCAGGGAGGCCAGCACGCCACGGTTGAAGTGTGGAACCTTGGTTGGGCCCCACATCGTGAGCACCCCAGGTCCGGCGTCGTACTCGGCAAGCAGCCCGCGGGTCTCCAGCGGGACGCCGGTGTGGCGCTGAACGCGCAGCTCCTCCCGGATGACTACGTCCGCCTCCGCGAACGCCGCGACGCTGTCGCCGACGTCGAGCACCCACTCGGCGACCACGTTCGTGCCGATCGCGGGGTGGACCAGCGGCGCCCCATCGGCGATGCCGGCCGGCGCGTTGACGACCGTCGGCAGCGGCTCGTACTCTACCTGGATCAGCTCACGGGCATCCTCCGCCCGGTACCGGTCCTCGGCGACGATCGCCGCGACCGGATCGCCCACGTAGCGCACCGTGTCGCGTGCCAGCGGGAACTGGAGGCAGGCGACGAGCGAGGGCAGCGGCGTCAGTCGGATCGGGATTGAGCGGGCGTTCGCCGCGAAATCCTCAAAGGTGACGACGTCCAGTACGCCGGGCGCACGTCGCGCTTGCGAGACGTCGATCGAGGCAATTCGCGCATGGGCGTGCGGGCTCCGCACGACCACCATCTGCGCCGCGTGAACCCGGCGGATGTCGGCAACATAGCGGCCGCGGCCGGTGAGCAAGCGCGGATCTTCTGTCCGCCGGACGCTCGTCCCGAAGTACCCCAACACGGTGACCGCTCCCATGCCCGTCGTCCGTGGCCGGGCGCGTCGATTATCCCGGGGCGCGGCGGTGGCGGCAAGCGCCAGCGGCAACGCGCTCGCCCTCGAGGGTGCGCACTCGACCACCAGCAGTCTGACGCGGTACGCTTAGACCGACTTCGGGTCGGGGGCAGCATGCCGCGCATCTACTACGGCTGGATCATGCTGTTCGCCATCGTCCTGATGACGTTCGCCTCGGCTGGAGCGCGTTTCTCGTTCGGCGTGTTCATCCTGCCGATGACCGAGGAGCTGGGCTGGGACCGTGCCCAACTGGGCCTGGCCGCGTCTCTCAATCTCTTGCTGGCGGGTCTGCTCCGTCCGCTGGCGGGCGTCATGGCGGACCGATTCGGCTCCAAGCTTGTGGCCATGTTCGGCGTCGCCACCGCAGCCCTGGCGCTAGTGCTGACCAGCTTCGTGCGCGAGCTCTGGCAATTCTACCTGGCGTACGGGTTCCTGTTAGCACTCGGGTACGCCTGCGCCTCACCGGTCACGGTCACGACCCTGGTCAGTCACTGGTTTGTCCGTCGGCGTTCGCTGGCCATGTCAATCGGTTCGACCGGCACGGCTCTGGGCGAGCTCGTGACGGTCCCACTGGCGATGCTGGCGGTGCTGTTCCTGGGCTGGGACACCGCCTTCCGGCTGATCGCCGGCTTCATGGTGCTGATCGTCCTACCGGTCGGCTGGGTTCTGCTGCACAACCGCCCCGAAGACCGTGGACTACGGCCGTACGGTGCCCGCGCTCAAGGCTCGGTGAGCGCGCACAGCGAACCCGCTCCGGCGCTGACGCTCCGTGAGGCTGCGCGGTCGGCCGACTTCTGGCGGCTGGGCTTTGGCTTTTTTGTCTGCGGCTTCACCATGAGCTTCGCCAGCACGCACTTCGTGCCGTTCGCCATGGACATGGGGTTCGAGCCGATGGTCGCGGCCAACGCGCTCGGACTCGTCGGCGGCTGCAGCATCGTCGGCGGCCTGACCGCCGGATTCCTGGCCGACCGCTACCGCCGCAAGAACGTGCTCGCCGTCGTCTACCTGCTGCGCGGCCTGGCCTTTGTGGTCCTGCTCGAAGCGCGCGACCTCCCTACCCTCTATCTGGGTAGCTTTCTGCTCGGAATCTCGTGGACCGCCACTAGCCCGCTGACCTCGGCGATCACCGCCGACCGCTGTGGGCTCCGCCACCTCGGGTCGATCTTCGGCACGATGTACATGATCATGCCGATTGGTTCGGCAATCGGCGCCTTCCTCGGCGGCCTCGTGTATGAGTCGGCCGGCGTCTACGACATCACGCTCGTCGCCAGCGCCGTCGGCGGTTTGCTGGCCGCGGTCGTCGTCTACGGTGTTCGCGAGCCCGGACGAGGGGACGTTGTTCGTTCGCCCATCGTCGTCTCTCCATTAGCCACGGCGGCGCCGACTTCTGGACGGCTAGGCTAGGCCTCCGCGAAACGGCGGCATGCTCTATGGATCTCCCAGGCGCGAGGCAGCCGGGTTCGAGAGCACGATTCGCTCCGTTACGCCTTGCTCAGAAAGGGCAACCCCGTCCGCTGGTTCTCCCCGACCTTGTAGCCGTTCGGAACGGCGTCCAGCGACTCACCCTTCTTCTCGGCGCGCGCGAAGTAGAAGATCTTCTGCTCGCGGCCGTTGCGAAGCGTCACGTTTTTGGCATGCAGGTAATAGGTCTGACCCTTGCTGTTCTCGTGCGCGAAAGCCATTGGACCCTCCTTGGTGCACATGATTGCGTCTTCGTTGCCCTCCCTAGTCTAACCAGCGTGCCTCAGCCGGGCAAGGGAAGTCGACTTGTCCAATCGCTTGACGCGCCGCTTCGATGACCGATAGCCTTCAGGTGGACGCAACCTGCCGGCCCTCGGACTGGACGAGCCAGTCGCTATGGACGAGCGATCATGACGACGTTAGCGGCCCCACCGCTGAGCCTCACGTACCTGGCATACACGCCGGACGCTTTCACCTACCGGCGCCGCCCGACGCGCGTCGTGATGGTGGGGGATGTTGGCGTCGGCGGGTCGAACCCGATCCGGATCCAGTCGATGACCACGACCCGCACCAGGGATGTCGAGGCCACCGTCGCGCAGGCCGAGCGGCTGGTCCGCGCGGGCTGCGAGATCGTTCGGATCACCGCCCCCAACGCCCAGGACGCCGCGGCGATTGGGGAGGTGCGGCGGCAGCTTCGCGCGCGCGGGATCGGCGCTCCCCTTGTCGCGGATATCCACTTCAACCCGGCCGCGGCGCTCATCGCCGCCGACCACGTCGAGAAGGTGCGGATCAACCCTGGAAACTACGCCGACTCGCGCACGTTCGCCGTGCGCGAGTACACCGACGCCGAATATGAGAGCGAGCTCCAGCGGATCGAGGAGCGCTTTGTCCCGCTGGTTCGCAAGTGCAGCGCGCTTGGCGTGGCGATGCGCATCGGGACCAATCACGGCTCCTTGTCCGATCGGATCATGAACCGGTTCGGCGACACGCCCCTCGGGATGGTGGAATCCGCGCTGGAGTTCCTCCAGATCGCCGAGCGACATGCCTACCGCGACATCATTCTGTCGATGAAAGCGTCAAATCCGAAGGTGATGATCCACGCCTACCGCCTACTCGTCGCGCGGATGACCGAGCTCGGGATGGACTACCCGCTCCACCTGGGGGTGACCGAGGCTGGTAACGACGAGGACGGGAGGATCAAGAGCGCAGTCGGAATCGGCTCACTACTCGACGATGGCCTGGGCGACACGATCCGCGTCTCCCTGACCGAAGAGCCAGAGGCCGAGCTCCCGGTCGCCCTCCGGCTCGCCGCCCCGTACAACGCCCGTGAACCCCGTCAGTACGTCGATGGTCAGGGAATCGTGGAGACGCGCGACCCGTACAGCTACGCACGTCGCTCCAGCCTCGAGCAGCAAATCGGCCCGATCTCACTGGGATCCGCCGCCACGGTCCGGGTGGCGCGACTCGAAGGCGCCGGCGATCCCGTCGCGGCCGGTCTCGCCCTGGCCACGTCCGAGCCTCTCGGGAATCCTCCTCCGGACATCATCACGCTCGGGGTGAACCAGCCGTACGACGTGACCCAGCCGCACGACGTCGACATCAATCATTCCGAGTACCGCGAACAGATCGCGTTGCTGGTTCAGAGTCTTGCTGCGCGGGCACCGGACGTAGCCGTGGGTGCGCTCATCGGGCCACATGCGCCCGCCGCATCGGGCGGCCCGTGCGACGCCCATCTCCTGCACTGGACCGCAATGGACCAACCACCCTCCCCCGAACTGCTCGAGGACGTGCGCGCCCACCGGCACGGTCTGCTCCTGGAGACCTTCGCGGACGGCGACATGATCGGCCCATCCGTAGTACGCCTGATTGACTGGGCGCAGAAGGTGGTCACGGCCGACCTGGCTCCGCCGATCCTGGCGATTCAGACGTCGGATGCTTCGGCGACCGTCCGCGCGTACCGCTTGCTGGCGGCGCGCCTGGCGGCGGTCGGTCTCCCGTGCCCTCTGCACCTGATTGCCCCCGCCCAGGCCAACCCGTACGAGCGGCTGCTGCGGTCGTCGGTAGCGCTTGGCTCGCTCCTCTGCGACGGCATCGGCGATAGCGTCGAGATCCGTGGCGGCGAGGACCGGAGCGCCGTGCGCCTGGCGTTCAACGTGCTCCAGGCGAGCGGCGCGCGGATCTCCAAGACCGAGTTCGTGGCCTGCCCATCGTGCGGGCGCACGCTCTTTGACCTCCAGCCGACGACGGACCTGATCAAGCAGCAGATGGGCCACTTGAAAGGCGTGAAGATCGCGATCATGGGCTGCATCGTCAACGGTCCCGGCGAGATGGCGGACGCCGACTTCGGCTACGTTGGCGGTGCCCCCGGGAAGGTCAACCTGTACGTCGGCAAGGAGTGCGTCGAGAAGAACGTGCCCCAGGCCGAAGCTGATACGCGTTTGATCGAGCTGCTCAAGGCGCACGACCGCTGGATCGACCCACCCGACTTGGAGTGAAGTCGCGGTCCTCGGCTATGCCTTGGAATGCGCCACTCGGTCACGCGCGACGTCATCCGTGGGGTCGTCGTCGAGGATGCCATCCAGCGCGGCGTCTGCGCTCCGCGAGGTTGACGGACCGGGCGGCCGGTGAGTACAGTTTTTCACGGTGTGCATTCCTGGTGGCGAGTGGTGAAGTGGTATCACAGGGGTCTTTGGAACCCTTATCCCAGGTTCGAATCCTGGCTCGCCAGCCGCGCTCGCGCCGACCGCGAACGCCAGAGATGCAGCCCCATCGGACGCGCCCCTAGCGCATGAACCACACCGCCACCTCGGATCCTCCTGATACCAGCAGTCGCGTCGGTGTGGTAATCCTGGCGGCGGGCCAGGGCACCCGAATGCGCTCCCGACTCCCAAAGGTCCTCCACCCTGTCGCGGGCCGTCCAATGGTCCGCGAGGTTGTCGAGATCGGACGCGCGCTCCAACCCGTGGCAACGGCGTTGGTCGTCGGACACGCTGCCGAAGCCGTCAGCGCAGTCGCCGGCCCGAGCGTCAGCATCGTCTACCAGACCGAGCAGCTCGGCACTGGACATGCCGTCCTCCAAGCTCGGGAGCTGCTGCGTGGCCGTTCGGACGTCGTGGTCGTCCTGTACGGCGACACCGTGCTTCTGCGGCCGGCCACGCTCCGACAGATGATTGACGCCGCGCGGAGGGCGCCAGTCGTGATCCTGACCGGCGTAGTCGAGGACCCTAGCGGCTACGCGAGGATCGAGCGCGATCCGGCTGGTCAGATCAGCCGACTTATCGAGCTGCCGGGTGGCGCGCCCGAGTACGAGGCGCTCCGCGAGATCAATAGCGGCGTGATGGTGTTCGCGGCCGACTGGCTCTGGGCGGAAGTCGGCCGCCTGGCGCGCCAGCCCAGTGGCGAGTTCTTCCTGACTGACCTGGTCAACGTGGCGCTGGCGCAGGGACACAGTGTGGAAAGTGTCCGACCAGCCGAGACCGTCGAGATCCTGGGCATCAATACCCAGGCGCAGCTCGCGGAGGCCAACCGGATCGTGCTGGATCGCATCCGGCGCGACTGGCTCGACGCGGGCGTCAGGATGACCGATCCATCGAGCGTGTTCGTGGATACCGACGTCGTGCTCGAGGCGGACGTGGTGGTGCACCCGAACACCCACCTGCAGGGGACAACCCGCGTTCTCAGTGCCACCGAGATTGGGCCGAATAGCATCGTTCGCGACTCGCAAATCGGCAAGGACTGCCGGGTCCTGGCTTCGGTCGTCGAGGAGGCGAGCGTCGGCGACCGGGTCCATATCGGTCCATTCACGCACCTGCGGCCCGGCGCTCGAATAGAGGATGGCGTCGAACTGGGCAATTACGCCGAGGTGAAGGAAAGCACGATCGGCGCTGGTGCTCGGATGCACCACTTCGGCTACATCGGGGACGCCACGATCGGGCCCGACGCGAACATCGGGGCCGGCACCGTGACCTGCAACTTTGATGGCGCCGCCAAGCATCGGAGCATCGTTGGGGCTGGCGCGTTCGTCGGCAGCGACACGATGCTCGTCGCGCCGGTCGAGGTCGGCGATGGTGCGCGCACCGGAGCCGGCGCGGTCGTCACCCGCGACGTCAAGCCCGGTGAGCTCGTCGTCGGCGCACCCGCTCGGCCAGTCCCGGGGCGCGCACCCGGTGAGGCCGGGCGCGACAAGCGAACCACGCTGATCGAGGCCAAGGAGCCTTCCACCTAGGAGCGACTACATCGCCATGGAACTCGAGCCCGCCACGTGGGCCAAACTGATCGTATTCGGGCTGTCCTTGCTGATCGCGGCCGTCGCCGAGGCCGCCCAGGCATCACTCTCGTACCTGAACCGGACGCGCCTGCGGCACCTCATCGATGACGGCGTCCCGCGCGCTGAGGCCATCCTCAAGGTGTCCGAGGAGCCAACCTCGGTCTTCGCGACGATCCTGGTCCTCGACACGCTCGCCGTGGCCGGCGCGATTGGAAGCACCATCCTCCTGGCGCTCGAACCCTGGGTGGCGGAGGATGCGCCGCTGGCCCCGCCCCTGCTGGTGCTGGGTAGTGTCCTCGTGCTCCTGATGGCCCAAATCGGCGCCAGGACCGTGGCGATGGCCAGGCCGGAGGGGAGCGCGCTGCTACTGTTCACGCCGCTCAGCGCATGCGCGGCGATCCTGGCGCCCGTTCTGGCGCCGCTGCGCGCACTCGAGCGTGCGGGCTTACGAATGCTTGGCGTAGATCGCGTCATGGCGCCAGGCGCCGTCGCCGACGAAGAGCTGCGGATGCTGGTTGAGACAGGCGAGGACAGCCCCGCGCTGGAAGCGGACGAGCGCGAGATGATTCACGGTATCTTCGGACTCAGCGAACGGCCAGCGCGCGAGGTCATGGTGCCGCGGATCGACGTCGACGCCGAGCCACGCCAGGCGACCGTCCGCCAGGTGCTCGATCGAGTCATCGCCAGCGGCCATTCGCGTATCCCCATCTACGAGGAGAGCATCGACAACGTCGTCGGCATTGCCTACGCCAAGGACATCCTGCGCCACCTGCGTGAAGGCACGCTCGACGATCCGGTCGCGCCGCTGGCCCGCCCACCGTATTTCGTGCCGGAGACCAAGAAGGTCGACGAGCTGTTGCGCGAGCTCCAGCGCAAGCGGGTTCACATGGCAATCGCCGTCGACGAGTACGGCGGGACGGCTGGGCTGCTGACGATCGAGGATCTGCTGGAGGAGATCGTCGGCGAAATCCAGGACGAGTATGATGATCATGAACAAGAGCTCTTTGAGCGGATCGACGAATGGGAAACGGTGGTTAGCGCCCGCGCTCCTGTCCGCGAGGTCAACGAGACGCTCGGTCTGCACTTGAACGTCGAGGACTTCGACACCCTCGGCGGACTGGTCTATCACGAGCTTGGTAAGCTGCCGAATCCCGGCGACGAGATCCGCGTCGACGGGTGCGTGGTGGTGGTCCTCAGCACCGACGGCCGCAGGATCAAGAAGCTCCGGGTGACTCGCGCGAAGGAGCGGGCATGAACCGCCTCCAGATCGTCTACCTGATCATCGGCCTGCTCGTGGTCGCCAGCATGGTCCTATCACTCCTGCCGCCCCCTCGATGACCGGCACGCGGGCCCGGCGGATCGGGCTGTACCGAGATCTCCGCCGCCGCTACCGGCCCGACCGCCGGACCTTCGAGCGGCTAGTGGCCGAAGTGCTCGAGACACTGCCTGCGACGTTCCGGGACAAGCTGTCCAACGTGGCGGTCGTCGCCGTCGAATGGCCGACCCAGAGCGAGGTCAGCGAAGTAGGGCTGTCGCCAGGCGAGGACGACCTGCTCGGCGTGTACCACGGGACTCCTTACGGCGACCGCGGGGTTAACTACCACCTGGCTGTCCCGGACAGGATCACGATCTACCGCGGTCCGATCCTGGCCTCCTGCCGCACCGAGGCCGAGGTCCGAGCGGAGATCCGCGCGACGGTCCTGCACGAGATCGGACATTACTTCGGTCTGTCCGACGACGAGCTGCCGTGACCGAGCCGCCCGACGCTGAGATCCAGGCGCGGCCAGCGATGAGGATAGACGTCCTGACCCTGTTCCCGGCGATGTTTGCCGGCCCGCTCGAGCACAGCATGCTGGGGCGGGCGATCGAACGTGGGTTGCTGCAGGTTGAGCTGACCGACGTTCGGGCGTTTGCGACCGACCGGCACCGCAGCGTGGACGACTACCCGTACGGGGGCGGGCCGGGCATGGTGCTGAAGCCGGGCCCGATCTTCGCGGCGGCCGAATCAGTGGCACAACCGGGCAGTCCCGTGATCCTGCTCAGTCCGCAGGGCCGCGTCTTCACCCAGGCCGTCGCGTCCGAGCTCTCGGCGCTCCGCCAGCTTACCCTGATCTGCGGCCACTACGAAGGCTTCGACGAACGCGTCCGTGAACACCTGGCGACCGACGAGCTGTCGATCGGCGACTACGTCCTGACTGGCGGCGAGCTACCGGCGATGGTGGTCATCGACGCCGTCGCAAGACTCTTGCCGGGCGTCCTCGGAGGCGAGAGCTCCACGAGCGAGGAGTCACACGGCGACGGCCTGCTTGAATACCCGCAGTACACCCGACCACCCGAATTCCGCGGCCACACCGTTCCAGACGTACTGCTGTCAGGCAATCACGCCGAGATCGCCAGGTGGCGGCGTCGCGAGGCCTTGCGGCGGACCGCCGAACGCCGGCCGGATCTCCTGCGGCCGGAGACCGTGGAGGAGCTGCGCAGGGCTGGCCTGACGCCGCTGGCGAGCGGATCGGCCCCGGAGATCGGCGATCCCTAAGCTGACCCCTTGAACTCGTCCACCGCCTCGTCGACGATCTCCGTAGAGCCGTCTGGGCGACGCTCCTCGACGCGATGGACCTTCACGGTCGTGTCTGGGTCGGGGCGTTCGACGATGACCGTCTCGCGGTGGAGAGTACGTTCGGTGCCGCCACACTCCGGGCAACGCCCGAGCAGCTCGTTTTCTGAGAACACGTGCCCACAGTTCGCGCAGGCCGCCATTGACGGACTCATGCTGACCACTCCCCACGGCGTCTGCAACGCGCGTGCCCTCCCTATATCGTAGCCTGCCCGCGGCGTTGCCCACCCGGCGGGCCGCCCCGTAAAATCCGCACGATGCCCTTGGAGGGGTGTCGGAGTGGTCTAACGTGGCCGTCTTGAAAACGGCTGGGCGCAAGCCCCGGGGGTTCGAATCCCTCCCCCTCCGCCATAGAGGACGCACTCGCGCAGCCGACCCGGACAGCGGGCGCGACGGACGTACTGGAATCCGCACCGGAATCAGGCGCTGTCCCCTGGTTCTCTCGCGCTTGCGCGCGCGTTGTCACTCAGGGTCCTTGGCCGCCATCCTCTACGCCGGTCACCTCGCCCGTTAGCGAACGGCGCCCCCCGACGACGGATCGGCAGGCGGGCACAGCATCCGCGGAACGCTCCGAGAGGCTCGGGGGGAGCATAGCAGCCGGCGGGGCCGGGGGATCGACTGTCCCCGAGCGGCGCGCCCGGGGTTGCCCGGCCGCCCGCTGCGCTCATCACGTTTCCGGCGATCCCGTGACCTCCGCCGGACGGCGATCGGAAATGGCAACCACCAGCGCCAAGCCCGTACTGCTGCGCACGCTTCTCGGCGCGCCGGCGAGGTTTTTCCGACAGGCTGGCCCAGTTCTGGAACCCAACGTACAAGATGCGGTCCTGGCGTCGAGCCCCCACGGTCTCCACCACCAGGATGCTCCACGCAGCGCGGGTCGTGGCACCAAGCTTCAAATGTTTGGTGCGTCCTGGAGCGTCGGCTAGCATGGTTGTGAGCGCGTGCTCCACGCCATGGGGCACCCAACGGAGGTGAGCATCAACGACTTCCAACGCTATGTCGCCGAGGAATACGTCGAGCAGTACCAGGCCGGGCAGATGAGCCGCCGCGGGATGCTGCGCCGCATCGGCCTGATTACCGGCGGCGCCGCGATGGCCGTCGGCTTCCTCAAGGAGCTTGGCATCGAGGCGACCGCCGACGAGGTGCTCGCGGCCGGGCCAGAAGCGGCCCCGGCCGCCCAGCGCAGCGCGATCACCGTCTCCCCGGAGGACCCAGCGATCCGGGCTGGCTGGATCGTGTTCAGCGCTGAAGACGGGGCAGCCATCATCGGCTATCTCGCCCGCCCGTCGGCGCCCGGCGCCCATCAGGGCCTCGTCGTCGTCCACGAGACCCGCGGCCCGACCGAGCACTTCCTCGATGTGACGCGCCGCTTCGCCCGCGATGGCTTCACCGCCCTGGCGCCAGACCTGCTCTTGCGCGCCGGCGGGGTCGGCGCATTCAACGACCCCGCCCAGATCTCGGCGACGCTCACCGCCGCGACACCGGAGCGCAACACTAGCGACCTGAGCGCCGGCGTGGCCGCGCTGGTCGCCCGGGACGACGTCCGCCCGGGCGGCGTCGGCGTGGTCGGCTACTGCTTCGGCGGCGGGTTGGCCTGGCGCCTGGCGGTGACGGACCCCAACGTCGTCGCCGCGGCCCCGTATTACGGGCCCGCCCCGCCACTCGAGAGCGTGCCGAACATTCGCGGCCCCGGTCCTGGCGATCTATGCGGAGCAAGACGAGCGGGTCAACGCGACCTGGCCGCCGCTCCAGGCGGCGCTCGACTCGGCCGGGCAAGACCTACCAGCTCGCCGTCTATCCTGGCGCCCGACACGCCTTCCACAACGACACCGGCCAGAACTACAACGAGGGCGCCGCCCGCGACGCCTACCAGGGCACCGTCGCCTGGTTCCGCCAGCACCTTCCCCAGGCGTAGCTGCAACGGCGCGGGGGCAGCAGCGGGGTCGGTGCCTTCGGGCACCGACCCCATTACGTGCTAGTGGGCCAAGTAGCTACGCGTCCCGCCGCCACGCTGGTGTCGTTCGGTCGGGCGCAGCAGGACGCTGCTGTTGTGTGCGGCATTGCTCGAGGCCCCCGTCGGCCCCGGCTCGACGCAGCGAGGCCATGGCTGAGAACGATTGCCGGCCACCCCGATTGCTGCGCGGGTGCTGGGGGCGAACGGCCTCCCCGGGCGTCGCCGCATGCCCTTCGTGCTGGCTGCGCCCGTGGCTCGTCCGAGCTACCCTAACCCGGTGTGCAGGTTTGTCAGGCAGAGAGCAGGTTGGCGAGGCGTAGCGGCGGATGCTGGGCCTCGATGGTGAAGTGGACCGCGAGAGTGTGGCTGAGCACCTTGCGGAGGAGGCGGCTGCGGAGGTGATAGGAGTCACGCGCCCAGACGCGCTTGGCGCGATAGCGGTCGACGAGCTGCCCGAAGACGGTGTCGATCCGATAGCGAAAGCGGCTGAGCAGGTGCGCCCGCGTCGGCTCGTGGGTCCCGGCTGGCCCAGCGGAATGGGGCGAGGAAGCCGGAGGCCCCGGCCGGCCAGTTCGTCCGACAGGCGCGGTGCGTGGTAGTTGCGGTCACCGAGCAGCCAGCCGGCCGTGCCATCGGCGAGGGCCGGCACAGCGGCGAGCTCGAGACGTTGGCCGGCGCCAGCAGGACCCGGCCGATCAGGCCGCCCAGCACACCCGCACGTGGACGCGGAAGCCGTAGAAGGTCTGGCGGACCAGCGTGTCCTTGCCATACGCCGCCTCGCCGCGGAACCGTCGGCAGCGGTGGGCGCGAGCGAACTGGCAGACCGGCAGCGGAAAGCTGTCGATCAGCGCGAAGTCGGCTCGTGCGGCACCCGCCGGAGGATCTGCTGCCACAGCCGCTCCTTGACCGCCCACAGATTTGCGGCCTGACGGACGAACGTCGTCCGGTGCACCCGACCGAGCGCCGGGAACCAGGCCCCGTAGTGGCGGCGGAAGTAGGCGTACAGCCCCGGTCGGTGTCGATGCCGAGGTACTCCCCGACGACCTCCTGCGTCAACACCTCGCTGTCGGCCAAGCGGGGACGCGGACCGCGCGCCCGCCACCGCTCGCGTGTGGCCAACGCGCGCAGCTCGTCGTCAATCGTGCAGAAGACCGCTACGATGAAGGTGTCCAGGTCCACGGTCGGCCCCGTCAGGTAGTCATGCACCTTCAGGGTACGCCGGCCTGTGGCCTGGACTTACCGTAACTTGCACACCGGGTTACCTAGCGCCGCCCACCGAGCCCTCTCGGTCCACCTGACAGGCGCACTTTAGTGAAAACTCCGCCTCCGAGGAATCAGCAGGAGGCCATAGCATCCGCGGAACGCCCGTGGGGCTCAGGGAGCGTATCGCAGCGGCGGCGTGGTGAGCCGCGGCATGGTTCCGATTGCAGCATGCTCGGTCCTGTATGCTGTTCGCCTCACCTGAGCCGCGGCCACGCTCGTCATCCCCGTCGAGTCCGAAGGCGTGCAGGTGGCTGCGTACCGCTTTGGCCAGGATCAGCTTGCCAACCGCCTTGCCGGAGGAGTTGGGCAGGGGTACCGTAACCTGCAGCGGCGCGCCCTAATGCGGGCGGCGCCTCACGCAAGCCGGCGAGAGGAAATGCAGAGCGATGGAAGCACCGGAACGACGGGCTGATCAGCTCGAGCAGCCAGCGGAACCGGGCGAGCAGCTGAAGCGCGGCATCGGCCAGAAAATGCTGCTCCTGTTCGTGATCGGCGACATCCTGGGGGCGGGCATCTACGCTCGGGTCGGCGGGGTCGCGAATGAGGTCGGGGGCGCGATCTGGGTGTCGTTCCTCCTCGCGATGGTTCTGGCCGTCCTGACCGCCCTCTCCTACGCCGAGCTGGTGACGAAGTACCCGGGCGCGGCCGGCGCGGCCCTCTACACCAACAAGGCGTTCAAGATGCCGTTTTTCACCTTCATGGTGGCCTTCGCCGTCGTGGCCTCGGGCATCGCCTCGGCCGCCGCCGTTTCGCGCGCATTCGCCGGCCGCTACCTGCAGGAGTTCATCCAGGTACCTCCCGATCTGGTCGTCTTCCTCTTCCTGATCGTGCTCGCCCTGGTCAACTACCGCGGGATCTCCGAGTCGATCGGGGTGAATATGGTCTTGACGCTGATCGAGGCGAGCGGCCTTGCGCTGGTGATCGTGATTGGGATTGTCGCACTGGCGAGTGGCTCGGGCGACGTGTCTCGTCCCTTTACCTTCAAGCAAGGCGAGGCACTCCCGCTGGCCATTCTCGGCGGCGCCGTCGTGGCGTTCTATGCGTTCCTGGGCTTCGAGGACGCCGTCAACATGGCCGAGGAGACGGAAGACCCGGTCCGGATGATGCCGCGTGCGCTACTCGGCGGCCTGGGAGTTGCGACCCTCGTCTACCTTGCGGTCTCCTTCACCGCCGCGCTCGTCGTGCCGACGGAGACGCTCGGGCAGTCGTCCGGGCCACTGTTGGAGGTGGTCAAAGCCGGCGCGCCCGCCTTCCCGTTGATTCTTTTCTCCGGGATCGCCCTGCTGGCGATCACCAACACCGCCCTGATCAACATGATCATGGCCTCGCGCGTGATCTATGGAATGGCCAACCAGAGGATCCTGCCGAAGGTCCTGGGGAAGACCCATACCGAGCGGAAGACGCCCTGGGTGGCGATTGTGTTCACCACACTGCTTGCCCTCGGCCTGGCCTTTACTGGCGACCTCGGGGCGCTGGCCGATACAACGGTGGCCCTGCTCCTCGTCGTGTTTGCGATCGTCAACGTGGCGGTGCTGATCCTGCGCCGTGACCCGGTCGACTATCCGCACTTCGCCACCCCCAGTATCCTGCCGATCCTGGGGGCGATCAGCTGCCTGGCGCTGATGACCCAGCAACGCGGAGACATCTACCTGCGCGGCGGCATCCTGCTCGCAATTGGGGCCGCCCTCTGGTTCGTCAACATGCTCGTCTCGCGCCGCCTCGACAAGCCCGACGGTGGCCCGGGGGGTCAGCCCCCGGACTGAAACACCCGGGATGACGTCCTCGCTGGCGAGCCGTGGGGTCGTCGCCGCTCGCACTATGGTCAAAAACAACCGGCGGGTGCGTCTGCGCGCGTTATTCCGAAGGGATGAGCACCCAGCAGATGGCGTAGGGGACGACGCCTGGCAGGCCGCCGGGAAGCAGCAGAATCAGCCAGAGCAAGCGGATCAGGATCACCGGCGCGCCCACCCACTCCGCTATGCCGCCGGCGACCCCAGCGATGATGCGATGCCGTTTCGATCGGCGCAGGCTACCGGCTGCCATAAAGTCCTCCTCGACGTGATCCACACCCAAAGGATAGTCCAGGCAGCGCCGGTCGAGGCAACTCGCGACCAAGCGGGCACCGTGCGGGTGACCTGGAGCGGCGCCGAGCGGCCTGCCTCCTGCTACGCGTCCGACTCGGCCATCCCGAGCGCAGCCCGGGCTTCGGAGACGACGGCAAATGACCCCGTGGCGATGACCGTGCCGCGCGGTCCAGCCGCCGTTCGCGCGCGGTCGAGCGCATCGGCAATGCTCTCGGCACTCTCCACACTTTCAGCGCCCGCCCGTCGACATATGTCGGCGAGCTCCTCGGCAGGCAGCGCCCTTGGGGTCTTTGGCGCGGCGACGACGATGCCATCCGCGCCTGGCACGAGCACGCGGGCCACCGCCGCGGCATCCTTGTCCCGCAAGATCCCCAGGACGGTCCACCGGGGGCGACTCGGCGCGACTTCGTCCAGCGTCCGCGCTAGTGCCGTGGCCGAGTCGGCGTTGTGGGCAGCGTCCAACACCCACGTCGGCGCACCACGGATCACCTCCACCCGTCCTGGCGCCCGGGCTTCCGCCAGCGCGGTCCGCACCGAGTCTGGCGTGAGCGCGAGACCGGCCGAAGCCAGTTCGCTCGCGGCTGCGAGTGCCAGGGCGGCATTCTGACGCTGGTGGGCGCCCTGGAGGTGAAGTGTCGCCGCGAACGGCGGCCCCGATGGCAAGCGCACCACCACCTGCTGGCCGGTCGCCTCAGGAGCGCCGCCTGGGAGTGGGCGGACAAATCGGCAGCATGCACCGACCTCGACGCACCGCGCCAGGATCATGTCTCTGGCCGCTCGCCGCTGGAGCGCCGACACAACCGGTCCCTGTGGCCGGATGATGCCGGCCTTTTCCCGCGCGATTTCGGCGATCGTGTTGCCCAGAATCTCCGTGTGGTCCAACCCGATCCGTGCGAGGACGGACAGCCCCGAATCAACGGCATTCGTCGCGTCCAGCCGCCCTCCCAGTCCGACCTCCAGGATCGTGAGATCGACGGACGCCTCAGCACACGCCAGGACGGCCAGGACGGTCGTCAGCTCGAACGTCGTCGGCTCTCCGGCTTCGGGGTGATCCGCGCGCAGTCGCGCAACCAGCCTCCGCAAACGGCTGACGAGCGTGACGAAGAGGGCCTGTGAAATCGGCTGGCCGTCCAGCCTGAGCCGCTCGCGAAAGGTGTCCAGGTGCGGCTGGGTGTATAGCCCGGTTCGCCAGCCAGCCGCCCGCGCCAGGGACTCGAGGATTGCCGCGGTTGACCCCTTGCCCTTGGTCCCGGCGATCAGCACCGTGCGACGGTCTCGGTCTGGTGCGCCGGCTAGTTCCAGCAGCAGGCGGGCCCGCCCAAGCTTCCACTGTTCAGCGGCTGAAGCGGCTGGGTTCCAGCCGACCCCTCGCTCCCAGTCGGCGAAGGCGAGCAGCCAAGCGAGTGCTGCGCGGTAGCCTTCCGTCGACGCCTCGCCGGACGTCGACGGCCGATTCCTATCCGTCTCCTCGCCCCGCCCCGAAGGAGTCCGGCGTGCCCGACCAGAGGCCTGGCAGCACCTCGGCGAGGTCTGCCAGTCGAGCGATGACGGTCCACGCCCGAACCTTGCGATCTTCCAGCAAGCCCGGCTTTGGGCGGAAGGCAACGAACGGAACGCTGGCGCGCTCGGCTGCCGTCCCGTCGAGCCACGAGTCTCCGACCATGACAGTCCGACCGCACCCGCCCAACGCGGCCCGTGCCAGGTCGATACCGGCTGGATTCGGCTTCATTGCCGCGTCGTCGCGGCTAACGACGAGGTTGAAGCAGTCAGTCATCCCGAACTTGCCCAACGCATCCAGCGTCGCCGCTCGAGCGTTGTTCGTCAGGATCGCGAGCAGCCAACCCTCGTCACGAAGGACTTGCAGCGTCTCGGTGGCGTCTGGCTCGACCGAGGCCTCGCGCATGCCGGCGCGCTCGTACTCCAGGACGATCCGCCAGCTCTCGGCGCCGACGTGGGTTCCTGCCCAGCCGTCGTGGGCATCAGCCAGCTCGATGATCTGGCCGATCGAGCGCCGCGCCAGCGCTGAATCCGACTCTGTCGTGATGCGCTGTGCTCGCAGGAGGCCGATCAGGTCGCGTCGGATTCTGGCGAAGTCGATCGTCGAATGGACGACCGTGTTGTCGAGATCGAAGATGACCAGACCCTT
Organism: Chloroflexota bacterium; assembly: GCA_030447245.1. Taxonomy (GTDB): domain Bacteria; phylum Chloroflexota; class UBA6077; order UBA6077; family JACCZL01; genus JAUJPG01. The sequence goes on along the minus strand of JAUJPG010000011.1, from coordinate 107,395 downwards.
CGGGGACGACGTTCGACTCACGTCTGGGGCGGCTTTTCGCCCGCGGCGTAATCATAGAAGCCCCGCCCGCTCTTGCGACCGTTGAATCCGGCCGTGACCATCTGCTTCAGCAAGGGCGGCGGCGCGTACTGCGATTGTCGGTACTCTTCGAACAGGATGTTGGCGATGAAGTACGTCGTATCGAGCCCAACGTAGTCGAGCAGCGTGAGTGGCCCCATCGGGTGATTGGTGCCCAGGACCATGCCGACGTCGATGTCCTCGCGCGTCGCAAACCCACTCTCGTACATCCGAATGGCCTCGAGTAAGTAGGGCACCAGCAGCATGTTGACGATGAAGCCGGCGCGGTCCTTCGAGACGATCACCCGCTTGCCGACCGCCTCGCCGAAGGCGCGGGACGTCGCCAGCGTCTCGTCGCTGGTCGTGATGGCCTGAACCAGCTCAACCAACCGCATAACCGGCACGGGGTTCATGAAGTGCATCCCGAGCACCCGATCCGGCCTCCCGGTCACGCTCGCCATGTCGATGATCGGGATCGAAGACGTGTTACTGGCCAGGATGGTGTAGGATGGGCAGGCACGGTCGAGCGTTTCAAAGATCTCGCGCTTTACGGCGAGACTCTCGGTCACTGCCTCGATTATCAGGTCCCGGTCGGCCAGCTCTTCCAGTCTGGTCGTTCCGCGCAGGCGGCCCCCCGCGGCGGCCCGGTTTTGGTCGGACAGCTTACCCCGCTCGACCGCGCCGGCCATCGACGTGCGCAGCCGATCTAGCCCCTTGGCGAGTAGACCATCGTCGACCTCCCGCACCACGGTGTCATAGCCCGCTCGGGCGCAGACTTCGGCAATGCCAGCGCCCATCAGGCCGCAGCCGACTACCCCGACCTTCTTTATCTCCATCGCCACTCCTCCTCGCTGACGCGCGACCATCGCCGCGTGCTCCCTGGCTCGCCATCCGGGTGCCGTTCCACGTTGCTCGTCGTGCGCCTGGCGACTCGCGTCCGGGCGCCTTCCCCAACGTTAGCCGATTCGCCAAGCCCTGTGATACGGTCCCGCTCACCGCTAGCCAACATGCAGACACTCCAGTACAACGTCCCACTGGCAAGCCGTGCCGCTGGGCGCCTCATCGCGGCCGTGCATCGTCTCGACCAGTCCGTCGACGAACGGCTGGCCAGCACGATCGGGCAGCGGCCGGCGCGCGACGCGGCAATGGCCAGGTCGGCCCGCCATGGCGCCAAGCTGGAGGTCGCCCTACTCCTCGCGCTTTTCGCGGGCGGCGCCGGCGCACCCGGTCGACGCCGCCGCACGACCGCCCTGCGCATAGTGGCCGCGCTGGCAATGACGGTTGCCGCGATCGAGGTGGTCAGCCGCGCCGTCACGCGATCACGCCCGATTGCCGCGCGGCCAGCTGGTGCGACCCTTGTTCTGCACCCACCGGGCCGGTCCTTCCCGTCACGGCACGCCGCCTGCGCCGCCGCGATGACCACGGTAGCGCTGCCGACGGCGCGGACCTTCGGGGGCCTGATGGGCGGACTTGCCGCGGCGCTATCAATCAGCCGAGTCTACGCCGGGCTACACTACCCGAGCGACGTCGTCGCCGGCTGGCTCGTCGGGGTGGTGGTCGGCCTGGCGGCGCGACCACGGTGGCACGCAGCGTGAGCACCAGTCCGAGCGCCGGACGGGCCCCCTCGCGCCGCCTGCACCGCGTGACGTCACGCCGGGCGCCGGTCAACTCTTCTCGAGGCTGACCATGCACCGTCGACGAGCTATCTCCCTGATCCCGACGGTGGCGGCACTCATTCTACTGGTCGCCAGCGCCTGCACCGATTCGACGCCGACGCCGCGGCCGACAACTCCGCCCGCCGCGGTGTCCCCCACGCCGGCGCTCTCGCCCTCGCCGCTGGCAGCGCCCGCCCAGACGACGAGCCCGCTACGGCCTTCGGCAGGCGGCGGCTTCTCAGACCCTCGACCCCAGGCCTCGCCGGGGGCAGGCGGCGGTGGCCCCGAGCAACCCGCGGCTGGCGGCCCAGCACTGGTCTTTCCGACATCGGCGCCCAAGCCGGCGATGCAGGCCGCCCCGACCCTGGCACCTCCTCCGCCTGTTCCCGCGTTCGTGCTGCCAACGCCGACGGGTCCGCTCAACGCGGTCCCGACGTTGGCCCCGTTACCGGCCCCTGAGATCGCGCCACGGCCAACGCAACCGCCGGCCCAGCCGATAGTGGTGCCGACCATCCCGCTCCCGGCGCTACCAACTCCGGCAGCCAAACCGGCGATCCCTCTGCCAACCATAGTCTTTCCCGGCGCGGGCGGCGGAGGCGGCGCGGGCGGCGGCGGAGCGCCCTGATCAGGCGGCCGGCGGCACGAGCTCGTTGATGCGGGCCCGGACCCCATCGGGATCGCTGAACCAGTTGGCGTTCAATGGCGTGTACTCTTCCCACTCGGCCGGCACCGCCGAGTCGTGGAAGATCGCCGTGACCGGGCATTCCGGCTCACAGGCGCCGCACTCGATGCACTCGTCGGGATTGATATACAGGATGCGGTCGGCAGCCTCGTCGCCGATGTAGATGCACGAGACGGGACAGACGTCCACGCAGCTCTGATTCTTGACGTCGACACATGGCTCGGCGATGGTGTAGGTCATTGGAACCTCCTCCGGGACCGGCGTGCGCCGCCCGTTTCCCCCTAAGCGTACTCGGCGCAGGTAAACTGGCCCGGTAAACGTGGGTTAACTGTTGGTAAACAGGCCATCGCCCACTGTCCTCACACCGCGGAGGTCAAGGTCCTCCTGATGACGTGTGAGGCGGCGGTGTGGCGGCCGGCCTTCACGCGGGGTATACCGGACGAGGGACCGCAAGCGGGGGCCGAGAGATGATCGAGCGAGACGCGGTGATTGCCCGCGAAGCCGAGCAAGCCGACGCACCGCCGGCTGTAGCCAGTTTGGGCACAGCGGCCGCCCGGCACCTCGGCCGGATGCCACGGATCATCGCCGCGGCTGACGACCTTGACGGTGTGCTGCGGCGCTCCGCCGAGCTAGTTGCCAATGCGGTCAGGGCCGACGCCGCGACAATCCGCCTGGGTGGCCCGGGCGGAGTCGAGGTGCTGCACGTTCGCCGCCCCTGGGCTGGCCAGGCGGCCGACGCACTGTCCACCCGACTGACCATCCCGCTCCTCCTGCGTGGCCGGAGGTTGGGCACCCTGACCGCCCTGCGGGCCCGGGCGCGCCCATTTCCGCAGACCGCGGATGCATTGATGAGGGCCTTCGCGGGGTCTATCGCCATGGCGGTCGACAACGCCCGGCTGTTTGACGCCCTGCAGGATCGACTGGCTGACGTGGCGCGCCTCGCCGAGGCCAGCGAAGCGATTGCCGCGCTGGCCGAGCTGGACGCGGTGGGCGCCCAGGTCGCCCGTCAGGCAGCCCACTTGCTTGGGGCTGACCGCGCGGCCGTGCTGACGCTCGAGGCGGGGTCACTCGTCGCACGCCCGTCTCCGCACGGTTACCGTCCGAACCAGGTACGGCGACTCAGCTTTCCACTCGCCCAGGGCGGCGTGTGCGTCCAGGTCTTCGAAACCGCGCACCCGTACATCACCAACGACGCGCCGGCGGATCGACGCGATGGAAGCGAGACCGCGCGTGTGCTCGGCGAACGAGCCTTGCTGATGGTCCCACTCCGCGCAACCCGCGTACTCGGCGTGCTCCGCGTGGCGAACAAGACCCAGGGCCTGTTCACCCGCCAGGATGCCCGCCTGCTCGGCGTGTTCGCCGCCCAGGCGGCGGTGGCGCTCGAGAATGCGATGCTCTACGAGGAGGCCGTGAGCGAGCGCGAGCAGCTCAAGGAGCTGGAGCGGCTCAAGTCGCAATTCCTGTCGCTCGTCTCCCACGAGCTGCGCACTCCGTTGGCGTCGATCAAGGCCTCGGCCGAGGTCCTCCTGTCGACGGCACCGGTCGACGTTTCGGAGACCCACCGCCGGCTACTCCGAAATGTGGATCGCTCGAGCGATCGGCTGACGGCCCTTGTGACCGACCTGCTGGACCTGGTCCGCCTTGAAGGCGGTCGGCTGGAGCTACATCGCGACCTGCTGGACCTGCGCCACATTGCCGAGGACGCGGTCGCAACGGTCCGCCCGTTGGCCGACGAGCGTGGCCAGACTATCCGGCTGAGCAGCTCCTCCCGGCCGTGCACCGTCGACGGCGATCGTCGACGGCTCGAGCAGATCGTGCTCAATCTGCTCACCAACGCCGTCAGATACGGACCCTCCGGAAGTACCATCCTCCTCCGCGTCGGACCGGCGCCCGCGGGTTCAGTCCGCCTGTCCGTGCACGACGACGGGCCGGGCATCCCGCCCTCCGAGCAGCGGGCGATCTTCGAGCGATTCTATCGGCTCGACAACGAGCCGACGCGCCGGACGACAGGCACCGGCCTGGGACTGCCGATCGCCCACGCGCTTGCCGAGCTGCACGGCGGCCGCGTCGGGCTGGACAGTCGGACCGGGCGCGGCGCCACGTTCTTCGTGGTTCTTCCCGAGGCCTCGGGGCAGTCGCGCGCGGCCGGGAGCGACCCAGACGCTCGTGGCCGATGAAGATCCTGATCGTCGACGACGACCACGACCTGCTCGAAGCCCTTGGCCTCGGCATGCAGCTCCAGTGGCAGGCCGCCGAGGTGATCACCGCGACCGACGGGGAGCAGGGCCTAGAGGTCTTTTTTGAGCAGCAGCCCGATGTCGTTCTGCTCGACGTGGGATTGCCGAGGCTGGACGGCTTTGAAGTGCTGCGCCGGATCCGCGCAGTCTCTGACACCCCGGTGTTGATGCTCACCGCGCGAGGCGAGGAGCTTGACAAGGTACGCGGTCTGGAGATTGGCGCCGACGACTACGTCACCAAGCCTTTCAGTCCGCTCGAGTTGCTCGCCAGGATCAAGGCCATCCTGCGACGCTCAGAGCTCGCACCGCCGATCCGCGCTACGCCCTCATTCACCTTGGGCAACCTCACGATCAACTTCGACAGTCACGAGGTCACCAAGTCCGGGGCTCCGGTTCCATTGACCACGCTGGAGTACCGGGTGCTCTACCACCTTGTGCGGAACGCGGGTCACGTCCTGCCGCGCGAGGCACTGCTGGCCCGAGTGTGGGGGGAGGAATATCGCGAACAGTCCGACTACCTGAAGGTGTACGTCAGTCGCCTGCGGAGCAAGCTCGAGGATGACCCGGATCGGCCGCGCTTCATCCTCACCGAACGTGGGCTGGGCTATCGGTTCGCTCGGGCGTCGCGCCCGGCTCCAACTGATCGCCCAGCGCATCCCTGATCGCCCGGCCAACCCGGGCCGGCCGGCATGGCCTGGCCGGGATAGTGACTCCCATCAGCCACAAACACGTGTGAGAAGGATGCGATACCATCTGTCCGCGGCAGCACGCGCCGCGACCGAGGAGCGACAGCGTTGATCGACGGCCGGGCGTGGCGAACCGCGCTACTGGGTGTTCTGGGACGGTGCGTGAGCGTTTTGACGACGCTGCGTCGTCTGGGTCAGGCGACAAGATCGGGCTGGGCGGCTGAGGTTCGTACCCTATCAAGATGCGCCGTCGCCGCCGATGACGCCGCGTCTCAGACGAGCATGCGCGCGGGCGGTGCACGTGATCACTCCCGAAGGCCGTGTCCTCCGCGCCGGCCGAGCAGCGCTCTGCGCGCTCGAGCAGGCCGGCTGGCGACGCACCACGGCCGTCCTCTCGACTCCGCCGCTGATCTGGGCCGTCGAGATCGGCTACCGCCTCGTGGCTAACAACCGGCCATTCTTCGGGCGCTTCCTATTCCGCGACGAGGCGACCGCCGGCCCGAGCGGACTCTCAACGTGAGCGGGTCGAGCCGCCGCGAGTTCCTGGCGCGCTCGGCCCTGGCGGTCACGGCCGGCGCCCTGCCAAGCCTGCCCCAGCAGAGCGGGCTGGCCGGCGCGCCCGATCGCCGCCAGGCCGGGCTGGACAACTGGGATGCCATCCGCGACCAGTTCGCCCTCACCCGCGACTACATCCACCTGGGCGGGTTGTACCTGGCATCGCATCCGACGCCGGTCCGCAACGCAATTGAGGCCCATCGGCGTGGCCTGGACGAGAACCCGGTCCACTACCTCCAGGAGCATGGGCCCCGACTGGAGGCCGAGGTGCTTCGCCAGGCGGCCGCCTACCTTGGCGGCCGCCCAGCGGCAATCGCCCTAACTGACAGCACCACGATGGGGCTGGGCCTCCTGTACAACGGCCTTGATGTGCGTGCAGACCAGGAGATCCTCACCACGCAGCATGATTTCTATGCCACTCACGAGGCGCTCCGCTCGAAGGCCGCGCGCAGCGGTGCGGCACTGCGCACCATCCCGCTCTACCGCGATCCCGCAACCGCGTCCGAGGTGGAGATCGTCGATGCCCTGAGGAGGGAGATCGGGCCGCGGACGCGGGTGGTGGCCGCCACCTGGGTCCACTCGAGCACCGGCGTGAAGCTGCCGGTCCGCGGCATGGCCGACGCCGTAGGCGACGCGAACGCTGGGCGGTCTGACGCCGATCGCGTGCTGCTCTGCATCGATGGTGTTCACGGATTGGGGGTTGAGGATCAGGCCCCTACCGACCTCGGCTGCGACTTCTTCGTCGCCGGTTGCCATAAGTGGCTCTTCGGCCCGCGAGGAACGGGTCTGATCTGGGCCCGACCCGAGGCCTGGTCGGCGGCGGCACCGACGATTCCGTCGTTCACTGACAACGGCACGCCTGGCGGCGCGATGACGCCTGGCGGCTTTCACTCGTTCGAGCACCGCTGGGCGCTCGCTCAGGCTTTCGAGCTTCATCAGCACATCGGCAAGGCCCGCGTCACCACGCGGATTCGCAGCTTGAACCGCCAGTTCAAGGAGGGTGTGGCTGCGATGGACCACGTCACCCTCCACACGCCGATGGCGGAGGAGCTCTCCGCCGGAATGGTCTGCTTCGACGTGCGCGGCCTGGAGCCGCGCGCCGTCGTGCAGCGTCTCCGTGAACGGCGGATCATTGCGACGACAACCCCGTACGGGAGGAGTTACGCGCGGGTTGCGCCCGGATTGGTGAACCGCCCGGAGGAGATCGATGCCGCCCTCGCAGAGATCCGGGGTCTGGGCTGACCGCGCGGCCGCCAGCCGACTTCGTGCCGCCAGGCACCTGGCGGCGCGGCCATACGAAGGGGAGCCTTCGTCAGACGCCGTTGGGCGCCTCGGTATCGACCATCTGGACCGCCCGCCGAGCTGCCTGCAGCTCTGTGCGCGCATTCCGGTATCGAGCCAGGTTGACGGGGTTTGGTTCCATTTGCGCGGCCCGGTCCGCCTCGTCGAGCAGAGTCTCGCGGTCGACCATCTCGGCTCGGAGCTGGTCCGGCGAGCGCGTACCGAGCAGGCTGCGGGCGGCAGCCTCCATGCGACGCTGCTGGTTGGCAATCTCCTCAGAGCGATCCTGCGGACGGCGCTTGAACGGTCGGCGTTTCGTCTTCTTGGGCATGTAGGCTCCCTTCAAACTGGATCAGAATACCGAGCGCGGCGGACGGACGGTTCCTCATCCTCATCGATTCCTGATTGAGCAACTTAGCTGGCCGAGGCCGTCGTGCCCCGCTCGCGCGAGAAGCAATCGGAACAGTAGACCGGGCGGTCGCCGCGTGGCTGAAACGGCACCTGTGTGGCCTGCGCACATCCGGAGCAGGTCGCGGGGAACATCTCGCGATCGCGGCGACCGCCCACACCTGGGCTGGCCCCACTAACACCGCCACGTCTGGCCTTACGCAGCGCCCGACAGCTAGCACAACGCGACGGTGGATGCTCAAAGCCCTGGGTGGCGAAGAGCTCCTGCTCGGCCTGGGTGAAGATAAACCCCTGCTCGCACTCGCGGCAGGTCAACGTCTTGTCGGCGTAGCTCAGCGCGGACCCTCACAACGAGCTTGGCGGTTCCGTCAGCCGCGTCGTCGGAGGGGGGCGGCAGCCCGGCGGCACTCTGCCACGGCCAGGCGGCCGTCCGGCGAAACAAACCAGCCCAGGCAGTATATCAGCTTGTTCACTGCGACGCGGTCGCTCAGGTGTGCCTTGGGCGATCCAGGAGCCGAGCGGGTCGCGGGCCGCACCCGATCCAATCCACTCCGGGGAACGTGGCCCACCTGTTGTGCGCGCGGCCGCTCGATCGCGGCCAGGCATGCGTGCCAGCCTGGCCGTCCGACTACGCCGACATCGCTCGGGACGCCGCCACTTCCACCGCCGAGACGCTGGGAGGTCGATCCTCGACTGGAACCTCCACGCCTCGCTCGCGGAGTACTTCGACGTACCCTTAGATGGCATCACGGGCCATCGCCCGAGCCTCCTCGACCGTATCTCCTTCTGTCAGGTAGTCTGGGAGCGATGGTACAAGGACGTAGTCCTCGCGCTCCTCGCGCGGGTACAGCAGCACCGTGTAGCGCAGCATCGGCTCCTCCTCATACCCCTCGGTCACACCAACGTTCCATCTCTCAACGTCAGCAGCCGGCCCCCCAGGCGACCATCGTAGCCGAGCGCTCGTTCTCGGGCCGGCGCCGAGCCCGGTGAGAGCCCTTGTGCGCGACTGGCCTGCGTCACGGCGCTGTTGGTATGCTTTCGCTGGGTGGCGACCAGTTCACCGTCCCGTACGCTGCCGATGTAGCTCAGGGGTAGAGCAGCCTCCTCGTAAGCGGCAGGCCGTCAGTTCGAATCTGACCATCGGCTCCAGAAGCGGCCGCCAACAGATGGGGTGTCAGGGATTCTTGTCCGTTCTGTAGCTGCGAATGTAGCAACGCCGTCGTCAGCACCTACCGGGTTGCTGCGGTGTCAGGGTCGAGCAGCTCGCCGTGGCGTTCGGCAGCCTTCTTGAGAGCGTTCGGAACCTTGCCCACCTAGAGGTCGGCGGTGACCGACTGCTGGGCATGCCCCAGCGTCCGCTGGACGACCACCGGCTCCTCGTCCTCGTCGATCATCAGGGTGCCCTTGGTGTGACAGAGGTCGTGCATCCGAATCCTCGGAAGGTCGGCGGCCTTGAGCGCGCGGTGCCAGGTGACCAAGGCGTGATTCTCGCCTAGCGGCCCGCCAAGTCGGCTCGGGAACACCGGGCCGGCCTACTAGGGTCGCCGGTTTGCTGAGCTGGCGGGCCAACTGCGCAGGGGTCGCGTGTGATGGAGCGCCTGCGATTGCGGCCAGGTCGTCGAGGGTGAGGCGGGTGGGCATCGCGCCCAATCTAGGCCGGCCGCGGGGGCTCCGCAAGCCGGCGCGCACAGCGGCCGCCCTCCGCCCGGCCGTATTGCCCCGCCATTGCAGCCTGGGTCGTTGTAGACGGGCCGGATTTGGGTGGCGCGCCTCAGGCGCTAACTCTAGCCCGACGGGGCGTGGCGGGAGGCGGAGCCGCCCGGACTCAGCCCCTCATGTACAGCTCGATCGTCGCCATAGTCATAACCAGAGTCATGATTGCGGTGGCAACCGTGCACCAAACGACGATCCTTGTCTGCCGATCCTGATCGCGCCGAGTGAGCTCCGCAAGATAGTAGTTGACGTTCGTCTGCGTGCCGCGTGCGACCTCATCATGCTCGGCGCCCAGATCCTCATTCGAGAGTGCCCGCAGTTCTGCCAGGGCCCTGCCATTCGCCTCACTGCCCGATCCTCTCCAGCCACAATCGGAGTGCGGCGTCTCGTCCTAAGACGCCGCACAGCACGGCCCACCACCGCCGCCCGCGCCGTCCGGTCCGCGCCGAGCAGGTCATGGTTGACAATTATTTGCTGGCCGCGCGGGTCGAAGCCGGCCTCTGCTCTATCGGGGAGTAGGGCAACGGTCAGGCAGACCCCGTCGCCTCGGCAATCAGCGCGAAGTACGAGCCGATGTCCTGGCCGTCGGCGGTGCGGAGGGTCGTGAGTGCGTGCCATGCGGGCGCGAGGGCGGGGTGGACGTCGATGGGCTGGGCGGCTGCCTGGCCTGGAGCACCAAGCGCTCCGGTGAGGGCGACGAGCAGAGCGAGGATGGATCGGACGAACATCTCTTCCACTGGTCGACCCCGCAGCGGCACGCGCACCGGACGGGGGATGGAGAGGCATTGCCTCCCCATCCTCAGCCTGCTGTGTGCCCTGTTGTTCAGGGCTTCATGATGTTCACGACCTCGAAGAACTTCGGCTGCACCAAGATCTGGGCCTTCTGCAGCGCCTGGCCGAGCTTCGCGTCGAAGAACTGCTGGGCCGCTTCCTTCGATTCCCAGACTTCGATGACGCACCAGCCGTTCTCGCTCGGTCCGCCCGCGCGGTACAGCATGCCTGACGGCGGGGAATTGCCTGGAGCGACCTCGTTGCCGACCTGGTCGTACTGCGCCTGGGTAATCTGGCCCTCGAAGATCACGCCAATAGCCATCCTTCTGTCTCCCTTCACCACCGCACAGCAGCGCTATCTCGCACGGGCTCGATAACGGTCCGTGCCAGTAGCTCCATGACTCTCTCCCTCTGCCCGTCCTCGTCAGAAGGGTCACGCCCGGTGTTCATCAGACAAGTCTGTGCGGCAGGTCGTCGCCCCCGTTCGGTTGGTGTCCCCCGTGTCATCCGGACAGGTCGCGTTGACCTCACTTGGGGCGTCGCCGTACGACCGCGCACATGGCTCACCCTTCTGGCCGTCTCGGCCCCGCCATGGCGCAGGGCCGGTACCTTTCACGATACTCCCACTGCCAGCCCTCGACGCCGCCCACAACGCTAGGGCTGATGATCGAAATCTCTACCATCGACTCCCGCCTGTAGTACGCCACGTAGAATGTCCGCATTCTTACGCCAGGTAGAATGTCCGCTCCGCTCGGGGAAACGGCGGTCCTTACCTCCCTCCTTCAAAGCTCGTTCGTCCTGCTGGACGGGCCCCACCTGGGCGGCGGCCGCGAGCCGCCGGTGGCGCCCCTGCGGCGGGGTTGCTTGGGCTCAGCTGGGGCAGGATGCGACCGAGCAGGTCGTCGACGCTGAGGCCGTCCCGGGGCGCGGGCGCGTCGTGTGGCAGCTCGGCGACGAAGCGGTCGGCGTGCCAGACGCGGACGCTCTGGCGGTCGGATCCGCAGCTCGACCGTGTAGGCGACCAGGTTTGGCTCGCGGGGCAGGCCATAGGTCACGCCGTCGAGCGAGATGGTGTGGTCCTTGGCGACCTTGCGGGTCTCGCGCAGGGCGCACACGTCGCCGAGCGGGCGGGTCCCGGCGGCAGTGGGCGGCGGACGTGCCCAGCCAGGCGTGCCGCCGGGACGCAGGCAGTCCGGCGGTGGCGATGGCGGGCGTTGTAGTGGGCGACCCAGGCCTGCAGGGCGGCGTCGAGCGCCGCGACGCTCGGGTAGGGCCCGTCGGCGAGCACCCGCTCTTGGAAGAAGCGGTTCAGCGCTCCAGCTTGCCTTGGCGCGGGCGTTGCCCGGGGGTGTGGGTCAGCAGCACCGCGCCCAGCTCGCCGAGCGCGCGCGCCAGCTGGGTCGGCGCCTCGCGGCCAGCACCTCGGGACGATAGACGAAGAAGCGGCTGCCGCCGTGGCGCGTGGTGCGGAAGATCGAGCCGTTGTCGCTGTACAGCACCCGCGGCGGCCCGTACCGCCCACGCCTTGCTCCAGCACCCGCAGGTTCTGCCAGCTCGAGTCGGCCGTGACCGCCCCGGGCGGCCAGGATCGCCCGCGAGTAGTCGTCCAGCAGCGATCACGTAGGCCATCCGACGGCCTGCGAGCCACTGCCCGCTGGTGGTGTCCATCTGGACCAGCTCCAGCGGCCCCGCGGCCTCGAACCGCCGCGCCCGGCCGCGGCCCCGGGCGTCCCCGGGCCCGGCCCGCCACAGGCCCAGCCAGCGGCTGAGCGTGCGCAGGCTCGGCAGCGGCTCCTGCCCGCGGCCTCCAGCTCTTCCCAGATCGCTTGCGCGCTCCAGCGCGGGTGCGCCGCCTGGACCGCCCGCGCCGCCGCCACACCTCCGCGCCTAGCCGATTCGGCGCTGATGCCGCCGCTGATAGCCCAACGCCCCCGCCTCCCCGCCGACCCCCTCCAGCCCGGCGCGCAATCGACGGACCTGGCGCGCCGACAGGCCAGCTCCGCCGCCGCCTCCCCTTGGCTCAGCAGCCCCTCCCGAACCAGCTCGACCACCACATAACTGCGCCGTCCAACCATCGCTGCTGTGAACCGCATCTGCCCGCCTCCCCATTCTTGCTGGCGCACCAAGCGGACATTCTTGCTGGCTAACTACACTCGCGCCTTGACAGGAGGCGCCCGGCATGGTCTGCTAGGTTCGCCCCGCATCGCCGGGAGCAGCCAGGGAGGTGCGACGATGTTCGCTCGCGTGACTACCGTGCAAGGCCCGCCGGACAGTCTCGACGAAGCCGCGCGCATGATCCAGGAGAAGGTCATTCCGGCCATCCGCCAGATGCGTGGCTTCAAGGACGCGTACTGGATGGCCGACCGCCAATCCGGCAAGGTGATAGCGGTGGCCCTCTGGGAGAGCGAGGAGGCCCTACGCGCCAGCGCGGCGGCGGTGGAACAGTCCCGCACCCAGTCCACCCAGGCCTTCGGCGCGACCGTCCAGAGCGTCGAGGAGTACGAGGTCATCGCGCAAGCCTGACAGGAGCGCGGTCGGCTAGACTGCCCCACCGGACATCGAAGCCCGGCCTCCATTCGTGGTCAGCGCTGAACGCCAAGCAGGCGTGCGCACTTGACGCGGCCGGGCGGATCAGCCACGCCGGGGCGAGCACAGGAGGTCCACATGCGAAACACGCCTGGCGGCCCCTACGGCATCGTCGGCTTAGTCGTCGCGATCATCATCTCCGTCGTCATCCTGCGGATGGCCGGTATCCTCTAGCGGCGCTCGTCCAGACCACACCGCCCCGCCGGACATCGGTCGCTTCACCCAAGTACGGCTGGTGCCCGGCTCTGGGCGAACAGCCGCCCTCTCGGGTTCGCCTGGCGGGGCGGCGATGCGCTGAAGTCCCGTGCTCATCCTCGGGAGCTCCGGCTTTGCGGCGTGTCGCTGGGCAGTACGCGACGCCTTCCTCCGTGATCCCGAGCACGCAGAGGGGGGTGGGGCAGCTGCTCCATCCCCGTGTATGGTGCCGTCTCGACAGGTGCGCGAGCGGGACGTCCGCGCCCCTCTAGTCGCCATCGCCGTCGGACTTGCCCACATCGCTCTGGGCGGCCTCGCGGACGACGCTGCCCGGGTTATCGACCTCGTCCACGCTCTCGCCGTCCACCTCGACTTCTCCGCGGGCGACGCAGTTCACGTAGTGGCCGTGGTTCTGCCACGGCGGTGAGCAATCGCGGTCGCCCTCGTGGGCCTCTTCGCGGTGGTCTCGGCCCCGGGTGGCACCGCCGCCCGTACCGCGAGCGGGCCCACCGGCGAGGCCCCGGCCTCGGCCCTGACCTTGCCCGCTGACCTCGTCGTCGTCCTGGACGTCGCGGCCTCGGCCGAGGCCCCGCCCATGGCCGCCGGCTGGGCCCCGGTCCCGCGCGGTGACCTCGTCGTCATCCCGCTTATCGTCGTCCCGCTGAGCGCCAGGGCCCCCACGGCCCCTGCCCTGGTGGTGCCACGCCGCCCCCTCCGAGGCGGCCGGGCCGACGTCGAGGGCGGCCCAGGAGCTCAGCTCCGCGGGTACAGCGTCGTCGTGGTGGCCAAGGGCCAGCGGTGCCGCTGGCGACGCAAGCGCTAACGCCGCGGCGAGAGCAGCCGCGGCCGGTCGAGTTCTCCACTGCTTCATGTCTTGCCTATCCCTTCGGGGCGGTCTCCCCACCCGTTCTAACGTCCTCCTGGGGGTCAGGCAGTGGGCGCCCACTGCATCCCTACTCCACCTAAGATGCACCTCGCGCGGCAAAACTTGCGCGGAGCGGACGGTGTTGCGAGATGACGTGAGGTCGCGAGCTATGAACAGGGGCATCGAGAATGACCCGTCCGGCACGGTCACCCGTACCAGCGTGCAGTGGGGATCAACCAACAGCCTCAACAACTGCTCGGGCTGCCAGGATCACGGAGGGCCGCTGAAGCGCGCCTCCTTACTTCCTGCCGAGCGGCGTGCCAGAGCTCATGGCCGAAAGCTCTCCCATCCCGCTTGCTGGCGAACACCCTAGGTCTTTTGGCGGCGGTAGCCCACCAGCAGCACCAGCATGACAGATCCGAGGAACAGCAGCGTAAACCCCGCGGGATCAGCCCGGCCGACCTGCCAGACGCCCCAGACGCACGCTCCGAGCGCGCCGGCCCAAGCCACCAGGCTACACCACCGATCGAACAGCGTTGCGACCCATCGAGTCATCGCCGCCCCCGTCACGTGCCTTCCACCCCCATGGTAGCCGCGCTGGCAGACCGCTTGAGTAGAAGCACTACCATCACTCGCCGGTAGCCTCAGCAACCGCTAACGGGCGACGATCGTGAACAGGCCGGTCCAGATCAGCAGGGCAGGGAAGAGGTCGAACAGCCATCGCCGGGCCGCCGTGCGCTGGTCGGCCGCGATCGACAGCAGCGCCGCGGCCGCCCGGGGTTTTGCGATCGCCACGCTCCCGCCGATAAGCCCCAGCACGGCGAACCCGATCGCGCCCAACCCCAGGTTGACCACCGTACCGGCTCGCTGTGCATTGAACGCCGAGCCTACGCCGCCAATCCCAAGGGCCAGCACCGCCGCGATCAGACCGAAGACAGCGCCTACCACCCCGAGTACGAGGGCCGCGATCCGCATGGCATCCTCGTGACCAATGACCGTAGCGGACGCTCGGCTGAGTGCCCGCATGTAGCAGCGCATGTAGCAACCCAGGCGGACTGTAGCAGTGGACGGCGGACGCGGGCGGACGGAAGCACTCAGCGACCAAATGGCGGAGGACACTGACGGATGCCCGCGGATGGCACTCAGGCAAATCTGACCATCGCTCCAGAAGCGGCCGCCAACAGATGACATGGCCTGGCCCGGTGGTTTGCGCGACCGCGAGACACAGGGCGTACGCCGATCTCATTCACGACCAAGAGCCTGCGCGCGTGCCGGAGGTACTCGACCACGTACGTCCGTGGGTCATCGCGGCCCGCCTCCGCGTTTCCTAGACCGCATCGAGCCCCCACCCGCACCCCCCCCGCGACCCGCGCATCCGGGAGCACCCCCACCGGCCAGCCGTTCCAGCGCATGATCGCCCCGCGCAGGCCCGCCCGGGAGCGCCGGACGCATGCCCGACCCTCGGCGCGACCGAAGCCGTGGGGCGGTGCGACCATGCAGCGCATCCAAGCCCGTCACTCACCGACTGGTCGCCACGACTCACCGACCCCGCTTGCGCACGCTCAGTAGCCATGTCGCCCCTCCCGAGCCAAGCATGCGACGATCACCTCACCGGTGTCGCTGCAGTACTCCGGCCTGGCTGCAAATGGGTTCGGCGGCACCATCGGCGCAGTGGTGGCGCATTCGCCCCTGGCGAGGCGCAGATAACGGCTCCTCCACGGCGTTACACCGCCTCCAGCAGCGACTGGTCCCTGGCGGCCTCCGATCGTAACCGCGCCACGTACTGGCGCTGGCGGCGCACCTCTCGTGCCAGCGGTTGGTAGACGTCGCGTGTGCCTGTAGCGTCGCAGTAGCCCCAGAGGCCAGTGTGGCAGTGGCGGTCATCATTCCAGCCGGGGTAGTCCAGGATCGGGTACAGGCATAGTCCCGTGATCGGCACTCCCATTCGCATGGCGGCGCGCACCTCGCGGCCGACAAAGCGCAGCCACTCGGCGCGCCCGCCGTCCTCGCACCCCGTCTCGGCGATGAACACCGGGCGGCCGTACCGGTCGTGGACCTCGCGCAGCATCTGTCGGAATGGGCGGTAGTCGCGGTGCGCGCGGTCAATCGTCCGCGGCCGTGCAACCGTCGGTCCGGCGAAATACCACTGGTTGTCGGGATAGTAGTTGACGCCGACCAGGTCGAGATACTTCATGTCGCCGCCGAGGTGCGGCGCCTCGCGCCCGCAGAGCATATCCCACACCTGGTACTGGGCCAGTCGGTACGCCTCGGCGGCAGCGCCCTCGTGCGGCCGTGTTGGATCGTTGATGACGTGGATCAGCGGTTCGGCGGAGGCCACGCGGACATCCGGAATGACATCTCGGATCGCCTCGATCGCCGCGATTGCAGCGCGGATGAGCTGAGCCTTCAGCTCGTTGCCGCGCCCCCGTTTGAATGGGTTGATCGATCTGGTGTCGCCCCCAGCCCAGGCGAAAAACGAGATCTCATTCACCGGCACAACAACCGGGGCAGTATCGGTTTCGCCGGCCAACACGGCGGCGAAAGCGCGCACCATGCGAGCGAAACGCTCAACGAATGCTGGTCGGAAGATGTCGATGTCGTCCGGCCAGCCGTAATGGCACAGATCCCAGACTACCTGCACGCCCGCTGTCCGAGCGGCGCGCAGCATCGGCAGCACGCTGGTGAAATCGTAGCGGTTGGCCCGTCGCTCGATCAGATGCCAGCGGATGCCATCGCGGACGGTGCGGATGCCCTGTGCGTCCGCCCGCGCGTAGTCGGCATGGGCATGCGTGTCATGTCCGGTTGCCGCAATCAGGTCTAGCCGTCTGCCGGAGCGCGGGCGGTGAGTGGAGCACTCGAAGCCGCCCATGAAGAAGCTCTGGAAGGGCGAGTCGATCATGTACGTCCTTTACGCGCAGGGTCGAGCGCGGCGTCACGGGCCGCCCCGGATTGGCGGTGGTCTTGGTGTGAGAACCCGGTTGGTGTGAGAACCCGGGTAGAGCTGGAGAACTTCGAGGTCGTATCGTTTGACGCTCGTGGAGTGCCGGCGAGCGCGAATCACCCAACTAGGTGATTCAGTGGCTCGGTGCGGCGGCGGAGGATAACGGCACTGATCCCGCGGCGCCGCAGAAAGCGCCGCACGGCCCGCTGTTGTACCCCGTGTCACCCGCGATTCGGTCCGGCCGCAGGCGGACCCATGGTCCACATCGACGGACCGCCTTCGTCTCCACAGCGCCGGCAGCGCCAGTTGGTCGCTGGGCTCAACCCTGGAGGTCAGCCAGCACGCGCTCCCACACACCAGCCCACCGCCGGTGGCGGAAGCGGCTATACACCGTCAGCCACGGGCCATACCGCGACGGAAGGGTGCGCCATGGCGCACCCTTGGTTGGCCGCGACAGCATCCCATGCACTAGCCGACGGCTGGCGTGGCTCGGCCGGCCGCGCCTGGGTTGGGACGGCCGCTGTTGCGTGCCCAGTCCCTCTCATTGCGTATCCGATAGTTCATGTCGGTTCACGATCCTATTGTAACGATGTTGTGCAGACAGGCCCTGGGCCGGCCGTGGGCCGCTCGCGTCACAATTCCGTCACCCGGATCACAGGTGCGGATCACCGCTTCCCTAGACGGTCAGACACGGCAAAAACACCGACCGGAATCGGCGAGCGGAGGCAGCTGGAGCTGCGACCCCCGGCTTACTCGTGCGGCTCGCTACGCTCCGGGAGGTTTTCCGAGAGCGCTGGGTTACCCTCACCGGTCTCGTCATCCCAGCCCTCCCAGGTCTGACCCTCTTGGGCCTCATCCTCGTAGTACCGCATGGCTTCCCTCCAGGCGGGCGTGGCCGGCCGTCCAAACGGCTCGGGCGTCGGTCTGCGGTCAGCATGACCGGTCAGCCCTTCCCTGTCAACGTAGCGGCGCTTCCACGAGAGTGGGCCGCGGTCGACTTCCACGTCTGCTCGAGCGTTCCCAGCGACCAGCCGACCTCGGCAACACAACCCCCCGCTATCCCCGCCCCGGCGCGACCACGCGGGCGGGAGCGTCACGCCAGTGCCGGCAGCGCGGGAGGCGCAAGCGCCCACAATCAGCGGCAACCGGCGCACGAGGTACGGTAGCCACATTGTGCCGATGCTCTACCATGAGACCCCGCCCCGCCCTGCGTAGCTGGCACGATCAGTGCGATTCTCGGCGTGGTAATCCCGCTCGGGGGCCGGATGACTGCACGTATCCAGAGAGACGCTGATGGCAGGCGACGATGTGGCACGCAGAGGGCTCGCTGGCCGTGAGGCCACCACGGGGGCAGCCGGCGCGATGAGCGACGACGTCGTGGGTGCGCTGGGTGGCGGCGCCGTCGCCGGGATCGGGGGCGTCCCGGTTGGCCGGGTGATCGGCTTCTTGATCGGCCCGCTGACCGGCATGGCGATTGGTGAGTCCAATGGCCGCTGCAGGGGAATGCAGGCGACGTGGTTCGGCCCACAGGAGGCCCAGTGCGGCGGGCCTTTCTTTTACCGGGGCGCACCGCGAGGGTACGCTCGGCGCAGCGGGCGTGAGCATGATTGGGTTGCGTACATTCGGCAGGAGAGGGTGCAACAGTGACGAGGAGTGTGGCGGTGCGCGGACTTGTGGCAGGGTTGGCGGGAGTCACGGCGATGACCGCCGCGGAGAAGCTCGAGCAGGTGCTGACCCATCGGCCTAGCTCGTTCGTCCCTGGACACACGCTCGAGCGGCTGCTGCGGCTCCCCAGCAAGCCAGACCGCGAGCGGCTGTGGATGAACTGGACCATGCACTGGGGTCAGGGGGTCCTGCTTGGCACCGTGCGCGCGCTGATGGCGGAGCGCGGAGTGCGTGGTCCGGTCGGGTCGTTCCTGTTCATGAACCTGCGCCTGCTCAACGACCAGACGTTGGAGAACGCCACCGGCGTGGGTGCGTTGCCGTGGACGTGGCCGGTCGACGAGCAGATGATCGACCTGCTGCACAAGGCAATCTACGCCTTCGCCACCGGCCTGGCCGCCGACCGCCTGGTCGCTGGACCAGCCGGCGTACCGGCGCGGCGCAAGCCCTGGCCCGCGCGGTAGTGGGGCGGAAGAGAGCGTTTAGCATCGAGACCATCGGCTACGGTTGCGCTCCTCTACGTGCGACCCCGGCCACCTACCCGCGTCAGACCGTTGCCGCCCTGTCCCGCCGCACGAACCAGGCGACCGCGATCCCGGCGGCGCCGAGCCCGAGGTGGAGCAGGTTGTCGGCCATCGTGTAGCCATGCGGCAGCAGTCCGAACAGGTTTGGCGCGACGAAGCCGAGCAGGCCGACCAGCAGGTAGACGACTCCCAACCCGCCGACCACGTTCCTGAGCAGGCCGGGGTCCGGGCGGGCGAAGCCGACGTAGGCCATCAGCCCGCCTGTGACCAGGTGGATGATGTCCTCGACGATGTCGATATTCAGTAGGCCGAACAGCGACTGCTCTCCGAGCAACAAGCCCCCCACGCCGATCACGATGATGACAACGCCGACCACCCGCGCGTACTGAGCGACCATGACCTGACCTCCTAGTTGCGGATGTCTGCCGATCTTACGCGGGCACGCGCCCGGTGGATCATGGTCCGCTCAGCGATCGCGTCCCTCACGAGACGTCGGATGCTTGCGCGCTTGAGCGCCCTGCCCGTGGACTGGGCCTCGCGGATCAGGCCGCGAGCGAGCTGTCGAGGCAAAGGACTACCGGAAGCCCGGCCGGTCTTGGTCGCACACGCATGATCCTTTCCACGGAACCCACTTCTCTCATGCCTCGGCAACTCGGCGCACGTTGTTGTTCTTGCGTTTCGGCCGGCCGACGTCGCTGTCAGACGCGACCTCGACATCGGGAGGTTCCGACATCAGCGTACGCACGCGCCTCTCCAGCACAGGGTGCTACTCCAAGCTCCCGCCCGGCTCTAGCTCGACGACCTCGATCTCGGCGGCGCCAAGCGCCTCGCGGAGCTGGGCCGGTGTGCCGGTCAGGAGCGGGAAGGTGCCGTAGTGCATCGGGACCACCGCTCTGACGCCGAGCATCCTGGCGGCGCTGGCCGCCTCCGTCGGTCCCATGGTGAAGTGGCCGCCAATCGGGAGAAGCGCCACCTGGGGCTGGTACAGCTCGCCGATCAGCCGCATGTCGGCGTGCACGTTCGTATCGCCAGCGTGATAGAGGCTGAAGTCGTTGCCGAAGCGGACGACGTAGCCAGCCGCGTCACCTCCCGGCTCGAGCCCGTTCTCGCCAGTGATGCCCGAGCTGTGCTGGGCATGGACCATTGTCACGCGCACGCCGTCCAGGTCGACGGTCCCGCCTTTGTTCATCGGGATGAGTTGGTCCTCGGGCACACCGTGGCCCTGGAGCCAGGTCGCCACCTCGTAGATCGCCAGGACCTTTGCCCCATGCTGTCGGGCGATCTCGGCGGTGTTGCCGAGATGGTCAAAGTGACCGTGCGTGACCAGGACGGCGTCAGCACGATCCAGGTTCTTCGCAGACGGCGGCGCCTTCGGGTTGTCCAGCCAGGGGTCAACCAGGACAACGCGTCCATCCGCTGTGCCAATCCGGAAAGCAGCGTGCCCGAGCCAGGTAAGTGTGACCCCATTCCGCAGCTCCATCGCGTCCTCCTGCCTGCATATCGTCCGAGCCACGGCTGTCCCAGGAAAAGCAGGTCGCCACGGCCGGATCGACGCCGAGTCCGCAGGTGTCGCCGAGTCCCGCAATCCTTGGACTACCGAGCGACCTATGATATCGTCCCGCCAACGGGCAGTGCCGCCCCGGATCGGCAGCGGCTCCGCCCGCGGCCCCAGCACCCAGCGACGGGTTGCGGGCGAGGAGTGCCGCTGTGGGACTAACGCGCCGAACGTTCCTGCGAAGCTCGGTGGCGATGCTGGCGGCGACGGCCTGCTCGCCGACCGCCGCGCCGGTCAGCAAGCCGGCCGAGACTAAGCCGGCCACGCCGCCGACGAGTGCGCCGCCTGCTGCGCAGCCAACCGTCGCCGCGCAGCCGACTGCTGTGGCGCCACCCGCGGCGAGTGCGGCCCAGACGCCAGCGGCCGCCGCCGCTCCGAGGACGGGCGGCGAGCTCCAGTTCATCGTCGGAGCCGAGCCGCCGTCGTTCGACGGCCACCGCGAGACGACGTTCGCGCTGCTCCATGCGCTCTCCCCGCACTACAGCCTGCTCATCCGCTTCAACCCCGACGCCTATCCGGAGGTCATGCCGGACCTTGCCGAAAGCTGGGACGTTTCGGCTGACAAGCTCACCTACACCTTCAAGATCCGCGACGGCGTCAAGTTTCACGACGGCTCCCCGTGCACCGCCCGCGACATCAAGGCGTCGTACGATCGAATTCTGAACCCACCTGAGGGGGTGGTCAGCGCGCGCAAGGGATCCTACGGTGCAGTCGAGAGCGTTGAGGCGCCAGATCCGGGGACCATCGTCTTCAAGCTCAAGTACCCATCAGCCGCGTTGCTGACGCTGCTCGCGTCACCGTTCAACTACATCTACAGTGCCGACAAGCTAGCCGCCGACCAGAAGTTTCCGGAGAAGAACGTGCTCGGCACCGGGCCGTACAAGTTCGTCGAGTACGTGCCCGGCTCCCACTGGGTAGGGCAGAAGAACCCAGACTACTTCGTCCAGGGCCGGCCGTACCTCGACGGGTTCCGCGCCAACTTCATCCGCGAGCCGGCCGCCCAGATCGCGGCCATCCGCGGTGGGCGCGCCCAGATCGAGTTCCGCGGGTTCCCTCCGCCGGCCCGCGACGACCTCGTCCGTGCCATGGGCGATAAGATCAAGGTCGAGGAGAGCGCCTGGATCGTCACGCTGATCGCGATCTTCAACACCGAGAAGGCGCCGTTCAACGATCCGCGGGTCCGTCGCGCCCTCAACATCGCCGTAGACCGCTGGGAAGGCTCGAACGCGCTGTCGCGAATTACCGTCGTCAAGCCGGTCGGGACGTTTGTCCGACCCGGTAGCCCCTTCCATCGGCCCGAGAGCGAGCTGCTGAAGATGGAGGGATTTTCGCGCGACATGACCCAGGCCAGAGAGGAGGCGCGCAGGCTGCTTCGGGAGGCGGGTGTGCCGGACGGCTTCGCGTTCAATCTCAAGAATCGCGACGTCCCTACCCCCTACGAGCCATCCGGCGTGTTTCTGATCGACCAGTGGCGTAGAATCGGGCTGAACGTCACCCACGTTCAGCAGGAATCGAATGCCTATCTCAGCGACCATCGCGCCGGCAACTTCGAGGTCAGCGTCGATTTCATTGCCGATTATGCCGACGAGCCGGACATCCAGCTCTCGAAGTTCCTGTCCCCGGACCGCAGCGCGTCGAACTACAGCCGCTACACCGACCGCGAGCTTGACGCGCTTTACGACCAGCAGTCACGTGAGACCGATCCAGAGAGGCGGAACCAACTCGTCTGGCAGTTCGAGGACCGCTGCATTCAGCAGATGGCGTACGCCTTCCCGATCATCTGGTGGCAGCGGATCGTACCGTACTCCTCGTCGGTCAAGAACTACCCGGTGCTACCCTCCCACTACGTCAACCAGGACTTAGCTCACGTCTGGCTCGACGCCTGACGGGCACGGAGGACAATTATCGTGGGCATCACCCGCCGAAGTTTTCTCCAGAGTGCCGCCGCTATGCTGGCGGCGACCGCATGCTCGACCGCCGCGACGCCGGCCAGCAAGCCGGCCGATACGAAACCGGCCGACACGAAACCGGCCGGCAAGGAGCCGGCGACCGCGGCGCCCACCGCGCCGCCCAAGCCGGCGACCGAGGCCAAGCCGAGCGGCGACGCCAAGCCAACGGCCGCCGCCCAGCCCGCCGCGGCAGGCCAGCCGCGCTCGGGCGGCGAGCTCCAGTTCATCGTCAGCGCCGAGCCGCCGTCGTTCGATGCCCACCGCGAGACAACCTTCGCGATGCTGCACCCGACCGCGCCCCACTACAGCCTGCTGATCAAGTTCGATCCAGACAAGTACCCGGAGGTCATGCCCGACCTGGCTGAGAGCTGGGACATCTCGGCCGACAAGTTGACCTACACGTTCAAGATCCGTGACGGCGTCAAGTTCCATGACGGTTCGCCGTGCACCGCCCGCGACATCAAGGTCAGTCACGATCGGATCATCAACCCGCCCGAGGGGATCGTCAGCGCCCGCAAGGCCCAGTATGCCGCCGTCGAGAGCGTCGAGGCGCCCGACCCCAGGACCGTCGTCTTCAAGCTGAAGTACCCTTCCGCCTCGCTGCTGTCGCTGTTGGCTTCGCCCTGGAACCAGATCTACAGCGCCGACAAACTGGCGAGCGACCCGAAGTTCCCCGAGAAGAACGTGCTCGGGACCGGGCCTTTCAAGTTCGTCGAGTACGTCCCTGGCTCCCACTGGGTAGGCCAGAAGCATCCAGACTACTTCCAGCCGGGCCTGCCCTACCTGGATGGGTTCCGGGCCACGTTCATCCGGGAATCGGCGGCCCAGGTAGCGGCGGTCCGCGGCGGGCGCGCCCACGTTGAATTCCGCGGCTTCACCCCGCCGGCCCGCGACGACCTGGTCCGGGCGCTAGGCGACAAGATCACCGTCCAGGAAAGCCCCTGGGTCAGCAACCTGCTCGTCGTCTTCAACACGGAAAAGAAGCCATTCGACGACCCACGCGTCCGCCGCGCCATGAACCTGGCGCTCGACCGTTGGGAAGGGTCGGAAGCACTCTCCAAGATTACGTTCGTCAAGCCGGTCGGCGCCCTGGTCAGGCCGGGCAGCACCTTCGCTCGGCCGGACGCAGAGCTGGAGAAGATGGAGGGTTTTTCGCGGAACGTGGCCGCCGCGCGCGAAGAGGCCCGCCGACTGCTCCGCGAGGCGGGCGTGCCGGACGGCTTCTCGTTCACCATCAAGAACCGCGACATCCCCCAGCCGTACGAGTCGAACGGCGTGTTCGTCATCGATCAATGGCGCAGGATCGGACTGAACGCCACGCAGGTCCAGTTGGAGGCGAGCGGCTACGTCAGCGACCTGCGCAGCGGGAACTACGACGTCTGCATCGACTTCATCGCCGACTACCTGGATGAGCCCGACCTTCAGCTCTCCAAATTCATCTCGTCGGAACGCAGCCCCTTCAACTACGGCCGCTACCAGGACGCCGAGCTCGACCAGTTGTACGACCAGCAGACGCGTGAGACGGATCCCGAGAAGCGCAAGCAGCTGGTGTGGCGCTTCGAGAACCGCGTCAACAACGACCAGGCCTACGCCTTTCCGATCCTGTGGTGGCAGCGGATCGTGCCGCACGCCTCGACGCTGCAGGGCTATCGCGTCCTGCCATCGCACTACCTGAACCAGGACCTGACCAACGTCTGGTTGAGCGAGTGACTACCGCCCGCCGGGCCGCATCCGGGGCGCCACCGAGTGCACCTGGACTGGGGAGTGGCCGACCGTCGGGCCGTCCCCATCAGCCTCACCCTCTCCTGTCCAGCTAGGAGCCGCCCGTGCAGGGTTACATCGTCAGCCGCATCCTCCTGATGATCCCAACCCTCCTCGGCGTCGCGATCATCACCTTCATCCTGCTTCGTATGGTCCCCGGCGACGTGGTCCAGCTCAAGCTGGCTGGTGATGGGGGCAACGTCGCCGCCGAAGTAATCCAGGCCGAGCGGGCGCGGTTGGGGCTTGACAAGCCACTCCTGGCGCAGTTTTTTGACTGGATCTGGGGCGCCGTCCGCTTCGACTTCGGCCTCTCGATGTGGACCGGTCGGCCGATCATCCAGGAAGTCTTGATCCGTCTGGAGCTGAGCGTTCAGTTGACGATCATGGCCACGTTGATCGCCACGGTGCTCGCCCTCCCGCTCGGAATCCTGGCAGCTGTCAAGCGCGACACCTGGATCGACTACGCGGTCCGGATCTTCAGCATCGCCGGCCTGGCCATCCCGTCGTTCTGGCTTGGGATCGTTCTGATCCTGGTCTTGCTGATCGCGTTCCAGTACTCACCGCCGCTGTCGTTCACCCCCTTCTTCAAGGACCCGGTCGAAAACCTGTCTCAACTGATCTGGCCGGCGCTGGCCGTCGGGTACCGCTACTCCGCCGTGGCGACACGCATGACGCGCTCGACGCTGCTTGAAGTCATGCGCGAGGATTACGTGCGGACAGCCCGCGCCAAGGGCCTGCGCGAAAGCCTGGTCGTCGTACGGCACGCCTTGCGCAACGCGTTCCTGCCGGTCGTGACGGTGATCGGGCTCGAGTTCGCGTTCCTGCTCGGAGGACTTCTGGTGACCGAGCAGGTGTTCAACCTGAATGGCATCGGTAAACTGATGGTCGAAGCCGTCCTCCGGCGCGATTACACGATGACCCAGGCATTGATTCTGCTCGTCGCATCGGTGTTCGTCCTGGTCAACTTTCTGGTCGACCTCCTCTACGTCTGGCTCGACCCGCGCGTGAGCTATCGATAGGCAGGGGTCACAAGCATGGCGGATGTAACCACGACGGCCGGGCTCGGCCCCGGGCCCACCGCCTCTCGGCGGGCAGTCCGTGGTCCGCGTTGGCTCAGCCAGGTGACCAAATTTGCGCGGCGGCGCACGCTGGGCTTTGCCGGCGGCGTCGTCGTCGTCCTGATGCTCTTGCTTGCCGTGTTCGCGCCGATTGTCTCGCCATACGATCCTGAGGAATCGAGCTTCCTCGACCAGCTTAAGCCGCCTAGTAGGGAGCATCTCCTCGGAACCGACCAGTTTGGACGAGACGTGATGTCGCGGCTGATCTATGGCGCCCAGACCGCGCTCGTGGTCGGCTTCGGCGCTTCGGTTGCTGGTTGCTCGGCGGGCGCCATCCTCGGCCTGGTTGGCGCCTACAAGGGCGGTAAGACCGATCTCCTGCTGGAACGGTTGAACGACGTCATCCTATCGTTCCCGTTGATCATCCTGGCAGTCGCTGTGGTGGCCGCGCTCGGGACGGGCCTGCTCAATGTAATCATCGCGATCACAATCCCAATCATCCCACGCGTGGCGCGGGTGATCCGCTCCAGCGGCCTAACGCTGCGGCAGATGCAGTACGTGGAGGCGGCCCGCGCGCTCGGCGTGTCCGACACCCGGATCATCTTCCGCCACCTGATGCCGAACGTCGTCGCTCCGTACCTGATCTTGCTCTCCGCGTTCCTAGGCCAGGCCATCTTGCTCGAGTCTTCGCTGAGCTTTCTCGGGCTTGGAGTCGCCGAGCCGAAGCCGGCCTGGGGCCTGATGCTGCGCGGGGCCGGCGTCCAGTTCCTGGAACAGGCGCCCTGGCTGGCGATTGCGCCCGGCGTCGCGATCAGCGCTGCCGTGTTCGCCTTCAACCTCCTGGGGGACTCACTCCGCGACGCCTTCGACCCCAAACTGCGGGTATAACCACTGCCGGTCCACCATCCTGGAGTGGACCCGTCGCCGGCTGCACAGAGCGATCAGGCGCCACGCAGCATGAAGGCAGGAGCGCCGACTCACTGTCTGCTGGGCTGCCTCGCCTGATTGCCGGCCGCCAGGATCGCACCTCGAGGAGCATTCCATTGAACGACAGCATGCGCGCGGGGATGACCGAAGCCCTACGCCTCACCCGCGCCGGGCGACTTGCCGATGCCACCGCGGTCATCCGGCGCAGCCTTGGCAGTCTGGCCGCTCGAGCCGTCCCGGAGAACGCCACGGAGCGTGCCGCCGAACCCTCGGACGTCAGCTACCGCGTCGTCGGCGATAAGCCAGCTCCCCGGAGGACCGCGGATGCTGTGCCGCTGCCAGCACCGGCCGGTCCCGCGCTCGCACCGGATCCGGCGCTCGTGGAAGCTCAGCCGGAAGGCCGTGTCGTCAAGGGGTCTTACAGCAGCCGGGCCGGTAGGCGCGCCTACCAGCTGTACGTCCCGAGCGGCTACACCGGTCAGCCGGTGCCGCTTGTCGTCATGCTCCACGGCTGCACCCAGGGCGCCGACGACTCTGCCGCGGGCACGCGCCTGAATATGCTCGCCGAGGAGGACCCGTTCCTCGTCGTCTATCCCGAGCAAGCGGCCGCCGCCACCAGTTCCCGGTGTTGGACCTGGTTCACGCGCGCCAACCAGCAGCCCGATCGGGGTGAGCCATCTCTCATCGCCGGCATCACGCGGCAGGTCATGGCCACGCACAACGTCGATTGCCGCCGCGTCTACGTGGCAGGCATGTCGGCGGGCGGAGCGATGGCCGCGATCCTCGGAGCCACCTACCCGGACCTGTACGCTGCAGTCGGCGTCCATTCGGGCCTCGCGCACGGGGCGGCCCGCAATCTCCGCTCGGCGTACGCGGCAATGCAGCGGGGCGCCGATGATCCCGTGGTTCGCGGCGAACCCGACGCGGTCGTCAGCGTGCCGACGATCGTGTTCCATGGCGATCGGGACACGACCGTCAACCCGCGGAACGGAGAGCAGGTGCTCGCTCAGGCGCTGGCCCACTGCGCGGGCGGCGCACCTGCTCCGAGAATGGGTCCAGTGCGGCAGTAAGCGTGAGCCGAGGACAGGTATCTGGCGGCCGTCCCTACACCTGCTCGATCTACCGCGCCCGCGACCATGTCGTCGGGGAGCACTGGGTCATCCACGGCGCGGGGCCATGCCTGGTCCGGTGGGAAGCCCAGCAGGCACCTTCACCGACCCGGACGGCCCCGACGCCTCGAGGGAGATGCTACGCTTCTTCCGCGAGCACCCCAAACCTGCGTCCTAGCGCTCACGGCCTGCCTGACCACTGACCACGGCTCCGCTCTGGTCGATTCCACCGTGGGCGGTGGCGGTCGAGCGTACGCCAGACACGGACCAGGTCCACGACCACGCCGCGGTCGCGAGGTCCTCGAAGGTCGGCCTCGCATTCTGCGCGGGTGTGCGGCGGCGGGACCGATCAACAAATCGGTTACCCTGAGAAAACTGGACGTCGACACGCCCCGAGCGGCTCCGTTGTCGACTACTTGAATCCTTCGCAGCGTGTGTATGATCGCGGTCGTCGGCATCGCGACGACTCGTACGTGCGTGGTGGCACACTTCATTGGAGGCAATCACATGATCGGCGGCCACATGGGCAAGCTCACTGTTCGTCGACCTGAGCAGCGGCGCGATTGGCGTCGAGGAGCCGGGCGACGATCTGTACCGTGACTACCTGGGGGCTACGGCCTCGGGGCGCGGGTGATCTACGGACAGCAGTCCGGGGGTAGACCCGCTCGGTTCGGATGCGACACTCGGCTTCACGACCGGGGTGCTGGTCGGCAGTCCGGCCATCACGCCCAACCGCTGGACCGTCGTCGGCAAGTCGCCGCTGACCGGCGGCTGGGGCGACGCCAATTGCGGAGGCTACTGGGGTCCGATGCTCAAGGCAGCCGGCTACGACGGCGTGTTCCTCAAGGGCATCGCTGACCGGCCGGTCTACCTATTCATCGAGGATGGTACGGCCGAGCTGCGCGACGCCGGCGACCTCTGGGGCGTCGACGCGTTGGACACCGAGCTTCAGCTGCGTGAGCGCTATCCGAAGTCGCAGTCGGCGGTCATCGGGACCGGGGCCGAAAAGCTCTCGTTGATGAGCGGCGTGGTCAACGACGAAGGCCGCATCGCCGCGCGCTCCGGCATGGGCGCGGTCATGGGCGCCAAGAAGCTCAAGGCGATCGTCTGCCGCGGGACCGCCGCGCTGCCGATGCATGACGCTGCACGGGCGAACGAGATCCGCAAACGATACATTCGCGAGATGGCCGGCAATCCCAAGGTCAAGTACTTCACCAAGTACGGCACGATCAATCACACCGCCTCGTCGGCGTTCGGCGGTGACTCGCCGGTCCGCAACTGGGCCGGCAGCGGGTTGGAAGACTTTCCCTCGGCGGAGGCGATCAGCGACGACAACATGCTCGCTCACGAGTACAAGAAGTACGCCTGCTGGAAGTGCAACATCGCCTGCGGAGGTCACTACCGAACGGATGATGCCCAGTTCCCGGTCGGCAAGACCCACAAGCCCGAGTACGAGACCTCGGCCCTCTGGGGCAACAACCTGCTCAACGACAACATCCACTCGATCATGAAGGCTAACGATCTGTGTAATCGCTACGGGCTGGACACCATCTCGGTCGGGTCGGTCATCGGGTTCGCGATCGACTGCTTCGAGCAGAGCCTGATCACCAGGAGGGACACTGACGGTATTGAGCTGAAGTGGGGCGACGCGGCGTCGATCATGGCCCTGGCGGACAAGATCGGTAAGCGCGAGGGCATCGGCGACGTCCTGGCTGACGGCGTCATGCGGGCATCGCAAAAGATCGCTGGCTCCGAGGCATTGGCAGTCCACATCGGCGGCCAGGAGCCGCCCGCCCACGACCCGCGCTACGCGCCGAGCTGGGGCATGATCTACGCCGCCGATGCCACGCCAGGTCGGCACACCCAGATGGCCGCCTGGGTCCAGGAGAATGGCGGCACGATCCCCGGCATCGACACGCCAAGCGTCGAGAAGTACACCTACACCGGCAAAGGCGGTCTCAACGCCCACATCAACAATCTCGGTCAGGCGGTCTTCTCGGCCGGTGTATGCATGTTCGCCTTCACCCGCGTCTCCTTTTCGGAATGGACCGAGACGATCGAGGCCGTCAGCGGCGTTCCGACAAGCGTCGAATCCCTTGACGAGATTGGCCAGCGGGTGGCCGCGATACGCCAGGCGTTCAGTCTGCGCGAGGGGATCAGTCCGGTCAACTACCACATCCCGGGCCGGGCCTACGGCGACCCGCCGATCGAAAAAGGCCCGCTCGCCGGCGTCGTCGTCGACCTGGACACCCTGCGCCGCGAGTTCTACGAGGCACGCGGCTGGGATCCCGGCAGCGGCGTCCCGAACACGGAGACGTTGGAGCGACTGGGACTGGGCGACATCGTTGCGGACATGGAGGTGGTCAAACCCGCGGTAGCGGCGCCGTAGAGAGGGGATCCATCGGGTGCCGGCCGGCGCTACGTACCGCGTAATTGTCCACGTGTATGACCGGATGCGCGATTCGCTCGGTACGGGCACGCTGGTGGCTGAGCTTCCACCCGGCGCGGACCTCGGTAAGCTCTTCGCCGAGCTGGCCGCTCGCTACGATCCGCGGTTCGCCGCGCTGCCCAACGACGAGAATTCACCGTTCGGCGTCAATGCCCTGGTCCTGAACGGCCGGCGGGTGTCGATGCCGCGAGAAGCGGCGCTACAACTCTCCGACGGGGACGAGCTCCACCTGATCCCCCCGATCGGCGGCGGTGCGTGAGCGACGCGGCGCGAACGGTGCCGAACGACCCGCCGGGCTCGCCCGGCCAACGTACCTCGGCCGCGCCTCGTGCGCGAGCCGGCTGGCTCCCGCGCATCGGACGCGGCGACGGGCCCATGATCGGGATCTCTGTCGGCCACGCCATGACGCACTGGTACCCGGGCGCGTTCTTGGTCCTGCTACCCTACTTCGCCGAGGATCTCGGCTTGACGCTCACCCAGGTGGGCCTGCTGATCGGCCTGCGGAGCGTCACGAGCACCCTGGTCAACCTGCCCGGCGGGATGATCGTCGACATCGTGGGCCGGCCTACGCTGATCATGGGCCTGGCGATCGCCGGGGCCGGCATCCCCTATCTGTTGCTCGGCCTGACGACGAACTTCATCCTGATCGCGTCTCTGCTGGCCATCGTGGGGGTTGGCAACCTGCTCTATCACCCCGCCGCGCTCTCGAGCCTATCTGAGCTGTACCCGACGCGGCGTGGGTTCGCGACGGCCATGCACTCGCTTGGAGCAAGCGTAGGCGACACGATCGCGCCATTCGCCGTGGGGATCGCGCTCACCTGGTTGACCTGGCGCGAGATCACGATCGCCAACGTCGTACCGGGCCTACTGATGGCGCTGATTTTCTGGCGGATGATGCGCCGGGTGCGGGTCAGCGATCGACGCGCCGAGACGCGGCCGAACGTGCGAGCCTATGGGCGCGGCCTCCGGGCGCTGCTCGGTAATCGGAACATGCTGCTGATTGCGCTGCTCGGTGGCGCGCGGGCGATGGCCCAGAACGGCTTGTCGGTCTTCCTGCCGATCTACCTGACCGCTGTCGCCGGACTGGCTCCGCTGTTAGTGGGGACCTATCTCGCCCTCGTCCAGGGCGCCGGCATCGTCTCCGGCCCGCTCTCAGGCGGGCTCTCCGATCGGATCGGGCGCCGTCCGATGATCGCGGTAGGGATGGTCAGCACCAGCGTGATGCTGGTGGCGCTGATGGCGCTGCGAGTGGAGTGGCTCTTCGTCCTTGCACTGGCGCTGGTCGGCTTCTTCCTGTATTCGATGACGCCAGTCCTTAACGCCTGGGCCCTCGAGGTCGCGCCGCCGGAGCTTGGCGGCACGAGCATCGGCATCCTGTTCGCGGCGCAGTCGCTTCTGGGCGGTCTCGCACCGGTCGCCGGGGGAGCGATCGCCGACGCCTACGGCCTGCAGGTAACCTTTTACTTTATCGCCGCTACGATTCTTGTCGCGAACCTTCTCGTACTGGCGGTCAAGGACGACAAGCCGCCACGCCTATCGGAGCCCGGCGCCTGACCTGACCATCATCGGAACACCCGGGAGAGTGCGCAGGCGCGTCAGCGCGGGTCGGGTCATGGTGCCTAGCGGCGGGCGAAAAACGTTTGCCGCAGCTCTTCTTCGTGCGTCGAGCGGGTCAGGGCGATCAGCGCGTCACCCGCCTGCAGGGCAGTCCCGCCGCCCGGAAAAATTGGTTCGCCGTCCCGGATGACGATCGCGACAATCGATTCTGGCGGCAGGTCCAGGTCGCGGAGCGCCGTCCCCGCGAGCGGCGAACCGAGAGGCAGCGTGGCCTCGACAATCTCAACATCGCTGTCGCGCAGGCGGACCAGTGGCACCATCGAGTCGGATGGGATCTCCTGCTCGATGACCGACAGGATGACCTCCGTGCTGCTCACAGTTGCGTCGATTCCGAGCAGGCGGAAGATCTGCTCGTTCGCCGGATTGTTAATCCTGGCGATGGTCCGCGGGACGTTGAAGCGTCGCTTCGCCACCTGGCAGATGACCAGGTTGTCCTCATCATCGCCAGTTACGGCGACGACAACGTCGGCTCGGTTCGTTCCCGCCTCAGCCAGCACCGACGCCTCGTCGGCGTTGCCCCTCAGCACGACGCTACCGAGATCGCTGGTCATCTCGGCGACCCGCCCACGGTCCTTCTCGATGACCAGCACCTCATTGCCCTGGGCGACCAACTCGCGCGCCAGGTAGAAACCGACCTTCCCGCCACCGGCGACGATGATGTACACGGCTAGACGTTCTCCTGGCTCTCTTCGTCGGTGAGCATGGTGTAAAAGACCTTCGCGCCGATCACTGTCGGACTGATCGCCTCTAGCCCGAGCGCCTTGAACGTGTCGGTGCGGATCGGATCGTAGATCCGCGTCAGCACGCGCGGCACGTTGAAGATGTGCTTGGCGATTTGCGAGGCCATGATGTTCCGATTGTCGCCCTGGGTCACGGCCGCGAAGGCGTCAGCGCGTTCAATGCCGATGCGGCGCAGCGTCTCGACGTCGGTCCCGCTACCCACCATCGTGGTCCCCGGGAATTCGGTACCAAGGCGCTCAAGCGCGCCGCTGGAGGCATCGAGTACCGCCACCTCGTGTCCGGCATTCACCAGCAGCTTGGCTAGACGGGCCCCGACCCGCCCGCATCCCATGATTACGACGTACATCACGCTACCTTCGCGCACCACATGGGGCCAGCCTGCCGATCACGTGGCCTCGCGGCACACCCAGACTCGACACGGGGCGTGCTTCAGCAGGTACGGAGCCGTCCTGCCCAGGTCGAAGTCGCCAAGCCGCCTCTTGTTGGTGACGCCAAGCAAGATGAGATCGATCCCGCGCTCCAACGCCTCGTCCACAAGCGCGGGCCCAACGTCGCGGGCCTGGAGCAGGTCCGTTTCGATCTCCTGATCCAGGTGTTCCGCGGCCAGCTCAGCCTGGTTGAGCACGTCCTCGCCCCGCTGCGCCTCGGCCGGAAGCTCCGCGTCCAGCGGCATCGTCCGCTTCACCTCGATGACGTGGATGGCATACACGAGCCCCTTGCTGCGCTTCGCAATCTCGCAGGCCAACTCGATCATCTCGGCATCGGTGGGGTTCCCGTTGACTGGAACCAGGATGCGGCTCGCCTGCGTCATGCGGGAGTCAACACCTGCATCGTGTCGGGCCAGTATACCACCCCGTTTCTCGGATGACGCTATCAGCTCGCCCGAACTGCGAGCGTCTCGGCGAGCAGCAGCCCAGGATTCAGGGCGCGCGGCACGCGGACGAACGCGGCCGACCGGTCCCGAAGGTGGTCGAACAGGTTGCCGGCCAGGCGCACGCGAACTCGACCGCCGGCCGCCCCGTTCCGCACGAGCTGCGCTTGCGGTGCCGCGACCGCGTAGCTGCCCGTGCGCGCAGGTTGGGTGTGAAGCCCCATGACAAACGACACGATCAGGCCACGGTCGAGCCGAGCGCAGGCCTCGTCCAGTTCGATCTCAGACCCCGTGACCCGAAAGAGCAGAGCCGGCGCGCCGCGCGGGGTCGGCGTCGGTGGCAACCCACACCTCTGGGCCTGGGCCATCCCCAGCGTCGGCGTCACCAGCCGTCCGCCGGCGATGAGCGCCACCCGCCCACCAGGGACACCTTCGGCGCTGCACGGCGTTGTCGCCAACTCCAGGGGCAGCGTCGTGTCGACGATCACCTCCAGGTCCTGGCGAGCAACGAGCTGACCGTCTCGAAAGGCTTTGAGCGAGAAGGCAGAGCGCCCGTCCAACACCGCGCGCCCCGCGAGATTGCCGCCGAGGAAGTGCCTGGCCATGGCCTCGACGACTTCGGGCAGCAAGAGCACCGACAGGGAGCCGGGCGGCAGCTGCTCTTCGCGGCGGAGCGCCGTCGCGGTGCGGGTCGTGCGGTCGACTAGCTCGGCCAGCTCGTCCTCCCGTGGCAGACGCCGCTTAGCGAATTCGGCCTCGTACAGGTCGCCGACCGCCACGGTGAGCGAGCAGGTCGTCTCGGGAAAGCAGACCGCCAGCCCGCGGGAGCTAACGATGGTGCGTCCGCTGCGTCCAAGTACCGCGGTCGCGTCTAGCTCCGCGCATCCCTCTCTCCGGCCGGCAGCTCGCGCGCGGCCGAGCAGTTCTAGGAATGGCCGACGGTCGTCGCGGACGATCTGCTCGACGCGGGGATCGGCCGTGTCGACCGTCGGACAGGCACACGGGCCGGGGATCGGCGGCGCGGATTGATCGCGGAATGCCTCCGCTCGCCACGCGGCCAGTGCAGTCTCCCGTTCGCTGGCGACCCGGCGGTCCAGCGTTGCGAGCGTCCGCAGCCCGTCAGACCAACGGAGATCCAGCTCGCCGCTCACCAGTGTTGAGATGCCGGGCGGATGGTACGGGCCGCCAAGCCGCCCGCCTCGAAGGCCGGCGTGCAGCCTCTCCTCCTCGGCCAGTTCGAAGCGCCAGCCGACCACCTCGGCGCCACCCCAGACCGGCTGGCCACTAAGCCAATCGGCCAGCCCATCCGCCAGATTCATCCGCCACCCACCTTCAGGTCGGCCCGCGCGCCGAGCACCAGCAGCGCGTGCGAGCCGCCGCTGCTGACCACGTTCGCCCCGTTCTTTCCACACAGCCCGACCGTGTCGATCTGGAGCTTGCCCAGGCCGGCCTGAATCGCCCACAGCACAGACTCGGTCCGCCCGCTCAACACCGCCGGGCGTCGCGGCGCGCAGTCGTCTGAGAGATCGTAGGTCGCGGCGCTGGCAAACACGAAGTCGCCCTGGGACGGATGCGCCTGGCCGCCCCGGTAGCCAGTCAAGTAGAGTGTCGACTCGCCCACGCGCCACAGGCCGGCCGATCGTAGCGCAGCCGCCACCACCTCGGGCGGAGGATCCTCGGCGTCGCCGTCGAGGGCCAGCGTCCGATCAACCACGATCCGAGTGTTGGTCATGCGCGGGGTGGGGCGCTCACGGTAGCTCTCCGCGCGACAGGCGCCGGTGATCGGTACCCCCGCTGCCCCGGACGAGAAAAGATCGCCGAGGCCACCAGCGAGGAGCCCGGCGCGGACGATCTCGACGGGCTGGCGGACGAGCCCATTGGCGCTGATCGGCTGGCTCGCCGGGTCGCCGTGGAGCGGCTCATCAAGGATCGAGACGTGCTCTGGACCGACCCGCTCCCCGATGCGCAGGCGACCGTCGGTCGCCAGGACGGAGATCGGCGCGACGTCTGTCTCGCAGCCATGGCCGAAAGCTTCGTGCGCCAGCCCCTTGGCAAGCCTCGCGTCGATAACCACGTTCGCGCTGCCCAGCGCAAGCGCGGGGGCTCCGAGAGCCGCTCGGGCATGGGCCACAACGCGGCGCGCACGTCGTTCCCACCCGATGACAGCATCGGCGTCGAACAGCACGCTGCCGTCCCTGCCCCACGCAGAGGCGGTGACGGCGATTGGTTCGGACAGACCGGTCAGATCGTGCCGCGGATTGGCGTGCGTCAGGGCAAACGACACATCCGTCCCGTCGCTACGGACGATTCGCCATTCGTCGTCGACGATCGAACAGCGACTCCGGACGACGATGCCGTCCAGGTCCGCCAGGGCGCCGTTGGCGTCTCGGAGCGCCGCGAGCAGTGCCTCCACTCGAGGCGTCGCGCTCGGGCCGATCCTCGGGAGCACCCGCCGCTCGCCGGGTTCGAGTGCGAACGCCGCGTGATTTGCGTCAGGCTCGAACGAACCGCTCGCACGGGCCATCCCGTCAGCCTGGCGGATCAGCTCGCGGACTGCGCGAGGCGACCAGTCGTCGCTCGCGGCAAACCCGCACCAGCCCCGCTCCGTGAACACCTGGACGCCGATCCCGACCATCCGGCGGCTCTGTGCACGACCGCTCTGACCGGCCCTGACCGCGAGGGTCAGGGTCTGGCGATCCTGACACCTGGCGATCAGAAGCAGACGGCGCCTGGCCGCCTCGTCAAGCGCCGCGGCGACAGCGTCGTCGAAACGGGCCGTCCGCATCCAGCGCTCACCCGATCCAAACGGTCACGCGCAGAGCGCGGTCACACCCGTCGCTTAGCCTGCTGGACGATAGCGGGCAGCAACTCCGCGGCGCGCCCGCGTACGACCACTCCGGCGAGTCCGTCCAGTGGCGTCTCAGTCGCATTCAGGATGGCCATCGGCACGCCCGTCTGGACGGCTCCGCGTGGGATCGCCGCGGCTGGATAGACCACCAGCGACGAGCCAATCACCAGCAGGAGGTCGCTCGCACACGCAGCCCGCTCGGCGCGGCGAACCTCATCCCACGGCATCGGCTCGCCGAATGAGACGCTGGTTGGCTTGAGCAGCCCGCCGCAGGCACGGCAGACCGGCTCATCGTCACCCTCCAGCACCCGCCGGTGGACCGCGTCGCGGGACGACCAGGCGCCGCAGCCGAGGCAGCGCACGCCGTGGGCATTGCCGTGTAGCTCGATGACCTGCTCAGGGCTGTGGCCGGCGCGCTGGTGCAAGCCGTCGATGTTCTGCGTGATGACCGCGCTCAGCTTACCGTCGCGCTCCAGCTCGACCAGCGCCAGGTGCGCCGCGTTCGGCTCGGCAGCCGCCACAACCGGGTAGGTGTGCAAGCCACGGCGCCACGTCTCGCGGCGTGCCTCGGGGTCAGCCAGGAAAGCCTGGAACTCGATCGGCGCGAATCGGTCCCAGACCCCGCCAGGGCTGCGGAAGTCCGGGATCCCAGACTCGGTGCTGACGCCGGCGCCGGTGAACGCCACGATCCGCGACGCGTGGGCGATCCGGCGGGCAAGTCTGGCCGCCGGCTCCTCGATCAGCTTGGGCTGGTCCATGTACGCGAAGCATAGGTCATCGCTACCGGACGTGCCACGCGTTCGCCCAGGAACCGTGCCGTGACCGGCCTCTATAATCCCCATCGGATCGGGGGAGCAATGCCACACGGTGGCCTCAAGCGCGTCGGCATCCTGACCGGCGGCGGCGACTGTCCGGGGCTCAACGCGGTGCTGCGGGCGTTCGTCAAGACCGCCGACGCACGCTTCGATTGGAGCGTCTGCGGCATCCTGGACGGGTTCGAGGGTCTGTTCCGCCCGGACGGCGTGCGTGAGCTCCGCGTTGAGCACGTCCGCGGGCTCCTGCCGCGCGGCGGGACGATCCTCGGGACAAGCAACCGCGGCGACCCGTTCAACTACAAGACCCTGGTGGACGGCACGGTGCAAACGGTCGACCGCTCCGGAGACGCGCTGGCCCGGCTGCGCGAACTGGGCGTCGGCGCGCTCGTCGTGGTCGGTGGAGACGGGTCGCAGAGCATCGGGCTAAAGCTGTCCCAGACCGGCGTCCCGATCGTGGGTGTACCCAAGACGATCGACAACGATCTATCCGCGACAGACATTACGTTCGGCTTCGACACCGCAGTCGCCACCGCGACCGACGCCATCGACAAGCTCCAGTCGACCGCTGAGAGCCACCACCGCGTGATGATCGTGGAGGTAATGGGGCGCCACAGCGGTTGGATCGCACTCGAGGCCGGCATCGCCGGCGGTGTCGAGGTCATCTTGCTGCCAGAGATCCCGTTCCGACTTGAGCGGATTGCTGAGTACGTCCAGGAGCGCGATCGGCGGGGCGGCAAATTCAGCATCATCGTCATCGCCGAGGGGGCGCACCAGGTCGGCAGTCAGGCAATGACACTCCAGAGGCAGGATCCCCTGGCGATTAGCGTCCGCCTGGGTGGCGTCGGCCACTGGCTGGCCGAAGAGCTTGGTCAACGGATCCACCACGAGGTCCGTTGCGCCATCCTGGGGCACCTCCAGCGCGGAGGGAGCCCGAGTCCGTTCGACCGCGTGCTGGCGACGCGACTGGGGGCCGCGGCGGCCCACCTGGTCGAACGCGGAGAATTTGGCGCGATGGTCGCCCTGCGTGGCGCCGAGATCGTCGCAGTTCCGCTCAGCGACGCGGTCGGCGTACGCAAGACGGTCCCACCCGATGGCGAGCGGGTCAGGACGGCGCGCGACCTCGGGATCTGCTTCGGCGACTAGACCGCGGGGGTGGACTACCTCGGCGGTCAGTCGTCCCCAAAGTGACCGGCGCCGCCCAGCTCGGCGCCAGCCCCCGGGAAGCTGTCCAGCCCGTGCTCCGCGCCACCATCCATGGCTCCGTCGTCGGGCATCTCGCCGGCCTCCATCTGGTCGACCATCTCCTTGAAGTCGTCGCCCGCCTCGTCGCCAAGCTGCTCGCCCATCTTGCGCGCCCAGCGAGCAATGCTGCGCGGGTCGTTCTCGTCGACGTCGGCAAGGGCGCTCTCATCGCCCATGTCGTCAAGCCGGCTCTCCTCCGACCTGATCTGCGCCACACGCGAGACGAGGCGCGAGACGTCGGCCGAGGCGCAGTGCTCGCAGCGCGGCTCGGCGCTCTCGGCGGCCGAGAACGTCTGGTAAAAGAGGCTTGAACGTCGCCCGCAGGCGGTACAGCGATAATCGTAAATCGGCATCCGGGGTCTCCACGCGAGCCGCATAGTATGGCAACCTGATTGTACTGTCGCGAACGCCCCTCCAGGGGTAATCCCGTCCCGGTCAGGAGGCCCACGCACAATCACGGTTGAGGTGAGAGGGACTCAGGAACTTCGCAGGACCCGCCAATTCGGAGCGCGGGCCGCGCACGCCGACCCCCCTTTTGGCACTCGTCGGACTGCTTCGTCTGCGCCGGGCCTGTGCTGACGCCGCGGAGCCGTGCGTTGACTGGCCGCGATCCAGTCCACACTGAGGAGGCTACGGGTGAGGGCGGGGAGGCAGGCTCCGAGGAGGACCTATCCTGCCAGCAGGCCCGGGTTGCGGGCCGGAACCCGGAAGGCTGGATTGCGTTGACCGTGCATGTCGACGTCAGCTCCGCGGTTGCCCTGGTCAGCCCCCGGACCCCCGCTGCGTGCCCGAGTCGCCTCCGGGCTGCAGGCTGCCAGCGTCAGGCTGCCGATGAGCAGGACCAGGGCGAAAGCACGCTGCACCTCAGCCATGTGCCTGGGGTCCCATGACGATCGCGTACCGCAGAAGGAACCCTCCGAGCAGCATCGTGATGCCGCCGAGCGCCGCCGTGGCCGGTCGCAGCCGGGTGGCTCCGAACCGGAGCAAAGCGATCGGGGCGATGCCGGCGAGGATCGCCGCCCCGATCAAGGCCAGCAGGTAAGGGCCCGTCAGGTACACCCGCGCGCCGCTCGGCCCCAGGCTGATGACGAACATCACAAGCAACACCATCTGCCAGACCACCATGAACGTCGCCGCCCTGGCGAGGTCGCGCAAGTCGGGTGGAGCAACTGCCCGCCCGAGCCCCGAAATCACCAGCAGCGCGGCCATGCCGGTCGCCAGCGCCGTCACGACGAACAGCGCGCCGATCAGCGAGGAGTCGGCCCAGCCAGGAAACTCAGACGCGCTCAGCAGCACGCCGGAGTAGGTGCCCACACCGAGTGCGAGGAGTCCTCCGAGCGTCGCCCAGATCCGACCGAGGCTGCTGCCGTGGAGTGTCCGCTCCCGCCGCCAGCTGCCCAGGCGGAACATGCCGCGGTCGATCAACGCGTCAACGAATGAGACGAACGCGAAGACTGGGAAAGCGAGCACCAACCACGATCCGATTGACATCGGAGACCAGGGTTTGAAACTCGGCAGCCAGGTCTTGACCTGCACGATCATGTGGAAGAACCGTTCGGGGCGGCTCAGGTCCACGATCAGCAGCAGCGCTGCGAGCGCCATCAGCGGCATCGTGAGCAGGTGGGCCGCCCGCGCGATCGGCGAGCGGCCCTGTCCGAACCACTCGAGCAGCGCGGCCGTTGCGTACGCGCCAGCGGCGATGCCCGCAATCCACATTTCGAGATACACCATCCACTCCCAGTGGACAGCATTAGCTCGCTCGATCAGGGCCGGGTTCATCGCCGCACCTCGTCGCGCGTCTCGACTTCCCGCCTATCCCGCGGCAGGGACTCGGCGACAACTGGCCGCCGCTCGTCCATCCGATGCTTACGGAACGACAGCGCGCCGAGTAGCCCGCCGACCACGGCGCTGCCCATGCCAGCAAGCCAACCAAGTCCGGCCTGCTTGCTCGGCAGTTGCGGATTTTCGGGCAAGCCGTACACCGAGGGCTTGTCGACCAGCAGGTAGAACGAGTTCAGCCCTCCCAGCATGTCTTCCTTGCCGTAGACGTACGCCTGGGCACCGGTCGCCTGGAGCTGGGCCACGCGCGCGTCGGCACGCTCGCGCAGGCTGGTGATCGGCCCAAACTGAATCGAGGCGGTCGGGCACGCCTGAGCACAGGCCGGCGTCATCCCGACCTGCAACCGGTCGTAGCACAACGTGCACTTCTGAGCCGTATTCGTCACCTCGTTGATCCCGATCACGTCGAACGGGCAGGCTGAGATGCAGTAGCGGCAACCGTTGCAGACATCGGCCTGGATCACCACGGTATCGAACTCGGTCCGGATGATCGCACCAGTCGGGCACGCCTCCAGACAACCGGCCTGGACGCAATGCTTGCAGACGTCGCTCATCATCAACCACCGACCGCCAACACGGTCCGGGTTGAACTGCTCGATGAACTTTACGTGCCGCCAGTCGGTCCCGCTGAGCGCGACGGTGTTGTCGTAGCTGTCGCCGCTCAACGATGCCTCGCCGCCACGGGTGGCGGGAAGCTGGTTCCACTCCTTGCAGGCGACCTCACATGCCTTGCAGCCGATGCAGACGGTTGTGTCGGTATAGAAGCCGACCGCCTGGTCGCGCCGATAGTCGATCGGCGCGGTCGGCCCGCCGACCGTTGTGGTCGAGGGGATCGGGGGTTGCTGCACCGGAGCCTGCTGCTGGACCGGGAGGTTGACCTGACTCATCGTCGTAGCCTCCCTCAAGCCTTCTCGATGTTGCACACGAAGGACTTTCCTTCGTGCATCGACACGTTCGGGTCGGCGATCAATGCCGACAGGTCGTTGGTCGAATCACCAGTGACCACACCCTGGTAGCCCCAGTGGAACGGCATGCCGACCAGGTGGACCGTCTTGCCGTCAATGGTGAACGGCCGGATCCGGCGCGTCACCAGCGCCTTGGCACGGATCGCCCCCCGTGGCGAACTGATCCTGACCACGTCGAGGTTCTTGAGCCCGCGTTCCTCGGCCAGCTCTGGGCTCAGCTCGATGAACAGCTCCGGCTGGAGCTCGGCGAGCCACGGCAGCCAGCGCGTCATCACCCCGGAGAGGTGGTGCTCGGTCAATCGGTACGTCGTGATCACGTAAGGAAAGTTGGGGTCGCCAACAGGCGACAGCTTGTTGACGTCACTATCCCAGTGCTTGTACACGGGGCTACTTTGCTGCTTATAGACGGGATTCGTGACCGGGGTCTCGACCGGCTCGTAATGCGTTGGCAACGGGCCGTCGACCAGACCCGACGGCGCGAATAGCCACGCCTTGCCGTCCGCCTTCATGATGAACGGATCGGTCCCCTTCTGAGCGTCCAGGCCGATGCCGTCGGGCTTGGCCGGTGCATCCGGTGGCTTGTTCGCCGCGAAATCGGGAATGTCGTAGCCGGTCCACTTCTTCTCGTTCTCATCCCACCAGACGTACTTCTTACGCTCCGACCACGGCTGCCCGTCCGGCCGAGCGGAGGCGCGGTTGTACATGATGTGGCGATTCGCGGGCCAGTTGAAACCCCAGCCCAGGCTGACGTAGTTGTCCGGCTTACGGTTGGCGGCGAGGTTGACCCCCTCGTCCGGCATCACCCCGGTGTAGATCCAGTTGCCGACCGCCGTCGTCCCGTCGTCCTTGATGTCGCCGAACCCCCGAATAGGCTTACGGTCGGCCATCGTGTAGCCGTTGATCTCCTTGAGGATCTCCGGTTCGTTCGGCTCATCCTTGATCTGGAACGCGGCCGTGTGCTGCGGGTCCGGCGCGTAGTCCCAGGTCAGCGCCTTGATACCCTGGTCGCGCGGCAGCGTGCTCGACTCGTACAGCTTCTTCAGCCGCACGCCGAGCCAGTAGGTGAACCAGATGTCCGAGCGGGCGTCGCCTGGCGGATCAACCGCTTTCTCGTGCCACTGCAGCAAGCGGTGGGTGTTGGTGAAGCTACCGGCCATTTCCGCCACGTGCGCCGCCGGAAGATAGAACACCTCAGTCTGAATGTCGGCTGTCTTCAACTCGCCGCTCTTGACCTCAGGAGAGTTCTTCCAGAACGCGGCCGTCTCGGTCTCAAAGTAGTCACGGACGACCATCCACTCCAGCTTCGCCATCCCCTTGCGCTGAAGCCCCGCGTTGAGAGACGTGGCCGGGTTCTGGCCCAACACGAACATACCCTTGACCTGGCCCTTGAACATCGCGTCCATCATCGCCATGTGTGAGTGGTCGCCGATGATTTTCGGGTGCCAATCGTAGCCGTAGTCGTTTCCGGCCGTAGCCGCGTCGCCGTACATTGCTTTGAGATAGCTGACCATGAATTTAGGCTGATTGGCCCAGAACGCGGTCGGGACGGTTTCGGTAGCCAGGTACGCCTTCAGGCTCTCGTGCCTGCGCCCCGCGTTCGGGTGCGACATGTATCCCGTGATCGAATGGTAGAGCGTCGGGTTGTCGGTCGAGCCCTGGATCGTCGCGTGGCCACGCAGCGCCAGAATGCCGCCGCCCGGTCGGCCGATGTTGCCAAGCAACGATTGCAGGATGCCGGCAGCTCGGATGATCTGTACGCCCACGGTGTGCTGGGTCCACGCGACGGCATACGCCATCGATCCGGTCCGCTCCGGGCCAGAGTTGACGGCCATCGTCTCGGCCACCCTGAGGAACGTCTCACGGGGGCAGCCAGTTACCCGCTCAACCATTTCGGGCGTGTAGCGGGCGTAATGCCGCTTCAAGATCTGGAAGACTGAGCGCGGGTCCTGGAGCGTCAGGTCTTCCCGAGCGTCTGGCGGCTTCAGCCGTTGGACGAGGTCGGTCCAGGTGTCCGCCTGCATCGCCGCCTCGAAGCCCCAGGCCGCCGGCTGGTTCTGCACTTCCTGGGTCTTCTGCGTGTCGGCCGCCCGACCCTCTTCGCGGACCTGCGTGCGATCGTACTGCCAGCTCGTGGTGGTGTAAGCCCGACGCTGCGGATCCCAGCCGCTGAACAACCCATCGAGGTCTTCTGTGTCCCGAAACTCCTCGCCGACAATCGTCGCGGCGTTCGTGTAATTGACGACGTACTCCTTGAAGTACCTCTCGTTCTGGATGACGTAGTTGATCAGACCGCCCAGGAACACGATATCCGAGCCGGCCCGTATCGGCGCGTGGATGTCGGCAACCGCGCTCGTCCGGGTGAATCGCGGGTCGACGTGGATGAGCGTGGCCCCTTTCTCCTTGGCCTTCATCACCCAGCGGAAGGCCACCGGGTGACACTCGGCCATGTTGGAGCCCATGATCGTGATGACGTCAGAGTTGGAAACGTCGCGCGAGAAGGTGGTCGCAGCACCTCGACCGAAGCTGACCCCCAGACCGGGGACACTAGAGCTGTGTCATATCCGCGCCTGGTTCTCGATGGCGACAACGCCGATGCCGCGCATCAGCTTCGAGTGGATGTAATTCCACTCGTTGTCCATCGTCGCGCCGCCCAGCGAGAAGATCCCAAGGCTGTGATTGACCAGCTTGCCGTCCGGTAGGGTCTCCACGAACGTCTCGTCGCGTGTCTTCTTGGTCAGCTCGGCAATTCGGTCCATCGCCCAATCGAGCGGCTTCTTTTCCCACTCCGTGGCGCCCGGTGCGCGGTACAGGACGTCGGTGATCCGATTGGGGTTGTCCTGGAGCTGGTAGCTCGCCGCCCCCTTCGGGCACAGATTCCCCTCATTGACCGGACTGTCTGGATTGCCCTCGATGTTGACGACTTTGTTGTCGACCACGTGGGCAATCATCCCACAGCCTACGGCGCAATATGGGCAGATGGTCGGCACCGCCCGGGCGTTCGCAATGCGCAGCTGCTGTGCACGCGCAACGGTCGGCGCCAGGTCTATCCCCAGCGCCGCCATGGTTCCTAGGGCGGTAGCACCAGATCCCGCACGCAGGAAATCCCGTCTCGA
The DNA here is from genome assembly GCA_030447245.1 of Chloroflexota bacterium. Lineage (GTDB taxonomy): Bacteria > Chloroflexota > UBA6077 > UBA6077 > JACCZL01 > JAUJPG01. The sequence goes on along the minus strand of JAUJPG010000011.1, from coordinate 63,718 downwards.
GACGGCCATCCGTAGCACCTCACTGTACTAGGGCCGAGGGGGGCCGCGGCACGCGACCCCCGGACTCGCGGGCGCATCCAATGTGTGCCGCCAGCCGCCGCGGTCTGATTATAGTAGCGCCCACCAAGGTTGCAAGAAATTGCCCGAACCAGGGTGCGCCGCGCCGAGGCAGCCAGGACAGTCGCGGAGCCTGACGGGTGAGCCATCCGCGCACCGACTGGAAGACAGGCACACAACCCCCTGGACGGAGTGCACCCCGACTCGTCACGCTGGCGAGCGGGGCCGCGTGACCTGCGCCCAAGCTAGTCGTCCGCTGATGCTACGCGTCGCTTGCTGGCTCGTCGTCCACGGTGGCGTCCGTTACCTCCGAGGAGCGCCGACGCGACCTCTTCTGGTGGCGGCGTGCGCGCAGGTCAATCACGCTGCGCAGCATCGCCAGGCAGACATGCTTGTCGTCGTCGTTCAACCTCTGCAGCTCGCCGAACGCCTGGCGAAGCTCAACGTCGATCAGCGTAAGCGAGCGATCCTGGTAGTTGAGGAATCCGGCGAGCTGCAGCAGCTCACTCGGAGTGGTCATCAGCGCTTTACAGATTTCCAGGAGCGTGCTTACTCGAGGATCACCCGTCTCGCCGCTCAGCAGCCGGTAAAACGTCGCCCGGTTCCTCTTGCCTCCGAGACGGTCGGCAACCTCGGCTGGTCATAGTCCGCGCGCTTCGATGAGGTCGCGAACTGCCTTGCCGATTGTCATGAGCCCTCCAGGTGTACCAGTCGCGGTGAGTATAGCATCGCCGACCCGATTGCGACACCACGGGCCAATTTGTCGCGCCTACCTCAAGGCCGACACCGCGTCTGCACAACTCGCTCGTCGGCGCCCCTTCGAGCTCCGCATTCCCTGCGCGGGTCGGGCGTGCTCCCCCACCGGCCGTCGCTACAATGATCTCGAACCCCGCGTGGTAAGCGAGGCCTCGATGCGTGACCGACGAGTGCGGAAGGCACCCCGGGAGAAAGGGTCGCTCGACAGCCGACGCGGCCTACCCACGGGTCGATCGCCCGCGAGCGACGACACCACCTCCGTCGCCGACATCGGCGAGTTCGCCCTGATCGAGCGGCTCGCCGGCGTGCTCGGGATCACACCGCGCAAGGCCGCGTGGCCGCCATCCGACGGCGAGATCGCGATCGGCGATGACGCCGCCGCCTGGCTTCCGACGCCGGGCCGCTGGGAGGTGCTGACCACCGATGCCCTGGTAGAAGGTATCCACTTCCGCCTCTCGACGACCGGTTGGCGCGACCTCGGCTGGAAGGCGATGGCTGAGAACGTCAGCGACGTGGCCGCGATGGGCGGGCGGCCGCGACGAGCGTTCGTCACCCTCGGCGTTCCGGGCAAGAGCCGTGTGACCAACCTCGAGGACCTCTACCTCGGCATGCAGGAGCTTTGCTCGGAGTACCAGCTGGCCATCGTCGGGGGCGACACCGTCGCGGCGGCGATGGTGTTCATCAGCATCAGCGTCGTCGGCGAGGTGGATGGTCCGGGCTTGCGTAGGGCGGCCGGTCAACCCGGCGACCTGGTGGCGGTCACTGGCACCCTGGGTGGCTCCCGGGGCGGGTTGGAGCTCCTTGAAGGCGGCCTGACCGACACCGACGATCCTGACGAGCAGCAATTGATCGCGCGCCACCGACGCCCGTGTCCGAGAGTGGCTGAGGGCCTCGTGCTCGCCCATGTCGGCGCGCGATGCGGCATGGACCTCAGCGACGGACTGCTCGGGGACGCTGCGAAGCTGGCGCGTGCGTCAGGCGTCGGTGTCGCGCTTCGCCGAGACCTCGTGCCGGTGGACCGCGCGCTGGCAAGACGATTCCGAGTGCGCGCGCGCGACCTCGCGCTCGCCGGCGGGGAAGACTACGAACTCTTGATCGCCGCTCCTCAGCCGGTCGTCGAACACGCGTCGGCGGTGCTGGTCGACCGTGGTCTCTCTCCGCTTACCATCGTGGGCGACCTGACAGCCGAGCCCGCCACTGGAGTAAGACTGCTCGACTGCTCGGGCCGGCCCGTCGAGGCCGAGCCAATCTCGTGGGATCACTTTGCGCCAACCGAGGGGCGCTGAGCGTGCATCGTCTGCGGACGACGTCGACGACGCCCGACCAGACCCGTGAGTTCGGGGTCGCGCTCGGGCGGGCAGCCCAGGCGGGGGACATCTTGCTGCTGGATGGGCCGTTCGGCTCGGGCAAGACCGTACTCGTCCAGGGACTGGCCCTCGGACTGGATGTGACGGAGTACGTCAGCAGCCCATCCTTCATCATGATCAACGAGCATTACGGTCGCTTGCGTCTGGTTCACGTGGACCTCTATCGGGTCGAGCAGCGGCTCGATCCGGAAACCCTGGCCCAACTGGAGGAAGAACTCGGGGGGGACGCCATCGGCGCGGTCGAGTGGCCTGGCCTACTGCCGGCCGAGCTACGCGCCCGGTCCACCGAGCTCCGCTTGACACCCGTGGACGAGACGACGCGTACGATCGACATCGCAACCCCGAGCAACCACCTGGCTGCCGCGGCGCGCGACGCGGGGGCCCACGACGGGCCAGGCGACACGCATGGATAAACCCGGGTTGCTGCTGGCGATCGACACCTCGACGACGCAAGCCGGTGTGGCCGTCTACGACGGGCAGGTTCGTGCCGAGCTACTCTGGACCGCTGGCCGGAACCATGCCCGCCAACTCATGCCGGCGGTTCGATGCCTGCTCGACCAACTCGGGTGTGCACCGAGCGGGGTGACGGTGGTGGCTGCCGCGCGTGGCCCAGGCTCCTTCACCGGGCTGCGCGTCGGACTGGCCGCGGCGCGCGGACTGGCGTTCGCACTCGGCAGCCCGCTCTACGGAATAGGGTCGCTCGACGTGCAGGCCGCCGGGCTGCCGGCCTGCCGGTGGCCGGTCCGCGCGGTTCTTGACGCCGGCCGCGGCCGCTTTGCCACGGCCGTGTACCGGCGCGACGACGAGTCCTGGACGCGTGCGGAAGAGGTAGTGGGGGTAGACCTTGGAGGCCTGCTACGCTTAGCCGACGAGCGGTTCGAGGGTGAACGGTGTGCGATCAGCGGGGAATTCGGCGACGAGGTCCGCGGGCGCCTGGCCGACCTTGGCGAGCGCGTCTGGGTGGCGCCGCCGTCAGCCTCGGTACGCCGGCCGGCAGTGCTCGCCGAGCTGGCCTGGCGAGCCTGGCAGCGCGGCGTGACACCAGGGGCGGACGATGGCGAGCCGATCTATCTTCCATCGTCCGTCCTCCCCCACGCGGTACGCCGGGCTGAGGGCTAGGAGCGATGCGGTTCAGAGTCGAGCCCATGCGGATAGAGCACATCCCGGCCGTCGGGACGATTGAGCGACGCTGCTTCACCCAGCCATGGCCGTCGAACGCCTACCGCAAGGAGATCCAGTCGAACCGAATGGCGCACTACTTCGTAGTCCGTCGGGTCGATGAACAGAGCCCGAATGGCGTCGAGAGCGGCACACTGGCCCCGGTCACCGCGGTGGCGGCGTCATCGGCGTCGCCCACCTCAATCAGCGGAGACGACGGTCTGCTCGGCAGACTGGCGCGCCTCTTCCGTGGCCCGACCGAAGATGAGCCATCGACGGCAATCGAAGCTCAACTGCCGCGCATCGCCGGGTACGCCGGCCTGTGGCTGATGACTGACGAAGCCCACGTCACGACGATCGCGGTGGATCCAGAATACCAGGGCCACGGCATCGGCGAGCTGCTCTTGCTCGGCCTGCTGGACCGGGCCAAGCAGATCGGTGCCCGCAAGCTGACGCTTGAGGTCCGGGTGACCAACCACGTCGCCCAGGCGTTGTACCGCAAGTACACCTTCAAGGAGATGGGACGCCGGCCGCGCTACTACAGCGACAATGGTGAGGACGCCCTGGTGATGTGGACCGACCCCATCGACTCCGAGACGTTCCAACGGGCGCTGCGGGCGAATCGCGAGATCCTCGCCCGCAAGTTGGAGGAACATGAGTGAGACGCTAAGCGACACTATCGTCATCATCGACGGCCATGCGCTGGTCTTCCGCGGGTACCACGCCCTGCCCCCGTTCACCAGCCCGAAGGGCGAGCTGGTCAACGCGGTCTACGGTTTCACGACGATGCTGTTCAAGGCCTGGCGCGAGTTGAACCCGCGTTACGTTGTCGCGGCCTTCGATACCTCGGCCCAGACCTTCCGTAGCGCGAACTACGATGCGTACAAGGCCACCCGCGGACCCCAGCCGGACGGGTTGCGGCCACAATTTCGCCACGTCTACCGCCTGCTCGATGCCATGAACATCCCCGTCTTCAGGCTCGATGGTTACGAGGCCGACGACCTGCTCGGCGCGCTCGCCTGCCAGGCCGAGGACAGCGGCGTTGACAGCGTCATCTTGACCGGTGACATGGATGCCCTCCAGCTTGTCGGACCGCACGTGCGGGTGCTCACCTCGCGCCGCGGTTTCTCCGACACGCTGCTCTACGACGAGCAGGCCGTCCGCGAACGGTACGGGCTCGAGCCGAAGCAGATCCCCGACTTCAAGGCCTTGCGCGGCGATACATCCGACAACATTCCCGGCGTGCCGGGCATCGGCGACAAGACCGCCTCGAAGCTCCTGGCGACTCACGGGACCGTCGAGAACCTCTACGAGCATCTTGACCAGGTGCCCGCCAAGCAGCGTGCCCTGCTCGCGCCGCTGCGTGACCAGGTGATGATGGCCAAGGATCTGGCCACGATCGTCCGCGACCTGCCGGTCACGCTCGACCTGAACGCCGCCGAGCTGCGCAGCTTCGAGCGCGAGCGCGTCGTCGCCCTCTTCCACGAGCTCGGGTTCCGCAGCCTGATCGACACGATCGGCAAGTCCATGGGCACCACCGCGACCGGAAGCGGGCGGAATGACGGCTCCGGAGATGGCCAGCTTGACATGTTCGGCGGGGGCGACAACAAGCTGGACGAACCGACCCGGGTGGCCGCCGCCCACCGCGTCATCCGCGACGCCCGGGAGTTAGAGGACATTGCCGCGCGGGTGCGGGGGGCCGCCCGTGTGGCGCTGAACGTCCAGACGACCGGCGCGGTGGCGATGCGCGCCGACGTCGTCGGGCTCGGCCTGGCACTGAGCGCCGAGGAAGCGTTCTACGTTCCGGTCGGCCATGTCGACGGCGACCAGCTAGACTGGGTGACCGTCCGCGCGGCGCTCGGGCCGGTGCTGGAGGACCGCGGCCTCGTCACCTGGGCGCACAACGCGAAGTTCCACGAGATCGTCCTGGCCCGACACGGCATCGAGGTGCGCGGGCTGGGCTTCGACACGATGATCGCCGCCTACCTGCTGGAAAGCTCCCAGCGAGCACTCGCACTGCGCGATCTTGCCTGGTCCAAACTCCAGCTCGAGCTGCCCGCTGGTAGCACCTTGCTTGGAACCGGCAAATCCGCCACGACGATGGACCGGCTGTCGATAGAGCAGGTCGCCGCCTACGCCTGCAACGAGGGCGCCGCGGTCTGCCGACTGGTCCCGATCCTTGAAGCTGAGCTTCAGCAGGCCGGATTGGACGAGTTGTTCCGCGACATCGAGCTACCGTTGGTGCCGGTCTTGGCGCGGATCGAGCGTAACGGAATCGCCGTCGATAGCGCGTACCTGAATGCCTTGAGCGGCGAGTTGGCAAGGCGACTGGGCGAGCTCGAGGCGGAGATCTACGCGCAGGTCGGTCACCGCTTCAACATCGGCTCGCCCCAGCAACTCGGCAAGGTCCTCTACGAGGAGCTGAAGTTGCCGGGCTCTCGCCGCACCCGAACCGGCCAGGCCTCGACCGGCGCCGACGTGCTCGAGGAGTTGCGCGGCGCTCACCCCATCGTGGGGCTGATCCTGGAGCAGCGCCAGCTCCAGAAGCTCAAGTCGACCTACGTCGACGCGCTGCCTCTCCTGGTGAACCCGGAGACCGGCCGCGTCCACACCTCGTTCAACCAGACGGTCGCGTCAACCGGGCGGCTCTCGTCATCGGACCCGAACCTCCAGAACATCCCAATCCGGACCGAGCTGGGCAAGCGGGTCCGCCGCGCGTTCGCGGCGACCGAAGGCCGATGCCTGCTGAGTGCCGACTACAGCCAGATCGAGCTGCGGATATTGGCCCACGTCACCCGCGACCCGACACTCGTCGAGGCGTTCGGGGCTGAGCGGGACATCCACGCGGCGACCGCGGCCGAAGTCCTCGACGTGCCGATCGAACAGGTCACCCCGGACATGCGACGGCTGGCCAAGATCGTGAACTTCGGCGTGCTGTACGGGATGACCGAGTTCGGACTGTCGCAGCAGAGCGGGCTACCACCCGAGCAAGCCGGTGCGTTCATCCGTGGCTACTTCGAACGCTTCGCGACGATCAGGGCGTACCAGGACGAGATCCTGCGCGAGGCTGAGGAGCGCGGCTACGTCACGACGTTGCTCGGCCGGCGCCGCTACATTCCCGAGCTGAAAAGCGGGGTCCGTGCGGTGCGAGCCGCGGGGCAGCGCATGGCGATCAATCATCCGATTCAGGGCACCGCCAGCGATATCGTCAAGGTCGCGATGATCCGCGTCCAGCACTGGCTCGACGAGCAGCCGCCCGGTCCCCTGATGGAGCTACAGGTCCACGACGAGTTGGTCTTCGAAGTCCCTCGCGCAGACGTGGGGCGGTTCGCCGAAGCGGTTCGACCACTCATGGAGAGCGCAACCGAGCTCTCCGTCCCCTTGAAGGTCGAGTTCAAGGCCGGCGACAACTGGGAGGAGCTGCAGCCTCTAGCACCGAAGACGACTGGATGAGAACCCTTCCGCTAGCTCCCCGTTGCTCGTTCGCCATTCGCCACACCCCCCGCGATGCCTGAGCTACCCGAGGTCGAGACGCTGCGCTCCGAGTTGGCGCGCAGTCTGCCGGGCCGCACGATTGTCGGCGTTGACCTGCGCCTGCCCAAGATCTTCGTCGCGGCGGACGGTGGGGGGCCGGAGGCGCTCGTCGAACGGACCGTGCTCCAGCTCCGGCGTCGGGCCAAGTTCCTGATCGTCGAGTTGAGCCAGAACGCAACGCTTGTGTTCCACCTGCGGCTGGCCGGTCAGTTGGTCCACCGCGACGCCACGGGCTCTACGCTGGCCCAGGGAGGTCACCCGGTTCCCGCGTGGGGGGCCCCCCTCCCGCACAAGTCGACGCACATGATCTTCACGCTTGATGACGCGAGCACGCTGTACCTGACCGACATTCGGCAGTTCGGTCGGGTCTGGTGTATGCCGCCGTCCGACGTGGAGCCGCTGTTGGACAGGGCCCGCCTCGGGCCAGAGCCTCTTGATCCAGCGTTCACTGTTGACGTGCTGGCCGGAAGGCTGGCGCGCCGGCCGCGCGCGTTGCTGAAGCCGCTGCTGCTCGACCAGAGCGTCATCGGCGGCGTGGGCAACATCTACGCCGACGAGATCATCTTCGTCGCCAGGCTACGCCCCGACACCCTGGCGGGCGAGATCGATCGGGCCGGGCTGGATCGGCTCCACCGGGCGATCCGTTCGGTCCTGGAGTTCGCGGTCCAGTACGGAGTCGCCAGGATCCTGAATGGGATCGCCGCGTCAGGATGCGACTTCCCGAAGGTCCATGGCCGGGCCGGCACTCCATGCCCCAGGTGCGGGACCACGATCGTCAAGACCCGGTTTGCCGGCAGGGGCACGTACACCTGCCCAACCTGCCAGGCGGCCCCTGTCGCCCGTCGCTCCCCCAGTGCCTGAGCTCCCTGAGGTCGAAATTACCGCGCGGGGGCTGCGCGCACGCATCCTCGGCAGCAGAGTCGCCGCGGCCGGGGCGATGGATTGGCCACCCATGCTGCCCAACGCCGCTCCAGAGCACCTCGAAGCGACGGTGCGCGGGCGCACCGTCCAGACCGTCGACCGCCGTGGCAAGTACCTGCTGATGGGGCTCGAGGGCGATTGCTGGCTGGTCGTCCACCGCAAGATGAGCGGCAATCTGCTGCTCCACGAGGCTGGCGACGCGCCGGCACCGCACACCCACTTCGCCCTCCGATTCGAGGGGGGCGCCGAGCTTCATTTCGTCGACCCGCGCAAGTTCGGGCGAGTCTACCTCTTCGAGAGCCGCGCCAGGCTCGACGCCTTCTTGAGCGACCGCCTGGGCCTCGAGCCGCTCGCCGACCTTACCGCCCGTCGCCTGACCGCGCACATCCGCGGGCGACGCGGCCGGCTCAAGTCGCTCTTGCTGAACCAGCGCTTCCTGGCCGGCATCGGCAACATCTATGCCGACGAAATCCTCTGGGAAGCGCGCCTGCACCCGGAGCGGGCGGCCGACAGCCTGACGCCACCGGAGCGAGTCCGCCTACTCCATGCCGCCCGAGGGATCCTCGAAGCAGCGATCGAGCGTCGCGGGACAACCTTCGCCGGCTACGTCGACGAAACCGGCGCACGCGGCGAGAACCAGCAGCACCTCCGTGCTTACGGACGGACCGGCCTTCCCTGCCTACGTTGCGGCCGCCCGATCCAGCGGATAGTGATAGCGCAGCGTGGCACCTGGTTCTGCCCGCGCTGCCAGAAGCGCGGAGGCACGTCTCCAGGCCGGCGCTGACGGGCCAGGTCGCCATCAGCGCCGGCCTGAAATCGCACCACGGCCGGGAAAGGACTCGCAGCACGGCGCCATGCGATTAGCGCGGGAGCATCCTGGTGAAACGCCGCTCGCTCTTGTAAGGGCCGACGACCGCCAGGTGCATCCGCTCGGGCGTGAACAGGTCGCGCGAGAGACGGAGCAGATCGTCGGCGGTCACCCGCTCGATAGCGTCCAGGATCTCGTCGACGGTCAGGATCTCGCCGCGCAACAGCTCCTGGCCGCCGAGCCAGGAAGACACCGCCCGGGTGTCCTCCATCCGCAGCTGGGTGCGACCCTTGATGAACTCCTTCGCCTTGCGCAGCTCCGGCTCCGGCACGCCCCCGTTGAGGCGTGTCAACTCGCTCAGGATCGCCTTGACCGTCGGCTCGACGCGCTTCGGATCGACGCCGACGCCGATGACGACCGAGCCGGTGTCGAGAAAGTGGCTGGCATAGGAGTGAACGTCGTAGCACAGGGCCAGCTTCTCGCGGATCTCCAGGAACAGCCGCGACGACATCCCTTCGCCGAGAACGGTGTTCAGGACGTCGAGCGCGTAGCGGTCGGGGTGGGTACTGGACAGCCCCGGCACACCGAGGCACACCTGAGCCTGTTCCGTCTTCTTGGACTTGAGCGCCACGCGCGGGGCATGCTCGCCGTTGACCGCCGGGTACAAGCGGTTGAATGGCGCGCGCTCCCAGGTGCCCAGGTGACCGCGGGCGTGCTCGACCACGGTTGCGTGGTCGACGTTGCCTGCGACGGCCAGGACCGTGTTCTCGGGGACGTACTGGCGCGCGACGTAGCCACGGATGTCGTCGCGATCAATGCGGCTCACCGATTGCCTTGAGCCGCCGATGTCACGGCCGAGTGGCTGATTCGGCCAGATAATCTCGTCGATCAACAGGCCGGCCAGGTCACCCGGGCTATCCTCGGTCTGGGCCAGCTCCTCGATGATAACCTGCCGCTCTTTTTCGATCTCCTCGGGCTGGAGTAGCGAATGGAGCAGCGCGTCCGACAGCACGTCCAGGCAACGGGCAAAGTGCTGGTGACCGACCTTGGCCCAGTAGACCGTCAGCTCCTTGTCGGTCGCGGCGTTCATGACGCCGCCGACGCCCTCGATCTCCTCGGCGATCTCCTGGGCGGTCGGCCGCCGCTCGGTCCCTTTGAAGAGCATGTGCTCGAGGAAATGCGAGACGCCTGCAATCTCGTCAGTCTCGTAGCGCGAGCCGGCCCCGACGAAGAACGCCACGCTCACCGAGCGCGTGTGCGGCATCGAGCTGCTCACCACCCGCAGCCCATTGTCCATGATCGTCTTCTCGAACATGCTGGCCGTCGCCACCTCCCCCACAAGAAACGGCCCGCATCCGCGGGCCGCGTTACGTCGAGTGTAGCGGGACGCCAGAGAACACGGCAACGCGAGCCATCACTACCATTCGTGAGCCAGGATGTTCTGCATGACACGCACCAGTAAACACCTGTGCGCGCCGCGGAGGTCAGAGGGTACTTGCTCCGCCACGACCAACACCGCCGAGGGACAGTTCAACAATGCGGGACCGCGGTCCTCCACGACATACAGGATCGCTACCTGGACGGGCGTGCATTCTCGTCGACGGCCAGACGGACAGCGTCGAACAGCCCATCAGGAGTGGCCCAGCCGACCTCCAATGGCATCGACCTGTCAGACCTGGGCAGGCGTACGCGGTCCAGCATCAGCTGGCCGCCGGCCCACTCCTGAGTCGGCCACAGCTCGTCCAGCGCCGTCCCGCGCTGCTCGGCGATCACCACGCCCGAGCCATCGAGCTGACGGACGACCCGCGTGAGTGGGCGGGCGGGGCGGCTCGGGGCGAGCCAGTGAAGGGTCAGCTCGAGCACGGAACTGTCGCGGCGTGCGTCGTAGCCGACGAGGCGGAGGCCGCCTACCTCGTGGCCCACCACCGTGGTCGGGCTCGGGGCACGCTCAGTGAGCAGCATGGCGTCAGGCCCGGCCAGGTGGATCGCGTAGGGGCGGGCGGCGCGGAGGGGGCTCTGGCGACTGACTAGCGCGTCTCGGGTGCCGTCGTTGGTGAGGTCGAGAATGTAGACCTGAGGGCGACGCTCCGGTGGCCAGAGACGCCCGGCGTAGCTCGGTGGGAACACGTACAGCTCGGGGCGGTCCGCCAGGTGGCCAAGCGCTCGGCGACTTCCGGCAACTGATGCGCCCGGCGGCACCTGCTGAACCAGGTAGTCGAGCTGCTCGGCGCGTCCGCTCCAGGCGACGTCCTGAGGCTCCCAGTTCCGCCCTCCGGGCAGCCCGCTGTCGAACCAATAACTGACGCCAGCGCCCACGACCAGCAACGCCAGCCCGGCCGCTCGGAGGCCGGGACGGCGCAGGCGGGCCAGGCCGACGACGGTCGCAAGCCAGAGTACCGGCAGCATTGGCGCGGCCCAGTGGCGTCGGAACCGGCCCTCCTTATCGGCGAGCAGGAGCGTCGCGGCGTGCGGGGCGTCGATCAGCAGCACCTCCGGTGCGAGCAGGGCCAGCCCTCCGGTGGGCAGCAGCCACCAGCGGGCAGCCGGACCGACCCGCTCATGCCACACGGTCGCGAGCGTCCCAGCCGGGTCCGAGCGCAGCGTGTCGAAGTGGCCGACGGTCCGATTCTCCGCCGCCGGCACCGTCGACGGATCGTGGAACGGCGGCATCACCAGCAACGCCAGCGCGAGCAGCCAGCCGAGGCCGAGAGCAAGCATGGCCGTACCCCAACGTCGCGTGCCCGCACGCGAGAGTGCGAACATTCCGAGGCCTATCAGCATCAGGCCGGCCTCCTCCTCGATGAGGACGGCGAGCAGCGCAGACGCTGTGGCTTGTCGCGGCCGGTCGGTGAGCAACGAGTAGGCGGCCCAGGCGATCGGCAACCCGGTGAACGTGACCGGGTAGAACGCGTCCAGGCCGATCTCGGCCAGCGTCGGGGTCGCGTAGAAGGCGGCCAGCACCAGCGTGGGCAGCCATCCAACGCCAAGGAGACGTCGCGCGAGCAAATACACTGGCGCGGCCGAGAGCGCGAGCGATGCTTGCTGCAAGATCAACAGCCAGCGCGGGTCCGACACCCACGCGTAGGCCGGCGCGAGCGCCGGCAGCAGCAGCGCGACGTGCTCCGCCAGGTGGACACGGTTCGATTCGAGGAGCGTCGTCCCGAACGGACGACCGTGGGCATCGTTCCAGAGCACCTGGAGGTAGACGCCCAGGTCACGGGAGGTGCTGTTGTACGTCTGGTGTTCTGCAACCGCGATCCAGGACGCCGTCACGAACCAGAGCAGCCCGATGGCCACGGCCGGAGCGTGACTGAGCCCCGCCCAACGCCTCGGCACGTCCCGAGAAGGAGAAGCCGCGGGCGGACCCGGCTCCGCCCCGCCGGTCGGGCGGGCGGTGGTCTCGATCACGGCCATGGCGAGTCCGCTGACCCTCCGAGCGCGGGGTCGGCCCCTGAATCCGCCGCCGCTGCAGGTTTGGCCGGAGGTGACGCGCCAGCGCCCGCGGTCTTGGCCACCGGCAGGAACTCGACCGAATCGCCATGCGCCAGGCAGAACTCTCGTCCGAGGTCCGCCTGGACAGCTTGGACGACGCGGACGCCCACCTCGGACACGCGAACGACCAGGTCGTCGTGGCTGCAGTCCTGCGAGCGGACGACGAGCAGCTGGTCGACGTCCACGGGATCGCGCGTCGTCCGGTTCAGGGTCAGCGCGCCCGGGGCAATCGCGCGGACGAAGCCGAACTCGGGGTCGGCCAGCTCACGCAACCACCGCACCGCGAGCAGTCGGGCCGCCAGCGCGTCCCAGCGCGGGCGGGCCGCTTCGAGCAGCGCCCAATCTGGAACCCGCGCGGCCTGTGCGCCGAAGCCGGCCGGCTCCAGGGCCACACCGGCGACCGCGGCGGTGAGGATCTCGCGCGGACCGCCAAGGCGGGTGCCGTCGACAAGCACCACATGCTTGGCTGCAAGCACGCCTAACATGCAGAGCGCGTCTGGCCGAGGCAAAGGCTCGTCGAACGCGGCGTGCACGACATCGGCCAACGACAGACCCTCCGGCGGGTCTGCTCGAACGTAGCCGACGAGCGGCGCCTCACCGATCGGCAGGAACACGAGCTTGCGCGAGTTGGCCCGACCTGCCTCGACGTAGACCGGTCGCCCTTCGGCGTCGTCCCCGAGCGGCTCGGGGACGACCGGCGCCCGCGCCGCCGGCGCCCGGTCGTAGGGCACCCGACCAATCAGGATTCGATGGGGGGCGTCCCGCGTCGGCATGGCGCCATTGTACCGGCCAGGCGCGGCCACTGGCGCACGCGTTGGGCGCGGCCGGTGACCTCTGTGTTTCCCCCGGGGCCGGCCCTAAGTGCGGAGTGACTCGATCAACATCCTCAGGGCGTTCCATTCCCAGGCCGGTGCCAGGCGCCGCGCCGCCCGCGCCTCCTCGAGTCCCTGCTGCGCCTGACCGAGCTCCTGGTGGATCAATGCCAGGTCACGTCGATAGGTCCATTCACGCATCTGGAAGCGGGCCGCGCGCTCGGCGTGCTCCAGCGCCTCCTGGAGATCGCCGCGCTCGCGAGCCAGTTGGGCCAGGCCGCGCTCGGCCGGGGCCGAGCGCGGGTTCAGTGCGAGCGCGGCGGCGTAACGTGCGCTCGCCGCGGCCGCGTCACCGCGCAGCTGCGCCGCGTCGCCAAGACGCGCAAGCCGCTCGGCGGAGGGAGCATCGCGCACCTCAGCTTCCTGATAGCGACGCTCAGCGTCGTCGGCGTGCCCCAACTGTAAGTAGGCCAGTCCAGCCTCGTCGTAGAACGTCGCCCGGTTCGGACTCAAGGCGATGGCCGTGTCGTAGGCATCCGCCGCCCGCCCGAGCCGGGCCATGCGCTCATTCGAGCCGCGGTCGACATCGCCCCAGAGAGCCCAGAAGCGTGCCAGGTGAAGGTAGCTGTACGGGTCGCGGGGGTTGACGTCAACTCCGCGCTCCAGCGCCAGTCGCGCGGCAGCGAACAGCCCGTCGCGCCCGGTCGGCGTAAAAGCTGCCAGGTCGTCGAAGGTGGCGGGCACCGGGGACTCCCGCGCCGCCGTCGTGGATGCCACTTCCTGGTAGGCGCGGCCCAGGGCGAGGTAGTAGACGTCCTGGTTCGGCGCCCAGCCCGTTGCGTTCAGGAGCTCCGTGATGCTCTGTGCCGGCGCCTCACCAGCGCGCAAGGCGAGCCCACGAGTGTAGTACAGGTCGGCTATCAACGGCCCGACCATCGTCGGAACTGCCGTTGCTCCGATGGCGAACGCCGCCAGGGTGGAGGTTGCGCGCAACCGCGCACTCGGCACCGTCAGGGGGCCGCATCGGTCGGGCCGCGCAGTGCGGGCGGACGCGGCACGCGCCGCGGGCTCGGGCATCGAAGCCGGACATAGCGGTGCGACGAGCAGACCCGCCAGCAGCCAGAAGAGCGCGCCGGTGGCGATGGAATCGAAGGCGTACAGCCCGGCCGTCAGATTGGCCCCGAGCGCACCGACGAGGCCAGCGGCCAGCAGCCCGTCCCGGCCAGACAGCTTGAGCGCGGACAGCCCGCACCGCCCGAGTGCCCAGATCAGGACGGCGGACGCGGCGAGACCGAGCAGGCCGGTCGTCAGCAGCGCGTCGAGCACCAGGTTGTGGGCGCGGTCGAATCTCGCGTCCGGGTAGCGTGCTGCCAGCGCCGCCGGGAAGCGCGCCTCCAAGGCCAGCGCCTGTGTCTCTGACCCAAACCCGACCAGCCCGCGCCAGCCGCCCGACGCGACCGTCTCCAGCGTTGCACCCCAGATTAGCAGCCTCTGGCGGACCGAGCTCTCTTCCAGACCACCGGCGCGCTGCTCGACCCATGCACCGTGCGCTGCGATCCCGCCCACGAGGACGCCTGCGCCGACCAGAATGACGGGCGTCGCGTCGCGGCCGAAGCGCTGCCAGCCGATCGCTACCACGGCTAGCCCGATACCCATCAGGGCGCCGACGGCCGCACCACGCACCTCCGTCAGCAACAGCACGACGACGTGAAGCGCCGCCAGCGTGACCCAGCCGGTGTAGGGGACGCGGCGTAGGCATCCCGAACCTGGCCTCCCTCGCCGCACGCCGCGCGGGTCGAGCAGTCCCTCTGCGCTGTCGACCGCCAGGACAAGGGTGAGCGGGAGCAGCATGGCCAGATAGGTCCCGAGCGCGGTAGACGAGCCGAGCGTACTCGTCACCCCGATCGGTTGATTCAGCCAGTCGATCGGATCGAGGCGAAACCGCTGCGCAAGCCCATACAGACAGATCGGTAGGCTGGTCACGAGCCAGACCCTGACCATCAGCCAGCGGCGCTCGCCGACCCGCCCCGCGACAGCCGCGGCGACGCCGAGCGCAATCCAGGCCAGGGTCGTCAGCAACCCCTGGAGCCGATCGTACGAACCCCAGATGCTCGCCCCGGGCGCGATCGAGAACCCTGCCGCGACCAGCAGCGCGCCCATGTAGCCAGCCACGGCGAAGGCGGCAAGACGCGGTAGCCCGGTGACCCGGCCAAGGTCGCCGCTGCCGATCGGCCAGCGTCGATTGCCGGCGCGGCCAGCTGCCCATCCCAGGACGAGCACGAGTGCAAGCAGCCAGATCAGCGTAGCCTTGGCCGCCTCGAAACCGAGCGTGCCCAGCGTGTGGAACGCCAACGGCGTCAGCACACCCGCCAGCAGGCACACCGCCTCGGCGCCCCGGTGGCGTCCGCCTGATCCCTGGCCTGCCCGTGGCGATTCTGCCACGTGGCGCGCCAGCGTCGACACAGGCCTCCTAGCGCCCGCAGCCGGGCGGCGCGCTCACGGCGGGGCCAACGACACCACGACCAACCGGCACCGTGTCGACATAGCGAGTGTCGTCACAGACCCAGGGGATTCCGCGGTCGCGACCAATCACTTGGCCCAACCCCACGAAGACAAGCACGATCGCGGCGGCCGCGATCAGCCCCAGCAGCGTCGGCACCAGGATCACCGACATAGTGGACCAGGGTCGCCGCTGGGAAAATCGCACTTCAGGCCGGTGCCCAGCCCCGCGCGCATTCCACCGCGCGATGCCAGTTTCCAAGCAGCTCGTCCCGCCGACGTGCTGGCATCTCGGGCAAGAACCGACGCGCCGGGCGCCACTGTTGGGTGAGCGCGTCGCGGCTGTCCCAGAAGCCGACGCCCAGCCCCGCCAGGTAGGCGGCGCCGCGGGCCGTTGTCTCCTGGACCTCGGCAACCTCGATCGGGATGTTCAGCACGTCGGCCTGGAACTGCATCAGAAACCCGTTCGCGCTCCCCCCGCCGTCGACCCGCAGGACCGGGACGTCGGTGCCGGCCTCTTGACGCATCATCTGGACGACGTCGACCGTCTGGTACGCGATGGCTTCGAGCGTGGCCCGCGCCAGGTGCTCGCGCCTGGTCCCACCGGTCAGCCCGACGATCGTGCCGCGGGCGTGCATGTCCCAGTGCGGCGCCCCCAGCCCAGCGAATGCCGGCACGAAGTAGACACCGCCAGTGTCGCTGACCCTCTCGGCCATCGCCTCGGTGTGGTCAGCACTCGCAATGATCCCGAGCCCGTCCCGCAGCCACTGAACCGCGGCGCCGGTGACGAAGACGCTCCCTTCCAGCGCGTATTCCACGCCGCCGTCCAACCCCCAGGCGACGGTCGTAAGCAACCCCCGCTCGGAGCTGACTGCCCGCGGGCCAGTGTTGAGCAGCAGGAACGAGCCGGTGCCGTACGTGTTCTTGACCATACCCGGACGGAAGCAGGCCTGGCCGAACAGCGCGGCGTGCTGATCGCCCGCCACGCCAGTGATCGGGGCGTCGACACCGCCGATCGCTGTGCGAGCCTCGTCCGAGAGCTCGCAGAAGAGCCCGCTCGACGGCCGCACCTCAGGGAGCAGCATCGCCGGGATGTCCAGCTCCCGTAGCAGGTCGGCGTCCCACGCTTGTTCGTGGATGTTGAACAGCATCGTCCGCGCGGCGTTCGTCACATCGGTCGCATGGACTCGTCCACCGCTCAGCCGCCAGAGCAGCCAACTGTCGACCGTCCCGAACGCCAACTCGCCGGCTTCAGCCCTGGCGCGGGCACCTGCGACATTGTCGAGCAACCAGCGGATCTTGGTGGCCGAGAAGTAGGCGTCGATCAGCAGCCCGGTCCGGGCACGGACGGTAGGCTCGAGTCCGCGCGCAATCAACTCGTGACAGAGCGGGGCGCTGCGTCGGCACTGCCAGACTACCGCCTCCGAGATCGGCTGGCCAGTCTCCCGATCCCAGACGAGCGTCGTCTCCCGCTGATTGGTGATCCCGATCGCCGACAGCCCGCCCTGGCCCACCCGCGCCTCTTCGAGCGCTCGGCGCACAACCGTCAGGCAGCTCAGGTAGATCTCCTCAGGGTCATGCGAGACCCAGCCGGGGCGCGGGTAGATCTGGCGAATGTCGAGGTCCGCCGCGGCGACCGGCAGTCCGCGCGCATCGAACACTAGCGCTGCCGATCCGGTCGTCCCCTGATCGATCGCCAGGACGAATCGTTGATTCGAACTCGCCACGCCGCCACCTCCGCCGGCGAGTATAGACCTGGCGCCTCGTCCCGAGCGGCTCAGCGGAATCGGATGGCTCCGCCGTGGGGAGCGTCCAATAGTCAGCCGATCCGGTAGCGCGACAGCGCGTCACGGTCCAGGACCAGCCCCAACCCTGGGCGCTGAGGCAGCGGGATCACTCCATTCTGAGGACGAAGGCGCTCGGCCAGCAATCGCTCGAAGTTGTAAATGTCTTCCTCCAGCAGGAAGTACTCGACCGTCAACGCATTCGGCACGGCCGCGGCCAGGTGGACGTGGAGGTCCGCGTGCCAGTGTGGCGCGACCGGGAGGTCGAAGGTCGCAGCGGCGTGGGCCACCCGCATCCACTCGCCCACGCCACCCAGGACCGCGGCGTCCGGCTGGAGGATATCGGCGGCGCGCCGCTCGATCAACTGTCGGAAATCCCAGCGGGAGCTGTGGATCTCGCCTGTCGCCACCGGCCAGTCGAGCACGGCCGCTACCTGGGCGTGCCCCTCGACGTCGTCCGGCCCGAGCGGCTCCTCGAGCCACCACGGCTCGTAGCGCTCAACCGCCCGTGCGAAGCGCAGCGCTTCAGGTGCCGTTCTCCAGGCGTTGTTGGCGTCCAGGCCGAGCCGCGCACGGGGACCAATCGTTTCGCGCGCGACCCTCACTCGCTCGACGTCAATCTCGAGCGTCGCGCCTCCGACCTTGATCTTGAAGTCGGTGAAGCCCAGGTCACGGTAGAGGCCCAGCTCGCGCTCGACCTCGCGGAGCGGGTCACCGGCACGGTAGTAGCCACCGGACGCGTAGGCCGGGACGCTATCGCGGTGGCCGCCGAGCAGGCAGTAGAGCGGCAGACCCGCGGCCTGACCCAGCAGGTCCCAGAGCGCAATGTCCAGCGCGGATAGCGCGCGGAGCACGAATCCCCGGCGGCCGATCAACAGTAGCTCCTGGTAGAGAGCAGTCCAAAACCGCTCCGGTCCCAGCGCTGGTTGGCCCACGAGCCTGGGGGCGAAGTACTCATCAACCAGCGCCGCGAGCAGCCTAGCTCCGCTCGTCCCGGTGTAGGTGTACCCCACGCCCACGAGCCCATCGTGGGTCTCCACCTCGACGAGGACGTACTCGCGGGCGAAGACTTCGCGGGTCGCGATCCGAGTCGGTTGTGCCAACGGCACGGCCACCGCCGTGGCCCGCACCGCGCGCACAGTGTGCATCTCACTCACCTGAGCATCCTCCCGACGCGACGACGTCGCGTTCCGGCCAGTCGTCGATCCTCATCGAAAGCTCTCCACCGTGAGGCGCAGTCCCGCTTCTAAGGGCACCCGGGCCTGCCAGCCGAGGTCCCGCTTCGCCCGCTCGGCTGACAGGGCAATCTTGTAGACCTCCCCGGGCAGGGCCGCGCCGTGCTGGCGGGGGCGGCGGTAGCCGATCATGCCCGCCAGCCGATCGAACAACTCGTTGACCGACGTCCCGAGTCCAGTGCCGAGGTGGTACATCCCCCCGTCCCCACGCTCGAGCGCGAGCACGTTCGCCTCGGCGACGTCGCTCACGTAGACGTAGTCACGCTCCTGCTCGCCGGTACCGTTGACGGTCGGCCCCGGGTCACCACCCGCTAGCATCTGGCCGACGAAGATGGCGATCACCCCGGCCTCGCCGTGGGGGTCTTGACGTGGGCCATAGATGTTCGAGTAGCGAAGAATCGTTGTCTGGAGGCCCCAGTTCGCCCGGTAGAGGGAGCAGTAATGCTCCACCGCGTGCTTGTTCGCGCCGTACGGGCTCAGCGGGTTGACGGGATGGTCTTCGTCGACCGGCGTGTAGCGCGGCTCGCCGACGGCTGCACCGCCGGTCCCGGCATAGATTAGCTTACGCACCCCGGAGTAACGGCACGCCTCCAGGACTTGGAGGGATCCGATCACGTTGATGTCGGCGTCACCGACCGGATCCTCCATCGAGAGCCGCACGCTGGCCTGGGCGGCCTGGTGCGAGACGACCTCCGGACGTTGCGCTTCGAACACCTGCCGAAGCGCGACGGCGTCCCGGATGTCGACGTCATGGAGTTCAACGTCGGGGCTCACGTTGGCACGATGGCCGGTCCGAAGGTTGTCCACCACCGAAACCTCGTGGCCCGCCGACAGCATCTGGTCGACCACATGTGAACCGATGAAGCCTGCCCCGCCAGTGACGAGGACCTTCATGCGCGTCGCTGGATCCCCACGTTAGCTGGCAGTCATCACAGCGCCGCCCTCCACCTGGCGCACCAGGTCCCAGGAGAACAACGTGCCGTCCGGGAGCCGGGCGGCGACCTCCGCGAAGGGCACACGCCCTTCATCAGCCGGATCGTACAGTCGTGTTGGGTAGTTAAGCAGGAGCGCGGCCTTAGGTCCGACGACCATGAACCCATGCAGGACGCCGCATGGAATCACGACAAGGTACTGGCCGTTGTCACCGTTCGAGTCACCGAGCCGGATCAGGTTCAGACGCCCGCGCGTCGGCGAGCCATCGCGCACGTCGTGCAGCGCCAGGGCGACGTCGCCGGCCGGGACCACAAACCGGTCCTCCTGCCGAGCGTGGACGTGCCAGCGGTCTTCGTCACGGGCGATCCACGGCTCGGTCAGCGAGTAATAGCTCTGCGCGAACGGGCGCTCGGCGGCGTCGTAGCAGTCACGCCAATCCGCCCTGAGCGTCTCCACGAGGATCCCCCGTGGGTCGCGGTTCACGCGCAGTGGCCGCGCAACGACGTTGGCAATCAGCTCGTCGCCGTCGCCAGGGTCCGTGTACACAGACCGATCGCGGGACGCACGTACCACCGCCGCTCGCCTCGTCCTCGTGATGGCCGCGGCGACCCGCCGCCGAGCGGAGATATGGTAGCCGAACGAGACCGCCGAGGACCCGCCCAGGTCAACAACGGCAAATCTACAGGGGTCAGCTGGTGCCCGCCCCGTCTTGACGTGGCTGCCATAGCCATCTATGCTCGGCGGCGTCGTGGGGATGAATGGGACCCAGAGGGCGCCCCGCAACCTGAGGAACGCCGCCCGCCTGCTGCACCTCGGCGGACGCCGGACCTGGGTCGCCGCGTTGCTCGGAGCCGCTGTGTGCGCGGCGGCGTGCTCGCGCTCGGGCGCTCGGCCCCGCGACGGCGCCCTACCGTGGTTAGCCGGCACGCCGTCGGAAGGGCTGGTGGTGCAGCCGCCTCCGACGCTCGTCGCACCGATCGTGCAGCGCCCTCCCAGCACCGCAATTCCGGCCCGCACGGTTGGCACGAGCACAACGCCCACGCCAGTGCCTCCCATCTCAGCCGGTCCTAGCCGTCCCGCCCTGCCGGGCGTCTACCCGCTCATCACCAACCTCCAGCCCGCGCCCGGCGCGGCCGTCCCGCCGGGCAACGTCATCATCGGCGCCCGCGTGACCGGCGGCAGTGACCTCGTCGACGTGGCCGCGTTTGTGAACGGAACCTCGATCGAGCCGCTGTTCGACGGGTCGCCTGGAAGGACGTTCGTGCTCAGTTTTGTGCTCTGGTTCCCGATCGGGATGCACGAGGTCCGCGTAGAAGCGCGCAACGACCAGGGGCAAATGGGCAGTTACCGATGGTACTTCAGCGTCGGACCGCGCCAGCCGCTGCCGACGGTCGCCGCGCCGACGATGGTACCGCTGGCGACGACCGTGCCGTTGTCGAACACTGACCCGTGGCAGACGGACCCCACGCGTCAATCAGTCGACCTCACGGCTGGTGCCACGCCCGCTCCGGACTGACTCTTAGACCGTGCAGGGATTCAAGTACCGCGACGTGTCCGAGCCAGGTGGCGCTGTCACGCCCGAGGCCCACGACCCCCGGACGGGTAGGATAGACGCTCGACGATCGGTCACGAGGTCGGTCACGAGATTTGGGGGGCCTCGATGAGCAACATGCACCAGCGGAGACCTGAGCGGAAGACAACGGGTCCGCGGAGACGCCGCCCCTGGATAGGCGACCCGTATGTGTTCGGGATGATGCTCGCCCTACTCGGGCTCGTGACCGTGAGCCTGGCGATCACTGGACGCCTCTTTGGCGATCCAGTCCTGATCGGCCTCGCCGCGCTCTCAGTCCCACCGGCCTTCTGGCTCTTTTATCAACGCGGTCGGGCGCTTACCCGTGGGCAGCCACCCACGAGGCCGCCAACTCGCTGAAGCCCTCTCAGGGAACGGTGATCCGGTAGATGCGCACCGGCTCAGCGAGGCCGCGGAGCCGGACGTGGCCCCCGGCGACGGCGACACCTGCGTCCGCCAACACTGTCCGCGCCTCCTGCATGTCACAGACCTCGGCGGTGGCCACGATCTCTCCGCCACGCGCCTCGTGCTCGACGCGCGCCGCCTGATTGACCGTTGTACCGAAGTAGTCGAGCCGCTCGTTCAGCGTCACGGCGACGCACGGCCCCATGTGCACACCGACCCTGACCAGATGCGCCGGATCGGCGACACCCCCGACATCCAGTGCGCGGATGTTGCGCTGGATGGCCACCGCGGCTGCAAGCGCGTCGGCACCCGTCTCGAACGTAGCCATGACAGCGTCGCCGATCGTTTTCACCAGGGCCCCTTGGTGAGCTGCGATCGCATCCCTGAGGATGCCGAAATGGTCCTGGACGATGCGGAAGGCGCGCGCCTGCCCGACCCGGCCGTAGAGCGCGGTAGACTCCGTCAGATCGGTGAACAGGAATGCCAGCCGTCGGATGCCGAGCTGCAAACCCGGCGCAAGCACTTCCGAAGAGAACAGGTCACGGAACTCCTGCAAGGTGCTCACGGTTGCTGCTGTCGCGATCGTGTCTGGCCAGAGATTTCCCTCGATGGCGACTACGGCCGCGCGGACAGTACCGTTCAGGATCGTCAAACCGCGCTCACCGGGCGCAACGACGTTCGGGTCGACCTCCAGCCCGTTCGCTCCGATCACGATCGAGAGCTCCCGCTCTGGCCCATCCTCGACGGCCTGGAGGGTGGCCGGGGAGGCAGCCTGGGGCGAGCGGACCCGGTAGGAACCTAACCCAAGCCGGCAGGCCATCTGCTGAGTGCGGCCGGGCGGCACGGCGGCCTGCGCCACCACGTGCGGGGTGTTCATCGGTCCACCCACGCAGTACTCGCGATCATCGACCGCGCGGACGGCCGCTGCTACACTGAAGCGCACCTCCACCAGTCGGTCGAAGCTCGCGTCGAAGACGATGTTGCAGCCGTCACAGTGCGCCTCCGTCCTCAGATCCTTCAGCGTAGAGTACTCGGCCTTGCCTACGCGGCAATTCGGACACAGCACGTCCCAGCTCATCGTGAGCAAGCCGGCAGTCGTCGCCCGGAGGAACAACGCCAGTGTCGCGCGACGATCGCGCCCCCACCGATCGGCCAGCTCGAACGGGCGCATCTTGACCACCTCGTCGTCTCGGCCGGTTTCCAGATGATGACGCAGGCGTTCGACGCTTTCCGCGTCCCCAATTGCCGTGGCCAGGCGAGCGGCCAACACGCCCACCCGTCGCGGCAGCGGGCCCCGCGGCACTAGCGAAGGAAACGGACTCCGGGCTCGTCCCTTCCAGTGCCGCTCGAACGAACGGCACTGGCGGACGATGCTCTCCGTCGAATGGCGGCCCAGTCCTGCTCGAAGAGTCGCCGAGCCGAAAGCGCTGCGCGGCTCAAACTCAGCGAACACGAGCAGATCCGTGCCGCCGCCCGCCGGCGTCAGCTCGACGCCGCACCGGAGCGACTCGAATGGGCCCCCATGGAACTCGCGCACGATGACGTAGCCGTAGGGTTGGCGCCAGGAGAACGGCTGCTCGTTCCAGCTGGCGACGACGCGCCCCGCGAGACGAATCTGGGCCTCGATGTGCGAGCCGCCACCATCGGCCGGCCTCATCGTGTAGTGGACCGGCGGTAGGCCGATCGCTCGGTTTAGCCTGGACGTGTCGGCCAGGAAGGGCCAGAGTGCTTCTGGTGGCGCCACGAAGCGCCCGCGACTCGCAAACCGAAGGCTGCCCGCCACGCTCAGACCGACGCGCCGTTCCCCACGCGCCGGGTAGTCCGCTCAAAGGCGACTTTGAGCGCGCGCTTGACCATCACACCCGCGACCTCCTTGCGGTACAACGCCGATGCGTGAAGGTCCGACTCTGGCTCCAGCCCGACGTCGGCCGAGACCACGCCCTGAATCCGCTCGAAGAGGGAGTCGTCCGGCTGCTCTCCGAGCAACGCCTGCTGCCCGAGATGTGACACGTACGGGGTGCCGCCGACGCCGGTGAGCACAAGCTGTGCGTCCGAGCAGCGTCCTGCGCCGTCTACCTGGACGACGCAGGCCACCCCAACCAGGGCGTAGTCGCCATGCCGCCGGCTGACCTCCATAAACGACCAGCCGGCGCCCTGGGGCCACAACGGCAGCCGAACCTCGGTGAGCAGCTCTTCGGGCGCCAGCGTGGTCGTCAAGTAGGTTTGGTACAGCTCGTCAGGTCGCACGATGCGCTCGCCTGCCGCGCCCTGCACGACCAGTTCGGCACCCAGCGCGGTAATCACCGCCGGCAGCTCGGCCGCGGGATCGGCATGCGCCACGGACCCACCGATCGTGCCCCGGGCTCGAATCGCCATGTGACCGACGAAGCCGATGGCCTCGTGGAGCAGCGGCGCTCGCGCTCGACACAGCTCGGACCGTTCGAGGGTCCGTTGGCGGGTCATGGCCCCAATGGTCAGTCCCGGAGGTTCGCCGATTCCAGAGTCGCGCTCGCGCATGAAGGCGAGATCCGCAATCCCGTTGATATCGACCAGTGCCGCCGGACGCGCCAGGCGCATGTTCATGAGCGGAACGAGGCTCTGGCCGCCGGCCAGGATCTTTACCTCGTCGCCCTGCTCGGCCAGTAGTGAGAGCGCCTCGGGTACCGTAGTCGGCGCGAAGTACTCGAAGAGCGCTGGTTTCACCGTGGCTGCCTCCGGAGCAACTCCTCGGGCCAATTGTAGTGGAGTGTCCCGACGCGAGGAGCGCGCCAACCCGCCATGACCGCGGTCTGCATCACAGGATCATTCAGTGCCATGGACGCGGCCCATCCGCGCCGGCAGACGGCTTGCCGAGCCTACGCCTGGTTGCGACAAATGGAGCGCCAGCGAGGCAGAGTCAAGCCATGCAGCGTGCCTGAGCGCGGCGTGGTCTTGATTGCGACCCACCACTCGCCACAGTATACTGACCCGAGTCTTGCCGCATCGCGGCGCTTCGGCAGCCGACCTCGCGTCAGGAGGCAGCATGTTCAAGAAAACGGAAGAATCGGAGTGGACTCGCTTTTCCCGAGCGCTCGGCAGCAAGGAACAGACGCGCGACCTCGAGGAACCCGTTGTCGAGCCACATGACGAGCTGATCGAGGACCGGTCTTCGGGAACCGCCGCGGCTTCGCCGTCCCAAACCCGGGAGCCGATCGAGGCTGCCGCGCCGCCACTGGCGGCGGGCCCCGCGGTTGCCCCCCCGATCCAGACGCAATCCGCGCGAGTGCCCTCGCCAGCTACGGCTGAGACGGCGGATCCGAACCAGCTCAGCGCCGGATCAATGAGCGGGCCATCCGAGCCTCAGACGATTGCGCCGTCGCCCATCTCGTCGGATGGGCCGAACGCTAGGGACATGGCCGCGGAGGATTCAGAGAGCGTGATCGGCGCGGGGACCGAGGTCGAGGGACACCTGCGCTCAGAACACTCGATTCGGATCCTCGGCGCGGTGCAAGGTGAGCTGTCGAGCAAGCGGCGCGTCGTCATCGAGCAAGGTGCTCGCGTTAGTGCCACAGTGCGCGCCGAGCAGATTGTGATTCGCGGCGAGCTTAGTGGCGAGGTCGTCTGCCGGGGACGGGTCGAGATTGCCCCAAACGGGCGGGTGACCGGGGAGGTCAGCGCCGGGTCTTTGGTGATGCAAGAGGGCGGCTTTTTCGAGGGCACCCTTAAAATGCTGAACAAGGGTGACCAGACCGAGGGCTCCTGACCCGGCACAGACGGCCGACTGGGACGCCATCGTCCGTGAGCCATGAACGGCGCATGAGCGAGCCGACGCAGGGGCCACGATGGTTCAAGAAGCCATAGTCGAGGAGACGCAGCTGTGATCGTGAGTGAAGGGATGGAGTTGATCATCGTCTTGGCGGTGATGATCGCCAACCTTGTTGCCCTGGTGCTGATCCAACGCTGGACCGGATTGACCTGACCGTCTGACCGCTGCCCCGAACTCAGCCCTCGTAGATGGCCTCGGCGCAGTTCTGATTGGCCGGTTTTGGGCCAGTCCGCGTCTCCGGCTCACCGCCGACCGGGCCGATGGCATCTGCGTCCATCCAGAGGTAGTTGCCGGTGTACGGGTTGAACACGTACACCCGAGGTCCCTCGGGCGGAAGGACCACCTGGAACGAGCAGAATTGCGCGGAGGTGGGGCCGAAGCTCGTGGCGTTGGCCTCGCCGGCTGGCCCACTCCACATCTCGGTGATCTTGTGGTTCTTCACCCAGAACGCCGTGAACCCTCCGGCCGGGTTCGGTGAGCTGGCCGCAGGCGGCTTCCGCTCCGGAGCGGGATCTGGTGCCGCCGGGCGGAACGGATTGGCAGGCAGGTACTGGCAGCCGCTGATGAGAATGCTGCCTACGAATATCAGGGCCGCCGCGCGAGCGAGGCTCACAACGGACACCGTCATCCTCCCCCGGACCGCGAACGCCGCGCGTCCGCCGCGATTGTATCCCACGACTGAGCCAGCACCTACGGCACCACGACACAGCCACGGCCTCGCGGGCAACGTTCGGTCCGCACGCTCCACCCGCTCGCGGCGAGCACCAACTCGACGCCGCCGTACGCTCGCTGATCGAGCACGAGCCGGGGTCCGTCGGCGTCGTCGGTGGACCCGGTGCCAGATCGATCTGCGAGCTCCAGGCCGTCGCCGACGATCGCTAGCCACGGGACGTTCGGCGCGACCCGAGTCCAGGCCAGTGACCGCGACGGCAGTCGCACGAGCACATGGCGCCCGTCCTCCGCGACCTCGCCCCAGCGCGCGCTCGCCGGTCCTGGGCCTGGCAGCCAGACTGACACCTCGCCGACCACGACCCTCACGTCCAGTACCGCCACGTCCGCATGCTCGCGGACGTCGACCACGTGGACCCACACGTCCTCGCCGAGATCGATGCGCTGGCCCTCCTGAGGCACGACGGAGGAGCCTCCGAGCGCGGGCGTGGCGGGCGCTGGGCCGCCGCTCCGCACCGCGTCGGCCGAGGGCGCGACCACCAGGCTGGCAGGGTAGCGGCGCAAGGTCTCGGCCACGAGTTCAGGCCGGTCGACCAGGACCGCCAGATCAATGCCACGCTCCCACAACCCGAGGCGCTCGGCGAGCGACGCGGCCAACGGACCGGAACCCGCGGCACCCGTGACGAGCATCGTACGCTCGCCAGCTCGCACGAATAGGGCGGGCGCATCCACGTCAAGCACGGAGACGGCCACGTGGTCCGGCCGCGACGCCGCCAGCAAGGCCGACATCGGCAGCAACGCCAGCCCGGCCCCGGCGAGCCCGCGGCCGACGTAGCGCCGATACCCGAGCCAAGCACGCACGTCAGCCGAGCCCGCCGCTGCCCAGAGCAGGAGCGCCCCATACCAGCCCGCGACGACCGAGGCCGGGACTCGCCCCGTGAACACCACGGCGCCCGGCAGTCCCGCTGCCCAGTCAATCGAGGCCAGGACATAGCCGGACAGCGCCCAGCCCAGCCACGCCAGAAGCGTCCCGAGGCCGGGGAGCGGCCGAACAGGACCAGCAGGCCGCCGGCGAGCATGATGCCGGGCACGGCTGGCCCAATCAGCACGTTCGCCAGTGGTGAGACGAGCGACAACGTGTGAAAGGTGGATAGGATGATCGGCAGCGTGGCAATCTGGGCCGCGAGCGCGACTGCCAGGAGATCGCGGATCGGGCGAGGCAACCACGCCACCGACCGGTGGTCGGCGATCGGCGCAACGAACAGGATCAGGCCCGCTGTGGCCACGAGCGAAAGCTGGAAGCTGAGGTCGAGTGCCAGCCGCGGATCCCACGCGAGCATCACCGCCCCGGCGACCGCCAGGACCGTGGCTGGGTCGGGGAGCCGACCGACGGCGCGGGCGGCGAACACGAGTGAGATCATCACTGCAGCGCGAATCGCCGAGGGCGGGGCGCCCACGAGCGCAGTGTAGCCCCAGACCGTCACGAACATCGGGAGCAGCGCCCACGGGCGACCGACCACCTGCACCACTCGGGTCAACAGCAGCTCGACTGCGCCCGCCAGAACCACGACGTTGAAGCCCGAGACGGCGACGACGTGAGTAGTGCCGGTCGCGGCGAGCGCGCTCCGCAGCTCCGGCGGAGCGCCGGTTCGAGTCCCGAGTAGCACGCCGGCGACCAGCGAAGCGTGCGGCTCCGGCAGCGACTCGCGGAGGGTCGTCTCAAGTCGACCTCGAAGCCGGTGCAACGCGGCCATTGCGCTTGGCTCGGCGCGAGTCAGTCGACGGATCGACGTGGCATCTGCAACGCGCGCGATCCCTTGGCGCGCAAGCAGCTCGGCCGCCGGGTAGCCCGGCCGAGAGCGCGGCTCAACGAGTTTTCCACGGATCTCGATGAGGTCACCATACTCGATGGATTGAGCCGTCCCGCGGACGAGCACGCGCGCGCCAGTTGGATGAGCACGCACTTCGCCCGACGCACTCTGGACGCGGACCACGTCGAGCGGGAACTGGAGGCGTCGACCAGTAGGCATTGGCGCATCGGCCACTCGCCCTACTAGCAGTACCTGACCAGACAGATCCCCGAACTGGTCTGGCTCGACGCTGCCCGTGCGTGCCGCCCAACCCATGCCGAGGCAAGCGGCGAGCACGGCTAACGCCGTTGATCGCCGAGCTCCCGCACCGCCGATCCAGGCGGCTGCCGCGCACCCCACCGACGCCGACACGCCAAGCCAACCCAGCTCCGGCACATGCAATCCGGCCGCGATCCCCGCCACCCAGCCGATCGCCGCGGCCAGAAGCGTCACACCGTCACCAGGTCCTTGATCTTCTCGAACGTCGCGGCGTTGACGAGCTTGGCTTCGCGGAGCTGTTCCACGCTTGTGAAAGGACCGTACTGCTCGCGATAGGCCACGATCCGCTGAGCGATGACGGGTCCGACGCCCGGAAGGCGGTCCAGCTCGGGCACGGGTGCCACGTTGACGTTGACAAGCGCCGGCGACGCGGCGGGGGATCCCGCGCCGAGCGTCTGAACCGTGCGCGGGACGACGACCTGCTGCCCATCGGCCAGGCGCGCCGCCAGGTTCAGGCGCTGCACGTCGGCCGCGTCAGTCGCACCACCGGCCACCTTGATGGCGTCGTCGATGCGTGAGCCCGGGGGCAAATGATACAGGCCAGGGTGGGGAACCTCGCCGACCACGTTGACGGCGATCGGTACGATTTGCGGCGAGGGACTCGGGCGTGCGGTGGGCACCTGCACGACGAGCGGTGCCGGCGACGGCCGCTGGAGGTACGCGGCGGAGAGTCCAACCAGCACCATCCCGATGATGCCGAGCGCCAAACCGCCTCGATTGCGCTCGACCCAGTCGACAACCACACGCGGCACCAGGCCACCCTCCACGAGGCCGGTCGCCGACGTGTCTCGCCTCTCGGCCCTGCCCGGCCCTTTCGCATTCTACTCATGATTCCGACCGGTGCAACCATCCACTCGTGCTACACTGTGCGCCGCATGCCCAGTCCGCCCCCCGCCGACCAGCGGAGTGCACGTGCTCTCGGCGACCCGCGACCAGTCCTCTTTGTGGCCCGTGAGCCAGACGAGACACTCCGAACCTTTCTGCCTGTGATCGACCATCTCCGGGCCAGCCATGGTCTGGGCAGTCGTGTGCTGTTCCACCACGAGCCGGGCAGTTGGGCGCACGTTGAGCTGAGGCGCCGCGCCCTCGGCGCGAGCCGCGTCTTTGTACCCGAACAGACCGGTGGCCAGTGGCCGGGACCGGTCGCCGAGTCTCGCCTCGGCAGGACGGTAAGCGAGCTGGCCCGTCTGCGCGTCGCGCGGCAACTGGCGCAGGCGGCGCTGGAGCGTGAGCGCCCTTCGGCAGTCGTGGTCATCCAGGACACCCTGCTCTTCGAAAGGTTCCTGGTCCGTGAGGCGAACTACCAGGGCTTGCCGACCCTCGTTGTGCAGTGGGCGTTCAACTTCCCGCAGCCGATGTACGATCGCTTGCGCACGGTCCAGAACGGCGCTCCTCGGCCAGCCGAGCGACGCGGGGTTCGGCGCTTGACGGCGCCACTCACTCGTGCTGCCTATCGCATGCTGCTCCGCGGCCTGGGTCTCTCGTTCGACCTGGCCGAAAGCTACGGTGGGGGCGAAGCCCGCCTGTTCGCCGTCATGGGCGAGGCGTTCGAGGCGCAGTACCGCGCCCAGGGCGTGCGCAACAAACGCATCGTGGTCACCGGTCACCCGGCCCACGACGTGGCACACAGCCAGGCGGCCGCGATCGACGCTCGCGCCCGCGCGGCCATCCGCGCACGCTACCGCCTACCCGCCGACGGGCCAATGGTCCTGTACGCCACTCAGCCGGTCCTCTGGCGGCGGGTCATGACGCCTGACCAACTCCGCGCGAGCGTCCGAGCAATTGCCGCGGCCGTTGCCGGCCTGCCGGGCCTACCCCACCTCGTGCTCAAGCTACATCCACGCGAACGGCCCGAAGAGTACGCCTTCTGCGCGGATCTGAACCCGCCAGTACGGGTGATCGCCGACGCCGAGATGGCCGAGCTGATCGCGGCGAGCGACCTCTTCGTCTCGTCGTCTTCGTCGACCGTCCTGCTGGCGATGATGCTCGACCGCCCGATCGTCACGGTCAACTTGGACTCGGTTCCGCACTTTGATGCATTTGAGGAAATCGGGGGGACCCTCCACGTCCGGACACCTGAGGCTTTCGCCGCAGCGGCTGCCCAGGCCCTGGCGGACCTGCCGACCCGCGAGCGGCTTCAGGGCGAGCGCAAGGCCGTCCTCGCCCGCTACACCCGGTTCGACGGGCGGGCCACCGAGCGCATCGCAACGCTGATCGTCGACGCGGTGGCCGAGGCGCGGCGCACCTCCTGCGCGGCATGAAGGCGCTGCTGCTCTGCCAGAATCTGAACGTCGGCGGCGCCGAGGAGCTCGTCCTCGGCGCCAGCAGGCAGCTGAGGGCCGTGGGCGTGAACGCGGGCGTCGTGGCGATCACCCATCGTGGGCCGATTGCCGAAGAGATCGCCCGCGCTGGCGTGCCGGTCCACCACGCGTCGGGCCAGCCTGGCCCGCGCGACCCGGCGGCGTTCGTCCGCCTGCTGCGCCTGCTCCGGCGCGAGGTGCCGGACGTGGTCCACACGTACCTGCTGAACGCCAACCTCTACGGACGCCTGGCGGCGATGGCAGCCGGAGTGCCCGTGGTGCTCGCGGCGGAGCAGAACGTCTATGCCAACAAGTCCCACCGCCACACCTTGATGGAGCGGCTGCTCGCCCCGGCTACGTACCGCGTCGTCGCATGTTGTCGCGCAGTGGGGGACGTCTATCGTCGTCAGGTTGGTGTGGCCTCGGACAAGATCGCGGTGGTCTACAACGCGGTGCAGTTCGGCCATGCCCCAGCGCCCGAAGATCGCGCACCCGCGCTCAGAAGGCTTGGTCTAGATCCTGACATGCTGATCCTCGGCACGCTCGGGAGGCTGACCGAGCAAAAGGGCCATGCGGTCCTGCTGCGGGCGTTGGCGCAGCTTGCTTCACGGTTCCCGCGACTTCAGCTTATGATCGCCGGGGAGGGACCGCTGCGGGCCACGCTGGAAGCCACGGCGGAGGAGCTTGGCCTGCGTGACCGCGTCCATTTCGTCGGCGTGCAGCGTGACCGCGAGACGCTGTATGCCGCGACGGACGTGTTCATCCTTCCTTCGCTCTGGGAGGGGCTGTCGCTCGCACTGATCGAGGCGATGGGCGCCGGACGACCGATCGTCGCGACAAGCGTGGGGGGGAACCCAGAAGTCCTCAAGCATGGCGAGACCGGCCTGCTCGTGCCGCCAAATGAACCGGCTGCCCTGGCTCACGCGATCGAGCCATTGCTGCTTCGCACGGACCTGCACTCCGCGCTGGGTGCGCAGGCGGCCATCACGGCGCGAGCGCGCTTCTCGATCGAGCGGCACGTCTCTGAGATAGCGGCCCTCTACCACGCCGGGCTGGCCGAACGCGTGGGCGCGGCCGCCACCCCAGGTCGAGTCGGCCCGTGAGTGGGCTCCGAGTGACGCTGGTCAACTACACGCTGTCGATGATGCGCGGCGGCGGTGAAACGCGCGACTTAGCGTTTGCTGAGCATTTGCGAGACCTCGGCTGCACGGTGACGCTGGTCTCGGTGGATCCCGTGTTCGGCCGCGTGCGCCACCCAATCGCCGGCGTACCGTCGCGGCTGCTCCGCGCACCATACTTCCGCGAGCTCGTCTACCATTTGATGGTCCTGCCAAAGACCGGGCGCCTGGCGACGTTCCTCCTGAATCAGGATATCCGCACCTTCAGTCGGCGCGTGGTCGACCTGGTCGCCGATCCAGGCTACCCGATCGACATCCTTCAGGCGGCGGGTCTCTATCCGGTCGTAGACGTCAAGCGACGACGGCGGCTACCGGTCGTCATTCGCAATCAAGGCGGACTACCCGAGCGCTGGCTGCGGCCGTACGTGCCGCGGGCTGACGCGGTGATTGGTGATGGTTGGGACGCCGACAACTACGAGGACGCGCTCGGTCGCAAGCTCGTCGTGATCCCTGGCGCCGTCGACGTGGAGCTGTTCCGGCCACTTGAGTCAGAGCCGATCGAGCAGCGCGCCCGGCTCGGTCTCGAAGGACGTGACGTGCTCCTGTACGTCGGACGCTTCGTCCCCCTCAAGAACTTGCCGCTGCTCATCTCGGCCTTCGCGCTGGTACACCGCGAGCGCCCCACGGCGACGCTCCTACTGGCCGGCGAGGGCGCCCTCGAACCCAAGGTGCGCCGCCAGGTTCACCGTCTCGGTCTCGAGCAGGTGGTGCGGTTCCTTGGTCAGCAACCGCACACCCGCCTGCCGGAGCTGTACGCGCTGGCCGACGTCGTCGTGCTCTCGTCTTCGTTCGACAACTCGCCGAATGCCGTCCTCGAAGCCGGCGCCTGCGAACGGCCGGTCGTCGCCACACGGGTTGGCGGCGTACCCCGCTATGTGGTTGATGGTGAGAACGGCCGGCTGACGGAGCCGGGCGACGCGTCCGACTTCGCGCGCGCCACGCTCGACCTCCTGGTCAACCCCACGCTGCGCGCGAGCATGGGACGAGCCGGCCGTCTACGAGTTCTGGAGCGCCACAGTTGGCGGCGAAGCGCCGAGAAGCTCGTCTGCCTTTACCAGTCTCTCGTTGCCTCGGCGGCCTGACCCGTGCGGATGGCGATCGTCTACCACCGACCATTCTACCGGGACTCCTCGGGTGGGTTGTGGGAGGCTGAAGGTTCGTTTAGCAAGTATGTCGAGTCACTAGCCGACCGTGTCGACGAGATCGTCTTGTGCGTCCCCGAGCGTCGCGAGCCGTTCCCCTTTGACGCGTACCGCCTGGACGCCGACAACGTTCGGCTCTGCGGGCTCTCGTTCTTCGACGGCCTGCCCCGCTTCTACGCCGGCTTACCCCATATGCTCCGTAGACTCTGGTGTGAGCTATCAACCTGGGATCTCGTTAATCTGCGCGTGCCGACCCCGCTGGGCATCTACGCGTATTTCCTGGCCCGGCTGCGGCGCCGATCGATCTTCCTGCTCGTCGTCGGCGATCTCGCCGGCGTGGCTGCCTCCGTCCGTGTGGACAGCCCGAAGCGACTCGCCTACCGGATCTACCTGGCCGTCGAGGAGCGACTCCAGACCTGGATGGTCAGCGGAGCGCCGACGTTCGTCAACGGACAGGCGCTCTACGCCAAGTACAACCGCGCCGGTCGCCAGGTGATGGTCACGACCACGTCGACCATCTCGGCGCGCGACGTTGGCGACCGGCCCGACCCGCTCGCGGACCGATGTCCTGACGAGCCGATCCGTCTGCTCTGCGTCAGCAGGATCGACCCGCGCAAGGGACTACGCTACCTGCCCGCGGCACTCGTCCAGGTGCGCACGCGGGGCCACGACGCGCGGCTGACGATTGTCGGCCCGGTCGTCGGCACCCTGGGCGCCGAGGAGCAGGCACGCGTCGTGGCGGAAGCGGAGCGACTCGGCATTAGCGATCAGGTGGACTTCGTCGGGCCGCGGACCCTGCCCGAGGTGATGGAGCTCGCCCGCGCGCACCACGCCTTCGTCCTTCCGACCCTACCCGGCGAGGGTACCCCGCGCGTGCTGCTCGAGGCGATGGCAGCCGGCCTGCCAGTCGTCGCCACCGATGTGGGCGGCGTCCCGACGCTGGTCGCACACGACGTCAATGGGCTGCTCGTGCCGGCTGCCGACCCTCTCGCACTCGCCAGTGCCATCGACCGCCTGTTGAGCGACGGCACCCTGCGGCGCCGGCTCATCGCCAGCGCCTACACCGTCGCCCGGGCCCACAGTGCCGAGGCGCACGCCCGCAAGATTGCCCTTGGGCTGGCCAAGATGGGCGGCATCCGCTTGCGGAAGGAAGGCCGTGCAACCTCGGTGCGGCCACGCTGACCGACAGGCTCGCCCCTACACCCCAGTCGACCGCTGCCGCAACCGCCTCGACACACGGAAGCCGGCGCGGGCGACCGGCGATCCGGGTCGCAATTCCGCTCGCCGGCTACAACCTCTCCGGCGGCGTGAAATCACTCATTGGCGTGGGCAACGCCCTGGCCGAACGCGGTCACCGGGTCCGTTTCCTCGTCCCTGACTACGCAGCCGCGCCGCCGGGAGCACTCCATCCGGCGGTTCAGGTCCGCGTCCTGAGGAGTGGGTCGACGTGGGTACCGGGTACCGCGCGCAAACTCATGTACCTGGTGCGCCTGGCCACGACCGCTACCGCGGGCGCAGACGTTTGCCTGGCGAACTACTTCACCACGGCGTACGCCGCGTGGCTCTCCCGGACAGTGCGGAAAGACCGCGCCGCGCTGGCCTACAATGTCCGCGGGTACGAGCCACTCAGTCATGGACTGTTGGCCCACGCAAATCTGCCCAGCCGCCTGGCTCGCTTTTCGTTGGCCTGGCTGAGCTATCGCCTACCGCTGCGCAAGATCGTCACGACCAACTGGCTGCGCGACCAGACCGGTGATCAGCATGCCTACGTCGTCGGTCACGGGATCGACCCCGGCGTGTTCCGACCTCCGCGCGAGCGACGAAGGCACCCTGCTCTGACGATCGGCACCATTGGCCGGCTCGGCGACGCCAAGGGATACCCCGACTTCCTCAGGGCGGTGGAACTGCTGCCGGCCGGCCTGCCGATCCGCGTCCGAATCGCCGCACCGGACCCCGTTACGCCGCTGACGCGCTTCCCAGTCGTCGTCGAGCAGCCGACGACCGAGCTTGCGATGGCGGGCTTCTATGCCGAGTGCGATCTCTTCGTGTTCTCCTCCCGCGCCGAAGGGTTCGGATTGCCGGCGCTAGAGGCGATGGCCAGCGGCTGCGCCCTCGTCACGACCGATTGCGGCGGCGTCCGCGCTTTCGCCCGACCCAACGAGAACTGCCTGATGGTCCCGCCGAACGACCCGCGCGCGCTTGCCGCGGCGATTGGGCGACTCGTCGGCGACGAGCAGCTACGAGCGGGCTTGATCTACGCTGGCATCGCCACCGCTCAGCAGTTCAGCCGTGAGGCCGTGCTGGAACGATTCTGCGATTACGTCGAGGCTCTGTCAGACACAGTCAGGCCGAGCGGCGGTCGAGATCCACGGTCCGGGTGAGCGTCTCCAGGAAGCGCGGAGCATGCGCGGTCAGCGAGTATTTTTCCTCGACAGTCTGGCGCCCGGCACAGCCAATCCGTCTACGAAGGGCCGGATCTTCGACGAGCATCGAGAGCTTGGAGACCCACTCCTCAGTCGTCGTGGCCAACAAGCCGTTCTCGCCGTCCTGGACGATGTCCGTCGTCAGGCCGACCGGCGAGCAGACCGGCGGGACCGCGCAACTCATGTAGAGCAAAGCCTTGAAGCCGCACTTGCCACGCGTCCACTCGGTGTCCGGCATCGGCATGATGCCGATGTCAAAGCCGTGCAGGTCATCCAGCTCACCATCGAGCGTCCAGCGACGGACCGTCTGTGATGGACTGACCGGAGGCACGTAGCTGCCGCCGATCGCTCGGATCTCGACGTGCGGGAAGCGTCGTGCGACCTGAGCCAGCGCATCGCCAACCATCTTGAGGTAGGGCGCCGTCGTGTTGCTGCCCATCCAGCCAATCACGACCTTGCCGTCGCGCGACCGCGCGCCGCCCAGGCGCGGAGCGAAGACATCGGTATCGACCGGGGTTGGAATGACCGTGATGTTGCGGTTGTAAAGCGACGCGTAGGCCTTGAGATTTTCGTTGCCGGCAATCACGGTCGTCGCCAGGTTGATGATCCTGGCGGTCTTGCTCGGCCGCTTGAGCAGCCCGACCGTTCGGCTGGTGACGCCGGTGTTGAGCAGGTAGATCGCGTCGTCGAAGTCGAAGATCAGCGGGCGCCCGCGCCGAGCCAGCAACTCCTCGACGAACGGGCCCCCGACCGGGAACGTCTCACGGTGGACGAAGATGAGGTCCGCCCGTTCAGCACGCCGCACGTCCAAGAAGCGGCTGAGCGTGCTGAACCCGAGTGAGGCAACCTTGCGGGCCATGCTGCCCGGCGCGTAGCGAATGTTGTAGAGGTCACTCGACATGAATGGCCGCAAGATCGGCTCGACTCCGTGCTGCCGCAGGTACGGGAAATACTGCTCGACCCTCAGCCGGTTCGACGGCGCCTCGGTCGGATAGGGGACCAGGAACAGGATTCTCACGCCGAAACTCGCTGCTTCGCGGCGCGTGCGATGGGTGCCACGGCCCGCCGGTTGGACGCCGCCTGGGCCAGGTCGTCAGCCGTGTTCGCTAGCGGCATGTCGATGCGCGGGAGTTGAACATCGAGATGCTGCCGAATGCCCGGCGGGCCGAGCTCCGCTCGAACTCCGGAAAACCGGCTCAGCGACACGTTGCGCATTTCCAGTTTCCGATCTTCCAACACCACCCTCGCCATCTCACACGACCTCGATCACCGCGGTAGGCGCTGCATATCCTTGACGCGCCGCGGCGGTACACCTCGCGCCGAAGTTGGCAACGCTGCGCGGACTCTGTGGCCGACCCAGCATTCGCGGGCGTTCGCGCAGAGGGTGGATTCCCAACGATCCCGATTCGGGCGCTTCTACGTGCACGTCGGCCAAGAGTAGGGTATCACCCTCCCGGGTCATGGTCGCAATGACCTCGATCTCGTTTTCGGAGCCGGCCCGGAGTACGTGGGCCATCTCGTCAACCGACTCGAATACAATGATCGCGCGGATGTCGCAACCTCGCGCCGCGTGGCTAACATCAAGCATTCGCCTCTGCAATCCGGGGCGCCGACCGGCTCCACGCAATGGTGCGCTCAAGGCCCTCCTCGAAGGACACCAGGGGCTCGTAGTTCAGACCGTCGCGCGCCTTCGCGATGTCGGCCAGCGAGTGCTTGACGTCACCGGGGCGAGGCTCCCCGTGCTCCGGCTCGATCCTGGTGCCGAGGGCGCTGTTGAGCTGTCGGATCAGGTCGAGCAGCGTGTAGCGTTGACCGCAGGCGATGTTGAAGACTTCGCCGCCGACCGCCTTCGCCTCGGCCGCGAGCAGGTTGGCCCGTATCACGTTGTCAACGTAGGTGAAGTCGCGGGATTGGGAGCCGTCACCGTGGATCAACGGGCGCTCACCGCGACGCATTAGCGCGATGAACTTCGGGATGACCGCGGCGTACTCGGACGACGGGTCCTGGTGCGGGCCGAAGACGTTGAAATAACGGAGTGAGATGGCTTCTACGCCGAACAGACGGTGGAAGACCGCGCCGTAATACTCGCCGGTCAGCTTGGTCACGGCGTACGGCGAGAGTGGGTTGGGCGCCATCGTCTCCACCTTTGGCAGGGTCGGCGTGTCGCCGTAGACCGACGACGACGAGGCGCAGACCACCCTCCGAACGCCGAGCTCCCGGGCGGCGAGCAGGACATTCAACGTTCCCGAGACGTTGCTCGCGTTGGTGGCCACTGGATCGCGGAGGGAGCGTGCAACGGACGGCACCGCCGCCTGGTGAAAGACGTGGTCGACGCCGGCCATCGCCTCGGTGAGCCCTTGCAGATCGCGGATGTCGCCCTCGATGGTCTCCACGTCGGGTAGGTCGGCCAGGTTCTCGCGCCGGCCGGTCAAGAACGTGTCAAGCACCCGGACCCGATCGCCGCCCGCGACGATCGCACGCGTGAGGTGGGAGCCGATGAACCCAGCCCCCCCGGTCACCAGGCACAACGCCACGTCAGGCTACCGTCCCGCGCCGCTCCGCCCAGCGGCCTCGCAGCCAGACCAGACCGAGGCCGGCTATGACAAAGGCAGGCGGCATCAGCATCGAGCGGTGTCGGAAGATGGTTCCCACATTGCCCTCAATGATGGTGAAGATCAAGACCATCGCTCCGCCGAAGGCGACCGGCAGCAACAACTCTCGCCAGCGGCGTCGACCGCACGCCACGATCGCGACCACCACCAGTGCCTCCACGAGGTACCAGGCCAGCATCTCCGGCACCGCGGCCAGGTCCCGCGGACGGCCTGCCGACCACGGGAAGGGCGCGAACAGCACGTACGGCAATACTCGCGGGGCATTGATCAGCTGGATGACCCGTCCGCCCTCCGTCCGTGGGACCTTCTCGATCTCGATGCCAGTCTCCGCCGCTTGCGCCCCGAAGGCGCGGCTGGAATCCAGGGCCTCCAATCGTCTGTCGGTCAGGTACCGCAGACCCAGGGCCTGGCTCTCGTTTGTGACGTAGACGATTGACAGCACCGCGAGCGCAAACGGGAGCCCGATCGCCAGCCGACGGCGCCAAGGACTTGGGTTCAGGACGAAGAACGTCAGCGGTAGCAGCCAGCCCAGCACGTAGAACACGTAGACGCGGAGGTTTTCGAGGAGCACGAACGGCCCGAGCACCAGTACTGCGC
Source organism: Chloroflexota bacterium (assembly GCA_030447245.1). Lineage (GTDB taxonomy): Bacteria > Chloroflexota > UBA6077 > UBA6077 > JACCZL01 > JAUJPG01. The sequence goes on along the minus strand of JAUJPG010000011.1, from coordinate 25,532 downwards.
TGAGGAGCGTCGGCCGACGAGCGAAGCGCCCCGCGGTCAGGATCGTGGCGGTGAGCAGAAGGACGATCGCCACGTCCTTGAGGTTCAAGGTTGACCAGAGGAACAACGATGGGAAGAACGCTACGGCCAATGCCGCGAAGCGTGCCACCGGCTCACCGCCGAGATCCCGTCCCAGCGAGAAGGTCGCGAGTGGCACCAGCGCGCCGACGAAGCAATTCAGGAATTTGGCCGCCAACAGCTCATGGCCGAGCAGGTAGTAAAGCCACGCCGTCGAGTACGTGAAGTTGTTGATCAGGTAGCCGTCGTTTTTGTCGACGCCCTCGATCACACCGGCCCAGGTACGCGCGAGCGCCCAGGCGACGTTGTCGAAGACGCGGTCGTCCTCGAACATCACGCCGATATAGGTCACGTCCCTCGAGCCGGTCACCAGCCGAGTCATCAGATAGGGGTGGAGGAGGACGGCGGCCAGGAGGCGGGACGCGAACGCCGCGAGGAACAGCGTCAGCAGGAACGAGCGCTCCGTCCCGCGGTAGATTTGCCAGACCAGGATCCCGCCGATTCCTGCCCCCACCAGCGCGACGGGGACCGCGGCCCCCTGGCCGCGCGCCAGGGCCAGACCCAACGCGAGGACGGCCGCCAGCAGGCTGACTCCGCGCAGCGCGCCATGCCAGAACGTCGCGGACCGCCCGCGGACGATGCGTCCGGCGTCACCGTCCGCGGGCAGGCGATCGGCGTCGCGCTCGACAGCTGACACGCTCGTGCTCACAATGCTTTCTCGGAATCGGCCGGCCGAACCGAGTGCGATGGCGCGGCGCGTCCAAGCATGTGCCCAAGCGACCCTTTCTCGGCCACCACGGCGATGTCGGTTGCGAGCGGGCCGAAGCCGCCGCCGAGCGCTCGCTGAACGCGCGCCAGCACGTGGGCCACCGAACGCAAGGCACACTTCCACCGCGCCCCGTCCTGGATCGGCAGGGGCACGAAGGCCCGCGTCACTTTGAAGCCGGCGGCAGCTAACGTCGCCCGTAGCGTCTCGGCCGTGTAATGGACAACGTGCTCCTTGGCGTCAAAGATCTCGACCTCGCGCAGGCCCATCAGGCGGCGGAATAGTCGGTATTTGAACAGGTTGTAGCGCCCGTTCGGGACCTTGACGAACAACAAGCCGTCATCACGCAGCACCCTCCGTACCTGGCCCAGGACGGTCATCGGCTCGCCAACGTGCTCGAACACGTCGACCATTGTCACAAGATCAAACGACCCGTCTGAGAAACCGGCATCCTCGAGCAGCGCGTTGCGGACGTCCAGCCCATAGAACTCTTGGGCCAGCGCTGCCCCAATGGGCGAGGGCTCGACGCCAACGAGCGTCCACCCCAGCCCGCGCGCCTTGCGCAGGAAGAAGCCGCAGTGGGTCCCGACATCGAGCAGCCGGCCGGTCGGCTTCAAGCGCCGCAGCACGCCGAGCTCCTGCTCGTAGTTCGGGTCGCGATTGTGGCCCCGCTCACCTCGCAAGATCGCACCGTACTTGCGAAGCACGGCATCGCGGTCGCCGTGGTAGTGTGCTTGCGGCTCGGCCAGGCGCGGCGAGACGTACAGGAGTCCACACCCGCCGCACCGGACAATCCCGAGTGGCCCTTCATGCGCGACTCGCGTCGGTCGATCGGCTCCGCAGGTCGCGCAAGCAACCTGCACAAGGGGCGGTGGCGCGACGGTCATCACGCCGCCCTTGACCCGTGCCGGGCCAACAGGTCCTCGTACAATGCCTCGGTCTCGGCCACCATCCGGACGATCCCGAAGTGCTCGGCGGCGCGCGACCGTCCCGCTCGGCCGAGCCGCTCGCTCAGGGCAGCGTCGGTCAACACTCGCACGATCGCTTCGGCCAGCGCGGCCGCGTTTCCGGGCTCGACCAGTAGCCCGGTCTCGCCGTCCATTACCACCTCCGGGATCGGCCCGACGCGCGTCGCCACAACCGGCCTGCCAGCCGCCATTGCCTCGAGCAAGACCAGCCCGAACCCCTCCCAGAACGAAGGTAAGACCAGTAGATCGAGCTCGCGGAGAAGGGCGGGCACATCGCCGCGGAACCCCTCGAAGCTCACCCGGTCGGCCACGCCGACCCGCTCGGCGTAGGCCCGCAGCTCGCCAACGGTACTCAGCTCCTCGTGCCCAATCACCCGCAGCCGCGCGCGCGGGACTTTCGCAAGCACTCGCGGCATCGCGTCCAAGAGCACCCGGTGACCCTTCTGCGGGGCGAGTCGGGCGACGATTCCAATCGTCGGAGGACGCTGGTCCGGGAGCACACGCTCGGACTCAAGCGGGTTTGCCTCGATTCCGTAGTAGATCCGCGACATGCTCTGATCGCGCAGTCCGCCGTGCTCGCGCAGGTAGCGCCCCACCGCGTCGGAGATCACGATGATCCGATCGAGATGCGCGGCGGACGCTCGAGCGACTCGCGCGTACTGGGGCTGGACGTAGAACGGGTCCGTGTTGTGAACCGTCCGCACGACGATCGGCGTCTGGCCGAGCAGTCGCGGGCCGAGCAGTTTGCCGCAGAGTACTGCTGCCAGCTCGGTACGAAACGAGTGTGCGTGGATCAACGCGAAGCGGCCGCGCCGTATCACTTGCGCCAGTCGCCAGATCGCTCGAGGATCGAGATGTCGCTCAGCGCCCAGATCGACCACTCTTACGCCGAGTGCACGGAACCGCGGGACCAAAGGCTCGGCCGCATCTGGCTCTGCGACAAAGCAGGCCAACCACGACTGATAACGCCGCCGATCGAGCCGCGCGAGCAGGCTCAGGACGTGCCGCTCGCACCCGCCAACGGTGCAGCCGGACAGCAGGTGCAGAATTCGGACCCGGCCACCGGTACGGGCCTGAGCCGTCGGCGTGCCGCGGTTGGCGCTCACGCAGTAGCCCCCAGCGCGCGATAGTTGATCCGTTCGACGCCTTGCTTGTCCAGCAAGGCCTGAAGGTCACGGTCAACCAGCACTCGGGCCTCCTCCTCGCGCCAGCGCGCCGCGACCGGGCCACCATCGAGCATGCTCTCCAGCCGACTGTCGCTGAAGCCGGGGTGGACCATCAGCTCGGTCGTTCCCGGGTCAAGCTCGCGCAGGTCGCGACCCAGACCTCCCTTGAGATCCCGCGGATAGCGCCGCAGGCAATAGAAGGTGCTCAGGAAGTGGTCGGTCGTCTTGATCCCCTGCCTTCGCAGGCGCATTCGGTAGCGCCGCGCGAGGGCGTACATGACGTGGTTCTTCCAGAAGGCCTCGCTTTCGACATACCCGCGGTACGCCGCCCGACTGGCGAAGCTGGCGCGGTCCATCCGCTCTTGCTGCAGCCTGATCGGCAGGCGGTAAATCCCAGCGATCGTAGTCACGACTTTAAAGAACAGCTCGGGGTACATGTAGACGCTCTCGTGGCTGTCAATGTGGCTGGGCGTGATGCCGGCCCCGATCACCTTGTCGATCTGGGCCCGGAACTCCTCGTAGACCTGGATCATGCTGATCGTCCCGAGGATCAGCCGCTTGAGGAATGGCCGCCGGCGGAAGAACAACCCGTTGTGGTCGACCAGCGTGTGGACCCGCTCTGGTGGCAGAATCGGCGTACCGTGAGTCAGGTTCAGATGGACGCCCACGGCAAGGTCTGGATACCTTCGCGAGAGTCTAACCGCGTGGTCGAACGCCCACAGATTCGCGACCATCGTCGTACTGGTCACGATCCCGCGCGAGTGGACCTCGGCGATTCCCTCGTTGATTCCTTCGGTCAGGCCGAACTCGTCGGCATTCACGATCAGCGCGCGCTGCATTCGAGCGGTCAGCCTTTGTCCGTCGGTGTGGGGCGCTCGGCCGCCGTACGCCGCACGCTCACCGATGATCGTCGCGTTGGGTCAAGCGTCAGCAGCCGTCTCGCCAGCCACTCGACCTCCCTGGAGCGTAGCCCCTGATGAACCGGTAACACCAGGATCCGGTCGCGTAGCCAGGCCGCCTCGGGAAATTGATCCGTGTCGACTTCGGCTGGCAAATGCTCCCAGTAGGTGCGGACATTAACGCCGTTCGCCAGCAGTGCGTCTCGCCAGCGGTCGCGGTTCTCGACGACGATCCCCAGCCCTAGCGGACAGACCCCTTCAGGCAAACCCTCATAGAGCGGACGCGCCCAACTCAGGCGGCCGACCGAGTCGAGCAGGTGGGCGTAGTGCGCTCTGCGATGTCCGACGACCTGTTCCGGGACTGTGGACGCCAACATCCGGGCGCTGACTGCAGAGCTGGCTCGAATACGCACCGCCGCGCCGCTGGTTCGACCGTGAAGGTCACGGCGGACCCACGGGCGGCGTAGCAGCCAGGTGCGCGGCGACCAGCCGGCGCTCGCCTCGAGCGCGCCGACCGCGCGGTAAGCCAGGCGGGCGAGCGTGGCCGCCGCGGACGCCCGCGCGCGTGGCGTTGGGGCACGGAGCCGAGCGTCGTTCGTCTGGAGCAGCCCGCCATCGGGGAGGGGCAGCGACTTCCAGGGACTGAAGATCGCCGCCGACCCGAATGAGCCCAGCAAGCGGTCACCCAGCCGACTGAACAGCCCGTGGGCGCAATCCTCGATCAGCGCAATCCCCCGTGCTTCGCACAGTTGCCGCACCTCCCGCACCGGCCCAGGGAACCCCAGGAAATGGATCAGCACAACAGCCCGCGTCGCCGGTCTGATTACCGCATTCAGCTCGGCCAGCTCCGGCCGCCCGTCTCTACGCACGGCGTAGAAGGTGGGCCGCGCCTGGACCGCCACGACCGGACTTACGACCGACTCGCACAGGTAGGCTGGTAGAAGGACCTCGTCCCCTGCGCCGATACCGAGTGAGCTCAAAAGCCCCCAGAGCGCCGCGCGACCACTGCCGAACAGGGTCGTCCGCCCTGGCAGCCACGCCGCTAGCCGCGGGCCGGCGGGCCGCAGTGTTATGCCAGAAAGTGCACCAAGGGTCAACGGCGGGTCGGGCGGCAAGTACGGCACGGGTCCTCAGCGCTGGAGCGCGATGTGTCACGACGTTACGAGTGTAGTCCGAGCAAGGCGCGCCCTGGTCCGTACCGACGAACGCGCCGCAAGAACTCAGACCGCCTGGCTCGGTCGCGGACGTGGTGCGCCCCGACCGTGGAGGCCAATGCCACCCTGCCGCGCGGTCCACGGTTGGCCACCAGAAATCGCACGGTCCGACGCTCTTCGGTCGCCCAGACGGCCTTGTACGGCTCGTCGCCAAGCATGAAGTCGAAGCGGCGTAGACCCTGCTCGAACGCACGTTGAACGAGGTGCGCCAGCAAGAGCGAGCCCGGTGCGTAGGCCGACAGCTCTGGTTCCCAGGCTGGCAGGTAGTAGTAGAACGTGTCACGGTCGACGAATCCGAGACTGCCGGCGGCCAAACGCCCGCCCACCTCGAGCACGGTCAGGTCGAGCAGCCCGCGCGAGGCGTAGGATCCGACCACCTCGGCGTAGAAGGCCCGCCCACGCGCGGACGACGAGAAGATCGTCGAGGTGCGCTGTCCCTGCCAACGCCGCGCGTGCAGGTGGGTCAGCTCTCCAAGGCGTCCGCGGGCGTCCTCCGCATCAGTGGCTGTGCGGAACCGGACATCCCCAAGCTCGCCGAGTCGACGCAGCCGCGACCGAAGGTTGTACCGGAACTTGCTCGGCCGCGACTTCGAAAAATCGCCCCAGGTGCCCTCCAGGGCGATCGAGGGGCAAACGTAGCCCGGCAGGACGATCGAACGAAGCCCCCGATCGCCGGTCAGGCTCGTGAGGGCGTCGATCGTCGGCGAGTCGGCCGGCAGGTTCGGCAGGTCGAGCAGGTCCCAGGCGGTCAGCCGGGTTTCCAGGGCCTCCATCACCTGTCCGAGCCCGGCCCGCCGCTCTTCCGGGGCTGGCGACAACAGTAGATCCAGATAGTCGCTGACGCCGAGGCCGAGCGGGCGCAGGGCGGTCAGCCCGGTGCCGCCGATTCGCGTTCGGTGCAGTGGGGCGAGCCCGCGCAGCTCGGCCCCCTCCACGACGGCCAGCAACACTGGAGGGCCAGCAGGCCCGAGATGCCGGGACCACGCCTCGAGCCAGTCGGGGGTGAGAAACGGCGTCTCGGTGGGCGCTTTCCGGCGCAGCCGCTCCCACGCGCTGGGATCAGCAAGGATCTCGGGCCAGTCCAGCCGCCGAAGCGCCGCCATTCAGAGGCCGCTGACTAGCTCGCGGTAGATCGCCTCGTAGCGCGCGGCCATCCGTTCGACGGCGAACTCTCCGGCCACCCGCTCGCGGCCGACCTGCCCAAGCCGCCTCCTGCGCTCCGGCTCGTCAAGCAACGCCAGCACAGCATCGCCCACGGCACCTTGGTCGCGCGGGTCGACAATACGGCCACTCGCGCCGTCGACGACGGCCTCGGGGGTGCCGCCGAAGCACGTTCCGACAACGGGCACCCCGAGCGCCATCGCTTCGAGATTCACCGTCGGGAACGGATCCAGGTAGGTGGAGAGGTTCAGGAATAGGTCGGCCGCTGCCAGCACGTCATGGTACTCCGACCGATCCAAGAACCCGGGGAAGCTGACGCGGCCGGCAATTCCCAGCTCCGCGGCCTGAGCCGCCAGGCCGTCTCGAAAGGCGTTGCGCTCGCCAAGAACAACCAGGCGAGCATCGGGGCGCCGGCACGCGACGTTCGCGAACGCCGAGACGGCGAGACCCTGACCCTTGAAGAAGTGCAGACGACCGCCCGTGACGACCAGCGGGCCTGAACCCCAACCGTGACGTGTGCGCGCTCGGACGCCGTCCGCTCCGAGCAGTGCCGGATCGTCAAGCGGCAGCCCGTTGTAGATGATCCCGGTGACGGGGATCCCGTTCTGACGCAAGGCATCCCAAAGCGCCGCGCTGACCGAAATTCCACGATTGACGAAGCGGCGCAGGTAGGCTCGAACGACACGATTTCGGGGTGGGAACAGCCAGTAGTGCTGGCGGCAGCTTCGGCAGGTGCGGGGGTCCACACGGTAGTCCGGCCGCTCGGGGCACGGTTCGGCCGGATTGACCCAGCACTTGAACTTGCTGTAGCAAAAGGGTTGAGCGTCCTGGAACGTCAGCACCACCGGTGCGCCGGCCCGCCGCGCGAGGCGCAACGAGTCGTAGGACAGATGCCCGTGGACGTTCCAGGCGTGCACCACGGTCGGTTGGACCCTTCGGAGGATCGCCTCGATTGCTGTCGTTACTTGCGGGTTCAGGAAGGCCACCCAGGGCCGCAGTCGCGGGTGGTAGCTGGAATGCACGCGGTAGACGGTGATCTGCTCGGCTGAGATCACCTCGCTTGCCCCGCGCGTCGTGGTCAGCACAGACACCTCCCAGCGCTCCCGCAGCGCGCCAGCAAGGTGCCCCACGATGACCTCGCCGCCACCGCGATTGTCAAAGGCGTCTGTCAGCAGCAGCAGCCGCGGGCGGCGGCTCACCAGGGGCCACCATTCATCTGGGGATGATCCGCAGGCACTGGACGTAGCTCACGAATCGCGAAGTGAGCATCATCCCACCGTAGCCCACCGCCGCGCCGAGCGGACCCCATAGTCGAATCAGCCCCCAGGTAGCCGGCAGGCCGAAGAGCAGAATGCCGACGCTGGCCAGTATGGGCAAGTCGGTTCGACCATAGGTGCGGAAGACCGGGCCGGCGGCGATTCCAATGCCGAGCGATGCCGCGTCGAGGAGCAGCGCCAGGGCCAAGGGCGGCGCCGCGCGGAACTCGGGCCCATAGAGCAACGGCAGCACGACTCCCGCTAAGAGCGCGAAGGGGAGCGCCAGCCCGATCGACGCGAGCCCGCCAAGAAGCGTCACTCGCAGAAAGAACGGGCGGACCCGCTCCGGCGATGAGACCCTGAGCTGCGGCAAGTCGACCATCAGCAGCCGCGAGACCGGGCTGAGCAGCACGGCGGGAATGGCCATGTAGCTGAGCGCCACGCGAAGCTGGCCGACCTCTGACTCCACCGCCTCCAGCCCGAGCAGCAGGATCGGCACCAGGGTGAACAGCGAAACCAGGTTCTTGTCGAAGGCGATCGACAGACTGAACCGAGTCTCGCGCCAGAGGGGCGCATTTGGCCGAAACACGGCCACGGCTAGCTCCCGCTCGCTCGGCACAAGTGGCTCGGCGCGGCGTAGCCGTGCGTATACCAGCGCGGCGAGGCTGAGGCTCGCCAGACTGGCCACGACCTGGCCCCAGAAGACGCCAAGCACGCCCAGGCCCGCCAGGGCGAGTGCAACGGGTAGGAGCGTGCCGAGCAGCATGGTGGCATTCTCAAATCGGACCAGCGTGCCCAGCCGTCGAGTCGCCTGGAGCGCGATCACTGTCCAGCCGGGCACGACAGCCCAGAACCCCTGCACCAGGTACAGTTGGAGCGGCACACCAAGGTCCGGGTCACCGAAGACGTGCTCGCCGATCCATGGCGCCAGGACGATCGCCGGGGGGAGGATGACGACGGACGTCACCACGCTCAGGAAGACGTAGACCCTCAGCGCGTCACGAGCCACCTGGAGATTGCCGTCGGCATGGGCCTCAGCCAAGTGGGTCGTCGCGGCGTAGTCTTGACCGAGCCGGCGCAGCAGGCCAATCGTTGTGCCTATCGACATCACGAGGGCGTAGCTGCCGTAGCCGGCCGAGCCGAGCGCCCGCGCCAGGAGGACCGACCCGACGAAGCTGACCGCGGTCAAGCCAAGCGAGCCAAGCTGCAACACGGCAGCCGCCCGCACGAATCGCGCGCCGCCAAGAGCGCCGATCAGAAGCTCGACCCCGCGCCGGGGTCGTCGGAGTCGGTCAGCGGCCAAGCGCTCGCTCATACAGGCGGCAGTATTCATTGGCCACGTGCGTCCAATCGCGCGCGCGTGCCAACTCGCGGCCGCGCTCGCCCATCCGGGCCGCCCCGGCCGGATCATCCAGCACGCGGAGGATCTGGCGCGCCAGCGCCGCAGCATCGCCTTGCGGCGCCAGCAGCCCGTTGACGCCGTCCTGGATGGCATCCTCGGCGCCGCAATCGAACGAGCCGACCACCGGCGTGCCGTAGGCATTCGCTTCCAGGTACGTCAGCCCGAACCCCTCGAAGGCCAGCCCACTGTTGACCGGCGACAGGACAAACACCCTAGCGTGACGGTACAGGGCGTCGAGTCGATTGTCGTCGACCCGGCCGGTGATCGTCACATAGCGTTCCAAGTCCAGGCTTCGGATGGATTCGCGGAGCTGGTCGACGTAGCGATGGTCGCGATCGTCGCCAACCAGGTAGTAGTGGACGTTCGGGTAGCGTTGACGGACGGTCGATAGAGCTTCGACCGCCACGTGGTAGCCTTTCCGTGGCTTGAGGGCGCCCACGCCAAGCAGCACCGGATCGCCCGGGACGGACTCGGACGGCGCAGCAGGGTTCTTCGAGCGCATCGGCAGCTCGAGCCCGTTGTTGACGACCGCCAGATTGTCGAGGCGTAGCGCCGCGTCGACGCGCGAACGGGTGAAACGACTCACACAGATGACTGCCTCCGCTCGACGGAGCGCCCGTGCGAACAGGATGCGGACCATCGGGTTGCCACGAAGAGGCACCACACCGTAGGTCCCATGGACCGTCAGCAGGTACGGACGCGGAAACAGCAACGACGCCGCGAGCGCATACGGCTCGACGAAGAAGTGCACGAGGTCCGAACCGCCCGAGTGGCGAACCACTTGCCCCAGGTTCCAGGCCAGCGCGTCCAGGCGATCCAGCGGAGCGAGCGGCGTCGACAGGCAGGGGATCACGTCGATGTCGCGGTACTCGGGGCCGGCCGGTGAGCGCCGCTCGGTCAGGATCCTGATCTGTATTCCACGCTCCCGCAGCCCGCGGACCAGCCCCAGGCTGTACCTGCCCCAGCCGCTATCGGGCGCCATCTGCCAGGTGACCACCAGGACTCGCACTTACCCCCTCGTCCCTGGAGCGCAGTCCGTCACTGGCTGTGTTTCTGCAAGAAATTTGAGTAGCCGCTCGGCCCGCGCGTCCCAGGTGTGTGCCGCGGCGTCGCACCGGGCCTGGCCAGCGAGGCGGCGGGCCAGTGCCGGTTCTCGGAGCAGGCGCTCGATGCCACTGGCCAGGGCTCGCGCGTCGCCAGGCGGGACGAGCAGGGCATTGCGGCCGTCCTTCAGGATCTCGCGGATCGCGGGCAAGTCAGAAGCGACGATCGGCACGCCGGCCGCCATGTAGTCGAACAGCTTCAACGGCGAGGTAAAACAGCGCGCAACCGGCTCATCTGGCAACGGCAGGATGGCGGCGGCAGCGCCGACTAGCTCACCCTGCACGCGTCCGTAAGGGACGTACCCTCGGAACCGCACGCGCTCGGCGATCCCCAGGCTTTGCGCCCGTGCCGCGAGCTCCCGCACGTCCGGATCGCTGCCGTCAGGAGTCGGAAGTCCGCCGACCACCACGAAACGGGCGCCGGGCACGAGCGCCGCGGCCTGGACCACCAGCCCAGCGCCCTTCCATGGATAGAGCTGCCCCACGTAGTAGACGGCGGGACGCGCGTCCGCTTCATGCGGCGGCATTGCCGGCCCGTTGTCTCGGCGAAACCCGCCAGGAGCGCTCGCTCCCGTAGCGACGTGCGGAGCAGCAGCGCCGGACTCGTCTCCCGAGGACGAGGGTGCCGCCGCGTCAGGAATCGTCCGCACCCGTTCCGGAGCGACGCCATACTCGTCCAACAGCAGGCGCCGCCCGCACTCAGTGATGGTGATGATCCGGTCGGCCCTGGCAAAGACTGCCGCTTCGAGGCGGCGCAGGCGGCTTGCTTCGGACGGAGGCAGGCCAGAGCGGAGAGCGCGCTCGCGCGCTTCGACAGACGGCAGCCCGTGCACCTCGAAGCCGAGCCACGCCCCGGCGGCATGGGCCGGGCTGGCCGCCAGGCGCGCCGTCCGAGGGTCACGGGCGTAGACGACGTCCGGTCGCCGCGCCAGCAGCTCGCGCGGGAGGATCACCGCAAGCCCGAGGAGATAGCTTGCCTGCCAGAGTCGGGTGAATTGGCGCAAGACGACGGGCGGGGAGCTGGGTGGGAGCCGGATGATCGGCACTGTGACGAGTCGGAGCCGCTGATGGGGGGCGAGGCCGTACGCCGCGAGGGCACGCTCCGGGCGCGCCCGGTTACGCCGACCAACGACCAGAGTCACCTCCGCTCCTGCTCGCGCCAGCGCGTGGCAGGTATGGATGATCTGGATGGCCCGAGCCTTGGGTTGGGGGAAGTCGCTGCTTCCCAGGTACAGCAGCCGCATGACCAGCCTTCAGCCGTCATCCCTGAGCCGTCGGCTACGCGCCCGTACAGTCGGCGGTATTCCGAGTACTCCTCGCGAGCGGCGCGGCGGCCTGGATTATACGCGCGGCCCGCGCGTCCCAGGTGTAGGCGCCCACCTGAAGGAATGCGCGCAGCCGTAGCCGCTCGGCAAGCGCATCGTCGTCCAGCAGCCTTCTGATCGCACTGGCAAGTTCCCGGGGCTCGTCGGGCGGGACGATCAATGCGTTTTCGCGATCAACCAGCACCTCCCTCACAGCCGGCAGGTCAGTCGCGACGATTGCCACGCCGGCCGCCATGTAGTCGAAGAGCTTCAGCGGCGACGTGAAGTAGCGCGACATCAGACGGTCCGGTAGCGGCAGGACGCCGACTCGCGCACCGGCAAGACGGGGGCGCAGCTCAGCATGCGGAACGAATCCCGCGAACCGTACCCGGTCGCTAACACCTAGCTCCCAAGCCAGCGCGCGGCACGCCGTCAGGTCCCGATCGGGTTGTCCGGCCGTGACATCGCCGCCGTACACCGTCAGGACTGCGTCGGGCAGGTACGGCATCGCCCTCAACAGGACATCGACACCTTTCCAGCGATAGAGCTGACCGGCGTAGACCACCTCGCGGGACCTCGGGCTGCGAGGCGGCGCCGGGGGGCCGGGCGGGGCCGTGCCGTCCGGCACCACCGCGATCCTGGCGCGGGGCACGCCGAACTCGCGGGTGAGCAGATCGGCGCAGGCTTGCGTCAGCGGCAGCAGCAGGTCGGCGTTGCCAAGCACGAACCGCTCCAGGGCCCGTGTCCGATCCGCGACGCCGCGCAACTCGGTGGGTACCAACGATCTATTGTCGCGTGGCCGCGTCGAAAAGATCTCGTGGACTTCGTAGATGACCGGGCGGCGGTGGAGGACACGCGTGCGCAGAAAGATCCACGCCAGCCGCGGGTCGCGGGCAAGGATCAGATCAGGGAGCGGGCGGCGGCACAGCAGGTGCGCGAGACAGGCTACACCGTAGGACCAGTTGGTCAGGGCCAGCCGCGCATGGATTTCAAGCCCGACAAGTCGGGGCAGGCGAAAGACCGGAAGGGGCACGATCGCGAGACGCGGGTGCATCTCGAGCCCATACGACCGCAGAGCGTCATGGACGCTGACCGGTCCCTGGCCGCGCTGCGCCAGTACGCTGACGCTCCAGCCGGCGCGAGCCAGAGCATGCGCCGTCTGCAGAGTCTGGATGCCGCGCGCTCGCGACGTGGGGATGTCAAACCCACCGAGGTAGAGCAGGCGCGGCTCACGCCCGCGGGAGGTCAACCCAGGATCGCTCTCGGCTCGATCATCTCGACGACTCGGTCCGCCAGACGCTCGACACCGTGATCGCGGACGACCACCTCGCGCAGGCGCTGCCCAACCTCCTGGCGCTCGTGGTCGCCACGGTCCAACCAGTGCGCCAACCGCGCCGCGAGTGTACCCGCATCGCCGGGCGGGAAGGAAAGAGCCGCCCAGTTTGCACCGAATGGCACCCTAAACGCCTCGTTGCAGACGAGCGCCGGGACGCCGCAGGCCGCGGCTTCTAGGACTGCCTTGTCCAGGCTCCCTGTCCGGCTGCACGTTGCGAAGACGGTGGCCCGCTGGTAGATCGGCACGATCTCGGCGTGGGGCACACCTACCGTGAACCTAACCCGCCCATCCAGACCGATTCGTTCAACCGAGCCTCGCAGATGAGAGAGGTAGGCTGCTTCATGGAATGAGTGCGCGCCGCCGACCAGCTCGAGCCTCAGTCCCTTTGTTGCTAGGCGCGCGCCGGCATCGAGCAGCGTCTCGTAGTCCTTGATCGGCGAGAAGCGGCCGACACTGAGCACGGTCGCGCGATCGACGGCCCCCCGATGGGCGGGGCAGAATCGGTCAGTCTCGATCCCCTGTCCGGTGATGGTGACCTTGCGGCTCGGGATCCGGAAGCCTTCCGGAGTCGACGTCCCGACTCCGTCGACCAGGGCATGGGCCAGCCTGAGCATCGGGCTGACCTGCCCGTGCGCGTACCACAGGAAGAGCGGCACCCCGGCGAGCCGCGCGGCTGGCGCGGCAGCCACCGCGAAGATCGGCCCCATGTGGGCCAGGATCGCATCAACCTGGCGCCCGAGGCAGAGTCGCCCCACCAGCCGTTGCAGACGCGCAAGCCAGAGCAGCTTGTCGCGGGTCGCTTGCTTACCGAGGCTGGCGAATCGGACATTCCCGGGCAACGTCGGCCGGCCCGCCCACAGCGTGACAACGTCCAGCCGGTCGACACGGCACGCCAGATGTTCGATCCAGGTGTGGACGTGCCCGAACAGGTCATCGCGCGGGTCCACCTTGGGCGTGATCAGTAGCAGTCTCACCCGCGTCCCACCAAGCGCTCATCGTCGCGGGCACCGGCGCACCCTGTCGACCGCGGAGGAGCGACTCCACAAGCCAGCCCGCCGGTTTCGCGCCATCCTAGCCTGGTCGCCCCTGCACGGCGTCCGTGTTCCCCCCGTCCCGCTCGCGCCACCAGGGCGGCTTCGAACAGGCCGAGCGTCTCGTCCACCATCCGCTCGACGGTGCGATCTCGCCGTTCGGTGCGCGCCGCGGCCGCCAGCCGCGTGGCGAACGGACGATCTTCGAGCAGTCGCAACAGTGCCGCGCGGGTCGCTGCAATATCCCCGAAGGGGACCAGCAAGCCGTTCGCACCGTCTCGGACCAGCTCCAGGTTGCCGCCGACGGCCGACGCGACAACTGGCACGCCCGACGTCATCGCCTCGAGCAGCACGTGGGACAAACCTTCGTATCCCGAGCAGAGGGCCAGCACGTCGGCCGCGATCAGGTAGCGCGCGACACGCTCGTGGGCCATCTCGCCGAAGAAGCGGACCGTGCCAGGCGGCAATGCGCCCGCGAGCGCCTCCAGACGTAGCCGATCCGGACCATCACCGATGACGAGCAGCAAAGCGTTCGGCCGCTGCGCGCGTAGCCCCCTCAATGCGCTGATGAGAGTGTCGACGCCTTTCCACGCTGTCAAGCGGGCCACTACAAGAACCACGTCCGCGGCTAGGTCGATGCCCAGTTCGGCTCGAGCGGTACGAGAATCGAGGCCCAGCCCAGCGGTCGGATCGGTTACCGCGTTCTGGACAACTCGGACGCGCTCGGGCGGGACGCCCCACCCAACGACGTACGCCGCGACGTAGCGGCTCGGCGTGACGATCAGATCGGCACGGCGCGCATAGCCGGCTTGCATCCGCTGAAGTGCCCGCACCCGCGGCCCGTGGCGCCGCCGCTGGAAGTGCTCCAGCGGCTCGTCAGGCGGCACCAGCCGGTGACGGACCGCGTACTCCCAGGCAAAGTCGCCGACGATCTTCATCACGAGTGGCTTGCAGAGTGCGAGGTTGGCAACCGTGGCAGGCAGCCCATAGTCGCTGACGAACAGGAGGTCCGCGGCGCGACCCGCCCGCAGGACCTCGCGCGCGAACAGGGCCAAGCGGCTAGCCGCCGGCCGGGTACGGGGAATCCTTGTCACCTGGTACGGGTAGCGGCACGCCGCGGGAGCGTTTGCCCGGTGTTCCGCGCCGCTTGGAATACCTGCGCTTCGCGAGGCCGGCGCGTCTCCATAGGTGATCACGTGGAGATGGTGTCCGCGGCGTGTGAGCTCCTGGCCAAGAGCAAGGAGGTACGTCGGTGGCCCGCCGCTCTCCGGGTGGAACGTGCCGGACGCAATGCAAATGCGGAGCGGCGGGACGGCCAGGCCGGAAACCTCCCAAGGTTGGCGGGTGGCGGAAGTATAGTTGAGACGCATGTCCCACGACGTCGTTCGCACCATTGGCCTGACCAAGAACTTTGACGCGGTCACGGCCGTCGACAACCTTGAACTGCGGATCGGCGAGGGGGAGATCGTCGGTCTGCTCGGGCCCAACGGCGCTGGCAAGACGACGACGGTCAACCTGATCCTGGGGCTGCTGTCGCCTTCCGGTGGGAGGGTTGAGTTGTTCGGCGAGGACCTGGCCCGCGCGCGCTCCCGCGTGCTCAGGCGTGTCAACTTCGCCTCGGCCTACGTGGGGTTGCCGCGAGACCTGAGCGTCGTAGAGAATCTGCGCGTCTTCGCCCACCTGTACGAAGTTCGCGATCCGTCGGCGAGGATCCAGGCTGTGGTCGAGCAGCTCGATCTGGGTGCACTGACCAATCGACGGGTGGGACAGCTCTCGGCGGGCCAGCGCACCCGCGTCGTTCTGGCCAAGGCGCTACTCAGCGGGCCGGACTTGCTGCTGCTCGACGAGCCGACCGCCAGCATGGACCCGGAGACGGCGGACGGCATCCGCGCCGATCTGGCAGCGTATGCCGCCGAGGACAAGACCCTGCTCTGGACCAGTCACAACCTCGCCGAGGTGGAGGCCCATTGCACCCGCGTGGTCTTCATGAACGGCGGGCGGGTGGTGCTGGACGGCCCGCCGCGCGACCTGACCCGCCACGCGGGCCGGGTTCTGGTCAGGATCCGCCCGCGCGCGGGGCTGCCGTCCGCGCTGTCTGCCCGCTTCCAGCCCGAGTCCTCCGACGGCTGGTTGCGGGCCGAGGCGGTTGACGAACCGGAAGCCGCCGAGCTCGTCGCTGCCAGCCACCAGGCCGTCGGTCTGGAGGGGGTCGAGCTAAAGCGCCCGACGCTCGAGGACCTGTTCTTGATCCTGGCGCGCGGCGGCTGGGCCTGACTGGCGAGTTGCGCGTGAGCGGCCGTCGGGTCCTGGGAATAGCCCTGCGCCAGTGGCTGACCCTGCGGCGCTCGTTCCCGCGCCTGTTCGACGTCTTCTACTGGCCAATCCTCGAAGTCGTTCTCTGGGGATTGGTCACCCAGTACCTGCTGACCCAGGCTGGTGCCAGCTTCGCCCCGAGCCTGCTGATCGGCGGGATGATCTTGTGGACGCTGCTCCACCGGTCGGCCGAGGACCTATCGATCGCCTTTCTCGAGGAGAGCTGGTCGCAGAATTTACCGAACCTGTTTGCCTCGCCGCTCCGGCCGCTAGAGTATCTGGCCGCTTCGATGTTGGTCGGGACAGTCAAGGTGCTCGGCGCTGGTTTCGCTGTCACCGGCCTGGCCGCCCTGTTCTACGGCTACGCGGTATGGGAGCTCGGGCCCACCTTGCTCGTGGCCGTCCCGGCCTTGGTTGCCTTTGGCTGGTCTCTCGGGCTGTTCACCATGGGCCTGACTCTCCGTTACGGCCGCCAGGTAGACGTACTCGCCTGGAGCCTCACGATCGTCTTCCAGCCACTGGTCTGCGCCGTCTACCCTCTCCAGGTGCTTCCGCCATCGCTCCAGGTCATCGCGGGCCTGTTGCCCCCAACCCACGTCTTCGAAGCCACCCGCGCTGCCGCGGCCGGCGCCCCCGCCTGGGGCGAGCTCCTGATCGGCATCGTGGGCGGCGTCATTACTCTCGCCCTCGGCACCGCCTACTATCTGACCGGTCTCGATTACGCCCGCGCAATCGGCCGTCTCGCCAGCGCGGGCGAGTAGCACAGTCGGGCGTGCTGCGCAGAGGGCCGGCCGCAAACGGGCGGTGACCACCTGCGGGGAGTGCTGCACCGCCTCCGGCTACGGGCTACCCAACGACGTAGCTAACGGCTCTTGCCCCGCGCGCCAACCGCCCAGACGGCTTCGAGGAGACCGCCGCGGACGGCGAAGAAATAGTCATGGATGTTGATCGTGGTGTCGCCGTGGGTCGGGAGGATCTCCAGGGTGTCGCCCGGTTGGTGCGGGACCGAGGGTGGATCGGCCAGCTCGATGAGCCCGTGCTCTTCGGAGAGCTTGGTCAGCGATGCGCCTGGGACGTTCAGAACGTGCGGCATGCCGAACTCGTGGCTGATCTGCTTCATGCCAAGATCCGTGATCAGGACTCCAGGGCGCGGGCGGCTGATCACCGTGCATAAGACGCTCAGTCCGCACTCGAATGGAAGGCCGATGCCCTTGTAGCGGCCGTCCATCGTGATGTACGAGCCGGCCTGGATCTCGGTGACGCCCGGGAAGGCGCCGCTGGTGTCGAAGGTGCCGGTGCCGCCGCCGCTCACGATGCCAATCTCCAATCCGGAGCTTCGGCAGTCGTCGGCCGCGCCGGTCAGGATCTCCATCGCGCCACGTGCGGCGGCCGCGCGCTCCTCGGCATCCGCGATGAACACCGCGAAGCCTTCGTAGCCCATCACGCCGGCCAACCGCAGGTTACGCGACTCGGCGACCTGGCTAGCGAGGCGGATCGTGCGCTCGCCGCGCTGAACCCCGCAGCGATGCGTCCCGTTGTCGATCTCGACGAGCACCCGCGGGCGGACCCCCCATCGGTTGGCTGCTTCGTCCAGGTCGGCCACGTTCTGCTCGTCGTCGACCGCTACCATGATGTCAGTCGATCGGGCGAGGCTCATGAGCCGCTCCAGCTTCAAGCGGCCTACGATCTGATTGGCGATCAGGATGTCCTTGATGCCGGCCGCCGCCATCACTTCGGCCTCGCCGAGCTTCGCACAGGTCACACCGAGCGCCCCCGCTGCGAGCTGCTTGTGAGCCAGCGCGGGGGTCTTGTGCGTCTTCATGTGGGGACGGATCTTGGCTGGCTTGTCTCGGAGGAAGTCGGCCATCCGCTGGATGTTGGCCTCGACCACGTCCAGGTCAAGAATCAGCGCCGGCGTGTCGAGCTCGAGCTTCGGGGTCCCAACTGGTTGCACGTACATGGTTGAGTCTCCTTCGCTCGCGCAATCCTACGGTGCCGCGCCGGCTCCGTGCATCTCGTGTGCCGGGGAGTGGCGCGCACGCTGCCGGCCCTGGCGCTGCTGCCCAGCAGGCCACAAGCGGGCACTCCAGACCAGAAACAGGAGCACGTTCACGCCAGCGTTCAGGAGCGTGAGGCGGGTCCAGGTCGCGGACCCGGCGAGCGCCCCGCGGGCCGGGCCGAGCGTGAAGTCGTGCACGGCCATATTGAAGAGGAGCGTCGCCGAGATGACGACGAACGCGGCCCTCAAGAAACGGCAACTGGGTGCAGCCATGACCAGCAACGGCAACACAACATAGTAGTGGTTTTCGTGGGCGCGGGTCGTGACCAGGAACCAGCCGAACGCCAGGTATGCCGCTTTCTCGAAGAGCTGTCCGTCGCCGCGCCGCGGGTCGGTCCGCCACATGCCGTAGCCGAATAGGACAGCCGTCAGGATCAAGGCCAGGTGGCGGTAGGTGAGCGGTCCGATCAGCCGCTCGGCATCTGGCACCGAGTCGGGCCACCCGCTCCCGCCGGTGACCAACCACCAGACGTTATGGGCGTTCGCCGTTGCGACCGGCATCGTCTCGGCAATCAGTCGCGGCAGGGACAACAGTTCGCCGAACGTTCCTGCCACCAGATACGGGAGGCAGACGAAGAGCGCTGCCGCGCCAGCCGACACGCCTCCAATCGCCGTTCGACCGAAACCGAATCGACGCATACTGACGTAGACAAGGAACGGCAACAAGGCCCACGCCTGCGGCTTGGTCGCCGCGGCCAGTCCGACGAACGCCCACCCGAACTGAGGTCGCCACTCCTCGAACGCCCAGATTGCGACCAGCAGGAGCAGAGCATGTACCGAATCTGGCTGGCCCCAGTACGCCAGGTCGAACAACGCCGCGGGATTCAGGCCGTACGCCGCAGCCGCCGCGAGGGCGACAGCGGGCCCGTAACGGCGGGCCAGCAGCCCGAAGATGACCAAGATCCCAAGCAGGTGCGGCACCACGGCGACGAGCTTGACCAGCACCGTCAGCGTTCTGCTACCGAGCGCTCGGTCCCTGTCGAACTCTGGATCGACCAGAGTGGTGTACAACCAGCCGGCCATCGAATACCCGTACATCGTCAACGGCGGGTAGATCGCGGCCGTCTCAGGATAGGTCCCCGAGTAGGCGCCTGCGACGCCGGCGAGCGTCACCTGGCGCGTCCAATACTTGTAGTGGGTCACGTCGGCGGCGGCGTGCGACGGCAGCAGCATCAACGCCAGCGATGCAAGCGCGGCGGCCGCGACAACCATTCCGAGCGCGAGCACGTGGCGGCTGACGACCGACGATCGGCCTCGGCTCACGACTTGCGGGCAACGACGACATTGTGCGCGGCGAACAAGCTGAGCGCCGGGTTCTGCTCCACCAGTGCCTCGACGCGCGTCCAGAATGGCATCAGCGCTCGCGGCATGAAGTCGGGAACGAGCCCGCTCCGGGCCAGGTGGTGGAGCCGCAGCCCGGCCATTCGCACCGCCTCGACGATCTCCCAGATGCTGACCAGGCGTTCGTCGCCGTGGTCCTGCGGCACGCGATTCATCAGGATCGGCCAGTACGGGTTGAGGGGGTTGTGGTCCCAGATCAACACGTAGCCGCCAGGGCAAACTACTCGCGCCATCTCCGCGATCGTTGCCGCGACTCGCTCGGGTGTTTCCAGATGGTGCATCGTCGCCACGCTTAGCGCCAGGTCAAAGACGCCATCAGCGAACGGCAGCGCGGTCGAGTACGCCGCGTAGACCGCCCCTACGCCGTGCTCGAGTGCCTCGGCCAGCATGCCTGGCGAGGCGTCGACGCCGACCACGTCATAGCCCTCCTTTTGGATCCCGCCCGCCAGCGCACCAGTCCCGCAGCCAACGTCCAGCACAGTCCCGCCGTTCGGCAACAGGGCGCGAACCAGCGCGGTGCGCTTCTCAAGGTAATGCTCGGCGACATGCGGGCTGAACACCTGGTCGTAGTCGTGGGCAACATGGTCGTACAACGCTTGGACCCGTCCCGTGCTCCGGTCGGCCTCTCGATTCAGGAACAGCTCGGGAACACCGCGGGTGATCGCGTAGGAGGCGCCGCAGGTCGGGCATCGAAGGTGCTCACGGCCATCGTTGGCGGGCAGTGGCGCGTGGCAGGCCGGGCAGGCCGCGGTGATCGGTGAACGGTGCGTCGCCCAGTGTAGGGTATCCGCGCTCATGCCGCCTGCTTCACCCTCGTCCGCGGAATGCGCCAGCCGAGCCAGCTCCGCAATCGGTAGCGGAGCACCAGGCCTATCATCTCCAGCCCGAGCAGCACGGCTCTGCGAAAGTCTCCGGTCACGGCCGATTGGCCAACCCGCGGCAGGTAGTTGACCGGGATTTGGATCACCTTGAGGCCGGACAGGAGCGTGAGCACCATCATCTCCGGACCGAACGCGCTGCCCCCGACAGTGAAGGCGGGCTCGATCCGCTGGAGCGCTGAGCCGCGGATAAGGCGCGTCGTGCAGCCGACGTCAGTCAGGTTCGTGGCGTTGAAGAGGAACTCCATCAGCTTAGCCACCGCCCAGTTACCCCATCGCAAAAAGAGTCCCATATTCGCGCCGCGCCAGATGAACATCCGCGCCGTCCTGCTCCCGTACACGACGTCGAAGTCGTCGGCGTACGCGAGCAACTTGAGCACATCCCGCCCGAGAAACGTTCCGTCCGGCTCGGAGACGACGAGGTACTCGCCGGTGGCCTCACGCAGGCCACGTCGGATCGCGTTGCCGTAGCCCTGGCGCGCCTCGTGGACCTCGCGGGCCCGCGTCTTGGCCACCTCTTCGGACGTCCCGCGGGCCGCATTGTTGTTGACGACAACGACCTCGTCGACGACACCAGTGTCGAAGAAGTCCTCGATGCTGCGGCGGATCGACTCGCGCTCATTGTAGGTTGGTAGGATTACGGAGACGAGGCGGCCGTGCCACATGGGCCGCTATTGTAGAGGCCGCTCGTGCTGGCGTCCAAAGCCCGCTATGCGATATTCGCCGCGTGGTCCAGGAGCGTGCACATGTAGATGCCTTCGTTTCGCGGCGGCGTGGTATCGTGTGGGCTAGGAGCGGAAATGCGCAGCAGGGCCAAACGATCGAACAACAACAACTTGCGACCTGAGCGTCAGCGGCCCAGCAGCCCGACCAACGGCACGTCGACAGATAGGATGCTGGAGGCCAAGGGCAGCCAGACCGCGGCACCACGGCGGAAGTGCGTGTTAGTGGTTGAGGACAACGCTACGATTGGCGGCCTGCTCGTCGCGCTGCTCCGCGAGGAAGGATACCGGTCGCTGCGCGCCTGGGACGGCGGCGAGGCCATGAAAATGGCCCGTGACCGCCGGCCTGACTTGATCGTCCTCGACTTGAGCCTCCCGTACCGCGATGGACTCGAGGTACTCTACGAACTGCGTGGCAACGAGGACACCAGGGATGCGCCCATCGTGGTGGTCTCGGGCAACATCTTGCAGCTCACCCCGGAGGATCGCGCACTGATCACCGAGACCGTTGCCAAACCGTTCGACATCGACAAGCTGATGAATGTGTTCCGGCGCGCCCTCGGGGATCCTGAACAGGATGTTCCAGAGCGTGAGTACGAGCCCCACGACACCCATCTGAACAGCTGGTGAGTGCCGCGTGACCTTGCTTTAGACGCGCAGATCCTCGCGCCTGATGTCTGGCGCTAGTGCCGTCCGCCGACCTCTATCCTGGTCGCCGCCTCGTCATGGGTGTGGGGGCTGATCGCTTTGCTCTCGCCGCGGTCAAAGGCGCGGGCGCAATCGGCACAGCAGAAGCGCTTGCGATCTCGTTCCAGGTGTCTTTCGCCGAGTACTGCCTCACAATGATCGCAGCGCAGTCGGAACAGCATGCCGGATACCTCCTCCTTTGGAGAGCCGCCCAGCTCGGCGGCGGTTCGGGGCATCTTTGCCCTGACTCATCTTTGCATGCCAGGGCGGGCCGGCACAAGACCCACGGACGCCAACTGGGCTATCTGCACCGACCAGGGGAACATCAGAAGCAACGTCGATCGAAGGCGGCTAGTTCCACTCCCAGATCGCTGCCGCCCAGCACAGACCGGCCCCGAACGCGCACATGCCTATGATGTCTCCACGTGCGATCCGGCCCTGCTCGAGTGCCTCGCACAACGCCACCGGAATCGACGCGGACGACGTGTTGCCGTACTTGTCGACGTTGACGAATACTCGCTCGGGGGGAAGCTCCAACTTCTTGCGCGCGTGCTCGATGATTCGGCTATTTGCCTGGTGCGGAATGAGCAAGTCGAGGTCGCGCGGGGCCAGGCCGGCCTTGACCAACGCTCCGAGGATCGACTCCGGAATGACTCGAGTAGCGAAACGGTAGACATCGCGCCCGTCCATCTTCAGGTAGTGGGCTCCGTTCTCGACCGAATCGTGGCTTGCGGGCTGGCGGCTGCCACCTGCCGGGATGTACAGACGTGGCGCGCCGCAGCCGTCCGAGCCGAGTACGAATGACCGAAGGCCGCCCAGCGTGTCGCTGGCCTGGAGGACCACCGCGCCCGCGCCGTCGCCGAATAGCACGCAGGTCGAGCGGTCTCGCCAGTCGATGACGCGCGACATGACGTCCGCGCCGACGACGAGCACGTTGCGGTGGGCGCCGCTCAGGACAAACTGGGCGCCGGCGACCAGTCCGTAGCCAAAGGCCCCGCAACCCGCGCCGACGTCGAAGGCGCCGGCGCGCGTGGCACCGAGCGCCTGCTGCACCAGCGACCCTGTGGCCGGGAACCCCGGGTGGTCTGGCGTGCCGGTGGCGACGATAATCAACTCGAGGTCGAGCGGGTCAACGCCTGCCATGTCGAGCGCCGGTCTTGCGGAGGCCACCGACATGCTGCAGGTGGTCTCGTCGTCCGCGGCAATCCGCCGCTCCACGATGCCACTGCGGGCGCGAATCCACTCGTCCGAAGTATCGACCAGCCGCTCGATCTCGTGGTTGTCCATCACCCGCGCGGGCAGGTACTTGCCCCACCCAGCGATGCGGACGGTCAACTCACTCACCGCAGCCCCAGTCCGGGGTTGACCTCGACCGCTTCGTCGATCAACATCAGCCGATCGCCCGCCTGGACCAACTCGCCGCCTTGCACCAAGATCTCCCGGACTCGGCCGCGTCGTTCGGCGAGCACCTCATTGAAGATCTTCATCGCCTCGATCAGCCCAACTACGGTGTCCGGCTGGACGGGATCCCCCTCGACCACGTGCGGCTGCGTCGCCGGCGACGACGCACGATAGAAGATGCCTGTGAGCGGCGCAACAATCGTCGTACCCGCGCTCGGAGCGACCGCGCCACCCACGTCCACCTCCGCCGCTCGCGCCACGGCGAGTGTGCGGCGGACCCGCAATCGGAGTCCAGGCTGGCTCACTTCGACTTCGGTCGCATCGCTGCCGCGGATGTGATGCAGGGCACGCTTCACCTGCTCGAGCCACTCTACACCCGACATCGATCAGCCCCTGAACTGGGCGATCAGGAGAGTGCTGTTGTGGCCGCCGAAGCCGGCCGAGTTGGAGAGCGCAACCTCGACGTTCCGTTTGCGAGCCTCATTCGGCACGTAGTCCAGATCACAGGCCGGGTCCGGGTACTCGTAGTTGATCGTGGGCGGAATCAGGTCTTCCTGGATTGCCTTGATGCAGGCAATAGCCTCGGCGGCTCCCCCCGCACCCATCATGTGGCCGGTCATCGACTTCGTCGAACTGACCGGCACGTCGTAGGCAGCGGCGCCGAACACCGCCTTGATCGCTTCGCTCTCGGCCAGATCGTTGAGCGGCGTCGACGTCCCGTGTGCGTTGATGTAGTCGACGTCACGTGGCCCAAGCCCAGCTTTCCGCAGAGCCATCTGCATCGAGCGCGCTAGGCCGTCGCCATCCGCGCAGGGCGCGGTCATGTGGAAGGCGTCGTCGGTCGCCCCGTAGCCCACGAGCTCCGCATGAATCCTCGCCCCCCGCTCACGGGCGTGCTCTAGCGACTCGAGCACCAGCATCGCGCCGCCTTCTCCGAGGACGAAGCCGTCGCGCTGTGCGTCAAATGGTCGACTCGCCTTTTCAGGCTGATCGTTGCAGGTCGACAGTGCCTTCATCGACGAGAATGAGGCCACGCCTATCGGATAGATGCCACAGTCGCTGCCGCCGGCGACCATGACGTCTGCATCCTCGCGACGGATGATCTCGGCTGCCTCGCCAATGGCGTGATTGCCCGTTGAGCACGCTGAGGCTAACCCCCAGTTCGGACCCCGGAGCCCGAACGTCATCGCAATCTGTCCCGCCAGCATGTCGACGATCATCATCGGAATGAGAAAGGGGCTGATTCGACCCGGGCCCTTGGTGTGGAGCACCTCGAACTGCTGGGATAGCGTGCCGATGCCACCAATCCCGGAGCCGCCGATCACGCCAGCCCGCTCGGCGGCTGGCCCGTCGACCTGGATGTTCGCATCCTTCCAGGCTTCGTGGGCGGCTACCAGGCCAAGCTGGACAAAGCGGTCCATGCGACGGGCCTCTTTGGCGCTAAAGTGGCGAGTCGGGTCGAAGTCCTTGACCTCAGCAGCGATACGCGTGTCGTACTCGCTCGCGTCAAACGCCGTGATCGGTGCGGCGCCGGATCGCCCCGCGATCAAACCGTCCCAGGTAGATGCCACGTCGTGACCGAGCGGCGAGATACACCCCAGGCCTGTGACCACGACCCGCGTACTCATCTTCTGCCCCCTGAACCGCACGGTCATCAGAGCGACCGGAGCAGTGAATTGCAAGTATATCGCAGCGGCTCCACAACCGATCGCGGTGGTTCAGCGATCCGCGTTGCGGCGCCTGGCGAGTGACGCTACACTCGGGCCGAACGTCGGCGCTTGGCCGCGGGGTGGAGGGACGCGATGCTCGTCAACGGGTTGGAGCCGTTGCCGGATGGGACGCTTGACCTGTTGCGGGCGGCGAGCACCGCGTCGGTCACCTCCGAGCTCTTCAGGCTCGGCATCCGCCACAGTTTTATGACCGGCGTGGCACCGTTGGATGCGAGCCAGGTGATGGTCGGCCAGGCCGTAACGGTCCGCTACGTCCCGGCCCGCGAGGACCTCGACACCTTCGAGTCGCTGGGCAATCCAGACCACCCGCAGCGAGAGGCGGTCGAGACCATGGGACCCGACGAGGTGCTCGTCCTCGACGCTCGCGGCGACATCCGCGCCGCCGTGCTAGGAGAGATCCTGGCCGCTCGGGTCAAGGCGCCGGTCAGGGGTTCACGTCGGATCGTGGTGCTGTCGCGCAAGGGCGGGGTCGGCAAGACCACCACGACGCTGATGCTCGGCCACACGTTCGCCTCTTGGCGTGGTGACCGTGTCGTTGCACTCGACGGCAACCCGGACGCCGGCTCGCTGGCGTACAGGGTGCGGCGAGAGACGGCGCGCACCGTCACCGGGCTGCTCGACGAAGCGGAGCAGCTGGACCGCTACGCCGACATCCGTGCCTTCACCTCGCAGGCGCCCACCCGCCTGGAGGTCGTCGCGTCCGACGATGACCCGCTCATCACCCAGGCGCTCGGGGAA
>JAUJPG010000010.1 GCA_030447245.1 Chloroflexota bacterium | reverse complement strand
TGGGGCGAGCATCCTCGACGTCGACGCCCCGCTCGGCGTCGTCATGCTGACGGCGCTCGTGGCCGGGGTCGCGTTCGTTGCCGTCGTAGTTCCCTCCCAGACGATCGACCAAGAGCGGGCGCCGGTCGATGTGCGCGGCCGGGTCTTCGCGGTTCAGCTCGTCCTCAGCAACCTGGTCGGCATCGCCCCACTCCTCTTCCTGGGGGAGCTTGCCGACCGCGTCGGCGTGGAACGAGCGCTGCTCGCAATCGGGGCACTGGTGCTCGCCGTCGGCGTCGTGGGCGCCCGCCTGGGGCCGCCGCGCCGGGGCTTGCGCGATGCCTGAGGCACGGGAGCTGACTCGGCGGCGTGACGCATGGGGGCAGGGCCGCTTGCGACGGGCATTTCGGGCATAGTATACTGACTTTCCACGAGCCCTCGTGGCGGAATAGGTATACGCGGCAGGTTGAGGGCCTGTGTCCGGAAGGACGTGCTGGTTCGAGTCCAGTCGAGGGCACCATACTCTCGGGGGCGAGCAGATACCGAGCCCCCGCGGGCCGGGCGAGTAGCTCAGCTGGTTAGAGCACCTCGTTTACACCGAGGGGGTCGCGGGTTCGAGTCCTGCCTCGCCCACGCCAAGGTAGCTCAGTAGGTAGAGCACGCGGCTGAAAACCGCGGTGTCGCCAGTTCGATTCTGGCCCTTGGCACCATTGGCGCACCCGCGCAGCGCTGTTGCGGGCGCCATGGCGGCCGTCAGCTTCGGAACAAACCGGGCCCCAAGGACCCGTCGGAGGCGCCGCCCATGCAAGGCCGATCGAGCGTGCCCACCGCGCCACCACCCGGAGCGATTGCTCGGCGCCGCTTCCTCCGCCGTGTCACGCTCTGCGCGGGGGCCGTGATGGCCCTGGCCCTCGGCACAGCCTGCCAGGAGCTCCAGCGCTCGTCGTCGACCCGCCCAGTGCGTCCAAGTCCCGTGGCGGACCCCGACTCCGCGCGGCGCGGGCCGAGCGCGCCGCGCGACGACACCGCCACCATCTTGCTGCCGGGTGACCTGGAATCGCTCGAGCCTCCCGCTGACTCGGTGCTTGAGCAAGCGGTCGTCTCGCACCTATTTGACGCACACACCCGCCGTGACCCACGCTCGCTGGAGATCCGGGCCGAATTCGTCCAGAATTGGCGTACGCTCGACGCCCACGTTTGGGAGCTGACCCTGCCGCGGGGAGCCCGTTTCCACGACGGCAGCCCAGCGGACGCCGAAGCCGTCGCCTTCAGCCTTGGCCGCCATGCGCGCGGGCAGACTGGAGCGCGGCCAACTCCGAGCACCGCCCGCACAGCGGAATCTAGTTGGGCCCGTGAGGGGGCATTTGCCGCTGCGGAGGTACTCAGTGCGACGGCCCTGAGAGTCACCACGCAACGGCCGGTTCCGCTGCTGCCGGACTTTCTGGCCGATGTACCGGTCCTCCCGCCCAGCCAGTACTTCGATGGGCAGCGCGGTTCGGAAGAGATTGCGCGCAAGCCCGTGGGATCCGGGCCGTACACACTGGCGGAGTGGAGCCCCGCTGGCGTAACGATGGCCGCGTTTGAGGGCTACTGGGGCACCAAACCGAACATCAGGAAGATCATCGTCAAATCGGTGGACGATCCTGCGACGCGCACGATCGAGCTGCTCGCCGGCCGCGCCGACCTCGTCGGGGGTCTTCCGGCCGAGCAGATTCCGATTGTCGAGCGCCGTGGCGCCCGCGTCTCGCGAGCAGTCACCGGCCGGACGATAGCGGTGGCCATGCGCGTCGATCGGCCTGTGCTGGCCGACCGACGCGCGCGCCAGGCGCTGAGCTATTCGTTCGACGTCGAAGCGCTGCGCAAGAGCTCGCTGAACGGCGCCCCACGCGCGCGCTCGATGGTCAACCCGCCGTGGGAGCCGCGTGGCGCCGCCGGCTATCCCTACGATCCGAGCCGCGCCCGCGCGCTGCTGGCCGAGCTTGGCTGGACGCCAGGGCAGAATGGCAACCTGACCGACGCGGACGGCCGGCCCCTCGCATTGACGATGGACGTGCCACGCGGTCGGGGCCCCCGGGACCAGGACATCGCTCGCGCCCTCCAACAAGACCTTGGCCGAATCGGCATTCGAGTGGAGCTACGGTCGCTCGAGTGGCCGGTCTATCGCGGCTTGGTGGAGGCGGGCAACCAGGATGACTTGTACCTGCTCGCCGCGGAGGCAACATTCACCGCGCAGCAGGAGCTCCAGATCCTTAGCCGCGACACCACAGCACGGGCAACTCGCTGGCAGAATGAAGAGTTTGCGCGTTTGTTCGACGAACTGTCTGTCGCCACCGAGCCGCGGTCCAGGCACGATCTGGTCGACCGCTTGTGGACGATCGTTCAGGAGGACCCGCCATGGATCCCGATTTGCCGCGAGGTCGACCTCTACGGCGTTGGCCGCCGGCTGGCCTGGGAAGCGCCGGCAACCCAGCGGGTTCGGCTCACGGACGCGACACTCTCAGACTGACGCCCGACTACCCGGGACGGACGCCGTGCCTTGTTCGTCGTCTCGGTCTGCCGTCCACTCAGACGAGCCCGGGGACCAGCGCCGAGGTGGAGCGGCGGTACTCCGCGTACTCTGGGAATGTCTCGACGAGCAGCTCTTCTTCATAGCGAAGCCGCACGATCTGCGCCGCGATGAACACGATATTCAGCGCCACGACCAGCGGTGAAAAGCGCAGCCAGACCTCGCCGAGCGTGATCAGGATGCCGCCGAGGTAGATCGGGTGCCGCACGAAGCGGTACGGCCCCGAAGTGACCAGCGCCCGCGCTTGCGGGAGAAGGCTGAAGCAGCGCCCAAGGGTCCAGACGCTCCAGCCGGCGAGCAGTGTCCCGGCGAGCATCAGCCCGGCCGCGATCCCACCCGCATCAGGCTGGGTCACCGGCTGCTGGGTGCTCAAGCCCAGCGCGTCGATTGCAAGGACCGTCGCGGCGACCGCCCGCCAGTCACGCCGCTCGGCCAGGGCCGGCGGTTTTGCCAGGTAGGTCCCGATGAGCAAGAGCAGGTACCCCGCCGCCGCGAAGGCGAGCACCGTTTCCAGGTTGAAGCTCGGCTCGCGCAGGACTGGACGATCCGCCGCGATCTGGACGTAGAGAAGCCACCCGAAGTACAGGATTGGTCCGGCTGCCGCGAGCGCCCGCGCGAGAGATCGGCCGGTCGGCCGACGGGCCACACTCCCCACATCGGCAGCGTCCCGAGCAGCGCCAAGCTCCGTCTCCTGGCCCGGATGCGACGCCGGCGCAGGGCGCCATCGGACCAGCTCGCCTGAACCCTCGTTTGACGTACTCTTGGCCCCTACGCGAGATGATGGACTGTCAGGTCACTCAGTCGGATCGGCTCGAGCTCCAGGAAGTAGGCGTAGGCGCCAACCTCGACGAGCCGAAGTAGCCAGCCGCTCGGGTCGAGCCGCACGGTCAGGTCGCTATAGCGGGTACCCTGAGAGTTCGCGGCGCTGACGGGCAGGTAGCCCTTGCCCGGCTCGTGCTCGAGCAGCGCGAGTTGTCCTTCGTAGCGGGCGGCGATGATGGTTCCGTTTTCATACGGATACAGCTCCACCGCTAATTCCGATGCGCCAGTGTCGCGGTAACGCCGCCGCTCTTCCTGCAGCTTGGAGATAAGCTGGCCAGCTCGGACATCGCCGATAGGCTCGTCTGGGAGGTAGGCGCGACCGAGATAGGCCACCGACGTCGCCGGCGCATCTCCTTCGAGGATCAGCGTGTTCGGCGTGGCGCCGGCGACGTCGACCATGCAATACCGGAACTGGAAATTGCCACCGATGTCGGCTGTCTCAACCTCGGCGACACCGGTGATCAGGCCTTCGATCTCGAACGCGGACGCGCCCCAGTGCGATGGGTCGCCTGAGACGATGGTGAATGCTTCGCCCTTGCGGATCACGCCAGTAACGCGCTCCACCTCGTGAGCCTCGTTGGTCCGATCCGGGTCAGGCTGCCACTCAGCGTTCGGCCGCGGTCCGACCCCACCTTCGTCGGGTCGATCGTCAATGCGCTGGCGCAGCAGGCGGCGGAATCGGGTCGGCAAGTCGGCCTGACTCATTGCCAGATAGGCAATCAACCCCACGATTGCGATGAGCACCATGATGACGAGCAAGTTGCCAAAGTCCATGCGGATCCTTCCGATCGATGCGCGTGGGCGTTAGCGACGCCCGCCGCCGCTGCTGCGACCTCCGCCGGAACGACTTGGCGCCGGCGCGCTCGGGCGGGAAGCGCCGGATGAGGACGGCCGCGACACTCCCTGCGAGGGCGCGCTGGACGGTGGGCGGGCCTCGGTCCCACCGTCGGGGCTCGACCCGTTCCTGGAAGGTGCCTGCCCGGGGACCGATGCCTTGGGGACCGATCCATTGGGACTCGATCCGTTCGCCGATGGCGGGCCCGAGAGCGACGGCCCCGCGCCGCCCGCCGGTGCAGCACCGGGCCGAGTTGCTCCTTGCCCTGGAACCGAGGGCGGACGCGTCGTGACCCGCTGGCCAGTCCGCGTCGTCGTCGGCGGATCCTGGACTCGGTAGCGCGACCCGGCGCCCTGCACCGGATTATTCACCATGATCGGCGGCCCGCCGTGCCCGAACAACGGGGGATTGCGGAACAGCAGGTACATCAGCAGGAGGTCGCTGGTGTCGATTCCGCCAGACGGGTAGACCACCCGTTCGCCGCGCGGGTTGACGTATCCGACCTCGCCCGGGTTTACCTCACTCGGGGCGAGTGGGCGTGGCTTCGCCGTTCCCTCTGGCAAGAGCAGCACGCTCTGGGGGAATTGCTCGTCCGCCTTGACGTCAAGGGTGATCTCGGCTTCGGGCTGCAAACCCGAGCCGGCCGGGGGCGTGACCGCCATCGTGTACGTTCCAGGCGGAACACGCTCGAAGCGGTAGTTGTAGCTTGCGTCCGCTTCGTCGCCGCTGGCCTCCCCCTCCGTTGAGACGGTCGTGTAGGTGTCGCGCTGCCCGCGCAGGATGACCTGCGCCCCCGCGACATTGCGCACGCTGCCATCCGGCGAGGTAGCCTTGACTTGCCCCGAGACCGAGCCCGGCCCCGGGTCCCGGCAGCCCGAAAGCATCCCGGCTATGAGCACGAAGATGAGGAGCAATCGAGTCGCGACCATGTGGGTCAGACGTCCTTCCGCGGCGCGGGCACGCTGGCTGCCACCCGCTGAGCCGACCTAACCTGAAGACGCTCGCGCCTGGCGAGTCGTTCCGACTTTCTCGCGAGGCGACTCCCTGGCAACCGCTTCGAGTTTGCCAGTCGAGGCACGCAAGCCCCACCAACTGCTCGCCCTGGTAGAATACCAGACGGACTCCGGGGGGCGTAGCTCAACGGCAGAGCAAGGGCCTTTTAAGCCCGTGGTTCAGGGTTCGAATCCCTGCGCCCTCACCGAATCTGCGCAAGGAGGACGCATATGTCGCGAAAGGCCGGAGAGCGGGAGGCAGGTCGCCTCAGCAGGCGGGCGGCACTGCGGGTCGGCGCCATGTTCGGGGCCGCGGGCGCCGGAATTGCATCAGTGGCGCCAACGGCCACCGCACAGGACGAAGAAGTGACCTGGCGCGAGGAGCGCGTGGAGCTGGATTTCACGCCGCTCGAACCCGTCTCGACAATGCGCTCGGCCGGAGAATCCCCGACGCGGGGCGACACGTTCTACATGGACGGGCCAATCTTCGCCAAGGATGACGTCGGCGGCAACCAGACAGGCATGTACCACAGCTTTGGTACGTGGACGACCGACTCCACGAACACGGACGCGGCGTACCAGATCGTGGCGAACGTCCAATTCCGCCTATTCGGCACGGGCTCGATCATGGGGATGGTCAACGGCGGCGGGACCGAGCCGGGTGGGCATGAGGGTGCTATCCAGGGCGGAGCTGGCCAATATGCTGGCGCTCAGGGAACCTTCCGTCAGCGCGTGGTCAGCGAATCCCCAAGAGTCGTCGTACGCACGATGTTCGACATGATCCTGCCGCGCACCTAGCCGGGACCTTGCCTGTCATCTGGCCACCGAGGGGTGCAGCCGCCCCATCCTACGGGCCCACAGCGAGCCGAACGACCGCGGTCAGTACCTGATGCCACGTTATTACGGGCCGATAAGCGACCACCGACAGACAACCCTCACCAACGACCGCCCGATGCGTGCCGATCCTCCCGTTCGCGTAACGTATCAACTTGCTGAAAGGATCGGTTTGAGGCTCGCCGGACCGCTCAATGTCGCCGTACGGCGTCGGCAACGGGCGCTCCAAGCGAGATTGGGGGTGCTGATGCATGGAAGTAGGTCTTGAGGCGAAGGAGGCCGGTCTGAGACGGTTCGCGAGGAGCACCGTTAGGCCCGTGTGGTCGCGCTCGGATCGCCGCGGCTCGCCCCGCCGCCCATGACCGAGCAAGGCCACCTTGCGGTCGCATAATGGGTGGTCACCGGAACCCGAGCCACGCTGGCAGGCTCAAGCTGCTCGTCCCCGCGCTCGCGGCCTTGATGGTGGCCCTCGTGGCCGGGCATTCCGGGCTGCGAAGCGGCAGCACGCTCAGCGTAGCGCCCCTGACGCGCGTCTCCGGCCCGAGCCCCTTCGACGATTGCGCCGTCCGCGGATCGGGAGCCAACTACCTCCACGCCGAGGTTGAGCCCCGCGTGGCGGTCAACCCGACCACGCTCGGGACCGAGCGCGTCAACATCGTCGCCGTCTGGCAGCAAGACCGCTGGTCCCACGTCGGGGCCCGCGGCATCGTCGCCGGCTCCTCGTTCGACGGCGGACGGACCTGGGAGCGCACACCGCTGCCGTTCAGCGCGTGCGGCCCGAACGGGCTCCCGTACGAGCGGGCCACCGATCCGTGGGTGTCGTTCGGGCCCGACGGTACGGCCTACGCGGCCGCGCTCTCGGTCTCGTTGCATGGCACCGAATTCTTCCCCAACGACAACGCGGTCACCGTCGCGACGTCCGCCGATGGCGGCCGGAACTGGGGCCATGTCCGAGTCCTGAAGTCCGAGAGCGGAACCAGCCGGTCGTTCAACGACAAGGGCACGGTAACCGCCGACCCGACCAAGCCCGGCGTCGCCTATGCCGTCTGGGAGCGACTGGAGTGGGGCAGCGACAGGCCCACCCCCGGTGGCGTCGACTTCACCGGGCCCGCCTGGCTCGCGAAGACCGCCGATGGCGGCGCGACGTGGGGCGAGCCGACGATCATCTTCGCCGCGGGGCCGAATAGCGAGGCGGTCGGCAATCAGATCGTCGTCGATCCCCGGACCGGCGTGCTCTACAACGTCTTCAACTGGACCATTGGCGACAGTGCCGCGGCGAGCGACCGACGTGGCTACCACGTCGCCATCCAGCACTCGACGGACGGAGGGGAGTCCTGGCTCGCCCCACAGATCATCGCGGCGCTGCAGACGGTGGGCGTGAATGACCCCAAGACTGGGGCCAAAATCCGAACTGGTAACCGCTTCCCGGCGCCGGCGATCGACTCGACGACCGGCACGCTCTACGTCGTCTGGCAGGATTCCCGGTTCAATGGCGGCCAGTACGACGAACTTGCGATCTCCTGGTCGACTGACGGCGGAGCGCAGTGGAGCTTGCCCGTCCGGGTCAACGCCCCGACGGGGCGGCCCGCCTTCAGCCCATCAGTCGAGGTCACCTCGACGGGACTGGTGGGCGTCAGCTACTACGACTTCCGGAACGTGGACTCTGACTCCTCCGCACTCCCGACTGACTATTGGCTCGCGACGTCGACCAACGGCGGCATCCACTTCAGCGGCGAGGTCCACATCGCCGGCCCGTTCGACATGCTGACCGCGCCGGACGCGGACGGGTACTTCGTCGGTGATTACCAGGGGCTGGCGAGCATTGGGAGTCGGTTCCTCCCACTCTTCGTCCAGGCAAATTCGGGGGATCCGACCGATCCAACCGATGTCTTCGCGACGACCGCCTCGAGATCAAGGTAGGCCGGACCGCGGCGCCCGCACGCGCGGCGGGATCCTTGTAGTTTGCGCTCATCGGTAGCAGTCGTACCTCCGCGAGTATCCCCGCCATGCTCGGCGGTGCTTGGCACAAGCCGGGCAGGGCAAGAGGGGTTGCTCCCACGGCGACCGCTCGCCTGCCTGCTATCGTCGGTGCAGCACCATCTGCACCCCGTCCTCGGCACGCAGCACAATGTCTGGCCGGGGTGTAACCCGGTGCCCCGGCACCAGGGTAAACCGGAATTGCTGGGCGATCGTCGCAAGGAGCAGGGTCATCTCCATCAGGGCGAAGGTATTGCCGATGCAGAGCCGCGGTCCGGCGCCGAAGGGGAAGTAGGCGCACCTGGGCAGCCGCCTACTCAGGTCGCCCGCCCAGCGATCGGGATCGAATGCTTCAGGGCGCTCGAAGAAGCGCGTGTCGCGGTGTGACACCCATTGGCTCATGAGCAGGATCGTGCCGGCCGCGACTCGCCACCCGCCGATCTCGCACTCCCGCAGCGCGGCGCGCGCGAGGAGCCATGAAGGCGGGTACAGCCGCAGCGCCTCCGAGAGGACCTGCTGCGTGTACGGGAGCCGTGGCAGGTCCGCGACGGTGGGTGCCCGCCCGCCGAGCACCGCCCGCAGTTCGGCCAGCAGCTTCGCCTCCTGCTCCGGGTGCTCCGCCAGCAGGTACCAGGTCCAGGAGAGCGCCAGAGCCGTGGTTTCGTGGCCGGCAAGCAGGAACGTCAGCGCCTCGTCCCGAAGTTGCGGGCGGTCATGCGGCCAGGGTCTTCCTCCCGGGCCTGCAGCAGCACGGCCAGCAGGTCGTCCCTCTGCTCACCGCCGGCCCGCCGTCGGTCGATGATGCTGTCGATGATCTCGTCGAGACAGCGCACCGCTCTCCGCAGCCGCCGGTTGCCGGGCGTCGGGACCCAGGCCGGGAGCAGGGCCTGCACGCGGCTCGCCCGGGCGATCGACTGCTCCCGGGCCATGCTCGTGAGCGCGGCGGCCACGACATCGGCCTCGCCCCCTAGGTCGGCGCCGACGAGGGTTTTCGCCACGTTGGCGAGCGTCAGGCTCGCCAACTCATGGTACAGCTCGCGGGTTTGCCCGTCCCGCCAGGTGGCGAGCAGCCGCTCGGCGTGTGTGACCATCACGTCGCCCGCGGCGACGACCCGCTCACGGTGGAACGCCGGCTGCGTCAGCCGGCGTTGGCGAAGCCAGAGCTCGCCATCGCTGGTGACCAGCCCGTCGCCCAGGAGTCGCCGGAGCCCGCGCACGACCGGGCCCTTGATGAAGTTGCGCTGCTCGGTGACCAGCACTTGCTCGATGAACCCGGGGTGGTTCAGCAGGACGGCTGATGTCGGTCCGAATCGCAGTGGCACGAAGTCGCCGTACTCGCGGGCGCAGCGCTGGAGAAAGCCCAGCGGGTCGCGGCGCAGCTCGCGCAGGTGTCCGCTGAGGAAATGGCCTTTGGGACCCCGTGGGAGAGCTTCCGCGGCCACGGTGGATTCGTCTACCGCCGCCGCTCTGGGCAGAACACGCGGACGACGATGCGGGCGTGGAGCGGGTCCGGCCCCCTCGCCCGGATGGCCACATCCTCCGCCTCCGCCCGTTCCGTCGGGGCCTCGGCCATGACCCTTCCACCTCCTGGTGAACGCCACCATGACGCGCATGACGTGCCGCCGCGGAAAAGCGTCATCCTCGCGGGCTTACTTACCCAAAGCAGCGTCGATCTCGAACAGGATGAACTGATTGACCTGGGGCGCATCGAAGGCGCTGAAGTTGTCGTCGCTGATGACGAGCAACGTCGCCTTGCCGCTCGGAAGCCGCGGGCCAAGAGTCATGCCTTCCAGATTGTCGGCGGCCACCCCGAGCTGCGCCATGTTGACCAGTCGCGTCTTGCGCACGCTCCGCCCTACAAACGGGGACGGCAGCTCGCCAAGCGCTGAAACGTCGTGGGCATCAGCCCACCGAACACCGTAGATGCGGACGTCGTTGCCGATGCCCGTCGCGAAGCTGCGCTCCAGGACCAGCAGGTCGAAATCCGGCAGCAGCGGCCGGATCCAGGTCATCGCAGTGACGCCGTTGTCCGCGAAGGACGTCGGGGGATCGGGTTGGGCAAAGACTGGCTCGGCGCGGTAGACCAGCTCGGCGCCGGGCGTGGCCGCCGCGAGGCCGCTTGCCAGGTCGTAGCGCAGAATTCGGACGTTCGTGCCCACGCCTTGCGTCGCGATTGGACCATCCTGACCCAACGCCTCTTCGTTCGCCACGTAGAGCGTGGCGCCATCGTCGGCCAGTGTCATCCCCTCGAAGCCCAGATTGGCGCGCGTTCCGCGCACGACCACGTCGCGACCTTCCTGATCCTTGTCGAACACTGGCTGGAACTTATCTGGGATCGGCAGCTCGCCGAGCAGGGTACCGTCCAGGGCGAAGTGCCGAACCCACGGCCTCCCCCCGCGGTCCCGCTCAGAGGAGATCAGCAGCTCATCGTTCGGCAGCAGGACGATGTCCTCGAGATCCGAGTCGTTCGACTCGAACGGCTGGATACCGGTCGTCGTGGCGTCGCTGTCCAGCGTCGTGGCGGACACGACGCGCACGGCCCGCACGCCATCTATTCCCAGGTCAATCTGGAGCGTGTAGAAGCGCGGCGCTTGCAGCTCGCCGCGATCGTCTGAGACGGCGTAGTAGACCCCGCGCCGCGCATCGTACGCGATGCCAGAGAGCCCGCCGACGGTTGTTCCGGCAAACTCTGTCTTGCTAGGGAACGAGAACTCCCCGAGCAGGCGCAGCGACGCTACTTCGGCGTCTAGCGCCGG
The DNA here is from genome assembly GCA_030447245.1 of Chloroflexota bacterium. GTDB lineage: Bacteria > Chloroflexota > UBA6077 > UBA6077 > JACCZL01 > JAUJPG01. The sequence goes on along the minus strand of JAUJPG010000010.1, from coordinate 118,880 downwards.
TGGAGTTGGCGCAAGCACTCCACCGAGGGCAGCGAACAGGATCAAAATGCCGACGGACGGATGACGGAGCATCTGACATCCCTTCGGTATCGATCTGCACCGCGTGAAGCGTACGGGGACTACTCCTGCTCGTACTTCCGGCCAAGCAGCACTTCCCAGCGGAGGTACTGGATCATGTCGGCGGAGCTGCGCTCAGGCCCCGAGGACAGGACGTCGTCGGGCGGCTCCATGACGCCGCTCAGACCTTGCTCAACCGGCAAGCCGGCCGAGCGCCAGGCCGCCGTCCCGCCGGCAAGGTAGGTCACATCCGCGTAACCAAGCTCGTGGAGCGTCGCGGCAGCGAGCGGCGCCTGGTCGCCGGATTCGTCGGTAACGATCACCGGCGCCGCCCGGTCAGGCACCACGGTGTCGATCTTGAGCTCCAATCGCCCTCGCGGCAGCCACCGAGCCCCCGCCACGTGGCCGGCAGAGAACGCTCTGCTCGTGTCGACGAACAGCACAGTCGAGCCCGGGGTTGCCTGGAGCATCAATCGAAGATCGGCCGGCGAGACCGCCGATACCGCACCAGTGGGTTTGGGCAGGCCAGAGGGCGGGCTCTTGGCGAAACCCACTTCGAGCGGGAGCCCCGCGCCCGTCCAGGCGCCCACGCCGCCATCGACGGCGTAGACGTTTGAAAACCCCATCTGCCGATACCATGATGCTGTAACCGCCGCGCGGGTGATTCCGTCGCAGCAGAAGACTACCTGAGCATCGCGCAGCGCCACCACGTCGTCCGCCCGCTGGACCGCCTGGCCACCTGGAAAGTTCCAGAACCCGGGGATGTGGCCTCCCGTGAACTCCGCCTCGGTTCGCACGTCGATCAGGTACACGGCCTGGTCACCAGCTCGCGCCATCAGCTCCCTGAGCGCCTCGACGTCCAGCAGGCCGACGCCATCCTCGTCGGCCACGCGCCGCGCGAAGGTCTCGGCTCGCGCGAGGCCCTCAGAGGATGGCTCAGGTAGTTCGACCCGGTCAGCACCCTGCTCGAGCCCTAATCCAGCCAGGACCCAGCCGGAGGTCCCGTTCTTCAGGCTCACCACGTTCGGCAGCCCCATGCGTTGGAGGACGCGGGCACCGATGATGCTGCGAGTCCGCCCTGCGCAATTGACCACGATCGTGGCGCCCGGTGGGACCGCGACGTCGGAGATGCGGAGCGGGAGCTCGCCACCCGGCAGCCCGCAGCCTCCAGGGATGCAGAATTTTTCGTACTCCTCGACTGTACGCGTGTCCAGGACGACCAGCTTGTCGCCGCGGCGCATGCGCGCATCGAGCTCGTGAGCCTCGATGGTGGGGACGTGGTGGCGGACCTCGATGGACTCGCCGAACTCTTTGCTCGGCACGTTCATCCCCCACTCTGTGGGATGATTCTCGCTGGCCCAGCGATTGATGCCGCCTTTCAGCACGTCGACACGGGCGTAGCCCATCCGCTCCAGTGTCCGTGCCGCCAGCTCAGCGCGCCGCCCATCATCGTCGTAGACAACCACATGCGCCCCGCGCCATGGGACGAGCCTCCTCACGTTCGACTCGAGCAGCCGACGCGGCAGCGAGCTAGCCCCCGCGACGTGGGCGAGGTTGTACTCGCCGTGCTCTCGCACGTCGATCAGCCCGAACGAGGCCCCTTGTTCGAGGAGCCGTCGCAGCTCGGACGGACAGATCATCGCGAGTTGTGGCTCGCGGGAGACACGGTCTCTAGCAGTTGTCGAACTTCTCGCTCCTGAACCGCTTGATCTGCCCGGTCTCGAGGTTATAGCTCGAGCGCGTAAGGCCGACGAGGTCCTTGCCATAGACGTGGATCTCGACCGTGGGCGCGGCGCCGCGGTTCTCCATCGAGTGGATCTCGTCGACTTCTGGGATCAGCAATGACACGTCGCCGGCCTGAACCAGTGTCGTGCGATCCTGCTCAAGAATTGCGTGGTCGTCTCGCTCACGGTCGTCGACTCTGCGGAAGCGAGTCTCCTGGATAGCATTACCCATCACGCCGATCATGCCCCAGGTCTGGTGGTCGTGCGGCCCGACGCGGTCACCAGGGCCCCATACGACCGCGCTGACGAACAGCCCATCGCTGCGGTGAAGGGCATAGCTGCCGTGGTTCGGCCGCGGTCCCACACCCGCCGGGCGCCGAAACTGCTCCGGCAGGGCCTCCGGGTCCTGGATGAGACGCTCCAGATACGCCGAGCCGCGATCGAACAACTGTGCCTGCTCGGGCTGTCTGGCCACCAGGCCCTGCATGTCGTCGACGAACTGGTCGAGCGAGTACCGGGTCAACACCATGGGTCGGCCTCCTTGCTCCGCGCGATACACCGACGCACCGGCATCGATCTCGGTCAGAAGTATATCGCCTCCCGGCCGGTCAGCATCGGCCTCTCGAGACTGCCGGACCGGCTCCCAGCCTGGCCGGACCGGCTAGGTGACGCCAATGGGCTCTTTCGCCCTGGCAACCCCGATCATGCTGTCGCGTGTTACGAGCGCTGCCAGCTCTTGCTCGCTCATTCGCTCGGTGCCGGCCGGCCGCTCCGGCAGCACCAGATAGCGCATGTCGGCGGTGCTATCGACCACCCGGACCTCGACCCACGGCGCCAGCTCCAGACCGAATTCGCGGAGGACGCCGCGAGGCTCGACGATTGCCCGGCTGCGATACGCCAGCCCTTTGTACCAGGCCGGGGGCACCCCGAGGATTGCTCGGGGGTAGCACGAGCACAGCGTGCAGACCACCACATGATGCACCCGATCAGTGTTCTCTAATGCGACGAGCTCCGGCACGCCGGGGTCGATGCCCAGCAGCTCGCGTGCAGCGCTCTTGGCGTCAGCGAGCAGCCGGGCCTTGAACACTGGATCCGTCCAAGCCCGGGCGATGAGTCGTGCACCCAGCGCGGGGGTCCGAGACTCCCAATCCTCGATCATCGCCCGGACCTGGTCAGGGGTCACTAGCCCCTTGGCGACGAGCGCCTCCTGCAGCGCAGCGGCGCGATGCTCCCAGACGTCGGTGTCGGGACCGCGGTGCTCGTTCGGCGCATGCGGATCGGCTTCGTGATCGTGGCGTTCATGATCATCCTGGTCCAGGCTCACGATGTTTCTCTCCTTCGCCGCACCCTGAAGCGGAGCCACTCCGTCCTTTACGCTGGCTCCAGCCAGTGCTCGTAAAGGTCAACGTCGACGCGGTCGGCACTCGACGTTCCACCCCAGACCTCGGCGGCGTCGAAGGCCACGTAGTACAGCGGAATCTCTGGTACACCCTGCTCGCCATAGGCGAGTTGCTCGGGATTTCGGTAACTGCCATGGACCCGGCTGACCACTCCCACTTTGCCCATGATGTACGTCGGCGTTCGGATGTGACCGGCTCGTGCCTCATCGCGCACCCGAACCCGGTCGCCCTCCCGGAATTTCACCACCCCCCGACCCTCCCGGTGGCGCTTGCCGACGCCGTCCCGGACCCGTATCATATGCACTGCTCGGGGGCGCCGTCCAAGTGGCGACTCCGGAGCGAGCGTGGAGGAGTCGCATAGTCTGGTCTAGTGCGGCCGCCTGCTAAGCGGTTGCCCGGGCCTTAAACCTGGGCCGCGAGTTCGAATCTCGCCTCCTCCGCCCACATACGGGGGCTTTCCGGTATGGCTCCCGAGCATCCACGCCATGGACACCGCCTGATGCTCGCGCGCGCCCTGGCGATCTTGTCCGAGCGCCAGCAGATCGTGGGTTGGTGCCGAATCCCCTGCTGGCGTGCACTACTCCTTCTGGTCGTGTGCGGTGCCACGCTAGTCGACGGCCGTGCAACACCTGCTCGCGCGACGGCCAACCCGTGCGGCTCGACGTTTGGTTCTACCGACTTCCGGACGGGCGATCCACTGGTCATGACCTATCTCTACTACTGGTACGATGCGTCCAGCCTGGACGATCCCGCCCTGACCTTGCGGCCCCCTGCGAACCAGCCACTTGACTGGAGCGATCCAAGCTGGCACCGCCACCAGCTAGCCGACATGGCCGCCGTTGGCGTCGACGTCGCGCTCGCGGTCTACTGGGGCGCCGGCCTGGAGTGGTCGGTCCGCGGGCTGGATGCGCTCGTGGCCGCGCGCGAGTCGCTGCTCGCCGAGGGCCGGGCGGCGCCCGCCATCGGCCTCTTCTTCGACTCGAACTTGTACGGCTCAATCCTGGCCGACCATGGGCCGCTCGGCGATCTCACTGAGGACGTCGGGCGCGACATCTTCGTGGGCCATCTGCTCCAGTTCTTCGAGCGCGTATCGCCATGTCACCTTGCCCGCGTCGACGGTCGGCCGCTGGTGTTTCTCTGGCGACCGGACGTGGAGGGGGGCGGAGTGCTTCGCTTCGACCAGGCCACGATCGACGCCATCTATGGGCGGGTCGAGCGGCGGGTCGGCGCGCGGCCGTACGTCGTACGCGAGCGGACCTGGGACACGTACGCGCGGTCAGACGGGGTATCGCTGCGAACTGATGGCGTCTTCGGCTGGGGTGCCGCGCTCAAGGGGCCACTCTTCGACAGGCGCGTTGTGGCCGTGGGCCCCGGCTATGACGATCGACTCGTACCAGGGCGTATTGGCTATGTGCGCGAGCGCGAGCATGGTCAGGCGTACGAGCGGGACCTGCGGGCGGCCGTCTTGAGTGGCGCACAGTGGCTTCTGCTCGAGACCTGGAATGAGCTCTGGGAAGCCTCCGCGATCGGCGAAACGGCCGAACACGGGCGCGAGTACCTCGAGCTCACCCGCCGCTACGTCTCGATCTTCCGCCGGCTGAGCAGCCTGCCGGTCCGCGACGGCTGGGTCGATCTCGGCACCGGCGAGGACTTCTACCTGAGCTGGCTGGCAGAAGCCCCAGAAGAGCGGGGCACGCCAGAAGTTGTCGAGGGGCGCTCGGGGATGCGGCCTTTCGTCGACCCTGAAGACACGCTTGGAACCGTCCACTTCGCCCTCCGCCCGCGCCTCCAGGCGCCGCCGTCCGGGGAGGTGTCGATTCTCGTCGAGTACTTCGATGCCGGCCGCGGCAGCTTCTGGCTCGAATACGACAGTGATGATCTGGCTGCGCCGGAGCTCGGAGCGTTGAAGGCTACGACCAGGGTCCCATTCGATGGGACCAATCGCTGGCGCGTTCGGGCGTTCAACTTGACCGATGCCAGCCTCGGCAAGCGCCAGTACGTCGGCTACGGCGACTTCCGGCTCCGCGACGAGGCCGGCGAGGGCGAGCCAACCCACGTCTTCGGCCGCGTTATGGTCGTCGTCGCACCGGGCGCGCGACCGATTCTGCTCGGGCCGGAGAATCTATCGCCTCTCCACGCCAGGGCAGAACACTTCTTCGAGCTGCGCTGGCGTGGGCTCGCCCAAGCGACTGGATATCTGGTCCAACTGGCACCGCCAGATAGTGAGGCGCACACTCCTCATGGCTTTAGTGCCGCCGACCGCTCCCGATGCGGTGGCGGTGCGGCCTGGTCCGACACGGGCGCCTCGATCGGGCCCGCCCAGGCGGTCACCGTCGAGGAGCGCTGCCTCCTGGGGCACCTTCCCTCTGCTCCAGAAGGTCTGTATCGCTGGCGCGTGTGGGCGCTTGATGCGGCCGGCGAGCCAGCCTGGGAGCCGAGCGATTGGGGCTACCTGCTCGCCGCGAGCTGATCTGCGCCGAAACGCGGGCCGCGCATGTTACCGGTCAGTCAGCACCAGCCAGCCCTCAAGTGTGAGCAGGGTATGAGAGATTTGCGGGCCGCGTTTCACGGAGCTGGCTGGGTGCTGCGTTGTCGCAGGACCTCGTAGAGGACGATCGAGCCCGCCACGGCCGCGTTGAGCGATTCGATCGGGCCGGGCATCGGCAGGCCGACCAGGAAGTCGCAATGCTCGCGGACGAGCGGGCGCAGGCCACGGTCTTCGGCACCCACGACGACGACGAGCGGCCCCCTGAGGTCCGCCTCCAGGTGGGGCGTCGGCGCGCGTGCGTCCAGGCCGACGACCCACAGGCCGGCCGTCTTCAGGGCGTCGAGGGCGTGGGCGAGATTGCCGACTTGAGCCACTGGCAGGTGCTCGGTAGCGCCTGCCGACGCCTTGGCAACAACCGGCGTGACGCCAACCGCTCGATGCTCGGCGATGATCGCGGCGTGAGCCCCGACCGCCGCCGCCGTCCTCAGCAGCGTACCGAAATTCTGGGGGTCCTGAAGGGTGTCCAGCACGAGCACCAGGCCGGGCGCGTCGCTCTGCCGTACGACCTCGATCACGTCTTCCAGCGAGGCATAACGGAAGGGCGCCGCCTCGGCCACCACCCCCTGATGGTTCACGCCGGGTGCAAGGGCGTCCATGCGGCGGCGGTCCATCGTCCAGACGTTCACCCGGCGCTCCCTGGCCGCGTCTACGATTTGGGTGATCGGCCCGCCGTGTGCTCCGGTGGCCACCATCAATCGGCGGATTGGCCGGCCTGCTTGCAGTGCTTCCAGGACGGCGTTGCGGCCGAACAAGAGCTGGCCGCTAGGTGACATCGTCGCCGACGGCACCGCTCTCGAAATCTCCGCCGCATTGTCCCGGAATGGGCCGCGCCGCTCGCGGACGGGGGGCTTCATCGGCCCGACTACCGGGCCCTTCGGTCCGCTTGCCGTGCCTTTCGGAGCAGTCGCCCGGCCCTTCGGTCCGCTTGCTGCGCCCCGTGGTCCCGGCGCCAGACCGCCCCGTTCGGGCGGTCTTCCACCACGATCCCGAGCTCGCGGAGGTCGTTTCGGATCCCGTCGGCCAGATTCCATTGCTTTGCCTCTCGCAGCTTCTGTCGTGTGGACACGAGCAGATTGATGAACGGCTCGGCGTCACCGGCAATCTGCTCGACAGAGGGAGGATCGAGTAGAAGGCCCAGCACGCCGCCCAGCTCGGCCAGTGTCGATTGGCCCGCGGTAACCTCGTGCGGCGCGATGCCCTCCATATGGCGACGTCGATTGATCTCGGTGACAAGGTCAAACAGACTGCCAAGCGCGCCCGGCGTGTTGAAGTCGTCATCCATCGCCTGCTCGAAGGAGGCGCGCGCCTCGTTGGCGTAGGCCGGCACGTCGTCGAGCCCAAGCTCGGCGCGGAAACCTTCCAGCGCTCCGCGCAGGCGATCCAGCGCACGCTCGGCACTGACCAAGCCGTCCCGCGTGAACAGGAGAGGCGATCGGTAGTGCGTCTGCATCAGGAACAGCCGCAGAGCCATCGGCTCGACCTCGCCCAGCACGTCCTGGATCGTGGTGAAGTTCTCGAGCGAGTGGGCCATCTTCTCGCTGCCGGTCGTGACCAGCCCCGAGTGGGCCCAGTAACGCACGAAGGGGCGCACTTCGGTGTACGCCTCACTCTGGGCAAGCTCGTTTTCGTGGTGCGGGAAGATAAGGTCGCGCCCGCCGCCATGGACGTCGATCTGGTCACCAAGCGTCTCGCGGACCATGGCGGAGCACTCGATGTGCCACCCGGGACGCCCCGGCCCCCACGGGCTTGGCCAGGCCGGCTCGCCCGACTTGGCGCTCTTCCAGAGTGCAAAATCGCGCGGGTCGCGCTTGCCCGGCTCCAGCTCCTTGCGGACGGCGACGAGCTGCCCTTCGTCAGTCCGCCCGGAGAGCTGGCCGTACGGCTCGAACTTGGCCACTTCGAAGTAGACGTCGCCGCCGGCAACGTAGCCGTAGCCGCGGTCGATCAACCCCTCGACGTACGCGATAATCCCGGGCATTGACTCGGTCACCGAAGGGTAGGAATCGGCGCGCGCGACGTTGAGGCGATCCATGACCTCAAAGTAGGAGGCGGTGTATCGGCGGGCGACGTCCTCGGGCGTCGTTCCCTCGAGCGCCGCACGATCGATGATCTTGTCGTCGACGTCCGTAAAGTTCTGCACGTGGCGGACCCGAAGGCCGCGGTACTCGAGGTGCCGGCGGATCACGTCGGCGACGACGAAGACGCGCGCATGGCCGACGTGCGGATGAAATTTGGGCGTCATCCCACAGACGTACATCTTCACCACGCCGTCGGCTACGGAGAACGCCTCCTTCTGCCCGCTCAACGTCGATGTGATCCGCAGCGCCACTCAGAGCTCCTTGCACCCGCGCGCTACATGGGGACTTCGGTGTCGCCCCGAGCACAGCGATGATTGTACCGAACCGCCGAGCCTCAGCCCGTCCCGCGGACTAGCAGTGCCACGGATTGTGCGGCGACCCCCTCACCCCGCCCGCATGCACCAAGGTGGTCGGTCGTCGTTGCTTTGACACTCACGTCGTCGATTGCCACGTCCAGGGCCACGGAAAGGCGCTGCCGCATCATCGAGACGTGCGGTTTGAGCCGAGGACGCTGCGCCACCACGGTCGCGTCGACGTTGACGATGCGCCATCCTTCTACCCTCAATCGCTCAACTACACTGGTCAGCATGGTCAGGCTGTCGGCACCGGCCCATCGAGGGTCATCCGAAGGAAACCAGTCGCCGATATCGCCTCGTCCGGCGGCGCCGAGTAGGGCGTCGATCATGGCGTGGACTACCACGTCGCCATCCGAATGGCCGGCTAGCCCCTCGGGGTGGGAGATCTCGACACCGCCAAGCACGAGCCGTCGGCCGAGCGCAAAGGCGTGGACGTCCAGGCCGACCCCAACCCTCGGCGCATCAACAGGGTTCATCCTTGGCCAACACCCGACTCGCGCTGCCGAAGCAAGCCCCGCGCAACACTCAGGTCCTCGCGAGTGGTGATCTTGAAATTAGCAATCTCACCCGGGAAGACGCGGACCGTGTTGCCCATCCGCTCCACGAGCGCGGCCTCATCAGTGACGTCCTCGTCGCTCGAGGCGAGCGCCGCGGATAGGAGGTCGCGGCGAAACACCTGCGGAGTCTGTACCGCCCACAACTCCTCACGCCGTAGCGTTTCGATCACGTCCCGGCCGACGACGCGCTTGATGGTGTCGCGGACTGGCACTCCCGCCACCGCGGCTCCAGTCTCACGAGCGGCATCCAGCCCTCGGAGGATCAGGTCTCGGTCAACGAACGGGCGCGCGGCGTCGTGCACCAGGACCCAATCATGGTCGACCAGTGCGTCCACGCCGGCGGCTACCGAATCGCGCCGCCGCTCGCCGCCCGCGACAACCATCAGCGGAAGGCCCGGCCGGCCCAGCAGGCGGAGTGCTTCGGTGACTCGCTCACGAGAGACGACCAGCGCGAGACCGTCGAGCGCACCCGAGGCTGCCAGCGAATCAAGGCTCCACGTCAGCACGGGGCGACCGCCGAGCTGTGCCCAGAGCTTGTCCAGTCCCATCCGAGTCGAGCGACCGGCCGCGACCAGGACTGCCCCAACGCGCTCGACCGGCAAGCCTAGGCCCTCAAAGTCTCATTTTAGCGAGAAGCGGGGCAATACTCAGCCGTCTCGTTGAGTGAGGATGTCGCTGGGCGACCGTCCATCGCATCTAGATCGGGTTTTCCTAGCTGCTCTTGGGCTGAGCGAACACCATGCGGCCCGCCACCGTCTGCAGCACCCGCGAGACGGTGACCGTCACCGTGTTGCCGAGTGAACCGCGTCCGTTCTCGACGACCACCATCGTGCCGTCCGGCAGGTACCCAACGCCCTGGCCAACCTCTTTACCTTCCTGGATCACTTTCAGCGTCAGCTCCTCACCGGGCAGTACTGACGACTTGACAGCGTTCGCCAGGTCATTAATGTTCAGCACCTTGACGCCCTGCAATCCCGCGACTCGGTTCAGATTGTAGTCGTCGGTCACGATCGGGCACTGCAAGGTGCGGGCGAGACTGACCAGTAGCGCGTCGACGTCGCCGGCACCGTTCGTATCGGCCTCGTGACTCTCCAGGGGGATAGCCGAGTCCTTGTGGAGCCGGTCGAGGATGTCCAAGCCGCGTCGGCCGCGCCCGCGGCGGAGGGGATCCGCCGAGTCGGCGACGTGCTGCAGCACGTCGAGGACGAAGCGCGGCACCACGAGCGGCCCGCTCAAGAAGCCCGTCTGACTGATGTCGGCGATTCGCCCGTCGATAATGCTGCTGGTGTCGACGAGCACGCGCCCTGAGTCGCTCGGCAGGGGCGCGACACGGCTGTCGCGCGCCCGGCGCACGACCTGGACGAACTCTTTCTTGTGTGCGAGGAGTGTGGTCATCACCAGGTAGGCCAGCAGTAAGCTGGCGACGATCGGCAGGAACCGACCGAGGTACCACGGTAGGAACGACAGTGGAATCGAGACCAGGACGCCGACGAGGAGGCCGACCACGATCCCAACCGCGGCGATGAGGACGTCGACGGCCGGCATTTCGGTGGCCCGCCTGCGGAGCCAGAAGAATGGCCTGGTCGAAAAGGTCGGTGCGAGGGCGAAGGCGACGACGAACGCGAGCCCGGCAGCAATCCCGATGATGACGTACGGAAGATAATCCCAGGATGATAAGAAGGGAAACGACGGAAGCACGAAGCTCTGCCCGATTTCCCAGGCGCCCAGGGCCGCGACGGCACCGCCCACGAACCGCAGCACCATCTCGATGCGAGCAACGGTCATGGGTCGATCCTCTAGTGCAGCACGTACGGAGTGATGATGCGCGGAAGGCTGATCTGGCGTCCTCCTTTATTCCACGGTCTCATGAGGCACACTCTAGCGCGATCGCATCGCGGGTTCAAAGTGGTCGCGGGAATGAGTCAGCACTCGAACGTACCGAAGTCCACACCCTGGCGATGGTCCACCGCCTCGCCGCGCCAATGCCACTGACGCCAGGTCGTCGTCACGGCCCCCCCTTAGGACAGCAGGGCTGCCTTCACAGCCTCGCGGAGGCTGGCGACCGGGATTACTTCAAGGCCGAGGCCGCGCAGCGCGTGCGCGGTTAGCGAGCGCGGGACGACCGCCCGCTCAAAGCCGAGCTTGGCTGCCTCACGCAGTCGCAGCTCCAGGCGCCCGACACTGCGCAGCTCGCCGGATAGGCCCAACTCGCCGGCAACGACGGTGCGGGGGTCGATCGGCCGGTCGCGGAAGCTGGAAACCACCGCCAGCGCTACAGCCAGGTCCGCGGCGGGCTCGTCGACGCGCAGCCCACCAACGACGTTGACGTAGACGTCTTGATCGTGGAGTGGGAGACCGAGGCGTCGGCTCAAGACGGCGGTCGTAAGCAGGAGTCGATTGTACTCAACCCCATTGCCGGCCCGGCGCGGCGCCGGAGCCGCGGTTCGGTTGACCAGCGCCTGCACCTCCACCAGCAGCGGGCGGCTCCCTTCCATGGTCACCAGGACGGCTGAACCCGTTGTCGCGTCACCACGCTCCGCCAGGAACGCCGCCGACGGATTCGGCACCTCGACCATGCCCTCGCCACGCATCTCGAACACGCCGACCTCATAGGTCGCGCCGAAGCGGTTCTTCGTGCTCCGCAGCAGGCGATACGACTGGTAGCGCTCGCCTTCCAGGTACAGCACCGTATCCACCATGTGCTCGAGCACCTTGGGGCCGGCAATCGCTCCCTCCTTGGTCACGTGACCAATGAGAAAGATCGAGACTCCGCTGGACTTGGCCAGGTGCATCAGTCGCAAGGCACACTCGCGCAGTTGGCTAACGCTGCCAGGTGAAGCTTCAAGCTCGCGGCTGTGAATGCTCTGGATTGAGTCGATCACGACAACCGACGGCCTCGCCGAATCGACCGCCTCGACGATGTCGTCAAGGTCGGTGTCCGACGCGAACAGGAGGTCCGGTGCATCGAGCCCGAGCCGTCTCGCCCGCAGACCAATCTGCGCAAGCGACTCCTCGCCGGAGACGTAAAGGACCGAATTGCCCGCACGCGCTACCTGATCCGAGACTTGGACCAGCAGGGTGCTCTTGCCAACGCCGGGATCACCGCCGATCAAGACCAGTGACCCACGGACGATCCCACCGCCCAGCACGCGACTGAACTCCGACGACGGAACCGTTAGCCTGTCAAATTCGGCCGACTCGATGTCACGCAGGCGGACCGGGCGGACCGCCCCACTCACGTGTGCTCCAACGAGCGATCGAGATGCGACCGCGGAAGTCCCACTCGTCGCGCGCTCGTCCAACGTGTTCCAGGACTCGCACTCAGGGCAGCGCCCCATCCAACGCGGCGTGCGCGCGCCGCACTCGCGGCACACGTATTCGGTTCTTGTCTTCGCCATAGCGCTTCTAGGGCTGGCGACCCCTACAACGACCCCTTAGGCCGTCGTTGGCTCCGGCTCCGGCTCGGTTGGCTCGGTTGGCTCCGCGGCCTCGGCCGACCGCTCCTTGACTTCGAGCACCATCTCGCCGTCGTTCCGATCGGCAAGAATGTGGTCGCCGGGCTTGTAGGTGCCGTGGAGAACCCCTTCGGCCATCGGATCCTCGATCAAGTTCTGGATAGCTCGCCGCATCGGGCGCGCCCCGTACACCTGGTCAAACCCCTTGTCCATCAGGAGATCCTTGGCCGCCTCGGTAACTTCAAGGGTCATCCGCTGCTCGGTCAGCTGCACCTGAGTCCGCGCAAGCAGAAGGTCAATGATCTCTCGAACCTGTTCCGCCTGCAGCGCGCTGAACACGACCGTCGAATCAATGCGGTTCAGGAATTCCGGTCGGAACAGCTTCTTCATCTCGGTGAGGACCTTGTCCTTCATCCGCTCGTACTGGTCCTTCTGGGTCTGAGACTGGTCGCGCGGGACGTTGAAGCCGAACTGGCTCTCGCGGCGGATGAGCTCGGCTCCGACGTTAGACGTCATGATGATGATCGTATTGCGGAAGTCGACCTTGCGCCCCTTGGCATCGGTCAGTCGACCGTCATCCATGATCTGGAGCAGGATGTTGAAGACTTCAGGATGAGCCTTCTCGATCTCGTCGAGCAGGATGACCGAGTACGACTTGCGCCGGACCGCCTCGGTGAGTTGCCCGCCTTCTTCGTAGCCGATGTAGCCTGGAGGCGCGCCGACCAGCCTGGCCACGGAGTGCCGCTCCATGAACTCCGACATGTCGATCTTGATCATCGCCTCTTCGCTGCCGAACATGAACTCGGCGAGCGTGCGAACGAGTTCGGTCTTGCCGACACCGGTCGGCCCGAGGAAGATGAAGCTGCCGATCGGGCGCCGAGGATCCTTGAGGCCTGCCCGCGCGCGGCGGACCGACTTGGCCACCAGCGTGATCGCTTCCTCCTGCCCCTTGACTCGTTCGTGAAGTGCCTCCTCCATCTTTAGCAGGCGTGACGATTCTTCCTCGGCGATCCGCATCACCGGGATGCCGGTCCACATCGCCACGACGTGGGCGATATCCTCGGTTCCGACGACCGGCTTGTCGGCGTTCTGCTGGGTCTGCCAGCCAGACTCAATCTTCTCGAGTTTAGTTCGCAACTTGGCTTCCTGGTCGCGGTACTCCGCGGCCAGCTCGTACTGCTGGGCAGAGATCGCCGACTCTTTCTCGTTCTGGACAGACTCCAAGGAACGGAGCATTTCCTTGTACGAGGGCGGAGCGCTCGCCCGCTGCATCCGCACGCGGGAAGCGGCCTCGTCCACAAGGTCGATCGCCTTGTCGGGCAGGAAGCGATCGGGGACGTAGCGGGCCGCCAACTCGGCTGCCGCCTTGAGCGCCTCATCGCTGATCTCGAGCCGGTGGTGCTGTTCGTACCGCTCCTTGATCCCGCGCAGGATCTCGATGGTGTCCTCGACCGACGGCTCCTCGACCAGCACCGGCTGGAAGCGCCGCTCCAGCGCCGCGTCGCGCTCGATGTACTTGCGGTATTCGTCAAGCGTGGTCGCGCCGATCGTCTGGAGCTCGCCGCGGGCGAGCGACGGCTTCAAAATGTTGGCCGCGTCCACGGCGCCTTCGGCCGCGCCCGCGCCGACGAGCGTGTGCAACTCGTCGATAAACAGGACGCAGTTGCCCGAATTCTTCACCTCTTCGATGATTTTCTTGAGGCGCTCTTCGAATTCACCGCGGTACTTCGTGCCGGCCACCAACGACCCGATGTCCAGCGTGAGTAAGCGCTTGCCGATCAAGGTCTCGGGAACGTCGCCGCTCGCAACGCGCTGGGCCAGGCCCTCAACGATCGCGGTCTTGCCGACCCCCGGCTCGCCGATCAGTGCCGGATTGTTCTTGGTACGTCGCGAAAGGATCTGAATGACGCGTTCGATCTCCTTGGCCCGCCCGATGACTGGGTCAAGTTTGGACGCCCGCGCGGCGGCCGTCAGATCCATTCCGAGCTGGTCAATCACAGGCGTCTTACTCTGCGAGCGCGATTCCTGCTGCGAGTAGCTCTGCGACTGGTTCAGGACGTAGATGACTTGGCTGCGGACTTTGTCGAGCGAGACCCCCAAAGATTCGAGCACGCCAGCGGCGATGCCCTCACCCTCCCGCACCAGGCCAAGCAGCAGGTGTTCGGTTCCGATGTAATGATGATTGAGCCGTCGAGCCTCGTCGACGGATAACTCGATGACCTTCTTGGCGCGTGGCGTCAGCCCAATGTCGCCGGTCACCGTGCGGTCTCCACGGCCGATGATGAACTCCACAGCCGAGCGCACCTTGTTGAGCTCGACGCCCAAATTCGCCAGAACCTTGGCCGCCACGCCCTCACCCTCACGGACCAGTCCGAGGAGCAGGTGCTCAGTGCCAATGTAATTGTGGTTGAAGCGCTGAGCCTCCTCCTGCGCCAACTGGAGGACCTTGCGCGCGCGCTCGGTAAACTTGTCGAATCGGTCAGCCATTGGATCTCCCCGTCACGAGGTCGCACCCATCGCGGGGTATTGTATACCAAGATGGAGATCGGCCCCAGCGAATACCCGTCCTGGCCCGCCCCCGCCTCTAGAAGGCAAGATGCTACCCGCAACCCGGGGGAGGGTTTCTGAAAGTAACGCAACTCGCCTATGGGCTGGGCTGCGCCCCGAGAGCTGGGAGCTCAGATAGACCCGATCAGCCCTCGGCCACCGTAGCCGCGCGCGGACTCTCGTCACCCGCTGCCTCGCCGTTCGAGGCCCCGCCGTTTTGTGCCCCACCCACTACCTGCTCGTCGATGGCGGGGCCGTCCGCGCCCATGCCGCTCACAGGAGCCGGATCGAACTCAGCCGCCGCTGCCGATGCAAACTCCGTAGTTGGCGCCACTTCGAGGACCGCCGGGCGATTCGCTTCGGCGGCAAGATCGTCGGCCTCCATCGCGTAGCCGACCTCCCCAATAACCGCTGCCTCCGGTCCAGTGCTGTAGCTGCCGCCTTCGTAGCCCTGCTCTTCCTCGGCCTGGCGCAAGCTCAACCCCAGGCGGTGGCGGTCCGACTCGATGCGGATGATCTTCAGGGGCAGTTCATCACCCTCACGAACGACCTGCTTCGGGTGGGTAATCCGATCCTCCGACAGCTCGGAGATGTGGATCAGCCCCTCAATTCCCGGCTCGATCTCCGCGAACGCGCCGAACGCCGCCAGCTTTGTGATCTTGCCGTTGACGATCTGGCCAGGCTGGTACTTCTCGGCCACCTGGGCCCACGGTTCAGCCTGGAGCCGCTTCATCGACAATGCGATTTTCTTGCTGTCGCGGTCAACGCCGACGACGTATACCTTCACCCGCTCGCCAACTCTCGTGACCTGGCTCGGATGGCTGACCTGACCCCAGGACAACTCGGAAAGATGGACCAGACCGTCGGCCCCACCGAGGTCCACAAAGGCTCCGAAGTCGCAGATGCTCGAGACGACACCTGCGCGGGTCTCGCCCGGCTCGAGCTCGGCCAGTAGCCGCTCCTTCTCACGCGACCGCCGCTCCTGGAGCGCAGCACGCTCAGACAGGATCAATCGGTTGCGGCGCCGATTCATCTCGATAACTTTGAGCAGGAGCGTTCGCCCCTTCATCACCTCGAGGCGCGCCTCAACCGGCTCGTCTGGACTGCCCCGCCGAAGGTCGGCAATCTGCGACAGCGGGACAAAGCCGCGAACACCTTCTACGTTGACGACAAGGCCGCCCTTGTTGATGTCGACGACTTCGCCTTCGACTGACGCGCCAGCTTCGAACTGCTTCTGGAGGTCGCGCCAACCGCGCTCGGCCCGGGCCCGAGTCAATGAGAGGACGACCCGTCCCTCCTGATCCTCGCCCGAGATGACGTACGCGAGCACCGATTCGCCAACCTTCGGCGCATCGCTCTCCAGACCGTGGCCGACCTCTCCGGGCGGCACGATGGCCTCTGACTTGGACCCAATGTCGACAAGAAATTCTTCGCGGTCGGCGCTCACCACGACGCCGTCAACCACATCGCCGCGCCGCCACTGGCGAACCGTTTGCTCGTGCTCGTCAAGCCACGAGCCCATACTCTCCGCGCCGCCACCCGACGTCTCCGCGATGGACGCTTCTCGATTGTCGCGGCCGTCGAAGGCCTCATTCATGGATGGTGCTTTCCGCCCTTACCTTATTTGATCGAGTATACTTGACCGATTCCCGGAGAGCAAAATGTGGCGCTGGTCAACGACAGCAACGCGGACCGTGGAAATGGCGCAAGTTGACGAAGAAGCGATTCGCTCTCTCGTGGAGTCAATCGTCCGACGCATTGACTCCGCCGCGCGCGTCCTTCTCCGCGAGCCGGGTCGGAATTCAGTCCTGGACACACTGCGACTGGCCGTCATCTCCCGCGGCCTACCGATGCCGTTCGACGTGACCGCCGTGGAGTGGCGCGATGCCAGCTCACCGGTGGGCCGGGAACGGTTGGCGCGACGGCTTGGTGCCACACTCGGCCTACAGCCGCCTGACCAGCTCGTCGGTCCGCCGCGAAGCTGAGTCGCGGTGGTCTGAAACGCGCTCTCGGGCGGGGTACACTGTGTCTGCCTGCGACCCGCGGGCAGAGTTCGGGGCCGCGACGGAGGTAAGCCGCGTACCATGAGCAACTTTCGATGACCGCCAAGACAGGGGCGCTTCTCACCCCGACCGGTGAAGAGCCGAGAGAATGGCAGTGCCTGACGTGCCAATACGTGGTGCTCAGCGGCACGCTGCCCTACAAGTGCCCGCGTTGCGGAGCGTCGCGGGTGAAGTTCGTGGTTCTCGGCCAGTCCGGGGAAGGCGGCGAGTAATCGAGTCCGATGTCCAGAATTCGGGGCGCCGCCGCGGGCACGCTTCGAGTTCGGCCATCACGCCTCGCCGCATCGACACACGGACGCTTGGCGCGTACCTGTCGCTCACGGCAGGCATGGCGATCGTGGGCAGCTCGACCATTGTTGGCAAGTTGGTCATCGCGAGTTTCCCGATCGCCCTGGCGCTCGAGCTACGATATCTGATTGGCCTGACGCTCCTGTTGCCACTGCTGCTCTTCATCGAAGGCGGTCTACCCAGGACCGGGCGTCGAGATCTCGTCCTGCTGTGCCTCCAGGCAAGGTCCGGGGTCCTCCTGCTCAATGTGCTGATGCTGCAGGCGCTTCGCTGGACCAGCGCAGCCGAGGGAGGGATCATCCGCAGCACGCTGCCGGCGTTTACCACGCTGGTCGCCTTCGTCCTGCTCCGCGAACGGCCGACTCGGATCAAGGTCGCCGCCACCACCCTCATCGTGACCGGCATTCTGAGCATGAACGCTATCGCGGCGACGTCGGTGGTCCAACGCGGCTTGAGCCCACTGCTCGGCAACGCCCTAATGCTGTTGGCGGTGATCTTCGAAGGCTTCTTCACCCCGCTCGGCAAGTTGGTGCCGAGGCGTCTCGCCCCTGGCCATGGCGACCTTTCTCTCCGCTTTCGGCGCCACGATCTTTCTGGTCCCGGCGGGATTGGACCTGAGGTCCTTCGATCCTTCTGCCGTGCCGATCGCCGGCTGGGTGGCGATTTGCTACTACGGCATCTTTGTGACGGTGCTGGCCTTCTTCCTCTGGTTCCGGGGTGTTGCAATCGTGCCGGCCAGTACCTCGGCAGGCTTCATGGGCGTATTACCGATCAGCGCCGTCCTGCTCTCCTACGCCATCCTCGGCGAGTCCTTCGCCTGGTCCCACCTCGTCGGCATCGCCAGCGTTCTCGCCGGCATCGCGCTCCTCACCCGAGCCGCTCCGCGCTAAGCCGCGCTCCGGCGCGGTAGGCCCGGGTTCGTCGCCTATCCCCCTGCCGAGTCCAGAGCGTGGTCCAGATCGGCGAGCAGGTCGGGAGGGTCCTCGATTCCGACCGAAAGCCGAACCAGGCCATCACCAATGCCGACGGCGTGACGCTGCTCGGCGGTGAGGCCGCGGTGGGACGCCTGGGCCGGGTACAAGGTGAGCGTGCGCAGGTCGCCCAGCGTCGGCGCCGGCTGCACCAGCTCCAGGGCGTCGATGAAACGACGGACGCGATCACGATTGCCGTCCGGCAGGTCGAACGCGATCATCGCACCATACCTGCCTCCGAACAGGCAACCTGCCAACTCGTGCTGCTCGTGGGAGGGCAGCCCAGGATAGTACACACGGCCAACCCGCGGATCGGCCTCGAGCCAGCGGGCGACCTCAAGGGCGTTGTCGCACTGGCGAGCCATCCGAAGCGACAACGTCTTGACGCCTCGGTGGCAGAGCCATGCCTCATTGGGCCCGAGAAGGGCGCCGAGCAACTTGACCACTCGGCGCAGGCGTCCGCCCAGCTCCTCCGTTGCCGCCGCTACGGTGCCCCCAGTGACGTCGCCGTGGCCTCCGATGTACTTGGTCGCGCTGTGGATGACCAGGTCGGCTCCATGCTCGACTGGACGCAAGAGGTAGGGCGACGCGAAGGTGTTGTCCACGAGGCTGTAGACGCCCGCCGCACGGGCCATCGCGGCAAGGCGTGGCACATCGAATACCTTGACCAGCGGGTTCGAGATTGTCTCGAGATACAGCACCTTCGGCCGCCCATCCAATGCGCGCTCGACGGCACCTACGTCGGCCATGTCCACAAATTGGACGTGGGCTCCCTGCGCGACGAAGTGGGACTGGAGCAAGACACGGGTGAGTCCGTAGCAGTCGACTGTTGAGACGATGGTGTCGCCTGGCTTCAACTCCGCGGTCAGCAGCGCACCGTGGATCGCAGCCATCCCAGAGGAGAAGGCGACCGCCAGCGGCGCGCACTCCAATTGAGCAATCCCTGCCTCGAACGCGCGAACGGTCGGGTTACCGTCTCGGGAGTAGAAATAGCCCGGGCGCTTGCCCTCGAACACCTCGTCGAGCGCGTCGAACGAGGGCATGACAAAGCCCGAGGCGTTGTGGATCGGGGTCGACGTTGGCTGCCATGCGCCGGGTTCCAGCCCTTCGCCTGCATGCGCTGCCAGAGTGGTAAAGCCCCATGTGGGATCGGCCCGCGGCCGTGGCTGCGACATTGAGCATCCTCCAGTAACATTGGCCGAGCAGCACCACGGGAGAGACTCTCTGCCGCCCGTTCGCCTCGGCGCTGGGTCATTGCACAAGACGGTCCAGGCTAGCGACGCGGGCAGCGGCGCCTGAACTTCGCCGCCACACGGCACGATCAGCGCACACTCAGACGGAATAAACAATCTCCCCGTCGAAGATCGTCGTCACGACCTCCAGGTGGGCCAGCTCCTCGCGTGGGATGGCGTGGGGATCGTCGGAGAGGACCACGAGATCGGCCAGCTTGCCGGGGGAGACCGAGCCATGCTCATGGCCCAGGCCGGCCGCCTCGGCGCTTCCAAGCGTGTAGGTCCGGATTGCCTCCTCAACTGTCAGCCGCTGCGCTGGATACCACCCGCCGGGCGGCTCGCCGTCGCGCTGGCGGGTCACGGCCGCGTGGAGTCCGAGCAGTGGTTGCGGCGGTTCGACCGGGCAATCTGTCCCAAATGCCAGGTGTGCCCTCGCGTCAAGCAGGGCACGCCAGGGGTAAGCGGTCTGACACCGATCGCCCCAACGACGGTCGGCAACCTGCATGTCCGAAGTGGCGTGGAGCGGCTGCACCGAGGCGACTACGCCCAGCCGGACGAACCTCGGCAGATCTTCTGGATGGATCAACTGAGCATGCTCAATGCGGAGGATTTGGTCTCGCCCATCCGCGTCTACGCGTGCGACCTCGGCCGCGTCGAGCACCAGTCGCACCGCCGCGTCTCCGATGGCGTGGGTGGCGACTCCGATTCCAGCGTCACGGGCCTGGCGCAGCAAACCGATCAGCTCGTCTAGTGTCAGCGTGAGAAGCCCGTGCTCGGCTGGTTCATCAGCGTACGGTTCGAGCATCGCGGCCGTGCCGGACCCGAGCGCGCCGTCCGCGAACAGCTTGAGCAAGCCGACCCGCAGACGCCGGCTGCCGTAGCCCGTGCGTAGCCCGACCTGCGCGGCGGCATCAAGATCACCCCGCGCAATCCCCGCCGACACGCGAAGACCGAGGGCGCCTTCCGCCTCGAGGACCTGTAACGCGCCGAAAGCCAGCGCACCTTCAAGATTGTGCAGCGCCGTCACGCCGGCGCGCAGCAGGTCATGTTGCCCTTCGCGCACCGCGCGAACGCTCGCCTGGAGCGTCGGACGGTCCGCCAGCACCCGCACCGCGTCCGCGGCCGCCTCGAGCAGCACGCCCGCCTCGGCGAGCCGTCAGCCTCACGGACAATCCGTCCACCGGGAGGGTCGGGCGTGTCTCGGCTAATCCCCGCCCGCTCAAGGGCGGCCGTGTTCGCCCACACGGAATGGACGTCGCGACTGTAAAGGCACGCCGGGCGATCGCCGATCACCCGGTCGAGTTGGTGACGCGTCGGGAGCTCGGCACCCGCCCAGATGTTGCGGTCCCAGCCGCGTCCGACAACCCAGGCGTCGGACGCCGCGCCGCGCGGCGGCGCCGACGAGCGCGGCCGCCGCCCAGGGCGATTCGGCCTCGTCCAGCCGGACCCGCTCGCGGTCGTGGCAGTAGCCAAGCAGGTGGAAATGAGCATCGACGAAACCGGGCACGACCGCGTGTCCGGCAAGGTCGATCCGCCGGCTCGCGCGTCGACAGCGTCTCGGGCGTCCTCGTTCGAGCCGACCACCACGACGCGGTTGCCGATGACGGCGACGGCCTCGGCAAGGGGCTGGGCCGGATCCTGAGTGTACACGCGCCCATTGGTCAGCAATAGCTGACGGCCGGGAGCGCCGACGGCTGGGTGGTGGCGCGGCGTGCTCGTGGCCATCCTCTCGTGCCTGATGCCCGAATCAGGTACGCGCTGGGCTCGTGGAGCTACCGAGCGACGTTGCACCGGCCACGCGCGCTGTGCTTGCCGGGCTGCGTTGATCGCTCGACTCAGTACTCGCTGAAGAACTCTTCCGTGTACTCGAGATATCCGAGCGAGCGGCAGACCCGCGCCGATGCAACATTCGTCCGGTCATGCACGTACAGCGGCACCCGTCCCTGCTCCAGGATGTACGCGGTGGCCGCCGAGACCACTTCCTTCGCCAGGCCCTGGCCTCGATACGGGGCCTCCGTGACGACGGCGATCTCCCAGACGTCCTCCGACTTCAGCTTGATCGCCGCCCAGCTAGCGATTTCGCCCCGCGTGCCGGGAATCGCGAACACCTCGCCGTCGAAGCGGCGACGAAGGTCGGCGCCACGCGGGTCGCCCAAGTCAAACCGCTCGGCTCGACTAGGCACGGACACGAAATGGCCGGGCGCGGCGAACAGCGCGTAGCCACTGAGGTTGTAGGCGTACGGCACCGCTGTCCTCGTCACTTGCCGCAGGTGCTCGAAGTCCGCCTCCTGCAGCGGGCGCCCGGTTGACTCCTGGCCCAGCTCCGATTGCGCTCGCTTGGCGAGATCCGGACGTACCGAGACGATCCCGCCGCCAGGCGTGGCTATGGCCAGCAGCGGCACCGTGTAGCCACCCCAGCCGGCTCGCAGGCGCCGTTCCGAGGCCACGATGTGAACGCCGTCGGTCGCCAGCAACGTGGGCTCGCAATCCAGTTCGGCGACGTGAAAGGCGTCGAGACGGTCGACCTGCCCGACCTTGATACGGTCCGCGAGCATCGGCTCCACCGACCAGTCTAGGGTTCAAGGTTCGCGGTCCTAGAGAGGGAGGTCGAGCTGCCCGGAGTCTCAACCGATGAACCTTGACCTGGCCCGCCGGCGAGTATAGCAAAGGCGTGGGCGGCGACGGCCCCATGCTAGAATCGTCCAGCGTTCTCGGAGGAACAGTTTTGGAACCCGTCATCCCCATGGAGCGCTGGCCGCGACAGGGCGGTCAGAGCGGCCGGAATGTCACCATCAGCCGGCTGGTTGGGGCAGGCATTCTCGGCGTCCTGGGCATCATCGCAACGGTCGGGGTGGACCTGTACACTGACTGGCTCTGGTTCGAGAGCGTCGACCTGCTTGGCGTGTACCGCACGACCCTTGGCGCCCAGATCGCCCTGTTTGGCGCCGGCGCGGCCGTGTTCCTGGCCGGCTACCTTTCGAGCGCGTACCTGGCTCGGCGGCTCGCGCACCGTTTCGAACACGCCACCCCGCCCGAAGACGACGGGATCTGGGCCTACATTGCGCGCGTTGGCGCGCGAGTCGGCGAGCAGAACGGCTACCGCCGCATGATCAACGTGGGCATCGGACTACTTGGCCTGCTCCTGGCGACGATCATGGGGCTCGTCGCGGCCGGCCAGTGGCAAGTCGCCATGCGCTACCGCTACCAGCTCCCGTTCGGTGTGGTCGACCCGATCTTCGCTCAGGACGTGGGCTTCTACGTCTTCACCCTGCCGTTCCTTCGGGCACTCCATTCCTGGGCGCTGGGCGCGTTGGTCCTGATCACGACCACCACGCTGGCCGTCTACGCGGTGGTTACCGCCTACGAGCTGGGACTCAACCTCGAACGCGTCCTGTTCAACCTGCCGCGACCGGTCAAGCTCCACGTCGCTGGCCTGGCGGCGCTGCTGATGAGCCTGGTGGCTGCCAATCACGTGCTCGACCTGTACGAGCTGGTGTACTCAACGCGCGGCGTTGCCTACGGCGCCAGTTACGCTGACGTCCGCGCCGAGTTGCCGGCCCTGTACTTGATGACGCTCGTCGCGGTGGGCGCCGCCGCGTTGATTTTTGCGAACGCGTTCCTGCGCTCGCTGCGCCCGGCAATCACCGGTCTGGCGCTCTGGGGGCTGGTCGCGCTGGTCGGAGGACTGATCTTCCCGAGCGTGATCCAGAATTTTGAGGTCAAGCCGAACGAACTGGAAAAAGAGCGCCCCTACCTCGAAAACGGTATCGCCTTCACCCGCAAGGCGTTCGGGCTGGACCAAATTCAGGAGCAGTTCTTCCCCGCCGAGGAAGCGGTCGCGGCGGAGGACGTCCGCGCCAGTCCGGAGACGATTCGCAACATCCGCCTCTGGGACCATCGTCCGCTGCGCGATACCTTGAATCAGATTCAGAGCATCCGCAGCTACTACACATTCGACGACGTCGACATTGACCGTTACCACCTGCGTGACGGTTACCGCCAGGTGATGGTCGCTGCGCGTGAGCTGGCCCCCGAAGGGCTTCAAGTCCAGGCGAGAACCTGGATAAACCAGCGTCTCAAGTTTACGCACGGATACGGTGTGGTGATGACGCCGGTCGCAGCCGTCGGAGAGGAGGGTCGGCCCCAGCTCTTGATCCAGGACGTCCCGCCACGCGGAGAGATCCCGATCACTCGGCCTGAGATTTACTACGGCACGCGCGCCACCGGCTATGTGATCGTCAATACCAACGAGCCGCAATTCGACTACCCGCGCGGTGACGACAACGTGGAGACCCGACACGAGGGCGGCACCGGCGTCAACATCGGGAGCCTGACTCGCCGGCTGGCCTACGCGCTGCGCTTCCGCGACGGCAATATCCTGCTCTCCGGCGCGGTACGGCCCGAGTCGGAGATCGTATATCGTCGAGGAGTCCGCGAGCGGGTTGAGCGGGTGGCGCCATTTTTGATGCAGGATCGCGACCCGTACATCGTCATCGCGGACGGGCAGCTCTTCTGGATGCTGGACGCATACACGCACACGAATCAGTTCCCGTACTCGCAGCCGCGTCTGTGGCGACCGGGCAGCATCTGGATCAACTACATCCGCAACAGTGTCAAGGTCGTCGTCAATGCTTATGACGGCTCGATGAGATTCTACGTCGCGGATGCCGAAGACTCGCTGATCCGCACCTACCAACGGATCTTTCCCGACCTGTTTGCCCCACTGGCCGAGATGCCGGCCTCGCTCCGCCAGCACATTCGCTACCCCGAGGATCTGTTCCGAATTCAGGCCGAGCGGTACCAATCCTTCCACATGCAGGATCCAAACGTTTTCTACAACCGCGAGGACGTCTGGGCGATCCCGTTCGAGAAGTTTTACAACGAGCGACAGCCAGTCGATCCGTACTCGGTGATCATGCGACTGCCCGGCCAGGCGCGCGAAGAGTTCCTGCTGATGCAGCCATTCACGCCGATCAACAAGGACAACATGATCGCCTGGTTGGCCGCGCGCTCGGACGAACCGAACTATGGCAAGCTGCTGGTCTACAAGTACCCGAAGGATCGGCTCGTCTATGGGCCGTTCCAGGTCGAGGGCCGGATCGACCAGGACTCGGCGATCTCGTCGCAGTTCACGCTGTGGAACCAGGGCGGGTCGCGGGTGATTCGCGGCAATATGCTTGTGATTCCGATCGGCACGTCCAACCTGTACGTCGAGCCGATCTACCTGCAGGCGGAGAACGGTCCAATCCCGGAGTTGCGCCGCGTCGTCTTGGCCACCGGCAATCGGCTGGTGATGGAACCAACGCTAGAAGAAGGCCTCGTCAAACTCTTCGGCCCCAACATCGGAATCCAAGCTCCCGCTTCGCCGGCATCACAGCCGGCCACGGCCTCCGCCCCTATGACCGGTGCGGCCGCCCAGGCGCTGCCGGCCGGGAGCGTCCCGCCCGAAGCGGCCGCGCTGGTCCGCTCGGCCAGCGATCACTTCACTCGCGCGCAGGAAGCTCAACGTGCCGGCGACTGGGCCCGATACGGCGAAGAGCAGCGCGCCCTCGAGCAGGATCTCCGTCGCCTCGCCGAGCTGACCGGCCGCTGAGCACGCCGGTCGCGCTCGAGCGTGGGGCAATCGACACCTTCGGGCGCGTCTGTGTCTGGTGCCGCTGGCAAGGCACGCCTCGCCCTTACGACATGACCAGTCCGCCGTCCACGGTCACGGCCTGGCCGGTGATGTAGGCTGCATCGGGGCCCGCGAGGAAGGCCGCGACGCCGGCCACATCCTCGGCACGCTGCGGCCGTCCGAGTGGGATTGGGGCGATCCGCTCGCGCCAGACATCGCCCTTCTGCCGACCTTCGAGCTCCCCCCACTCGGCATCTATCTGCTCCCACATCTGGGTCTCAACCGCGCCGGGGCAAATCGCATTGACTGCGACGTGGGGGGCGAGCGCCGCGGCGGCCGAGTGGGTGAGCGAGATCACCGCCGCCTTGCTGGCCGCGTAGGGCGCGAACATCGGCCGGCCGCCCGGCTTGCCGGCAATCGAGGCTGTGTTGATGATCCGCCCGCGCAGCCCGTCCGACCCTGATTGCTGGTCGAGCATCTGCCGTCCGACCGCCTGGAGCACGAAGAAGACGGCCCGCGCATTCACGTTGAGGATGAAATCCCAGTGCTCCTCGGTCACGTCTAGCAGTCGTGACACGCGGACGACGCCCGCATTGTTCATCAGCACGTCAATTCGACCGAAGCGATCGACCGAACTTCGGACCATCGCTCGGATTTGCTCTCCGCGTGTCACGTCCACTGCGATTCCCAGCGCGTCCGCGCCGGACTGGCCAATCTCCCCGGCGACAGCCTGCACGCGTGCTTCGTCCAGGTCCCCCAGGACCAGACGCGCCCCTTCGGTCGCGAAGCGCTGCGCCATGGCTTGTCCGATCCCGCCAGCCGCGCCGGTGATCAACGCGACCTTACCGTCCAAGCTGCCCATCCTGCCTCCTTCACCAGTCGCGAGGCCGCACGCACGCCGCGCTGCTCGTTTCTACCGCGCGCCGACCGCGGCCTGCTCGGGCCAGAAGTCTTTGACCAGCTCCTCCAGATCCAGGGCCCGAAGCGTCTCGGGCAGCGGCTTGCCAGTCTGCACGTCCCAGCCCATGTGGCGATAGTAGTTCTGCTTCATCGTCGGCCACTGGGCGCGAGGGTCGGTGCCGAGCGCCGCGCCGTCTTGTGGCGGCTCGAAGTATCGATCCGACGGTTCCTCGACCTCCGCCGTGAGGCCGTGGCGGAAATTGAACGCCCGCAGCAGGTGGACGATCTGGCGGCCCTTGCGCAGCGCATCGTGGGCGTCGTACTCCAGCCCGGTGATGGCGTTGAAGCAGTGCAGCTCCAACTGGAGGTCCTGGGAGTCGAACCGGCAGACCCCAAGGCAGTCGTCGAACTGCCTGCGGCCATTGATCTTGGCCACGAACGTCGACACGTCGATCGGGTCGAAGCGGTCCTTGATCGGCTCGACGTCAAGGTAGTCAACCGGATCAGCGCCGGCCGTCGCCTCGATCGTGCTCGTGTTCGAGACACATGTGTCGAGCATCTCGGTCCAGCGGCCGCGGTGATCGTGACCGCGGGGGGACGAGCCCTTCTTGGCGTAGATTGCCCACGCAGCAGCCTCGCCGCCGACCTTCTGCGAGGCCCGCATCACGCCCTCGGCGAGCATATCGGCGAACTTGCCCTCGCGGCGGCCGATGCGCCAGAGCAGCTCTTCGACCGCCTTGCCGTTGCCCCAGCGCAGCTCCAGGCCGTCTGTGTCCTCGAGGCTGAAGATGCCCTTTTCGAAGCATTCGATCGCCCAGCCGACCAGCCAACCGGCCTCGTTGACGTCGACGCCGATGCGGTCGGTCAGGTTCGCCAGCTTGAACGCAACGCTCTGGTCGGTGATCCCGATCTGGGGCCCCATCGCCGAGAACCCTTCATACTCCGGCTCCTCGCCGAGGTAGCCGGCCTCGTCGCCATTGGTCATCACACCGATGTGGAGGTGGTTCATCCGGCAGCCCCAGCACGGTGTGTGGCGGCCGTCGAAGTTCTCGCGGAACGTCAGCCCGTTCATGGCCTCGTGCTCGGGATAGACGTTGGTGGTCTGGTTTCGAACTGGCAACGCCCCCATCCGCTCCATGTCGGAGAGACCAATCGCCGTTCCGCCGCGCGCCAGCCATTGATCGCGGTAGTTGTAGGCGTGATCGAACAGCGCCTCGGCGTATTCGGGCAGGCGGTCCGGATGGGCAACCGGCACCTTCTGCTTGCCGCGCGGGATGCAGATCGCCTTGAGCTTCTTGGAGCCCATGACCGCGCCAACCCCGTTGTGAGCGGCCACATGGCCCTTGTCGCCTGACAACACGGCCCACTTGACCAGGTTCTCGCCGGCCGGGCCGATGCCGACGAAGCTCATCATCCGTTCTTTGTAGCCAAGCTCGGCGTGGAGCTTCTCGTCGGCGTCCCAGCAGTCAAGCCCGACGATCCCGGAGGCATCACGCAGCTCTAGCCCCTGGTCCGAGACCCAGAGATACTGCCAGGCGGGTGCGCGACCCTGGAGGATGATCGCGTCGTACCCACACTGCTTGAGGTAGGCACCGAAAAAGCCGTTCGCCTGCGTCGACCCGGCCAGGTTAGTCATCGGGCCCTTGGTGACCGCGCAATAGGTGCCGGCGCCGTGGACCTTCGTGCCGGCGAGTGGTCCGGCGGCGATGATCAGGCGGTTGTCAGGATCGTCCCACTGGACACCCGGCGGGACCTCCTCATAGAGGATCTTGGCGCCGAGGCCGACGCCGCCGATCCAGGTACGCGCCACTTCGGGGGTCAGCGCTTCGGTGGTAATCGTGCCGCTGGTGAGATCGACCCGCAGGATCTTGCCCATGATCCCGCCGGGTAGTTGCTGCTCGCTCATGCAGGCCGCTCCTCGATTAGAGTTCGAGGCAGTATAGCCAGAGACGTAGGCAAGTGAAGCATTGACGACCGCACGCAGCCGAACGCCCTCATCGTTCGTCGCCCTGCGTGCATGCTGGTGGGCTAGCAAAGGAGCCGCGGATACGTACTCCGCCTAGCGTCGGCGCACCGACCCGCGGTTACTACGAGTGATCACCTCATGCGGCAGCGCCGTGGACTGCGTCGCCCAGACCGCGCCCGCGCTGAAGATCGCCAGCAACCCCGACACGATCACTGCTTCCATCGTCCTTCACCTCGAGCTTTCGGCCACGGCCTGGCGCTGGTGCTTGCCCGGCGAGTCGGTTGCCTAGCGACCGCCGGCAGGCCGTGCAAAGGCAGGAAGCGTGCCTCAAGCACGTCCTCCGCCGGGAGACTGATCACTAACTCCGAAGCCACCCGGCGAACTTGATCGTTTTCGGTGGTACGACGCTTGCAGCAAGTCTCCAGGAGAGGCTTGCGGAGACTCGGGGGTGGCGGCGTGATCGAGGCCTACCAGGAGCAAGCGGAAAGGCTCGCCGACCTGCTATTCGAGCAGCTAGAGCGGCTCGGAGGCTCCGACCACGAGCAGGCCTACATCTTGACGCTAGTCGCGGCGCTCTTGATCGACCGGGTGTCGGAGCTGGGGGAGGTGGTGGAGTTCGAGGCGAGCGACCTGGATGACCGCTCTGCGCTTCAGATGGCGACCGCACTCCAAGCTCATTGCGGGAGCGTGCAGACGATTCTGGATCGCTTAGCCGGCGACCCGCGATTCGGGCTCCTGCCGCGCGGGACGACCGGTTTGGGTCCCCTGCGCCCCCGCGACCACCGCGGTCCAGCCGCGCCGCGGCAACCGCGCAACGGGCACCGTTCCGATGCCGAGCCGCGCCGCTGAGCCGAGGCGCCAGCGGCTAAGGACCCTCAGCGGGTCTCACGGCATTCAACGTTGACGTAGCCGGACCGGAACGGCTCGACCGTCCCTTCCTCCGGGTGGAAGCGATGGCGCCAGATACAACCGTTGTCATTACCAAGCAGATGCAGTGAAACCGACGTCAGGGCCGATGTGGTCCGAACGCGGTGGATGTCGTTGTGCGGCAGCAGCTCGTAAAAGGAGCCTGGTTTCAGAGAGTGACGCTCGGCTAGCTCCAGCTCGGCGCGACCCTCCTTCGTCGCGTCGTCACGGCGGATGAACACCTCCTCGTCCTGCTCGCCCTGGTAGAGTCCAACCAGTCCCCAAGCCAGGTGGTCGTGGACGGGGGTCTGTACGCCGGGCGGAACGACCAGTGACGAGAAGGCCAGGCTACCGTCGTCAGCTCGGTAGAGCAGCCACATCCCGATCTTGTTGCCCATCCCGCTGTCCTCGGCGAGCTCCTTGTACTCACCTGGCAACCAACCCCTGTCGGCAAGCAGCTCCGCGAAGTGCGGGCGGATCGCCTGGATCGCCGCGCTCGGGTCGGCGGCGGCACCGCGCGCCGCATGGACGGCCTCGATGAAAGCGCGCAAGCGAGGATTGTCGAGGACGTACTCGCCGCTGGGCGGAACCGTCTGTCCCTCAGGCACCGGACACCTCCAGGGGAAGCTATGCGAATCGGCGCACCGCGTAGAGCAGGCCACCGACCAGGCTCAGCGCCAGCAGCACCAGCCGACGGAGCAACGCGACGGCCAGGGCGACCGGGGCTTCGACACCCATCGCGCCGAGCAGCACGGCGAAGGTCAGCTCGATCGTGCCGATCCCGTTGATCGACAGCGGCAGCAGGCCAACCGCGAGGACGGCCGGCGCCACGACTGCGAACTGGGTCAGGCTGACGCCAGCCTCGACCGCCAGGGAATACAGATAGAGGTTGACGATCGACAACCCGTTTGCCAGCATCGAGACTGCCAGCGCCCGGGCCACCACCCCCCACGCCAGCGAGTAGGAGCGGGCCGCGTCGATCGCAGCATCGACTCGCGAGCGCAACCCGAGTCCAAACACAGTGACATTCGAAAGGCCGAGCAACCACGCGCGCAGTCCACGCAATCGAGGACCGCGGTACAGCAGCAATCCTAACGTGACGATCGAGACCATCAGGCCGCCCAACAACACCTGTCCGATCTGCCACGGGATCACCGACGGGTTGACCAGCATCGCGGTAACGCCGAGGATCAGGACAGAGACGGCCCCAACGAGACGGTCCATCAGCACCGCGGCCACCGACCGCGTCTTGCTCGTTGCGATGATCGACGCACCGTAAGCTCGGACGACGTCGCCGCCGAGGCGCCCAGGCAGGATGTTGTTAAAGAACATTCCTATCAGATAGAGGCGGACGAGGCTCCTCAGGGGGGCAAAGCCTCGCTGGCCGTCCAGCATCATCTGCCACCGCTTGACGTTCAGCACCATCGCCAACACTGCGAATCCGGCCGCCAACGCCACCCACCGCCACTCGGCAGTGCGCAACGTGTCCAGCGCGCCACCCAGATCGAACTGCCAGAGCACGTAGCCAGCCAACACGGCCGTGATCAGCAGCTTCAGTAGCGTTTTGCGCCCCGCGCCGCCCGCCCGCGCCGCGGTCGACTTCGCCAGCGTCGGCGTGCTCACCAAGCGGCCTTACGGCCGGCACGACCAGCCACGTCGGCATACAGGTGAACGTAGCGTCCCGCCAGAACGCGCCAATCGAACTCGCGGCGCACTCGCTCGTGCGCCCGCTTTCCTAGGTCGCGAGCGTGCTCGGGATGGGCGACAAGGTGGAGGAGTGCGTCAGCAATCCCCTGCGGGTCCTTCGGGCTGACCAGCAGGCCAGCATCGCCGACCACCTCGGGTGTGCCTGCTGAGTTCGACGCTATTACTGCCAGCCCCGCGCTCATCGCCTCCTGCAGGACAGCGGGTGAGCCCTCCCGTTCCGAGGGGAACACGAAGATAGAGGACTCCTGGTACAGGCGCCGCAGCTCGGGCGCCGCCCGGTCGAGCCAGCCCCAGAACCGAACCCTCGTGCCGAGGTGCGCCGCCTGCGCCTCTAGCACCTTGCGGTATGGACCGTCTCCGACGATGTCGACCTCGAGATCGAGGCCGACTCGGTGCGTCGCCTCCAACAGGTACTGGACGCCTTTGAACTCGTGCAGCCGGGTGACCATAAGCACGCGGAGTGGCCCGATTGCCAGCCCATTCCGGGAGTCGCTCCTGGGCAGCTCGCCAGGAGCCTCTGGCGAGTCCAGGGGGCTGCATCCGTTCGGAATGACCGTCACGGGCACGTCCGGAACGTGGGCCTGGATTCGCTCCTTCAGATGCTCGGAGACGGCTACGACCGCATCCGCGTCGCGCACCAGGGTTCGCCAGACCGGCGCAAGTAGCCGGTGATCGAAACGAAAGCGGTTCGGGTTGTGACCGGGCACATCGGAGCCACGGGCGCTCAGCACGGTTGGGATGCCGCCGAGTCGGTGTAAGCCGAATCCAAGCGGCCCAGTTGGGAAGATGAAGTGGGCGTTTGCAACGTCGTACCTCCGCCGCGCCGCCAGAGCCGCGGCCTGAAGGGCACCGCTCACGACGTAGGTCGCCATCTCGTGCGTGTGGCAGACCTCCTTACGGGATCGCACGCTTGGAACGCGAAGGACACGGACCCCGTCGAGATTCTCGCGGTGCGGGACACCACGGAATCCCATCGTGACCACGTCGACTTCGTGCCCAAGCCGAACTAGGTTGCGGGCCAGGTTGAACGACGACGTGGCGCCACCGGCCCCGAGGGGCGGGAATTCATAGTTCAGCATCAGGATGCGCACGTCAGCACCCTGGCAGGTGTTGGGGCGCGGTCGGGCGTCCGGTGTTGTTCGGCGGGGCGGCGGCGCACCGCGGCAGTCCATGCCGCAGGATGGCGCGCTGTGTGGAAAGCGCTGGCACTGCGCGGGCGAGCGATGTCAAGCTCTTCCGTATCCTCGGCACGCCCCGTCCTCAGGACGATCGAACGTCCGCGGCACCCTCCCGGGCGGCAGGATTGTGGCACACCCCCTCGGGGGTGTCAAGGCGCCTGCCGGGACCGGACGCCTATGCAGAACGTTGAGAAAAATGGTCCGTGCACCGCGACGTCGACAAGATTGCCTCCACGTCTGCCGCCTCTACGACTCAGCAGGTCCAAAGCGTTGGACGATCTCGCGGATCAGACCCGACGTCGAGCGACCGGCTTGCAGCGGAAGCAGCTCCACCCGGCCACCATAACCACGGACGATCTCGGCCTCCGGCAGCGGCGTCGTCGCGTAGTCGCTCCCCTTGGCGTACACGTCCGGCCGGATCGCCATGACCAGGCGCTCGGCGGTTGGCTCGTCGAAGACGACCACATAATCGACACAGGCGAGCGCCACCAGCAGCTCGGCGCGTTCGCCCTGTGGCAGCACCGGACGTTCAGTCTCCTTGGTGGCCTGGACTGACGTATCCGAATTGAGTCCCACAACCAGTAGGTCGCCAAGCGCTCGCGCCGCGACGAGCGATCGAACGTGGCCAACGTGGAGAAGATCGAAGGCGCCATTGGTGAGGACCACGCTGGCGCCGTCGGCGCGATGCTCGGCGAGCAACTGGGGGAGATCCTCCCACGTCAGAATCTTGTCGCGAACTTCATGAGCCATGGCCGATCAGCATCGTAGCAAAGCCAGGTTAGCTGCCCCTGACTGGCTATACTGCGGATGCCGCAACCGCGCTCGCCATGAGCGGAAGCGTGCAGACGGATACGTGGGAGATTGGCGTGGACACAGCCGAGCTGGTGGTCCGCGGCATCGTCGTGGGCCTGTTTCGGGAAAACTGCTACATCGTCGGGTCGCGGCGGACTGGCGAGGCGATCTGCGTCGACCCGGGCGACGAGCCCGACCAGATCCTGGCGTTGGCCCGTGACATGGGTGTTCGGATCACCAAGATTGCGTGCAGCCATGCCCACCTGGATCACATCATGGCGGTCCGCGCCGTGGTCGAGGCCACTGGCGCCTCCTTTCTGCTCCACCCCGACGATAACAAGCTGGCCGAGCAGCTCCCCCTCGTGGCCCGGCAATGGTTCGACGCGGACGTCCAGCCGCCGCCCAAGCCGGACTTCCCCCTGCGGCACGCCGACGACCTGGAGATCGCCGGCATCCAGTTAGGAGTGCTGCAAACGCCCGGTCACACCCCTGGCAGCATCTCGCTCTACGGGGGCGGCATGCTGTTCAGCGGCGACACCCTCTTCCGTGGTTCCATCGGGCGAACCGATCTGCCCGGCGGCGATTCGCGCCAGATCATCCGGAGCATCGCCGACCGCCTCCTCGCGTTGCCTGACGACACGATCGTCCTCCCCGGCCACATGGAGGAAACAACCATCGGCGCCGAACGTGCCAGCAACCCGTTCATCCTCCAGGAGCTCGCGCGGCGGCGCGGGGAATAGCGTGTGATCGTGCGAGAGGAAGCGGCCCGCGCGTGGAGTCCTCGAGGTAGTTGGCACCATCCCAACGGGCAGCTGCTGGCCCGCGCCTTCTGCTACATCGTGGAGGAGCGCTGCTCCAATGGGGAGCTGCGCTGGCGCGGGGTCTGCCACCTGCACCCGACGACGCCGCGAACCCGGATCCCATTCGGCCCTGGACGCTTCGTCCTCGCCCTGGAGGACGGCCGACGCATGGCTCTCGACGCACGTGTGACCATCGAAGGCGACAGCGGCGCAATCCGCGCCACCTTCAAGCACGTCGCGCCGCCTCAGGGCGCGCATCGCTGCGCTTCACCGCGGTCGGCGCCCGGGGACGCGAAGCCGCCTTCGCGATCGGCCAGACCGGGCACCTGAGGTCCCATGCGCATCGCGATCGTCGGACCTGGAGCAATGGGATGCCTGTTCGGCGGGCTGCTTCGGCTCGCCGGCCACGACGTGGCGGTGCTCGCGCGTCGCGCTGAGCACGCCGAGCAGATCAGCCGCGAGGGCCTGGTCGTCCTGCGCGACCGTACTGAGCAGCGCGCATTGGTCCGCTCTGACACTGACCCGGCACGGCTCGGCCCGGCCGAGCTCGCCATCGTGCTCGTCAAGGCCAGCGACACGGACGGAGCAGCCCGGGCGCTGCCGGCGCTCCTCGGGGCAGACGGCCCCGCGCTGACTCTCCAGAATGGGCTCGGCAACGTCGAGCGGCTGGCAGACGTCCTTGGCCCTGAGCGAGTGCTCGGTGGAGTGACGGCACATGGCGCCACGCTGCTCGGACCTGGCCGGGTGTGCCACGCCGGCTCTGGCCCGACTGCGCTTGCAGAGATGCTCGGCGGGCGCTCGGAGCGAGCTGTCGCCGTTGCGGCGCTGCTCGACGAGGCCGGTATCCCCACCCGCGCCGCGGATGAGGTGGGGCCGCTGGTCTGGGGCAAGCTTGTCGCGAATGTCGGCATCAATCCACTTGGGGCCCTGCTCAGGTGCCCGAACGGTGAGCTCGTCCGCCGCCCGGACGCCGACCGGCTACTCGCCGGTCTAGCCCAAGAGGCCGCGCTGGTCGCCAGAGCCGCGGGCGTCAGGCTCCCGTTCGACACGCCGGCGGAACACGTTCGATCGATCGCTCGTGCCACGGCGGCAAACCGCAACTCGATGCTCCAGGACGTCGAAGGCGGCCGCCGCACCGAGATCGATGCGATCAACGGCGCCGTTGCCGACCTCGGCGAGCGGCTGCATGTGGCCGTTCCGCTCAACCGCGCGATGGCGCTGCTGATTCGGGCGCTCGAGGCGCGAGCGTGCGGTCCTGCCACGGCCGGGGCGCGGACAGAATTTGACACAGCCAGCCGAGCGCGCTAGCGTTCCCACGGCCATTCGGCGGCATTCAAACGACATCAGAGGTGTCCTGCGACGTGAGCGACGCGGCGACGACCAGGCGCAAGATCCAGGTGACGGTCAACGGTCGACAGGCCGAGGGCGAGGCCGAGCCTCGTAAGCTGCTGTCTGATTTCATTCGCGAGGATCTTGGGCTGACCGGTACCCACGTGGGCTGCGAGCACGGCGTCTGCGGCGCGTGCACGGTCCTGCTCGACGGCGAGCCGGTCCGCACTTGCTTGATGTTCGCCGTTCAGGCCGATGGCCATGATCTGCTGACCGTCGAGGGGCTCGCGCCTGGACCGGACCAGCTCCACCCGATTCAGGAGGCATTCTGGGAGCGCCACGGTCTTCAGTGCGGTTTCTGCACGCCGGGCTTCCTGTTGACCATCAAGGTGTATTTGGCGGAGAATCCGGATCCAACTGAGCGCGAGGTTCGCGAAGCGCTGTCCGGTAATCTCTGCCGCTGCACGGGCTATCAGAACATCGTCAAGGCGACGTTGCGGGCAGCCGAGATACTCCGCTCAGAGCCCGAGAACGCGGACAAGGCGTCGACTAAGACGACGCAGCGGGACTGATGCGGGCGGCCGTCGGCACGCCGATCCGGCGCGTCGAAGACGAGCGCCTCCTGCGGGGTGAAGGCGCCTACCTGGACGATCTCTGCCCGGTCGGTACGCTGCACGCCGCGTTCGTTCGCAGTGTGCATGCCCATGCCCGCGTGGTAAGTGTCGACGCCACGAGCAGCAGCATTGCCCCCGGCGTGTCGCTGGTACTCGACGGTCCCCAACTTGAAAAGCTGGCACAGCCGCTCGAGACGCGCATCACGGCGCCGGGCTGTCGGCAGGTTCGGCACCCCCACCTGGTCGTCGACCGCGCACGCTTCGTCGGTGAGCCGGTCGTGCTGGTCGTTGCCGACGACGTCTACCGCGCGCGCGATGCGGCCGAGCTCGTCGAGATCGACTATGACCCGCTGCCGGCTGTGACGACTGTCGACACCGCGCTGGCAGACTGGGCGCCAGTGCTCCACGATCAAGCGCCCGGCAACGTGCTCTTTGAGCGCCAGGTCGCCTCAGACGGGGAGGTGGACGCAACCTTCGACGCGGCCCCGGTCACCGCTACGGTGACGATGCGACATCCGCGCGTGACCGGTCTCCCGATCGAAAACCGCGGGGCGTTGGCCGATTGGGACGCGAGGGCCCAGTGCCTGACCGTCTGGTCGTCGACCCAGTCGCCGCACATACTGCGCGGCGCGCTGGCCGACTCGCTCGACTTGCCGGCCGAATCGGTTCGCGTGATCGTGCCCGATGTGGGCGGCGGCTTCGGCACCAAGGCCCAGATCTACCCTGAAGAGATCATTGTCGCGGTCGCCGCTAGGTACCTGGGCCGGCCAGTAAAGTGGGCTGAGGATCGCCAGGAGAATCTGCTGGCCGCCAGTCACGCCCGAGATACGCGGATCGTCGCCGAAGTGGCGGCTGATCGCGAGGGGACGATCCTGGCGATGCGGGCCGACATCGCCTGCGCGGTAGGGGCCTACGGCGCTCATCCTTACGGCCCAATGCTGGAGCCCATGGGGACGGCTTCGATGCTACCGGGGCCATACGCGGTGCCGCACTACCGCTTTCAGACCCGCGGCGTGGCCACCAACGCCTCACCCGAGGGAGCGTATCGCGGGGTGGGCATGGTGGTCGCCACGCTGACTCACGAGCGGCTGATCGATGAGCTGGCCCGAACCCTCGAGCTGGATCCTGCCGACGTGCGTCGCCGTAACCTGATCCCTTCCGCCAGCTTTCCCTATGCAACGCCGACCGGACATGTCTACGACAGCGGCGCCTACGCCGAGGCCCTGAGTAGGGCATTGGCGCGGGTGAGCTACGACGACCTGCGTGCCGAGCAGGCGGAACGCCGCTCCGCTGGCAGCCAGGATTGCCGCCACCTCGGTGTAGGAATCTCTTGTTACGTCGAATACACCGGCATGGGTTCGCGCACCTTCCAGACGCGAGGCATGCTCTCAGTTCCCGGCAATGAGGCTGCCTGGGTGCGGCTCGACCTCGATGGCGGATTGACGGCGGCGCTCAG
Source organism: Chloroflexota bacterium (assembly GCA_030447245.1). Taxonomy (GTDB): domain Bacteria; phylum Chloroflexota; class UBA6077; order UBA6077; family JACCZL01; genus JAUJPG01. The sequence continues at coordinate 82,342 of JAUJPG010000010.1, read as the reverse complement.
CATACCGGCGATTGGTCAGGGCCTGCAGACCAGTCTGGCTCAGGTCCTTGCGGATGAATTCCAGGTGCCCGTCGCGCAAGTCAGAGTCGTCCAAGCAGACACCGCTCTCACGCCCGAAGGGAGCGGTGCCTTCGGCAGCCGCGGAGCGGTCGCCGGCGCAGGCGCGTTGCATGCCGCCGCGGACCGGCTCAAAGAACGACTGCTGCCCCTGGCGGCCGAACTGCTTGAGGCGGCACCGGTCGACGTCGAGTACGGCGCGGGCGGGATGCACCTACGCGGGGCACCCGACCGCGGGGTGTCGCTCGCGACGCTGGCCATGGGCATAGACGACGCCGATCGCGAGCACGCCGCCGGACTGTCCGTGAGCGCGGCGTACGATCCGCCGGTCGCGACGTTCGCCAGCGCCACGCATATCGCCGTGGTCGAGGTCGACGTCGAGACGGGACTGGTCGAGATCCGGCGCTATGTCGTGGTCGAGGACTGTGGCCCGATCATCAACCCGATCATCGTCGAGGGTCAGGTCCACGGTGCGACGGCCCAGGGCATCGGCGGGGTGCTGTTCGAGGAGCTGATCTACGACGTCGGCGGCCAGCTCATCACGGCCAGCCTGATGGATTACCTCGTGCCTGGCGCGACCGAGCTGCCCACCATCGAGATAGACCACCTCGAGACAGCTTCGCCCCTGACTGTCGGCGGTTACAAGGGCGTTGGCGAGGGCGGCACGGTCGGTGCGCCTGCCGCGATCGCCAATGCCATCGCGGACGCCCTGGCACCACTCGGCGTGACGGTCAGCGAGCTGCCACTCTCGCCAGAGCGCGTCCGAGCGCTTGTGCGGGAACGATCCCACACCGCGGCCCCCACCACTAGCCACGCGAGCACTCCCGCTATTATGGCGGGGCCCCACAATGCGGGGCATTCGCTAGTTCGACCCAGCTAAGGGGTCCAAAGAAGGAGGGCACACCCGTGGATCTCGGGCTGAATGGCAAGGTGGCGGTGATCACCGGGGCGAGCAAGGGCATCGGCTACGCCTGCGCAGAGACCCTCCTGCGCGAAGGCGCCAGGGTGGCGATCTGTGGGCGCGACGAGGCGCGGCTGGACCACGCCGTCGAGACGCTCCGGGGTGCGCCGGGTGGCGAGGTGCTCGGCGTCCAGGCGGACATGGGCCAGCGCGAGGATGTCAGGCGGTTCATGCAGGTCGCGTTCGATCAGTTCGGCGCGATTCACATCCTGATCAATTGCGCCGGCTCGTCGCCGGGCGGCCTGCTCGAGGACCTGACCGAGGAGCAGTGGTTCGGCAGCCTCAACCTCAAGTTCATGGGCTACGTGCGCGCGATGACCGAGGCCCTCCCGTACCTGCGCCGCAACAACGGCTGGGGACGGATCGTCAATGTCATCGGCAATGACGGCGTCAAGCCATCATACTGGGAGATGACCGCCGGCGCGGCAAACGCTGCCGACATCAACGTCACCCTTTCGATGGCCGAGCAGTACGGCCGCGAAGGGATCACGGTCAACGCGGTCAATCCCGGGCCGGTCGCGACCGACCGCTGGGATGGCCTGGAAAAAGCGTTCGCCCGCGACAAGGGCGTCAGCCAGGAGCGCGCCCACGAGTTGGCCGTCAGCAGCATCCCGCTTGGCCGCATCTGCACGCCGCAGGAGGTCGCTGACGTGGGCGTCTTCCTGGCCTCCGAGCGCGCCAGTTTCGTCAATGGCGGTCTACTGAATATCGACGGTGCCCAGCGCAAGGGCATTATGGACACCTAGGAGGTGGCATTGATGCGGAGCTCGGCCGGCTGGCTTCGCCTTCTGAGCCTCGTGCTGATGGCGGCCCTGCTCGGCTGCCAGAGCGCGCCGACCAGTGCTCCAACCGCGCCGCCCAAGCCGACTGAGGCATCCAAGCCAGCCGCGAGTCCGGCCGGGTCGCCAGCCGCGTCTCCGTCGCCGTCCGCCGCCTCGCCGGTAGTAAGTCCGAGTGCCATGTCGAGCGGGGCGGCACCGACCGGGCCGCGCACCCAGGTCAAGGTCGGGGTGCTCGGTTCAGCTTCCGACGCCGGGCTGTTCATCGCCCTGGAGATGGGCTACTTCGCGCAGGAGGGCCTCGATGTCGAGCTGGTCTCCTTCGACAGCGCGGCGCGGATGCCGCCCGCCATCGGGACCGAGCAGATCCAGGTTGGTGGCGGGGCCCTGTCGGCCGGGCTCTTCAACCTGGCGGCACGGCAGACGCCATTGAAGATCGTCGCCGACAAGGGCCTGATGTCCCGTGGATTCGGCTACGAGGGGCTCATGGTCCGCCAGGACCTGCTCGACAGCGGCGGCGTCAAAGAGGTCAAGGACTTGCGCGGCCGTAAGATTGCTCACATCACGGAAGGCAATGGCACTCACTTCCTGCTCGACCGAGCCCTGCGCCAGGGCGGCTTGGCCGAGAGCGACGTCGAACTGACCACCATGCCCTTCCCGGACATGGTTCCGGCACTTGCCAACAAGACCGTCGACGCCGCCGTGTACCTGGAGCCGAACGGCGTGCGAGCGGAAGAGCAGGGAATCGCTCGGCGCATCCTGACCGGCGACCAGATTTTTCCAGACCACCAGCTCGCGGTTCTGTTCTACTCGGCCGGGTTCGCCCAGCAGCAAGGGCCGGCCCGCGGGTTCGCGTTGGCCTACGTCCGCGGCGTCCGCGATTACAACGATGCCTTCGTCAAGCAGCAGGGCCGGAACGCCGTCGTCGAGATTCTGGCCAAGCACGGGACGATCAAAGACCCGGGGATGTACGGGAGGATGATCCCTCCGGGCCTGAGCCCTGACGGTGCGCTCAACATGGCTAGCATCGAGCAGGAGGTCGAATGGTACGTCGAGCGCGGCTTCATTCGCGAGCGACCCAATCTGGCTGAGATCGTGGACGGCTCCTTCGTCGGGGCCGCGCTGGAACGCTTGGGTCCGTACCGATGAGCGCCCGCCGCGAGACTGCCGCGGCGCGGACCCTCGACGTCCACGCCCACGTCGTGGCACCCACGTTGCTCGAAGCGGTGCGCGCCGAGCCCCACCGCTTCGGCGCCCGACTGGAGCCGAACGAGCAAGGCGCCGAGCGACTGACCTTCGAGGACGGGCGCGCCATTCGCCCGGGTCTTCCCAAAGCTGCGCCAGATGGACCTCCGGCTGGCCGATATGGCCGCGGCTGGAGTTGATCGTCAGGTCATCTCGACCTGGATGGACCTTGTAGGCTACTGGATCGAAGGTCACAAGGGGCACGAGTGGGCGCGGCTCCAAAACGACACCATCGCCGAAACGGCGCGCGGGCAGCCTGGACGTCTTCTGCCGATGGGGACGCTCCCGATGCAGGCGCCAGCCTCGGCAGTCGAGGAGCTCCGCTACTGCGTCGGCACCTGGGGATGCGCGCGGTCGAGCTGGGCACCAATGTCAACGGTCGTGCCCTTGATGACCCTGCGTTCGACCCCGGTCTGGGCAGCTTCCCAGGAAGAGGACGTGCTTGTCTTCCTACACCCGCTCGAGCCAGCCGGCGAGGAGCGGATGCGGAACTACTGGCAATTCAACTCAGTGGGTAATCCGCTCGAGACGACGCTGGCGGCGACGAGCCTTATCTATGGCGGAGTCCTGGACCGCTTCCCGCGGCTGCGGGTCTGCCTCGCCCACGGCGGCGGTTTCCTGCCCTATCAGATTTCGCGCTACGACCGCGGGTTCGAGATGCACACGGTCTGCCGCGGCGCCGCCGCCCCTCCGAGCTCGTACTTGAGCCGCTTCTTCTACGACTCAATTACGTTCAGCACCTCTGCACTCCAATTCCTGGCGAGCGTCGTCAGCCCCGAACGTCTGGTCCTCGGGACCGACTACCCATTCGCGTTCGGCGACCCGCTGGCCCCGCGCCGCGTCGCCGAGATGACGGGTCTGACCGAGCAGCAGCGCCAGGGCATCATGGGCGAGACAATGTTGAAGGAGGTATTCGATGCGTGTAGTACGACATGACGAGGTCGCTGGTGAGCAGCGCGGTCCGGGCGTCATTCGTCGGATCACCCTCGACCGTTCGACCGCCGGGCGCACTCACCACAGCGATCCTGCACCTGGAGCCAGGTGGCACGATTAGGCCGCACACGCACTTGATCGAGGAGGCGATGACGCTTCTGGAAGGACGGCTGCTGATCCTGGTCGGCGACGAGACCGCCGAGATCGAAGGTGGCACGAGCTGGCTGGCGCCCGCCAACACCGTCCACGGGGCTCGCAACGTCGGCCAGTCGCAAGCGGTGATGGTGATCGCCTACCCTGGCGTCGAGGTCGCCGCGTTTCCCGTCGAGCGAGAGTTCTAGCCGCCTTCAGCGGCAGCCGCGGGCTCGGCATCTTCTTCCAGCCCGACCGCCATCAAGTAGCCCCTGGCGCGTTCCATCAGAGGGTACGGTTCGCGATCGCCCAGAATCGCGAGGAGTGGTTCGGCTCCACCAGGTGGGCTAGCTCGTGGACGAGAACGGCGTCGCGCACCCAGTCCGGCATGCAAGCGACTCGGTCAGAAATGCGGATCGAGCGGTCGCGAGGAGTGCAGCTCCCGAAGCGCCGGTCCTGGTTCGTCACGTAGCGGACATCCGCGATTTCCAGTCGTCCGTCGAAGTGACGACGGTCGAGCTCCGCGCGCGAGCGAGTAGGCCTGGATCGGCATTCAGAGTCCGCCGGCGTTGGGCGGCCAGGATCCGCGACCCTAGCCGCTCGGCCCAGGCGCGCTCCTCCTCGGGCTTCAATCCGGGCGGCACGCGGACGATCAATCGGCGTCCGTCGAGCCGCGCACTGATGGTGCTGCGACGGCGAGCGCTGCGGACGATCTCAATCGTCAGGTCCTCAACGGAAGCGGCCAGAGCGTGCGCACCATCGCCCATGGGATGCTGTTGATGCTGGTTCACCATGCCCTCGGCGGCAGCGAGGCGCGCCGCGACCGCCTTGTGGAAGCGGCCCACTTACGATACACTCGGGAGATCATAGTCGGCGTGGACTATGCGGTGCCGGGCGGCTTGGCCGTGTGCGCACCGCGTTGGGCCACGCGATTTGCGTCGATGTCGGCTCCAGCAGGGGCCGACTTTTTTGTTACCTCGAACCGGGGCGCGGGCGCGGAGAGCAGGGATGAGCGCACGGCGTGTAGACGATAGGGCCCCAGCGCTGTACGACCCAGCCTTTGAGCACGACGCGTGTGGCGTCGGCTTCGTGGCGCGGGTTTCCGGTTGCCAAGACCACGACGTTCTCCGAAAGGCGCTGCAGGCCGTCGCCAACATGAGCCACCGCGGCGCGGTCGACGCCGACATGAAAACCGGCGACGGCAGTGGCGTGCTTACCCAGATCCCACGCAGATTCGTTTTGCGCGAGGCCGAGCGCCGTGGCTTCCGCGTCGCCGCCCCGAGCGACCTCGCGCTCGGCATGATCTTTCTGCCCCGCGTCGACCTTGTTGCGCGCGACCTCTGCGCCGCGTTCGTCGACAACGCGCTGCGCGGCCAGGGTCTGATTGTCGTCGGTTGGCGCGAAGTGCCTGTAAACCAGGGCGCGCTGGGCGAGAAGGCCCTCGACACACGTCCCAAGATTCGTCAGGTGATCGTGGCGCGGCCCGACGGCATGGACGCGCTGACCTTCGAGCGGGCGCTCTACGCCGCCCGCAAGGACGCCGAGCGCACGATCGGGGAGCAGGGCATCGACGACTTCTACGTCCCCTCGTTGTCCAGCCGAACCGTCGTCTACAAGGGTCTGATGCTCGCGACGCAGCTCCCCAGTTACTACGCCGATCTGCGCGACCCGGGCTTCGAGACGGCCCTCGCGGTGTTCCATCAGCGCTACTCGACGAACACGCTCCCGAACTGGCTGCTGGCCCAGCCCTTTCGGGCACTTGCCCACAACGGTGAGATCAACACCGTGCAGGGCAACCGCAACTGGATGCGTGCGCGCGAGCCAGAGCTGGCGTCCCCCGTCTGGGGCGCTGCCCTCGAGCGCTTGCGCCCGGCTGTCTGGGCAGCCGGGTCCGACTCAGCCAGCCTGGACAACGTGCTGGAGCTGCTCGAGGTGAGCGGTCGCGACATCCTCCACGCGATGATGATGCTCATGCCATCCGCATGGGAGAACTTCCCGCGCATGGATGCGCGTGTGCGTGACTTCTACCGCTTTCAGGCCTGCTTGACTGAGCCGTGGGACGGTCCCGCGGCGATCTCGTTCACGGATGGTGTCGTGGTTGCGTCGGTGTTGGACCGGAACGGGCTGCGCCCCTCGCGTTACAAGATCGACGAAGACGGCCTTGTCGTGGCCGCGTCGGAGGTCGGCGTCGTCGACATGGATGACGCCCGCATCGTCGAGAAGGGCCGCCTCGGCCCCGGACAGATGCTCGCCGTCGATACCGCGGGCCATCGGATTCTGAAGGACTCGGAGCTGAAGCGCGAAGTGGCCGAGCGCCACCCCTACGGGGAATGGGCCGAACGCGGACTCAAGAGGCTGAACACGACCATCGTTCCGGCAGGCTCGTTCAACCCCGACCGGTCGAACGGCGAGGCCGAGATTCACCGGACCGGCCCGGCCGCTCTCGACTTCACGGCGGCTCCCCTCCACGCTGGCGGCTCGACGGCACCGACCGTCGCGCTGACCGCCGCCCAACTCGCGTTCGGCTACACCGCCGAGGAGGTCAAGTTCATCCTCCGTCCGATGGGTGATGAGGGCAAGGACCCGATCTGGTCGATGGGAGATGATACGCCGATGGCGGTCCTGTCGCGGGTCCCTCGGCTGCTGTACACGTTCTTCAAGCAGCGCTTCGCCCAGGTCACGAATCCGCCGATCGATCCACTTCGTGAGGAGGTGGTGATGTCGCTGCGGACGTTGATCGGCCCGCGACGCAGCCTGCTCGTCGAGGGTCCTGAGCACGCCGAACTGCTCGAGCTAGAGAGCCCCATCCTCCCGCGCGCAGAGATGGACGCGCTGCGATCGCTGGACAGCGCACCATTCGTCGCGCGGACCCTCTCCGCCACATTCGCGACCGCGAACGGGTCGGACGGCCTACAGCGAGCCATTCACGAGTTGTGTGCCGAGGCCTTGGCCGCCGTCGAGGTGGGAGCAACCATCTTGATCCTGTCGGATCGGGCAGTCGGCCCAGAGCGAGCGCCGATCCCGTCGCTGATGGCGGTCGGGGCGGTCCACCATCACCTGATTCGCGCCGGCACCAGGATGCGGGCCGATCTGGTTGTCGAGAGCGGCGACGCATGGGACGTTCATCATTTCGCCGCCCTTGTCGGGTACGGGGCGGCAGCGATCCACCCCTGGCTGGCGCTGGAAACGGTGTCGGCCGGCGTTCACGAGGACTACCGGTCGCGCATCGAGCTGGCGCGACGCAAGCGAGAGGACGCTGGCCCGATCGAGGCGACGTGGCGCGCTGACGGCGATGCCCAGGCTCGCGAGGCGGAGCTGAAATTCCAGCACGCGGCCGAGAAGGGGCTGCTGAAGATCATGTCCAAGATGGGGATCTCGACGCTTTCAAGCTATCGAGGCGCCCAGATATTCGAGGTGCTCGGACTGGATGCCGAGATCATCGAGCGCTGCTTCAGCGGGACGCCTTCGCGGATCGGCGGCCTGCGCTTCGTGCACCTTGGTGATGACGTCATGGTACGGCACGGCGCGGCCTTTGGCCGCGAGGACGGGCGCGCAGCGGGGGCGAATGGCTCGTCAAACGGGGCCGCGTCATCGCGGTCGGACACCGGGGAGAACGGCGTGACTCCTCAATCGAAGCTCCCCGACTACGGATTCATCCGCTACCGCCGAGAGGGCGAGTACCACGCCTTCAACCCGCTCGTAGTGCGGGCGCTCCACCAGTCCGTTACGAGCGGCGCTTACGACGATTTCAAGCGCTACAGCGAGCTGGTGCAGGGGCGTGCCCCGATGTCGTTGCGGGACCTGCTCGACTTCAAGCCAGGTACCCCTGTGCCGCTCCACGAGGTTGAATCCGTCGAGGCTATCCGGCGCCGCTTCATCAGCACCGCGATGTCGCTTGGCGCACTCTCGCCTGAGGCGCATCGGACGCTCGCCGTTGCGATGAACCGGATTGGCGCGCGCTCTAACTCCGGCGAAGGCGGCGAGGATCCAGACAACTACCTGCCTGACGGCAACGGCGATCTTGGCCACAACAAGATCAAGCAGGTCGCCTCGGCGCGATTCGGCGTGACCGCCGAATACCTCGCCATGGCTGACGAGCTCGAAATCAAGATGGCCCAGGGCTCGAAGCCCGGCGAGGGGGGCCAGCTCCCTGGCATCAAGGTCAACGAGATCATCGCTCGCCTCCGTCACGCGATGCCCGGCATCTCACTGATCTCCCCGCCGCCGCACCACGACATCTACAGCATCGAGGACCTGGCCCAGCTTATCTACGACCTTAAGGCGGCCAACCCGCGGGCACGGGTCGGCGTCAAGCTCGTCGCCGAGGCCGGCGTCGGCACCATCGCCGCCGGTGTCTGCAAGGCGTACGCCGACTACGTCCTGATCAGCGGCAGCGACGGCGGCACTGGCGCGTCGCCACTGTCATCTATCAAGAACGTCGGCTGTCCCTGGGAGCTCGGCCTGGCCGAAACTCAACAGGTGTTGGTCATGAACGACCTGCGAGGACGGCTCCTGGTCCGCACCGACGGCGGCCTGAAGAACGGCCGCGACGTCGTCTTCGCGGCAATGATCGGCGCGGAGGAGTTCGGTTTTGGCACAGCGGCGGTCGTCTCCATCGGCTGCGACATGGCCCGCGCCTGCCACCTGAACACCTGCCCCACCGGCATCGCCACCCAGGACCCGAAGTACCGAGCCAAGTTCGAGGGTACGCCCGAGCAGGCGATCCACTTCTTCACCCATGTGGCGATGGAAGTGAGGGAAACGCTCGCCTCGCTCGGCTTCCGTAAACTCGACGAGGTCATCGGTCGCCCGGAGCTCCTGGAGGCTCGTCCGATTCGAGGCGACGACCGCGCGGCGACGCTTGATCTGGGCGGCATCCTGACCCCGGCGGACCCGAGTGGCACGCGTCCTCGGTTCCACGTCCAGAGTCGCAACCCTCGCCCGCTGGACGTCGCCCTCGATCCTGAGATCATTCGCGATGCCCAGGCGGCCCTCGAGGGCGGAAAGCGCGTGCGCCTGTCCTACACCATCCAGAACGCCCACCGCGCCGTCGGAACCCGCCTGGCCGGCGAGATCGCTCGCCGCTACGGAAGCGCCGGGCTGCCCGACGAGACGATCGAAATCCGTTTCCGAGGGACCGCCGGCCAAAGCTTCGGAGCCTGGGCGACGAATGGCATGCGACTCGTCCTCGAGGGTGAGGCCAACGACTACGTCGGAAAGGGCCTCTGCGGCGGCGAAATAGTGGTGATGCCTCCATCGGACGCGCGGTTCGCGCCCCTGCACAACTCAATCGTCGGGAACACGGTGCTCTACGGCGCTACCAGCGGCATGCTCTTCGCCAGCGGGCAGGCTGGTGAGCGTTTTGCCGTCCGCAATAGCGGAGCAACCGCGGTCGTCGAAGGCGTCGGCGACCACGGTTGCGAGTACATGACCGGCGGGGCCGTTGTCGTTCTTGGCCAGGTCGGGCGCAATTTCGCCGCCGGCATGTCGAACGGCGTCGCGTTCGTCCTGGACGAGGAGGACCAGCTGCCCGAGCGCTACAACCCGGAAATGGTCCGGCTCGAGCGCACGATGAGTCTGGACGATCTCGAGATGCTCTACGCGCTGGTCCGGGCCCACTTCGAGAAGACCGGCAGTCCACGGGCGCAGCAGATCCTCGACACCTGGGACTACTACCGTACCCAGTTCTGGAAGGTTGCCCCGTTCGGGCCTGAGCGGATCGCCACGGCTGCCGAGGAGGCCGGCGTACAGGTACCCCAGGCGGCGCAAGCGCGGCCCGCCACACGCGCCCAGATCTAAGGCGGACGTGGTCTCCGTCCGCGCCCTGTCTGGCACCATCCGAGTCCTGCTGGATCATGGTGAACTCCATGACTGAGGCGGTGGGCGTGGGGATGCTTGGACTGGGAGTTGTTGGCAGCGGAGTCGCCCGCGCGCTGCGCGACAAAGCGGCAACGATTGGTCAGCGGGTCGGGCGGCCGGTCGAGCTTCGCGGCGTGCTGGTGCGCGACCCCGAGCGCCAACGCGACGTGGAAGGCGTGTCGCTAACGCGCGACCCTCGAGCAGTGCTAGACGACCCTCGGGTCCAGATCGTCGTCGAGGTCATGGGCGGCGAAGAGCCAGCCCACGCCTACATCCGGCGGGCAATCAGCGCCGGCAAGCACATCGTCACCGCGAACAAGGAGGTGATGGCCAAGCACGGGCCAGAGATCGTCTCCGACGCCGCGAGGTGCGGGCTCGACGTGGCGTACGAGGCGAGCGTCGGCGGCGGGATTCCGGTTATCGGCCCGTTCAAGCTGGACCTGCTCGCGAACGATATTTCAAGCCTCTCGGCAATTATCAATGGAACGACAAACTACATCATCACCAGGATGAGTCAGGCAGGGCTCGATTTCGGGAGCGCGCTCCGCGAAGCCCAGGACGCCGGCTACGCCGAGGCCGATCCGCGCAACGACATCGAAGGAATCGACGCCGCGTACAAGCTCTCAATCCTCGCGACACTGGCCTTCCACGCGCGGGTCCACCCAAACGACGTCTACCGCGAGGGGATCGGCGGCCTAGAGCCCTCCGACTTCCGCTACGCCCGCGAGCTGGGCTACGCCACCCCGCTATTGGCGATCGGGAAGCGCGAGCCCGAGGGCCTGGAGCTGAGGGTCCACCCCGCGTTCGTCCCCCGCGGTAGCATGTTGGCGAACGTCGACGGCGTCTTCACCGCCGTCCAGGTCGAGGGTGACCTGATCGGCCGCATTCTGTTCTACGGCCGCGGGGCAGGGGCCGGCCCGACGTCGAGCGCCGTTGTCGCCGACGTGATCGACCTCGCCCAGCGGATCGGTGCCGGACCGGTACGCCCGTCACTCGCGCCCACGGACGCGAACATCCGTCTGCGCGCAGTGTCCGACGTCCGCACGCGCTACTACTTGCGCCTGGTGTCCGCCGATCGTCCAGGCGTGATCGCCACCGTCGCAGGTATCCTGGGCGAACGCTCGATCAGCCTGTCGTCGGTGCTCCAGAAAGAGGACGTCCCGCTCGAAGAGGGCGGCCGCTACGCCGAGATCGTCTTCATGACCCACCACGCCCAGGAGGCCGCCGTCCAGGAGGCGCTCGAGCAGATCCGTCGCCTGGAGGTGGTCCCGCGCATCGGCAGCCTGATCCGCGTCGAGGACTAGCCGCGCGGCCCGCGCCGCGGCCGCGAAGGGTCGTTTTCTTGACGAGAGCGCGCGCGGCTGCATAGGATGCGCGGGCAGTTCGGACAGTTACGAGGACGGGCGTGGTGCGATCCTTCAGCTTGACGCGGCGCCAGCAGCGTCGCCTGGCGATCTCGTCGGCGATCGTCCTGGCGGTCGCGGCTCTGCTGTCCTCGCTGTTCTCCGCCGGCGCCTTGAGCGAGCTCCAGCGCCGGACGACCGACACGGTTTTCTTCCTGCCAAGGCGAGCGGCTCCAGATCCCGCGCGCTTCGTGGTCCTCGTGGCGCTCGACGACAAGAGCGTCGTCGAGCTACGCCGCTACGGCCGCCTCTTCAACTGGCCACGCTCGCTGCACGCGGAAGTGATCCGTCGATTGATCGACGTCCGCGTCCGCACGATCATGTTCGACCTCTTGTTCGACGCGGATGCGGAGGGCGACGACGAGTTGGTTGGCGCGCTTCTCGAGGCCCGCGAACGGGCAGTGAACGTCATCATGCCCACGGCCGGCGATTTCTTGAGCAAGCGGCCCGGCTCAACCGGTTGGGAGACGTACGGAGAGGTTTTCGAACCGCTGCCAGCCTTGAAAGATGCATCGGCGGGGCTCGGCATGGCCAATCAACTGCCCGACCCTGACGGCACGCTTCGGCGCATGCCACTCATCTTCGACGTTGGTGGCCAACCCTATCCATCCGTGGTCCTGACGACCGCGTCCAAGTTCCTCCGGCGGCCCGATCCGTGGGACGGGCCGATCGAGGACGGCCTGATTCCTCTCGCTGGCAGGTCAATCCCCGTCGACCGCACCGGTTCACTGATCGTCAACTATCTTGGCGGCCCGCACGAAAGTGCCCCGCCCGCGTTGCCTGTCGTTTCGTTCGTGGACGTCCTCAATGGCCGGGTGCCGCCAGAAACGTTCGAGCACAAAATCGCCTTGATCGGCGTGACCGCGACCGCGTTTGCCGACGATTACTGGACACCCCCATCGCTCGATGGCAAGATGGACGGGGTCGAGACGCATGCGCATGCGATTGAGACGATTCTGCGCGGCGACTTCCTCTGGGACGCGCCACGTTGGCTGACGGTCACACTGATCTTCGCCTTTGCGCTCGTCGTGGGAACCACCCTGGCGACCCTCCCACCGCTGATCTCGGCCGTAATCTCATCGGTCACGCTCGGTGCGTTTGTAGTCGGCGCGTCGTTCTACTTCGACTCCGGCGGCGTCATGATGAACTTGATCTTCCCGCCCCTGTCGTTGTTCCTGACGTTCGGTGCCATCATGCTCTACCGCGTGATCTTCGAGCAGGGCGAAACTCGGGCTCTGCGGGGCGTTCTCGGGCAGTACTTGTCTCCGTCAGTCGTCGCTGAGGTTACCCGTGATCCAGAAAGCCTCAAGCTGGGCGGAGACCAGCGCGAGATGACCGTCCTGTTCTCCGACCTCCGCGGGTTCACCACCTATGCCGAATCAGTCGACCCAGAAACGGTTGTCAGTGCGCTCACCGAATACCTGACCGCGATGTCGAACGTGATCTTCAAATACAACGGGACCATTGACAAGTACATGGGTGACGCGATCATGGCCTTCTGGAACGCCCCCCAAAGTCAGCCGGATCACGCGGCGCTTACCTGCCGTGCCGCCTGCGGGATGATCGAGGAGCTGGAGCGGTTGAACGAAAGCTGGTCCAAGGCTGGGCGCATGCCGCTGCGCATGGGCATGGGCATCAACACCGGTGTCATGAAGGTTGGCAACATGGGCTCGGCCAGCCGCTTCGACTACACCGTCATGGGTGACTCGGTGAATCTCGGGTCGCGCCTGGAGGGGCTCAACAAGGAGTACGGCACGACGCTGATCGTGAGCGCAGCAACGCTCCGCGCGGCCGGCGACGGCTTTCACAGCCGTTTTCTTGACCTCGTCGCGGTCAAGGGCAAGCGCGAGCCCACGGCGATCCACGAGGTGATGACGGTCGATTGCGCCCTCGGCGAGCACACTGTCCCGGCGCTCGCAGCCTACCGGGCGGGGATCGAAGCCTACCGACAACGCGACTGGCTCCGCGCCGCCGCGCGCTTCCAGGAGGCACTGCGCTGGGCTCCAACCGACGGGCCGAGCCGGGTATACCTGGAGCGATGCCAACGGCTCATCGATGAGCCACCGCCAGCCGATTGGGACGGCGTCTTCGTCATGACGCGCAAGTAGAGGCGTCTCGAGCGCGCCTATCCCCGGTCGTACGCGTGCTTGAAGCATCCTTGCGGGTCCGACGGGAGTGCCGCGGCGCACCTTCTGCTATCCTACCGGCAAGCACCGCGTCAACCGGCATCCCGCGTCGCCGCGCGCCGAGAGATGAACGCACCGGAGTACTGTCATGGCCGTCTCGTGGGGCACGTTGTTCGCTGACCGGACCGAGCGGATGCACGCCTCAGACATCCGCGAGCTCCTCAAGCTGACCGCCCGCCCAGAGATCATCTCGCTGGCTGGCGGGCTACCCGCCCCCGAGCTGTTCCCGATCGACGAGTATCGACGGGCCTTCGAGTGGGTGCTCGAGACGAACGGAAACATGGCCCTCCAGTACGGCCCTTCCGAGGGATATCGGCCGCTACGCGAATTCCTCGCGCGCCGCATGACCGGTATGGGCATCCCCGCCGAACCTGACCACGTCCTGGTCACCAGCGGCTCGCAGCAAGGCCTTGACCTGCTTGGCAAGATCTTTCTGAACCCCGGCGACGCCGTGTGTGCGGAAAGCCCAACCTACATGGGCGCGATCCAGGCGTTCGACGCTTACCAGGCAGACTACGTGACAGTCCCGATGGACGACGAAGGGATGCGCAGCCAGGATCTGGACGACATTCTCCAGCAGCACGCCATCAAGTTCATCTACGCCCTTCCGAATTTCCAGAACCCGAGCGGCCGCCTCATGAGCGAGCCGCGCCGCGAGCTGCTGATCGAAACGGCCCGTCGCCACGGCGTCCCAATCGTCGAGGACGATCCCTACGGCGAGCTGTACTTCGAGGGCGGCCCGCTGCCCAGCCTCCGCTCGCTCTGGCCCGAGGGCGTCATCTATCTTGGAACGTTCTCCAAGATCCTGGCGCCGGGCTTCCGGCTGGGCTGGCTCGTGGCGCCGCCCGGACTCTACGACGAGTTTGTCTTCGCCAAGCAGCCGGCGGACTTGCATACGTCGATGGCGACGCAGATGGCGACCAATGAGGTTTGTCAGCAGGATGACTTCCTCGAGACGCACATCGACCAGATTCGGGACGTCTACCGCGAGCGTCGTAACGTGATGCTGCGGGCGATGGAGGAGCACTTCCCGCCGGGCTGCAGCTGGACCAGGGCAAGAGGCGGTCTATTTGTCTGGGCCGAGCTCCCGCCGTCGATCGACACACGCGAACTGCTCGCGGAAGCACTCGCGGAACAGGTGGCGTTCGTTCCTGGCGAGTCATTCCATCCCGACCGCGGCGGCCATAACACGATGCGACTGAACTTCTCGAACGTCACCCCGGAGCGTATTGAGGAGGGCATCGCACGCCTCGGCCGCGCGATCAAGCGGCGCCTGGCGCACGTCGAGGCTACCGCCGAGCGCGACCAGAGCGTGCCGGTCAGCCCGTAGGCGGCGTGGCCATCGTGGCGTTCACGACTCCCATCCTGCGATGGACGCGTGGACCATGAGCGTTGACCTGCGCGATCGGCTGCGCCAGGCCCTCGGACCCAGCCACGCATCAGCTCCAAGCAGTGCCCACCCGGCGAATGCCCCAACGACGTCGTCGAAGCGGTCGGGAGGTGATGTCGTCGACCTGGTACCGGGCACGGTCCACGAGGGTGACCTCGGCGCCTGTTTCGTGGGCGAGCGAGCGTTCCCTCTGGACCACGTGCACGGCGCCGAGCCGCTCGGAGGCTTGCTCCAACTGACGGACCGGGCGATCGCCTGCCTGGCCCGCCAATCGAGCTCGGGTGTGCTCGACCCATCCGAGGTTCTCTTCCTAGATACGGAGACGACCGGGTTGTCCGGCGGCACCGGCACCTATGTGTTCATGGTCGGGCTTGGTTTCTTCGAGTCCGGGCGCTTTGTCGTCCGCCAGTACTTCATGCGCGATCACGCCGAGGAGCCAGCGATGCTGGCGGCCCTGAACGGTCTGTTCCCACGCTTCCGCGCCGTCGTGAGCTTCAATGGCAAGGCATTCGATCTGCCACTGCTGCAGACTCGGTTCGTCGCCGGCCGGCGCCGCTCGACGTTGCGCGCCGAGCCCCACCTGGATCTCCTGTTCACCGCGCGCCGCCTCTGGAGGGACCGCCTGCCGTCGTGCAGCCTCGGCGCGATCGAGCAGGCGATCCTCAGGCACGGCCGCCAGCAGGATGTGCCATCCTGGATGATTCCCCAGCTCTACTTCCGCTATGTCCGCGATGGCGACGCTCGGCCGATGGCAAGCGTCTTCCACCATAACCTGGATGACGTCCTCAGCCTCGTTTCGCTCGCCTGCCATCTTGGGCGACTGCTCGGCGATCCACTCGGCCAGCCCGCGGAGCCGGACGAGCTCGAAGCCGTCGCACGGCTCTACGAGGAGCTTGGCTACGCTGAGGACGCGGCCGCCTGTTACGAGCGCGCGCTGCGCCTGGCGACGACCGCCCAGCACCGTCGCCGCATCGCCATCCGCCTGGCCCAACACTGTAAGCGGATTGGCCGTTCTGATCGCGCGCTCGAACTCTGGCGGCGGCTGGCCGCGAGCACCCCCACGCACTGTGCCGCGCACGTGGAACTGGCCAAACACTATGAGCATCGCGTCCGGGACTACGGCGCTGCCATAGCCATTGTCCAGGAGGCGCTTACCATACTCGAGCTGGCCAAGGCGCGCCGCCATCCAGACGCGGCGACGGAACACTCGGCGCTTGGACGACGGCTTGCGCGACTGCTGAACAAGCAGCGAGGATCCATGCTAACTACAGCCCCCTCCGGCAAGGTCGCCAAAGTTGGGACATAGGGCGCGTTCGCGGGCGAGGCAATCCTAGCGGCTCGGCGTCCCCGCGGGCCGTGGCGTGGCGACCGGCGCGCGCGGGGCCACGGACGTCGGATTGAGCAGCGCCGGCCGAGCCGGCCGCTGGGTCGCGCGAGCAGTCGGCGTGACCGTCGCGGGTGACCGCCCCACTGGGAGCTCGCTTCCCGAGGTCGATGTGGACGCGGGCGTGGTCGCCCCCGCGGCAGCAGGCCGGACAGTTGCCGGCGTGCCAGGCACCCGAGTCGCGGTGACACTCGCGCTTCCCCGAGCGGGCGCCGGCGCAGGACTCGCGCGGCCACGCGCGACATTCGCCGGGGCGGGAGACGGAGGAGCAACTGGGCTGGGAGACGGGAAAGAGATCGACGGGCCCATGCCGCGAACCACCGTATCAACCGTTCGGTCGGGCGTCGGCTGCGGGATGTAGGTTGGCTCCGCCCCTGAATAGGCCGGCCTGCCACAGCCGAGCGCCAACGCACAGGTCAAACAAACCGCCGTCACGGCGCTTTGCAAGCGGGTCGGGGATCTGGGGCGCACAAGCCTCCCGACCAGCACCTGCCCGGCTGATCCCCCCGCGGGGGATCAGCTCGAAACGGTCCGAACTTGGAGCTTGGACTAGTATTGGGCAACGATGCGGATGGGGCCAAGCGGACCCTTTCCCAAAACATGGTCCTTCGCGCGGCACGAGAGCGGGCAGGATAACTGTGACGCGACCGTAATGGTCAAGCTACCCCTGGTATAATCTCGCGCCGTATGGCCGACGTGCGTCCGTTCCGCGGGCTCCGTTTCGACCCTGGTCAGGTCAGTGATCTGGGGCGCGTGCTGTGCCCGCCATACGACGTCATGACCGCGGAAGATGAGCGGCGATACCGCGATCATCACCCGAACAATGCCGTGCAGATTGAAATGAGCACGGCCTCCGTCTCCGGCGACGATCGCTATGCGCGAGCCGCCAGAACGCTGCGGGCCTGGCGCGAGCAGGGGACCCTGGTGCAGGACGATGCACCGACCATCTACCTGCATGAACTGACATTCGCGCGGGGCGACCAGGTTGGGCGGCGCCGCGAGCTGATCGCGGCAGTTGGACTGGAGCCCTGGGATCGACGGCTCATCCTGCCTCACGAGCGGACCTACGCCCGCCCGAAAGCCGACCGCCTGCGGCTGCTCGAAGCAACGCGGACGAACGTCAGCCCGATCCTGGTCTTCTTCCGTCGCGGAAGAGAAGCTGGGGAGGCGTCCCAGGAGGACGCGGTAGCCGCCGCTTGGGCGTGGGCCGAGGGCAGGCCGCCGGCGGCAGTGGGCGACGATCTGACCGGCGTCGGACATCGCCTATGGCTGCTCCAGGAGGCCGGGCTGCTCGAGCGGCTCCGAACCTTCTTTGCCGATCGGCCGCTCTTCATCGCCGACGGCCACCACCGCTACGAGACGGCGCTCCACTACGCTGAGCAGCAACGCCCAACGGCCGGCACACAGCGAAGCGGCCCCGAGGATCCAACCTCGTTCGCGATGATGCACCTCATTGCGGAGGACGATCCCGGCCTGGTGATCCTGCCGATCCACCGCCTGCTGAAAGGTCTGGAGGGGATGGACGCGGTTGATCTGGAAACCCGAGTTTCGGCGGATTTCCACGCCGAGTACTACCCGCTCTTGCCGGACGCACCCGCTCAGCAGATCGACCCGTACGTCGCTCAGCTCGCGTCTCGGGGGGAAGCTGACCGCGTCATCGGCGTGTATGGCCCCGACCCATCCATCTTCGCGGTGATTACGCGGCGCGATCGGGCGGCGCTCCCCTCGAGAGTTCCGGCCAACCGCCATCCTAGCTGGCAAGCGCTTGACGTCGTGTTAGCCGACGAGGCACTCATCCGCCCGTTGCTCGAGGAGTACGGTCTGGCCGCCGAGGACGCGATTGACTACACGCGCGACCCCCACGAGGCCTTCGCCCTGGTACGGAGCGGCGAGCGAGACATGGCCGTCCTGCTGAACGCGACCAAGGTCGAGCAGATTGCAAATGTCGCCCTGGCGGGCGAGCGGATGCCGGAGAAATCGACCTACTTCTTCCCGAAGGCGCCGACCGGGCTGGTCTTCCGCTCGCTGGAATAGTAGCTGGCTGGCAGCCGCGCAAGGCCTCTGCCACACCCGCGAACGCTTGGCTGACGCTGTTCTGGTCACGGCAGCATCGCTGGACGGCTCGCAAGGCGCGCGCAGCGGATCAGATGATCGCCAACATTCTTGGATCGCCACATCCGGTCTACGCCCTGGGCGTCGCCCCCGGGGCGGCGGGCGACAAGCAGTACACGCTTTCAGAGATCAGCGAGGAGCTCGGGGTCACCCGCGAGCGCATCCGCTAGATCGAGGCCAGGGCGCTACGGAAGCTGCGCGCCATCCGAGTCGCGCCAGGCACCTGCGCGACTATGCTGTCTAAGAAGCGGTCAAGTATCCGTGCGACGGACAATCGTCGCGCCACGGCATCACTTCCAGACTCACCAGAGCGTCAGGGGCAGCTCGTCTACTCGACGCGTGCTCCTGACCGGGCCGCGTCCCTTACCATCGACTGAAGGCTCGAGGTGACTACTTGACCGATGCTCTAGCTCCCGGTCCCAGTGTCGCGCTCGAGCACGATGAAGTTTCCGTGTTCACCCACGAGGCGGTAGCGCGGTAGCAGGGTGCGGTCGTACGTGGAGCGCCACCACGGGTCACCCACTTCCAATGCCAGCAGGCGAACGTCATCGCCCAGCCAGGTGCCGTCCCAGACGCCACGGTCGACCTGCCAGACGACGTGCTGCCACGATTCTTGATCGACGAACCGTTGGTTCTGGAGGTACCACGCCACCTCCTTTGAGGCGATATACAGCTCGTCCGGGCTGAGCCGCTCAGCGAGCGTACGAGCAGCCTCGGTTTGCCCGTAGCGACCGTAGTAATACCCGGTGGATCCATCCAGCCCTCGCTGATGAACGTTCAGCGCCACGTTCCAGGCGAACGCTGGAATGACCAGTGCAAGCGGCAATGCGCTCCACACGTGCCGCCCATGTGCCACCACCCAGAGTACAGCCGTCGCGAGCCCAATCAAGAAGGGTATGGGAACCAGGGCTTCAAGCGCGGATGGCGTGAACTGAGCGTCCCAGTCCGCGTCGAAGTGGGCTCTGAGCCATGCGGTCGCCGCCATTCCTCCAAGCGCCGCTACACCCAGCTGGATCGGTCCTGGCCTTTCTACGCGCCCCGCGACGAGCGCTCCGGACGCCGCGGACCATAGTGGGAGCATCGCGGCGTGGTATTTCGGAAACGCCCCGGCGAGCTTCACGATGTAGAGCAGGTAGATCACGGCACCAAGCACGACCACGAGGTCATGCGGCGCGAGTGTCTGCCGACGCCCGCACAGCAGTTTCACGAGCCGCGGCAGGCCGGCTGCAAGCACGAGCAGGCAGAAGAAAGGGCCGATCCAGATGATGGCCGGCGCCACACCAGCGGAGAACGCTGGCCACGACGTGAACCGCTCCCGCGAGCTGGCCTGACTGTCCATGGCCTCTCCATACACCACCGTGAATGTGTAGTCAGCGGGCATGCCGGTGGCTCTGGTCACAACTACCCAGCTCACCAGGAAGAGCGTCCAGCCCAGCGCGCCAACCGCCAGGGCCTGGACCGCTCCCCGCATCCCCAGGCCCTGGAAGAAGCGCGTGAAGACCAGGGACGCGAGCAGTAGGATCGGTGTGGTGAGTTTGGCCCACAATGTGACGGCATAGAGCACCGACAGCGCGGCGACCATCCGCGGCGACCACCAGGGTGGAAGTCTGAGTGTCAGCCACACGAACCCAGTGAGCAAGAGCATCAGCACGGTGTTGTCGATGTCCAAGATTAGTGCGGACTGGGCCGTGAGTGGGCAAAGCAAGAACAACGCGACCGCCAAGACCGCCGCGGCGTCCCGCCGAGCAGCCGGTGCCTCCGGAAGGCACCGGCGGGCGATGTCGAAGGTCAGCGCCGCCGAAAGGAGCTGGCAGGCGACGCCAAGCCCGCGGGCCGCGGCCTCCGATGTGCCAAACACCGCAACCACCAGGCCGAGCGTGTACAGGTACAGCGGTGGGTGCCAGAGCGCCCACTGCTCGCGTTCCTGGTACAGGTGGAGGAGATAGCCCTGGTTGCCGTACGGCCGCCCGGTCTCCGCGATCGCCCTGGCCCCGAACGCAAAGTTGACGTCGTCGTAGACAAACGGCTTGTCGAGCTGTGGCGCCAACAGCCACCCGTACAGTGCCAGCACCGCGACGAGCGCCAGGGGCAGCGGTGTGGAAAGTCCCAGGTCGCGGCTACTTCTTCTTCGCGACTGGTGGCTCTTCGCCGCTAAGACCGCGCCAGACACTTGCCGCCACACCCCGCGCAACGAGAAGAGTCAGACTCGTGACACCCGCGTTGACCCCTGCCCAGAGTATGCTCTTGGCGGGAGTTTGGCCACCGGACCGTCCGTTCCGGCGCGCGGCCGCCAGCTGCTTGTCGGGCCTGCCCCTGCTGCCGCCGGGCAGTCCCGCCTTGGTCGTCACACCAGACCCAACGGCCCTAGCCTCGGCTTCGTTCTCGGCGCCGTAGCCATTGATGAAGGCGTTGACCTCAGCCCCCAGTACCACGATCAGGGCGAGGAAGTAGAAGAAGGTCATCAATAATAGGAACAGGCCGAACGTCTTGTACGCCTGAAACCCCCCCCCGAGCAATTGGAGGTAGATCGGGAAAAGCTGGTTCAGGAGTAAGAACGCGACTGCCGAGGCGAGTGCTCCCTTCCAAACCTGCTTCATGCTCAGCGGCGCGTTCGGGACGATCTTGAAGATCGAGAAGAAGAGCAGAAAGCCCGAGGCAAGCGTTACCAGCCAGCCGATCACCAGTCCGACCGTCGCGGCGACCGCGTTAAGCGGACGGCTGAAGATCCATTCGGCGAGATCCGCCACGAGCGCGCCCGCGGCATTCGCACCCACGGCCACGATCAGCAGCACCACGAAGATCACGGTCATCATCAAGGCGACGAGCCGCGCACGAATGAAGCTGCGCTGCTCGGCCGCGTAGAACCGGTCGAACACGTGCTCCATCGTCCCGAACAGGTTCGAGCCGGTCCAAAGCAGGCTCAGAAATCCAATAACCCCGAGCACGCCCCCGATCTCGCGCGTTTCGTCCAGAAACGCGAGCAAGTCGTCAGCCTGAGAAGGGAATTGGGACTGGATGCCGCTCACGAGCTGATCGCGAACGGCAGGGTCGCGGATGAACAAGCTGAAGATCGAGAGAGCGGCAATGATGATCGGGAACAATGAAAGCAGCGACTGCCAGGCGATCAGAATGGCCCCAAAGCTCGCCTCGTCCGCGCTGAACTTGGCAGCGAACGGAAGCAGGAACTTGCCGACGCGCGACTGCTTGAAGCGATCGAGATACTTGCCCATTCTGGACCTCCTAACGGCAGAACTCGTGCCAGAGATTCTAGGAGCGTTTGACCCACTCGAAGCATTCGCGTACCATCGCGGCGGTCTGGAAGGAGCGCCGGACAGCGCAGCAGACATCGGAGGAGCAGTATGGGTCAGGTTGAGTCAAAGCTGGAGGCGATGGGATTGCAACTCCCGTCTCCACCACCACCACTTGCCAACTACGTCCGCGCCGTGCGGACGGGCAATCTCGTCTTCGTATCGGGCCACGGTCCGAGTCGAGACGGCCAGCTTCAGTATCAGGGCAAGGTCGGCCAGGACCTGGACGTGGAGACTGCCTACCAGGCAGCGCAGTTGGTGATGCTCAACTGCTTGACCTCTCTCAAGGAGGAGATCGGCGAGCTCGACCGCGTCAAACGCATCGTGAAGCTGCTTGGCATGGTCAACGCGGTGCCCGAGTTCGGTCAGCAACCCGAGGTTATCAACGGTGCGTCGGATCTGCTCACTGAGCTGTTCGGTGAACGAGGGCGGCACGCCCGCTCGGCCGTAGGGATGGGCTCTCTCCCACGTGGTATCCCTGTCGAGATAGAGATGATCGTCGAGGTGAAGTAGTGCATGCGTGCGCGCGGCGGCACGCACTCCTCATAATCCCAGTGCGGCTTGTGCCCGCCGGCACACCGGGGCGGACCGATCAGGCGGGCCGGCAGGGTGCGTCATCGTAGCGGTTCCGGATGTCAAGGTTCCCGAGGACGGATCGCGCCAGCTCGGCGCGTTACATGAGACGCTGCCCAGGCGCATCGTCCCCAACCTACCCTTGCTTGCCGATCTGCTCCACGCCGACGTGCTGCTCTTCGCGGCGCTCGGCAAGCAGATAGAGATCCTGGCGCACGCACGTCCGAATCCGGTCCCCCCGGTGCATGAGCAGGATCTGACCGGGCTAAGACTTCGGCAGGAACAGATTGCTCCGGTCGCGCGCGTCCTGGCGCGAGGCAAGGCGCGCCATCCAGTGCAGGGCAGCGTCAATGCCGGACTGCCGATCGTCCGCGAGATCTTCGGCGTCCCTGACGAGGACGGAAAGATCGTCGCAGCGCTCGCGATCGAGACAGCGGCAATTGAGCACGAGCGGCTGCAGAAGCGCAGCGCCATCTTCCGTCGCGCGATCTACCGCGTCCGCGATCAGATCCTGGCAGGGCATCTCGAAGGCGGCGAGAACCTCGGGCGGCTGCGCGTCCACGATGGCCACATGGTGATCGATTCCAACGGCCAGATTCAGTACGTCACCGCCGTGACGGAGGGCTTGTATCGCTTGCTGGGCTACGCCGACTCGCTGGTCCACACGCAGCTTTCGGAGCTCGAGACCAACGAATACGTCGCGTTCCGCGCGATGGAGCTCGGCACCTGCTTGGAGCAGCGCGTCACCGAGCAAGACCGAATCTGGATCAAGAAGGTGATCCCGCTTCTGGCGGTGGAACCGTCAACCTGGCTAGTGCGCCTGGTCAATCGTTCGCGACGGTGGAGCGGCGCGATGATCGTCATCCAGGACGTCACCGACGAAGTGCGCAAGGAGCAGGAGCTCCGAGTCAAGAGCGCGATGATCCAGGAGATTCATCATCGCGTGAAGAACAATCTGCAGACGATCTCCGCATTGCTCCGAATGCAGGCCCGACGGACCGACTCACCCGAAGTGGCCGAGATCCTCAAGCAGACCGTCAGCCGCATCATCAGCGTGGCTGTCGTCCACGAGTTCTTGTCCAAGGACGAGGCAAGCATCATCAACATTCATGAGGTCACGAACCGAATCCTGCAGGAGGTCGCGCACGGGACGCTCGATCCGACCAAGCGGATCAAGCTCAACATTGAAGGGGTCAAGCAGTTCCTGCTGCCGGCGCAGCAGGCGACCTCTTGCGCACTGATCATCAACGAACTGGTCCAGAATGCTGTCGAACACGGCTATGAAGGGCTGCCAGAGGGCACAATTACCGTCCGGCTCCTGCAAACCGACGACAGCATGGCCCTGGAGATTGAAGACGATGGCGTGGGGCTGCCGGCCGGCTTCGACCCGCGGCATGGCGGGCTCGGACTCCAGATCGTGCGGACACTGGTCAAAGAGGATCTTCGGGGACAGGTCCAATTGGAACACGGCCGCGGAGTAAGAGCGGTGGTCTCGTTCCCGCGCTGGCGTCCCACCGAAACCAGCCAGAACGGCCATGCGGCGCGGACGGCGTCTCCCGGACCGCGAGGAGGGAACCTGTGACTGGACGACGAATCGTGATCGCCGACGACGAACCGCTGATGCGGCTCGACCTCCAGGAGATGCTCGAGAACCTGGGCCACGAGGTGGTTGGACAAGCCGGTGATGGGCGCGCGGCGGTTGAACTGGCGCGAGAATCCCAGCCGGACCTCGTCATCCTCGACATCAAGATGCCGGAGCTGGACGGCGTCTCGGCGGCTCGCCTGCTCGCGGAGGAGCGAGTGGCGCCAGTCCTCCTGCTGACCGCGTATTCGGACCGCGAGTTCATCGACGGTGCCCGCGACGCCGGCGTGATGGGCTACGTCGTGAAGCCGTACGGGGAAGCGCAGCTCAATCCAGCGATCGAGCTCGCTGTGGAACGGTTTCAGGAATTCCGGACGCTTCAGAAAGAGCTGGGCGACACGCAGGAGGCTCTCCAGACCCGCAAGGTGGTGGAGCGTGCGAAGGGCGTCCTGATGGACACTCTGTCGCTCAAGGAAACGGATGCGTTCCGCCGGATTCAGAAGCTCAGCATGAACAGCCGCAAGTCGATGCGTGAAGTCGCCGAAGCCATTCTGTTGACACATGGTGTCGAACAGCCCGGTTAGCTGAGGCCAGAGCAGTCACGGACTCGTTGAACGCCGCGTCGGCTACACCGCTACCGCGCCGGGACGATCGGCAGCGGGATCCCGACCAGTGTGGCCACGAAAAAGGCGATCGACGCCATGAGGAACAAGAGCATCGCGGTGAGTGCGGCCGCGAGCATGAGCCCGCAGCCAAACTTGAAGCCGGCGCCGACCGAGAGTGCGAGCGGCAGGTACATCGGATCGTGCGCGAGCTCGGGCGGACGATCGGCAACTGCCGCCGCGTAAGGCACAGGTGCCCGCTCCAGTCGTGGGACCGCGCTCGGCCGGTCAGACGCCGCGCTGTCCTGCCCGCGAGGTGAGGGCCCCGACCCCGAGCCCGGGCCTTGCGCCGCGGCAGGAGCGGCCCCCTCGGGTGGCCCGCCTGGCAAACCGTGCGCGGGCCGAGGCGGAAGCGGCTGTCTATCAGCCGGGTTCGCCCCACCAGTCTGGGTCGAGGGCTGGCCCCGCTCCGGCGGCTGCCCGCCTGACTGCCCGGCCGACCCGGATGACCCGGGTGTCAGCTGCTCCAGCCGTTGCGTCTCATCTTGCACGACGATCGTCAGCCCGAGGCCGTCGCCGGCGACCCTACCAACTGGACCTGCTCGTGCGCGTGGTACGAGCTTCGGACGAGCGGCCCGGACTCGACATGGCCGAAACCCATGGCAAGGGCAGACGTTTTCAGCTCCGCAAACTCGGCCGGCGGCACGTACCGCTCAACCGGTAGGTGCCGCATCGTCGGTCGCAGGTACTGGCCGATCGTCAGGACGTCGACGTCCTGCTCGCGGAGCCTCGCGAACGTGTGCAGTAGCTCGTCGCGAGTCTCCCCGAGTCCAGCCATCAACCCGGACTTGGTGACCACACCCGGGGCGAGCGCCTTGGCCCGTCCGAGCAGCTCGAGCGACTGTTCGTAGATAGCCTTTGGCCGGACGCGCCGGTACAGCCGCGGAACGGTCTCCATGTTGTGGTTCAAGATGTCGGGACGGGCCGCCATGACCGTGGCCAGCGCGTCCCAGTTCCCGAGGAAATCGGGAACCAGCACTTCAATCCCACAGCCAGGGACGTAGTCGCGCAGCTTTGCAATGGTCTCGGCGTACACCTGGGCACCGCCATCCGGCACGTCGTCGCGGGTGACCGAGGTGATCACGATGTGGCGCAGGCCGATCTTTTGGACCGCGCGCGCCAGGCGCTCCGGCTCCTCCAGATCCAGGCCCGTCGGCCGACCAGTCGTGACGTTGCAGAACCCACAGTTTCGCGTGCAGATGTCTCCAAGGATCAGGAACGTGGCGGTCCGATTCTCCCAGCACTCGCCGATGTTCGGGCAGTGCGCTTCCTCGCAGATGGTGTGCAGGTTCTGCTCGCGCATCAGGTGCCGCAGGTCCTGATAGTTCTGGCCCTGGGGAAAGCGGACCCTGAGCCAGTCCGGACGGTTGCCGCGCGGGGCGGGGGCATCCACGCTAAGCGGTTGGCTCCGCGGCACCATCGGGAGCAGCTGCCTGGTGGTCATCCTGTCGTCACCGTCCTCCGTCCACCATGCCATAGACCGGACGTCGATGGCGAATTCCGACTCGGCCGGAGCGGACCCCCATCCGGTCCGAGCCCCGCTAGTAGATCGCCGTTCCAGGTCCGTACGCCTCGACGCGACGCTTGACGATCTGGAGGAAACGCAAGGCCTCGGCGCCGTCGGTAACGCGGTGGTCGAACGCGAGGCACGCATTCATCATGCTGCGGATCGCGATCGCGTCATCGCGGACCATCGGCCGCTTGACGATCGCTTCCATCGTGATGATCCCGGCCTGTGGCTGATTAATGATCGGGCCCGAGGCGATCGAGCCGAGGGCGCCGGTGTTGTTCACGGTGAAGGTCCCGCCCTGCAAGTCGTCCATCGCCAGCCGGCCGTTCCGAGCGCGAGTGACCAGGTCCCGCGCGGCGAGCGCGAGCCCGCCGATGCTCTTCTGGTCAGCATCCTTGATAACTGGAACGATCAAACCGTCCTGGACGGCGACGGCAACGCCGATGTGAACGCGCCTCTTGAGCACGACCCCCTGATCGCTCCACCTGGCGTTGAGCACCGGGCACTCGCGCAGCGCTTCGACGACGGCCTTGACGAAGAACGGCAGGTACGTCAACTCAAAGCCCTCGCGGGCTTTCCACTCCTTGACTAACGATTCGCGGGCAGCCACCAGCGGGGTAACGTCGACCTCGACCATGCCCCACGCGTGCGGCGACGTCTGGAGGCTCCGGACCATGTGCTCAGCGATCACCCGCCGCATCGGCGTGAGCGGGACGAGCTCTTCGTCCTCGCCGAGGCCGCGGGAGGAAGCCGCTGTGACAGGAGCAGCCGGCGCGTCAGGCCGTGGCGGCGCCACTGGCGTGTCACTGGGCGCGCCCACACGTTGCGGCGCCGGAGCGGACGGCGCAGCTTCACGGCTTTCGATATAGCCGAGGATGTCGTCCTTGGTGACCCGGCCCCCAACTCCACTACCCGCGATCTGTGACAAATCGACCGCGTGCTCGCGGGCCAGTCGCCGGACCAGCGGTGAGGCGCGTGTGGGTGTCACAGCGTCGCCGTCTCGGGGAACCGTCGTCGCCGCGGTGGTGGCGCCCTGACCGTCCGGCCGCGCGGTCGCGCCGTACCCACCAACCGACGACCCGGGCGCCGGCGGCTCGTCCTGTATGGCCGCCGGGGACGCGTTCTGAGCGGCTCCGGTTGGCCCTTGCGGTACCCGCTCCTGGCCAGTCGCCGCTGCGTCTCGCGGGTCCGGCTTGACCGGATCGCCTGCCGCCTCGCCACCGGTCAGCTGGCCGGCCGGCAGTTCGGCTGGTGCGGCCGCCGGCGCGCGGGTGGCCGAGGGCTCGCCAGCGCCGACACCGTCGCCGATCACCACCAGTTCGGTACCAACGGCTACCGTCTGACCTTCCGGCACCACGATCCGCTCGATCACCCCGGCCACTGGCGACGGGATCTCGGCGTTGACCTTGTCCGTAATTACTTCGACGAGCGGTTCGTCGCGCTCGATCCGCTCGCCTGGGCTCTTGAGCCACTTACCAATCGTGCCCTCGGCAACCGACTCGCCGAGCTGCGGCATGGAGATGCTGGTAGACATGCCCGTCCCGTCCTCAGCCTCAGTACGCCGCCAGCCGCCGAAGCGCGGTCACGACGTCGTCGACGTTCGGGATCACCGCCTCTTCTAGCGTCGGCGCGTACGGTATGTGGGTATCCGCCCCGGCAACCCGCAAGATCGGGCCGTCGAGCTCGTCGAAATGATCCTCGGCGATCGTGGCGGCGATCTCGGCCCCCACCCCGCCAGTCTTGTTGTCCTCGTGGACGATCAAGACCTTGCTCGTCTTGGCGACCGAGCGGGCGATCGACTCCTTGTCCATCGGGACGATGGTGCGCAAGTCGAGAACCTCCACTGAGACACCCTCGCGGTCGATCTGCTCTGCCGCTTCAAGCGCTAGGTGGACGCCGACACCATAGGTGATGACGCTGATGTCCTGACCCTGGCGCTTGACGTCGGCCTGGGACAGCGCCACCGTATAGTCCCCTTCAGGGACCTCGCCTTTGATCCGGCGGTAGCTCTTCTTGTGCTCGAAAAAGAGGACGGGATCCGGGTCGCGAATCGACGCCTTGAGCAGACCCTTGCAGTCGTACGGCGTTGAAGGAATGACGATCTTGAGGCCCGGCACGTGGTAGAAGAGTGCCTCTACGCTCTGCGAATGGTAGAGCCCGCCGTGGACGCCCGCTCCGAACGGCGCTCGAACGACGATCGGGCAGGTGAACGTTCCGTTGGAACGATAACGGATCTTGGCCGCCTCGTTGACGATCTGGTCGTAGGCCGGGTGGATGTAGTCGGCGAACTGGATTTCGGCGACTGGCCGAAGCCCGTTCATCGCCGCGCCAATCGCCACGCCCGCGATCCCTAGTTCGGCGAGTGGAGTGTCGATCACACGCTCAGCGCCGAATCGCTTGTGCAGGCCATCGGTGGCTCGAAAGACGCCACCGTGAACCCCCACGTCCTCGCCCAGGACGATCACGCTCGAGTCGCGCTCCATCTCCTCAGAGAGCGCCTCGGTCACCGCCTCGATCAGCGTCTTGACTGCCATCAGGAAGGCTCCGGGTGGGTAGGGGCCCGAACGCCCACCGCGCCTTCGAAGTCCGGGGAGATGGTTGAGGATGTCGCCCCGGCCGCGCGTGCGACGCGGCTCGCGGCGTAGGTTGGTACCGTCCGCTCGGCCAGCACGTGCTCTCCCGCGGCCTCCGCTTCGGGCGGGCTCGCCGCAAGCGCAGCCTGGAGTGCGGCTTCCACCTCAGCGGTCACGCCTTCGCGCAGGTGACGTTCGGCCTCTTCGTCGATGATACCCAGGTCGAGCAAGTAGCCACGGTAGCGGGGAAGCGGGTCGCGCTCATGCTCGGCCGCGACCACTTCGCGCGTCCGATAGCGGAAGTGGTCGTCGTCACTCGAATGCGGCGTGAGACGGATACAGAGCGCGTCGATCAGCGTAGGGCCTTCGCCGCGCCGTGCGCGTTCGACAGCCTGTCGCGTGACGTCGTAGACAGCAAGCACGTCGGTTCCGTCGACCACCACGCCCGGTATGCCGTACGCGGCTGCCCTGTCAGCCACCCGCGGCACGGCCATCTGCTTGGCCAGGGGTACCGAAATCGCGATTCCATTGTCCTCGCAAAAGAAGATCGCCGGCAGCTTGTGGATGGCCGCAAAGCTGACGCCTTCGTGAAAGGCGCCCTGACTCGTCGCCCCATCGCCGAAATACGCGATCGACACGGAATCCTCGCCGCGCAGCCGAGCGGCCAGTGCAGCGCCGGTGGCGTGCGGGATGTGGGAGCCGACCGAGCTGCTGCTGTTTAAGATTTTTAGAGCGGGCGAGCTGAAATGGGACGGCATGGCCCGGCCTCCGCTCCATGGGCCTTCGATCCGTGACAGTGCCTCCAGGAGCGTGTCCCGCGCGCTTGCGCCGAACGCGAGCGCCGCGGCGATGTCACGGTAGTACGGGACCATCACGTCCAGGCCTGGCCGCAGCGCTGCAACACTGCCGACCTGCGCCGCCTCATGCCCCTGGCATGAGATGACGAACGCCTGGCGACCCTGGCGATTGAGAATCCACTGACGCTCGTCGACCATCCGCGCGAGCAACATCGCACGGTACAACTCGATGGCGTGCGCGTCCGAAAGTCCCAGCTCGGCGTGCTGTGGCCGCGCCGCGGTCTGCATCCTCGTCAGCCCCCGTGCCCGCGTCCCTGTGATCCGCTGCATCGTACCACACGCACCGGTTCTCTCTCCGCTGCCG
Source organism: Chloroflexota bacterium (assembly GCA_030447245.1). Lineage (GTDB taxonomy): Bacteria > Chloroflexota > UBA6077 > UBA6077 > JACCZL01 > JAUJPG01. Next base: position 52,532 of record JAUJPG010000010.1, on the reverse strand, counting down.
CCACGCGCGTCGGTCGAAGGAGGGCGGTCACGAGATCCACGCTGCGGGTCAGGGAAGCTCGCGCGTTCTGCCCGTGCAAGATCCGCCGCTCGGACACCCTAACCCAGGTCCTCGCGATACGAACGGGCCAGCTCCATGTACCCGGTGGAGGTCAGCTCAATCCGTGCGTACTCGTCGTCGGTCGTCTGACGAACGACGCGGCCCAGTTCGCCAACAACGAGCGAGCGCGGGGGAACGATCGTGTTCGGGGGCACCGTGGCGTTGGCGGCAACAATGCTACCGCTCCCGATCGTGCAGCGCGGCATGACCGTCGCGTTCATCGCGATCAGGACGTGGTCTTCAAGCGTCGAGGCGTGCACGGTTGCCCCATGCCCGAGGCTGGTTCCGTTGCCCAGCCGAGCGGGCTGGCCTGGCTCACTGTCCACCAGACAATTGTCCTGGATGTCCGTCCCGACGCCCAGCGTGACCGGCGCGCCTTTCGCACGTACGACGCTGCTCCAGAACACGCTTGACCCTTCCGCCATAGTCACGTCGCCTACCACCTTGGCATTCGGCGCCACAAACACCGTGTCGGCTAGCCGTGGCCATCGTCCGTCCGCTTCTTGAATCGGCATGTCACCCCCAGATCGGCAGTTCCATGTGGCTCACCCGGCCGCGCTGCCCGCGCCCCAAGCCGACGCGGGGCCACCGCCTCCAGCCTGGCCTGCTCACCACCTACGTCGCGATCAGTATCCGCACAACTGAACCAGGCACTACGGTGTCGCCGGCGCCCGGATTCTGGTCGATCACTGTGCCTTTCCTTTCCTCGGTGTTCCGTTCCCCAACCTCGACCCTGAAGCCCTGGCCCTCAAGGGTCCGGCGCGCTTGAGACAGGTCCATCCCTTCCACGTTCGGGACCCGCACGCTGTTTTCCGGTACCTTTGCCTTGGGCTTCCCAGCGGCGGTCGGGGGCGCGGGCTTCGGCGCGGGTGCCGCGGTCGGAGGCACCGGGGTTGAGGTCGGCTCGGCCGGCTTCGGCACCGGGGTTGAGGTCGGCTCGGCCGGCTTCGGCACCGGGGTCACCGTGGGCGGAACCGGCGTGGCTGTTGGGGGCTTTGGCACCGGCGTGGCGACCGGCGCGGCCGGCTTGGGGACCGGGGTGGGGGTCGGAGGGGCTGGGGGCGACGTCGGCGTGGGCGGAGGCGGCGTCGACGTACTGACGACGACCGGAGCGGGTGTCGGCCGAGGCCCGCTCGGGCCGGCCGGGCTGCCGAGGAACCACCCGACGCCAGCGCCGATCAATCCGAGTAGCAGGGCCAGAACCGCCAAAAGGCGCAGCGCCGCGGTCGGGGCATCCTTGGCCGGGCTCGCCGACGCCACCACCGGCCGCGCGGCGACGGTCCGCGCGGCGGCAGGTGCGGCAACCATCCGACGAGTCCGGGCCGTGGCGGCTGGCGACGCTACGGCCACCGTTTGCGTGTTGGCGCGGGCGCGCTGACCGCGCAAGGCCGCGGCCACTTCGGCTGCCGACTGATAACGGTCTCCTGGGTCCTTGGCCATGCTCTTCAGGATGACGTCGGCGATCGGCACAGGCAGTCGAGGGTTAAGCTGCTCAGGCCGAGTCGCGGTCTGGTCGATATGCATCCGGGCAACGGCGAGCGCCGACTCGGCCTCGAACGGCTGTCGGCCAGTCGCCATCTCGTACAGCACGACCCCAACGGCGTAGACGTCAGTCGTGGCGGTGCTCGGTTGGCCCAGCGCCTGTTCCGGGGCCATGTAGTGGACCGACCCGATGACCATCCCAGTCTGGGTGATCGAGCGTGCGCCGAGCGCAACCGCGATTCCGAAGTCACCGACCTTGACGTGATCGTCGGCGGTGACCAGCACGTTCTGCGGCTTAATGTCGCGGTGCACGAGCCCGCGGCGGTGTGCGTACTCGAGGGCCGCGGCGAGCTGGCAGCCGAGGTGGACTAGCCGCGCCGGGGCCAGCGGAGCGTCGCGGCGAATAACCTCCTTGAGATCCTCTCCTTCGACGTACTCCATGACAATGTAGTTGGTAGTGCCTTGGCGGCCGACATCGTAGACGGCGATGATGTTCGCGTGGCTCAGGGCAGCGGCGGCCCGCGCCTCGCGTCGGAAGCGCTCCAGGAACTCGGGGTCAGCACTGTACTGGTCGCGGAGGATCTTCAGCGCGACGGTACGTCCGAGCTCCATGTCCTCGGCGCGGTAGACCAGGGCAGCCCCGCCCTGACCGAGCAGCTCATCGAGGCGGTATCGGCCGTTCAGGACATCCGAGACGACCGTCACTCGACGGCCCCACCGGTGTCGTCCGCGGCTTCCTCCGGCAAATACTTTCGGCGTAGATGGAGCATGGCGCGCGCGCCCACCAGCGCCACGTACCCCATGCCCACGAGTGGGTAGACCGGGACCGCGACCGCGCTGAGCACCATCACGACGGCAGTACCAAGCAGCAGCACGAGGCTGAACATCGGATTGGCCAGCGCCAGGATCGCGGCACGCCGGTAGAGGGCCGGCAGTGGCGCGACCAAGACCCCACCGTCCTCGCCGTCAGCCTCCGAGGTGAGCAGAAGCGGGATCAGGTAGGCTTGGAGGGTCATCCAGTACAGGATGAGATACAGCCAGAGGAGGCTGACCGCCTGGAGCCAGCCCTGGGTTGCCTGAAGGTAGAACGCGGTGTTGAAGACCAGTGCGACGAGCACCGCCCCCCCGATCCCGAACATCGCCAGTCCGCGGCGCCACCAGCGGAGCACTGCCACCCAGAACAGGCCGAACTCGGGCGTCTCGCCGCGGACGATCTCGCGGGCCAGCGCGCTGACCCCAATGGTAAATGGCGAGGGCACCACCAACAGGACGAAGCCCGACAGCATCAGCGGCCAGACCACCGGCGGGGACTCTGGATCGACCGGTGGCACGAACGCCCACGCCGCCGCCATCGCGACGAGGAACAGCGGGATGCTTCCGATGAACCAGACCACATTCGCGCGGATGAGCAGCAACGACTCATCATAGAAGTGGACGAGCGCCCGCCAGAGGACGCGGAGGGCCGCCAACATGGCTCGATTGTACCAGGGCGCCGTTCCGTTCCAGTGTCGATCGAGTTATCCGCCGACAAGGAGAACAGGCGGTCGGGGCATACATTGGCACGAGGCTGGACAGGGTGCTCGATCTGCGCTATGCTATCGCCGCCCCAGCAGAGAAGAGGGCGCGGCATGGTGCCCCGCTTCAAGCAACGTTGGGTGAGGCTCAAGGGGGTGTCCCAATGGCGGGAGTGACGCTCGACCACGTCACCAAGCAGTTCGGCGATGTGACCGCGGTCAATGATTTGAGCATCCAGGTCCACGACCGCGAGTTCCTGGTACTCGTCGGACCTTCTGGGTGCGGCAAGTCGACGGCTTTGCGGATGATCGCCGGGCTGGAAGAGATCACCGCGGGCGAGATGTTCATCGGGGATCGCCGCGTCAACGACGTAGCGCCCAAAGATCGCGACATTGCGATGGTATTCCAGAGCTACGCGCTCTACCCGCACATGACCGTCTACGATAATCTGGCGTTCGGGCTCAAACTCCGCAAGACGCCGAAGAGCGAGATCGAGCGGCGCGTCCAGGAAGCAGCCGGCCTCTCGGGCTGGCAAACCTGCTCAAGCGCAAGCCCAAGCAGCTCTCGGGTGGTCAGCGCCAGCGCGTCGCGCTCGGGCGGGCCATCGTCCGCGAGCCGCTCGTCTTCCTCATGGACGAGCCGCTGTCCAACCTTGATGCCAAGCTACGCGTCGAAACGCGGGCCAATCTGATCAAGCTCCACCAGCGACTCCAGACGACGGTGATCTACGTCACGCACGACCAGGTCGAGGCCATGACCATGGGTCACCGCATCGCCGTCATGCGCGACGGCATCCTGCAGCAGTTGGACACGCCGCAGCAGCTTTACGATCGTCCGTCTAACATGTTCGTGGCCGGCTTCATTGGCAGCCCGGCGATGAACTTCTTCAATGCTCAGCTCGTCGGCAACGGCGTCGAGAATGAGATGTACGTCGACACGGGCGCGATGCGCCTACATGTGCCCGTCCACAAGCAGAACCAGCTCAAGCCGGCACTGGGTCAAGACATCGTGTTCGGCATTCGTCCCGAGGACATCCACGACCGCAACGAACGGCGCGACGCCCCGGAGCACCAGCGGGCGGTAGTCAACGTCGAGGTCGTTGAGCCGCTCGGGTCCGAGCTGTTCGTGTACCTCAGGGCTGGCACCCAGGAGTTCACCAGCCGAATGCCCGCGCGCGCTGACATGTCGGCCGGCAAGGCTGTCGACATCGTCTTTGACACTGAGAAGATGCACATCTTCGACAAGCAGACCGAGCAGGCGCTCGCTTGAGGAAGTACAGCGTCAAGAGCGAATAGAGCAGCGAAGCCGTGACGGACATGCAGAAGGCCCCGGGGCACACGCTCCGGGGCCTTCTACTATCTGCCGAAGCGTAGCTACTGCCTCATCCACATCAGCGTCGCCCGGACGAGAGCGGCAGCTCCTGGGTGCGCGAGTCAACGACGGCCGGCGGCGCCGTGACGGCCTGGCCACAGTAGGGGCATGCCTTCCACCGGAGCATCATCGGATGCTCGCAGCGCGCGCACAGTCGCTTCAGTCGGGTCTGGCACCATGGGCAGAAGATGAAGCCCGGCTCTGCCCGCTGCTTGCAGACCGGACAGGCACTCTGCACGTGGATGCCCTGGAGGAACGCTTCCTCCTCCAGGGACTCCTCGTACAGCTCGGTGAGCGTCTTCGGCGGTCGTAGGATGACGTAGATCAAGAGCCCGGCGAAGCTGAACACCGCCACCAGTAGCGTCATGGCGGCCTGCAGAAATAGGTCGTTCGTTCGCGCGCGGATGTCGCGGAAGGTCCACCAGATACTGGCGATCCAGAGCGCTACAAGATAGGCGGTAACGATTGTGAGGCCGATGCGCAGGACGCGCTCGACCTGAGCAATGATTTCCTCGAGCACCCAGCGTCACCCCCGCGCCAGCCAGGAAGCCCGGCCTGCCAGCGATCGGCGCGAGTATACCACGGGTCTTTGGGCGCTCGGTGGGCCGCCATCAGCCCGTGGCACGCCGAGCGATGCTGACTGCCGTGTTCGCAGACTAGCTCGCCAGCATCACCTCGGTGACGCCGTCACCGCCGCTACGCGCATCGGCGGCGCTGAACGTCGACACCAGCGGATGATCGCGGAGCTGCTCGCGGACGGCGGCGCGAACCGCACCGCTTCCCTTTCCGTGGATCACGCGGGCCGCGCGCAACCCACTCAGGTAGGCGTCGTTGAGATACCGGTCCAGCGTTTCGGCGGCTTCGTCCCGCCGCAAACCACGCAAATCTAGCTCCGTCGACGGCGCAGTCGGGGCTGCCTCGCCGCGAGCGATCACCGGCCCGCTTGGCGCCGCGTGGCGCACGTCGGCCCGCTCGCTCCGGTTCGCCGGCCGCGCCTCCGCCAACTCGGACGCCGGTACGCGCACCCGCATGCCCCGAACGTCCAGCTCCGCGTCGCCGTTGGGTGCCACCTGGACCACCAACCCCAGTACGCCGAGCCGGGGCACGACGAGCTCGGCCCCTGGCCGCACGACGACAGCCCCGCGCGGTCCTGCGTCCAGCTCGATCTCTTGGCGGATCTGGGGCTCCGGCAGCGGACGGAGCGCCTCAAGGGAGCGGGCGGCGTCCCGGAGAGGGCGCAATTCCGGGCCGAGCGACCCGAGCTCTCGGATTCGTCGGTTGGCCTCTCGGCGTAATTCCTCCAGGAGTCGTTCGGACTCGCCACGGGCGCGCTGGAGGATCTCGTAGCGCTCACGGTCCGTCCGTCGGAGCTCGTCGCGCACGTGGCGGCGAAGCTGCTCAGCCTCGTCCGCACGTTGCCGCGCCTGGCTCGGCGGCGGCATCGCGGTCCCGCTGAATCTGAGTGAGCAAGTCGTCAGCCTCGACGCTCGCCGGGTTGAGCAGAGATCGGGCCATCCGGACCACCTCCCCCGGCAGCCCCAGACGGGCGGCGATCACCAGGGCGTTGCTCCGTCCCGGTACCCCAACCAGCAGCCGATACGTCGGCGCGAGGGTTCGCTCATCGAACTCGACCGACGCGTTCTCGACGCGCGGGGTCAGGTGGGCGAATGCCTTGAGTTCGGAATAGTGGGTCGTGGCGATTGCGTAGGCACCGCGCTCCCTCAGATATGTCAGAATCGCCCGGGCGAGCGCCGAGCCCTCCTGGGGGTCGGTACCCGCGCCTAACTCGTCGAGCAGTACCAGGCTAGAGGCGTCGAGCTGGCCAAGTATGGCGATGATGTGGGTCAGGTGCGAGGAGAACGTAGACAGGCTTTGCTCAATGCTCTGCTCGTCGCCGATGTCCGCCTGGACGGCGTGAAAGACGGCCAGCTCCGTGCCCGCGCCGGCCGGCACCTGAAGCCCGGCCTGGGCCATCAGCGCCAGCAGCCCAACAGTCTTGAGCGCAACTGTCTTGCCGCCGGTGTTCGGTCCGGTGATCACGAGGACGTCGAACGCCGCTCCTAGCTCGAGCGTTAGTGGCACCGCGTCTACGCTCAGGAGCGGGTGCCGCGCCTCGAGCAGTCGCAGGATGGGTCCCGAGCCGGTCCGCGGGAGGGCGTGCAGGCCCGGTCGGATCGCGTCCTGATCGTCGGCAAGGCGACCCTTGGCCATCTGTAGGTCCAACTCGGCCAGGGCCGCCACGCTCAGGTCGAGGGCGTCTCGTTCGGTCGAGACGAGGGTGCTGAGCGCGCGGAGGATTCGCTCGGTTTCATGCCGCTCCTCGGCCTCTATCTGTCGGATGCGGTTGCCAGCCTCGACAATCGGCAGCGGCTCGACGAAGAGCGTCGCGCCGCTGGCCGACTGGTCGTGGACAATGCCCTTGACGCGCTGTCGCTCGTCGGCGCGGACCGGCAGGACGTAGCGGCCGTTGCGCTGCGTAATGACCGCGTCCTGCAGAGCGAGTCGGACTCCCGGCGAGTTGAGCAGCCCCTGCAGCCGCGCGAGCAGCCGATCCTGGGCCGACCGCACGTCGCTTCTGAGCTGGCGCAACCGCGGACTCGCATCGTCCGAGACTTCGCCACCATGGTCGATCGCCCGCTCGATGTCTTCGATCAACGGACGGTGGTCGCGAAGCCGCTCGCTCAACAGCGCCAGGTTCGGCATGCTATCGCAAAGTCGGGAAAGCGTCGACCCCCAGAGTCGTGCTACCCGAGCGCTCGCGACCACGTCCAGCAGTTCAACAGGCTGGAGCAGACCGCCAAGCGCAGCGCGCTGGACAATCGGGCGAACGTCGCGCGCGCCGGCGAAGGTCAGACCAGGCTTCAACGTTGGAAGCCGCCGCGCCTCCTCGGTGGTCGCCTGGAGCCGCTCGGCGGTCTCTATCTCGGGTGACGGCTCGAGCGCCAGGGCCAGCTCTCGGCCGGCAGAGAACGACGTCCTGCCGGCGAGCATCGCACGCACCTTGTCGAATTCCAGCGCGTCAAGCGCGAACGCGGCACTGGGACCTGGATGATCGAGCGAGGACATGGTCCCCTCTCGGGTGCTAGTCACTTCCCGCGGACGGTGGCGCCGAACCGCGCGGCGGTCGCGTCCACGATGTGCGCTACGGCGGCGTCCACCTCGACATCGGTCAGGGTTCGATCGTGTGCACGAAAACGCAGGGTGTATGCCAGGTTTCTCTTGCCAGTGGGGACCGGGCGGCCCTCCCTGCCCTCGAACACGTCGAAGAGGCTCACGCCTTCGATCAGGTCGCCGCCACTTGAGAGGATTTCGGCGGCGACGTCTTCCGCGAGCGCCGATTGGTCGATGACCAGTGCCAGGTCGCGCTCGGCCGCTGGGAATCGCGGCAACGGGGAGATCTGGCGCTGATTGCGCGCACGGTGGGCGAGAACGTCGAACCACAGCTCGGCGGCATAGACGTCACGCCCGCGCAGATCGAACCGCTCGGCGGCGAGAGGATGGATCTGCCCCAGTATGCCGACTGCGGGGGCTGAGTCGATCAACACGCGAGCACACCGACGCGGGGGATAGGCGCGCACGGAGGCGGGTACGAACCGCGCTGTCCGCCGCACGCGCGCAAGCTCCGCCTCGATGATCCCCTGGATCCCCTTCAGGTCGTAGAAGTCCGCATCGCGAGCAGGCACGTTCCAGGCGGCCGGAGTGATTCGCCCGACGAGCACAATCCCCAATCGCGGCGGCTCAGCTGGCAACGGCTGCAAGGGAGGGAGATACGCTCGCGACAGCTCGAAGATTGCCACGCCGTCGCGGTGGCGCAGGTTCGACCGCGCTACCTCGACTAAGCTCGGCACAAGGGTGGTCCGCAGCACGGAGTGCTCGCCCGAGATCGGGTTCGCCACCTGGATCGGGTCCGGTACTTCAGCATCGTCCAAAAATCGCAGCCGCTGCTCCGAGTCTGATCCGACCAGGGAGTACGTGATGACCTCGCGCAACCCGCAGCCGACGAGCACATCCCTGGCTCGTTCAGCGGCCACGAGCTCTGGGTCGGCTTTCGGCTCCGGCGGAGCACCAGTCGGCAGCGTCTCGGGGATAGCATCGTAGCCAGTGATGCGGCCGACCTCCTCGGCCAGGTCGGCGCGTCCCTCTACGTCCGGGCGGTGACCGGGGACGGTCACCAGCAGCCGCTCGCCTCGCGGCTCGACGTCGAAGTCAAGCGAGGACAGCACTGCGGCGACCTGACTGCGGGCGTACGCTCGGCCGAGTAGTGCCGCCACGTCGTCCTCGTGCAGCAGTATCTGCCGCGGCTCGGGACGACCCGGGTAGACGTCGACGATTCCAGTCGCAGCGCTTCCGCCAGTCAGTCGGACGAGCAACTCGACGGTCGCTTCGGCGGCCACCTTCGCCAGTCCTGGGTCAATGCCGCGCTCGAACCGACGCGACGCCTCGCTCCCAAGCCGTAGGCGGGTCGACGTTCGACGGATCGCCACGGACTCGAAGTTGGCGGTCTCCAAAACCACGTTCCGGGTGGAGTCACTCACTTCGGTTGAAGCACCGCCCATCACTCCGGCGATGCTGACCGGGTTGAGCGCGTCGGCGATCACTAGCATGTCCCCATCAAGGACACGTTCCTCACCGTCGAGCGTCACCAGCCGCTCGCCGGCAACCGCCCGGCGGACGACGATCGTGCTGCCCAGGCGGTCGGCATCGAAGGCGTGCTGTGGCTGGCCCAACTCGAGCATCGTGTAGTTGGTCGCATCCACCACGTTGTTGATCGGCCGTACGCCGGCCAGGTGCAAGCGGCGTTGGAGCCAGCCAGGTGACGGTGCGACGGTCACTCCAGCGACATGGGCCCCGGTGAAGCGCGCACAGAGCTCTCGGTCGATGATTTCCACGCCCAGCAGCTCGGATGCCGCGCGCGGTCCGCGCGGCGAGCTGGTCTGGACCCGACGAAGCGGTGCGCCGGTGATCGCGTGAACCTCGCGGGCAACACCATAGACGGAGAGACAATCCGGCCTATTTGGCGTCACGTACAAATCTAGGATCGTGTCGCCAAGCACGTTGCCGAGCGGTCGCCCAACGGCGTCGGCAGGCCCTCCGTCGAGGAGGTAGATGCCTGACCGATCGGGCGACAGGCCCAGCTCGTCGCCCGAGCAGAGCATGCCCTCCGACAAGACCCCACGGAGCGCCTCGGCCCCGATCTGCCGGCCACCCGGGAGCCGACCGCCTGGCTGGACGAGGGGGACACGCGCTCCGACGTGCAGGTTCGCGGCTCCAGTCACGACCGTCGCCAGCCCGTGACTACCAACGTCCAGACGGGCGACGAAGAGCGTGTCGGCCTGGGGGTGGCGCTCCAGGCCGACCACCTCAGCAACGTAGACCCCTTCCCACTCAGCCTCGAGCCGAATGACGTCCTCGACCTCGGTACCGGAAAGGTTCAGCCGGTGGACAAGCTCGTCCACCGGCAGTGTGAGGTCCACCCATTCGCACAGCCATCTCAGCGGCACTTTCATCGCAGCGGCATCTTATGTCGCCCCAAGTGAAGTCGGGCCTGTGCGATCACGACGCGAATTGCTCCAGGAACCTCAGGTCATTGCTGTAGAAGCCGCGGATGTCGGAGATCCCGTACTTGAGCATCGCAATCCGCTCGGGACCCATTCCGAACGCAAAGCCGTTATACGCGTCCGGATCGTAGCCGGCCATCCGCAGCACGCGCGGGTGGACCATCCCCGCGCCCAGGATCTCCAGCCAGGCGCCCCCACGCACGCTGGGCGTTGAGATCGAGAAGTCCACGCCCGGCTCGACAAACGGGAAGTAGTCACATCGGAAGCGAGTCTTCACGTCCGAGCCGAACATGTGCCGGGCAAAGGCGGCCAGCGTACCCTTGAGATCCGCCATCGTCAACCCCACGTCAACCGCCAGCCCTTCCACTTGGTAGAACATCCACTCATGTGTCGCATCCTGAGCCTCGTAGCGATAGCAGCGACCGGGGACGACGACGCGGACCGGCGGCGCCGGCAGATGCTGCGCCCTCGCCTCCTCGCTCCGCGCCTCCATCACACGTGCCTGCATGGGCGACGTGTGGGTCCGCAGTACGACCTCTGGCGGCCGGACGTACATCGTGTCGAACATGTCGCGGGCCGGATGGTCTCTCGGAATGTTCAGCATCTCAAAGTTGTACTTCTCCAACTCGACCTCAGGACCTTCAACCACCTGATAGCCAAGCCCGCCAAAGAACGCCGTGATTTGACGCAGGATCAGCGTTGTCGGGTGCAGTCCCCCGCGGGCTGGTGGCCGGCCAGGCATGGTCACGTCGAGCCGCTCCTCTTCGAGGTCGCGGGAGAGCGCCTGCTCGCGCAGCGCCCCCTCGCGCTCGGCCAGTGCCGCTTCCAGGGCACGCTTGGCGTCGTTCGCGGCCTGACCCGCGGCCGGCCGCTCTTCGGCTGGCAGTCTGGACAGTCCGCGCAAGGCATCGGTTAGCGCGCCGCGCCGACCCAGGTAGCCGACCCGCCACCGCTCGAGTGCCTGAGGATCGGAGATCGCGCTGAGCTCCCGCAGCCCTTGTTCGCGCAGGCCGTCAACCGTACGGCGCCAGTCGTGCATGCCGTTCACCCCTACCTGTAGTACCTTAAGCAGTTGCGCCCCTGTCGTAGCGACAGGGGCGCAAAGTGTCCGTTGCTCGGGCCGTTGCTCGGCCCACGTTCGGGTCGGCTCAGGCCGTCGTCGCGGTGGGCACCGGAGAACCCTCCCGCGCCAACGCCACCAGGCGGGTAAATGATGCTTCGTCGCGGACCGCCATGTCGGCCAACATCTTCCGATTGATCTCAACCCCCGCGACCTTGAGGCCCGCCATCAGCCTGCTGTAGCTGAGCCCGTGCTCGCGTGCCGCGGCGTTGATCCTGGTGATCCAGAGGCGGTGGAATTCACGCTTCTTGTTGCGACGATCGCGATACGCATACGACAGCGCGTGCAACATTGACTCGTTCGCCGTCTTGAACAGCGAGTGCCGGCCGGCATAGTGACCCCTGGTAAGCTTGAGTACCTTTTTGTGGCGCGCCTTAGCCGTGACGGCGCGCTTGACTCGGCTCATCCAGCTATGCCTTCGCTACTTCGCGTACGGCATCAGTCGCCGGATCCGCGCCTGGTCTACCTTGGCGACGGAGACCATCTCGTCATAATCGCGGATGGCGCGGGGCGACTTGTTGCGGCGGAGGTGGCTCTTGCCCTGGCGGGTCCGGAGCAGCTTGCCCGGGCCGCTGTACTGCATCCGGCGGGATGTCGCCTTGTGGGTTTTCAACTTGGGCATCGTGTTGTGTCCTCGAGAGCCGCCGTCTTAGTCGACCGTTCATTGAGCACACAGTACCCAGGCCTGGGCGACGGCGGAATTGTACCAGAGCACGGATCAGTCGGCAAATCGAGGCTCCTTCCGTCCCCAGTTCCCCCAGCGCTCCCCGGTGCGAGGGTCAGCAGACGTTCGCGGGTGCGTACGCTGCCTCACCCCCGGACCTGGGAGGGGGTCCGAGATGACGGCCCGCTTACTCCTGCTCGCCCCCGAACAGACGGCCCATCTCGTCGACGAAGCGGTCCGGATCTGCAACCGTCAGGCTGTAGGCCGCGTCATCGGGCACGGGCGCTATTGGGATGTGACTGACGATCCAACCTTCCTGCAGCCCGCGGCAGACAAGCGCGTTGACTCGCTTGACGAACGACGAGTACGACACCTTCTTGGGACTGACGATCTCGTACCACTCGCGGCCACGATTGTCCGCCGTCCAGAGCAGCTCGACAAGCTGGAGGTGCCGTCGATGCATGTTGGAATCGAGCATGTCCGGCGGGGCGAACCATCGATCGACGAAGGCCTCAAATGGGCCCATCTGACGCAGATCGCCCCGGCACTCGGGACAGGTCGGTGCATCCGCCGTGCCGAGCCAGGAACGCTGGCCGCAGTTGGCGCAGATGACGCGCAGCGGCGTGATCGATGTGCGTGGATTGGACGTCGGGCTCGAAGACCTAGAAGTTGCCATGGAGAGTCACCACGCATCAGCCGTTACCACCCGCCGTGGAGCCGAGATCGATCGTGGGCCGACAGTCGTCGTGTTACCCACCTGGCGGGCCATCGTCGTGTGCGATTGTACCCGATGCCACGTTGCCACCAGACGGTGGCGCGCAAGCCCGGCGCAGGATCGTGACCAGCTCACGGGCAGCCCGTGGCAGGGGACGGTCTCGACGGTGTGCCAGTGCAATGGTCCGCGTCAGCCGCGGTTGGCGGATCCGGATGCAGCCGATGGCCCCGCCAGGCTCAATGACCATGCTCGGGACGATGGCAACACCGAGGCGCGCCGCGACGAAACGCAGGACGCTGTCCATCTCACCACCGTCCAGCGCCACACGTGGTTCGAAGCCGGCCCTCTGACAGGCAGCGAGCGTGGTGGCACGCAGGTCATAGCCATCGCGAAACATGACCATCGGTTGGTCCTTCAGGTCAGCCACTCGGATCTCGAGGTGCTCGTCGAAGGGATGCCCGCGCGGAACCGCCAGGACGAGCTCTTCTTCAAGCAGCCGAACCGTTTGCAGCATCGGGTGGCGGATCGGCAGGATAATGGCGGCCAGGTCCAGCTCGCCCGCCTCTAGTAAGCCGACGAGATCGTCCGATCCAGCCTCGCGCAGGGTTAGCGCCACGCCTGGATAGGTGGCGTGAAACGTCGCAAGCGCGTCTGGCAAGAGCGTCGTGCTCACGCTCGGCGTCGCCCCAACTGCCAGTCTGCCGCGCCGCAACCCGGTCAATTCCTGGACCTCGGCTCGCGCTCGGTCCGTGTCAGCCAGAATGCGGCGCGCCCACGGGAGAAGCGCCTCCCCGGCCGGCGTGAGCGCGACGCCACGTCTCATGCGATGGAAGAGCGGGACGCCGAGCTCGCGTTCGAGCTTGCGGATCTGCTGGCTGACCGAGGGCTGGGCCACGTGCAGCTCGTCCGCGGCGCGCGTAAAGTGCAGGTGGCGGGCGACGCCGATGAAGTAGGCGAGTTGATGGAGTTGCATGACACCTGGCTTTGCGCACCAGAATCGCACGGTGAGCGGGTCGTCCGTGCGGCTCGCACCCGAAGTCAGTTCAATGATGATAGGCGATGCCTATTCGCACCAGACGTTCCATATCTTAGACGACTGGGCGAGCGTGGGCTATGATGGGACCGGGACGTCAACGTGGCAGTCCATGGACGAGCGAAGGGGCGGCGGGCCCATTTGTATGTACGATCCATCTCGATCTGAGAAGGCCGCATCGGTGCGTCATTGGAATATCGTCGCGTGCAATCGCGCGGGCGTTAGGCCCATCGGTCCAAGCGGAGGGCACCGATGATCGGCGTGCTGACCCTGTACGAGTCCACGATCGGCAAAAAGGTCGTGATGGCCGTGACCGGGCTGATCCTCTTCGGCTTTGTCATCATCCACATGCTCGGCAACCTTAAAGTCTTCGCCGGGCGCGCCTACATCAATGCGTACGGCGTCTTCCTCCGTGAGGTAGGGTCACCCATGTTCGGCCACGAGCAGGTGCTCTGGCTCACCCGAATCGTGCTGCTCGTATCAGTAGGCCTGCACATCTGGGCCGCATACCAGCTTACCCGGCTGGACCTGGCCAGCCGGCCGGTCCAGTACGCGATGCGCAAGAACCAGGAGTACGGCTACGCCGCTCGGACGCTACGCTGGGGCGGCGTCATCATCGCGCTGTTCATCGTCTACCACCTCCTCCACTTCACGACCGGTACGGTCCACCCGCGCTTCGTGGAAGGTGACGTCTACAACAATGTCGTCATCGGCTTCCAGAATCCGCTCGTCTCGATCTTCTACATCGTCGCGCAACTGGCATTGGCGCTCCATCTCTACCACGGTGCCTGGAGCATGTTCCAAACGCTCGGGCTAAACAACTCGAACAACAAGCGGATCTGGCGTGGCTTGGCGACCGTTTCGTCGACCATGTTGGCGCTCGGCAATATCTCGATCCCCCTGGCCGTCATGCTCGGCCTGCTGCGCTAGCTGTTGAGCGCGGCGACGGCCATCGGCCGGCGGACCGAGGTCAGCCACCTCTGAGAGGCCAGCCGCTGTTGAAAGGAATGAACGTGGCCATCGACTCCACGACCGTCGCTCCGCCGCGGATCGCCCCGACGATGCCCAGAACGCGACCGTTCACGGAAGCGCCACCTGACACACTCGACTCCAAGATCCCCGAGGGTCCGATTGATAGGAAATGGGAGCTCCGCCAGTTCGAGTACAAGCTCGTCAACCCGGCCAATAAGCGGCGCTTCAAGATCATCGTTGTCGGCTCGGGATTGGCCGGCGGGGCGGCCGCAGCGGCGCTCGCCGAGCTAGGTTTCAACGTCGATTGCTTTTGCTATCAGGACAGCCCGCGGAGGGCGCACAGTATCGCGGCCCAGGGCGGCATCAACGCGGCCAAGAACTACCGCAATGACGGCGACAGTGTCTTCCGTCTGTTTTACGACACCGTCAAGGGCGGTGACTTCCGAGCCCGCGAGGCAAACGTCTACCGGCTGGCCGAGCTCAGCACCAACATCATTGACCAGTGCGTTGCCCAGGGGGTGCCATTCGCGCGCGAGTACGGGGGTCTACTCGACACTCGCTCGTTCGGCGGTGCCCAGGTTTCGCGGACATTCTACGCCCGTGGGCAGACCGGGCAGCAGTTGCTGGTGGGCGTCTACCAATCCATGTGCCGCCAGATCGGCCACGGCCGCATCCGAATGAACCCACGCACCGAAATGCTGGACGTCGTCGTCGCGGACGGGCGGGCGCGCGGCATCGTGACCCGCGACATGCTGACTGGCGAGATTCGCTCGCACGTCGGAGACGTTGTCGTGATGGCCACCGGCGGCTACAGCAACGTTTTCTACCTCTCGACGAACGCGAAGGGGTGCAACGTCACTGCGACCTGGCGCGCGCACAAGCGGGGCGCGTTCTTCGGTAACCCCTGCTACACTCAAATTCACCCGACCTGCATCCCGGTTTCTGGCGACTACCAGTCCAAACTGACCTTGATGAGCGAGTCGCTGCGCAATGACGGCCGCGTCTGGGTGCCTAAGACTCGGGGCGACAAGCGCAGCCCCGCCGAGATCCCCGAGTCCGAACGTGACTACTTTCTCGAGCGCCGGTACCCGAGCTACGGCAACCTGGCCCCACGCGACATTGCCTCCCGCGCGGCCAAGGCGGTGTGCGACGAAGAGCTTGGCGTCGGCCCGGGCGGCCTTGGCGTCTACCTGGACTTCTCAGACGCGATGAGGCGGCTGGGCGTAGCCTCGATCCGTGAGCGATACGGCAACCTGTTCGACATGTATCAGCGGATCACTGGTGAGAACCCGTACGAGGTGCCAATGCGGATCTACCCGGCCGTCCATTACACCATGGGCGGGCTCTGGGTCGACTACAACCTGGAGTCGACGATCCCGGGTCTCTTCGTCGGCGGTGAGGCGAACTTCTCCGACCATGGCGCAAATCGCCTGGGCGCCAGCGCACTCATGCAGGGCCTGGCGGATGGCTACTTCGTCCTGCCCGCCAGTGTCACCGACTACCTCGGGCGGACCAAGCTCGACGCGGTTGACGAGAACCATCCCGCCTTCATGGACGTTGAGCGCGAGGCCGAGCATCGGGTCAGGAGGTTGCTCGAGATCGACGGCCGGCGGACGGTCGACTCGTTCCACCGCGAGCTTGGCAAGCTCATGTGGGATTACTGCGGGATGGCGCGAAACCGCGCCGGGCTGGAGCACGCCTTGAGCCAGATCCCCGCTATTCGCGAGGAGTTCTGGCGGAACGTCAAGGTCCCAGGGTCGGCCGGCGACCTGAATCAATCGGCCGAGCAGGCCAATCGCGTCGCCGACTATCTGGAATTCGCCGAGCTGATGGTGACCGATGCCCTCCACCGTGAAGAGTCCTGTGGCGGCCACTTCCGCGAGGAGAGTCAGAGCGAGGACGGCGAAGCGCTGCGCGACGACGAGCGTTTCGCGTACGTCGCCGCCTGGCAGTACAACGGCGACGGCGTGCCGATCCTCCACAAGGAGCCACTAACATTCGACAACGTCCACCTGGCGACACGGAGCTACAAGTAGCATGCCCAGTCACAACACGCTGGAGGAGAGCACCCGCAGCACAGCGCACGACGACGACAGCAGACCAATGCAGTTGACTCTCAACGTCTGGCGCCAGGCCGGGCCGACCGAGCCGGGCCGCTTCGTGACGTACCAGCACCAGAACGTCAGCGAGCACATGTCGTTTCTGGAGATGCTCGACGTCCTCAACGAGGACCTGATCCTCCGCGGGGATGAGCCGATCGCCTACGACCACGACTGTCGCGAGGGGATTTGCGGCATGTGCGGGATGATGATCAACGGCATCGCCCATGGTCCGCAGCGGGCAACCGCGACCTGCCAGCTTCATATGCGACACTTCAAAGACGGCGACACGATCACCATCGAGCCCTGGAGGGCGCGGGCGTTCCCGATCGTCAAGGACCTGGTTGTGCGGCGGGGCTCGCTCGACCGGATCGTCGAGGCCGGCGGCTACATCTCGGTCAACACCGGGGCGGCCCCGGAGGCGAACAACATTCCAGTCCCGAAGCCGAACGCCGACCGCTCCTTCGAGGCCGCCCAGTGCATCCAGTGCGGCGCGTGTGTGGCAGCCTGCCCGAACGCGTCGGCGATGCTGTTCCTGGCCGCCAAGGCTGGTCACCTCGGCCTGCTCCCCCAGGGTCAGCCGGAGCGATACCGTCGCACCGTCGACATGGTTGCGGAGCATGACAAGCAGGGCTTCGGCGCTTGCACCAACATGGGCGAGTGCGAGGCGGTCTGCCCAAAGGAGATCAGTATCGACTTCATCGCCCGTCTTAACCGCGACCTGATCCGCGCCAAGCTGACCAATCCAAGCGGCTACTGACCGCTCTTGCTCCACCACGTCCACCTGGGAGTCATCAATGGTCGACCCGCAACTGCTCGAGATCCTGGCGTGCCCCGAAACCAAGCAGCAGGTCCGTCTGGCTGACGACGCGTTGGTCCGACGGATCAATGCCGCCATAACAGCCGGCTCGCTGAAGAACCGCGAGGGTCAGGCGATTGGCGAACCGATCCAGGCAGGACTAATTCGCGACGACGGCCGCTTCCTGTACCCGGTCCGCGACGAGATCCCGATCATGCTGATCACGGAGGGGATCGACCTCGGCCAGATCGGGGGCTGATGCGCCGGCCGATGCGCGATTCATGCGAGGAGCTTGCCGCAGAAGTCGCCTGCTTCGTATACCAGTAGGCGCATGACACGTCGATCGTCGCAACTCATTCCCAGCACTTTCGTCGTGTCCATCGGGGCAATCCTCATCCTCGCCGCGGCTCTATCGGTTTCGTGGCGGGGGGGGCGCACCGTTTCGGCGGCGGCCGGTGGGTGTTCTGGCGTGGCATACGCGCTGACACTCGTCACTCGGGAGCCGTCCGACTGCGCGCCGGCCGACTCGGAGGCGCCCGGTTCGAGCGGCGGAGCGCTGCTCGCGAGTACTCCGTACGAGGTGCTCGGGAGTTATCCGCATGACCCACAGGCCTTTCTGCAAGGTCTAGTGTGGCACGATGGCGGCTTTTACGAGAGCACTGGCCTACACGGCCGGTCTTCCTTGCGGCGAGTGGCGTTTCCGTCAGGCGAGGTAGTGCAGCAGGTCGAACTGCCGGATCAGTATTTCGGTGAAGGCCTGGCGCTGGTCGGCGAGCGTCTGGTCCAGCTGACCTGGCGGTCGAAGCGCGGCTTTGTCTACGACCGTGCCACCTTCGCGCTGCTCGGCGACTTCCCCTACGAGACCGAAGGCTGGGGACTAACCTACGACGGGCTGTCGCTCATCATGAGCGACGGGACCGATGTGCTGACGTTCCTGGATTCTGACTCTTACCAGCCCACGCGCACGCTCTCGGTCACGCTCGACGGGCGCCCGCTGCAGGCGCTCAACGAGTTGGAGTGGATCGAGGGCGAGATCTGGGCCAACGTATGGCAGACTGACCTGCTCGTGCGCATCGATCCGAGTACCGGGCGGGTCACCGCAGTCGTGGATCTGGCCGGCCTTCTCCCAGTGGACCAGCGCACCGGCCAGGAGGATGTACTGAACGGGATCGCATACGACCCAGTTGGAAGGCGCATCTTCGTCGGCGGCAAGCTCTGGCCCCGGCTGTTCGAGATCCGCGTATCGTAGGAGCCTGTCGCGCGCTCGGCCGCGCCGCCCTCAGGCTTCCGGACTCGCGAGTGCTCGCCCTGGGGCACCTGCAGTGAAACACTCGACGCCGCCCGTCTTGTCCTCTAGTGGCCCCCGGGGCTCGGCTCCTCGCTTCTGGCTGACGCGGCGAGCTCGCGGGCTCGGGCGACGCTGGTCTGGATAATCTCGTCGTCGATTCGGTGGCGAACTGGACGCTCGCTATAGTCCAGGTGGTAGCTCAAGCAGTCCGGGCGAACCTGGCATTCGCGGCCAAGCGCCGGGAACAACGCGGACAGGAACGCTTTCTCCCACATGCGTTCGCCGGGCCCGCGGGCATCGAGGACGTCGGTCGCGCTCTCATAGTATTCGCGGAGCACCCGGCGGACGGTAGCATCCTGATACATTAGCCCACCCGGCGAGTAGTGCGGGCGCCCTGCGAACAGGCTATCAGCGTTGCCCCAATTCTTGGTGATTGGGCTGACGAAGCCGAAGACACCAGCCCCGTGGGCCCAGCCATGGAGCGTCCGCACGGCGGTTGGGTCCAGCACGATGTCGTCGTCCATAAATGAGATCAGCGGGCCGCGTAGCTCGTCGAGCAAGCGTAGGCGACCGGCGCTGAATCTACGATTCCGCTCCTTCAGGTGCTCGTAGCTGCAATGCACGCCCCGATCGAACGCCAGCCGCATCGCGAACACTACGTCGTCGCGCTTGATGACCGCGCTCTCGGCCGTGTCCACGATCGAGATGTCGAGCGGCACATTCTCCTGGAGCACGAGCGCCACCAGGACCATTGCGAGTGTCGACTTACCCTCGGTCAGAATTCCGACCTGCACCGGTGCATCGAGTGCCACCGGTGGGCCGCCGGCGCGCGCGGCCGTTGAACGGGCGCGGTCACTCGGGTCGACCGTCTGCATCATGGACCTCGCGCGCCGCACGCTCCTCGTGTGCGGCGCGTCATGATACCCCAATCCAGTCCAGACTCCTCCTTGCCGTGCGCACCGCTATAGTTAGGCTCCGGGCGCGGAGCACGGTGAGCAAGCGACGTGCGGAGTGACGGCGACGTGGGGCAAGACGGAGCTGGCGGCGCGCACTACGTTGGGCGACCCGAGGTCACCGTGAAGTACGCGCAGACGCTTGACGGCAGAATCGCCACCAAGACGGGCAGCTCGCAGTGGATCAGCGGCGAGGCATCGCTCAAGCTTGCCCATGAGCTTCGAGCTGCCCATGACGCGGTACTCGTTGGCATCGGGACGGTCCTCCGCGACAACCCGCGGCTCACCGTCCGCCTGGCCGCCGGCACCGACCCGTTGCGCGTCGTCGCGGATAGCCGCGCACGGACGCCGCCTGATTCCCACGTGCTGAAGCTCGCCTCCAACCGAACGGTCGTGGCGATCGGCACGGCCGCGCCGCGCGAGCGTGTCGAGGCGCTGCGTGAGCGCGGCTCGCGAGTCATCGTCGTCCAAACCTGCCAGGACGGCTCCCTCGAGCTTGGCGACCTGCTGGCTCGTCTCGCGGGCCTGGGCGTGCGTTCAGTGCTTGTGGAGGGCGGCGCTCGGATCGTGACCTCGCTTCTGCGCGCGGGGCTGGTCAGTCGCCTGGTCATCTGTATCGCGCCGAAGGTGGTCGGCGCGGGTATCGAGGCAGTCGGCGACCTGCGAATCCGCGAACTCGCCGACGCGCTGACCTTCAGCAACGTGGAAACGCGACGACTTGGTGACGACCTCATCTTTGACGGTCGGCTCACGCCGCGGTGACCACGGCCCGCGCCGTCTGGATCACCAACCCGCGGACGATCGAACTGCGCAGCGAGGTGCTGCGCGAGCTAGCCCCGAACGAGGTTCGCCTCCGCGCGATCGCCTCCGCCATCAGCCACGGGACCGAGATGCTGGTCTACCGAGGCAGAGTGCCGCGAGGCACCGAGTTCGACCTGCCGACGTTGCGAGGCAGCTTCGACTTCCCCATCAAGTACGGCTACGCCAGCGTCGGCCGAGTAGAGCGGGTGGGGGCGTCCGTTACGGAGCTCCTTCCGGGGGATCTTGCCTTCGCACTCCACCCGCACCAGAACGTCTATGTCCTTCCCGAGTCGCTCGTCCGCCGACTCCCGCCCGAACTCCCGGCCGAGCACGGGCTCTTCTTCGCCAATATGGAAACCGCGCTCAACGCCATGCTCGACGAGCCGATACGACTCGGAGAGTGCGTGGTGGTTTTTGGCCAGGGCATCGTTGGCCTGCTGATCGGCCTTCTGGCTCGCCGCAACGGTGCCGCCCGAGTCGTCGTCGTGGACCGCTTCGAACGGCGCCGCCGACTCGCGCTCGCCGTCGGTGCGAATGCCGCGCTGGAACCGGGCGGCGACCTAGGAGAGCGTCTGCGCGAGTTGACTGCCGGACGCGGCGCCGACCTAGTCTTCGAAGCGAGTGGCAGTCCTCCGGCGCTGCAAGCGGCCATTGACGCGATTGCGCCCAGCGGGACGGTGGTCGTCTGCTCCTGGTATGGGACCACGCCTGTGTCTCTGGAGCTTGGTGGCCACTTCCACCGCGGCCGAGTTCGGGTCCGCGGCTCGCAAGTCGGCCAACTCGACCCAGCTCTCGCACCGCGCTGGGATCGCGCCCGCCGCTCTGACGCTGTGCTCGACCTCTTGACGGATCTGCCGCTCGGTGGCCTTATCTCCCACCGGATCCCTTTCGAGCAGGCCGCCGATGCCTACCGCCTGGTAGACGACCGCGCGGAAGAGACGGTTCAGGTCGTCCTGACGTACCCGCTTTCTTGAAGGTGGCCGTCCTACCGCCCGTAAACGCTCCTGGCACCCCGTACCCCGTGGCCGGGAACCGCGGGAGATCGAGCGTCGTCCGGGATGCTGGAGCTATCCGTGTAGACGCCGGGGACTCCACCCAACACTTGGCAGCAACTCGCCTGATGACTCTCGTTGATCTCATCCGGGGCTGGCTCGACCCGTCATCTCACGCGAACTCGGCGGCCACACTCGGCGCGGTCCACAGGGCGGCTGGTTTCGGAGCACTGGAGCCGTTGGGACTGAGCGTCGCGGCAGGCCCAGGCACGAGGGGCTAGAGATTGGCGACGGTCCTCAGTGCCCGCTCAGACGCCGCCAGAGTCCGATCCACATCCGCCTCGCTGTGCGCGATCGACAGATACATCTTGCCGCCCGGATTGGTCATGATGCCCTCGCGGACCAACTCCACGCCGAAGCGTTGGGTCGCCTTGGCATCGAGCATGCCGAGCGATCGCGCGTCGGTCACCGGATGCGCGGAAATCAACGGCTGGAACACCGGCCCTTCGCCAGGCGCGCGAAGCGGTAGGCCGACGCGGCGCCCCACCTCCTCCAGTCCCTGTCGCAGGCGGTTTCCCACGGCGTGCAAGCGATCGTAGACACCCGGCCGTTCAAGCTCCGCGAGTGTGGCCAGGCCCGCGGCCGCCGAGAGCGGGTTGCCGGACAGTGTCCCGCTAATGACGACATGGTTCGGCGACTTCGCCGTCCGCGGGTCGCAGAGCGCCAGCACGTCGCGCCGACCAGCGATGGCCGCCAGCGACAGGCCGCCGCTGATCGCCTTGCCATAGGCTGCCAAATCGCACTGCACCCCGTAATACTCCTGCGCACCGCCCCAGGCCAGCCGGAACCCGGTCACGACTTCGTCCAGAACAAGGAGGACCTGATGCTCGCGGGTCAGGTCGCGAACTCCCTGCAGGAAGCCGGGCGCGGGGGGGATGCAACGCTGGACCGGTTCGACGATCGCCGCCGCCACCTCGCCGGCGTGCTCGGCGACTAGCCGGCCGGTAGTCTCCAGATCGTTGAATGGGGCGATGAGCACGTGGTCGTCCAGCACGCGCGGGATGCCGGCCGATTCGGCGTGAGCGCGCGGATAGGCCGGGTCGCCGTGCGCACTGGTCGAGTACAGGGCGTAATCGCCGACCCCGTGGTAGCCACCCTCGAACTTCAAGATCTTGTCGCGGCCGGTGAACGCTCGTGCCAGCCGCAGCGCGTAACCGGTCGCCTCCGATCCAGACCCGACGAAGCGGACCTGTTCGGCGCAGGGTGCCGCCTGGCACACCGTCTGGGCCAGCCGAATTGCCGGTTCGGTCAGCAGATAAAACTGCGACCCTCGCGCTGCCTGTTGGGCAATCGCCTCGACGACCGCCGGATGGGCGTGTCCGGCCAACATCGGGCCCGACCCGAGGACGTAATCGACGTACTCGCGCCCCTCGACGTCCCAGACCCGACTCCCGCGACCTTCACGGATGACGACTTGCACCTCATCCGGTAGCCTGAACGCTCCGAGTGCCCCACCCGGCATGTACCGCTCGGCGTCCTCCAGCAGGCTGAGATGATCAGCCGTGCGAAATGTCGTGTCGACGGCCATGAGAATGCCCCTCTCTCTCAGCCACGGCCAAGCTGCTCACGGGCGAGCCTGGCGCCCGCGGCGAGCGCGGTGAGCTTCTGGTTACACATGTACCGAGGGCTCCAGCCAAAGCCGCAGTCGGGATTAAGCCAGACTTGTTCCGGCTTGAAGTGCTTCAGGACGCGGTGGACGCGATTGGCGACGTCCTCGGGAGTCTCGGGGTAGAACGACTTGACGTCGACCAGCCCAGCGCCAAGCTCACGGTCGTGCAGCCACTCGCCAGTCTTCTCAATCTCGGAGAGCTCGCGGCTGGCGAACTCCAGCACGAACTGGTCGGCGCGCGCCTCCAGCACGGCCGGGAAGTAGTTGGCGTAGGTGCGCTGGAATCGACCACGGCCGAAGCGGTTGCCGAAGCAGATGTGGAACGCCAGTTTGGCATTGACGCCTTCGGTCGCCAGGTTGAACATGCGGGCCATCTCCTCACCGGAGACGTTGCCGCGCGCCGGCTCGTCCAGCTGGATGAAGTCCGCGCCGGCGGCGACCAGCGCCTTGAGTTCGGCGTTGATCACCTCACAGAAGCGCTCCGCCACGTCGACCACACCCTTGTACTGAGTTCCCGGGTGGATCCTCGAGCCGAACGTCAGCGGGCCGGCGCATGTTGCCTTGAGCGGCTTGTCGGTGTTCCGCCGTCCGTACTTGAATTCGTCCACGATGCCGAGGCCGCCCTCCGGCACATCGATCTTGCCGATCGCTTCGTAGCGCGTCTGCTGGTCGTAGCCCCAGGGCCCCGCTTTACGGCGAACCTCGAGCGGGCGGATGTTCTTGATAACCGTGTAGTAGCTGTCGACGTAGCCGTCGAGCCGACGTACCTCGCCATCGGTGATGACGTCAACGCCGGCCCTGGTCATGTCGCGGATTGCCGTATCGGCGGCGTCGTCCAGCATCTCGTCAAGGTCCCCCGGCCCCCAGTCGCCCCGCTCGTGGGCCTGGACCGCGGCGAACCACCAACTCGCCTTGCCATGTGATCCGACAACCGTCGTCGGCAGGATCGGCAAATCTCTCATCGTGCGAGGATCCCCCCAGAGATGGAATGGGACGACCACCGAGGGACGTTCTACGCCGCGGGTGTTCTACCTCGCGCCGACAGGCTCGGCTGGCGCGCCTACCACGGCCGACCCGGCGCCGGATGTCGCTCCGCGATCGTGTGACGCCACAGCGTCGAGGCCGCTCGCCGCGTTCAGCAAGCCGCCGACCAACAGCAGTCCGCGCTGACGTTCGCTCAGGTCGACGCGGGTCAGCAGCGTGCGGCCGTTAGTCGCGTTGCGGACCGGGATCTCGGTGACACCCGCGGCGAGCATCGCACGCGCATCAACAATCTCGAGCTCGTCGTCGCGGTCCAGCAGGTCGTATTCGGATGGGTCGATGAATTCGAGCGGCAGGACACCCCAATTCGCTAGGTTGGCCCGGTGGATCCTGGCGAAACTCTTCGCGATAATCGCCTTGACGCCAAGGTAGCTAGGAGCAAGCGCTGCGTGCTCCCGACTGGAGCCCTGGCCGTAGTTGTTACCGGCGACGACGAAGCCGCCGCCGTGCTCCTTGGCACGCGGGACGAACTCCGGATCCACCAGCGCGAACACGTGCTCCGAGATGGCCGGAACATTCGAGCGCAGTGCCAGGATGTGTGCGTGGGCCGGCAGGATGCCGTCGGTGGAGACGTTGTCGCCAACTCGCGTGAGCACACGCCCGCACAGCGTGGCGTCCAGCGGGCCTCGGCGGGGTATCGGCTGGATGTTCGGGCCGCGCCGAATCTCGACGTCGTCTGGGGACTCGCTCGGCGGCAGGATCATCCGATCATCCACCTTGTACGCCCGCGGAAGGCGGATTCGAACCGGCTGGCGATCGAGCGCCCGCGGGTCGACGACCTCGCCGGTGATCGCCGCGGCCGCCGCGACGACCGGGCTCGACAGGTACACGTTCACGCCAGGCGCGCCACAGCGTCCCTCGAAGTTGCGATTGAAGGACCGCACCGAGACGGCGCCTGTCTGCGGCACCGCCCCGAGACCCGGGCACGGGCCGCACGACGACTCAAGAATCCTCGCGCCGGCCGCGATGAGATCCGTCAGCGCGCCGTTCGCAGCGATCATCTCGTAGACCTGGCGCGAGCCGGGGCTACAGACGAGATTGACGCGAGGGTGAACCGTCCGCCCACGGACCAGGTCGGCGATCGTCATGAGATCCTGAAAGGAGGAGTTCGTGCAGCTTCCGACCGCCACCTGATCGACGGCCAGTCCGGCCAGCTCGCGCACCGGCACCACGTTGTCGGGACTATGCGGCTTGGCGATGAGTGGCTCGAGCCGGTCCAGGTCGATGACCATCCGCTCGTCATACTCGGCGTCCGGGTCCGGCTGCACAAGTCGGTACATCTCCTCGCGGCCCTGGCCACGAAAGTAGCGGCGGACCTTCTCGTCACTCGCGAAGATCGAGGTAGTAGCACCGCCTTCCGCGCCCATGTTCGCTACCGTCGCGCGGTCGGTGACCTCGAGGCTCCCGGCGCCGGGGCCAATGTACTCGAACACCCGTCCAACCCCGCCCTTGACAGTCAATCGCCGCAGCACCTCGAGGATGATGTCCTTCGAGGCGACCCATGGTTGGAGCTTGCCACGCAGCTCGATCGCCAGCACCTTGGGCATTCGCAAGTAGAAAGGCAGCCCAGCCATCGCACACGCGACGTCCTGACCGCCGGCGCCGAGCGCCAACATCCCCACCCCGCCACAGGTCGGCGTATGGCTGTCTGAGCCGAGCAAGGTGTCGCCGGGACGGGAGAACCGTTCCAGGTGAACCTGATGGCAAATCCCGTTGCCCGGCTTGGAGTAGTGAATGCCGTACTTGGCTGCAACGTCCTGGAGGTACACGTGGTCGTCGGCGTTGCGGGTGTCGACCTGGAGGAGCTGGTGGTCGACGTAGCTTACCGAGATATTGGTCCGAACTCGGGGTAGGCCCATCGCCTCGAACATCAGGTACGCCAGCGTGCCGGTGGCGTCCTGGGTGAGCGTGTCGTCGATTCGGATGCCGATCTCCTCGCCGGGCTCCATCGTGCCGCTGACCAGGTGGTCGGCAATCAGCTTGCGGGTCAGGTTTAGCCGCTCACCCATGTGCTCCTCCTCTCCGTCATTATGCCCCCGCGCCGACCGGTTGTGGGACCCGAAACCAGGCCCGTGTGGTCAAATACGCCTCAGGAACGTACACGTAGCCATCCATGATCCGCCGCGCGGTGCGGTAGGTCTTGACCGAGCGGACGTGCCAACCTTCCGCGCGCGACTCGACGTCCACGCCGACGTCAAGTACGCCAGCCCCGTGGCCGATCCGGACCACGTTGGCCCTTTCCAGCGGTTGCGCCGCCTCGTGCACGAGGGTGCCGTCGATCGCAGCCGCCACGGCAGTGCAGATCGCAGCAGTGCCGGCGAACGTGCGGTGCGCTTTGCCCACAGAGAGCATTCGAGCCACGAGATCGACCTCGTCGCGCTCTATCCTCGTACCGCGCGTCGTCATGTAGCCAGACGCCGGCGCCACCATCACGACCTTTGGGATCGACTTGACGCGCGCGTGCGCTTCGGCCACATTCACCGCCAGCCCGAGCCGAACTGCCGCCCGGTCGCGAATCTCTTCGAGCTCCGCGTGAAGCCGCTCGTCGGCGTCGATCGACTCCGGCGGCTCGGTGGCCGTGGCGCCGAGATCGGCCGCCCTGACCAGGACCATCGGGTTGGCGGCGTCGACAATTGATGCCTCGACCGGCGCCCGGTCCTCCAGCTCGATCGTCTCGCGGGCCCAGCCAGTTGGCAGTACGCCGCGGCCGAGCGAACCACCCGGTTCCAGGTACTCCAACGTGATCTTCGCACCGGGCGCTGGCACGCCGTCAATGCTGTAGCTTCCCTCGACCTCAGCTCGTCCGTCCGCGCCGATCGGGACGTGGCAGTCGTACCGCTGGCCCGTGTTGACACTCAGCACGCGAACCGTCGTGACCGGGTGACGGATGTCGACCATTCCCTCATCCACGGCAAACGGGCCAATGGCGGCCGAGATGTTGCCGCAGGTGCCAAGGAACTCGACGGCTGGACGCTCCACGTCCACCTGCGCGAATCGGAAGGTGACATCAGCATCGCTCCCGAGTGGCGCGGGGCCAATGACCGCCGCCTTGCTGAGCGAGGAGATGCCGCCGCCCAGCCCGTCGATCTCGCGTCCATAGGGGTCCGGGCTTCCGAGCGCGGCCAGGAGGATGGCCTCCTGCTCGTGTGGCGCGTAGTCGGCGAGATCGGACTCGCCGAAGAGGACGGCCCGGCTGGTGCCGCCGCGGTAGAAGGCGGCCGGGACTCGCAGCTGCGGCATCAACTGCGCTCCGCCGGAGCGTATTCCTGCTCGCGCAAGCCAACATAACGGGTCCGCGGGCGAATCAACCGGTTGTTGTCGTACTGCTCCAGTGCGTGGGCGCTCCAGCCGACGACGCGACTGGACGCCACGAAGTTGGTGAACAGGTTCAGCGGGAATCCCAGGTAGTGGAGCACCGGCGCCGCATAGTAGTCGACGTTCGCCGGGATTCGCTTCTGCTCGCGGACGTAGTCCTCGACACCCGTGGCAATGTCGTACCAGCGTGGCTCGCCGGAAGACTCGGCCAGCGCGCGACACATGTTGCGGAGGTGGGGCGCCCGAGCGTCACCAGTCTTGTAGACTCGGTGGCCAAAGCCCATCAGCAGCCGCTTCTCGGCGAGCGCACGATCCACCCAGGGGCGGATGTTGTCGACGCTGCCGACGTCCATGATCATCCGCATCGCCTCGTCGATCGCCCCGCCGTGCAGCGGCCCTTTGAGCGCCGCGATCCCGGCCACCACCGCGGATGCGATGTCCGAGAGCGTGCCGACGACGACCCGCACGGCGAACGTTGAAGCGTTCAGCTCGTGCTCGGCGTACAGGTTCAAGGCCGTGTCCAACGCTCGCGTGCTGGCGTCGTCCGGCCGCTTGCCATTCAGCATGTACAGGTAGTTGGCAGCGTGGCCCAGCTCGGGATCGGGTCGCAGGACGTCGAGACCTTGCGAGACCCTGGCCATCGCCGCGACAGCGGTGGGGAACTGGGCGACCATCCGGCGCGCCTTCTTCTCGTTCGCCGCGCGGCCTGTCGCCTCCTGCTCGGGGTCGAGGCAGGCCAGGAACGACGCGGCCGTGCGAAGCGTGGCCATCGGGTGGGCGTAGGTCGGGATCATTTCCAGCAAACGGGTCAGCTCAACAGGCACGTGGCGCAGCCTTCGCAGCTCGTGGTCGAATGCCTCGAGCTCGCCAGCGTTTGGCCGTTGCCCCTCGAGCAGCAGGTAGGCGATCTCCTCGAAACTCGCCGTCTCTGCAATGTCGTGGATGTTGTAGCCGCGGTACTCCAGCACGCTGGGGTCGCTGGCACCATCCAGATACGTGATTGAGGATTCGCAGGCCAGAACACCTTCAAGGCCGGAGATGACCTGCCCGGGTTCCGCGCTCATCGCCTTGCCTCCACGCGACCGTCTTCGCGCGATCCGAACCCGTCCTGGCTGAATTGCGCTGCGCGTAAACAGTATACGCGGGTCGCGCTCGCAGTGTGCTGCGGTCACTTGATACGCAGGCGACGCTTGCAGCATGGTGGGGCCACTTGCGCTATAATGGGCGCGACTGAGGATCGTGGCTCGTTAACCGCCGCACTCGGAGTATCCGCGACGGGACTGAGAGACCAGAGCGCATCGCGCGCCGACGATACGCCGGGCACGCACCCCGCCCCGCACCCGTGCACCTGATGACCGAGCTGCGCCCCACTTTAGTCCGTCCCCTTCCACACATGTTCCGGTCGCGCCGTGGGTGGGGCCGCGCTCGTGTCAACGGCGGGGCCCAATTGCCGGGAATACGTCGCTGACGACACCGCGTTCTGACAGTGCGGACATCGATGCAGAACTGGGTCAGCACGCTGTTGGCGCGGAGGCCAGCAAGGGTCGAAACGGCCGCGAGCAAGATGGCAGGAGAGTTGAGCGCGGGAGCAGCCTCTGGCTGGGCACGCCTCATGCACTTGGAGAGGGCATGGCCAAGAGCCTGAAAGAAGCGCTGCTCGAAAAATTCTCGGACCTGCAGGAGCTTGGGATCGCTCCCAGCGATCGCCCGGCCGAGGACGAGGGCCCTTCGGTTGTCGTGGAAATGGGGCCCGAAAGTCGACGAGACAACGGGGGTCGTCGCCAACGGCCCAACGTCACCTCCGGGTACGAGGACGACGGGCGACGCCCTGGGGACACCCCGATCCGACCGCGCTCGCGCCCTCGGCGACCTGAGCGCGGAGCGGGTGATCGCGTCCGCCCAGGGGGCGAGCGGTTCCGGCGCGGCGGCGACCGAGAAGCCGCCGAGCGCGCGGCGTTCGAAGGTCCACCCCCAGCGGATCGGCCATTCGTTCCGCCGCGGACGGGCCCGGCTGTGCGGTCGCCGATCGGCGACCGGCCGCCGTTCGGTGGACGACCTCCAATAGGGGACCGCCCGGCTCCGGGCGCACGACCTCCTGGTCCAGGCGGCCGGCCGATCGGTCCGGGCGGGCCGGATGGGCGCCCACCGGGTCCGGGCGCACCGCCTCACAGTGTCACTGATCGCCTGCGCGAGCGCGCCGACCAGAGGCGGCGCGAAGAGGAGTTAGGGGGCGTGCTCCAGCAGCTTCTGGCGGAGGCGAATGGCGGCGAATTTACTCCCGAGGCTTACGAGAAGTTTCTGGCCGACCTGACGCACGAGGTTGGAGCCTTGCCGCCAATTGAGCGCTTGATCGAGGCGATCCAACTGGCGAAGTCGATCGAGCCTGCGAAGCTCGGCCAGCAGGTTCGAGCGCTCTATAGGCGCCGCCCGCGTCCTAGCCCTCCGCCCAACTAAGCACCGCGGATTGCCCGCTGTGATCTTTGTCGAGTTCGTCGGGACGGAAGAAGTGTTTCGGGCGATCAGCGAACCGGTGGGCCATGAGGTGGCGCGCCTGCTGCGAGTTCGCCCCGAGTCAGTCACGATCCGTCGTGTCGTCAGCCAGGGCGGCAGCGACGCGGCAGAACTGTGGGTAGAGCTGAGCTCCGAAGAGCAGGTCTTCCGGCGGGGCCGCGAGATCGCGGAGGCGCTGGCGAGGGTGGCGAAACAGCGCGTCGAAACGGACCTGTGGGTCATGTTCCGGGTCGTTCCACTCAGCCACGCTTTTCTCAACGGCCGTCCGAGAGCACGAGGCCGAGCCAGCGCCGAGTCGGCGTCCGAGTAGGCACCTCTCCTGGGCGGGGCCGCCGGCGGCCTGATGAGCAGAGTCGAATATCCGCCTAGCTGGGCGGCTTCGGCACTCCAGCCGGAGTCGGGGCTCGTGTCGGGCGAGTGGGCGTCGCCTGCGACACGCTGGTCGCGGGCGCGGCCATGGCAGGGGGCTTCGGGACGCCCGTGGGTGCAACGGTCGCGGCGGGTGGAGCGGTGGCAGGGCGTGACGGGCGAGCCGTCGGCGCGGACGTTGGCGCCACCACCTTGGTGGACGGCGGTGGCGCCGTAGGTGCCATTGGAGGCGACGCTTGTCGGGGAGTGGCCGTAGCCAGCGCGACGTTCGGCGCGGCCGGCCCCGCGTTCTGAGGACCCGGCGCTCGAGGCAATGGGCTCGGCAGCGGCGTCGCCGACGGCGCCGGAGCGTTCTCTGGGATCTCAAAGAAGTGGCGAAGGATCCTGGCCGCGATCGGAGCAGCATCTCGGCTGCTCGACCCCCGCTCGACAAAGACCGTCACCGCAATCCGCGGATCCTGGACCGGCGCGAAACCGGTGAACCAGCCGTGCGTCTGCTCGCCTCCCAGCGCGTTAACCCCCTGCCCGTACTCGGCAGTCCCGGTCTTGCCTGCGACGCGCAGGTTCGGGATGCGGTAGTCGCGCAAGAGTTGTCCGCTGAAGCCGGCCTCCATGCCGTCGATCAGCGTTTGCAGATGGCGCGGGTCGACTTGCAGCGCGCCGCTCTCTTCACGCTTGTTGGCGACGAGGAGCTGGCCGTCCGAGTCGGCCACTTCCTTGACCACGTGCGGCGTGAGCACGGTCCCGCCATTCGCGATGGTGACCGTCATGTTGTGGACCTGGATCGGGGTTGCCTCAACGTAGCCTTGCCCGATAGACATGTTGTAGGTGTCGCCCTTGACCCAGTGCTCTCCAACGCGCTGGAGCTTCCAGGCGTCGTCGGGGACCGTTCCAGCTGACTCTCCCGGCAGGTCGATCTTGGTCCGAGTGCCGTATCCAAACATGCGCGCATAGTGTGCCAGGCGGTCTACCCCCAGACCGGTAAACTTTTCTGGTTCGTAGCCACCCCCGAGATAGAAGAAGTAGATGTTCGATGAGTTGGCGATGGCCTGGATGAAGTTCAGCCGCCCGAGCGGCGACCAGTCCGGGAACGGCTGCCGCAAGTTCGGGTAGAAGTCGTGGGGGACGTAGAGGATCCCCTTGCTCTCGATGATCGTCTCGCGCTTCGCGACACCCTCCTGGAGTGCGCCAAGCCCGGTCACGAGCTTGAACGTCGACCCGGGCGGGTACTGGCCGGAGATGGACCGATCGAAGAACGGCTGCTCGGGGTCCTTCAGCAGCGCTGCCAACTCGTCGTCGCGCCCGTCGTCGGTGAAGATATTGTTGTCGTAGCTCGGTAGGCTGACGAGCGACAACACCTCGCCGGTCTTGACGTCGCTGAGGATCGCCACGCCGACGTTGCCCTGGTGGAGCCCCTCCCGCAGGATGCCCGCTACCGCGCGCTGAAGATCGACGTCGATCGTCAGGGCCACGTTGTTGCCGGATGCGGGCTGCTCGACTCGGATGTCGCCGACGGTCCGCCCGGAGGCCTCGACTTCGTACGTGCGATGCCCCGGCTTGCCGCGCAGGTAGCGCTCGAAAGAGTCTTCCAGACCGGCCGTTCCAATGCGATCGTTGATCGAGTAGCCCTCTTTTTCGGTTTTCTGCTTGTACTTGGCCGGTGAGAGCACGGTGGGCGAGATCGGCCCGGTGTATCCCAGGATGTGGGCGAGCAGCGGGCCATCCGCGTACCGACGGGACGATTCTACCGAGACGAGCACCCCGGGCAGCTCGATATGGCGCTGCTCGATCGTCAGCGCGGCATCGCGCGGAACATTCGACTTGATCGAAGTCGGCGTGAACAGGTCACCCTCGGCCTTTCGGCGATCCACCGCACGCCTGATATCGGCGCTTCCCCCGCCAATGATTTCCGCCAGCCGCTCGTAGACGGCGCCCTCCTCGCGTGCCGGTAAGTCGGCCGGCACGATAGACACGACGAAGACCGGCGCGTTCGACGCAACGATCGTCCCGTTTCGATCGTAGATCACGCCCCTAGGCGGCGGTATCTGGCTCACCCGCACGCGGTTGCTGTCCGCCCGCTGGCGCAGCTGTGGGCCTTCGACGATCTGGAGACGCCAGAGCTGAGCCGCGAGGATGCCAAACGCGACGAGAATGGCGGCGCGGAACAGGTGCGGAACCACGCCCGACGTGCCGCGCGGCTCGCCGGAATCGAGCATGAAGCCTCACGGGGGCAGGATGTCGCGTGAGTGTAACGGGCGCAGCCCTCGCCAGACCAGGGACCACCAGTGTCAGGAACTATAGGCGCGGCACGAAGACAAGAGTCAGCAGCAAGGGTCCTTGAAGCCGCAATTCCGGCAGACGGCCGCTTTGCTGCCCGCTACGTCTGAGATCAGGTAGCCGCACTGCAGGCACGGCTGCTTGCCGTAGGGCACCCGCTCGTGGGTGAACTCGGCAGCCCCCACCGTACGCCCAGCATCGTCTCCATCGGGTCTTGTGCGGGGATCGTGACGCATGCGCCAAGTATCGCTCATGTGGCCATTACCGAGTAGCCGTGCTAGCGCGCTCGTGAAGTGATGGCCCCCAGGAGCGAGCCCCCGGGGCCAATCTCCGCTGCTCCAGAAGTGCGCTGGTATAGTCCGGCCACGTGCGGCCTCCGCTCAGGGGCCAGACGGGCCGAGGGATCGGTGCGCGGTGAAGGACGCCCACCGCTCGGCTCGCAGCAGGCGGGACCAGGAGGCAGACCATGGCGAGCCAGCGGTCGGTCCTGGGGATTCGGATCGAGCAGACGAACCAGCCGATCTGGCTCGTCGCCGTCAACAAGCTCTGGGTGACCAGTGTCGCCAGGTGGCACCGGCTCCTCGTCCGCGGGAGCTTCCCGCGCGAAGGCCCGGTCCTGCTTGTGGCCAACCACGCGGACGCAATGGACCCGATGATCGTGGCCGAGGCGGTCACCCGCGTCGGCGGACGCACGCTCACGATGCTGACGCGGTCCGAGTTCTTCGGGCTGCCGGTCATCGGGTGGTGGCTCCGCAAGACCGGCGGGATCCCGATTCGGCGCGACGAGGCCGACCTCGGCGCACTGCGGAGTGCCGTCGTTGAGCTCCGTCACGGCCACGTCGTCGGCGCGTTCCCGCAAGCAACCCGCGCCTTTGGCATGCGCGGGCAGTTCGGGACGATCAAGCCCGGAGCCGCCTATCTCGCCGCGAGGACGGGCGCGCCAGTGGTGCCCGCGGCGATCCTCGGTACACGCGCGCCGCTTTGGAGCCGGCGACGCTATGCCGTTCGATTCGGACCGACTTTTGTCGTCCCGCCTCTGCCACGGCGCCCCTCCCAGGCTGATCTAGACCAGCGAACCCGTTTGATCGAGCAGCAGATGCTGGCCCTACTGCCGCCCTCATACCGGCTAGATCGGCCAACGTCGGCAGGATAAGCGCGACGCTCGCGGCTCGAAGAGTAGTGGCCCGAACCTCGAACGGTGGGGCATAACCTACAGGGGAGGGCTATGTCTATGGACGAGGACACCAATCAATGCAGCACCAATTGGGACGCCTGCTGCGCCGCCTGCAACATCACAGTTGGGGAGATCGTCGACGGCCGCTTCGCGCACGACGCCGAGTGCCGGCAGCCATTGCGGATCGAGCGAGGTGCACTGGCGTGCTGCCGATGCGGCGGGTCGTTGGATGCCCGACCCCGCCCGGCCACGGAGTTGCCCGTGACCCTCGCCAACGCTCGTCCGATGCGCCTGGCCGCCGCCCGAAACTCCCGCCGCTAACCTGCACCGCGACCTCCAGGCGGATCAGTCGCGGCAGCCGCCCGCCTTGAGCATGGATTCATCTTGCAGTCGCGAAACGGCTGCATCGAACGCCGCGACGGTCTGCGCAAGGTCGTCATCGTCGTGGACGGCCGAGACGATGAGATTCATGCCAGACGGGTCAACCCCCCCGAGCTGCATTACCGCCCGGAAGCGTGCCGCCAGGTTCCGCTGCGGCAGATCGCTCGGGAGTTGGACCGCGACCATCGATGCCCAGCCTTCGACAGCGCCTCCGACCCCACGTCGGTCCAACACGTCGCGAAACCCTGCCCGGATCCGGTCGGCGGCGTCGGCCGCCGTTCGCTGGACCGCCGGGTTGCGCACAATCTCTAGACACGCGACTCCGGCCGCCGCCGAGACCGGATTCGCGTTGTAGGTGCCAGGGTGCTGAACCCGACCAAAGCGCATCCACTGGCGATCGTCGCGCAGCTCGAGCAGCGCCAGAACGTCGGAGCGCCCGGCCACCGCCCCGCCGGGATAGCCGCCAGCCAGGATTTTGGCAAGCGTTGTAAGGTCAGGTATCACGCCGAAGTGCTCCTGCGCACCGCCGGGAGCGTAGCGGAAGCCGGTCACCACCTCGTCGAAGATGACGAGCGTCTCATGGGCGTGAGCCAGGTCGACGAGGGCTTGAAGATATTCTCGAGTGCTGCCGTTGCAGACGAGTATCACGCCGGCGACGTCACCTTGCTCCAGCTCATGTCGCAACCGCTCGATGTCGTCGGCCGGAATGCCGGTCACCGTCGACTGGACTGCCCGCGGAATGCCCCGAGATGCCGGCTCGTCCCAGGGCGGCTGCATGGCGATGGTGGCATAGTCGTGCCATCCGTGGAAGTGGCCTTGCATCTTCACTATCCGGTCCCGTCCCGTGAATGCTCGAGCAAGGCGAAGGGCCATCAGCGTGGCCTCAGTACCGGATGACGTGAACTTGACGCGTTGGGCGGACGGGACGATCTCGGTGACCAGCTCGGCCCAGCGGATCTCTTGCTCGTGGCCGGCGCCGTAATGGCTGCCGCGTCGCGCCTGCTCGACGACCGCCTCGGTCACCGTCGGGTGGCAATGACCGAGAAGGAGGGCCCCATGTCCGCCAAAATAGTCGACGTACTCGTTGCCGTCGACATCCCACTTCCTCGATCCAGCGGCGCGAGTGACGTAGATCGGGAACGGTTCGGCGTAGCGGCTGTCATGCGTCACGCCGCTCGGCAGGACCGGGACCGCTCGCTCGTGCAACGCCGCGGAGCTGGCCATGCGCTCGCGGACTTCTTCCTCGATCGTCATTCGACTCGACTCGGTCGCCATCGTCTCGGCCTCCCCAGTGGCGGCGATGATACCAGGAGCGCTGCCTTGCCCCGCCCATCACTCCTCGAAGCCTGCAAACCAGCGCGCGGCATCAGACCCTGTTGACGCCCGGGCGTCCGGGTGGTGGAATGGGTGGGCTACCCTCACGCAGCGGAGCAGGGAGCGAGGGAGGCCGCGACTATGGCGACAGACAGAGTGCGAGTCGGATTTATCGGCGCGGGCGCGATCGTGCGGCAGCGCCACGTGCCTGGCCTGCAACAGATCGAGGGGGTGGAGCTCGTTGGTGTGGCCAATCGCAGCCGGAGCTCCTCCGAGCGCGCCGCCGAAGAGCTCGGCATTCGCCGCGTCTACGAGGATTGGCGCGACCTGATCAGGTCGGCTGAGGTCGACGTCGTCTGGATCGGGACGCATCCCAACACGCACCGCGAGATGAGCGTCGCCGCGCTCGAGGCCGGCAAGCACGTCTTCTGCCAGGCGCGGATGGCACCCGACTACGCGGACGCCAGGGCAATGTGGGAAGCAGCGCGTGCGAGCGATCGGACGACGATGCTGTGTCCGCCGCCCCACTATATGCGCGGGGATCGAGTGATCCGCCGCCTGTTACGCGAGGGCCTGATCGGCCAGCCCCGCGCTATCGTCGTTCAGTCCTTCAGCGACCAGTACGCCGACCCGAGCAAACCGCTCCACTGGCGGCAGCAACGGGCCATCTCCGGGTACAACACGCTCGACGTTGGGATGATGCTCGAAGTGATGCAGCGCTGGCTGGGATACGCCCGTCGGGTCACCGCGCTCGAGAACATCGTCTATCCGACTCGCCCGCGTCCGGATGGCGAGACCGGATCGGTCGAGCGGCCCGACAGCGTGTCAGCGGTCGCAGAGCTGGAGAACGGCGCTCTGGCGACGCTGCTATTTAGCGGCGTAGCGCGGCACGCGCGCGACGCGAATCGGTTCGAGATCTACGGCAGCGAGGGCACCATTCGCTACCTGTACGCCACGGACACGATCCTCGCTGGAACGTCCGCGGATGCCGAGCTACGGGAGGTTCCGATCGCGCCCGAAGAGGCGCGCGAATGGACCGTGGAGGCCGACTTCATCGCCGCGGTGCGAAACAACCAGTCCTCAGGCGAGCCGTCGTTCTGGGACGGACTGAAGTACATCGAAATGACTGAGGCCATCGCTCGCGCCGCCGCCACCGGGCGAGCGATCGACCTGCCATTTGAGCCGCTCGTGGCCGGGAATCGATGAAGGGGGGTCTGGGATGGACCGGCCTGAATGCTGAGTTGTCCGGAGCATGTATGCAACCCGGGGGTGCCTCCCGCCGTCTATACTTCACCGTTACCCTTGGCCGGCGTCAGCTGCCGGCTGGGCGAAAGGTAAGGTCCCACAAGCGTGGCAAAGCGAAATCTGGTGGTAGTCGAGTCTCGGGCCAAGGCCAAGACTATCGAGAAGTTCTTGGGCGGTGACTACGCCGTCGAGGCGTGCTTCGGTCACGTCCGTGACCTGCCGTCCGACAACCTCGGCATCGACGTAGAGGACGATTTCTCCCCTACGTACGTCATCTCACCGGAGCGCGCGGAAGTCGTTCGCCGCCTTCGCAAGGAGGCGAGGGACGCCGACGTCGTGTTCCTGGCATCCGACCCGGACCGTGAGGGCGAGGCGATCGCCTGGCATCTCGTCGAGGCGATGCGGCTAGGCCACAACACGGTCCGGCGGATCGAGTTCCATGAGGTCACCAGGGACGCCGTGCTCAGGGCAGTCCGCGAACCGCGCGACATCGACCTCAAGCGCGTCGACGCCCAACAGGCCCGCCGCGTGGTCGACCG
Source organism: Chloroflexota bacterium (assembly GCA_030447245.1). Classification (GTDB taxonomy): domain Bacteria; phylum Chloroflexota; class UBA6077; order UBA6077; family JACCZL01; genus JAUJPG01. The sequence goes on along the minus strand of JAUJPG010000010.1, from coordinate 15,236 downwards.
GCTGGTCGGATACAAGATCAGCCCGATCCTCTGGAAGAATGTGCCCGGAGATCGGTCGGCAGGGAAGGCGCTGTCGGCCGGCCGGGTCCAGTCGGTGGCGGTCCGGCTCGTGGTCGACCGTGAGCGCGAGCGCGAGGCGTTCGTACCGGTCGAGTACTGGTCACTCGAGGCCGAACTGGCCAAGCGCGTACCTGGTGCCCAGCCGTTCACGGCAGCGCTAACCAAGCGTGACGGCGAAAAGATCGAGCTCCACGCGGGTGCGGACGCCGAACGTGTGATCGACGACCTGAACGGGGCCAGTTACCGCGTCGGCGGTGTTGAAAAGAGCGCCCGGCAGCGGCACCCGGCCGCGCCTTTCACCACGAGCACGCTCCAGCAGGATGCGAGTCGCAAACTCGGGCTCTCTGCCAAGCGCACGATGGCCGTGGCCCAGCAGCTCTACGAGGGTATCCAGATTGGCGGTGGCGAGGGTGTCGGGCTGATCACCTACATGCGTACCGACTCGGTGATTGTCGCCGAGACGGCGGTCCAGGAGGTGCGCCGGGTTATCGCCGCGAAGTACGGCCAGGAGATGCTCCCGGAGCGCGCGCGCGCGCACAAGACCAAGAGCAGGCTGGCGCAAGAGGCGCACGAGGCAATTCGCCCGACCGCGACCCAGCGCGATCCGGAGTCGGTCCGCGCCTACCTGGACCGGGACCAGTTTCGCTTGTACGAGTTGATCTGGAAGCGTTTTGTCGCCAGCCAGATGGCCTCCGCACTCTTCGATGACACGACGGTTGATATCGAGGCTGCGAGCGCCCGCAGGCCGACCTATATGTTCCGTGTGACCGGATCGGTCCTGCGGTTTGCCGGCTTCCTCAGCGTGTACCTTGAAGGCAAGGAGGAAGGTGAGGCCGAGGACGACAAGCAGCGGCGCCTGCCTGAGCTGAGGGTCGACGAGGAGTTGGACCTGCTCAAGCTTATCCCGGAGCAGCACTTCACGCAGCCACCGCCACGCTACTCCGAGGCGACTCTTGTGAAGGCGCTCGAGGAACGCGGCATTGGCCGACCATCGACGTACGCACCGACGCTATCGACGATTCAGGATCGTGGGTACGTCGAGCGCGATGGCAAGCCGCTCAAGCCCACCGACTTGGGCCGCGTAGTGAACGACCTGCTGGTCGGGCACTTCTCGAACATCGTCGATGTCAACTTCACCGCGAACCTGGAAGAGAAGCTTGACGAAATCGCCACGGGCGACCGCGAGTGGGTGCCGGTCGTACGCGAGTTCTACACTCCCTTCGAACAAACCCTGGAACGGGCGCAGCGGGAGATTCAGCACGTCAACAAGACCGCCGAGGTCAGCGCGGAGCAATGCGAGAAGTGCGGCCGCCCGATGGCGATCAAGCTCGGTCGCAACGGCCGGTTCCTCTCATGCACTGGGTACCCCGAGTGCAAGGGGACCCAGCCGATCGGTGGACGAGTTGAGGCCCCACCGCCGGAGCCGACCGACGAGACCTGCACCAACTGTGGCAAGCCGATGCAAATTCGCACCGGCCGATTTGGCCGGTTTATCGCCTGCACGGACTATCCCCAGTGCAAGACGAGCAAGCCCATCATGGTCAAGCTAGGCCTCAGGTGCCCCAAGTGCGGCACTGGCGAGCTGGTCGAGAAGAAGTCGCGGCGCGGGAAGATCTTCTACGGCTGCGCCGAGTACCCGACCTGCGACTGGGTCACCTGGCGGAAGCCGCTGGCTGAGCCGTGTGGCTGTGGCGCCCTGCGGATTCCGCTCTCGGGCGATCGGATCCACTGTCTTGGGTGCGATGGCGCGCTACCCACTCGCCGATCGACGGACGGCGACAGCTCGAAGGCAGCGGGCGAGCGCGGGCGGTCCGCGGCTCGCGCGACCGTCCGCGCGTCCGGCGCTCGGGGTGCGGCCGTCCCGTCCACAAATGGGCGCAAAGGGGCGACCAGTCCCACCAAGGTGACGAAGGCAACCAGGAGCACCCCCAAGCCCACGACGGCCAACGTATCTGCCACGCGAAAGCGGCCGACACCTGGCCCGCGTGCCCGCAAGGCCAGCTAGGTTACCAGGCCCGCCCGTACCTTCAGCGCTCCCGCGCGCTGGTACGCGACCCGCCAAGACCAAGAGGTAGCTATTCGATGAGCGTCTACCGCGAGCGCATGGACCGGCTCCGCGCCTTGTTCGACGAGGCGGAGATTGATGCGATCCTCATTTCTCAGCCGGAGTCTCGCTTCTACCTGAGCGGCTACACCGGTCACGATTTGCCGCCACGCGACTCCGCCGGCTACCTAGTAATCGGGCGCGCCGGCGCGATGCTCCTGACCGACCCACGGACAAGCGAGCAGGCCGAGCAGGAAGCGCTGGACTACGAGGTCGTGGTCTACACCCACGGCGCGCGCTCCACCCAGCGCGTCTCCGAGGCCGTCACTAAGCTCGCGGCCAGGCGACTCGGCTTCGAGTCGATCCACCTGCCGCACGCGATCTGGGCCGCGTTCGGCGAGGCAATCGGCGAGCAGCAGGCCACGCTCGTCCCCTGCAAGGAGATTGTCGACCGGCTCCGGATCACCAAGGACCCGTCTGAGCTCCGCAGCCTCCAGGCCGCCGTCGACGTCCTAGACGACTGCTTCGAGCACCTTGCTCGCAACGAGCTGCGCGCTGGACGGACTGAAAAGGCGATCGCGATCGCCGTCGAGCACTACCTGCAAAGCCGCGGGGCGACCACCTCGTTCCCTTCAATCGTCGCCAGCGGCACGAACGCCTCGATGCCGCACGCCGTCCCCACCGATCGGCAGCTCCGGGAGGGGGAGCCGATCACGATCGACATCGGCGCGAAGGTGGATGGCTACTGCTCGGATATGACCCGGACGGTCTGCATCGGTCAGGCGGACGATACGCTGCGCGAGATCCACGCCCTGGTCCTCCAGGCCCAGGTGCGGGCCGAAGAGGAGATCCGCGCGGGCATGACAGGCCAGCAGGCCGACGCGATAGCCCGCGAGCTTCTCACCGAGGCCGGCTACGGCGAAGCATTCAGCCACGGTCTGGGCCACGGGATCGGCCTTGAAGTCCACGAGCCGCCGTGGGTTTCGCTGCGCGGCGAGCATCCACTTCGCGAGGGCATGGTGTTCAGTGTCGAGCCGGGCATCTACCTGCCAGGCTGGGGCGGCGTTCGCATCGAGGATCTGGTCGTCATGGAAGGCGAGGGCACACGTGTACTCTGCCGCTCGCCAAGGGCGCTGGAACTGGCGGAGGTGCTCGATTGATTTCGAGCGGTGACCTGCGCAAAGGCGTCATTGTCGAGATGGACCGCCAGCTGTTCAAGATCCTCGAGTACCAACATCAGAAGATTGGCCGAGGCAGCGCCCAGGTACGGCTGCGGATGCAGAACGTCAGGAGCGGCGCGATCTCGGACACCACGGTCCAGGCCGGCACGAAGTTTCCGCGCGTCCGCCTCGAGCAACGGCAGATGCAGTACCTGTACGCCGAAGAAAACGCTTACCATTTCATGGACCAGGAGACCTACGAACAGATCGCGCTCACGGCGCAGCAACTCGGCGAGGCCGTAAACTACCTCAAGGATGGGATGGTTCTCCAGGTCCAATTTTATGAGGATGAGCCGGTCGCCGTGGACCTTCCGATCACGATCGAGCTGCGCGTCGAAGAGACCGACCCCGGCTTCCGCGGCGACACCACCGCCGGCGGCACCAAGCCGGCCAAGCTGGAAACCGGGCTGACGGTCCAGGTTCCGCTCTTTGTCAACCAGGGCGAAACTATCAAGATCGACACGAGGAGCGGGACGTACCTCGAACGCGTCTAGTGCGGAGGGACGAAGGCCTGGGCGGCGTCTTCTGGGCTGACGAGTTGGGCGACCTACTCCGGGCGGTGGCCGACTCGGACGTGGCCGAGCTCGAGGTCGAGTATGACGGCGGGCATGTGCTCATCAGGAGGGACCCCGCCGTGCCGGGCGGCGTGACGTTAACCAGCGCCGGCGTGAGCGAATCGCCACCAGCCCTGCCCACCTCGTTCACCATCACGTCGCCGCTGGTCGGAGTGTTCCGGCGCCCTCCGTCGGGGGATGGCCGTATCGAAGAGGGCGACGACGTGGCGGTCGGCCAGACCGTCGGTGCCGTAGAGGCGATGCGGATGCTGAATCGCGTCCAGAGCGAGCGGGCTGGAGTCGTCGACCGGCTCCTCGTCCAGGATGGTCAGGCCGTGGAATACGGCCAGGCCTTGCTCGTGGTGCGAGCAACGTGAACATCCTCGAGGTCAGCGAAGTCGGCGCCCGCATCTCGGAGCTGTTCAAGCTCGACGGGACGCTTTCCGATCTGTGGGTGCAGGGCGAACTCACCAACGTCTCACGCTCGGCGCGAGGCCACTACTACTTTTCCCTCAAGGACGAATCGTCCCAGCTTCGGTCGGTCCTTTTCCGGGGCGCGGCCCTGCGGTGCGGCGCCGAGCCGCGAGCTGGCGACCAGGTGATCGCCCACGGGAAGGTGGACTTCTACCCGCCAGGTGGCGCGTGCCAGCTGTGTGTCGACCTCCTGTACCCCGCCGGCACCGGCGCGGCGTACCTTCGTTTCGAGGCCTTGCGGCTGAAGCTCGAGCAGGAGGGCCTCTTCGCTGAGGAGCGCAAGCGGCCGCTGCCGGACTACCCACGGCGGATCGGCGTGGTGACGTCCGAGTCCGGCGCGGTCCTCCATGACATCATGACCGTACTGACACGCCGTTACCCGATCGCCGAAGTCGTAATCGCCCACACCTCGGTGCAGGGCGAGACCGCTCCGGCGGAGATCGTCGCGGCCCTCGCTCGGCTTGCCGCCTGGCGCGGCGTCAATGGAGTGCGTCTCGACGTGGTCGTGGTGGCGCGCGGCGGCGGGTCCCCCGAGGAGCTGGCAGCGTTTAACGACGAGGGCGTCGCACGGGCAATCTTCGCCAGCCCCTGGCCGATAGTCTCGGCTATCGGCCACGAGACAGACTTCACGATCTGTGACTTTGTCGCGGACCTGCGCGCTCCGACTCCATCGGCGGCCGCCGAGATCATCGCCCCGGATCTGCGGTTGCTGGCCGGGACGGTTCGCGACCTGTCCGAGCGTGCTCGCGAAATCGTCGCCCTGACTTTAGTCGACGCGCGCAGCCGACTCGGCCGCGCCCGCGAAGCACTGCTGCTGCAGGCACCTACGGGCCGCATCGCCCTAGAGCGGCAGGCGACGCGCGACGAGCTGCGGCGTGCGCGGGCACATGTTGGCTACAGGCTCGACGCCGCGCGCGAGCATCTCGCGGCGCGCCGCCTCCAGCTCGCTGCGCTCAGCCCGCTGGCGACGCTCGGCCGTGGCTACAGCATCGTCAGCGTCCGGTCCGCGCCAGGAGAGCGTGTGATCAGATCGGCGCGCCAGGCGCAGCCCGACGATCGACTCCACATTCGGCTCCTCGATGGCAATATCGAGGCGGATGCAATCGCGGTCGAGTTAGACTCCACGTCCGATGCTCGTGATTCCGAGGGGAGTGCCGCCACAGGGTTTGAACGTTGAAGCTTGGACGAGGCACCGACCAAGGGGGGGAGATGGATGCTACCAATGGGCTCGGCGCCGCGAGTGCCATCGACGACGAAAGTAGCTTTGAGGAAACCTACGCACGCTTGCACGAAATGATCGCAAGCCTGGAGCAAGGCGGCCTGCCACTCGCGGAATCGATCGACGCCTTCGAACGGAGCATCTGGCTGGCGAACCGTTGCACCCGGATCCTGGACGCCGCTGAGCTGAGGATCAGCCGCGTGCTCGAGTCCGAGCAGGTTGATCTCGAGGAGCCTGCATTCTAAGCAGAGGGCGGACGGCAAGCTCCCTCCAGATTGTTCCTTCGTCTTCGCCCTCCGCTTGCTGACGTAGACCCGATCGATGGGTGACCTGGTTCGGAACGACACACTGATCGCGGCGATGGTTGCCTGGTGGCTGGCGCAGGCGTCAAAGCTGCTGATCATGCTGCTCCGCGATCGCAAGCTACGCCTGGGGCTACTAGCCAGCGCCGGCGGAATGCCGAGCGCCCACTCCGCCGTCGTCGTCTCGCTGGCAGCGCGCGTCGGGATGGAAGACGGCATCGGCTCGACGGAGTTCGCAGTGGCGCTGACGTTTGCCGCCATCGTGCTCTACGACGCTGCCGGCGTTCGACGGGCGGTGAGCAATCAGGCGCGTATTCTCAATCGAATGCTCGAGGAGGTGCGGGACTACCAGCGCTTCAGCGAAAAGCGCCTGCTCGAGCTCCTCGGCCACACGCCATTCGAGGTATTCGTCGGGTCACTGCTCGGGCTGCTCGTCGCCCTCAGTTGGTGACGGCGGTCCGCCCGGACCTTCCTTTGTTCTAGCTGGGCAAGTACGCCTGGGCGCAGGGTCGGCGGGGTGGGTCAGTTCAGCCGCCGCGGGCACGCACGACAAGGCGGTCCAGGTACTCCCGCGTGGCGGCGCGGTACGTGCCGCCGCAGGTGATCAAGGTGACCATCGGATGTGCAGGCTGGGAGAAGATCTCCTCGACCGGCGCCCCGTCGGCCTGGAACCATTCACTTGACTCGACGGTGTACTGATAGCCGTTGCCCGCGGCGTCGACGATCAGTACAGGACTGCCAGGCTGGAGTGCCGCCAGCTGACCGAACACGCGCGGTCGGCCGCCCCAGTCGACGTGCGCGGCAAACACCGCATTGCCGGGCACACCCATGCCAGGACCAAGTGAATACCAGGCTATCTCGTCCGGGTTGCTCGGAGCGGACATGGCTCCGTCCTCATCCTGACCCACCCCGGCGACGTTGGCCGTAACCCCGAGGCTCGGCAGTGTGAGAACAACCGGGACGATCCCGGTCGACACGAACTCGTCTGGCCCCGCAACGGCGGGTCCGACGTCGGCCACCGGGTCGACGTCGTCCCCGAGTTGGGCCTGATCCTGGGCCAGCAGGTGCCGCTCAGGCAGGGCAGCGGCCACCAGGCCGGCAGCGACGGTTCCCAGGAGGCGCCGTCGGCCGATCGAGTAGCGATGCATCCTCACGCCTCGACCGTTGTGGTGATGGTGACCGCGGTCACCGCGTCCAGGTTGAACATCATGGTACGACTCCGCTGCCGAACTTCGCCAATCAAGTACCAGGAGTCAAGGTACGGTAAGAGGAGCTCGGGGTGCACGATCGGTTCGGCTAAGGGCGAGCTCACGTCACCAGGAGGATAGTGGAGCTTCACCCACGCGCCGCGCAGCAGTCCGTCGGCCAGCGCGGCGAAGACATGCTGCTGCTGTCCCGAGCGCGGCGTGGACACGGCCTCGAGGGTCCGATCGACGAGCGGCTGGAGATGGGCCGGAAACATCGCCGGCAGCTTCCTCATCAGCGACTGCAACCGGTCGGCCGGTATCGAGCGATCACGCATCGACTGGCGGAGGATCATCACCAGGAGCTGCGCCTCCCGAAGGTCGAAGCAGCCCTCCCCACCGCCTTCGTCGTTCTCTCGCACGAAGCGGTAGCCCTGACGCCGTGCCAGCGGCAAACGCATGTCAGTCCGAATGATGTTCAAGTCGGCCTGGACCTGGCGCTCGCTGAGGTGGAACTTGTCGGCTAGCTCCCTTCGACTCTTTCCGGGCGTCGCGGCAATGTCTTCCACGATGTGCCAGATGCGACGAAATCGGTCCGCCACGAGCCGCTTACGTTCCATCCCGTCACCCTCAAGCTGCCCACCGGGCGGATGTCGCGGTTGTTCGCGGGCACAAAAAAAACCGCGAGCGCCCACCCGCCAGGCGGCATGCTGGACTCAGCAACGGTCTTCTGGATCACGATGCCCGTGGTACGCGAGCCGGGATTCGAACCCGGGGCCTCAGCCTCCGCAGGGCTGCGCTCTAATCCGCTGAGCTACTCGCGCCGAAGCAGAGCATAGTGTACCATGCGTCCATATCCTTGGCAATACGCCGGAGCCACTCTCGACGGGGAGATTTCGATGAAGTTGACCGTGGTGGGCGGGGCCGGACGCGTCGGTTCGACCACCCTGTTCCAGCTACTGCTCAGCGGTGCGTTCCATGAGCTCGTCGTGCTCGACATCGCAAAAGAGGCTGCCGAGGGTGAGGCGCTCGACTTGCGTCACGGGATGGCGCTGTCGCACCGCTGCGTCGTTCGGGCCGGCGATTACGACGCCAGCGAGGGCTCCGACTTTGTCGTCATCACCGCCGGCATTCCGCGCCAGCCCGGTGAGACCCGGCTCGACTTATTGAAGAAAAACGTCGACCTGATGAAGGGGGTGCTCGAGCAGGTCATGAAGCACAATCGCGACCCTTTCATCATCATGGTCGCAAATCCGGTCGACGTGTTGACCTACCAGGCGATCAAATCGACGGGCCTTCCGATCAACAAGGTCATGGGAACCGGCACGCTGCTGGACACCACGCGATTCCGCTCGCTCCTAGGCGAGCGCTTGGGCGTCACGCCCGATCAGGTGTACGTCTACATGCTCGGCGAGCACGGCGACAGCCAGGCACCGGTCACCAGCACCGGGACCGTCGCCGGCATCCCGCTGCGCCAGTTCCCCGGCTTCAGCGAACAGATATTGGCCGAGGTAATCGAGGCAACGCGCTTCGGAGGCGCCGACGTCATCAAGCGCAAACGCGGGACGTTCTACGCCGTCGCGCCGATGATCGTCGAGTTTGTCCGCGCCATCCAGAGGGATGAGAAGCGGGTGCTTCCGATCTCGTCGCTGATGGAGGGTAGCTACCTCGGGATCAAGGACGTGGCGCTGTCAGTGCCGTGCGTCATCGGCGCCGGGGGCCGTGAGCAACTGGTCCCGCTAGAACTCTCCGAAGACGAGCGGGCGGCGCTGCAAAACTCGGCCAAGGTGCTGCGCGAGGCCATCGAGGAAGTCGGCCGCTAGCAAGCAACAGCGAACAGGGAGGGTGCCGTGGCTCACAACGTGACCTTGCTCCCGGGCGACGGGACCGGGCCGGAGATCATGGAAGCGACGCGCCGTGCGCTCGAGGCGACCGGCGTGGAGTTCAACTGGGATGTCCAGGAAGCAGGCATCCACCTCATGGAGTCTCTTGGCACGCCGATGCCCGACTGTGTTCTCGAATCGATCAGGCGCAACAAGGTCGCCATCAAGGGCCCGATCACCACGCCGCTCGGCAAGGGTTTCCGCAGCGTCAACGTGGGGCTCCGCAAGGCGCTCGACCTGTACGCCAACGTTCGGCCTGCCAAATCCTACAAAGGCGTGCGGAGCCGCTACGAGGACGTCGACCTGGTCATCGTGCGCGAGAACACGGAAGGCCTGTACATCGGCATCGAGTTCGCGCTCAACGAGCCGGGCACCAAGGATTTGATCCAGTTCATCAATAACAGTGGCGCCGGCACCGTCCGCGACGACTCGGCGATCAGCATCAAGGCCAATTCAGTCTTTGGGTCGACCCGCATCATCCGCTACGCCTTTGAATATGCCCGAGCCAACAAGCGCAAGCAGGTCACGATCGTCCACAAGGCGAATATTCTGAAGTTCACTGACGGATTGTTCCTCCAGCTCGGTCAGGACATCGCCAAGGAGTACCCGGATATCGAATCCAACGACCTGATCGCCGACAACTGCTGCATGCAACTGGTGCAAAAACCGGAGTTGTACGACGTGATGGTCATGCCCAACCTGTTTGGCGACCTCATCTCTGATCTGTGCGCGGGCCTGGTCGGCGGCCTCGGCGTGGCGCCGGGCGCGAACATCGGCGAAATGGGCGCGGTCTTCGAGCCAATCCACGGCAGCGCCCCGAAGTACGCGGGCCAGAACAAGGTCAATCCCACAGCGGCGATGCTGTCCGGCGTGATGATGCTGCGGCACCTGGGTGAGGGTGAGGCCGCCGACCGGCTGGACGGGGCAATCTCCCGGGTCATCGCCGAGGGCAGGCGTGTCACCTACGACATGAAACCGAACCGCGACGACCCAACTGCGGTCGGCACGTCCGAATTCGCCGACGCCATTATCGAAGAAATGCAGGCCATCCCCGCGCGGGCGTGACGCTGTAGCCGGCGCGAGCGTCAGCACAGGCTGGTCGTTCGACGGGGCCGCCCTCGGTTTGTGGCCCCGCAGACGCCGCCACGGGAATCGACAGCCCACTCCGCTGCTCCGGCACTTCGGGCATCCAATCAAGTGTTCGCCACCGGCTGGCAAAGGATCGCGGCCAGTGCTATTCGCCGCGAGCACTTGACGTCAGCCATGTGGCGACGTACGATCGGCCACAGCCCAGGCCGGGCGGCCAGCAGATCAAAGCAGGAGGTCCCCAATGGCGTTCTATCTCATGCGCTTCAGCTACACGCCCGAGACGTGGTCGAATCTGATGCAGAATCCTGAAGATCGCCGGGATGCAGCGCGCGCATACATCGAACAGGTGGGGCGCTACACGGCTTCTGGTATGGCTTCGGCGAATACGACGGCTACGCGATCCTCGAGGCGCCTGATAACGTCTCCGCGGCCGGGGCTGTGCTTGCTATCACGGCAGGCGGCGCCCTGGCCTCCGGTCGAGACAACGGTGCTGATGACCGTGGAAGAGACGATCGACGCACTTGGCAAGGGCAAGAGCATTGGCTACCGACGCCCAGGAGTGTCACCGGCGACCTGAGCGGGTACGGCCCTACCCGCACACGCCCGTGATGGGCGCTCGCCTTCGCTCCGCCTCGACTCGAGGCCGGTCCGGCGTCGAATGGCTCTACGCCATTCTGGACACCTACCGCATCCCAGAAGGGCTGCTGTTCAGCCTGGCGCACCCACGCTGCGGGTCCGTCGTCCAGCCAACCTACGCTGCGTACCTGAAGCACACGGAGCCGACGTGGAAGGCGCTCCGCTTCCCACCGCGCAAGGGCCGCCGTTACAGCGGGGTCACCTCGATCGCTCCAACCAGCACAGCATCCTCGCCCCAGAGGGAATTCTGCCCGGTGCCTCTGCCCGGGATGGAGGTGATCGGTACGTGCGTCTGATTGTCCGGCCTCAACACGGCCAGCACCAGCGCACACTCGCCGGGCGCCGCGCTCTGACCGATCCTGATCCGCATCTCGTCAACCTGCCGATCGCCTGGACGCGAACGACTGAGATAGTTCTTCCGCGGCCCAATCTGGTCGTCTTCTTTACCCACCACCCGCCCAGTAGCGTCCACAACGCGCCCGAGCGCACGCAGATCTTCCTGGGAGAGGTCAAGCGCCAGCCAGTGCAGCCAGACTCGAAGGTACTGGCCGGTTCGCACGCTCCCCTCAGCAATTGTCACACCCTCCAGCCGGATCGTTCGCGCGAAGTCGACGTCGAGGCGCGTCGCCGGGGCTTCCGGTGGCGGGGCGTCTGCAAGGGGTTGAGCTCTTCGCGGCGCGGTGGCGGTGGGGGTTGCTGCAAACGGGGACGAGATCGGCAAGCGATTCTCGCAGCCGGTCAGGGCCGCCAGCACAATGAGGACGGGGATGGTGGCGCGAAAGCCGCGCTGAGTGATTAGTGCGGTGGTCAGTCCATCGGACCGTCTCTGGCCCATCAACGCTCCCGCACCGATCCACTGGGGACCACCCCTGCCTCGGGCGCCTCGGCTGGCGCCGAGCCGCGCGAAGGGTAACAGAAGGAGTCGAGTGACACAAACGTCACCGGAGCCGGGGTGACATCCACGACGGTGCGTGTTCCCGAGCCGTAGAGGCAGACGGAGCCTGGCCGCTGCGCAGCACAAGAGCGTCACGGCTCCCACGCGGCCTGTGGGCTAGACTCGTAGGATGTACCGCTGGCATATCCGCCTGATCCGCCAGGCCCGGGGAGCAGTCGAGGAGACCGAATCGCTTCGGGTCGAGGTTCCATCACGCGGGGCAGCGTTCATGCTGCCGCGCCTGATGCACCTCGGACACCCGGTCCACCTTGCTCTGCTCGACGCATATCTCCGGGGCTGCGTGCCCTTCCCGGCGGGCGCGGGATTGGGGCGGGACAGCCGCGCCGTCCTGGCAAGTCTCGTGGGGCCGCTCCTCCTGCTCCACGTCATCGGCCGCGAGCAAGCGAGCCTGGCTGACCTGGTGCTGCTCCCGCCAGCTCGCGTGGCGGTGGGGCACTCACGCTTCGTAATCCTAAACGACGAACACCAGGAGCTTCGGCTGGCGTGCGCCTCAGCCAGATCCCCTCGTGCGTCGTACGTCGAGGGGACCGCCGGCGCCGGTGCTGGCTGGCACCACGCTATCAGCGTGCTGCCAGGCCCCGGGGACCCCGGCGAGGGTGAAGCGGATGTCAGTCCGGTCGCGGTCGTGCTCCGCGAAGCGACCGGGGCGCAACGCGATGATGGGGATAAACCTTCCGAGGAGGGTATGCCGCCCACCCCCGCAGAGACCTCCTGCTCGCCGAGCGGTGCAGCGCCCGGTGAACTGGCCGAGACGGCTCGCTCGCTGACGCGCGATTCGGAACGCCATGATGGCCCCCCGACCACGGCGGTGTGGCAAGGGATTCCAATCAGCCTGTCGATGCGCCGAGGGCGCGGCCATCGACCCTCACTTGCGCTAGCGGCGGACCCTGGACTGCCTCCCGCGTCTACCCTCCTGCCGATGGAGGCGGCAGCCTGGGCGACGCTCGAGGCACTGCTCGGCACGCAACTCGTCGAGCGACGGTCTGAGCCAATGACGCTGCGGCTCGTCGGCGCGGGCCGGACCACCGAGTTGGCGATCGGCCACTCGTTGGTTTTGCCACGTAACCAACGGGTGTTTGCTGCATGGCTCGGGTCCGACGGCCGCGTGCTCATCCGCCTGGCCGGTGACCCTCTCCAGATGTCGGGCTAAGATGCCGCTACCCTGCCCCTCGGGAGTGCTCTTCGGGTGCCCGCACGATTCGCTGCTCCCTTGCCGGCCAGGGCTCACTGCCGAGAAGCTCCAAGCATCCTTCGGCCGACCCTTAGGTCTTCTGGTCCGCGGTGAGCTGTCGATTCAGCCACTGCAGCCCCTCCACGCCGAAGGCGATCCCACCGGGGACGATACGGGTGCCCCACTGCTCGTCGACCTTGCGCTGGAAGACCTGTATGTCTCATCGGTGAAGTGGGCGAAGCGGGTGTGGCACATCAGGTACTCGCGAACCGGCTTGCGCTTGAAGCGCCCGTCGGCGATCGACGTGGTCGAGCCGGTCAGCCGCGGGAGATGGTCCTCAACCTCGAACGACGGCCAAATGCTCGTTTCCACAGCCAGCTTACCCAGCTCTTACGGATCGTGCGGGTCGTCATGCCAGCCCCTGGGGCGCGGGTCGAGCGCGTGGAGGAACCTTGGCCCGCCGAGCTCCAAGACCCTTCGCATCTTGTTCATGAAGCCGAGGCCGTAGCTCGCGCAACCCGATGCAAGATGAGCGCACCGACCAGTGCCTGCGGAACCCTGGCCTGCACTTGGGTCGCGATCACGAACGCGCAGCGAGGGTAGCGTCCTCGGATCGACGCACGTCGTGCTATGATGGTCGCATGCGCGAGGCAGTCATCGTCGAGGCGTGCCGCACGCCAATCGGGCGCTACGGCGGCGCCCTCAAAGACGTCCGGCCGGACGACCTGGGTGCGCTCGTCATCAAGGAAGTCGTCCGCCGCTCCGAGATCGACCCAGGCGAGATCGAGGACGTCATCTTCGGTTGTGCCAACCAATCCGGCGAGGACAATCGCAACGTCGCCCGGATGTCGTTGCTGCTAGCTGGCCTGCCATTGGAAGTTGGCGGGCAGACCGTCAACCGCCTGTGCGGCTCCGGCTTGCAGGCGATCAATAGCGCCGCTCAGGCCATTCAGGTCGGGGCAGGTGACGTCTTCATCGCGGGTGGCGTCGAGAGCATGACCCGAGCACCGTTCGTCATGGCCAAGCCGTCGGCGGAGTACCCGCGCGGCGACCTGACGGCCTACGACACGACCCTTGGCTGGCGCTTCGTGAACCCCAGGATGGTCGAAATGTACGACGCCCAATCGATGGGCGAGACGGCCGAGAACGTGGCCGAGGCGCACGGCATCAGCCGCCAAGATCAGGATGCTTTCGCCATCCGCAGCCAGCAGCGCGCCGGCGAGGCGATCTCCGAGGGGCGCTTCGCCGACGAGATCGTGCCCGTTTCGATCCCCCAACGCCGCGGCGAGCCCATCCAGATCGACATGGACGAGCACCCCCGCCCGGAAACGACGCTGGACAAACTGGCCCAGCTCAAGCCAGCCTTCCGGAAGGACGGGACCGTCACCGCCGGCAACGCTTCAGGGGTGAACGACGGCGCCGCGGCCACGTTGGTCATGGAGCGATCCAGGGCAGAGTCGCTCGGCTACGCTCCGCTGGCGCGAATCACCGCCAGCGCGGTGGCCGGCGTCGCACCCTCCTGCATGGGAATCGGCCCAGTCCCGGCGACGCGCAAGGCGCTCGACCGCGCGGGCATGACGGTGGACCACCTGGATCTTGTCGAGCTCAACGAGGCATTCGCCGCCCAAAGCGTCGCCTGCATCCGAGATCTCGGGCTTGACGAGGACAGGGTCAACGTCAACGGGGGCGCCATTGCCCTCGGGCATCCGCTCGGCTGTTCCGGGGCGCGCATCATGACGACGCTGCTCTACGAGATGAAGCGTCGAGACGCAAGCGTCGGCCTCGCCACGATGTGCATCGGGGTCGGCCAGGGCATCGCCACGATCGTCGAGCGGATCTAGGCGGCCGGACGTGGCCCAGATCGAAGTGGGGCTCACAGGTGAGGTCACCCGGCGCGTGACCGACGACATCACTGCCCATGCGATGGGCAGCGGCGGTGTTCTGGTCCTTGGGACGCCGGCGATGATCATGCTGATGGAGCAGGCGGCGATGTCCGCCCACGAGGGCCGTTTGGAGCCGGGCCAGACCACGGTCGGCACCCACATCGACGTCCGGCATCTGGCCGCGACCCCGGTCGGCATGGACGTCACCGTGCGGGCACGGATTGTGGCTATCGACGAACGCAAGCTAAGCTACGAGGTCGAGGCCCACGATGCCCGCGAGCCAGTTGGCATCGGTCGACACGAGCGGTTCATCGTCGACATGGGACGCTTTCTGAAGCGGGTCGACGAGAAGTCCACTACCTAGCACGACCCCGTTAGGCGTAGCCGCCCGAGGCGCGTCGACAGTCTGGTGCAGCAATGGACCGGGATGGTCCGAGTGCAATGTTGGTTTGATGGCCTCGTCGACGGCGCTGATGCCGCGGCGCGCAGCAATGGGTCGGGATGGTTCGAGGGAAGTGTTGGAGGCCGCGGCGGCCGCCCGGTAGGAACACACGCCAGCCTT
>JAUJPG010000009.1:136064-137188 GCA_030447245.1 Chloroflexota bacterium | reverse complement strand
TGGGGGTTCTGTGGGGCGGGCCCGCTTTCTCTTCTACGGCGTGTTTTTATATTTCCCTCCGTGGCGGTGGCTCGCTCGGGGCGTCCCTTGTTGGGTGTTGCGGGGGTTTGGGTCAAGTTCGCACCTCTTGGGGCATATTTGCCTCATACCCACACCCCCCCGGACCCCCACCCCCGGGGGCCGCCCGGGGCGCCCGCCGCGCACAACTCGGACGCGGTCATTGACTCGCCGCTCGGGATCTACTTCCGGGACATCGCTCGCATCCCGCTGCTGACGGCCGAGCAGGAAGTTACTCTGGCCAAGGCGCTCGAGCTAGGCAACCAGTCCGCGGAGCGGCTGGCGACAGACCCGCCGGCCGATCGCGCTTCGCTAGCGCGGCTTGAGCACGAGCTGGACGAGGGCGAGCGTGCCCGCCGCAAGCTGATGGAGTCCAACCTGCGGTTGGTTGTCTCGGTGGCTCGACGCTATTTGGGGCGGGGACTGCCGTTCTCTGACCTGATTCAGGAGGGTAGCCTGGGGCTGTCGCGGGCGGTCGAGAAGTTCGACTACCGGCGTGGCTTCAAGTTCAGCACGTATGCCTACTGGTGGATCCGCCAGGCAGTGACGCGGGCGATCGCAAATCAGAGTCGGACGATCCGTGTGCCGGTCCACATGATCGACCAGATTGGCCACGTCTACGGCACGTTCCAGCGGCTCCAGCAGCGCCTGGGCCACGATCCGCGGCCCGAGGACGTCGCCCTCGAGCTAGGCATCCCGGTCGAGAAAGTGCGCGAGGCATTC
The DNA here is from genome assembly GCA_030447245.1 of Chloroflexota bacterium. GTDB lineage: Bacteria > Chloroflexota > UBA6077 > UBA6077 > JACCZL01 > JAUJPG01. The sequence goes on along the minus strand of JAUJPG010000009.1, from coordinate 136,408 downwards.
CGTGCTTCCGCCAACCCGATTTCGCTGGAGACACCGGTCGGCAGCGATGAGGAGAATACCCTCGGCGACTTGCTGTCGAACCACGGCGAGGAGGCGCCTGCCGACGTGGCCGAGCGCACCTTGCTGAGCGATTACCTGGATGACGCGTTGCAGATGCTGACCCCGCGCGAGCGGATGGTGCTGCGGATGCGATTCGGGATCTCAAACCAACGTCCGCGGACCCTGGGGGAGATCGGCCAGGTCATTGGCGTGAGTCGCGAGCGGGTCCGGCAGCTCGAAGCCGAGGCGATCACCAAGCTTCGCGGCGCCAAGCTGCGTCGCCGCCTGGCCGAATACCTCGAGTA
>JAUJPG010000009.1:131753-135964 GCA_030447245.1 Chloroflexota bacterium | reverse complement strand
CGCATTCAGCGGATCACCTGGGATCGCCTGCCAAAGCAGCGGGCGCGATCGCAGATCCGGTTCCACCTGGTCGGCGGTGACCTGTGGACGTTCAGCGGGCACCTGCCTGAGCCGTCGCCGTGACCCGCTCGTGAAGCTCGGGTGAGCAAGCCGTAACGCTGGAATCCTGGGCGCATGCCCCGCGCGAGCGTAGACGATCGCAGGACGGCCCCTCAGACGGGTTCGGTGCCGTCATCGCGGATGTTCCGGCCGCGGTACGGCGGAGGGCCAGTGGGGGGCGGGCGCGCAGCTACATGGTGATGGTGGGCTCTGGGCTGGGGACGACATTGGCGATCGCCGACGGGAGGATCGTCAGGGCCGGCGACATCAGCGTGGCAGAGAGCACATCGACCGCGACAAGCAGACTACCGCCAGGAACTCGGTGACGGTGGTAGGGAGGGGCGTGACGAACGCTCGTGTAGAATCTCCTCATGGGTCCCCTGCGCCGCGTCCTGATCGCGATCACCGTGCTGGCCTGGACTGGCCTGGGCTGGGGGATCGGGGGGGGATTGACGCCGGGAGCGCCCGCGCACCTGGCGCACGCACAGAACGCGGCGCCGTTCGTCTGGGACCGCTACGACGTTGAGATCGTCCTTCAGCCAGATGGCACGTTCGACGTCGCCGAGACGTTGGTCCTGCAGATCTCTGGAACGATCCGCAAGGGGTTTCGCGAGATCCCGCTCGACCGCGTTGGGGGGATCACCGGAATCTCAGTCGAAGAGCCCGGGCGGCAGTACACGCGTGGCAGCGATCGACCCTTTACGTTCACCGCCGTTCGCGAGGCGGACAACGCGCGGATCGACTGGTGGTTCCCGCCAACGAGCGGCGGCACCCGGACGTTCATCCTGCGCTACCGCGTCGAGGGCGCGATCCGCGTCTATGAGGGCGGCGACCAACTCTACTGGATCGCCGTCTATGCCGATCGCCCCGCGCCCGTCCGTGCCGCGACGGTCACGCTCCGCTTTCCGAGCGAGCTACGCGCCGACCAGGTGATGCTGGCCACCTATGCTGGCCGCGACCTGGACCAGGCGCGGCTCGTCGACCCGCGGACCGCTGTCTTCACCGCGCAGAACCTGCCGCCAGGTCAGGCGATGGAGATCCGTGCCCAGTTCCCGCACGGCCTGGTGGCAGCGTCCAAGCCGGATTGGCAGGCCCGGGCTGACCTGGTTGACTGGCTGCAGACCGCTGGACGGCCGGTCGTCAACTTCTTGCTGTTGCTGGGCAGCCTCGCCCTGGTGATTCTCGGGAGTCTGGGACTCGGCGGTGCTTGGTATGCACGCGGGCGGGACCCCGCGATCGGCGCGGTGCCTCCGACCCTGAGCGAGCCGCCGAGCGATCTGCCGGCCGGGGTCGTCGGGACACTAACCGATGAGCAGGCGGACGTCCAGGACGTGGTCGCTACCCTTGTCGAGTTGGCCAACCGCGGCGTCATAAGGATGACCGAGGAGCGCGACCCGAGCCTCGAGGGCTCGTCGCTCGATTACCGGCTGGAGCTGTTGAAGGACCAGCAGCTCGGGCTTCGGGCTTACGAGCGGACGATTCTCGCGACGCTGTTCCGAGGCGGGGCTCGCGAGGTTCGTCTGTCGGAGTTGAAGGACCGTTTCGTCGGCAGCATCCCGTTGTTCCAAGACCAGCTCTACGCCGAGGTGGTGCGGGCCGGGCTATTCCACGCCCATCCAGAGCAGGTCCGCCGCCGCTACCGGCGCCTGGGCACGACGCTGCTCGCCATTGGGCTGCTCGGCGGACTCGCCGCGTTGCTGTTCCTGACTCCATACGTCGATCTGGTCGTCCTGCCGTTTGTCGCGCTGGTGTTCCTGGGCGTGATCGCGCGTCACCTTGCGTCCTCGATGCCGCGTCGCACCCGCGTCGGTGCGCTGGAAGCGGCGCGCTGGCGAGCGTTTGGCCGCTTCTTGCGCGAACAGGGGACGCTCGATGGGGCAGCGCGTGGCGGAAGCGCGGTTGAGACGGACACGATTGCGCGCTGGCTGCCGTACGCGGTGGCGCTGGGAGCAGACCAGACCTGGGTCCGCAACATCGCGTCCGTAGGCACGACCCCACCCCGCTGGTACGTGCCCCAGGGGTATGGGAGCTACGGCAGGGGCGGGCCGAACGTCGTGGTCATGCCGGGGTCGTGGGGGGGTGGGTTCGGAGGCCCGATCGGTTCCGGACCAGACTACTCGCGAGGTGACCGGCAGGCGGGTTCGGTCGCGACGCCGGACGAGCCAGAGGGGTGGGGCGACAACAGCGGGGGGCCTGGAGCGTGGAACACGGGGCTGGCCGAGGTGTTGAACCGCACGGCTGAAGTCTTGAGCAAGGGTGGCGGAAGCGGCTGGAGCGGCGGCGGCTTCGGTGGTGGAGGCGGGTTCGGCAGCGGCGGCGGCGGAGGCAGCGGCGGCGGCGGCGGAGGGTTCTCGTAGATGGGCAGCAGCCGGTGAGCACGGGCCGCGCGCTCGGGCTCGGCCTGATCGGCCTGGGGGGTGTCCTGGGCGGCTGGCTGGTTCTCTCGATGGTCGTGACCGCCGCATCGGGCAACCTGACGTCGGGTGGGGCGTTGTTGTGGCTCTTGCTCGCCCTGGTGGTCGGTGTGCCGCTGGTCGGCGCGGGCTGGTTCGTCTTGCAGCGCGGCAAGCAGGAGCAGGCGGAGGCCGCCGAGTTCGCCGGGAGGCAACGCGTGCTGGAGCAGGATCGGCTATTTCGAGCGCGGATCGCCGCCGAGGCGGACCAGCAGGCGCAACGGCTGGCCGGCCTGGCCCGCCGCGAGTCAAGGCTGGAGCGGGCCGCTGCTCGACTGCGCCAGGTCGCCGCCCAGCTCGGAGGCCCCGGCTATGACCAGGCGGCGTGGTACGAGGCTGTCCGTCTGACCGACGCCGATGTCGCGGCGCTCGCCCAGTACGACACCCTGGTCTCGGAGCGGCTGCGGCGGATTGCCGCGCGGGCGGACGCGCTCGAGCTGCACCCCGATGGGACAGGCCGGGCTGACGAGCCGGCGGAGATCCTGCGAGCCGTCCAGGCCTGGGAACGAGACCTTGACCAACGGCTCGAGCTGTTGCGTGGCGAGCGCGCCCCGACGGTTGCCCCCAGCACCCTGCTGACCTCCGCCGCGCTGTCCGATGGCGTTGACGCGGTCGCCGCCCTCGGACTGGGCGACGCGGTTGGCTACGAGCTGGACGACTACCTTGTCGAGCTGACCATCACCTACTTCGCAGGAGGGCGGAGCTGGAAGCTGCATCGGCTCGGGTCCGACGGCCAGCGGTGGCTCTACGTCGGGCCGGGCGCCCTGAGCCTGGCGATGCTCCAAGCGGTCGAGCCGGTCGAGGCGGCCGGCAGCCCCGACGAGGTCCGAGTTGACGGCGGAGCCTACCAGATCCAGGACAGTGGCGAGGCCAGCGTGACGATCGAGAACACGGCCGGTCCGATCCATAAACTCACCGTCGAGTACCGGCATTGTACGGCGTCGAGCGGCGAGCTCTACTGGCTCGAGCGCTGGCCTGATGGCCAGCGCGCGTACCGTGGCGCCCCGATCCGCCCCGCTGCGCTAGAGATCTGGCCCCGCGAGCGGACAGCCCCGGCCTAGCGCATCCCGCCCCGCGCGGCGGCCGGGGAGCCGCTGGCCCCCGTTGCTACCAAGTGCTCTTCGACGGTGTGCTCAGCGCTTGGTGTACTGCGGAGCCTTGCGGGCTCGTTTGAGGCCGTACTTCTTGCGCTCCTTGGCGCGCGGATCACGGGTTAGGAGGCCGGCCTGACGAAGCACTGGCCTGGACGCCTCGTCTGCCTTGACGAGCGCACGGGCAGTGGCATGGACGATGGCTCCTGCCTGACCGGTGATGCCGCCGCCCTCGACCTTGACCATCACGTTGAAGGCTCCGATAGTGTTGGTTACCCGCAGTGGCAGCGTGATAGCAATCTGGTGAGCAGGGCGGGTGAACCGCTCTTCCATCGGCTGCCCATTGACGATCACATTCCCGGCTCCTGGCTGCAGCAGCACTTTGGCGATGCTGGTCTTGCGCCGCCCGATAGCGTTGAACTGGTTTCTGGCCGCACCGCGGTCTCTCAAGACGTCGCCTCCTCAGTAATGCTCCGGTCAGGAGCCGTGGTGCGCCCGCTCGTGCTCGGTGGCGCGTCGGTCGTCGGTGCCGCCGGTGTAGCCGGCTCAGCGTCGGTCGTTGTGGCAG